>CAVRLZ010000038.1:0-15675 GCA_963721895.1 uncultured Chloroflexia bacterium | reverse complement strand
AAGCAGTGGGTGTCGTCGCTCCCCTCTCGGGAGCTTACTATTACCCACATCTTTTTGGGAGGTGCTAGGATAAGGGACTGCCCGCCTAAAGACAAGGAGATAGCTACGCGCATGACAGAGCTGACTTCCCCCGTGCCGGCTGCCCTGCCCGATGAGCCAGACGCCTCGTGGGTGTATAGCGAACTGGCGGAGGTGGAGGTAGGGGATCAACGCTTGCGGCGGCGCCTGCTCGACAGTGCTGCCAAACTGGCCGCCCTGCCCACGGCCTCGATCAACCAAGCCGCTGACGGCTGGCGGGATAGCAAAGCCACCTACCGCCTCTTTGCCAACGAAGCGCTCAGCGCGGCGGCCGATCGCGCGCCGCATGCGGCGCAGACGCGCCAGCGGATGGCGGCCTACCCGCGCGTGCTGGCGGTGCAAGACAGCACCGCGCTGGACTACACGAGCCATCCCCAGACCAGTGGGTTAGGACCGCTCAACCATACCAAGCAATCGCGCCTGCGCGGGTTGATGATGCACAGCACCCTGATTCTGAGTGAGGCAGGGGTGCCGCTGGGCGTACTTGACCAGCAGGTCTGGGCGCGCGCCGAGCACGAGGCTCAGCCAGCGGCGGCAGCGGCCAAAAAGCTGCCCATTGAAGCCAAAGAGAGCTTCAAGTGGATTGAGGCCCTGCGCGCTAGTGTCGCGGCCACCCCGCCTGGGGTAGAGTTGATCACCATCTGTGACCGCGAAGGCGACATCTACGATCTGTTGGCTGAGGCGGAGCGACTGCGCACAGGCATCGTGGTGCGGGCCTATGCCAAGCGTATCACGCTGGCCAGCGGCTGAGCCACTGGTCACGGCCACCCTGTGGCCGCAGGTAGCGGAGCGCCCGGTGGTCGCGCTGCTGGAGGTGACGCTGCCCGCCCAGGCGGGCCGACCCAGCCGCGTGGCAGCGCTGAGCGTGCGCTACCAGACGGTACGCGTGCGCGTGCCGGCGGCGCGTCCCGCCTCGCAAGAAGTCACAGTACCGCCCACCCTCACGCTGAGTGCGCTGTTGCTGGTGGAGGAAGAGCCGCCTGCCGGGTCGAAGCGCTGCGCTGGCAATTGCTGACCAACTGCCTGGTAGCCAATCCCGAGCAGGCCCTGGAGCGGGTCGAATGGTACTGTCTGCGCTGGCAAATCGAGATTTATCACAAGATTCTTAAATCAGGCTGCACCGTGGAGCAGTGTAGGCTGCAAAGTGCGGCGCGTCTGCAGCGGTATCTGGCGTTGATGGCCATTATTGCCTGGCGGCTACACTGGCTCACGCTGGTGCAGCGCGCCCAGCCCGATGCTCCCTGTACCAGTGTGCTGAGCGCCGTGGAATGGCAGGCGCTGTATGGCACGATTCATAAGACGACCCGCCTGCCTACCACCCCCCCTACTGTACACCAGGCGGTACGCTGGATTGCCCAACTCGGCGGCTTCTTGGGCCGCAAGCGCGATGGCGAGCCCGGTGTTACCGTCATCTGGCGCGGCTGGCAGCGCCTGCATGACATCGCTCAAACCTATGCCCTTTTCCACCCACCTGATTCTCATGAATAATGGTGACCTCCCAAGCGCGCACCTGCGGATCCCGGCCACGACACCTCCCAAAAAGATGTGGGTAATAGTAAGCTCCCGGGAGGGGTGGCGCGCAGCGCCGGGGTGGGGTTCCGTGGCAAGGACCAACAGCAACGACTAACGACAACGGCCAACGGCAACTACGGAACCCACCCCTCGCTCGCAGCCTCCCCGGAGGAGAGCTACGGATTACGACTACGACACCTGTCAAAAGATGTGGGTAATAGTACTACAACGAGACTTCGGTCAGGAGTCGGGTATGAGACGACGTTTGCGGTGTGAGCGACGCGCAGCATGATGGCGCTGCTGATAATAGTTGACAATGTCGAGAGCCTGCTGGGGGTCAAACTCGGGTTGGGGTAGGACGGACTTTAATAACAGGATAGCTTGCGGGAGCGTGAGGGCAGGGGCCTTGTCGCCCAAGCGGTGCTGGAGGCGGACCAGGAAGAAATGGGCCAGAATACACAACGTCATGTGATGATGCCAGCCGGTCCAACTGCGCACCTGGTAGTCACCCAGCCCCACTTCTTGTTTGCCATCCTCGAAACAACGCTCCACCGGCCAGCGCATGCCGCTCAGCCACACGAAGGTCGCAAGGGGCGTATCAGGGGCCGCATTACTGAAGTAGTACTTGAGCTCGCCGGAGTCGACGTTACGGCGCACGACCAGCCAGACGGCGGGACCGGGCAGGCCATCGCGCACGGTCAGCACGCGGCGGCACACGAAGTCGGCCACAATCGCTCCTTTGCTGCCCTCGTGGATCGTGTGGCGCGCCCAGGCGTTCTCAGGCCATGCCGCGGCGAGGGCGCGCACTTGCTGCGCCGTCGGTTCATCGGGCAGGAGTTGTTCGTGCGTTGGTTTGCGCCCTTGACCTGACCACGGCGGAAGGGCGGTCTGAGGACGCTCTTGCCAGACATGCGTGTCAACGGGAATTTCGGCGAAGTAAGTCGTGTAGGCTGCGACTTGATCCAGAAAGGCGCCACTGCGCCCATAGCCTGCGTCACACACTAGCCAGCCAAAGGGCAACGCCCCACTCGCATGGATCGCGGCGAGCATCTCCAGCGCCAAGTCGGGTTTGCTCTGGAAGGTGACCTCCTCCGGCACGCCACAGCGCGCGCGGCGCTCCGCATAGGCGGCGTCCTCGACCCACTCGCGCGGCAGGTAGAGTCGCCGGTCAAGGAGTGTGTAGCCGTGTTGCGTGGCGTAGGCGGCAAACACGCCTACCTGGCAGTTGGCCGTTTTGCCAAGCTGCCCGCACCATTGGGCTTTGACCCCAACCGACTCCGCGCCCTGCTTGGGAAAGGCACTCTCGTCGATGAGCAGCACGCCCTGCGGGTCGCCTAGGTCTTTGGCGACCTCACCCCAGTGGCGCTCTAATATCGCTTGGTCCGGCCAGCACCCCTCACTAATGAAGTGTTGGGCGCGCCGTATGGCGTTCGGGTCCGCACCATTCATGTGTAATACCATCGTCTCCACCGTTTTGTTGGGCAGCGGCAACAGCAACCCGTGTAGGTACGCATCATACTGCTCACGTTGCTCCCGACGCTTCAGTAGATCATGGTAGAGGCCACGGTATGCTTCAAGCTCAGCGACCAAACCGTCCACATCCGCCGCTTCTAGCTCCACTAAAGGGGCTGTTTCAATCATTTTTATCGTCCCGCTCATGGTGGCTGTTTGCTCAACATCTAGCAGATTTAGCCGCATCAATCAAAGTCTCGTTGTAGTAATAGTAAGCTCCCGAGAGGGGACCGACGGCGACACAGCTTTTGACAAGGGTGGTTTTCTCCCTGGCTGACAAGCTTTTCCAGGCTTGTGGGTAACAGTAAGCTCCTGGGAGGCTGCGAAGCGTGGGGTGGGTGCCGTTGCTCATCCTCACCGACGCTTCCAAATGTTCACAGACTTGCCCACCGCCGCCACGTGGAACAGGTGGTCAGGCGCCGCCGCCAGTACAAACCCGTCACCGTCATCCGGTGACCGACCAAACGCCTTTTTGAACTCATCCTTTGACGACCAACCGTTTCACCGAGCGGCCTTTAAGGTTCACCCACTTGTATTCCCGCTCCGTCAGGTCAGCCTCCAGTGCATCGGGCGGACGATGGACAGCCAGCCCCCGCAGACTTTCCGCAGTCTCCGCATACATTTCAGTCGCCAGATCAGCGTAAGCCGTGTCATCGTTGGCCGAGGCAGCCGAACACCACTTCAAACACCTTGAACTCTCGGAACATCCCAGCCAGGTCGGCATCGTCTCGCAGCCCATCCACAATCCCAGCGCCCCACCCGCCCGTACCATCCACCCGCACATGGACGCAGCTCGCACCCGCTGCTGCGAGCTGCTTGCAGAGCGCTTTTGTGTCCCCCACGTACTGACTTGTATTCTGGTGATACCATTGGCGATAGCGTCGCACCGTCGCCCGCGTGCCGGACATAGCCCGTGCCGTAATCCGCCCCATCCCTTGCCGCATCAATGCCCAGCCGAGCCGCATACCTGGTAGCCTCGTCATCCGTGGCGCTGCGCCCGACGGACGCTTCATAGCGCCCCAGCGGAATCAGGGTCCGGTCAGCCATGTTGGCCGGCGCGATCCCCAGCACGCGGAACAGAAACTCAGTGTCCGGCTGCAGGATGGTTCCGGGCAGCCACGGCACCTCGAACGTTTGCAGGTCAGCATCATGGGCCGGCGCGGGCTCGCAGTGCGCTTCGATCATCTGCTCAACATACTCCCGCCGCACCGCGCCGGGCACCACTTCCCGCCCCAGCACCACGTTCGGATGATTGATGCACGAGATACGGAAGCTCTGTACGGTGGACAAGCTCTTGACCTTGTGAAAGCGGCTCAGGCGCGTCCTCGGGTTCGCCAGCATCAGCACCACCGACACACCACCCGAGGCCATGGAATCAACTGCATCGTACACAAAATCCGCCACGCCTTCTGCCTCATCGAGCACGAACATGAGGAACTTGCCGTGCTGCCCTTGCGCCCGCTCGGTGCCTTGCCCGCCCGCGTCACTTGTCGCCCGACCCTTCGCAAAGTGGTTATCGCCGCGCACCAGCGCCAGATCGAGGATGCGCCCTGGCAGCCCCTTCCCGCGACGGTCGGCCTTGACCTCCTTCCAGAGAAGATCGTGAATCTGCTCCCAGGTCGGCGCGAACGTGTAAATGATCGAGGGGACGAAGCAATCAAAGAAATGATTGACCAGCCCCGCCGCCAGCTTGGTCTTGCCGACCGTGTGACCCGCTTCAATCCGTATTCGATTCTTAATGATCATCCCCGGCGCCCACCACCGCAGCGCCGCGGTTTCCACCTCGCCCGCTTCCCATGCCGCCCGTTCCACCTGCTGGCGCAGCGCCAGCGTGTACGCTTCCATCACCTCTGCCTGACCCGCCGCCCCCGCCGTGCCCTCCCAGGGCACCCAGCCCAGCCTATCACGGATGTACCCCGCGGGGTCGAACTGATACCCCACCAGCCCCGCCGCCTCATCCGCCTCCCCAAAGCGCCGCGCCTCCAGCACGGCGCTGAGCGCTGCGTGGAAGGGCGCCTGGGGGTGAACGAGGTAGTCGTGCCAGGGGGGGAGCATGGGGCACCAGAGCAATCAAGGGTCGCTGCGCCCTGCCAGCCGCGTTCGTGCGCTGGCAGGGCGGGTCGCTGCGTGTGGGCGGCAGCGCGTGGATGCAGGATAGGGGGAAGCGGGGGGCGCGAAAAGCTGCGTCTTTGGGGATGGTTGTTATACCAGGGCAGACAGCGCTTGCGTAAACATTCGGGACTTTCGTTCCTTGCCGGACCCCCCTCTTTTGTGTTAGTCTCTTCCCAACTGAATCCCCCTTGTGTTCGGCAGCGTGGCGCGCCCTGCGTTCCCCTGCCTGCCGCCTGTTCTGAGAGCAAGGGAGATCAACCTATAAACCACCCATACCCAGCGAGCGCCCGCCCCCCATCCAGAGGACGGGCGCTTCTTTGTCTGACGCCCCTCCGCCCCCCGACCGCCCCCTGCCCGATGCCGCGTTGTCGCTCCCCCGCGCGGGCGATGGTGCGGGCGGCGCCCCCTTTTGTTGAAAACGCACGGTCCCTTTGGGCTATTGTGATAACAAACATTGTCCCGTATACAACACAGCACACATCGAGGCCTCCATCATGGAAACGTTCACCTTGCCGGAGCTGTACTGCCCCTTTCCCGCCCGCATCAACCGCCACGCGGAGGAGGTGGGGCAGCACACGCTCACCTGGGCTTCCCGCTACAACCTTCTGGGCGATGCAGCCATCGCCCATCGCCTGCAGGCCGTGCGCGTCGGCTGGCTCGTCGCCCGCGCCTACCCCTCCGTCGCCCCGGACGCCCTCCTGCTGCTGGCCGACTGGTGCACCTGGCTCTTCCTGCAGGACGACCAGTGCGACGAGAAGGGCGTGGGCCGCGACCCGGAGCGCCTGGCGGCGCTGCACCACCGCTCGCTTGCCGTGCTGGGCGGCGCGCCCCTCTGCCGCAGCGATCTTCCGCTGACCATCGCCCTCGCCGACCTGCGCGAGCGGATTGCTCGGCGGGCCAGCGAGCGATGGTGGACCCGCTTCTTGCGCAGTGTGGCAGATGCCTTCGCCGCCTCGGTTTGGGAGGCGGGAAACCGGCTGAATGGCCTAGTCCCCGACATTGACACCTACCGCGACAAGCGCCCGCTGACAGGGGGGCTGTACACCTTGGTAGACCTCGCTGAAGTGACCGAAAAGCTCTATCTCCCGCCGGACGTGCACGACCACGCCACCACCCGTCTCCTGACAAGACACGCTGTCAACGCGGTCTGCTTCGCCAACGATATCGTCTCGCTGGCCAAAGAGTTGAAGCAGGGCGACGTGCACAACCTGGTGCTGGTGCTTCGGCACCATCAAGCCATCCCCCTGCAGCAGGCCCTCCTGCGGGCGGCTGCGCTGCACGACGCCACCGTGCGCGCCTTTGTGGAGCTCATGTTGCACTTGCCCCCCGTGTCGCAAGAGGTGCAGCCCCACATGGACCGATACGTGGCAATGTTACAAGCCTGGATGCGCGGCAACCTTGATTGGTCCTATGCATCCGGGCGTTACCTCATGGCGCAGATGGTCCATCCCTGACAGGCGCCCCCATCATGAAATGACGACCATGCCACCCCTTACCAATCGCACGTGGCTCCACCAGTTCCTGCGCTGGATCATCCCGCTCAACAGCTTTTTCGGGGTCACCCTGCTGCTGGCGGCTGTCCGCTTCAACGATAGGGCCACCGGCGCCACCGCCCTCGTCCT
Source organism: uncultured Chloroflexia bacterium (assembly GCA_963721895.1). Classification (GTDB taxonomy): domain Bacteria; phylum Chloroflexota; class Anaerolineae; order Ardenticatenales; family Ardenticatenaceae; genus CAVRLZ01. Next base: position 8,839 of record CAVRLZ010000038.1, on the reverse strand, counting down.
GCTCGGGGGCAGCGTGGTGCTGCTGGTGGCCTGGCGCAACGTGCGGCGCGACCACCTGAGCGCGGCGGTACACTGGATAGCCATTGCCATGTTCAGCGCGGCCCTGGCGGTGGCGCACCTGCAGCCCTGGATGATGGCCGTGCTCCTGCTCATCCCGCTGCTGGCCGTCTCGCTCGCGCTCCCCTACGTCACCCCGCGCCCCCACCTGCGCCTGAGTTGGGCCGCGGGGCTGACAACGGTGGCCATCTACCTGCTGGCGGGCCAGAGCCAGCGGGCCACCCCCCTGAGCCTGCTCTTCCAGAAAGTCTTCCTCATCTCGGCCCTGGTGGCCACGCTGGGGCTGACGCTCCTGCTGCTCTGGCAGTACAGCAGCCGCCTGCGTGGGCTGCTGCGCACCACGCAGGCCGCGGAGGCCCGCTACCAACGGGCGGCGCAGGGCGCGAACGATGGCCTGTGGGATTGGAACCTGTTGAGCGGCGAGGTCTACTATTCGCCCCGCTGGGTGCGGATGATCGGCTATCAGGAAGGGGACATCGGCACCACCATTGATGCCTGGCTCGCCCTCATCCACGAGGAAGATCGCCCGCGGGTGCGCGCCGAGTTGGACGTCCATCTTTCCGGCCTGACGCCGCACTTTGTCAGCGAGTACCGGATTCGCTGCAGCGACGGGCGCTATCGCTGGATGCAGGCGCGCGGCATGGGCGTGGCGGACGAGCAGGGCACCGTGACGGAGGTGGCCGGCTCCCAAACGGACATCATGGGGCGCAAGCAGTACGAGGCGGAGCTGCGCCGCGCCGCGCACCACGACTCGCTGACCGGCCTGCCCAATCGCACAGCCTTCATGGAGGCGCTCGCCCAGAGCGTGCTGCAGCAGCACCGCGATCCGAGCTACACCTTCGCCGTGCTCTTCCTGGACCTGGACCACTTCAAAGTAGTCAACGACAGCCTGGGGCACGGCGCGGGCGATGAACTGCTGGTGGCGGTCGGCCATCGGCTGCGCGGCAGCCTTCGCCCGGAGGACCAACTGGCGCGCCTGGGCGGGGACGAGTTCACCATCCTCCTGCCCAGGGTCCGCTCGCTCCGCGATGCCGTCTACGTCGCGGAGCGCATCCAGAATGCCCTGGCCAAACCCTTCGACCTGGCCGGCACGGAAATCTTCACCTCGGCGTGCATCGGCATCACCTGGGGCAAGGGGGAGGTGCGGCAGCCGGAAGAGCTGCTGCGCGAGGCGGACAGCGCGCTTTACCACGCCAAGGCGGCCGGCAAGATGCGTTGGTCCCTCTTCGACCACGACATGTACGACCAGGCGGTGGCGCGCCTGCAGCTCGAAACCGACCTGCGGCGCGCCCTGGCGCAGGACGAGTTCCACGTCTTTTATCAGCCCATCGTCTCGCTGCGCACCGGCGAGCTGTATGGGGTGGAGGCCCTCGTCCGCTGGCAGCACCCCGCGCGCGGCTGGATCCCGCCGGATCAGTTTTTGGCGGTGGCCGAAGAAGCGGGGCTGATGGCAACGCTGGATGCGTGGGTGCTCCGCACGGCCAGCCGCCAGGTGGCCGCGTGGCAGCGGGCGCAGCGCTCGCTGGTCCTCTGCGTCAACATGTCGGGCCCCTCCTTTTCCCACGCGGAGTGGGTGGAGCAGGTGCGGCGCGCCGCCGCGCTCCTCGCCCCCGAGTCGCTCCACCTGGAGCTGACCGAGGGGGTGGTCATGGCCCACCCAGCAGCGGCGGCCCGCCTGACCGCGGCGCGCCAGCACGGGGTCAAGGTGTCCATTGACGATTTTGGCACAGGCTACTCCTCGCTGGCGCGGCTGGATCAGTTGCCGGTGGATTCCGTCAAGGTAGATCGCCTCTTCATGAAGCGGGTGAGCACGACAGAGGACGTGGAGCCGCTGATCGAAAGCGTGATCGCCCTGGCGCGCAGCCTGAAGCTGGACATGATCGCCGAGGGGATCGAGAGCAAGGCGCAACTGGACTACCTGCGCGCGCGCGGCTGCCCCCTCGGGCAGGGCTACCTCTTTGCGCCCGCGCTCGACGCCACCGACCTGAGCGCGTTCTGGGCCAAGCCGCTCCCCTGGGCCGAGCACTTTCTCTGCTGCCCCCTCCCGCGCCAAACGATTCCCTCAAGCCCTTCAGGCGGGCCCTAGCCCCCCATTCCGCCTGAAGGCGGAACTACAAAACGAGGGATGGCTCGTAGTCCCGCCTTTGGGCGGCGTCGTGCGCGTGCGGGTCGCAGGCAGGGGGTATACTGGGGGGGTGGGCGGCAACCGCGTGCATTCAAAGGGGGGCGATGATGAGCAAGGTCTTTTATGGCGTGCTGGGCAATACGATGGTGGCCTCCGTCACCAACAACTTCGTCTGGTTCGCCCTGACGTTCTGGGTCTACCTGCAAACGCGCTCGGTAACCGTCACCTCGGTGATGGCCGGCATCTACCTGGTGACGGTGGCGGGCTCTGGCTTTTTGCTGGGCACGCTCGTGGACCGCTACCGCAAAAAGACGGTCATGCTCCTATCGAGCGGGGCCTCGCTTCTATTATATGGGGCCGCGTGTTTGCTGCTGCGCCTGTCGCCGGGCGAGCGCTTCACGGAGCCGGGCAGCCCCGTGCTGTGGGGGCTGATCGTGCTGACGCTGGGCGGGGCGCTGGCGGGCAACCTGCGCGGCATCGCCCTGTCCACGCTGGTGACGATCCTGGTGCCGGAAGGCGTGCGCGACCGGGCGAACGGGATGGTGGGCACCGTGAACGGGGTAGGCTTCCTGGGGGCCTCCATCTTCAGCGGGCTGGTCATCGGCTACCTGGGCGTGCTCTGGATGCTGGGGATCGCCCTGGGGCTAACGGCGCTCGTGCTGGCCCACCTCCTCCTCCTCCACATTCCGGAGCCAGCCGCGCACCATGCCCAGGGCGAGGCGCCCAGCCTGGACCTGCGCGGCTCCGTGGCGGCGGTGCGGGCGGTGCCGGGGCTGATCGCGCTGATAGGCTTTCACGCCTTCAACAACTTTCTGGGGGGCGTGTTCATGGCCCTCATGGACGCCTACGGGCTGGAACTGGTGTCGGTGCAGGTGTGGGGCGCGCTGTGGGGGGTGCTGAGCCTGGGCTTCATCGCGGGCGGCATCGTGGTGGCGCGGCGGGGGCTGGGGGCGAACCCGCTGCGCTCGCTCTTCCTGGCCAACATTGCCATGTGGGTCATCTCGCTCATCTTCCCGCTGCGCTCCTCCGTGCTGCTGCTGTCGCTGGGCATGTTCCTCTACCTCTGCCTGATTCCCATAGTCGAGGCCGCCGAGCAGACCATCCTGCAGCAGATGATCCCGCTGGAGCGGCAGGGGCGCGTCTTCGGCTTCGCGCAGAGCGTGGAGCAGGCGGCCTCGCCCATCACCGCCTTTCTGATTGGCCCCATCGCCGAGCTCTTCTTCATCCCCTTCATGACCACCGGCGCCGGCGTAACCCTGCTGGGCCCCTGGTTCGGCACCGGCAAAGATCGCGGCCTGGCGCTGCTCTTCATCGTCGCCGCGCTGATCGGCCTGGCCGTGACCCTGCTGTGCATGGGCTCCGCCTCCTACCGCCTGCTCTCGCAGACAATGGCCCGCCATCGGCAGCGCCCCGCCCCCGACGCGGAGCACGCAACGCTACCCGCCGGCGCCCTGTAACCGCGCCGCGCCATGCCCCACGCCGCTTTGCTTCCCCACCCCGCCCGTTGGGCCGCGCCGCCCGCCGTTCAAACGGCGGGCTAGCCGAGCGTGTCCTCCGGACACACGGCACGATGCCCCGCAGGTCGTACAACCCCGGAGGGGTTGGCTCCACTAGCCGGGGATTTCAATCCCCGGCGGGGTTGGTTCCGCAAGGGGGCAGGCAGGCGCGGCGTAGGGGCGGGGCCAGGCGCGGAACCCCTCCGGCACACACACCCGCGCCCCTCGCGCCGGCCTCGCCCGCCCACCCCCGCCCACGCGGAACCCCCCTGGCAAACAGGGCACCATCCCTCGCGCCGGCCTCGCCCGCCCACCCCCGCCCAGCGCGGAACCCCCCTGGCACACACACCCGCGCCCCTCGCGCCGGCCTCGCCCGCCCCTTCCTGGTAAGCAACAAGCACCCCATTCCGCCTAAAGGCGGAACTACAAACACGGCGCCGCCGGCCCCGCCCCTACGCCCCGCCCCCCGTTCGTAGTTCCGCCTTTAGGCGGGCGTCGTCCCCCCATTCCGCTGCAAGCAGCCGCGCACCGACCGTATTTGCCACTTATCAAACTACTGATATGATAGCGTGCAGGGTGTCATCCCCCTTGCAAGCAGGACGATCGCTCTGCCTAGCACTCATCATCCCAGCCCGCTGAACACATCGCGCTACCATGCAACACCCTGCCTCCCCCATCGCAGCCTCTACACATCCTCCGGTTGCCGTGCTGGTAACCCCCCTTTGGCCGGCTACATCTCAATCCATTTTTGCTGCACGAAAGGAACCAGTCTGACCCATGCCCCCCTCCCCTGCTGTGCCCCCTTCTTCCAAACGATTGGTACGCTGGAAGCGCCACCTGCGCGGCACGCCGCGCGCCCGTCGCCTTGCTCGCGCCGTGGGCAGCGGCACCTTGCTGCTGGCGCTGGGCCTGGCGCCCTTTGCCCCCCTCCGCCTAGTTTCCACCGCCCAGGCGACCCCCCTGCCGCCGGCGGTGGCCGCGCGCCAGGCCCCCGCCCTCTTTGCGCGCACCAGCAACTTTCCGGCGAGCATCCAGCTAGGTGACCTGGACGGCAGCGATGGCACCCGCCTGGACGGCGCGGCGGAGTACGATTTCGCGGGCCGTGCGGTAAGCGAGGCGGGCGATGTGAACGGGGATGGCTTCGCCGACCTGATAGTCAGTGCCCCCTATGCCGACACGAATGAGAGCAACGTCGGCGCGGTGTACGTGCTCTTTGGCGAGGGGGGTGGCTTCGCTGCCGACCTCGATCTCACCACGCTGACTGGCAGCACGGGCTTCCGCCTGACGGGTGCGGCGGCGGAGCGATCAGGCTGGCAGGGCGGTGAGCGGGGCGGGCGATGTGAACGGCGATGGCTTCGACGACCTGCTCATCGGTGCCCCCTCTGCCGATCCGAACGGGGACCGCTCCGGCGCGGCGTATGTGGTGTTTGGCGGGGCGAGCGTGGGCAGTGGCGGCACCATCGCCCTGGGGTCGCTCAACGGCAGCACGGGCTTCCGCCTGACGGGCGTGGCGGTGGTCGATCGGGCTGGCTTTTCGGTGAGCGGGGCGGGCGATGTGAACGGGGACGGCTTCGCCGACCTGCTCATCGGCGCCCCCTTTGCCGACCCGAACGGGACCGACTTCGGGCGCGGCGTACTTGATCTTTGGCGGGGCCAGCGTGGGCAACACTGGCACTGTCGCACTCGATGCCCTGAATGGCAGCAATGGCTTCCGCCTGGCAGGCCTCGCGACGGGCGATTACACTGGCTTAGCGGTGAGCGGGGCGGGCGATGTGAACGGCGATGGCTTCGACGACCTGCTCATCGGTGCCCCGCGGGCCGACCTGAACGGCGGGTCCTCCGGCGTGGCCTATCTGGTCTTTGGCGGGGCGACGGTGGGCAGCGGCGGCACGGTGGCCCTGGGCGCATTGAATGGCAGCGATGGCTTCCGCCTGACGGGCGTGGCGGCGTACGATCAGGCTGGCTTTTCGGTGAGCGGGGCGGGCGATGTGAACGGCGATGGCTTCGACGACCTGATCATCGGCGCCTATGGGGTCAACGTGAACGGGGACTCCGACTACGGCGCGGCCTATGTGGTCTTTGGCGGGGCGAGCGTGGGCAGCACTGGCGCGATCGCGCTCAGCGCCCTGAATGGCAACAATGGCTTCCGCCTGGACGGCACGGCGCGCCGCCATTACGTCGGCTACGCCGTGAGCGGGGCGGGCGATGTGAACGGGGACGGCTTCGCCGACCTGATCATCGGTGCGCCAGGGGTCAACGCAGGCCAGTTCAACGAGATACCCGACACCGGAAGCGCGTACGTGGTGTTCGGCGGGGCGAGCGTGGGCAGCGGCGGCACCGTCGCCCTGGGGTCGCTGGATGGCAACAATGGCTTCGTCTTGAACGGCACAGCGGCCTATGACTATGCTGGGCGGGCGGTGAGCGGAGCAGGGGATGTGGACGGGGACGGCACGGATGATCTGCTCGTCAGCGCCCCATGGGCCGACCCGAACGAGCAGCGCTTCTCCGGCTCCGCCTACCTTGTCTTTGGCCGCGGCGATACGGTGGCGGTGGCGCTGGGCGGGCTGACTGGCCCAGACGGCTTCGCCCTGAAGGGCGCGGTGGCGAACGATCACGGCGGGCCAGGCGGTGAGCAACGCGGGCGACGTGAACGGCGATGGCTTCGGCGACCTGCTCATCGGCGCGCCCGGTGCCGACGCGAACGGGGGCGACTCTGGGGCGGCCTATGTGATCTTTGGTAAGGCGAGCGGCTTCGCTGGTAGCGTGGAACTGGGGTCGCTGAATGGTACGGCTGGCTTCCGCCTGAAGGGCGTGGCGGGGGGGAATTACGCTGGTTATGCAGTGAGCGGGGTGGGCGACGTGAACGGGGACGGCTTCGATGACCTGCTCATCGGCGCCCCACGGGCCGGCCCGCAGGGGTACAATTACGGCGCGGCGTATGTCGTCTTTGGCGGAGCGGGCGTGGGCAGCGACGGCCCCATTGAGTTGAGTGAGTTGGGCACGCTGAATGGCAGCCCTGGCTTCGTCATGAATGGCGCGGCGCAGTACGATTACACTGGCCGGTCGCTGAGCGGGGCGGGCGATGTGAATGGGGACGGCTTTGCCGACCTGCTCATCGGTGCCTCAAGGGCCGATGTGAACGTACCTAACAGCAACATCGGAGTGGCCTACGTGGTGTTTGGCGGGGCGGGGGTGGGCAGCAGCGGCCCCGTCGAACTGAGCGACCTGGATGGCAGCGATGGCTTTGTCATGACGGGCGCGGCGGCGGGCGATAATACGGCCTTTTCGGTGAGCGGGGCGGACGATGTGAACGGGGACGGCTTCGACGACCTGCTCCTGGGAGCCCCCTTTGCCGACGCGAACGGGAGCAACTCCGGGACGGTGTATGTGATCTTTGGCAGGGCGGAGGTGGTCAGCGGCGGAACCCTCGCGCTCGCTACGCTAGCTAGCAGCGATGGCTTCCGCCTGACGGGTGCGGCAACGGGCGATTTGGTTGGCTTAGCGGTGAGCGGGGCGGGCGATGTGAACGGGGACAGCTTCGCCGACCTGCTGGTCGGCGCCCCAGACGCCGACCCGAACGGGGCCTATTCCGGCGTGGCCTATGTGGTCTTTGGCGGGGCGACCGTGGGCAGCGGCGGTTCCGTTGCCCTGGGGTCGCTGAATGACAGTACGGGCTTCCAACTGAATGGCGGGGCGGGGGGCGATGGGGCTGGCCAGTCGGTGAGTGGGGTGGAGGATGTGAATGGCGATGGCTTTGACGACCTGCTCGTTGGGGCGCCGAATGCCGACCCGAACGGGGCGAAATCCGGCGCGGGCTACGTAGTCTTTGGCGGGGCGAGCGTGGGCAGCGGCGCCCCTGTCGAACTGGGGTCGCTGGACAGTAGTGAGGGCTTCGTCCTGAAAGGCACGGCGGACTACGACATCGCTGGCTTATCGGTGAGTGGGGCGGGCGATGTGGATGGCGATGGCTTCGATGACCTGCTCATCGGTGCCCACTATGCCGACCTGAACGCGACCGACGCCGGAGCTGCCTACCTGGTGTTCGGCGCCCGGCTGAACCACCCCATCCTGCCGGGTGGCGCGGGGGCCAACACGCTGCGCAGCACGAGCGCGCCGCAGCAACTCCTGGGCGCGCAGGGCGCCGACAGCCTCTTCGGCGGCTTCGGAGCGGACCTGCTGGATGGCGGCGCGGGCGACGACCTGCTGACCGGCGGGCCGGACGACGACCTGCTGCGCGGCGGCTCTGGCAACGACACGTACGGGTTCGCCGATGATTGGGGCAACGACCGCGTGGAGGAAGATCACGTGCGCGGCAGCACCGACACGGGCGACACGCTGAGCTTCGCAGGGGTGACGGAGCCGCTGGATGTCACGCTCGGCAGCATCTCCGTGACGGACAACAACGGCAACAGCGTCGAGTACTCGGGCACGGAGGTCGAAAGCGTGACGGGCGGCAGCGGCGAGGACACCTTCACCGTCACGGCCAGCAGCCTGCAAAAGAATGGCAACCTGACCCTGGACGGCGGCGGCGACGAGGAGGACACCCTCATCTTTGACGCGCAGGGGCAGCCCTTCACCCCCTCGGGCAACCCGACCGACGGGACGATCACGCTGGACGATAGCGGCATCACCCTCACCTACCAGGACATGGCCGCCCCCCTGGCGGTGGATCTGGCCAGCTTCGAGGCCCTGGCCACCCCCGACGCCATCGCCCTGACGTGGGAAACGGTGAGCGAGGTGAACGCCCTGGGCTTCTACCTGCGCCGCAGCACCGACGGCGCGCAGGTGGGCGAGCGCCTCCACCCCGACCTGATCCCCGCGCAGGCCCCCGGCAGCGGCCAGGGCGCCAGCTACGAGTGGCTCGACGAGAGCGCCGCGCCGGGCGTGACCTACTTCTACTGGCTGGAGGCGGTGGAGCTTTCCGGCGAAAGCGCCCTGCACGGCCCCGTCAGCGCCCTTGTGGAACTGCCCACGGCGCTCACCATCAGCCCCCTTATAATGGAAGCGACCCCCGCTGCCCCCTGGGGCGCACTAGGGGCGGCACTGCTGGGCTTGCTCGGCGCGCTCGGCTTGCGCCGCCGCCGCTAGGTCGCGCAGCATCCCTTTGGGGGGATGGGTAGGGGAAGGGGGGCGGGCAACCGTCCCCCTTTTCGTTGGGGGG
>CAVRLZ010000037.1:0-102125 GCA_963721895.1 uncultured Chloroflexia bacterium | reverse complement strand
CGGTCCCCCTTGTAAAAGCGCTCAAAGATACGAGGTGTTTGACTGGGATGCCTATCCCCTCGTCCCGTATAGCCAGCGAGGTTCCCTCCTCAGTGGCACGGATGGTAACAGCGGCACCCCCCCCCCTTTGCGCGAGAACTTAATGGCATTGTCGAGCAGATTGGTCAGCACCTGCCCAAACCTCTCCGCGTCAAGCGCGACAGTGACGGTTTCGGGGCTGTTTAGGTGAAAGCTCAGCTGCTTCTGCTCTGCCTGGGGGGCCAGGCGGTGGCAGACGCTGCGCGACGAGCTCGCGCAAGTTGGTTCGCTCCAGCCAAAGCGGCATCCGACCGCTCTCGATCAGGCTCAGTGCCGCCAGATCTTCTACCAGTCGGATCAGGGCATCGGTTTCCGTAGACAGGCGTATGGCAAAGCGATGGGTCATCTCGGGCTGCTCGAAGGCTCGACCAAGCAGGGTGTCGGTCATCAGCTTCATGCTCGCCAGCGGCGTGCGAAGCTCGTGCGACAGGTTGGCCACCATGTCGCGGCGCGCGCGGACGAGCCGGGTGAGCTCGGTCATATCTTCGAGCAGCAGGATGGCTCCGCCAGGTGCCCCATCGGGGGTAGCCCAGGCGTGGGAGACGGCGCGCATGTGCCGTTCGCCTAGCAGATCAACAAACTGCGGCTCACTGTGCCCGTCTGACAGGGCCCGCTCTAGTAAGGACTCAAGGAGGTGGCTGCGAAGGCGCTTGATAGCGCCTTCGCCCGGCTCGACAGGGCCGAAGATCTCTTCCGCTGCGGGGTTGGCGTAAAGTACCTGCTTCGACCTGTCAGTGATGAGGAGCGGCACGGGAACCATGCTTGCAAGCGCCCGCAGCCAGCCAATCTCGAGGTTCTGCGCTGCCGCCCTGCCTGCGTCCGCCCGAAGCACGTGCCGGAGCTGCTGGCGCAGCTCATTCCGCTCGCGGCGCAACCGTACAACCAGAAGCCCCAGTGCCCCCAGCAGGACGAGGAGCAGGAGCGTACCCAACCATACAGGAAGCGCAAGGGCCAAGAGCCTAAATCTCCAGGCGGTAGCCTACGCCTCGAACTGTCTCGATCAACACGGGCGCCGAGGGATTCTGCTCAACCTTCTCGCGCAGCCAGCGTACATGCACGTCTACCGTTCGAGAGTCCCCGAGAAAGTCGTAGCCCCACACACGCTCCAGCAGCAGGTCGCGCGACAGAGCGATGCCAGGGTGGCGCATGAGTTCGGCCAGCAGATCGAACTCCTTCGGGCTCAGCGTCAGCTCCTCCTCCCCCTTGAAAGCGCGGCGGCGCTCCAGGTTGAGGCGAAGGGGGCCGCGCTCCAGAACGAGGGAGTTGGACAGTCGTCCGGCGCGGCGCATCATCGCGCGGATGCGAGCCAGGAGCTCGCCCATGCTGAAGGGCTTGGTGACGTAATCATCTGCGCCCGATTCCAGACCCACAATTTTGTCCACCTCACCCGTGCGCGCCGTCAGCAGGATGATGGGGGTCGTCATCTCTGCGCGCAGGATGCGACAGACCGATAAACCGTCTAGGCCGGGCAGCATGACGTCAAGGATGATAAGGTCCGGCGGCTCGCGGCGCGCTTCTGCCAGCGCCGCCATGCCCTCCGGCACTTCTCGGACAGTGTAGTTCTCGCGGCGGAGGTTAAAGGCAATCGCCTCACGTAACGTCTCATCGTCTTCAACGAGCAGGATAGATTGTTGACTCATGCATCGGTCCCTACTCTTGGGGAGGGTGTCGCGCTAGTCGTGCTGCTCACGCTCATAGTCTTCCAGCATGGCAATCAGCACGTCGTGCTCGTCCAGTCTATCCTGGTCACTCGCATGCGCGTCAAAGTCTGTCAGTTGGCCCGTCGCCACATAGACCACGCGCTCGCAAATGTTTTTGATGCGATCTCCCCAGCGCTCCAGATTGTGCGCGATCCATAGCAGGTAAGTGCCGCGCCGAATGCTGCGAGGCCCCTCGATCATGTAGGCCAGCAATTCTCGCAGCACCTGTTCGTTAGGGAGTTGAGCTTGGCATCTTCCTGCGCCACCGCGCGCGCCAGCACCGGATCGTCGTTCAGGTACGCATCCAATGCTTGGTGCAACATGGAGCGCCCTATCTCTGCCATGCGGGGAATGTCTACCAGCGGTTTGAGCTGGGGCTCCATGTTGAGACGGCGTGCCAGGACGGCGATGCCCGTTGCGTGGTCGGCCATACGTTCCAGGTTGGTGGCCAGGGCGATGGCCGAAGAGATGCGGCGTAGGTCGCGGGCCATTGGCTGCTGGGTGGCAAGCAGCAGGTAACTTTGTTCTTCAATGGCGTAGCGCAAGCGATTGATCTCCGCATCCCCCAGGATAACACGGATGGCCAGGGCTGAATCGCGCTCCACCAGGGCGCGGATAGCCAGGTCCAGAGCCTCGTTGGTGAGGCTGCCCATCCGCAATGATTGCGCAGGTCAACCAGTTGTTGATCGAACGTTGCACGAGGCGAAATCATAAAAGCCTCCCTTTTCTTTAGGACCCGCCATGAGGTTCTGTTGCCTTTAACCCACTCTTGCATAGCTTGCATAAAGTAGGTGCGAAGGGATCGGCGGGTAGTAGGGGTACTTATTACCGGATCCCTACAACGGAGGCTTCGCTTGCTCATTCATTCGTGTCTGCTGCTAACAGATCCATGACCACCTGTCCGCTTGAGAGGTGTCGGATCTAGGGATTCCCTTGAACCCCCTTTGCCATTTCCTTGTTGATGTGGTCTTGTACGTAGGCGACACTTGTGGATAGCTCCTTCACCCAGACAAATGAATGTGTCGCATCGAGTTAGAGTAGGTCTGGCTCGCATGCCATCCTGGGACCTGATGGTGACACCCCGATCCCAGGCGCTAGTCGATCCAGGCTCGCCGATGGTAGCCCCCTGGTCGTCTGCGGACGGCGGGATCATTTTACTTCCGAGAGAAGCCAGGCACCCTCGCTCTTTTTTTATTGGCCGAGACGGCGTGAGGTAACAAGGAGAGAAGCGGAAGGCATGGCGAAATCCAAGAAAAAGCGTTGGGAGAATCAGTCCGTCCAAGAACGCATCGCGGGCGAGACGGATCGCTCCAAGGAGCAACTTCGCTCGGCAGCAGCCCGTTGGCGCGACCGCGTGGATGCAGAAGAGGAAGGCGAGCTTGGGGGTGGATACAACCCCGTTGCCTATGAGTCCTATCCGTTGGGGACAGTGCTGAACATGCGTAGTGGTCATCACTATATCAAGATGGATGACACGGGTGAGGTGCTCGACGGGACCATCAAAGGCTCGCTCAAGGATGGCATTCGCACCTACACCACCGTTGTGGCGCCGGGCGATCGGGTGCATGTGGAGCGCTACGCCGAGGGGGGGGGGCATGATCGTAGCCGTGGCGCCGCGCAAGATGATCCTCAGCCGGCCCGATCCCTTCCGCCGCCACCTACAAGATGTCATCGTGACCAATGTTGACCAACTCGTCATCGTGACCAGTGTGGGCGGCCCTTCTTTCTGGCCAGAATTGGTAGATCGCTACCTTGTCTATGCTGAGTATTATGGGCTGGTGCCACTGATCGTCGTGAACAAGGTGGATAAGGGGAGCGAGGAAGAAGTGGCGCCCATCTACGACCTTTACAGAAATCAGTTGGGCTATTCAGTTCTGGCCACCAGTGTCAAGACAGGTCAGGGCATCCAGAGCTTGCAAGAGCAGATGGGCACGCACTGGAACGTGGTGGCCGGGCTGTCGGGGGTTGGCAAATCGTCCCTACTGAACGCAATCAAGCCGGGGCTAAAGTTGCGAGTTGGGGAAGGTCAGCGAGTATTTTAGTGGTGACGGCCAGCACACCACGACCACCACGACCCTGCACCCATTGGACGGTGGCGGGTATGTTGCCGATACGCCGGGGGTCCGCGGCTTTGGTCTTTGGGACATGGAGCCAGCGGAATTGGACTATTACTTCGCGGATTTCCGCCCTGTTTTGGGCCAGTGCAAGTTTTCCGATTGCACCCACCACCACGAGCCCAAATGCGCTATCAAGCAGGCGGTGGAAGAGGGGCAAATCGCGCAGAGCCGCTATGACAGCTTTCTCACGCTCTACGACGAGACGGACCCCGCACACGAGCGTCCTTATTAACCTGGCCGAGGGTGGGCGGATAGTGAGTTGCGCGGCGGGGGAAGGCATGGGGTCACGGCGTTCAAAAGCACAGCTTTTCGCGTAAACTTTACCCAAAACGCAGATTGACTATAATGAGAGTATTACAGGCGATAGCGAGCACGGTCCTCCTGCGAGGGCCGTTTTTTGTGGCAATGGCTCCCTGGGTGGATGGGCGAGCAAGGAACGATAACGACTTATGAAGCGAACAGATTTAAGAAACATCGCCATTATCGCGCATGTGGACCATGGGAAGACAACCCTGTGGACGCCATGCTTCGGCAGGCACGCGTGTTTCGTGACAACCAGCAGGTGCGCGAGCGCGTGATGGACTCCAATGACCTGGAGCGCGAGCGGGGCATTACCATCCTGGCGAAGAACACCGCCGTGATGTGGCTCAGGGTCAAGATCAACATTGTGGATACCCCCGGCCATGCCGACTTCGGTGGCGAAGTGGAGCGCGTCCTCAACCTGGTGGATGGCGTACTGCTGCTGGTGGATGTGGTAGAAGGCCCCATGCCGCAGACCCGCTTTGTGCTGCGCAAGGCATTGGAGCTTGGGCGGCAGGCCATCGTGGTTGTCAACAAGATGGACCGACCCAGCGCTCGCCCAGACTGGGTGGTGGATCGCACCTTCGATCCGTTTGTGGACCTGGGCGCGACGGATGAGCAGGCCGAGTTCCAGATTGTGTATACCGACGGATAGGCGGGGCGAGCGGGCACCGATCCCACCATGATGGAGGATACGCTAGCGCCGCTCTTTGAAGCGATTCTGGCGTTGCCCGCTCCGGAGGTACGGCCAGAGGAGCCCCCGCAATTGATGGCGACCACCCTCGACTACGATGACGTACAAGGGAGGCATCGTAATCGGGCGGTTGAGCAGTGGCACGTTGAGCAAGGCCCAACGCGTCGTCGTGGTGCACCCGCACCGCGAGCCTCGGACTGGGCGCATCAACGAGCTGTTTACCTTTGATGGGTTGGGTCGGCTGGCAGTGGAAGAGGTGTCGGCAGGGGAGATTGTTGCCCTCACGGGCCTGATGGATGTCAACATTGGTGACACCATCGCGGACCCCGCCTATCCTATCCCCTTGAAGCCCATCGAGGTGGAAGAACCAACCGTGCGCATGGCCGTGACAGTCAATACGAGCCCCTTTGCTGGGCGCGAGGGGGACTTTGTCACCAGCCGCGCCCTGCGGGATCGCCTGTTCCGCGAACTGGAGCGCAACGTGGCCATGCGCGTGGAAAACACCGAGCGCGCGGACACCTGGACCGTTTCGGGGCGCGGCGAGCTTCACCTGGCTATCTTGATCGAGACCATGCGCCGCGAGGGCTACGAACTGGCGGTAGGCAAGCCCGAAGTGATTATGAAGGAGATCGAGGGGCAGCTGCACGAGCCCGTGGAGGAGGTCGAGGTTGAGGTGGCCGAGGAGCATGCCGGCGTCGTGATCGAGATGCTGGGCAAGCGGCGGGGTCGGATGACCAATATGCGCGTTGGGGAGGATGGCTCCAACCACGTGACTTATCTGGTGCCGACGCGGGGCTTGCTTGGCTTTCGCTCAGAGTTCTTGACCGCCACGCGCGGCACAGGCATCCTGCACTCCATCTTCTTCGGCCACGAGCCGTTTGCAGGTGAGATGGAAACGCGCGAGGTCGGCTCGCTGGTCAATCTGGAGCTGGGCATCAGTACCTCTTATGCCCTGGACAATGCCCAAATGCGAGGCGCCTTGTTTATAGGCCCCGGCACCGAGGTGTACGAGGGGATGATCATTGGTCGTCACAGCCGTCCCGGCGACCTGGCGATCAACGTCACAAAGAAGAAGCATGTCACCAACCATCGTGCCTCGGGCGCTGAGGACGCGGTGCGCCTCACCCCGCCCATCGAGATGAGCCTGGATGAGGCGATGGAGTACATAGCCGAGGATGAACTGGTGGAGGTGACCCCCAAGGGCATCCGGCTGCGTAAAAAGATCATAGACACCGATATGCGCCAGAAGCAAGCCAAGCGCTCAAAAGTCGGCTAGTTAGAGAGAGTTGGGGTAATAAGGTGTGCGAGCAAGCGGGCGCCAGGGTGGCTTTGTTGGGCAGCTCAGTTATGCCTTTTGCTGCTGGCGTGGGCGCGTTTGCTTGGACGTTGAGGTGGGGGTAGGCGTGGTGTGGGTCACGTTCGGCTTGGCGTGACCCTGCCGCTGGCAAAACGTTTCCCGCAGCTTTCGCATTTGACAAGTGGGACCCGCTGAGTATACTCCTCTTCAAGCGTTCAGCCCGGAACGCAGCGCGCTCGCAAGCGAGGCGCGGGGTGCGGGCAGGAAGCGGGTCTCGTGCAGCCAGTGGCTGGGCAGATCAGACAAGCAGAGAAAGTTAAAACCGACTGGCGGCAGGCGCCGCGCAGCGGTTTTTTTGTCGCCCCACGCCAGGCGGCGCGCATTCCCAAACGGATGCCAGCGAGCGGGCGGGAGTTGACAAACGGGGAAAGAGTGCTACACTCTTCCTTCGCTGCGGGAACGCAGCCGAACCTTGCCAACAGAAGAGTGATAGCAAGCAACGCTCAAAAACGGTAACACGTCGAATCAAGTCTCGGCTGCGGTCGAGCTTTTTCACGGAGAGTTTGATCCTGGCTCAGGATGAACGTTGGCGGCATGCTTAACACATGCAAGTCGAACGCACGTCTTCGGACGTGAGTGGCGAACGGGTGCGTAACACGTAGGTGACCTGCCCGCGAGTGGGGGATAACCCTCGGAAACGAGGGCTAATACCGCATGAGCTTGGTGCATCACGCGCTAAGCAAAGCTTAATGTGCTCGCGGAGGGGCCTGCGGCCTATCAGGTAGTTGGTGGGGTAACGGCTCACCAAGCCGATGACGGGTAGCTGACCTGAGAGGGTGGTCAGCCACAGGGGAACTGAGACACGGTCCCCACTCCTACGGGAGGCAGCAGTGAGGAATCTTGGGCAATGGGGGCAACCCTGACCCAGCAATGCCGCGTGAAGGATGACGCCTTTCGGGGTGTAAACTTCTTTTGTGTGGGAGCAGCAAGGAGCGTACCACACGAATCAGTCACGGCTAACTACGTGCCAGCAGCCGCGGTAATACGTAGGTGGCGAACGTTATCCGGAGTGACTGGGCGTAAAGGGTCCGTAGGTGGGACGATTTGTCTGGTGTGACAATGCCTGGCTCAACTAGGCGAGTGCACGGGAAACGGTCGTTCTGGAATCAGGTCGAGGTCGGTGGAATTCCCGGTGTAGTGGTGGAATGCGTAGAGATCGGGAGGAACGCCTAAGGCGCAGGCAACTGGCTAGGCCATGATTGACACTGAGGGACGAAAGCGTGGGGAGCGAACAGGATTAGATACCCTGGTAGTCCACGCTGTAAACGATGTGTGCTAGCTGTGTGGCCTTGAGTGGCTGCGCGGCGCAGCTAACGCGTAAGCACACCGCCTGGGGAGTACGGCCGCAAGGCTAAAACTCAAAGGAATTGACGGGGGCCCGCACAAGCAGCGGAGCGTGTGGTTTAATTCGATGCGACGCGAAGAACCTTACCTGGGCTTGACATGCTGGTAGTAGGGGAGGGAAACCCGACCGACCCGCAAGGGAGCCAGCACAGGTGCTGCATGGCTGTCGTCAGCTCGTGTCGTGAGATGTTGGGTTAAGTCCCGCAACGAGCGCAACCCCTGGTCGGTGTTTTACATGTCACCGACGACTGCCCGGTACCAATCGGGAGGAAGGTGGGGATGACGTCAAGTCAGCATGGCCCTTATGTCCAGGGCGACACACACGCTACAATGGCGCGTACAATGGGCAGCCACCCCGCGAGGGGGCGCGAATCCACAAAGCGCGTCGTAGTTCGGATTGGAGTCTGCAACTCGACTCCATGAAGGCGGAGTTGCTAGTAACCGCGCGTCAGCCACAGTGCGGTGAATGCGTTCCCGGGCCTTGTACACACCGCCCGTCACGTCATGGGAGTCGCTAACACCTGAAGTCGGGTAGCTAACCTCTGGGAGGCGCCTGCCGAGGGTGGGAGTGGTGACTGGGACGAAGTCGTAACAAGGTAGCAGTACCGGAAGGTGCGGCTGGATCACCTCCTTTCTAGGGAGACCTAGTCTCCTGACTTACTAACGGCCGAACCGGGCCGCGCGTCGCTTGCTGTCACTCTTCTGCCGACAAGGCAGATGCTTTTCTACCTTACCAACTGAAGAGAATGCGAGAAAGAAGCGTCGTGCGAACTCAGGCAGCGCACGAAGCTAGAACAAGCACATGGTGGATGCCTAGGCAAACCGGACCGAAGAAGGACGCGGCAGGCGGCGATACGCCGGGAGGAGCGGTCAACACGCGCTATGACTCCCGGATTTCCGAATGGGGTAACCCAACGGTGTGACCCACCGTTATCCCTGGCTGAACACATAGGCCAGCGGAAGGGCACGCGGGGAATTGAAACATCTCAGTACCCGCAGGAACAAAGATCATTCCCTTAGTAGTGGCGAGCGAACGGGGAGCAGCCCAAACCGTACCCATGCCAAGCTGGTCGGCGTTGTGGGGGCGGGGTTGTAGGAGTGTGTAGGAAAGGCGACCGACTTTCCACGGAGTTACCAAGTGAGCGGCTAGTCGAACACGTCTGGAACGCGTGACCATAGCGGGTGAGAGTCCCGTAGACGAAAGCCGACCCACCTCCGTCACACCACCTGAGTACCAGCGGGCACGCTAATCCGCTGGGAAGCTGGGAGGTCCACCTCCCAAGGCTCAATATCCGGTTTGACCGATAGTGAACTAGTACCGTGAGGGAAAGGTGAAAAGTACCCCGGTGAGGGGAGTGCAAAGTACCTGAAACCATGTGTTTACCAACCGTCAGCGTAGTGGGGTGGCTTGCCACTCTCTACCATGGCGTGCCTTTTGGAGAATGAGCCAGCGAGTTACTGTTCTGTGGTGAGGCGAAGCGAGATACACGCACAGCCGCAGCGAAAGCAAGTCTGAATAGGGCGACAAATCGCAGGACGTAGACCCGAAACCGAGTGAGCGACCCATGATCAGGGTGAAGCGTGCCTAACCGCACGTGGAGGCCCGTACCGGTATCAGTTGCAAATGGTTCGGATGAGTTGTGGGTAGCGAAGAAATTTCAATCGAACTCGGCGATAGCTGGTTCTCCCCGAAATCGCTGTAGGGCGAGCCTCGTCCAGGGATGGTGGAGGTAGAGCACTGGTGGGGTGCGGGCTCCGCAAGGGGTACCAATCTCCGTCAAACTGCGAATACCATCATCTGTCGGGCGGGAGTTGGAGTGTGGGTGATGACATGCACACTCGAAAGGGAAACAACCCAGACCAACCGCTAAGGTCCCCAAGCGTATGCTCAGTGGGCAAGGAAGTGGGAGCACCCAGACAGCCAGGAGGTTGGCTTAGAAGCAGCCATCCTTGAAAGAGTGCGTAATAGCTCACTGGTCGAGTGCTGCTGCGCCGACAATGTACCGGGGCTAAGCATACCACCGAAGCGTTGGACAGGTCTTCGGGCCTGTGGTAGGGGAGCGTTGCCACGTCAGGGAAGCCGGACCCGCGAGGGCCGGTGGAGGCGTGGGAAGCGAGAATGCTGGCATGAGTAACGTATCTATGTGCGAATCATAGACGCCGCAAGCCTAAGGGTTCCGACGGAAGGGTCGTCCCCGTCGGGTAAGTCGGGCCTAAGCCGAGGACGCGAGTCGTAGGCGATGGACAACAGGTCAATATTCCTGTACCGGCTGAGAGGAGCTAAGCAGGGACGCGGTGCGCAACACCAGCCTCTTATTGGATTGAGGTGCCAAGCGTGTAGGCCGTTGAGGGGGGTAGGCAAATCCGCTCCCGGAGGCCGAGGCGTGATGGCGGGCATAGCCCGAAGTGGTGGGAGGCGCCGCCCAGAAAAGCTGCTACGCGATGAGACTCAGTCGCCCGTACCGCAAACCGACACAGGTAGGCTGGTAGAATATACCAAGGCGCGCGAGCGAACTCTGGTTAAGGAACTCGGCAAAATAGATCCGTAACTTCGGGAGAAGGATCGCCCTTGATCGTGACGAGGCATGCCCTCCGAGCGGTTGGGGGCCGCAGTGAAAGGGCCCTACCGACTGTTTACCAAAAACACAGGTCTCTGCGAACACGGAAGTGGAAGTATAGGGGCTGACACCTGCCCAGTGCCGGAAGGTTAAGAGGAGAGGTTAGGCGCAAGCCGAAGCTTTGAATCGAAGCCCCGGTGAACGGCGGCCGTAACTATAACGGTCCTAAGGTAGCGAAATTCCTTGTCGGGTAAGTTCCGACCCGCACGAAAGGTGTAACGAGTGGGGCACTGTCTCAACCAGAGACTCGGTGAAATTGCAGTGACGGTGAAGATGCCGTCTACCCGCAGCAGGACAAAAAGACCCCGTGGAGCTTTACTGCAGCTTGTCATTGTGTCTGGGTGTGGTCTGCGTAGGATAGGTGGGAGGCTGTGAAACTGGGCTTGCGGGCTCGGTGGAGCCAACGGTGAAATACCACCCTGACGATACTTTGACCCTAACCCCTGACCGTAATCCGGCAGGGGGACCGTGACAGGTGGGCAGTTTGACTGGGGCGGTCGCCTCCGAAAGAGTAACGGAGGCGCCCAAAGGTACCCTCAGGCGGCATGGAAACCCGCCGTAGAGCGTAAAGGCGCAAGGGTGCTTGACAGTGAGACCAACAAGTCGAACTGGTGCGAAAGCAGGGCTTAGTGATCCCACGGTACCGAGTGGAAGGGCCGTGGCTTACCGGATAAAAGCTACCCCGGGGATAACAGGCTAGTCTGCGCCAAGAGTTCACATCGACGCGCAGGCTCGGCACCTCGATGTCGGCTCGTCACATCCTGGGGCTGGAGTCGGTCCCAAGGGTTGGGCTGTTCGCCCATTAAAGTGGTACGCGAGCTGGGTTCAGAACGTCGTGAGACAGTTCGGTCTCTATCCGCTGTGGGCGTAGGTGATTTGCGTGGGGCTGCCCCTAGTACGAGAGGACCGGGGTGGACCGACCGCTGGTGGACCGGTTGTCGTGCCAACGGCATGGCCGGGTAGCTACGTCGGGGAGGGATAACCGCTGAAAGCATCTAAGTGGGAAACCGGCCACAAGACGAGATCACCCCTTCGCAAGAAGAGAGGGCGCTGGCAGACCACCAGTTGGATAGGCCGCAGGTGCAAGGGGGGCAACCTCCGCAGCCGAGCGGTCCTAACGCCCGAGTGCTTCGTCCCGTCGAGCCTGGGTTGGCACGACGCTTCTGTCTCGCATTCTCAGCAGTTCAACAACAAAACCAAGCCCCTTCGCGGCCCGCGCGCGGCAGCGGAAGGGGGGTGATTGCAGCGGTGGGGTCCCACCCGGTCCCTTCCCGAACCCGGCAGTTAAGCCCACCTGCGCCGATGATACTGCCTCCGCAGGGAGGTGGGAAAGTAGGTCATCGCCCCCCTTCCCTTGCCGCGCGCCTGTTGTTTCAGGCTTACACTTTGATCTTTTAGCGCTCTGCTCCCCAGCAGGGCGCTTTTTGTTTGCCCCAAAGCGTGCTCGTCGCCCTTCTGTGTACCCCCTGACGAGGGCATCCGCCATCAACTTTACGTTGGGCACACTCTCCGCTATGCTATGAGCTTCCGCTGAAAGAGCAGGCTGCTATGCCCGTAACCGCCTCCGCAACCAAGCTGATTCGTATAGCCCCTGGGACGCTCTGGAACGTCTGGCGGGATCTGGCGCGTTGGCCCGACTGGCAACCGACAATTTCCTCCGCCCGATGGCTTGATGGAAGCCCCTGGGAGCAGGGGAGCACCTTTCGCCTGCTCAGGCGGGGCGGCGACGGTGTGCTGGGGCGCCTGGTCGGAAATGCCGCTCGTACCAGTTTGGGGCAGGTGCTTTCTACGGCGGAAGGTCGGCTGCTGGTATGGGAACTCAAGTCGGACAGCGCCTCATGGCTCATCCCCACCACTGTGGAAAGCGTGCGCCTGGACCCTGCACCCGGGGGCACCACCGTGAGCCTGACGCTCGCTGCCCACGGCTTCGCTTCCTTCCTTGTGCGGGGGGCCTTGCAGGCACGGGCCGACGCCACGCTGGAAGGACTGTGGCATGACGTTGCCCCGATCGAGCGGCGGCTTTAGCCGTCACGCGGCGAGCGACGCCCTTTAGCCGACCAGCCCCATTCATCTCTCTCCATCTTACTTTTCCACGGAATTTCTAATGCAAACATATCTGCGCGGCAAAGACATGATTACCACCCAGGAGTGGAGCAAGAGCGAGCTAGACACCATCTTCGAGGTAGCAAAAGAATTAAAGCGGGCCAGGGCACTTGGCAAACCCCACGCTTACCTCCGCGACAAGACGCTCGCCATGCTCTTCTTCTTCAGCAGCACGCGTACCCGTGCCTCCTTCGAGGCTGGCATGGCCCAACTTGGCGGGCATGCTGCCTTTATCGAGAGCACCACCACGCAGATCTCACACGGCGACACGGCCAAAGAGATCGGCGAAATTTTGGGCCGCTACTATGACGGGATTGCCATCCGCCAGTGCGATTGGGGGGATGGCAACAAGTATATCCGCGAGGTGGCTGAGGCGAGCCGCGTGCCGGTGCTCAACATGCAGTGCGATGTCTACCATCCCTTCCAAATTCTGGCTGACATGTTGACCCTCATGGAGCGCTTTGGGGACCCGCGCGGTAAGACGATCAATGTTTCTTATGCCTACGCCTCTAGCTATCAGAAGCCGCTTTCCGTGCCGCAATCGCTCATCCTGCTGATGACCCGCTACGGGATGAATGTGCGGCTGACCGCGCCCGCCGAGTTCCAACTGATGGGCGACATCGTGGAGCAGGCCCGGGAAAACGCGCGCCGCTCCGGCGGCGCGTTCGAGCAACTGGACGATTTTGACGCAGGCTTCCGCGGTGCCGACGTGGTCTACCCCAAGAGCTGGGGCTGCTGGCTCACCACCGAGGACAAAGAGGAATCGGCGCAGGTTGGCAGGCAGTACACCGATTGGATCACCGACGCGCGGCGCATGGCCCTGGCAAAGGACGATTGTGGCTACATGCACTGCCTTCCCGCGGATCGCAACATCGAGGTCACCGACGAGGTGATTGATGGACCCAATTCCTGGGTGTACGATGAGGCAGAAAATCGGCTCCATGTGCAAAAGGCGGTCATGGCGCTGACGATGTGAGCGACCACCCTTCTTCAACGAAAGCGGCTTTATCCCTATATGGAAGCACCTTCGGAGCCGTTTAATAGTCGGTCCCACTCGATTGCAGTGGTGGCCATCGGGGGCAACTCTCTTATCACTGACAAGGCGCACCGCGAGGTGCGCTTTCAGTGGGATGCTGTGCGCGAGACAGCCGCCCACATCGCCAACATGATCGAGGGCGGATGGACCGTGCTGGTGACGCATGGGAATGGGCCGCAGGTGGGCTTCATCCTGCGGCGCAACGAGCTTGCCTCTCATGAGCTTCACACCACGCCCCTTGATCTGATTGTGGCAGACACCCAGGGGAGCATCGGCTACATGCTCCAGCAGGCGCTGAACAATGAGTTCAAGCGAAGGGGGTTGTACCGTCGCGCCTTCACCATCGTCACCCAGGTTCTGGTAGATCGTGACGACCCAGCCTTCCAACGCCCGACCAAGCCCATAGGCTCCTTCCTGGAGGAGGAGCAGGCGCGCATGATGGAGGCGGAGGGGTGGCAGGTGGTTGAGGATGCGGGACGCGGCTGGCGGCGCGTCGTCGCATCGCCAGAGCCGCGTGAGGTGGTCGAGCAGGATGCCATCGCCGCTGCGGTAAAGGAGGGGTGGATCGTCATTGCGGGCGGGGGCGGCGGCATCCCGGTGGTGCGCAACAGCAAGGGCGAACTGCGCGGCGTAGCAGCCGTGATTGACAAGGATCGCCTATCGGCCCTGCTTGCCATTTCCATGCAGGCCGACCTGTTCGTCATCTCTACCGGCGTGGAGAAGGTGGCTATCAACTTTAACAAGCCGGAGCAGCAGTTTCTAGACAAGATGACCGCCGCGGAAGCCCGGCGCTACCTGGACGAGGGGCAGTTTCCCGTTGGCTCGATGGGCCCCAAAATCGAGGCCGTGCTGCGCTTCCTCGATGCCGGCGGCCAACGCGCCATCATCACCGACCCGCCCAACCTGGAGCGCGCCCTGCGCGGGGAGGCGGGAACCCTGATAACGGCTTGATCCAGCGAGATACCATGCACCCCACCCACTACCACTGCCTGCTCTGCGGGACCGACTATGCCCTGGACGAGGTGGCCTATGTCTGCCCTAATCATGGGGCGGTAGGCTCACTGGATCTGTGCTACGACTACGCGGCACTAGGGCCGCTTGATCAGCCGCGAGCAGATTGCGGAGAGCCGATGGCAGAGCATGTGGCGTTACGTGCCCCTGGTCCCTGTCGCGGATGCCCGACCTGATTCCTCCCCTGGAAGTGGGGTGGACCCCCCTGTACCATGCTGTTCGTCTGGGCGAGAAGGGTGGGTTTAGCGACCTGTGGATCAAGGATGAGGGGCGCAACCCAACGGCCAGCCTGAAAGACCGTGCGTCGGCGATGGCGGTGGTGCGCGCCCGCGAGTTGGGGTACGACACGGTTACCACGGCCAGCACCGGAAACGCGGCGGCCGCCCTGGCGGGGATGGCGGCCAGTGTGGGGCTGCGGGCAGTGATCTTCGTGCCACAGAGCGCGCCGGAGGCCAAGGTCGCACAGTTGCTCGTCTACGGGGCGGAGGTCTTCCTGGTCGAGGGGAGCTACGATGATGCCTTCGAGCTTTGCCTGGCTGCCACAGAAAGCCAGGGGTGGTACTGCCGCAACACGGGCTTCAACCCGTGGATGACGGAGGGCAAGAAAAGCGTAGCCTATGAGATCAGCGAGCAGTTGGGCTGGCACGCGCCCGATGTCGTGGTGGTCAGCGTGGGCGACGGCTCGATCATAGGGGGGGTGCACAAAGGGTTCTCCGACCTGTACCACCTTGGCTGGATCGAGAAGATGCCGCGCCTCGTCGGGGTGCAGGCTACGGGCAGCGACGCCTGCACCCGCGCCTGGGAAGCCGCGCAAGGACAAGGGCAAATGTTGCCCTTGCCGCGCATCGTTGCCACGACGCGCGCTGATTCAATCAGTGCCGATTTCCCGCGCGATGGCTACAAGGCACTGCGCGCCGTGCGCGAGACGGGCGGCGCGTTCGTGCGCGTTGCGGACGAAGCCATCCTCGCCGCTATTCCAGAGATGGCTCAACATAGCGGGGTCTTTGCGGAGCCGGCGGCGGCGGCGGCGTGGGCAGGGGCCAGGCAGGCATTGCGCGATGGGCTGATTGATGCCACAGAGCGCGTGGTGGTGATCTCGACGGGCAGCGGATTAAAAGATGTGGCGGCCGCGCGGGCCGCGGTGGGAGCGGATCGCGTGAGGGTGATTGGCAGAGAAAAAGCCATTCTGGCAACGTTGCTCGCCTGAGACGCGCTTTTCTACCTTACAAGCTCTGTTTTTCTTGCGATATCGCTCGCCTTTCCTCAAAACTTGACGAAAAAGCAAAACAGTCCTAAAAATTAGGGCTGTTGCCTTTTTGAGGCAGCCTTTCACTCCGCGCTTTGTGGATTGGCAGCTTGACATCCATACAGATGGAAAAGATGATGACTCCTACTACCCTTATTTCTCCGCATGGCGGCACCCTGGTGGACCTGCTGGTCTCTCAGGAGGACCGCGACCAACTAAAAGCCTACGCGAGCACGTTGCCTTCGCTGCAACTCACGGAGCGTGCCGTGTGCGATCTGGAGTTGCTTGCCACGGGCGGCTTCTCGCCGCTGGACCGCTTCATGGGCGAAGCGGATTACCGCCGTGTCCTGGAAGAAATGCGCTTGAGTAGCGGTCATCTCTTCCCCATCCCCGTTACGCTCTCGGTTGAGCCCTCGGAGACGATCAAGCTGGGCCAGGACATCGCCCTGCGCAATTCAAAGAATGAGTTGCTGGCGGTCATGACGATCGAAGAGACTTACGCCTGGGACCTGCAAGAGGAAGCGGAAAAGGTGTATGAGACCACTGATGTGCGTCACCCCCTGGTGGCGGAGATGCATCGCTGGGGCAAGCTCAACATTTCCGGCCGCCTCCAGGTGCTCCAACTGCCGAGCCACTACGATTTCCAGGGAATGCGGTCGACGCCCGCCGAAACGCGCGCCCAACTGGAAGCCTTTGGCCACAGCAATGTGGTGGCGTTCCAGACGCGCAACCCCCTGCACCGCGTCCATGAAGAATTGACCAAGCGGGCGGCGCAGAGCGTGGACGGCGTGCTGTTGCTCCATCCCGTGGTGGGCCTGACCAAGCCGGGCGATGTGGACCATTTCACGCGCGTTCGGACCTACAAGGCACTGGCGGGCCGCTACTACGACCCGGACCGCATCCTCCTGTCGCTGCTGCCCCTTGCCATGCGCATGGCTGGCCCGCGCGAGGCCCTGTGGCACGCGGTCATCCGTCGCAACTTTGGTGCGAACTTCCTGATTGTCGGGCGTGACCATGCCAGCCCGGGCGTGGACTCCAACGGTAAGCCCTTCTATGGTCCCTACGACGCGCAGGAGTTGGTGCACCAGCACGCTGAGGAGTTGGGAATGGGGTTTGTCCCCTTCCAGGAACTGGTGTACCTGCCGGAGGAGGAGCGCTACGAGGAGGTGACCAAGGTTCCCACCGACACCCGCATCGCTTCCATCTCGGGCACGCAGGTGCGCGAGGACTACCTGTTCAGCGGCAAGCGCCTGCCGGATTGGTTCACCCGTCCGGAGGTTGCCGAGATTCTGGCCGAGAGCTACCCGCCGCGCCACCGCCAGGGGGTATGTCTCTGGTTCACAGGGCTGAGCGGGGCAGGCAAGTCCACCACGGCTGAGGTGTTGACCGTGCTCCTGCTGGAGCATGGCCGCCAGGTTAGCGTGCTGGACGGGGATGTTGTACGCACGCACCTGTCGCAGGGGCTGGGCTTCAGTAAGGAAGACCGCGACACGAATATTCGCCGGATTGGCTATGTGGCGTCCGAGCTCGTGCGCCACGGCGGCACCGTGATTTGTGCAGCGGTCAGCCCCTATCGCGCCACGCGCAACGATGTGCGCAACATGGTAGGCACCGACTTCTTCGTCGAGGTGTTCGTGGATACCCCGATTGACGTGTGCGAGGATCGCGACGTCAAGGGGCTCTATGCCAAGGCGCGGCGAGGCGAGATCAAGGACTTCACGGGCATTGATGACCCCTACGAGTTCCCCGAGCACGCCGAGGTCACGCTGGACACGGTCCTCTACACGCCTGAGGAAAATGCCAAGCGGATCCTCCAATATCTGATCGAGCGCGGCTTTGTGCGCGCGTCGAGCCATGAGGCGGTCGCTGAGTCCAATGGCAACGCCGTCGCGCAGCCGGCAGCCGCTTCCGTCAACTAGAGCTCCCTTCCCTATCGTGCCCTGGGGCGCGAATGAGGTTGCCGCTTGCGGCACCTCATCCGCGCCCTTTTTCGTTCTCCCCTTCGTCGTTACATCACGTTTGCCTCCCTCGCTCGTCACCATTGGTTGCCCTTACCGTCTCTGGGAACCTTCCCTCATAAAGAGGGGCGGCAAGAGGTAACGACTGCCACCCTGTCTGTCACTACACAACCGCCTTCAGAAAACAAAAAAAGAGGACCTAGACAAGCGCGACTCAGAGGAGTATCATAGAGACAGCGATCCACCTTCAGGCAAGTTGTTTTCTGATGTCGTCTTTTTCGCTGCGTACCTCCTATGCAGGCCACCCGCCGCTCTGCGCGGCGCGGCGGCGGCGCGCCACGCGCCGCCGTAGTGGCTCGCGCGGCTCCCGCAAGAACCCGGACGCCTCCGATAGACAGACGCGGCATCCCTTGTGCCGCGCCTTCCTGCCAACGTGGCGTTTCCTGCGCCCCTCATCGTTTCCCCTGTTTTTCCGCTTGAAATATGAGCCCCTGTGGCTGCGGTGTGGCATCCTCTCGCTGACAGATTGGCCCTTCCTTGTGCGTGTCGGATGGTGAGCGACCAGCCAAATCATGCGATTCTCTCGTTCAGTTTTATCGAACACGAGGGCTGAGCTATTTCGCAATGCGCTTGCTTGATGTGTAGCGCTTCCCGCTCCGCCCTTTCCCCACAAGGAGCACACGATGTTTGCTGAAGAATTCCATACCCCGAAGTTGCCGGTCCCCCATCTCTCGTTGGTCGAAAAGGAAGCGCCCTCGACCGCCACGCTGGGGCAGAGGCATGGCCTGTCCAAGCAGGTGGAGGCCTGGCGGCGTGCGGCGCGGGTGACGCCGTTGGGCGTGCAGTCCAATTTTCGCTATTGGGGCGAAGATGCGACCCCTGTTATCGAGCGCGGCAAGGGCAGCCGCATCTGGGACGTAGACGGCAACGAGTACATTGATTTTCGCGGTGGCTTCGGGCCGGTCATCATAGGCCACGGGCATGAGGAGATTTGCGAGGCGGTCAGCCAGGCCATTCGTGGGGGCACGAGTTTCGCCCTCAGCACCCCCTGGGAAACGCGCGTCGCCGAGCGCATGGTGCATCTGTGCCCCTGCGTCGAGATGGTGCGCTTTTGCAACAGTGGCACCGAGGCGACCATGCATGCCATCCGCCTGGCGCGGGGCTGGACCGGGCGCGAGAAGATTATCAAGTTTGAGGGACATTACCACGGCATGCACGACTACGTGCTCTGGTCCACCGCAGGCTCCAACCCTGCCGCGCTCGGCTATCGCTACGACCCCATCCCCTTCCAGATGAGTTCCGGCCTGCCCCATGCCGCCCGCGACCTGATCATCACCCTGCCCTTCAATGATGAGGAAATCCTGGAAGAAGCCATCGAGCGGCAGGGGCACAACGTGGCTGCCATCATCGTCGAGCCTGTGATGGGCAATGCCGCCAGCATCGAGGCGCGCCCGGAGTGGTTGGCCTTCGTCCGCCGCATCTGCGATGAGAACGGGATCGTCTTCATTCTGGACGAGGTCAAGACAGGTTTTCGCATCGCGCCGGGGGGCGCGCAAGCGTATTACCAGATTGAGCCCGACCTTGCCACCTACGCCAAGGCTATGGCAAATGGGTTCCCGGTGGCGGCCTTCGGGGGTAAAGCCGAGATCATGGAGGCGATTGGGCCGGGGCGCATCGCGCACAGTGGCACCTATAACGGCAACGTGGTTGGCATGGCCGCCGCCGACAAGACGCTCGAACTGCTGGAAGATGGCTCGGTGCTGCGCCATATCGGCGAGCAGGGGCGCAAGTTGAGCGAGGGGATCAGCGCTATCCTGACTCGCTTTGGCGTCGCGCACCACCTGTCTGGCCCCCCCCAGATGTGGGGGCTGCTGCTGACCGATCGTCCGGTCAACGAGTTCCGCGACTACTTCTTCACGAACCGCCATCTGTACACGCGCATCGCGATGGACCTTATCAAGCGCGGCGTCTTGCCGGAGCCGGACGCGCGCGAGCCCTGGTTCATGATGGCCTCGCACTCTGACGAGGATATTGCCTACACCCTGGAGGCGCTTGAAGCGATCATGCAGGAGATCCCGGACTACCTTCTGGCCGCCCCTGCTCTAGAGATGCTGGAAGCCTAGCCTTCGGCCTATGCACAACCGGGCGAAGGGGCAACAGGCAGTGCCCCTTCGCCCGCTCTCTTCTCCAACCCTACTCCTGGAAACTAGGCAATGCATATAGCAATTCTTGGGGCGGCGGGCATCATCGGGCGGGAAATCGCCAAAGATTTGGCGCGCCAACCCCGCCGTCTCGCGCCTCGTGCTGGCGGACCTGGACGTGGGGGCGGCCACTCGTGTCGCCGCCTCCTTGCCGAATGACAAGGTTGAGGTACGTCCTGCGGATGCCCGACCAGCCGGACAGCCTGCTGCGCGCCTTGCAGGGCGTCACCGTGGCAGTCAATGCGGTCCAGTACTACTTGAACCTGCCGATCATGGAAGCCTGCCTGAGGGCGGGGACACACTATGTAGACCTGGGGGGGCTCTTCCATACCACCCGCAAACAACTTGAGTGGGATCGAGGCGTTCCGGCAAGCGGGGCTGACGGCGGTGCTGGGCATGGGCTCTTGCCCGGGGGTGGCCAACGTCCAGGCAGGGCTGGCGGCCGAGCAGTTGGACACGGTGGAAAGCGTGCGGATCTTCAACGGGGCGACCCAGGACAAGGGGGATGCGCTCGACTGGTCCTATTCGATCCAGACCATTCTGGACGAAATCTCGCTCCCTGCCGTCCACTTCGTCAACGGCACCTTTCAGGAGGTGCCCGCGCTGAGCGGCGAGGAATGGTATCTCTTCGACGAGCCGATTGGCCTGGCAAAGGTCCATCATTCGCTTCATTCCGAAGTGGCGACCCTGCCGCTTGAGCCTGCGCGATCAGGGGATCCAGGAGTGCGTCTTCAAGATTGCTGCCTTCGGCTACAGCGAGGCGGCGCTGCGCAAGCTCCAATTTCTGACGGAGCTAGGGCTGGCGAGAACTGACGAGATCGAGGTGCGCGGCGTGCGGGTGCGCCCCCGCGATGTGCTGGTGCGGCTGCTAGAAAGCGCGCCCCAGCGTGACAGGCCGGCCGACACCCCGGCCATCGGCTTCAAGCATATAGCTACCGTCGTGCGGGGGACCCAAGGGGGGCAGCCGGCTACGTTGACCGTCAACACCACTGCATGGCCGCATCCCGACTGGGCAGTCAGCGGGGGCACCCTGCTGGTGGCCAGCCCCCCTGCGATTGTCGCTGCCTGGCTGGCAGAGGGGCGCATTCGTTCGAGCGTGGGGTGCTGCCCCCGGAGCGCGCTGTGCCTGCCGAGCCCTTCTTCCACGAGCTAGCGCGGCGTGGCCCGCGCAGCACCCTGTCGTGGGAGCGCTCGCTCGCCTGATCCTTCGCTATTGGCGGCTGTCACGCATCGTGCCCTCGAGCTTGCCCATGTCGCCATCGTAGAGCGCGCAGATGATCTCGCGGTCCCCGAGTGCCCAGGTGTCCTCGGTGGGCTTGATGGACCAGAGAAAAAGCGCCGACTCCTCATAAGGCATCCCTACATAAAGATCGAATGCTTCCTTGCAGCTATCATCGGCGTAGCTGTCCAATGCCTGGGGAGCAGGGAAGGGGTTGCCCTCCGCAGCGGGGAATGCTAGCAGGGCAAAGACTTCATTGTCGTGCGGCTGCGCGCAGTCCAGCACGAGCAGTTCGCCGACCAGCCCATCCGAGCTTTCCTCTTCCTCTGTGGGGTCGTTGAAGCAATCCCCTACCTCCAGGTCAAACACCGAGACAGGGTTGCCAACCGGATCGCCCTGCATGGCGGGGGTGTCGCTGCCCGGTTGGATCGTTTGGAAGCGCTCGGCCAGGCTGGGGCCGAACACAACCAGCAGGGCGACCAACGTGCAAGGAATGCACGCAGCCAGCAGCGCTGCCGCGATGCCGATCCAGAGACAGGTGCGCTGGGAGCTTTTGGCGGGCGGGGCGGACCCCTCCTCTTGCGGCTCACCCTCTATCGGCTCGCCTGCCGGAGCGGGGGCTGAGGGAAGGTCGCGGGGGGGAGCCATCCAGGGGCGGGGCTTTCGAGCACGGTGGTGGGTGCATCGCTAACCGGCGCGTAGGCAGCCTCTCGCAGGCGGGCGCGCAGCGAGGCGGCGGTGGCTGGACGCTCGGTGGGGGTCAGGGCGAGGGCCTGGCCCAGCACCGCGGAAAGCGCCTGGGGAAGATGGGGCGTCCATTCCTGGGCGGGGCGCAGGGGGTCAGGCAGGCCCTGGCGACGCGCGTCGGTGCGCTGCAGGGCATCCGGCGGCTCCACCCCTGTCAGCAGGTGGTAAAGCGTGGCGGCGAGGGCGTACAAGTCACTGCGCCCATCAGGGGTGCCGCCTAGCCACAACTCGGGGGCGCGGTACGGCTGGGGTGTCAGCAGGGCGCCTGCCAGACAGGGGCGGCTCCGCGTCAACCAGCACTACCCCCTGCGCTCCAAGCCTGACGCTCTGCGGCGTCACACCGCCATGCAACAGGGGCGGCTGGCGTGCGTGGAGGTAGCCCAGCGCCCCCAGCAGTTGGTCGGCCCACCGCAGCACCTCGCTATAGCCGAAGGGGCCGCGGCCCACCGCGTTGCCGCGCGGCCAACCTTTCCGCCAGGCTCTCGCCCGGCTTCCACTCCCATACCACAGCCCACGCCTCCTCCTCCGCAAAATGCGCCAGGATAGGAGCCAGGGCAGGATGGTGGAGCGGCGCACGCGCCTCCACGTCGTGCGCCAGTGCCTGATGCTGCGCCTCGCTCAGCCCCTCCCATAGCTTGACTGCCACCGTCTGGCCGGTCTCCTCATCGAGTGCCTCGTACAGGGCGCTTCCTTCGCTCTCGGACAGGGAGCGCACAATGCGATATCGGTGGTGCAAGAGCGTGTCGGCGGGTAGCATGCAAGCCTCCGGCAAATAACGGGTGGCGACAGGCGCAGGTAGTATCGCATAGCCCCGGCTGGGCGACAACTGAACGGAGGGAAAATTCATGTAAGATTGGACGACAGCCGGATTTTCCTTTATAATGCGGGTGGTGGGCCCTCGTAGCTCAGGGGAAGAGCGAGCGCCTCCTAAGCGCTAGGTCACAGGTTCAATTCCTGTCGGGGGTATCAAAGAAGAGGCACCAAGCGGTGCCTTTTTTAATTTAGCCTGGGGCGGCATGCGCCATGCCCAGCGATCTTTGTCTTGTTCATGAAGGAGCGCGATGAGTCAAAAACACCTACCGCTGGCCGCTCATTGGAGTGAAACGGCTATTGCTCAAATTGTTCGTCCCATCCAGGACTTTATTCGCCAAACCACATCGGGCGGAATCCTGCTGATCGGGGCTACCCTTCTTGCCCTTTTTCTGGCCAACTCGGGCTTTGCCAGCGGCTACGATGAGATGCTGCACACCTACATAAGCTTCTCGTTTGGCAGCTATGAGCTTTCTATGACCGTGCTTCACTGGATCAATGATGGGCTCATGGCGCTGTTTTTCCTGCTGGTTGGATTGGAAATCAAGCGCGAGGTGCTGGTGGGGGAGTTGTCCAGCGTGCGGGCTGCTACCTTGCCCATCCTGGCAGCGGTGGGCGGGGCGGTCGTGCCCGCTCTCTTCTACCTCGCCTTGAACATAGGGAAGCCCGGGGTGAATGGATGGGGCATCCCGATGGCAACCGACATCGCCTTCGTGCTTGGCGTGCTGGCCCTGCTGGGCTCTCGGATTCCCTTTGCCCTGAAGATCTTCCTGACGGCAGTGGCCATCGTGGATGACCTGCTCGCCGTCCTGGTGATCGCTTTGTTTTACTCGGGCGGCCTGGACTATGCAGCGCTGTCGCTCGCGCTCGGCATGCTCTTCCTGCTCACCCTGGGGAACATCTTTGGCATCCGGAACTTGTGGTTTTACGCCCTCTTCGGGCCTCGTTGTCTGGGGGGCCTTCCTGGCATCGGGCATTCATGCGACCATCGCGGGGGTGCTG
Source organism: uncultured Chloroflexia bacterium (assembly GCA_963721895.1). Taxonomy (GTDB): domain Bacteria; phylum Chloroflexota; class Anaerolineae; order Ardenticatenales; family Ardenticatenaceae; genus CAVRLZ01. Next base: position 78,584 of record CAVRLZ010000037.1, on the reverse strand, counting down.
GTGGCGCTGACCATCCCAGCACGCTACCAGATCAATGAAGAAACCTTTCTCCATCGGGCGCGGGGTATCCTGCGACAGTTTGAGGCGAGCGAGTTTGAGCCTTCCCCGATGCTCACAGACGAGGCGCAGCAGAGCGCCGTCCTGGCTCTGGAAAACACCTGCGAGCAGGTGCAGGCGCCGCTACAAAAGATCGAGCACTCGCTGCACATTCCTGTGCAATTTTTTATAGTGCCTGTTTTTGCGCTTGCCAATGCAGGCGTTCCCCTTAGCCTCGGTCAGATAGACGGCGCGGGTATCTCGGTGGGGCTGGGAATCTTGCTGGGGTTGATTGTGGGTAAGCCCATCGGGCTGTTCGTCGCCTCCTGGCTTGCCGTAAAAGCGAACCTCGCCGAGCTGCCGTCCGGGATCAGTTGGGCGCACATGGGCGGGGCGGGGATTCTGGCGGGCATCGGCTTTACGATGTCGCTCTTTATTGCCGCCCTGGGCTTCGGGGAGGGAAGCGCCTTTCTCAACGTGGCCAAGCTCGCTATTCTGCTGGCCTCGGTTCTGGCCGGGGTGGTGGGGTACGTGGTGCTACGCCGCGTCGAGAGCAAGGCACCCGTGCAGGTGATAGTGAGCGATCCGCTGGAAGGGGCGGGGGGGCAGATCGAATAAGCAGGCTAGTGGACAAGGATGTCAGCAACCCCGATGGTGGGGGGTGGCGTGGTTGCCTCGCTGGCGGTCGGACGCGCCACCGCTGGCAGTCGTCGGATCAGCCGCGCTTCCAGATCATAGGGAAGCGCGGCGGTGATGCGAACCTTCAGGCGCTCGCCCGGCTGGTGCGCGCCCGGAACGAGCACGTAGCCGTCAACCTCCGGCGCCTCGCGATAGGAGCGGCACAGCGCCAGCCCTTGCTCCGGTTGCACCCCGTCTACCAGCACCTCCAGCACCTTGCCGACTACCGTCTCCTGCCTCGCCAGGGCGATGGACTGCTGATGGGCCATTGCCCGCTCCCATCGCTCCTGCTTGACCTCGGCGGCTACCTGATCGCTCATCGCCCCAGCCGGGGTGCCGGGCTCTGGCGAGAAGGTGAACACGCCCACCTTGTCCGCCTGCATCTCGCTCATCCAGTCTAGCAGGCCCTGAAACTCCTCCTCCGTCTCGCCGGGGAAGCCGACGATGTAGGTGGTGCGAAGGGTCATCTCCGGGATGGCATCGCGCAGGGAGCGGAAGAAGGTGGTCTGGCGCTCCATATTGTGGGGGCGGCGCATGCGCTTGAGCACGCGGCGATCCCCATGCTGGAGGGGCATGTCCAGGTAGGGAACAATCAGCCCCTTATGGCGTGCCATCACCTCGATGAGTCGCTCGTTGGCGTGGCCAGGGTAGGCATACATGAGGCGATACCAGAGCCGCCCCGGCTCGTGGGGCACCTCGGTGCAAAGCATCTCCAGCAGGGCGGGCAGCCCCATGCCCGTTGCCTCGCCCCAATCGTGGCCGTAGGCTGTCAGGTCCTGCGCCACCAGCACGATCTCTTCAACCCCCTGCTGCACCAACTCCTGCGCCTCGCGCAGGACGACGCTGGGTCGCTTGGAGCGCTGCTTGCCCTTGAAGGAAGGGATCGTGCAAAAGGCGCAGGGGGCGGAGCAGCCATCCGAGATCTTCAGGTAGGCAGAATGGCTCTCGGCGTGGCGCGTGACCGACTCGGCCACCTGGTTGCGCGCATCCGGCGGCATGACAAAGGCTCGCCACCGGTCGTCCAGGCGGCGCTCCTGGATCGTCTCGACCAACTCGTTGATGCGCGGCCACTGTTGCGTGCCGATTACCCCATCGAGCCAGGGCACATCGTCCACCAGCGAGGCGCCCACCCGTTCCGAGAGGCAGCCCGCGGCCACCAGGATCTGTTCGTCCCGCTTGCGAATCCCCAGCTTGCCTAGCACGTCCACCGATTCGTCGCGCGCCGCCTGCAAGAAGCCGCACGTGTTGACGATCAGCAATTCTGCCTCGTCCGCCCCCTCGGCGCGGCGGTGCCCCGCGCCCTGGAGCAGGGTGCTCATCCCCTCGCTGTCGCTGATATTCTTCGCACAGCCCAACGTGATCAAATGGTATTTCATAGGTAACCCCGGACCCTTCAGCCCTGCGGCTCGATAAGGATGGGCTGGCCGCCCTCTGGGTTTCGCTGCCAGGTCCGCTCGATCACTTCGCCCTGGGTGCCCAGTACCCCCAAATCCTGCCCGTTCAAGCTGACGCGGAGCCCTGCGGCGTTGCCCACGCGCAGGACAACCTCTTCATCGCCGCGCCATTCGTAGCTCTCGCCCGCCAGCAATACGCCCTCGACCACCGGTTCCGCCTGCGTGTCCACGCGCACGCGCGTCCACGTGTCGGAGAGAACCTGGACGCTGAGCACGATCTGCTCGGGCGGCTGAGGGGTATCGGTAGGGACGGGGGTAGCGTTCAGGTCCGGCGTAGGGGTGCGCGGCGGCAGGGTGGCGGTTGGCACCGCTGTGGCAATCATCGCTTCGGGCGTGGCCGAGCCATCTTCCAGGCTCAGGCCATCTTCCTGGGGCGGGGTCGGCTGCACGGTGCTATCCTGCGGGGAAGCTATGCCTACGGCGAGGGTAATCGTTGGGTTGGAACGCTGCTGTGGCACCGCGACGCCCAGACGGTCCAGCAGGTTGTCCCGCTGCTGGGGCTGCGACCAGATCCAGAAGGCCAGCGCGCCCAGCAGCAGGAGCGCTCCCAGCGTGAAGGAGATGCGCCGCAGGGGGAGCGGGCTGGCCTGAAGCGGTTCGTCCAGCAGGCGTGGCGCCGCATTGGGAGAGGGCAGCGGCAGCCGTACCAGTGTCTCGCCCGGGGTCAACTCGGCGATCAGCGGTGCCGGGTCCAGCCCCAGGAAGCTGGCATAATTTTGTACGAAGCCGCGCAGCATGTGGCGGTCGCTGGGTAGCTCAGAAAACTGGTCGTTTTCCAGCGCCTCCAGAAAGCGCACCCGAATCCGTGTGGCCGCCTCTGCCTCGGCGAGCGATAACCCCATCTGCTCGCGTGCCTCGCGAAGCCGCGCTCCAATTTGACTCATCCGCCCTATCCTCAATTCGCGCTAAAAACTCCCGGCGTGGTGCCGGGAGTTCCTAGGAGTATAGGCGCGGCCCGACAAAGGTCAAGTTGACCCTATAAACGCTACGCCCCGAGTGGGGGTGAAGGGTAGGCTCAGCGTTGCAGGTTGTAACAGTCGCGGCAGTAAACGGGGCGGTGACCGCGCGGCTTGAAGGGGACCCTTGTTGGCATACCGCACTCGGCGCAGATCACATCATACATCTCGCGCTCGCGTTGCTGCCAGGTGCCGCCGTTGCTGCTACTGCTACTACTGCTACTGCTACTGCTGCTGCTGGAATAAAGATCCTGGCTGCTGCTGCTACTGCTCGCGTAGCTCTCGCGCCCGCCGCTTCCCTCGCGCTGGCGCTTGCGCGCGGCGCGGCAGGCCGGGCAGCGGGTAGGGGGCGTCAGCCCCTTCAAGGCATAAAACTCCTGCTCTCCCTCGGTAAACATGAAGGCCGTCTCGCAGTCACGGCACATCAACGTCCGGCTGGCCATGATTCTTTCCCTCCCCTTACGCGTTCCATCCGACCGGTAGCAAGCGATACCTTCATGTTGCCAAGAGAGTGAGCGAGGGTACTCGCTTTTTCTAATTATATAGCATCCTCAGGCGAAAACAATCCCCCAACGGGCTTTTTTGAGGGGCGACTGCCAATTAGGGAGTCGCCTCACTCCGGTAGATGCGTTCATAGGCGACCCAGTGCTTATAAATTTCCTGCAGGTACAAGCGTGTCTCGGCGAGGGAGACGCGCTCCAGATACAGGTCGTCGTCCTCGGTCAGCCAGCGACGGGCATTGCCGGGGCCGCTGTTGTAGGCGGCGAGCGCATGGAACGGATTGTCATCGAATTGATCGAGCACAAAGTCCAGGTAATAGCTCCCATAGCGGAGGGAGACGACGGGGCGATCCAGCCTGCGATAGGCGTAGCCCCCGTCGCCCAGGCGCTGCGCGATCCAACTGCCGGTGTCGGGGATCACCTGCGTCAGGCCGCGCGCGGCGGCGGCGGAGCGCGCTCGCGGCTCCCATAGGCTTTCCTGGTGGATCAGCGCTGCAAAGAAGAGCGGGTCGAAGTTGTTCAGGGCACTGGCCTCGCGCAGGGGCTCTGCATAGGGGAGCGGGTAGGCCAGGGCCGCCAGAGGGAGCGGGGCATCCAGCAGGGTGACGCCTAGATGATCCATGAGCGTCTGGGCGGCAAGGATACTCAGCCGCGGCTCCTGGAGATCCCGCAGACGGGTCGCCATGCCCCACAGGGCCAGGGGCGAGGTGCGTTGTGCCTCGATGGCAGCGCCAAAGGCGTCCAGCGCCAGGTCGCGCTCGCCCAGCCAGAGGAGGGTTTCGCCCTGCTGAAAGCGTGGCTCCGTTGGGGCAGCAGTCAGCTCCGCCTCCGCGTCGGTGCCCGCCGCACGCTGGAGCCAGGCCAGGGCCGCCTCGTCCGAGGGAGGAAGGGCGAGGTCGGACCTTGCTCGCGGCTGCCACCCTGCTTCCGTCAGTAGCGCCGCTGCCCGCAGTTCATAATAGCCCGCCCCACCCCCCTGCTGCGCCCGCTCCCACAGGCGTGTTGCCCCTTCCGCATCCCCGGCCTGTAGCGCCGCCTTGCCCGCCCAAAAGTTGCCCTGGGCCTGCCGCGCACCGCCGAGTCGCCCCAACGCCTCCCAGTCGGCGCGGGCCACCCCCAGTTGGCCTCCGTTGTAGCGAAGCCATCCCGCCTGCCACAGCGCCTCCTCCGTTTGTTCCCACTCCGGGTAGGCGGCCAGTGCCTCATAGGCGGCGGCCACGTCGTCAGGCGAGGCATCCTGTGCCGCCAGCAGGGCGGCCCGCTCCCACAGCGCAGCGGGCGCGGCATCTCCCTCCGGGAAACGCTCGGTCACCAGCGCAAGCGTCGCCAGGGCAGCCGTGGCCTGGCCGCCCCGCGCCTGCGAGCGTGCGATGCCCAGCAGGGCGTCGTCGTGCAGGGTGCGAGCGCCGGGGTGGGTGTCCCGAATCTTGCGCCACTCCGCCCCTGCCGCCGCCCACGCGCCCTGCGCCTCCAACATTTCCGCGGCCTGAGCGTGGGTTGTGGCCAGGTCCACCTCTTCCAGCGCAGCGAAGAAGGTGCGGCCGGCTTCCGCCCAGCGCTCGTTGGCCCGCAGCAGGCGCCCCCGCTCCAGCAGGGAGATCGGGAGGCCGCGAGCGGCCAGAACATCGGCGGCCTCGAGGGCTTCGGGCGTATCGGGAAATTCTTCAAGCAGCCGCTGCCAGGTGAGGGTGGCGCCCTCCTCATCCCCCGCGGAGGTTGCAAGGCGGGCCATCGCGGCGAGCAACTGTGCGCGAAAGGTGTGGATTTCCGAGAGGGCCAACGTGCGCTCGTACCACTGGCGGGCCTCCTGCCAGCGCTCGTTCGCGGCGTGCCAGTCGCCCAGGCGGTTGGCGGCGCGCGCGCGGGCCACGCGGTCCGCATCGGGTAGGGCATACAGGCGCTCCAACTGCGCCACCGCCGCCGCGCGGTTGCCGATGGCCTCATAGGCGTTGGCCAGTCGCTGTGCCAGCAGCCAGTCTACCCCATCGTTGGCGGCATCCACCTGCTGCCAGAGCTCGATAGCCGCTTGATGTTGCCCTACGGCGGTCAGCCCTCGCGCCAAGCGATAGCGGAGGGCGGGCGCGTCGGGGCCGCCTGGGGCGCGGGCTAGGGCTTCCTGCCATGCCGCCACGGCAGCCACCTCGCGCTCGTCCCGCAGGTACAAATCACCCAGGCGCAGGAGCGCGTCGCTGGCGAGCGTGGGGTCGCCCCGCAGCGACTCGTATAGCTGCATGGCCTGCTCCCACTCGCCGATGCGCTCGGCTTCCACCGCTGCCGCCAGCCGCTCGTCGGGCGGCAGCGGGACGAGCGTGGGGGTGGGGGAAGAGGAGGCCAGCGCCGCGTCCGGCGTGGCGGCTACGGGGATGGTTGGCGCAAGCGTTGCCGTCTGGCGGGCGCTCGCCCCGGCCTGGTCGGGGGAGCGGTCGGGACGGCAGCCTGTGCCTAGCAGCAGGAGCAGCAGCAAAATTATGCCGACGGCGCGTGGAAGATCCATCAATCGAACACCCATGGCAGGATTGTAGCCAGCGCGCCCCAGGAGGGGCAAGCCCGTAAGATGGGACAAAAGGGGCACGAGATGGGACCACCGGACCGATGGGGGCCGCTATCCTTCGGTCACATCAAGCACAAACACACGGGGTGCCGCGAGCGCCCCCGCATCTCACACGGAGGAAGCCTTTGTCCCATAGGATAGTCAGGATGATCCACGCCGACACCCAACCTATTTTTTTCTCACACCTGAAAGGAATCGTACCGATGACCACTCCACTACCCATTTCCCGAACTGCCCTCTTTTCCCTGATGATGGCCCTCATGCTCCTCGCGACGGTTACGCTTGGCGCTGGGACGGCCAGTGCCGTGCCAAGCTGCAACGGATTGACAGCTACCCACGTCAACGTGGATGGCGATGCGGGCGATAACGTGATTGTTGGCACCAGCGGAAACGATGTGCTGCATGGCAACGGTGGCAACGACACCATCTGCGGCAACGGCGGCGATGACACGCTGTACGGCGACGACGGCAACGATGACATCTTTGGCGAGCGCGGCAACGACACCATTTACGGCGGTGCGGGCGCCGATGACATCGAGGGCGGCGACAATGCCGACGACCTGTATGGCGGCTCCGAAAACGATGATATCTACGGCGGGGATGGCAACGATGACCTATATGGGGGTGGGGGCGCCGACGACCTGTACGGTCAGGCCAACCGCGACTACCTCCAGGGCGGGCCGGACGCAGGCGACTATTGCAGCGGCGGCGGCGTGACGACGGGCGACACCTTCTCCGCAAGCTGCGAGACGACCTCAAGCCCATGAGGACGCCGGACAAGAAAAGGGGGCGGCAGCTGCCGCCCCCTTTTTGTTGTACGCCGCGCGGGTCAGCCCTTCAGCGCCCCTGCCATGAGGCCGCGCAGAAAGTAGCGCCCCAGGAAGATGTAAACGAGGAGGGTGGGCACAGCAGCCAGAAAAGCGCCCGCCATCTGCACGTTCCAGGCGATGATCTGGCTACCCGCCATATTGTTGAGCGCCACCGTCACTGGCCAGTTGGCGGGAGTGGTCAGCACGACAGCAAAGAGAAAATCGTTCCAGGCAGCTGTGAACTGCCAGATCAGCACCACCACGAAGCTGGGCAGGGAGAGGGGCAGCAGGATGTGCCAGTAGGTGCCGAGCAGCCCCGCGCCATCTATGCGGGCCGCCTCGATCAACTCTTTTGGCATGCTCGCATAATAGTTGCGGAAGGTCAGCGTGGTGATGGGCAGCCCATAGATCACATGCGTCAGCACCAGGCCGGGGATGCCGCCGTACATGTCAATGCTGCGCATAAACTGCACCAGCGGAATCAGGATGCTTTGGTACGGGATGAACATGCCAAACAGGATGAGGGGGAAGATCAGATCGGCGCCGGGAAACTTCCATTTGGCCAGCACGAAGCCGTTGATCGAGCCGAGCAGCGAGGAGATGAGCGCGGCGGGGACCACCAGTTTGACACTGTTCCACAGCGAGGGGGCAAGCGCCTCGTAGGCTGTGATGAAATTGTCCAGGTGGAAGCCGCTGGGCAGATTCCACATCGTCTGCAGGTTTACCTCTGCAAAGCTCTTGAAGCCCGTGTTTAACATGATAAACATGGGAATCAGGTAGAAGAGCGACATCAGCAGCAGCGGCAGGTAGAGCCAGGCGCGAGCACGCGATTGAATCATGGGCAATCCTCCTGGGGTGGCAGCACGGCAGCGCTAAACCTCGGTTTCCGTCCGCATGGTGTAGATCAAATAGGGAATGACCAACACCGCCACGCTCATCAAGAGCAGGATGCCGATCGCGGCCCCCCGTCCGTAAAAGTTGCCGTCGAAGGTGGTTTGCCACATATAGATAGCGGGAACGTCCAGCGGAATCTGCTTGCCCGCCACCGATACGATCAGATCGAACACCTTGAGCGAGATGTGGCCCAGGATAATCATCGCGCTGAGCGTGACCGGGCTGAGCAGCGGAAAGATCACGTAGCGATAGATCTGCCACTCGCTGGCGCCATCCACCCGCGCCGCCTCGCGGATGTCATCGGGGATCGCCCGCAGCCCCCCCAGATACAGCGCCATGGTGTAGCCAGACATCTGCCAGATGGCCGGAATGGCTATCGCGGCGATGCCCCACCTCGGGGTGGCGTGCCAGGAATTGATCAAAAAATCCAGCCCTGCCCGATCAAAAAGAAGATTCAGACCACTGAGCCGATCCCCCTGGGCCGGGTTCATCAGCCAGCGCCAGACGACGCCCGTGACGATGAAGGAGATCGCCATGGGGAAGAGAAAAAGGCTACGGAAAAAGCTTTCGCCGCGCAACCCTTGATCTAGCAGCACCGCCAGCCCCAACCCCAGCAGGAGGCAACCGCCCACAAACAGGCTGGTGAAGATCAGTGTGTTGCGGATATCAATTTGAAAGCGTGGATCGTTGGTAAGCAGGTTGATGTAATTGCTCAGCCCTGCCCACGTGTAGTCGGGCAAAAGGCCCTTCCACTGGCTGAGCGAGACGCGTCCCGACCAGGCGATAAAGCCATAGACAAAGATCAGGAGCGCGATGATGGAGGGGGTCACCAGGGCCACGGCCAGCAGGTCGTCCGTGTTGAAGCGCCTGTTTTTGCGCGAGGGGGTGGGGCCTGCATCGGTGGCCTGGGCTGCGCCGAGGGCCTGCATCGAGTCCATCTTTCCCTCCTGAGTGGGACAAAAGCCAGGGAAGGGGGAGGGCTCGCCTCCCCCCTTCCCTGGGATGCTTACCTTACTGGCTGCATGGCCCCGAAGCCTGGCAGGCTGCGAGGAGGGCGCTCTGGAACGATTCCACGTTGCGATCCTGCAGGAACAGGCCGAGCGCGGTGTCAAGCTCAGACTTCCACGAGTCGTTCGCCACCACCCCATGGGTGAGGCTGCCGACGATGGTGTTGGAATCCCAATCATCCATGGCCGACTGCAGGTACTCATCGTACAAACTGCGGTCGCCGTCATTGCGGGCCGGAATGGAGCCCTTCACCGGGTTGAAGGCATCCTGCCCCTCCTTGGAGCCGGCCACCCGCAGCCAGGCCAGGGCCCCCTCGCGGTTCGGCGCCCCCACGGGCAGCACGAAACTGTCGGAGAGGAACTGGAAGGTGCCGCCGGTGCCAGGGACCGGCGCCCACCCGAACTGCTCGCGCGGGGTGAGGCCCAGTTCCTTGAAGAAGCCCTCCGCCCAGTCTCCCATCACGTTAAATGCGGCGTTGCCATCCACCACCAACTGCGCGGCATCCTGCCAGCTAAGGGCAGACGAATCGCTGTTGGTGTAGTCGAGGACGCGAGCGAAGTTTTCCAGCGCGGTGGTCACGCCGGCACTGTCCCAGCCAAGCTCGCCGCTCCATACCTGGTTGTACTCCTCCGGGCCCAGCGTGGCCAGCAGGATGGTCTCGAAGAGGTGCATGCTGGTCCACTGCTCGCCCATGGCCAACGGGGCGTCCATGCCTGCTGCCTGAAGGGCGTCCATCGCCGCGAACCACTCATCGAGGCTTTCCGGCACCTCAACCCCATTTTCCTCCAGCACCGTGGGGTTGTACCAGAGGACGTTGGCGCGGTGAATGTTGACCGGCACGGAGTAGATATTGTTGTCGTCCGAGATGAGGGGGATCAGCGTTTCTGGCATCACCTCCAGCCAGCCCTCCTCCTCATACAGGAAGTTGAGAGGCTCGAGTTGTCCCGCCGCCACATAGGTGCCTATCAACTCCTGGCCCGCGTGGCCCTGCCAGCTGTCAGGGGGGTCGCCCGCCTGGAGGCGCGTGGCCAGCACCGCGCGCGCGTTGGTGCCTGCACCGCCTGCCACGGCTGCGTTAAGAAACTCGAAGTCGGGGTGCTGCTCGTTGAAGACACCCATCATCGCTTCTAGGCCAGCGGCCTCGCCGCCGCCCGTCCACCAGCTAAACACTTCCACCTCGCCTGCGTCAGCCGCTTCATCCTCGCCCGCCGCGCCCTCGTCCGTGGCCGGCGCCTCGGTGGGGGCTGTCTCTTCCGCTGTCTCCGCGCCGCCTTCTGTCTCGTCGCCCCCGGTCTGGGGGGCAGACGCGCCCCCGCACGCTGCCAGCAGCAACAGTGCGATCAGCAGCAGGAGTGTCGTGGTCTTGCTTCGCATGGGTTTCTCCTCCATTGGAAAAAGAACGAAAAGGAACATCGGTCCGCCGTCCGCGATTCGATAGCCTGCCCCCTGCCTCAGGGTGCTTGCATCACCTCCCCTCTGGCCTCAAGATGACCTGAAAGGCTGATATCTCGATCGAACGAAAAGAGGAGCTGTCCCATAGAGAGACATATAGCTCCGCTCCTCAGCCTGGCCTCGCCGCGCATCGGACAAGCATCGTAGCGTCATTGAAGGATTTGGACAAAGGGCGCGACTGTGCCGTGGAGCCAGGGGGGCAGGCGTGCCTTCCCCCAACGCACCCGCATATCCATCGTGACGGGGTCCGATAGGCGGCCCCTCACCCCTCCCCTGGCACCGGGGCGGAAAGCCGGGCGAGCAGGCGTTGCACCGCCGCCTGCAGGCGCGCCTGCTGCCAGTAGGCGAGGGCAGCAAGGGCAGCAATGGGCACCAGGAGGAGGAGCAGCCACCCAGCGGGGAGCGTGACGGCGCGGGCGGCAGCATGGGTGAGGACGAAGGTGAAGGGCAGCCGCGCGGCTGCCAGCGCCACGAGGAAGCGACTCAGCGGGATGCGGCTCAGCCCGGCTGCAAAGTAGGGCAGGTCGCCCGTGGGGAGGAGCAGGACGAGAAACCAGAGCCAGACGCTGTCGCTCGCCAGCAACCCTTCCAACCGCTTCATGTGGGCAGCCTCCACAAAGCGGGCCACGAGCGGGCGACCCCATGCCCTCGACAGGGCGGCGGCGAGCATCCCTGCCAGCAGGATGCCCACATTGGCGTAGAGCGCGCCCCACCAGCCGCCAAACAGGACGCCGGACACAAACACGATGGGATAGCCCGGCAGTGGCGCGACGAGCACCTGCACCACCCCGAGCGCGATCAATGCGACGGGACCCCACGCGCCCAGCCCCGCCACCCACGCCTGCAGGCGGGGCAGATCGCCCAGCAGGTGCTTCGCAGGCTGCCAGGCTATCAGGAGCGCTGCAACCAAGAGCAGGCTGCCCAGCAGGATGGGTAGCCCGCGTCGGAACGGGAAGTTGTTGCGATTTGGCACGGGCAGGCGGCTCGAATCATGGGCGGGAAGGCAACCGCTCGGCTGATGGGGCTGACCCCCACCGTCCGGTTGCGGCGCGTGCCCTTATTCTACACGAGATGGGATGGGAAGCGAGATGGCCCTGGGCGCGCATCGGCATCGTTTCTGCTTGTCCAAGGTTGATCGGCTTCAGGGGAGCAAGGGTGTCTTGCTGACCGTGGGGTCCCGTCATGCAAAGAAGAGGAGCAGCTTATGAGCGAGCGGATGAACGGACAGCGCAGCGTGGGGGCGGAAACGACGGCGAGACCGCTGTGGGACGCCAAATACGCGGCGGCGGGCGTGCTCGCCATCGTGCTGGCAGTGCTCCTCCTGGACCTGCTGCCTCGCCTGGTTACGAGCAAGCTACACAGCGCGCGCGGGTAGGATAGGAACGATGCGGCCCGTAGCGCATGTGAACGAACACGAACGCGGGTGGGGAGTCTCTGCTCCCCACCCGCGTTGGCATGGAATCGTCCTGGTGCGTCGCCTACCCAGCGCGTCGGCGTTGCCAGATCACCGAGGAGATCAAGGCTAGAGCGCCAAGCAGGCCGATGGCCAGCCCTGCCCTGCTCGGCTCCCCGTCGCTGTGCGCTGACAAGGTCTGGGCGCGAATAGCGGTTGGGTCGTCCTGGGTGGCAGTGGCTGTCACGGTAGGCATCGTGGTGGCGGTGCTGGTCACCGTCACCGTACCCGTCGCTGTGGGCGTGCCCGTCGTGGTAGGGGAGACCGTGCCCGTCGCGGTGGGCGAGGCGGTCCCTGTCACCGTGGCGCTACTGGTGACGGTGGGCGAAGCGGTGCTGGTGCTTGTGGCTTCTTCCGTGGCGGTGCTGGTCACTGAAGCGGAAGGCGTCTCGGTGGGCGTCCCGGTGCTGGTGACGGTAGCCGTCTCGGTAGGCGTCCCGGTGGGGGTGGAGGTGGCGGTAGCGGAAGGCGTCTCGGTCGGGGTAGAGGTGGCGGTAGCCGAAGGCGTCTCAGTGGGCGTCCCGGTGCTGGTGACAGTTGCCGTCTCGGTAGGCGTTCCCGTGGTGGTAGAGGTGGCGGTAGCCGACGGCGTCGCGGTGGGCGTCCCGGTCGTAGTGGCGGTGGCAGTAGCCGATGGCGTCTCGGTGGGCGTCCCGGTGCTGGTGACAGTTGCCGTCTCGGTAGGCGTGCCGGTGGGGGTGGAGGTGGCGGTAGCCGATGGCGTCGCGGTGGGCGTCCCGGTGGGGGTTGTCGTCGGCGTCTCCGTCACGGTAGCCGTGCTCGTGGCGGTGGGGGTGGGGGTAACATTCGTGCCCGCCGGTGCCTCATAGGCCCCGATGTCACAGATGGGCGTCCCATCGTTGTCGCCATCCACGGGGCGCGGGGAGCCGCGTTGATCCTCCGTGAGGAGCGAAAGGTCGAGGTCGGAGCAGCCCGACGGGTCGCCCGCATCCACGGCGGGGCTGCCCGGCAGGAGGGCACGCGTCAGCGTGGGGCCACCGTTCAGCGACAGCGGGCCGAGCAGGGGGTCCGTGTTGCTCAGGTCGCCCGTGTCGGAGAAACCACAGGTCGTGCCGCTGTCGAGGTTGTAGCCCTGTGACTCCAGGGTGCCGCTACAGTTGTCCGCATCGTTGTTGGCGACAATCGTGTTGCGCAGCATGGGGTCGTCCCCCGGCGCGGCGATGCCCCCCCGCTCTGCGCGCTGTTCTCAGCGATGGTGCTGTTGAATACGCGGGCCAGCCCTTCTATCAACAGGCCGCCGCCCGTCGCCATTGCTTGCCTGATTGTCGGAGAGGGTGCTGTTGACCATCTCCAGATCGAAGCCAGATTCGTCGCGCACCACCAGGCCACCGCCGGAGCCGTTGGCCGAGGCGTTAAAGCTGATGGTGCTGTCGCGCACGATCAGGTTGCGCGACGTGAGGATGCCGCCCCCATCTTCCACCGCCCCGTTCAGCGTCACATTGCTGTGCAGCAGCGTCATCGTACCGTCGTTGAAGATGCCGCCGCCCTCCTCGAGCGCGCCGTTGTCGGTAACTATCGTGTAATCGAGAGTCGTCTCGCCCGTCACCTGGTAAAGGCCGCCCCCGTTGGTTGCCCCGTTCAGCGTGAGGAGCGTTCCGGTGATGGACAGATCGCCACTGCTCCAGATGCCCCCGCCATCCGTCGCATCGGCGCCACCCAGCGTTGGCAGCGCCAGATTTTCTGTCACGTTGCCGCCTATCATGTAGCTGTCCGACTCGGTGTAGAGCCCGCCGCCGCGCCCGCCGCCCGTCACGTCAGCGTTCGCGATATTCAGCGTCAGGTTGATCAGCGTGGCGGTGAGCGTGGAGCCGTTCCAGTTATAGATGGCGCCCCCGTCCGCATTGGCCGTGTTGGTGGCGAGGGTGCTACCCACCAGAATCAGGCGCCCCCCGCCACTGTAGATGGCACCGCCGAGCCCATCATTGGTATCGGTGAGAATCGCACTGTTGTCGGTCAACGAGCTCTCAGCGATAAAGACCGTCCCGTTTGAGTTTGCCAGGGCGCCGCCGCGCGGGGCACTGTTGTCCGTCAGGAGCACGTTCGTCATGGAAATGACGCCCCCTGCGTTGTAGATCGCCCCCCCCTCGAACGACTCCAACTCTCCCCCGCGCACCGTTAGCTCGTCCATCTGCAGCACCGCCGTGCTGCGTACGTTAAAGAGCCGGAACGGATCGGCTGCGCCACTGGCGCGCTCGATCGTCGTGCTGGCGGTGCCTGCGCCCTGGATCAAAATATCGCTCTGGACGGCTTCCATGGCGTTGGGCCCGTCAAAGGTCTGCTCGACATATTCCAGCGAGTAGGTGTTGGCGCCCAACTGAATCGTGTCGGCGCCGCTTCCCGCGGGGCACGCGTCCACCGCACTGTCCGTGTTCGCGGCGCGGATGGCCTCGCTCAGGGTGCAGGTACCGTTGCTGTCGGCGTTGGGGTCGGCGGGGTCGTCCTGCCCTGTGTCGGTAACGACAATCGTGGCACGCGGTACCGCCTGCATGGTCCGCGTCGGCAGAAAGAGCATCAGCAGGACAGTGAATACAGCCGCCAGGGATGGAAACAGCAACGATCGCATCATCATAATAGTAGAAGCTCCTTTTGAGCGCACCACTTGAATAGAAAAGACAAATGCGACCGTCAAACACCTGAGGATTTCACTATATCATCTTTCCCGGTGGGATACAATGGCCTCTCACAACTTTCCCGCCTGGGCGACTGCCTTGCTCCGTGAGCCTCAGCCTTAACTTCAAGCCTGTATGCCGTCCAATCAGACTATCGCCTCCGCTCTTGCCTGCAACCCCATCCGCCCACCACGCTTTGCGTCGCTGCCCCCGGCATGGTACGATGCCTGAGCGCCTGACGTCACCCCTTGACGTCACTGCCTTTTGTAACCGGATCATGGCAGTTGCTGCATCAGCTCATCGAGTTGAAGAAAGCCCAGGCAATGGATATCTACCGAAGAGGTGACAAGGAACAATATGCCTCTCTTTGAAGCACTTGCCTGGACCCTGGGCCGCTCGCTTGGCAAGGCCCTGCTCACGGCGTGGATGGGGCAGAGTCTTGCGGCGGAGGTGCTCCCCGATGAGATAGTGGACGTGCTGGCAGCGGCGCTTGCGGCAGGCGCGCCCCAGCCAGGACGAGGTGCGGCAGGTGGCGCAGTTGGCCCAACGCGTCGCCGAAGGGATGCGCCCGCTGTGGGAGCACGAGGCGCGTTCTCTGGATGCATCCTCCCGCCAGGCGGTGGCGCGCGAGGTGGCGCTGACGCTCGCTGAAGCCGAGGTGGACACGCGCCGCCTGCTCGACCTGCGCCTGCAGCCCGACCGACTTGCCGCCTATCTATTGGAGGAGGCTCGCCCCACCGCCACGGCGACGCTGAGCCAGGACGAGAGCGCGATTTACCGCCGCATGATCCAGGAGATCAGCCGCGAGTGGGTGAAGTTGGCTGACGGCGCACGCGATTTTTCGCGTGCCTTTGCTGAAAACAGCCTGCAAGGGCAGGATGCTATTCTCCACGCCCTCCTCAAACTGGCCCAGCGCCCTGACGAGGAGTCCGCAGCGCTTTGAGACGCGCTACCGTCGCGCCGTGGCCGCCGAACTCGATCGCCTCGACCTCTTCGGCATCCCACGATTGGATCCGATGCAAAAGGCGCAACCCCTCACCGTCTCTTACATTACGCTGCAGGTTGAACGAGTTCAGGTAGTGGAAGGAGATAGGAGGGGGCTACCGGGCCCTTTCGAAGGGGTTCAATCCGATCATCCAATGAGCTGAAGAAATGCGTGCCCATCCTACTCCTACTATGGAGAGGTGGGTAGGTCCAGTAGATGATGGTGCTTGCCTCCTCGCGCCGATTGGTCATACGGGGCGGGGCTGGCTCAGGCAAAACAACTTTGATGCGTTGGGCTGCTGTGCAGGTGGTGACATTGGTATGCGGGAAAACCGCCCGCTAGGCGAGGTGCTGCCTCACACGAGGTCCCCCTCGATCATCCAGGGACCCTCCAACTCTGCACCTGGCTTCTGCATGAACTGTGGACCGGGTAAGAACTGAAGGAGCGAGGTCGGCATGGGCTCCTGGTGCAGGGTAGCCTTGCGCTGGAGACGCCTTTCGGGTTGTTTGCTTCGCCCGCTTTGGCCTGGCGGGTGGTCGGGACCTCGGTTTGCGGACGTAAAACCGCCCGTTTGAGATGAGGGTGGGGAGTCCGCACCCTCGAAAACCTCTTTGCTAGGCGACACCAAAAATGAAAGAAACGCTCATGTCCCTTCCCATCATACCTGGCCCTACCTACGACGAGATGCTGGACCCCACCCTGCTGCCCGCCGACCTGCGGGCAGCCGCGCAGCAGGCGCTTGGCGCCGACGAGATGAACCCGCTGAACCTGTGGAACATCACCTGGCGGTTGGCAGACGGCCAGATCAACCACCTGCTTTTCCCGCCCGAGTTGACGGGCGTGCCCTGCAACATCCTGGTGATGCTGGGGCAGCATTTCCCCAGTGGCTCGCACAAGGTAGGCCCGGCCTATGCCACCCTGGCGGAGGCGGAGGCGACTGCCGGGCTGCGCCCAGGCGACAAGACGGTGATCGGGCCGAGCACTGGCAACTTCGGCATCGGCACTGCCTATGTGAGCCACCTGAAGGGCTACCGCGCCATCGTCGTCATGCCCGACAACATGTCGCGCGAGCGCTACGACCGTATCCGGCGCTACGGGGGGGACCTCGACCTGACGCCGGGCACCGAGAGCGACGTGATTTTGACGCTGGAGCGCACGCACCAGCAGTACATGACGAACCCGGACTATATTGTCCTGGCCCAGTTTGAACTGCTGCCCAACTACAGGTTTCACCGCCACGTGACGGGGCGCAGTGCGCTGGAGATGGCGGCGGGCTACGGCAACGGGCGCATCGCCGCCTTTGTCAGCGCGCCGGGCAGCGCGGGCACCCTCGCCGCGGGGGACGAGATCAAGGCCAGCTTTCCCGACGCAACCGTCGTGGCGCTGGAGCCGCGGGAATGCCCCACGCTCTTCAATGAGGGGCAGGGCATCCACCGCATCGAGGGGATCGGGGACAAGATGGTGACGCTGATTCACAACCTGCTGAGCACCGACTATGTCATGCTGGTCCACGACGATGACACGGTGAAGGGGGTCAAGGTGGTGCAGGAGGGGGCGGAGATGCTACGCGAGCGGTTGGGGGTTTCCGGGGAGGCGGCGAGCACCCTGGCCCATCGCTTTGGCATGAGCGGCATCTGCAACGTTATAGGTGCCATCAAGACGGCCAAGCACCTCGGCCTCGGCCCCGACGACAACATCGTCACCGTTGCCACCGACGCCTTCGACCGCTACCCCTCGGTCATGGACGACCTGGTGGCCCGCCTGGGCGCGCCAAACGATGCCACCCTGGAGCGATGGGCCAGCGACATCTTCCTCGGCGCCGACACCGAGGAGATCCTCGACACGCGAGGGGAAACGCAGAAGGCGCGCCTGCACCGCATGAAGCGCGACATGTGGACGCAGTTCGGCTACGAGGATGCCTACCTGCAAAGCATGATGACGCCCGACTTCTGGGAGGCCGAATACGCGAAGATTCCAGCCATGAACGAGGCCATCCGGGCGCTGCGCCCGTAGGACAAATTTGCAATTTGTCCGCTATCCCTGCCAGACGGGTCGAGGATACAAAGAGGTGCGACGAGAAGGACGAACGACGGGACAAATTTAAAATTTGTCCTACAAACGCACGGCTACGAAAGGCTTACATGGGCATATGAATCTGCTCATCTACCAGTCTGAATACCGTGCGCCAACTGCCCCATATCCAGCCCCCTAGCGCTACAATAGTTTGTAACGTTTCGGCTCGCTGGCTCCTTACCCGCTGAGGTCTTGCAGGAATTGGATGATGTAGCAAAGAGGGAAGCAGCAGCACTTGACGCATAACCGACAAAGCACAACAGCGTCAAAGAGCCGTCCTTGTCTGACAAACGCCTCTTCGGAAAATGGGACGCATGCGCTGAATGATCTACAGTATGGTCCCCTCTGGTTAAGGGATGAGCGCATTGCCACCCTCGTGATAGCATGCCATCCACCACCTGAATGGCCAACGTTACACCCTGTCCGCCTTTTGCATCATGCCCAATCATGTTCATCTGCTATTCACCCCCCTGGAACGGCCCGATGGCACCTACTTTTCGCTAGCGCGCATCATGCACAGCCTGAAGCGATACACCGCTCGCGAAGCAAACAAAGCATTGCGACGGACAGGCCAGTTCTGGCAGCATGAGAGCTACGATCATTTTGTTCGTGATGCCGCAGAACACGAGCGCATCGTGCGCTATATCCTCAACAATCCCGTTTCTGCCGGTCTGGTCAACCATTGGGAAGAATGGCAGTGGCGCCACCCGTAGGACAAATTTGCAATTTGTCCGCTATCCCTGCCAGACGGGTTGCGGATACAAAGAGGTTGGGCGAAAACGACGAACGACGGGACAAATTTTAAATTTGTCCTACGAGGTCCGGCGCCTTCATCTTTTCCCACCTGCTGCGTTCTATGTCTATGACGAACGACGGGACAAATTTTAAATTTGTCCTACGGGCGCGATGTCACTCTGAGGGACTACCCATGCAACTCATTGGCGCGGGGTTACCACGCACGGGGACGACGTCGCTCCAGGCTGCGCTGGGGCGGCTCGGTCTCGGGCCGTGCTACCACATGATCGAGTTGTACCGACAACCCGACCACGCGCGTCTCTGGCGGGACATCGCCGAGGGGCGGCCACCCGATTGGGCGCGCCTCTTTGGGGGCTACCAAGCGACTGTAGACTTTCCCGCCTGCCTCTTCTACCAGGCGTTGATGGCGCAGTACCCCGACGCCAAGGTGCTGCTCAGCGTGCGCGACCCGGAGCGGTGGTATGCCAGCACCCAGGCCACCATCGCGCAGATACCGCCCACCTTCCCCCGGTGGCTCCGCCGCCTCGTTCCGCGCCTGGACCACCTGCTTAGCGTTGCGGAGCGCCTGTACTGGCATGGCTTCTTTGACGGACGCTTCGGGGAGCGGGCCGAGGCCATTGCCCGCTTTCAGCGCTGGAACGAGGATGTGCAGCGCACCGTCCCACCGGAGCGCCTACTCGTCTTTGACGTCAAACAGGGATGGGGCCCCCTTTGCGCCTTCCTGGACGTTCCGCTCCCGACGAGCCCTTCCCCCACCTCAACGACACCCGCCAGATGCAGACCCTGCTCCGCACCGTCCGCACCCTCAACATTGCCCTGCCCCTCGCGGTAGCGGCACTGGTCGGCGCGGGAATCATCGCTGGAGGGCGGCGATGGTTACGGTAGTCGGGATAAGAGGCAATACGATGCGCAGACCCGTCCCTACCCCTCACGCTCCCGCCCCTCGCGAACCGCAGCGACGATCTCGTCCGCCGAGAGATCAAGGGTAACGCCTTCGACATCCAGGGGTGAGATAGGAGCAGCCTCTGGCCTCAGCACAAAAAGGCTCCCGTCCCTTCTGCGGATCCAGACTTTTCCATCCTGCTGGGCCTGATCTAGCACAGCCGCCTATTAGGGTGTGGGTGCCACGACACGGAGGCGCACTGGCAGCCCCTGGAGATTACCCGTGCTATTGAGGACGCACAAGTGGGCAGTGTGGGTGCCTACGGGCAGGCGACGCGTGTCCACGTAGATCATCAAGTCGCTGGCCTGCCCGGGTAGGGTGACCCCCGCGTCGGGCGCAAGATGCAGCCAGGGCTGGTTGCGCGGCTGGACGCAGCTGCGGTGCCCTTCGTAACTACTCCAGACAAGGGGTGTTTCCAGCAGGTTGTGCAGCCGCACGGCGTGGCGCCGCACCTGACCGGTGGCCTGCATCATCTGCATCTGTGCAGGTTGCCAGCGGGCGAAGAGAGGAACATCGGTTGGGGTGGCGGTAGGGGTCACGTCCGGCGTGCTCGTCGCCGTGGGGGTAGAGTCCGCGGCGCTGGTTGGCGTTAGCGTAGGCTCTGGGGTCTCGGTTAGGACGGGCGAGGGCGTCGCCGTGCCGATCTCGCGTAACAGTCGCTGTGGGCGAAGGCGGCCCTTGCCCCGTGTCAATTCTGGCGACAAAGAGGTCGCTCGACTCGGAAGAAGTCTGGGAGACTCCGATCCCTGGGAATTCGTCGGAGTAGGTCTCGCCACTGATGTAGGCGGCTGTGGCCCCTGCTGCGACATCCCAGCCGTACTCCCTATTGCTCCCGCCCAGGTAGGTGGCGTACTCTACCGTTCCGCCTGCGACAATTTTTACGAGGGCTGCATCCGAGTTCCCTCCATAGGCAGCCTGGATGGGATCAACAAGGGGAAAATCAGATGAGTCGCTCGCGCCCACCACGTAGAGTTGTCCTGAGGGGGCCAGGGCGATTCCTTCGCTCTCGTCACGCCCACTGCCTCCGTAGTAGGTGGAGAAGAGGGGGGTGGAGCCGTTGGAGTTGAACGTTGTCACGAAGAAGTCGTAGTCGCCAGCAAGTCCCTGGAGAGGAAGGGCGACCGGGAAGTCGGGCGAGTTGGTACTGCCCGTCACATAGCTGTTGCCCTCGCTGTCTGTGGCTATATCGCTGGCCCAGTCAACCGTTGCACCGCCAAGAAAGGTCGAGTAGAGATAGGCTGGCGTTGAAGGATCAACCTTTGTGACAAAGGCATCTGCATAGGGCCCGCCAAACTCCGATTGGAAGGGATCCGCCAGCGGAAAGTCCATTGACTCAGTCCAGCCTGCCACATGGATGTGACCCGCACTGTCAACGGCAATTCCCGTCGCGCTGTCTGTCGCCCCCCCTCCCAGGTAGGAGGAATAAAGCAGGCTGCTTCCGTCGGGATGGAATGTCGTTACGAAGGCATCGCTGAAACCGCCGCCCAGCGGCTGAAGGGCGTTCTCCGTTGGGAAGTTGCTCGAAAAGGTGTTGCCCGTCACGTGGGCGCTGCCCGCAGCATCCAGGGCAATGGCTGCAACGCCATCAATAAAGTCACCGCCGAGGTAGGTCGAATAGAGGAGGGCACTCCCGGTGGGATCGAGCTTTGTGACGAAGCCATCCGAGTGATCCCCATAGGTCGGCTGGTAGGCATTCGCGGTAGGAAAATCGGCGGAGAATGTCTTGCCGACCACATAGACATTACCTATAGCGTCCACGGCGATTCCCTCACCCCGCTCCCCCCGCAAGCCACCGAGAAAGGTGGAGTAAAGCAGGGTCGAGCCATCCGCGCTCAGCTTGGAGACGAAGGCATCCGAGTCGCCCCCGCTTTGCGCTTGCACAACCCCTGGGGTGGTAGGATAGGTGGAGGAGAACGTTTCTCCGGTGAGGTAGACGTTGCCCTCCGTGTCCACTGCCACGCTCAGGCCAACATCGCTCTCGCTTCCCCCCAGGCGGTGAGCATAGACTAGCGTGGGGTCTAACGTAAGAGGATGGGCACGGTTGTACCCGCCCGGCAGCGCGAAGCTGACACTGCTGTCGGCGGCGACCTGATAGCGCACAGGCACCGCCACTTGCTTGCCACCGATCTCTTGCCAGGCCACAGGCGCTTGCTCTCGCAACTCGCTGGGTTCCATTCCATCCGATGCCGCCGGCAGAGTCACGAGCAAGTCGCCCGTCTCCCGGTCAACCGTCACCCGTTCCGCGCCGACGTAACGCCAACGAATCAAACTTGGATCCGCCCCGATTGCAACGTAGTAGGTAGCTTTAAGCTGACCGTCCACTCCATCGTAGCGCAGGTCAATCCAGGGTAGAGTGCCTGATACGATACGCTCGCGTAGGTTGGAAGGTCGGTGCGCCAGCCGTCAGGATTGCTCCCAATGAAGTAGCTGGCGGAGCCACGAAGGGGCTCCAACCCCGTGAGGGCTGGCGCCGGGTTGGCCCCATCGAAGCGCAGGCGTACCGCGTAGGTAAAGACAGCGCTGTCGTCCGCTACGCTTGTGATGGGCAAGGAAAGCAGCACCTCTTGAGGGGTGAAGAAGAGCGTACCCCCCATCCCGTGCGCTTGGAAGCGGACCGACCTGTCTTCCCGCCCCTGATTCGGAATAAAGGAGAGGGGCAGGCTGGCCCGCGCAGGAGCGATGCTGGACGTGGACTGATAGGGTACGAGGAAAAGGGACAGAGAGAGGCAAATAAGCAACAGGAGAGGGGTTGAAGGAAGCCAGGAAGGTCGTAGAAGTGAAGCAGAGAGAGACATCGGATCTCCTAAGCTGATCGGCACTGATGAAAACTCGCTGCTCTTGAGTCTACTATAAAGGTATTACACGTTTCTTACGTGCACCCCCCTCACAGCCCCTTCATCAGCCCCATGAGCTTGTACTTGCGCCCATGCCTGGCTTTGAGGTCGGCCAGGTAGCGCTGCCACTCGTCCGCGCGGTCAGCGGCCAGGTAAGCGTCGCGGGCATGACGCAGCCAGGCGACGGCATCGTCGTAGTGAGCAGAGTCCCCTGAATCCATGATGGGTTCGCCGCGTCGGAGAGCTTGCTGGATCACCCAGTCCGGATGCGTGTGAATCACGGTGCCCATAACCTTATGGAGAACCGTACCAAGAGCGCTTTTCGCCGCCATCTGCATGGCATCTTCCAGCAGCCCCTCGCGCAGGAAAATGTCGACGGCGGTCTCAGCGTAGGCATACACACCCCCGCGCAGGTGTTGCAACAAGGCGTCATGATACTGGGACTCCCATGCATCGCCCGCCAGGGCGCGCACGCGGTCGTAGCCCGCCACGGAGGGCTGGTCGCGGAAGGCTATCTCGCTGGCGCGCAACGCCACCTCGCGGCGCCCCATCCCCTCGGCCAGATCGGCCAGCCAGGTGGCCATGGCATGGCGGCTGGCTGGGTGGCCCTGCCAGAGTTCCAGGCTATCCAGGTCCAGGGAACCTGTGGGGTGCAGCGACAACCCGTGCTCCCCAATGCGTAGCGCGCCTTCCAGTTCCCCTTGCTCGCGCAGCGCCTGGGCCAAGGCCAGTGCCTCGTCTGGCTGCCGGAGCCACTGCGCCGCCTCCTTCACCGCTTGAGCGCTGCGCCCTAGCGCCACCAACCTCGTCAGGTAAGCCGCGCCTGCACCGGTAGCGCGGGCCACGTTCAAGAACGTCTCGTGCTCGCCGCGTCGGTCCAGGATACGCAGCACCGCCCCCCCGAGCCGGGCAAGGTCCAATTTGTCCTCATCGCCGTCCCACGTTTCTTCATCCAGCGCCTCGCCGCGCCGCCAGCGTTCCAGAATTTCCCCTTCCCACCCCTGCTCCGCCGCCAACTGCGCCCCCCCAAGGGAGCCGTCCATCCCATAATCGTTCAGAACCTCATCCCATTGGAGGAACTGTTCGCGCCACGCCTTGCGCTCGGCAGGGGAAAGCGGCTCCATCAGGAGGGCCTCGGTCCAGAGCGAATCCAGCGGGCGCGATTCAAAAGATTCCGCGTAAAGTTGCTCGCCCGCAATCACTCCTATCAACTCGTCGGTAAGCACCTCCAAAAGCGACAGAGCGTTGGCCCCCTCTCCTCCCTCGACATAGGGTCGAATCTTTGCCAGATGCGCTTCCAGACTGACGGAGGAGTCCCATTCGTCGTAGTACTCCCTCGTATAGGAGGGGCCCCTTTGAAACAGGTCATCCTGCACATCCCTGCGAAAGGCTTCCACATTCACCCAGGCGCGACGGTCCGGGGCCGCCTGCTGGCTCTGCTGAAAGAGGAACTGCGCCAGGTGGCGCTCAAGGAGATCAGTCAGGCTCTGGTCGCTGGCAAGGGAGCGCAGCAGCGCCTCTCGCTGCTCGGCATCAAGCTCGGCAAGCTGTGCTAGCAGCGTGGGGCGCTCCTCCACCTCTGAAGGCGCCTGAAGGTACACCAGCAACGTGGCAACTATATGTTTGCACCATCCGCCCCAGTCGTATGGGCAGGTACAGGTAGCGCTGGTAATGCCCGCCGCGTCCCACCCAATTTGTACGCGGTACGGCTCATACTCGCTGCCTTCTACCCTGGCCTCCAGCGTGTCGCCGCGCGCGATAAGGGAGCGCACCGCACCCGAACGCGCGTATTGCTCGCCGCGCCCGAACACTTCCGATCCACTATGCTGAAGAATCTGCGTCCGAGAAATTAGGATCGGTTTCATCGCTCCCTCCCCTTTGTCAAGCCCGCGCAAAATTGGTGGTACAAGCGGTGCCGGCGCAAATGATAATCGGAATTCCGGTCGCCCGCCACTTGCGCTATGATTGCTTTCCCACGCCACCCCCCAGGAGGGTCACCCATGAATGAGCCGAGCGTGCAAGGAATAGACAGAGCGGCGGGCGGGAACGAGCCCGTCTCCCTCATCACCCACCTCCGCGTGGCGCCCGACCCCGCCGACGCCAACGCAACGATTTTGCCCGATCATGCCATCGCCATTCGCGGCGACACCATCGAGGCGATTGGCCCGACGGCGGAGCTAGTCGCCGCCTTTCCGGGCGCGCCCACGATGGACGGGCGCGGCAAACTGGCGCTGCCGGGCGCGATCTGCGCGCACACCCACTTTTACGGGGCCTTCGCGCGCGGGCTGGCCATCCCCGGCCCCGCGCCCGTGGACTTTCCGGAGATTTTGGAGCGGCTCTGGTGGCGGCTGGACCGCTCGCTCACGCTGGAGGATGTGCGGGGGTCGGCGCTGGTGATGCTGGTGGATGCGGTGCGCCACGGCTGCACGACGCTGTTCGATCATCACGCCAGCCCGAACGCGGTGGCGGGCAGCCTGGACGCCATCGGTGGGGCGGTCAAAGAGAGCGGGCTGCGCGCCTGTCTCTGCTACGAGGTGACGGACCGCGACGGGCCGGAGGTGACAGCGGCGGGAATCGCCGAAAATTTGCGCTGGCTGCAGCAGTGCGCCGCGCAGCCGGACCCGCAGCTAGCGGGGCTCTTCGGCCTGCATGCGGCGATGACCCTGTCCAACGCCACCCTGTCGCACGTGGTGGAGGCGGCGGCCCCGCTGGAGGCGGGCTTCCACATCCACGCGGCGGAGGGTCCGGCGGATCAGGCGCATGCGCTGGCGAACTTTGGGCAGCGGGTCATCCACCGGCTGCACGAGATGGGGATCCTGGGCGAGCGCACCCTGGTCGCCCATGCGATCACCATTGACGAGTCGGAGCGGGAGCTGCTGGCGAGCACGGGCACCTGGGTCTCCCATCAGCCGCGCTCGAACATGAACAATGCGGTGGGGGTGGCGGACGTGCCCGCCATGCTGGCCGATCCGCTGCTGGGGGAGCGGGTTTGCCTGGGCAACGATGGCTTCTCCTTTAACATGTTCCAGGAGATGAAGATCGCCTACCTGCTGCACAAGGTGCACACGAGCGACCCGCGCACGCTCGGCGGCGATCAGGTGATGCGCATGGCCTACCACAACAACGCGCGCCTTGCCGCCCGCTTTTTTTCCAGGCCGGTGGGGCGGCTGGCACGGGGGGCGTTCGCGGACATCATGCTGTGCGACTATCAGCCCTTCACGCCGATGGGCAGCGGCAATTTGCCCTGGCACATTCTGTTCGGGCTCGATGGCAGCCATGTCACCGACACCATCGCCAGCGGGCGGCTGCTCATGCGGGATCGCCAGCTTCTGTCGCTGGACGAGGCTGCCATCAGCGCGCGGGCGATGGAACTCGCGCAGGACGTGTGGGCGCGCTTCGCGGGATGAGGGGGGAACGCACCGTGCACGACAGCCAGGGCATCAAAGGGTAGCCGCCATGCCTCGACGCGCCATCCGCCTGGACGCCCAGCCACCGTCGCCGGAGGTGGCGGCTCGCTACTTCCGCTTCTGGTCGCAGGGGGAGCTATACCGCCACCCGGAGCGCTTCCCCCCCTCCACTCCCACAGCGTTTTCGGCAACGATAGGCCCCTGGTGCTGGAAGTGGGGCCGGGGACGGGGGAGTGGCTGATCGCGCAGGCGGAGCGGGAGCCGGACAGCAACTTTCTTGGCATTGACATCTACCCCAAGGCGCTTTACAAGGCGGTGGCCGATGCGGCGGAGGCGGGGCTGGACAACATAATTTTTGTCCGCGCCCCCATCCAGTTCGTTTATCCGCTGCTGGTGCCGGACGCGCTCCGGGCTGTCTTCATGCACTACCCCGACCCGAACCTGCGCAACCGCGGGCAGCACAAGATCGTCAACGCCGAGTTTCTGGACGCCTTCCACCGTGCGCTCCAGCCCGGCGGCCTGCTGAGCCTCATCACCGACCACGAGGCACTGTTCTTCGAGGAGATGCTGCCCCTGGTGGAGGGCGACCCGCGCTGGGCCCGCACGCACGCGGAGCGCTTTCTGGTCGGCTACGAGCCGGAGACCAAATCGCGCTACCAGAAGATGTGGGAAAAGCACGAGGTGCCACCGCTGCGCCTGGAGTTGGTGAAGGGGCAGCCATAGGGAGGGGAACGTACCGGGCGCGCTGTGTTTGGAGGGGGCGCGGGCCACGCCCCGCGCCCCCTCCACAGTGTCTATCGTTTGTTGCAGGGCTCGTCAATGGGGCGTGTCGCGCACCGCCGGAACCGTGATGGTGGGCAGGTAGCCGGAGCCATAGATGCTCCACAGCGCCTGCTCGGAGCCGGGCTGCACATGGGCAAAATTCATGTTCCACAAGAACATAGCGCCCACGTAGCCCTTGTCGCGACCTATCGAAAAGGCCTGCGCCGTCCAGTACGCCTGCTCCTCGCGCGTGTTGTCGCGCGCATAGCCGTAGCCGCTGGGCACATTGTCGCCCCCCACCGCCCAGCCGAACTCTGTCACCCAGATCTGCTTTGCGCTGTCCCCCTGCTGCACCATGATGGTTCGTGTGCCCTCGATGGTCGAGAGGAAGGACCAGGAGTGGTGCGGCGAGTCGCAGGGGCCGGTGAACGAGGCATTGTTGCTGCGGATGAAATTGCAGGCCTGCGTGTACGGAAGGGTCGGCGGCACGTTGTAGCCGCTGGGGTGGGCGCCTATCGCATCCGAGACGCCGCGCAGCCCGTTCTGATACATCTGGGTCAGGTAGGTGAAATCGTCCATCGCGGCGGGCGGCGGCGCGCCGGTGGGGGTGAGCGCGCCGCTCACCACCGTAATCTTCTGCCCGTCCGGGCAGGCGTTCTTGATGGCGGGATAGGCCGCGCGCAGCAGATCCATGTAGCGCGCCGCGCTCAGCGTCTCGTTCCCCCACTCGCGCGCCAGGTTTTGCTCGTTCCACACCTCGATCGCCTGCACCCTACCACAGTATCGCTCCGCGAGTTGCCCCACAAAATTGGCATAGGTGGCGGGATTCTGCGGCGGCCCCTCCACCGAGCCATCTGCCCCCGCCGGACGAGCCCAGCCGGGCGCGGCCACCACGCTCAGCAGCAGCTTTTTGCCCGCCGCACTGTTCACCATCGTGTCAATCGGTCCCCATGTGATGGAGCCGGGGCTGGCCTCGAAATCAGTCCAGCGCACCTGCTGCTTGAGCCACTGCATGTTCATCTCGCTGGCCGCGCCCGTGATGCGCGCCATGTCCTCGTTCAGCATGTGCGCCTGGATGCCCCATCCCATAGCGGAGGGGCCCCCGCTCGGGGGGGCGGTGGGGGCGGGGGCGGGGGCGGGCCGCCAGCCACCGGGATGAGCAGGCGCTGGCCCACATAGATCACGTTCGGGTTGGCCAGGTTGTTTGCCTGGGCGATGGCCTGCCACGTCACGCCGTAGCGCTGGGCGATGGTGGACAAGGTTTCGCCGCTCTGCACCACGTGGGTGGTCTGGCCGCTCGGCGGGGGCGGGGGCGGGGTCGGATTGGGGGGGGGCGGCGCGGGGGTGGGGGTCGGGCCGGGCGGGCCGCCGCTCCCCTCGCGGATGAGCAGGCGCTGGCCCACATAGATCAGGTTTGGGTTGGCCAGGTTGTTCAGCCGCGTGATCTCGGCCACCGTCGTTCCGTAGCGGACCGCGATGGCTGACAGCGTTTCCCCGGCAGCGACCGTGTGGTACAGCGGCCCATCCTGCGCCGCGACCGCTCCAGGGGGGGCCGCCCCCTCGCTGGCACGGGCCGTGTATACAGCACCGGGCAGGGCCAGGGCCATCGCCGCCGCCAGCAACAGGAACATCCACCGCGAAGAGTATCTCATCGTTTCCCCCTTTGGCCTGTTGCCTGCTTGGTGGCTGCGGGCTACAAAAATCGTGCAACAAGCACTGTGAGCTGAAAAGTTGTCTTCATCATACGTGAAACCTCCTCCCACTTTCAACCCCCAAACGCAAAGCAAGCGGTGATGGTTGAATTAACGCTTCCAAAGTTCCTATAGACAAGCGCGCTTGCCTGTGCCATGATGAGTACCAGCATGCGGGACAGGGGTGACTTCGCCCCAGGCGACAATCCGCATCGTAGCGCTGCCAACATCGAAAAATCGTTTTATGATCCAATCTCAAGGAACCGCTCCGCTCATGTCGGCTGCCCTGGATATCGTCGCGCCCCTCCCCCAGGAGGTGCTGGCACGCGTGGGCCGCATGGCCTGCGCGCTTGCTGCGGCGCCTGCTGCGCTCCTTTGCCTGGGCATGGGGGGGCAAGTCTGGGTGCACCACCAGAACGAGGCCCTACTTGAGGATGGGGGGGCGCTCCACGCGCTTGCTCGCCACCTAGGGGAAAGGATGGCTGCTGCTCAGGCACCGCTGACCCATAACCACGCCATCGGCTGGCCACGGGAAGAATCGCCACCCTCAGGCTGGACGATGGGGCTGGGCGGCAGTGCCTGTCCTCAGCAGCCGCGGGCGTGTCGTGGGCATGCTGGCAGTGGCGGATGTGCCAGCGCGCCTCTGGGCCAACGAGGTTCTTCATAGGCTGGCCGATGTGTCAGCCGCTCTGACAGCAGAGATCGAGCAGCGCGGCAGACCGCGGCCCACCGGGACGGGCTCGCTGGGGGCGCATCGGAGCGAGAAGGCGTACCAGCGGCTGCTGGAGCAGCTGCCAGAGGCCATCGTCGTCCACCAACAGGGGCGGATCGTCACGGCCAACCAGGCGGCAAGCACCATCGTCGGGGCCGAGGGGGCGGAGGCCCTGCTGGGGCAGCCCGTGCTGAACTTCGTCCATCCGGATTTTCGGGCTCTGGCGCTCCAGCGCATCGCCCTCACCCAGGAAGAGGGAATCGAAGCGGGGTGGATCGAGGAAAAGTTTTTGCGCCTGGATGGGCAGCCGATTGACGTGCTGGTGCTGGCCTCGCCTGTAACCTATGCAGGCAACCCGGCCACCCAGGTGGTGGTAGTGGACATCAGCGAGCGTAAGCAGGTTGAGGCCCGCCTGCGCGAGAACGAGAGTCGCTATCGAGAGCTATGGGTCTCCGCCCAGCGTCAGGCACAGGAATTGGCGCTGCTAGACCAGGCCCGTGCCGCCCTGGCGCACGAGCTCGATCTGCCCAACATGATTCGCGCTGTCGTGGAAAGCATTGCCGAGACATTTGGTTACGCCCTGGTCAGCCTCTACCTGCTGGAGGGGGAGCAGCTGCTCCTGCAACACGAGGTGGGCTATGCAGGCGTGATCCGCACGATTCCGCTCAGCATGGGGGTGACGGGGCGTACGGCGCGGACGGGCCAGCCGATCTTAGTGGAAGATGTAAGCGGCGACCCCGACTTTTTGGAAGCGATGCCCGGAGTCGTTTCCGAGGTGTGCGTGCCCCTCTTCGACCATCGGCGGGTCGTTGGGATACTCAATGTGGAATCAGTCGAAGGTGTCCGGCTCACGCAGGACGACCTGCGCCTGATGGTGGCACTCAGCCAGCACATCAGCCTCGCCATCGAGCGGGCGCGTTTGTACAGCGAGGCCCGAGCGAGCGAGCGGGCGCTGCGCCGGCAAAACGAGTACCTGGCTGCCCTGCACGACACGGCGCTGGCACTCATGGATCGGCACGATGTGGCCGACCTGCTCCACACCATCGTGGCGCGGGCAGGGCAGCTGGTGGGCACCGAGCACGGCTACGTCTACCTGCGGGAGACGGGGTCTGACCAGATGATGATACAGGTTGCCACCGGTGCGTTTGCCGACTACATCGGCTTTCGTATTGCTCCTGGCGAAGGGCTGAGCGGCCTGTCCTGGCAAACGGGCGAGCCCCAAGTGGTGGATCACTACGCGGTCTGGCCGGGCCATCTGCGCGGCTTCGAGAAGGTTCCCTTTCGCGCGACGATGGCAGTACCGCTGCTGTCAGGCTCGATGGTGCGCGGGGTGATTGGCCTGGCGCACGTAGAGTCGGAGCGCCGCTTTGGGCCAGCGGAAGTGGCCATGCTGAGCCGATTTGCCCAACTGGCCTCCCTGGCGCTGGACAATGCCCAGCTTTACACCTCGCTTCAGCAGGAGCTAGGGGAGCGCAAGCGCGCGGAGGAGGCCCTGCGCGCGAGCGAGGAACGGCTCCTCACGTTGGCTAGCAATGCGGACGTGATGCTCTTTGCGATGGACGCGGAGGGGCGCGTGCTGGTGCTGCGCGGGAAGGGGCTGCACAAGCTGGGGCTGGAGCAGGACGAATGGGTAGGCCGCTCCGTCTTTACAGTGCAAGCGGGCAACGAGATCGTCTTGGAAAACATTCGACGTGCCCTGGCGGGGGAGACCTTCTCTTCCATTGAGGCAATGCAGAGCGTAATCTTCGAGACCTTTTATTCCCCCTTTTATAACGAGATGGGACGCTTTGCCGGAACCATCGGCGTGGCAATTGATATCACCGAGCGAAAGCGCGTTGAGGACAAGCTGATCTATGATGCCCTCCATGATGCGCTCACTGGCTTGCCGAATCGCAGCTTTTTTATGGATCGGTTGGAGCAAGCCCTCGAGCGGGCGCGACGGCGGCCCGATGGCTTGTTCGCGGTCCTCTTTCTGGACCTGGACCGATTCAAGGTCATCAACGACAGCATGGGGCACTTGGCGGGCGATGATCTGCTCATCACCATCGCTCGTCGGCTGGAAGAGTGCCTCCGTCCGACCGACACCGTGGCGCGCCTGGGCGGCGATGAATTTACCATCCTGCTGGAAGAGATGGCCCATGCCGAGGATGCCATCGTGGTGGCAGAGCGGGTGCAGCAGGCGCTGGGACAGCCGTTTGTGCTGAACAACCAGGAGGTCTTTGTTTCGGCCAGCATCGGCATCGTGCCAGGCGAGCCAGGCTACGAGCGGCCGGACGAACTGCTGCGCAACGCAGACCTTGCCATGTATCGCGCCAAGGCGCTGGGGAAGGCGCGCCACGCCGTCTTCGACCATGCGATGCACGTGAGCGCGGTGGCGCTCCTGAAGTTGGAAACCGCGCTACGCCATGCCATCGAGCGGGCGGAGTTCCGCGTCCACTACCAACCCATCGTTTCCCTGCACAGCCGCCGCATCGCAGGGTTTGAGGCGTTGATACGATGGCAGCACCCCGAGCAGGGGTTGATTGCACCGGGTGCCTTCATGGAGATCGCAGAGGAAACGGGGCTGATTTGGGCCATCGGCCAGTGGTCGCTGCACGAGGCCTGCCGCCAGATGGCCGAGTGGCAGCGGCGGTTTCCGGCCTACTCCGGCTTGCCCATCAACGTCAACATTTCTGGCAAACAGCTGCTCCAGCGCGACCTGGTCCAGCAGATCGCCCACACGCTCCAGGCCACGGGCTTGCCCGCGCATAGCTTGAAGCTGGAGCTAACCGAAAGCGCCATCGCGGACAACAAGGAGACGGTGACCCACACCCTTGCTCAACTGCGTGCGCTGGGCGTCTTCATCCAACTCGACGATTTTGGGACGGGCTATTCCTCGTTGGGCTACCTTCACCAGTTCCCGATTGACACGCTCAAGATTGACCGCTCTTTTATCAAAAAGCTGGCGGTAGATGGCGAGCATGCCATCGTCCAGACCATCATCACCCTTGCCCACAGCCTGGGCATGGATGTAGTGGCTGAGGGGGTGGAAAGCGAGGAGCAGGTGAGGCTGCTGCGCGTGCTCCAGTGCGAGTATGGCCAGGGATACCATTTCGCGCGCCCCCTGGACCCCGAGACGGCGGAGACCCTCATGGCGCTGGAGGCGGGTCGGGGGGAGTGAGGGGCCCCTCCTCGCCCTGCGCCACAGGGCGCGTGGGGTCAGCGCTCCACCCGCTCCACGACGGGATGAAGAGGCGCGCGCCGGGCAGGCCCGCGTGTTCCATCGCCAGCAGGTTGTGGCAGGCGGACACGCCGGATCCGCAGTAACAGATCGCCTCAGCGGGGTCGCTGCTGCCGAGCGCGGCGTGCCACGCGCCGGCTAGCTCGGCTGCGTCGCGGAAGGTGCCCGCCTCGGTCAGGTTTTGGGCATAGGGGCGGTTGCGCGCGCCGGGGATGTGCCCCGCTGCGGCGTCAATCGGCTCCCATTCGCCGCGATACCGCCGCTCGTCCCGCGCATCCACCAGGCGCGCCCCCTTCCCCTGCGCCACCAGTGCTGCCACCTCCTCTAGCGTGGCCAGTCGCCCCCACTGGGGTTCTCCCTCGAAGTGCTTCGGCGGGGGCGGCGTGTAGTCGTTCGTCGTCGGGAAGCCGTGTGCCACCCATGCCTGCCAGCCGCCGTCCAGCACGGCGACGGCCTCGTGCCCTAGAAAGCGCAGCATCCACCAGACCCGCGCGGCATAGGTTCCCCCTGTGTCGTCGTAGCAGACCGCCTGCACGCCAGGCCCGATCCCCCACGCGCCCGCCGCCTGCCGGAAGCGATCAAGGTCGGGCAGGGGGTGGCGCCCCTCATCGGGACGCGGCGGCCCGGCCAGATCCTCGTTCAGGTCCGCGTAGGCGGCGCCGGGCACGTGCGCCTCGTTGTAGAGGGAACGCCCCGCGCGCGGATCGTCCAGTCGAAAGCGGCAATCCACCACCACCCACCCCGGCTCGAACAGATGCTCGTGGAGCGTCTCGGCGGAAATCAGCGTCGTGTGCATAGGATGCTCCTGGGGATGGCGACGGTTAACTCTGTTTCCCCCTTTTTACCACAGAGGTGCCCCACCGTCCAGCGGCACTGGTATGGAAGCAGCTATTGGAAAGAGGGGGAGGATGCCACGGAATCGCCCGGATCGCTGGTCGAAGCTACCAGGTGCCTTTGACGCGTTGAACGTCCGCGAGTTGTACGAAAGCGACAACGAGTGGGAATCCTGGCTCTCGCGCGGGAACCGCTGAAGCGTGCCCCGGTGCAGCGTCCCAGAGTCGCGTTGCGGCGGCTGCTCTCTGGCAAAGACAGCGTGCCCAGCCACGCGCTCCTTTCCTCGATCCATCGTGGCAGGCATCGCGCCCGCTGACGGTGGTGCCGCGCACCCGCCCTGCAAAGAGCGCGGGCCACAAGCTTTGGTCGAGGGTTGAGCCGCTTTATCATGTTGTGGTAAGATTCCCAAAACCAATTTGGGGAGATTGAGAAGCGCTATGGATGCTCCGACTCTAGCTGTACCACTCCGCGAGGACGCGTACGGTGTGCTGCGCGTCGGCGAAACCCGGGTACGACTGGACTCTGTCATCGTAGCCTGGAAGCAGGGGGAATCACCCGAGCAGATTGCAGACAATTTTGACAGTCTTGAGTTGGCCGATGTCTATGCAGTCGTTAGCTACTACTTACACGCCCGCGAGAAGATAGAAAGCTATCTAGATGAGAACCGTCTTCGTGGCGAGCGGATCCGCAAAACGATCGAGACGCGCAGCCCTCAGATAGGCCTACGAGAGCGACTCCTTGCCCGTCGGGCCTTGTTGAGCCAGAGCGCGGGCAAGTAGTGTTTCGCTTTCTGGCAGATGAAGATTTCAATCGTGCTCTTGTCAGAGGCGTCCTCCGGGGCCATCCCCGCATAGACCTTGTACGAGTGCGGACGTAGGACTGCGCACCAAATCAGATGAGGCTGTTCTTGAGTGGGCAGCAGGGGAAAACCGTGTAGTTTTAACCCATGATGCCCAAACAATGCCTATGCATGCTTACACCCGCGTGCGTGATGGCTTGCCGATGCCAGGACTTGTTGTGGTACATCAAGACGAATCTTTTAGCCGCGTGATTGATGACATCGTACTCCTGGCCGAATACAGCCTGCAAGATGAATGGGAAGGTCTTGTTCTGTATATTCCCCTTTAACTTCGCCCTTCATCCCCATTTTCCCTACGCCAAGAGACAGCCGCGGTCATCTATGGCCTGGCATAACCGCGCTTTTTTCCCATCAACGCGTGATCACGCAGACCCCCGCCCGCAACGCCGGAGTTCGGTGTGTTGCCATTTCGGCCAGATCGCCAACAGGCGCGTGTCAGAGCCGAAGAAGGTGCTGCCTGCGCTCGCCGGATAGCCTACTACTGCGTACCACCGGTCCCATCTTCGCCGCCTGACTGATCGACACTGTATGCTTGCTCCTGCGCGGACGCAAGGCTGCCAGGCGGTGGTCCGTTTCGGCCTTAATCTCGGCTAACAGCGCATTCGAAGGCGCCGGGCGCCACTCGCTCGTCCCGCTCAACGCCTCGTTTGCCAGCGCCTGTCAGCCTGCTACCTTGTCCTCGCTCTTCGCCCCCACTATGTTGGTTTGCCCTTGCCTCTAGTTGTACTCCCATCCAAACGATGCGACACGCACCCCCGTCCAGCGACACTGCCTGTTTTTGTCGCGGGCGTGTGGTATGGTAACACGTCACCGCCTGAGGCTCCTGTTTTTTGAGGCACGAGATGGAACCGGAACAGATAGTGGTTCGTGGCGCGCAGCACCACAACTTGAAGAATGTTGATGTGTCTATCCCTCGCTATCAACTCGTCGTCCTGACCGGCGTCAGCGGCAGCGGCAAGTCCTCGCTGGCCTTCGACACCATCTATGCCGAGGGGCAGCGGCGCTACGTCGAGAGCCTGTCGGCGTACGCGCGGCAGTTTTTGGGGCAGATGGAAAAGCCGAAGGTGGACGCGATCCTCGGGCTCAGCCCGGCCATCGCCATCGAGCAGAAGACCGTATCGAAGAACCCGCGCTCGACGGTGGGCACCGTGACGGAGGTGATGGATTACCTGCGCGTGCTCTTTGCCCGCGTGGGCACGCCCCATTGTCCCCAGTGCGGGCGCACGGTCCGCGCCCAGAGCGCCCAGGAAATCGCCGACCAGTTGGCCAGCCTGCCGCCCGGTACGCGCTTCCAACTGCTCGCGCCCATCGTCCGGCAGCGCAAGGGCACCCAGGCGGCGCTGCTCAAGCAGGCGCGCCAGGATGGCTACGTGCGCGCCCGCGTGGACGGAGAGTTGATGGAACTCAGCGATCCCATCAAGCTCGACAAAAACTTCAAGCACACCATCGAGCTCGTCGTGGACCGCCTCCAGGTGCCGACGGAGGTTGGCCCCAACTCGCTATCCGAGCTTGAGGATTTTCGCGCCCGCCTGGTGGACTCGGTGGAAACGACATTGCGCGCGGGCGAGGGGCTGCTGGTGGCGCTCGTCGCGGGGGGGGAAGAGTGGCTGCTGAGCGAGCAGAACGCCTGCCCTCACTGCGGCATCAGCTTCCCCGAGCTGTCGCCCCAACTGTTCAGCTTCAACTCGCCGCTGGGCATGTGCTCGGAGTGCAATGGGCTGGGCACCAAGATGGAGGTGGACCCCACGCTGATCGTCGCGGACCCCACGCTCTCGATCCTGGATGGGGCCACGCGCTGGTACGGCAACCTGCGCAAGAAGGGTGGGAAGAATTGGACCGGCAGCGTCCTCGACATTGCCGCGCATTACGGGGTGGACCTGGAATTGCCCTGGCAGGAGCTCCCGGAGTCGTTTCGCACGGTGCTGCTGCACGGCTCCGGCGAGGAAAAGGTGCGCTTCACCTATAGCGGCGAATCGGAGGAAAGCTCCTGGCAGGGGGAGAGCCTGCGCCCGGTTAAGGGAATCATCCACCACATCAGCCGCCTCTTTCGCCAGACGCGCTCCGAGTGGTCGCGCCACCACTACGCCCAGTTCATGAGCGAGCAGCCCTGCCCCGCCTGCCAGGGGGCGCGCCTGCGCGCCGAGGCGCGCGCGGTGACGGTGGGCGAGACGACCCTGACCACCATCGGCGCGATGACCATCGCCGAGGCGCACCGGTGGGTGACGGGGCTGGCGGCGACGGGGAGCGACGACCGGGGCCCGGAAGCCATGCTGCGGGAATGGTCGGCGGCGCCGGGCTATGCGAGCCAGAACGGGAATGGTCAGTCACGCCCCCTCCAACGGGGCACACGCCCGCACGCTTCAGCCTCGCCCTGCCCCCTATCTGGATGGCGAGCAGATCGAGATCGCGGGCGAGGCGCTTAAAGAAATTCGTGACCGCCTCCAGTTCATGCTCAACGTGGGGCTGCACTACCTCACGCTGGATCGCCCGGCGGGGTCGCTGTCCGGCGGCGAGGGGCAGCGTATCCGGCTGGCCAGCCAGATAGGCTGCGGCCTGGTGGGGGTGCTGTATATTCTGGACGAGCCGAGCATCGGCCTGCACGCGCGCGACAACCGCGCCCTGCTGGACACCCTCCATCAGCTGCGCGACATGGGGAACACCGTGCTGGTCGTGGAGCATGACGCGGAAACGATGCACGAGTCCGACTGGCTGATTGACCTGGGGCCGGGCGCGGGGGTGATGGGGGGCGAGATCGTGGCGGCGGGCACCCCCGCCGCCGTCGCCGCCACCCCTGAGTCGCTGACCGGGCGCTACCTCAGCGGTGCCCTCACCATCACCTCGCCGGTTGGCTTTCAACGGCGCCCCCCCGCGGGATGGCTCACCTTGGTCGGGGCGCGGCTGCACAACCTTCAGGGCGTCACGGTGCGCTTCCCGCTCGGCACGATGATCTGCGTGACCGGGGTCAGCGGCAGCGGCAAGAGCAGCCTCGTCTCGGAAACGCTGGAGCCGGCCCTGGCGCGCGCGCTGAACAACGCGCAGGGACAGCCCGGCCCGCACGAGCGGGTCGAGGGGCTGGAGCAGCTTGACAAGGTAATCAACATCTCGCAGGACCCCATCGGGCGCACCCCCCGCTCCAACCCGGCCACCTACGTCAGCCTCTTCGACGAGATTCGCCAGCTTTTCGCCAGCACGCCCGACGCCAAGGCGCGCGGCTACGGGGCGGGGCGCTTTTCCTTCAACGTGAAGGGCGGGCGCTGCGAGGCGTGCCAGGGGCACGGGCAGCGCAAGATCGAGATGCACTTTCTGGCGGATGTGTGGGTCATGTGCCGCGAGTGCCAGGGCCGCCGCTACAACCGCGAGACGATCCAGGTGCGCTATCGGGGCCGGAGCATCGCGGACGTGCTGGAGATGGACGTGCGGGAGGCGCTGGACTTTTTCGCCAGCCACCCGAAGATCACGCGCATCCTCCAGACGCTGCACGATGTAGGGCTGGACTATGTGAAGCTAGGCCAGAGCGCCACCACGCTCAGCGGTGGCGAGGCGCAGCGTGTCAAGCTGGCCAAGGAGCTCAGCCGCGTGGCGACGGGGCGAACGCTGTACATCCTGGACGAGCCCACCACCGGCCTCCACTTCGCCGACATCCAGCGCCTGCTCGACGTGCTGCACCGACTGGTGGACGCGGGCAACACCGTGCTCATCATCGAGCACAACCTGGATGTGATTCGCAGCGCCGACTGGCTCATTGACCTGGGGCCGGAAGGGGGCAACGGGGGCGGCCAACTGGTGGCCGAGGGCACGCCGGAGCAGGTGGCCCTGGTGGAGTCCAGCCACACCGGGCGCTTCCTCCTGGCGGAGATGGCGCACGCAGTGGGGTAACCTGTCCCCGCCCGCTCAAATTTCTCGGAGCGGCCCGCAGGGTTCCACCGACCCTGCGGGCCGCTGTTTGGAGCAAGCCGTGCCCCGCGCCCGACCCTATCCCCCAGGGCGACCCCGCCGGTCGTATCCCACCCGCTTCTGCCGCACCCTGCCCTGCCAGCGTTTACCCGATTATCTGATACACACGATGCCAGCACCTCGGATGGGCATTGGAGGCTGACACGTAGAGGGGGGCAGGGCACCTATGGCCCTGCCCCCCTCCCGCCGCGCCGCGTGGGCGGTTGCTAGCGGGTGATGCACACGTCGTCTATGTAGAACTCCTGGCCGCCGATGGAGAAGGAGTGGATGGTGCCGCTGAGGCGCAGCGTCCCCATGTCGTTGCCGTTGCCGCCGGTGGGCACCTGGACCGCCACGCCGCCAATCACGGCGCCGTCAATGTCCTGCATGTTCTGGAAGTTGCGGAAATCGTTGTTGAGCTTGATGTTCAGGTTGCCGCCATACTCGCCGAAGCGGAGGCGGATCAGCGAGGCGGGCTGCTGGCCGAGGGAGAAGGCTACGGTGATGTTGTTGAGGTTGAGCTCCAGGCCGGTGCCGCCTGCGGCGTTCAGGGCGTCCACCACCGCCACGCCGCCGTTGGTCCACGCACCGTTGTCCCACTGGAAGGGCAGCGTGCGCATGTTGATGCCAGAGTCGGTAAAGGTGGTGCCGACGCCCATGGCCGCGCCGCCGGGCAAGCTTTGAAAGTTGACGCAGCGGGTGGGCAGGGTGGGCGCCTCGGCGGCGGCGCTGCCGATAGACAGGTGGGCGAGCAGAAGGGCCATCAGGGCCATGCCGAGCACGAGGGCGATGCGGCGCGAGCGAAGGGTGAAAGAGCGGGTCATGGTAAGCCTCCTTTAAGGTGAGCGGGGGTGGACGGTCCATTTGCCGTCCATGGCTTTACAATACCACTCCCTACCCTCCGTGTTGTCCCGTTTCCGCAGGGGTTTGTCCCCTTTTCGCGCCGCCCCTCGTCAGTCTGCAACCCCCCAGTTGGGCGGGTCCACCAGCAGGCTGTGCAGGTCGCCGTAAAAATAACTTCCCTGCGCGGGGGAGTGCCCCACGTAGAAAGTCATCGGGCTAACGTTGAAGAGGACCGAGCGGTTGGCCGCGGGGCAGGGAAAGCCGCGCTGAGAGGGGGGGTTGCCGGACGCCTTGAAGCGCACGGCACAGTCCGCCCCGTTGCGGGGAAAGTGCCCTGCAAAGAGGAGGCTCGGCCCAGTGGCGAGGGCGATCGGGTCGCTGGCGCGCAGGGTGCCGGGCACCCGCGCCCGCAGGAACGCCTGCGAGGTGGCGAGGTCGTAGGGGCTTGCATACTCCATGCTGGGATGGGAGAAGAGCGGGTTGCCCTGCGGGAAGGTGTTCACTGAGGTGTCGAGCGTTGCCTCGGCCTGCATCCAGAAGCGCTCGTAGGCCTGCATCGGGGCGAGGGACAGTTGCCCGTTGCTCAGCTCTGCCATCATGTCCGGCAGGTCGGGGAAGGTGCATTCGAGGTAGCCGCCCCCTTCAAAGGTCGCTAGCCCCGCCGCCGGGTCCAGGGTGACGGTGCCCGCGCCCTTGGGGGTGCATGGGGCGGTGCGCGTCAACGTT
The DNA here is from genome assembly GCA_963721895.1 of uncultured Chloroflexia bacterium. Classification (GTDB taxonomy): domain Bacteria; phylum Chloroflexota; class Anaerolineae; order Ardenticatenales; family Ardenticatenaceae; genus CAVRLZ01. The sequence continues at coordinate 39,585 of CAVRLZ010000037.1, read as the reverse complement.
TGGATGGGGTTGTTGGGCGGTTTCAGGAAGAGGGTCAGGGTGCCGTCCAGGGTGTTTTCGAAAGGGAAGGTCAGCTCCCAGCGATAATACCAGGCGCCCTGTGCGGCGGCTTCGGGCGCCCAGGGTAGGGCCAGCGCCAGTAGGGTGATAAGTAGGGCTATCAGACTCGTCAGTCGGCGCGCGTGCATGGTGTCCTCCGGGCTTGCTGTAGCTGCTGTCAGTGTTGCAAGTATACCATGAGCGCGCCTGCACCGCGTCCCGTATTTGCCCCCATTTGTCCCATCCTGATACTATCCCTGTGCTCTCCGCTCGTCAGCAACGCGGGCGGAGGCCAGGGTTCATGATGTAGGCCTTGAATAGCTCACTGGTTGCATGTCAGGGAGTGGGGGCGGCAGGCATTCAAGGGCCAGGATGGGTGCTGGGCTTGGGGGAGGCGGCCTATGGCCGTTGAAAGATTTCGAGGAGATGGCCCACCCGCGATCCGGCCTGACGTGTCAACACGTGCATACATGCTGGAGCTATAGTCATGGGAGGCACACCAATCGAGCCGCCTGCCACGGCGCTGGCCACGTCGTTTCGGGAGCAACTGCGCCTTGCGCTCGGCCACCTGGATGACACCACAGTGGCTGGCGGAGCAGTCGCCGCTGGCGGCGCCCTATTTTCTGGGCGACGGCGGCGGGGCGCAGGGCGGGCAGGGGGAGCGGCTGCGCGCGGCGCTCGATGAGGCGGCGCGCGCGCTGTGGGCGGGCCCGCTCCCTGGGGAGCAGGAGGCGATCCTGGCGGCGGTGGAGGCGGAGCGCGCGCAGCAGGGCAAGGGCGGGCGCTATGCCTTCCTCCTTCTAGAGCTGCACTATTTTCGCCGCTTCTTCCAGCTTCCGCGGCTGAGCCACATCTGGGAAGATGTGCTGTACATCGGCAAGTCCCAATATTACCGTGACCTGGACGCGGCGGTGCAGCGGCTGGGCGACACCCTGCTCGACCACCTGCGCCCTGCCTTTCGCGCCGAGCAGCCGCCTGCCCACCCTCCCCTTGTTGGGCGCGAGGCGCTGCTGGAGGGGTGCCTGCCCATCTTGCTGGCGGGGCAGGCCATCGCCCTGAGCGGCGCGAGCGGCGCGGGCAAGACGACGCTGGGGGCCGCCCTGGCGGCAACGTGGCCCACGCCTGCGCGCTTCTGGCACACCTTTCGTGCCAGTTTCAACGATCAGCTTCCTGGCTTCCTCTTTGCGCTGGGTGCGTTCCTGCGGCGCCACGGCAGCGCGGCGCTGTGGCAGCAGGTGATTGCCAGCAAGGGGAGGCTGGACGATGCCAACCTGGCGCTCGGCCTCGCGCGCTATGACCTGGAGACGATTCGCTCCGCTCGCCCCCTCCTCTGCCTGGATGAGGTGGACCTGCTGCGCCCGGTGGAGCGCGCGGAGGAGCTCCCTGCGCACACCCAACTCCTTGAGTTTATCAGCGGCCTGCGTGGCTGCGCGCCCCTGCTCCTCATCGGGCAGCGTGCCGTGCTGGAGGTGGACGCCTACCAGTCGCTGAGCGGCCTGCCCCCCGAGGCCGTGGCCGAGCTGTTGCACCGGGCGGGCATCCCCTTTACAGAGGCGGAGCTCGCGCACCTGCATCGCTACACCGGCGGCAACCCGCGCCTGCTCGTTCTCTCGCTGGCGCTGCGTGGCGAGGGGGAGCCCCTCGCTGGCGTGCTGGCGCGGCTGCCGCGCGTGCCGGTGCTGCAATCGTTGTGGGATCAACTGTGGGGGCGGCTGTCCCCTGCGGAGCGTGGGCTGCTCCAGGCGCTTGCCGTGTTCCGTGCCCCCGCCCCCGCGGACGCGTGGCGCGGCGCGCAGCCCGCGCTGGATGGGTTGCTGGCGCGCCAACTGGTGCAGGAGGACGCGCAGGGCGGCCTGACCCTGATCCCCGCCTTCCGCGAGTTGATCTATGGCGCGTTGCCCGGCGAGGTGCGCGACCGCCTTCACCTGCACGCGGCGGCGGCGCGCGCGCAGCGTGGGGAGTGGACGGCGGCGGCCTACCACTGCTGGCAGGGCGGGGAGGCCGAGCGCGCGGTGGCGCTCTGGTTTCCCCATGCCGAGCAGGAGATGCTGCGCGGGCAGGCCCCCGCCGCGCGCCACCTGTTCGCGCAGCTATCCCCGCGCCGCCTGAGCCCCGCCGCGCAGCGGCGCCTGGCGCTGCTGCGCGGCAGGCTCCATCGCCAGGCGGGGGAGCCCCAGCTTGCCCTGCGCGACCTGCGCGCCGTCGAGTGGCCGCCCGACAATGAGGAGACGCTGGCCGCGCTGAGCCTGGAAGCGCAACTGCTCCAGGGGCAGGGGCAGGCGGACGAGGCGCTCGACCGCTACGCCGCCGGCCTGGAGCTGACCACGCGGCTCCTCGCGCGCCGCGCGCAACTCCACGTGGGCCGCGGGCTGATCCAGGTGCGCCAGAAAGCTATGCAGCAGGCATGGCAGGAAGCGACGCTTGCCCAGTACGAGGCGGAGCATCTGCAGGGGGTGGTGCAGGAGGCTATGGGAAACCTGCGCACCGCGCGCTCCCACCTGCGCGTTGCCCTGGCCCTGGCCGAGGAGGCGCAGCACCTGCCCGGCAGCGCGCGCACGCACTTTCATCTGGCGGGGCTGGCCGGACGGCAGGGCCAGGTGGACGAGGCGGCGCAGCACATGGAGCAGGCACTGGCCTATCACGAGCGGGTGGGGGATCGGCTTCAGGTGGAAAGCATGCGCTGCCATCTGGCCGCCATCGAGTTCCAGCGGGGGGACTTTGCGCTCGCCGCCGACCTGGCCGAGCGTGCCCTGACCTTCTTCGAGCGCGTGCGCCAGCCCTACTGGATCGCGGTCGCCGCCTCCAATCTGGCGGAGGCGCGCTACGAGACGGGCGATCTGCCGGGGGCCCAGGACGCCGCCCAGCGCGTCCTGGATCAGGAGGAGCCGCAGAGCCACCCCTACGCGCTTTTCACCCTGGGCAATGTGCATCGCGCGCAGCAGCGGCCCGACCATGCGGAGACGAGCTTTCGACATGCCCTCGACATCGCGGAGCGAAACGGGGACCGCTACATCAGCGCCTATCTCTGGCGTGCCCTGGGCGAGCTATGCGGGGCACAGGGGCGGCGCGACGAGGCCCGGGCAGCGCTCGATACGGCGCTCGCACTCTTCGAGGGGATGGGCATAGAAAAAGAGGCGGCGGCCACGCGCAGCGCCCTGGAGCCGCTGAAGGCCAAAATAAAAGTGGCCTGAGCGAGCGCTCAGGCCACCTGGATGGTGCTCCGGTGCAGGGTTACGCCATAGCCGCTTCGGGGTCACGGGCAGGCTCCCGCTCGCCCTGGCCACCATGCTTGCCCTCCGCGAACTCCTCGACAATCTTCTCGTTGAAGGCCGGAAGGTCGTCCGGGTTGCGGCTGCTCACGATGCCCCGATCTACGATGACCGCCTCCTCAACCCCCGCCTCCCTGCAAGCCCTGCTGGAGCGTTGCCAGACAGCGGGGGCCAGGCGGGGGAATAGGGATCAATCAACTCGAAGTGACCGATGCGGGGCAGCGGTAGGAGGCGCGCCGCATCGCCTGCGGCCAGGGCGGCATCGTGGTAGCGGCGGCTGATCTCGATGGGGACGAGACGATCATCGGTGCCGTGGAGGAGCACCTGTTGCACGCCAAGGGGCAGGCGCTCGATGGGCGAGGCAGCCGCGTAGCGCTCCGGCACCTCGTCGGGTGTTCCGCCCAGCAACTCGGCCACGGCCCCATCGCTCAACCCCAACGCCCAGGCGTGGCGGAGCGTGGCCACCCCCGCCAGCGAGATGACCGCGCGCAGGGCGGCGGGCCTCTCGGCGCCCAGCCAGAGCGCGAGGTGCCCCCCCGCCGAGTGGCCCAGGGCAACTGTCTGGCTCAGGTCCAGCGGAAAGCGGGGGGGAAGGGTGGACAGGTGGTCGAGCGCGCGCAGCATATCGTCGAAGGTGCCGGGCCAGCCGCCGCCGCGGTCGCCGATGCGCCGATACTCGATGCTCCACGTGGCAAAGCCCTTGCGCGTCAGCGCGTCGCACAGGTGGCCTATGTGCTCCAGCGAATAGCGGGCGCGCCAGAAGCCGCCATGAATCACGAGCACCACGGGATGGGGCCCCGCACCACGGGGCAAGCGCAAGTCCCCAAAGTGCTGCGGCGTCGGGGCCGTAGCGGAGGCGCAGGTCCGCGCGGGGCGCGGGCAGGGAAAGGAGCGCCTCGCTGCCGAGCAGGCGACGGAGCAGGGCGGCTAGGGGGCGGCGGAGGGGGTTTGGGAGCATAGCGAGGCGGGGAGGGGTGTCCCTCCCCTATGGGCGAAGGGCGTCCCACTCTGCGGGGGTGTCCACATCGTAGAGCGGGGTCCGGTCGTCCAACTCCAGCCAGGCGATCTCGTCGCGGTGCGCGTCGAAGAGAGTGCGGCCCCCCGCCTCGCCGCGGGCGGCGCGCAGGGCCGGGAAAAGGGCGGCGTCAAAGAGGACGGGGTTGCCGCGTTGTCCCGCCACGCGCGGCACGGCGATGCGCTGGAGGCCCCGCGCGGCCTGGAGGTCGCGCAGCAGGCCGGGCGTGACGAGCGGCTGGTCGGCCAGCAGGAAGAAGGCTTCCCCCATGAAGGGGCGCGAGGTTTCCGTCAGCGCCGCCACCCCCGCCGCCACCGAGCTTCCCTGCCCGGAAGCAAAGTGCTCGTTCCAGATCACCTCGACGGGCAGGTGCTCCACCGCCCGCGCCACGCGCTCCGCCTCGTGCCCGACGACCACCAGCACCGTATCGCACACCTGAAGCGCCACCTCCGCCGCGTGGGCCACCAACGGCTGACCCTGCCAGGGGAGGAGTTGCTTCGTTTCCCCAAAGCGCGTGGCCATGCCCGCCGCCAGGACGATGGCAGCGGTGCGGCTGCGGCGGGAAAGCGGTGGCACCGCACCCGTTGCTGCGCCGCGCCCAGCCTGGAGCGAGCCAACCAGCACCTCGCGGACGCGCGGGGTTCCCAGGAGGAGGCTGGCGCTCTCGTCCGCCTGCAGGGCGTCGGCGGGGTCCTCCACCTTGTTCAGGAAGGGGAGGAAGTGCGCGGTCGGGGGCACATGCTGGAGGCCGCCCTGCGCGTGCGTCACGATGCGGGCCACCAGATGGGGGGTGATGGGGGTGCCCTCAGCCACGCCGCCGAGCGCGGCGACGCGCTCCGGCCGGTGGACCTGCGCGGCATTGAGCGGCTTGCCAAACACGTCCGCGCCGACCAGGGCGACGACGTGGGTCGTTTCCGACGGGATGACCGGCTCGTGCGGGGCCGGGGCCTTGAAGGGGCGCGCGCGGCTGCCGTCGGCCTCGATCAGCACTGCATCCACATCGTCGCGCGCGGCGAGGGCGGCGACGAGGGCAGGCTCCACGCCGCGTGCCTTGCCATCCGCGTCCTCCCCATCCGCCGCCGTGACGAGGCACTGGCCATGCGCGTCGAGCAGGGCCGTCAGCGTTGCCAGATTGCTTGCCGCGCACCACGCAGGGCTCTGCGCCCGCTGCGAGGCGAAGAGGCGCGTGGTCGTGGTGGTGATGACGCGCTTTCCCTGCGCCGCCAGGGCGTTTGCCAGGGCAAACATCGCCGTCGTCTTGCCCCCGCCGCCGACGAAGCAGACGATGGGCTTGCTGCCCTGCTTCTCGTCCAGGCGGAAGCGCCCGCACCAGGGCGGGGGTAGGGAGGGGGGCAGGATCAGCGGGCACCCTTCAGCTACCCTCACGGCGGCATATAAATTCCACCTCGTTGCCCATCGGGTCATCGGCATAAAAGGTGCGCGCGGCGATCACTGGGTGAACCCCGCCGCGCGTGGCTTGACCGCGCTCGGCAAAGGCCGCCTGCTGCGCGTCAAACTCCTCCACCGGCAGTTCCAGGGCCAGATGATGGAGTTGGTACCCGCTCGCCCTGGCCTTCACCTCATCCGGCTTTTGCACGATCACGATCATCTGCGGGATGCCCGCATTGCCCTCGCCTGCCTTGAGAAAGATTGGGTTGCGCCGCTCTGGCGGCGACAGTTGCTCCAACCCCAGAAAATCGCGGTACCAGGCCACCATGGCCCCCAGATCGTCCGCCCACAGCACGATCTCCGATATGCCGACCACTCGCTTCATCGCTCGTTCCCCCTGCTGATCCCCTGTCATTGAAAAGCCGCTCACTTGCTGCGCCCCATCCAGGTCAAAATCGCTTCCACCACGCCCCCGCCGATGGCAAGTGCTCGGTCCGACACATGGAAGGGGTCCGCGTCCAGCCTGGGGTCTAACTCAGCGATCGGGAGCCCCTCCAGCGCCGAGAACCCCGTCCGCGATGAGGCCGCGCAGCAGCCCGGTGAAGGGGGCTATCACGCTTGCCGGGGGCGAGCCCTCGTCAGGGGAGAGGCTGGCTATCTTCTCGCCTTCAGGGACGATATCGCCAATCTGGCGATGGCCCGTCATGCGCCCGGCAGTGGGGGCGCGCAGCAGGCACCCCTCCCTTTCTTCAGGGGTGGCGGCGGAGGCATGACCCTCCCACAAAACGTGCCCCCGTTCGGTGTCCACCACTGCGTGCACCGTCTCCCCTGCTGTAAAGCCAGTGACCCAGGCCGATCACCAACCGCGCCTGCTCGCGCGTGGTGTCCCCGCGCCTGTGCCCATCGCAGCGCGCATCCACCACCACTGCCGGACGCAAGCGGGGAATACGCTCGCCGTCGGGGTCCACCAGCACGGGTACCTCGCCCGTCGGGGCCAGGCGCCGCACCTCGCTCGCCTGCTCCACGCGACGTGCGACCACCCCCTCGATGCTGACAGTGCCCTGCCGAACAGCCTCCGCAAAGGCCACCGTTCGTCGCAATGCTAGCGGCTCGGGTAGCTCCAGCATGACCACGGGGAACCCCGCCCGGTGGAGGCGCAGGGCTACGCCCGTCGCCAGGGCACCCGCCCCCCGAATCAAGATGAGTTGTTCCGCGAACAACACCCGCTGCCTCCTTCCCGAATCCTCAACGCTCCAATCGCTCATCCCAAAGTAACTCCTCCGGCTCGTCGGCCTGGGACTCCCGCGCCTGCAGGGTGGCGAGGACGCGGTCAGGGGTAAGGGGAATCTGATCGAACCAGACGCCGGTGGCATCGTGCAGCGCACTGGCAATCGCCGGGGCCAGCGGGATGAAGGGCATCTCCGCCATGCCGCGTGCGCCCCAGGGCCCCTGCGGGTCCGGCACCTCCAGGATGATGCTTTCCGTTACATCGGGGATGTCCAGCACCGTTGGGATGAGGTAGTTGGAAAAGTGCGGCGTGAGGACCATGCCCTCCTTCGTCACAAAGTTTTCCATGATGGCATAGCCCGCCGCCTGGACCACCCCCCCCTCGATCTGCCCCTCGATCAAGCGCGGGTTGATGGCCCGGCCCACGTCGTCCGCGCAGATCACGCGCAGCAGGGTGATGTGCCCCGTCTCCGTGTCCACCTCCACCTCCACCGCCTCCGCCACGTAGCCATAGGTAATGTTCGGGTCGGATTCGCCGGTGACGTGATCCAGCGGCGTGGTGGCGCGCGGCTTGTAGCGGTAGGTGGCGACCGCGGGGCGGATCTCGTCGCGCCAGCGGCGCAGCGCAAGCTGGGCCGCGCCCGTGAATCGCATTGCCCGCCATGACCGTCAAGCGGCTCGCGCTCGCCGAGCCGCTGGAGCCTACCAGATCGGTATGGTCCGCCTCCAGCCGCACCCGCTCGATGGGCACCCCCACGGCGTCCGCCGTCATCTGCCGGAAGGCGGTGTGCGAGCCCTGGCCCACATCGGCCCCCACCTGCCGCACGATCACCTGCTCTACCTCCGCCCCGCCATGCAGTTCCACAGTCGCCCACGTCTGCTCCGGCGCGCCAAAGGAAAAGCCTACATTCTTGAACGCCGCCGCAAAGCCAACGCCTCGCGCTTTGGGGCCCGCGGCTTCTTTTCTCCGCTTTCCCCTTGTCTCGCTCCCAGCCGCCCTCTCCCCTGCTGCCAGCCTGCCGCCCGCGCCGCTGCCTCGATGACGACAGGTAGCGAAACCCCGGCGGGGATGGGCGCCTGGGTGGTGAGGCGAGAGCCGTCGCGCAGGCAATTTTGGAGGCGGAGCTCGACGGGGTCCATGTCGAGGCGCTCGGCCAGCTTGTTCATCTGGATCTCGGCGGCAAAATGCGCCTGGGGGGCGCCAAAGCCCCGGAATGCCCCGCCCGGGACGTTGTTGGTGTAGACGGAGTAGGAATCCACGTGCGCCGCCTCCCACTCGTATGGGCCGGTCACGCAGACGTGGGAGTTGCCTAGCACCTTGGTCGAGGTATAGGCATAGGCCCCGGCGTCCTGGATCACCTCTGCCCAGGCCGCGATCAGCCGCCCGGACCAGGAGGCCCCCCAGCGCGTGCGGATGGTGTAGGCATGGCGCTTGTGGTGGCCGATGATAGACTCCTCGCGCGTCCAGACAATCTTGACAGGACGGTTGAGCTTTTGCGCGGCTAGCGCCAGCACGATCTGGATGCTCATGTCCTCCCGCCCGCCAAAGGCACCGCCGATGGCGCTGTACTCCACGCGCACCTGCTCCTCGGGCAGGGCGAGCGCGTGGGCGATCTCCTTGCGCTCCTCGTGCATCCACTGCCCGGCGGCGTTGACTACCACCTGGCCCGTCTGCTCGTCTATCCAGGCCAACCCGGCCTCCGGCTGCAGGTAGGCGTGCTCCTGCATGCCCGTGGTGTAGGTGCCCTCGACCCAGACATCGCAATCCGCGAAGTAGGCGTCAATCGGGTCAGTGCCCAGGCGGATGGGGTAGTGAAGCAGGATGTTCGAGTCGCAGCGGTCGGGATGGATGGCGAAGGCGCCTGGCTGCATGGCGGCGATGGGATCGGCCAGGACGGGCAAGGGCTCATAGTCTACCTGGATCAGCGCCCGCCCCTCCGCTGCGGCCTGCTCGCTTTCCGCCACCACCAGGGCTACCTGATCGCCGACGAAGCGCACCACGTCGTGGCAGAGCACCGGCTGATCGGCAATGATGAGCCCATACTCATTGACGGGCACATCCTCGGCGGTCAGGACGGCCAGAACGCCCGGATGGGCCCGCGCGCGCGTGGCGTCCAGGCTGCGAATCCGAGCGTGGGGGCGCCCGGCGAACAATATCTTCATGTAGGCCTGGCCGGGCAGGTTGAGGTCGCCCGCATACAGGGCGCGGCCCGTCACTTTTTCCAGCGCACCATCGCGTGGCTGACTGCTGCCGATCGCTCGAAAAGAAGAGGGCATAGGGGGTTCCCAAATAGAAGGTTGGGTCGCGAGGCGGCTTGGCCTCGCGCCAATTGTTGCAGATACCTGCTTCCCTGTCCAACTTGGCAACCCCAGGCTTTAGGAAATGGCAGGAAATCTGCTAGACTATAGCTCGCTCGTGGTAGTACGTCCCTGAGCGCCTCGCTTTCCAGCCGATCCGGTCATCCTTTACAACGTCTATCCCCTCCCTCCCCGTTCAGGAGATCTTCTATGCTTACAACAGCCAGACTTCGCTTTGCCCTCTTGCTGCTCGCCCTGCTCATGCCTGGGCTCCTGTTGCTCAGCGCCGTTTCCCCTGGCGCCGCGGCGCCCGCCGAGCAGGCCAGTAGCCCTGAGGTGGAAACCGCCAATGTCTTCTTCGTGCATCTGGCCCCTTTTGTGGGGGGACCAGCGACGGTGCAGGTGGCGGTTGGCTGCCCGACGGTCGCCACGTTGAACTACGGTGGGACATCGGGCACCTATCTCTCGGTGCCTGCGGGCCCGACCTATGTCAGCGCGCGCGAGCCGGGCGCCGCGGCCCCCCTGGCGGGGCAGTCGCTCACCTTCGCCGCCGGCCAAAGCTATACAGTTGCCATCGTCGGGGGCTCGAATGGCTGGCCGGTCGAGTTCGTGCAGATGACGGATGATGGGACGCCGCCCCCCTCCGGGCGCGCCGACCTGCGCGTCGTTCACGCAGCGCCCTTCACGCAACCGCTCGATGCAACCAGGGTAGATGTGTTCGCCCAGTTTGGTCCCATCAACATTCCGCTCCAGGAAGACCTGCCCTACAAGACGGTGATCGTGTCGGAGGACCCTCTCCCTGCGGGCGAGTACGACCTGCTGATCCGGCGTTCGAGCGACGATAGCGTTCTCTACGATCCCGGGCCGGTTTCCCTGACGGATGGTCAGATAGTGACGGGCTTCTTTGCGGGCGATGGTGCGAACCAGCCGTACAACATTTTCCTTATCAATCACCCTGCGCCGCCGGTTGCTGGTCCGGCGCAGTGCCCCAGGCAACTATATCTGCCCCTCACGAGGTAGCAAACACTGTGTTGGCATAGTCAAACATGGAGAGGCCTGGGCACGCCCAGGCCTCTTTTTGTTCCTCGTGCTTGAGAAGCAAGAGTCCTGAGCCTTGTCTCCCCGTTGCCCTGCCAGCGGGAGGCCGGACAGGGCTGCCCGGTTCCCACCGCTTGCGTGGCGTGCCAGGCGATCGGGGAGCCTTGGCCTCTGACTCACTCATTACTTGAATATATGCCGGACCAAAGGCCCGTTGACAACGAGAGCTTGTTCCCTGTAGGATGAGAGGTAGTCGAGCGGAACGTTGAATCGAAGAGGTCGAGCAACCAACTCATTGCATAGGGCGAAGGATGGGAGAGGCGTCATGATTGAGCGAGTGCTGATCACGGGAGGGGCGGGGTTTCTGGGGCGGCATCTGGCCGCCGATTTGGCAGGGGCGGGGTGGGATGTCACCGTGTTGGACGATCTGTCATGTTCCAACAGTACATTTGAGTGTGAGCCCTTGCGACACAAGAACATCCAGTGCATTCGGGGCACCATCCAGGATGAGGCCCTTGTCACGCAGTTGGTAGCCGATCATCCGGTGGTGATCCATTTTGCCAGCGTGGTGGGGGTGGAAGAGACGATCTCGCGCCCCCTGGATACCGTCGCCAACCTGATTGGCACCCTTCACGTAGCCAGGGCGCTCACGCCCGCGCATACGGCGCTGTTTGGCTCTTCGGCAGATGTGTACGGCCTTCACTCACAGCTATACGACCGCCCGATGCGCGAGGATGATCTGGTTCTTTTTGAAGATGCCTCGGTGAACCGTTGGGTGTATCCCAAGGTGAAAGCGCTAGAAGAAAACGTCTTCCTGCAGAGCCCCGGCGTGAGTATCGTCATCCGCATCTTCAATTGTTACGGCTTTGGGATGGATTATCCGGTCGCCAAGCGGGTGGTGCCGCAGTTCGTGGATCGTCTGATGAATCGTGCGCCGCTGCGGGTGAGCGGGGACGGGCAGCAACGCCGCGCGTTCTGCTACTACGAGGACACCGTGCGGGGGCTGCGGCTGGCCCTGGAGCATGGCCTGAGTCAGCGCGCCGGCTACCAGCAGACCTTCAATATTGGTAACCCCCAAACACGCTCGATGGCCGAGTTGGCCGAGATGATGATCGAGTTGGCGCTGGAAGTGGGGCTGCTGGACGATCCGCTGCCCATTGAGTATCATGCGGCACTGTATAGCCAGCCCTTTACCGATTCGTGGCATCGCGTGCCAGACATTAGCCGTGCCCGTGCACTGCTTGGCTTCGAGCCGACTGTAGAGCTCACCGATGGGATGCGCCGCCTGCTGCGCGCGGCTGCCGCACAGATGGCGCGGCCCGTGACGGAGACGTTTCAGCTGGCCTAGCGACACGCGGCCTTTTCTTTTCACGATGGGGGTGATGCCTATGGCAGCGCCGTACGCACCCTATTTTTGCCCTGACGGATACCGGGCTATCTTGACGCGTGCCCAGGCGATGGGGTACCACATCACCTGCTTTCGTGACTTTCCTGAGACGGTGGCGGGGCCGCTCCTCCTGCTTCGCCACGATCTGGATCATTCGATCCGCAGCGCCGCCGTGATTGCAGAGATCGAGGCTGAGCTTCGCATCACTGCCACCTATTTTGTGCAAGTCGCCTGTGACTTTTACAACCTGCTTTCCACAGAAAGCCGCCTGCTGCTTGCCAGGATTGCCGCGCTTGGCCACGAGGTGGGGCTGCATTACGATGCGCGCCGCTACCTGGGGGAAGGGGGGGCGGTGCGGCTGAGGCTGGAACTGGCCCTGCTGGAGGAATTGACCGGGCAGCCCGTCCGCTCGGCCTCGCAGCATATCCCTATAGCGTCCCCGGCGCTGGACATCCGCGACTTTGTGGCCCATGATGCCTACGAGCCGCGCTTCACTGCCGCCCCCATGACCTACATCTCCGATTCCCTGATGGCCTGGCGGCAGGCCACCCCTCACGAGTTGCTCGACCAGGGTCGCTCCTTCCAGCTATTGACCCATCCCATGAAGTGGGCCCGCCCCGTCACCTCGATGACGGAGGCGCTCCAGCTTGCGGAGGAGGAGGAGGTCGCCGCCCTGCGCGCCCGCTATGGAGAGGTAGGGGAGCAGTACCGACAGCTGCTCCAAGATCGCGCCCGGCTGGATTCTGCCTTTGCGGCGCGCCAGCCGCATGCCCCGACGTAGCGTAGCACGATGGCAAGCCGCTCCGACCCCACCTTTTTCACAAGTGTCTGGTGTGCCCACGATGAGCCGCGCTTTGCGGCGCGGGCGCACTGGATTTTTGTGCCGCCCGGCCTGGATGTTCTCCCCCGACAGCCCTTCAACCTGCGAGACGAGGCGATGCTGTTCGTTGCGGTGCTTCGGGCTGCGCTGCATGGGAGGCCCCTGCTCCTCTTTAGCTCGCGCGGGCGCCTGAAGCCGGAACTGCTGGCTTCCGCCCTGCTCGGCCTCTGCCCGAAGGGGCTGCGCCCCCCGATCATCTTTTACGGTGAGATGTACGAACCGGATGCGGGTTGGCGCGGTATAGGGGAGCGTCTGCTCGTTCAACTCGCCGACCGCGCGGTGTCCCGCTTTGTGGTGTACTCCCAGGACGAGGCGCGCCTGTTTGCGAGCACCTGGGGCGTGAGTCCGGCTAAGATGCGGGTCAGCCACTTCTTTTTCCACGATCCCTCCCACGCGGCGGGCGCGCTCGAGCCGCCCCGAGAGGAGCGCTACATCTTTGCCGGGGGCAACTCTTTTCGTGACTATGGACCGCTCATCGAGGCGGCGCGCGCCCTGCCTGACATTTCCTTTGTTATCTGCACCAGCCAACTTGCCCACCACGATCTGCCGCCCAACGTCCAGGTGGGGCGCGTGCCGCCGGAGGTGTACCGCAGCTTGATCGCGGGCGCCACGGCGGTGGTCATCCCCCTCCGGAGCGACCTGCGACGGAGCGCGGGCCTGCTGACAGTCATGGAAGCGATGGCCCTCGCCAAGCCGATTATCGTGTCAGACGCGGTGGCTGTGCGGGAATATGTGGAGGAGGGCCGGACAGGAATGATCGTGGATGGGTCACCCGCGGGCTACCTTGCCGCGCTTCGTTGGGCGATGGACCCCGCCAACGCAACATCGCTCGTGCGGATGGGTCGGGCGGCGCAGGGGGTGGTCGAGCAGCGTTTCACCCTGGAGGCGCATGTCAGCGCCCTGCTGGCGGTGGTGGATGAGGTGATGGTAGGGGAGGGGGCGGCGTGAGGCCAGAGGTGCTCCCCCCGCATGCCGCCGTCCCCCCGTATGGGCCGGCAGCGTTGTCGCTTGCCCGCTACGTGGCACAGCGTCTGCCAGCCACCCTGGTACGTGTGTGGGCGGAAAGCGGCGGCGGGACGCTCCTTGTGGCGGACGAAGAGGCGCCGCGCTTCCAGGCGGGGCTCGTTTATTGGCGGGATGTGGCGAGCTATGGGGCGCTCTTTCTGCCCCCTGCCTGCGAGCCGTTGCCGCTCTGGCTGACGGTGGGGACGTGGCTGGACGTGCTGGGGGGTAGCCTGGGTGGGGACGCGCGGCTCAGCCAGGGCGCGGGGGCGACCCCGGCGCTGCGCGCAGCCGCTGCGCGCCTGGCGGACATTTTCGCGCTCGGCTACGCGGCTGCCTTTCTGGGACGCCACGAGCCCCCGGCGCTCTTTGCCCAGGCGATCGCCGCCTACCAAACAAACCCCCTGGCGCTCAGCGCAGCGGACCCGCACCTGACCCGCTGGCTCCGTGGCACCCTGTTGGAGGAGGGATTTTGGCGTCGGGTAGCAGGTGAAATGGGGGCGATGGATGACAAGTTGCCCTGATGGGGAACGATGCTTTATAATTGCAGCTTCACTAACCCTTGCAACAGGGCTGAGAGCGGCTCGTCGCGGAGCTTTACAGCTTGTTAAGGAGGTGATGCTTACCCATTGACCAATAGCCGTCAACCTGTTATCCTGCATCTGTCTATTAGCCAGTTCTCTTTAAGGAGGAGAAGAAGACATGCGTAAGCTTTCGATAGTACTGTTGTTGATGGTAACCCTGCTGCTTGCAGCGTGCGGTGGTGGCGCAGCCCCCACGACCGGTGGGGACGAGGTAGAAGCCGAGCCGACCGAGATGATGGAAGAGGCGGAGCCGACCGAGGAGATGGTCGAGGAAGAGCCGACCGAAGAAATGGTCGAGGAAGAGCCGACCGAGGAGATGGTCGAGGAAGAGCCGACCGAAGAAATGACGGGTGCCTTTGAGTGTACCGACGAGATCGGCTGCGTGGAGGTTGATGAGGGTGATCCGATCCAGGTCGGCTACATGCTCGTGATCTCCGGCCCGAACGAGACCCTCGGCTCTGACTCGGTGGTCGGCATCGAGATTGCCGTGGAGCAGCGTGGCGAGATCAAGGGCCACGAGATCGAGATCGTCGCTGAGGACGAGGGCTGTAGCGCGGAGGGCGGCCAGACGGCGGCCACCCGCATGGCGGCGAACACGGAAGTGGTCGCTGTGATCGGCACCAGCTGCTCCAGCGCGGCCCGCGTTGCCATCCCGCTCATCACCGATGCGGGCATGACGATGATCTCGTCCTCCGCCACGGGCCCGGACCTCACGGCTGAGGATCGCGGACCGGAGTTTGCGGGCTTCCTCCGCACTGCCCACAACGACCTGTTCCAGGGTGCGCTGGCGGCGGAGTTTGCCTTCAACGAGCTGGGCCTGACCCGCGCCGCCACCATCCACGATGGTAGCCTCTACGCGGAAAGCCTCCAGCAGGTCTTTGCGGATCGCTTCGCGGAGCTGGGTGGCGAAGTCACGGCGCAGGAAGCCATCAACGTGGGTGACACGGACATGCGCCCGGTGCTGACCAGCATCGCCGCAGGGGAGCCGGAAATCATCTACTACCCGGTCTTTGTGGCCGAGGCTGGCTTCATCACCTCACAGGTGCGCGAGGTGGAGGGGCTGGAAGAGGTGGCCCTGATGACGGCAGACGGCGCCGCCTCGCCGGACTTCATTGACGCGGCAGGGGACGCAGTGCTGGACATGTACTTCTCCAGCCCGCTCGTTGCAGAGAATTCTATGTACGAGGAGTTCCTTGCAGCGTATGAGGAGAGCGCGGGCAGTGGTCCGTCGGCTGGCTTCCATGCCCATGCCTACGATGCCGCGAACCTCATCCTGGATGCCATCGACAGCGTATCGGTCGAGGGCGAGGATGGCACGCTGTACATCCCGCGCCAGGCCCTGCGTGACGCGCTCTTCGCCACCGACGGCTACGAGGGGCTGACCGGCGCCCTGACCTGCAGCGAGTCGGGTGACTGCGCGACGGGTGAGGCACTGGCGATCTACCAGATCAACGATGCAGTGGTAGAAAACCCGGCGGACCTGTTCCTGGCGTCCGACGTGATATTCCAACCCTAAGCATGCACACGAGGGGGCGGCCCATCAGGCCGTCCCCTTCCTTTATTCTATCTCACCTATCCTAGCCGCCCCATTGCCTCTTCCACCACCATGCCTGCAACGAAGCCCTATTCGTCCGAGGGTTTTTTGCATTTCTTTCTCGCAAAGGATATAGCTTGATGAGACGAGTCTCGTGGACCACGCTCTTCATGTGGGTAATCGGCGGCCTCTTTGTCCTCTTTGTCCTGTTGGGCTCCGCTCGTTCGATCGCAGCGGGGCGATATTCAGCAACCACCTGGCTGGACTTTATCATCTTTGGGCTTGCCCAGGGCAGCATCTATGCCCTGATCGCCCTGGGGTACACGATGGTATATGGCATCCTGCGCATGATTAACTTTGCCCACGGCGAGGTGTTCATGGGCGGGGCCTTTACCGCCTTTTTTCTGGCGGATGCCCTAGATGAGCTTGGGATGTTCGACGGCAATCCGATAGTGGGCATCCTGATCGTGATGCTGTTTGGCTCGTTCGTTTCCATGCTGATCGCCGTGACGCTGGAGCGGGTGGCCTACCGTCCGCTGCGCGGCGCGCCGCGCCTGGTGCCGCTCATCACCGCTATCGGCGCCTCCTTCTTCCTCCAGTACACCTTTCGTGGCCTGTACGGCTCCGGCACCGAGTCGTATCCCCCCATCAGTGCACTGTCTGGCGAGATTCAACTGGGGCCGGTGGGCATCCTCCGCACCCAGGCGGTGGTGATCGTCGCGGCTGTTTTGCTGATGACCGCACTGTACACCTTTGTTCAGCGCACCAAGACGGGCAAGGCGATGCGCGCCGTGGCGGAAGACAAGGAAGCGGCAGCGCTGATGGGCGTGAATGTGGATCGCACCATCGTCATCACGTTTGCCCTGGGCGGGGCGCTGGCTGGGGCGGCAGGGGTGCTGTACGGCCTCATGTTCCGCCAGATGAATGCCTTCATGGGCTTTATTCCGGGCATCAAGGCCTTTACCGCGGCGGTGCTGGGGGGGATCGGTAGCATCCCTGGGGCAATGCTGGGCGGCCTGTTCCTCGGCATCTTCGAGTCGCTCGGCCCTGCTCTGTTTCTGGAGGGCCTCGGCATCGCCTCGCCCAACCAGCTTAAAGATGTGATTGCCTTCACCATGCTCGTGCTTGTTCTGATCTTCCGCCCCACAGGCATCATCGGGGAGCGGCTGTCGGAAAAGAAGGCGTAATCGGTGGGCTACGGGTTACCTTCATTGACTGTCCCTTCACTCACCGCTAGTACCAACTCACCAACGAACCCGGCATTGCGGAGGAAAGCTTCATGAGCACGATGGCAAGAGCGAACACGCAGGGCACCGTGCGCGCCGACCTACCCCTGGCTAACGTGATCCGTGTAGGGTTGATCGGTGGAATCTTTGCTCTGCTGGTTTCCCTGGTGGGGATGGTGGAGACCTTCGACAAGCGCTTCATCATCAGCGGGCTGCTGACGACAGGGCAGGCATTGTTGATGATGATCGCCCTGGGCACGGGATACGTGGCGGCGGGGCGCGCCCGCAAACTGGGGGCGTCGGCGGGGCTTTCCAGTGCCTATGGCGCGGTGGCGGGCGGGGTGGTGGGGGCGCTCCTCGCCCTGCTGGTGCTGCTGGGTAGCCAGTTCAACCTTCGCGACATCCTGGCGAACGCCTCACCGTCGCTGTACGAGGTGCTGACCTTTGATCGTGCGGCGGGGAGCGGCGCGGCCCTGCTGCTTGGCTTCGGCCTGCTCTTCGGGTTGATCGGCGCGCTGCTCTATGTGATGCCGGACCGGCTGGAGCGGGCCCTGCTGCTCGGCCTGGCCGCGGTGGCCCTCTTCGGCCTGCTCCAGGACTTGCTGCGCCTGCTGCTGAACCGCCCCAGGGTGGAAGGTTTCTACGATTTCATCTTCGCCAACAAAGGGCTGACGCGGGCCGGGGCTGTCTTTCTCTTTGTCTTGCCCTTTCTGGCCCGGCTCGGCGTGGGATACCTATGGGGGGCGCGCCCGCTCCGGCATGCAAGCCCTGCCTGCCAGCACGCGGCGGGGGTTGCGCTGGGGGTCCATGGCGCTAGGGGTGCTCTTTCTTCTCTTTCTGCCCCGCATCTTCGGCACCTTTCCCACTGAAGTGATGAACAACGTGGCCCTGCTGGGCCTGCTGATGGGCCTTGGCCTGAACATCGTGGTGGGCTTTGCCGGGCTGCTCGACCTGGGGTATGTGGGCTTCTTTGCGATCGGCGCCTACACCATGGCCCTTCTGACCTCGCCGGAAGCGAACTTTGCCAACCTGACCTTCTGGCAGGCCCTCCCCTTCGCCATCCTTGCCTCGGTGACGGCTGGGGTGATCCTGGGCATCCCCGTGCTCAAGATGAGGGGCGACTACCTTGCTATCGTGACACTCGGCTTCGGCGAGATCATCCGTATCCTCGCCCTGTCGGACGCTCTGAAGCCGCGCCTGGGTGGCGCGCAGGGGATCGTGAACATCCGCACGCCGATGGTGTCCGGGGAAGCTATCAACTCGCCGGAGGAACTCTACTACGTCATCCTGGTAGCCGTCGCGCTGACCTGGTTTGTCTCCATACGCCTGCGCGATTCGCGGCTGGGCCGCGCCTGGATGGCCCTGCGGGAGGACGAGGATGTAGCGGAGGCGATGGGGATTGATCTGGTGGCGACAAAGCTTCTGGCCTTCGGAACGGGGGCGGCCATGGCCGGATTGGGCGGGGCCATCTTTGCCGCCAAGCTCCAGTCCATCGTGCCGCAGACCTTCAACCTGCTCATCTCGGTCAATTCGCTGGCCATCATCATCATCGGCGGGCTGGCGAGCATCCCTGGCGTGATCGTCGGCTCGCTGCTGCTCATCGGCCTGCCGGAACTGCTGCGCGAGTTCAATGAGTACCGCCTCTGGCTGTACGGCATCCTCCTGGTGGTCATGATGCTCTACAAGCCGGAGGGCTTCTGGCCGGAGGAGACGCGCCGCCGCGAGTTGCACGGCCACGAGAACCCAGAGCAACCCGAGTCGGCCACGATTCCCTCTGATCTTACAGTGAGCCGCGCTACCCCCGGCATCAACGATCCGGTTGTGTCGGGCGAAGGCACATCAAGTTGACGGTTGCCCCCCTGCGACCCCTAAAAGGAGGTGCCCTTTGGCACTGCTAGAGTGTCAGAACGTGACCAAGCGGTTTGGTGGACTGGTCGCCATTGATTCGTTCAGCATCGAGATCGAGCCGGAATCCATCTCGGCCATCATCGGCCCGAACGGAGCGGGAAAATCCACGCTGTTCAACTGCATCACCGGCTTCTACAAGCCCGAAGAGGGGAAAATTCTCTTTCGGGGCCAGGAGATCCAGGGTCTTTCCCCGGACGTGATTGCGCGCCAGGGCATCAGCCGCACCTACCAGAACATTCGGCTGTTCGCCAACCTGTCGGCGCTGGAAAACGTGATGGTGGGGCTGCACAGCCGCCTGAAGACCGGTCTGTTCGGCGCGATCATCCGTCCGCCCTCGGCTCGCCGCGAGGAGCAGTGGGCGCTGGAAGAATCACGGCGCCTGCTGCACTTTGTGGGGCTGCGCGGGCGGGGCGATGTGCTGGCAACCAACCTTGCCTATGGGGACCAACGCCGGCTAGAAATCGCCCGCGCCCTGGCCAGTGACCCGAAGCTGCTCTTTCTGGACGAGCCGACCGCTGGCATGAATCCTATTGAATCAGCCTCGCTCACCGATTTTATGCGCCGCCTGCGGGACGAGTTGGGCATCACCGTGGTCCTGATCGAGCATGACATGCGCGTCGTGATGGGTATCTCCGAGCATGTGACCGTGCTGGATCATGGCAAAAAGATAGCGGAAGGGTCCCCGCGCGAGGTGCAGAGCGACCAGCACGTGATCGAGGCGTACCTGGGCACGAGCGGCGTGGAAAGCGCCGCCGCGGCGGTGGCTGGCACTTAACCCTCGCGCTCAGCCCGTCGCACGCAATGCGCTACTGACCCCCCGCACGGAGAGTACATGGCACTTCTGGAAGTCGAAAATCTGCATACCTACTATGGCAACATTCATGCGCTCAAGGGCCTCTCGCTCACGGTGGAAGAGGGCGAGGTGGTCAGCCTGATTGGCTCGAATGGGGCCGGCAAAAGCACTACCCTCAAGACCATCAGCGGCCTGCTGCGGCCCAGGGAAGGGTCGGTCCGGTTGGCGGGACGGGAGTTGACGAGCCAACCCCCTCATGACATCACAGCGCTCGGCGTCATCCACGTGCCGGAGGGGCGCCGCTGCTTTGCCCAACTCACGGTCGAGGAAAACTTGGAGATGGGCGCCTACACGCGCAACGACAAGAGCGCGATCCGTGAGGATATGGAGCGGATGTATGGCATGTTCCCGCGCCTGCGCGAGCGGCGCAAGCAGGTGTCTGGCACGCTCAGCGGCGGGGAGCAGCAGATGCTGGCGATGGGGCGCGGCCTGATGGCCCGCCCACGGGTGCTGCTGCTGGACGAGCCCTCGATGGGGCTGGCGCCCGTCTTGGTGGACCAGATCTTCAACGTGATCCGGCAACTCCACGCCGAGGGAACCACCATCCTGCTCGTCGAGCAGAATGCACACATGGCCCTCCAGGTGGCCGACCGCGGCTACGTGCTCCAGACGGGCGAGATCGTGCTGAAGGATGATGCCAAGAAGCTGCAGCAGAACCAGATGGTGCAGCAGGTCTACCTGGGCATTGCATGAGGCAGGCGGCCTTGGTCGGCCGACTTTTAACCTGAGTTGCCCTGGGTGTGAACGTTCGTTATACTCTCCAACTATTCTATGATTAGAAAGGAGGGATGCCTGGAAGAAAAGTTGATCACCCTTTCGCGTCAGTCGTTGTATTCACGCAACTTTTTGAGGAGAGAGAACTATGCGGCGTATTTCAGTCGCGCTATTGTTGTTGGTGATGCTGCTGATGGCAGCCTGTGGTGGTGGCCAGCCAGCGGAGGAAGTAGACGAGCCGGCCGGTGGGGACACCGGAGAAGTAGCCGAGCCGACCGAGGAGATGGTCGAGGAAGAAGCCGACCGAGGAGATGGTCGAGGAAGAGCCGACCGAGGAGATGGTTGAGGAAGAGCCGACCGAGGAGATGGTCGAGGAAGAGCCGACCGAGGAGCCCGAGGAAGGCGCAGGCGGCGAGATGGTCGAGGGCATGGGTGCCCTGGCCATGGAGGGCGACCTGCTCTACCTGGATGCGGGTGGCTGTGACTACGGCGGCTATTTCGAGCGGATCGAGGCCGTAGACCCCATGACTGTGGTCTTCACCATGTGTAAGCCGGATCCTGCCTTCCTGGCGAAGGTAGCCTTTGAAGGCTTCGGGATCCAGCCGATGGAGCATCTGATGGAGGCGGGCGCAGACGGCTCGCTGCTGGAAACCCCGGTCGGGACGGGTGCCTACCAACTGGATTCCTGGAACCGCGGCGAGAGCGTGATCCTGACGGCCAACGAGGATTACTGGGGCGAGCAGCCGCTCGATCCGACCATGGTCATCCGCTGGGCCACCGAGGGCGCGGCGCGTCTTCTGGAACTCCAGAGCGGCTCGGTTGATCAGATAGCTTTCGTCAGCCCCGATGACTTCGAGACGGTTGAGGGCGACTCCAGCCTGAGCCTCATCCCGAACCTGAACCCCAACATCTTCTACGTGGGGATGACCAACACCTTCGACCCATTCAGTGACCCGATGGTGCGCCAGGCGATCGCGATGGGCATTGACCGCGACCGCATCGTGGACAACTTCTACCCTGTAGGGTCCGAGGTGGCGTCGCACTTCACGCCGTGCTCCATCCCTGGCGGGTGCGAGGGCGAAGAGTGGTGGGAGTTTGACCCGGAGGCCGCGCGCGAGATGCTGGCCGAGGCGGGTTACCCGGACGGGTTCGAGACGGCGATCTACTACCGTGACGTGTTCCGCGTCTACCTGCCGGAACCGCCCGTGGTCGCCACCGAGCTCCAGACGCAGCTTGAAGAAAATCTGGGCATCACTGCCGAGATCATGCCCATGGAGTCCGGACCCTTCCTGGAAGCTGCCTCGGCAGGTTCACTCGAGGGACTGTACCTGCTGGGCTGGGGCGCGGACTATCCGCACCCTACCAACTTCCTGGACTACCATTTCTCCGAGTCCAACCTGCAGTTTGGCGATCCCTTCCCCGAGATCTTCGAGCCGCTCGGCGAGGCAGCGCAGCTAGCAGAGGCGGACGAGGCGGCATCGCTTTACGAGGAGGCCAACAACGCCATCCGCGAGTTGGTGCCGATGATCCCGGTGGCGCATGGGGCAGCCGCGGACGCGGCGCGTGCCGATGCGGAGGGTGCCCACACGCGACCCTTCGGTGCGGTGATTGGTTCAATCGTGGACACCCCGGATGACACCTATGTCTACATGCAGAGCGCCGAGCCGATCAGTCTCTTCTGCACGGACGAGACCGACGGTGAAACCTTCCGCGTCTGTGACCAGATCGTGGAGTCGTTGCTGGGCTACGCTCTGGACTCCGGCGACACCGTTCCCGAGCTGGCCACGGAGTGCACCGGCAACGAGGATGCTACCGAGTGGAGCTGCACCCTGCGTGAGGGCGTCACGTTCCATGATGGCTCCGAGTTCGATGCCAACGACGTGGTGGCGAGCTATGCGCTCGGTGTGGACGCCTCCAACCCGCTCCATGCCTCCGCAGAAGCGGGCGGCGCGGGCAACTCGGGTGCGTTCGAGTACTGGGCGTACCTGTGGGGGCTGATGAACGCCCCTGAGACCGAAGAGTAAGGTCCTATCAGCGGGGGCTGGCCTGTAGGGCCAGCCCCCGCTGTTTCTGGCGGACATTCCTTTCCGCCTCAACCTGTCGTTTGCGAGAGTGGCAGCCCATGATCCAATACACGATCCGCCGCCTGCTGGCCTCCATCCCCGTGCTGTTCGGCATCGTCCTGGTGACGTTCGTCATAGGGCGGATGGTGCCCGGCGATCCATGCAAGGCCATCCTGGGCGAGCGAGCCTCTGCCGCCACCTGCGAGATGTTTATCGAGACGCGCGGGTTGAACAAGCCGATCCCCGTTCAATTCGGCATCTACCTTCAAAACGTCCTGCAGGGGGACCTGGGCAACTCCATCAAGTTCAGTCGCCCGGTCGTGGACATTATCACCGAGCGGATGCCGCTGACCATCGAATTGTCGCTGGCCTCCCTGGTTCTGGCGGTGCTGGTAGGGGTTCCGCTAGGGATTCTGGCAGCGGTGAAGCGCAATTCGATTGTTGACGTGGGCACCATGTTTTTTGCCAACATCGGCGTCTCGGTGCCAGTCTTCTTTCTGGGGCTGATGCTGGCCTACCTGTTTGCCTTGGTGTTAAGGGATACCCCCTTTCAATTGCCCCCGTCGGGCCGCCTGCCGCCCGCCATTACCTCCACGCCCTTCTTTGAGATATGGGGGTGGGAGGTGGGGGATGCGGGCATCCGAAATCGCTTGCTAACTTTTCTGTCGAACATGTATATCTTTAACGCGCTGATTACCGGCCAGTGGGAGGTGTTCGGCGCGGCCATCAAGCACATGATCCTTCCCGCGGTGGCGCTCAGCACCATCCCGATGGCGATCATCGCGCGCATGATGCGCTCCAGCATGCTGGAGGTGCTTGGGCTGGACTATATCCGTACGGCCCGCGCCAAGGGGTTGAGCTACAACTCGGTGGTGTTCAAGCACGCGCTCCGTAATGCCCTGATGCCCGTGGTCACGATCATCGGGCTGCAGTTGGGTGGGTTGCTCGGCGGGGCGGTGCTGACGGAAACGATCTTTGGGCTGGCGGGGGTGGGCCGTACCCTGTTCGAGGCGATTACCGGACGGGACTACCCGATCGTGCAGGCGTTCACGCTGGTGATCGCCTTTGTCTTCGTCTTCGCCAACTTGTTGGTGGATATCTCTTATGCCTACCTCGACCCGCGCATCAGCCTTGACTGATCGGGGCGGGCACATGCTATCGAGCCTGCCCCGTCGGCGGGGCGAGGAGCAGGGGTGAGCGTCGAATGGCTACGATAACCAAGAATGGGGCTGGCATCGCTGAGGTCGAGGCGGGCTATGAAACCGATAGCCTGTGGCGCACGACGCTGAGGCGGCTGTTCAAGCAGCGCAACGCTGTGGTGGGTGCCCTGATCCTGGGCCTCCTCATCTTGATGGCGATATTCGCGCCGCTCCTGGCCCCTTATGAGCCCACCCAGGTGCTCCTGGGGGTGGAAGATATCACGCGTCGGGACAAGCCCTGCGTTCATGCGTTGGGCTGCGACCCGGCCACGCCCCAGCATCTGATGGGCATTGACGGGAACGCCCGCGACCAGTTCAGCCGGATCGTGTATGGCGCGCGCTACTCGCTTTACATAGGCTTTTCTACGGTCACCTTTGCTATCGTTATCGGCACGCTCCTTGGCGCGTTGGCTGGCTACTTCGGCGGCTGGGTGGAAGATTTGATCATGCGCTCGATGGACGTGCTGCTGGCCTTCCCCTCGCTCCTGCTTGCGATCGCCATCGTCGCCGTGCTGGGCCCGGGCCTGCAGAACACCCTGCTGGCGGTCGGTATCGTCACGATTCCCGTCTATGCGCGCGTGGTGCGGGCAAGCGTGCCTCTCGATCAAGGAGCAGGAGTACGTGGACGCCTCGCGCGCGCTCGGTGCCGGGCACACGCGCATCCTTTTCCGCCGCATTCTCCCCAACTCGCTGACGCCGCTGATCGTTGCGGGAACGCTGGGCATCGCCACAGCCATCCTGGATGCGGCGGCGCTCTCCTTCCTCGGCTTCGGCGCGCAGCCCCCTGCCCCGGAATGGGGGGCGATGCTTGGTGGGGAGCGCAATCAGCTTTTCAGCGCGCCGCACCTCGTCTTTTTCCCTGGGTTTGCCATCTCCCTGACCGTGCTCTCCTTCAACCTCCTCGGAGACGGCCTGCGGGACGCGCTCGACCCGCGCCTCAAAGGAACCTGAGGGCGTTCCCTCTTCTTCCTGGGCGCGTAGGGCCATGATCTGCTTGATCCCGGGGCCGCTCACCATCGAGGTCACAATGGCCATGATGACCAGCGCAACGAAGATGCGCTGATCAATCAGCCCTGCTTCCAGGGCAACGGTGGCTAGAATAATTTCCATAGCCCCCCGTGCGTTCATCCCCATCCCCACGATCATCGCGTCGTGCCAGCTCATCCCCCCGAGCCTGGCAGCGATTCCTGCCCCCCCAATCTTGCCGAGCGAGGCGACCCCCAGCACTACCAGCACCAGGGTAAGGTCGAAGTTTGCAGCAAAATTGGAGCGTAGCCCGATGGACACGAAATACAGCGGGGTGAGCAAACTCGCCGCAAAGGTGTAGAGAATCTCATAGGCGCTCTGGTACGCCTCTGTGTCCCTGCCCAGTGCCACCCCCACCAGAAACGCACCGAAAAAGGCGTGTATTCCTATAGCCTCGGCAACCAGTGAAGCCAGCAGGATGGCAACGGTAACACTCGCTAGAAATCCGCCAGGCCAGGCCAGGTGCGCCTTGATCGAGGGCAGCAGGCGGCGGGTCATCCATGTGCCTGCACCAAGGGTCGCCCCAACGAAGAGCAGGACGAGCCCCACGGTAAGCCACAGGGGGCGGATCTCTGATCCTGCACTGTCCAGCCGACTCAGGATGATGGCAAACAGGGACCACCCGGCCAGGTCATTGACTGTGGCAGCCACCATGATGACCGTGCCCAACTCGTGCTTGATCAGGTTGAGCTCCATCAGGATTCGCGCGATGACGGGGAGGGCCGTGATCGAGAGCGCGGCGCCCATAAACAGGGCAAGTGTCATCAGGGGCTCGCCTGCGCTTGATCCCCACAGGGTCGGCGCGAGCAACACGGAGCCGACGCCTAGGCCAAAGGGAACAACGATGCCCCCGATGCTCGTGAGCGTGGTGCTGGTGCCCCGCCCGCGCAGGTGGGAAAGGTTAACTTCCAGCCCCGCAGCGAAGAGGAAAAAAAGCATCCCCAGCTTGACAACTGCCTCGAACGCTGCCGAGAGCACCTCGCTAGTGGGAAAGAGGGCCGCGTACAGTTCAGGCGCCAGGGTCCCGAACAGGGTAGGCCCGAGGAGTACCCCCCCCAGCAGTTCCCCCACGACGGCTGGTTGGCCCAGGCGGCGCATAAACTGGCCTGCCCCCAGCGCCACTGCCAGCATGACCGCCACCTGCAACAGAAAAACGATCACCTCATGATGCGTCACGGGGGGGCACCTCAAACGGGGTGGCTGGCAAGTCGGTGAGAAAGGTCAGGCACGTGTGTTCCAGCCGCGCCTGCCACGCCTGCGCGTAGGGGGTCCACCTGGGATAGGCGGCTGCCCAGCCCTCATAGGTGCGATGCGCGTCGGCGAAGATGGCCCGTAGGTTGTCGAACAGCAGCGGCAACAGATCATACTGGCCCGCCGCGCGCAGCAGGGTGTCCAGCATGTGGGAGCGCTCGCCCATCACGGGGGGCAACTCTAGCGCCTGGAAAAGACGGGCCAGAGCCTCGCGCGCCAGCCAGAGCCCTGAATCGCTGGGGGTAAGCAGGTGGCGCACGACATCGCGTGCCCTCGGGCCTTCGTCAGGCGCTGCCTGGGCAGCAGGGAGGGGCAGCAGGGAGGGGAACGGGTCTGCTTCGAGGGGCGTATCCGGCAGGGTGGCGAGGAGCAGGTCCACCGTGAGGGCGGCCAGGGCTGCGTAGAAAGGGTGAGGGTGGAGGCGCTGGAGCGCCCAGACGAACGGGGGCACCCACAGGGCAAGGTGGCGCGTGTGGAGGGCGCTGGCAGCCCCGCTCAGCCCCTGCTCTTGCCACGCAGCGAGCGCCAAAAGCTCCAGCCCCAGGTGATCCGGGGCGCCGACCCGCGCCCCCTGCGGCACCGCCCAGCCGCCCTGTCGGTAGAGCGCCTGCACGCGCAGGGTAGAGGGGGCCCCCATCATCGCTGAGGGGTCCACGAAGGCGCTTTCGTAGGGGGGGGCGTTAAAGCCGAACAGACGCTGAAATTCTACAGCCACCTCGTCCAACGCGTGCGCGTCGGGGAGGGTCTCCGCCAGGCCGGGCAGGGCAGCGATGGTGGGCAGGTCGTGCGGCCTGACCTCTTCCAGCCAGAAGCCAGCGAGCAGGCGTAGGGCCGAGGGGATAGGGTCACTCATAGGGACGGCAGGTGCGCGTCCAGCCAGCGCAACGCAAGGGCCACGGCCGTCGCGTTGGGCAAGACCGGAAAATTTCCCTCCCACAGCGCCTTTTCCGCCTCGGCCCGCGACAGGAGCAGCAACTCCTGCTCTTCCAGATCATCGGCATGCCGCTCTTGGGTGACCCGCGCGTTCAGAGCCAGGAAAAGATGGGCCATGCCCGAGCCGCGATTGCCGTCCACGCGAAAGGTGCCCGAGATCGTGCCAGTCGGATGCCTCAAAGCCTGTCTCTTCGAGTAACTCGCGGCGCGCCCCGCCGAGCGGCTCCTCCCCTGCGTCCAGGTATCCGCCAATCAGCGCCAGAAAGACGCCGGGCACCGCATACTTGGTCTGCCGGAAGCAGAGCCAGCCCCCTCACTCGTCACGGCTATCACGTTTACATAATCAGGGGTGATGACCCAGGGCCAATCAGGGATAATGCGGCCATCCGGTAATTCGACCTCGTGGCTTTCAACCGTCAGGAACTGATTGTGGTGCAGCAGCGTGGTGCGCGACAAGGTTTTCCAGGGCTGCATAGGGGGCGGCTCAACCGTCATGGGGCGGGCGCTCGGTAAGGTAGAAGGTCTGTTTCTCCGGCCTGAGCGGGCGCTTGAGCCAGAGCGGGCGGCGCAGGCCGCCAGGGCCAGGGGCCGGGCGCGCCAGGGCAAGCCACTGGCGGTACACCTCCATGGAGCGGTTGGTGTCCACCCGAACGTCGCCGTTGCGATCGTCCGGCCCCGCCTTGGTCACGTTGATAGCTTTCTGATGCCAGCAGTGCATCCCGCTAATGGGGTCGGGGTGGACGGCATGGGTGATGTTCTGGTGCACCCCTACCTCCGTCCACCAGATGCGCGAGGTGTCAGGGTCGCTCGACGGGTACGCCGTTGCGCCACGGATGACGCGCAGCCCAAAGGCACCATCTGCCTGCTCGTCCAGCGTCACCAGCGAGGAGGCCATGCGGTTGACACCCTGCTGCTCGGTCAGCCGCCAGCGGCCCAGGTGGTGGCTCATGGCGATGACACCCGGGCGGATTCCCTCGGTCACCCACACTTTGGAGACGAAGTGACCGATCTCGGTTTGCACGCGGATCAACCCATCGCTTTCCACGCCGATGCGCCGCGCGTCCTCCGGATGCATCCAGACAGGGTTGCGGTGAGAAATCTCGTACAGCCACTTGGCGTTGGCCGAGCGCGTGTGGATCAAGGTGGGCAGGCGGAAGGTGGGCAGCAGAAGCATCTCGCCCCGCGTGCGGTCAATGTGATCTGGGTGAACATGGCTGCGGAGGTAATGCGGGATGGTATGTTCCGCTTCCCCCCAGCCCCAATCAGCCATGGTGGCGGAGAAAAATTCCAGCTTGCGGCTTGGCGTGCCAAACCCAACCTTCCACTCACCCCCTATCTTTACCCCCGACACCGACCCGCCCTGGAGCACCCGCCCCGCCTCGTCCATCGTGAAGCCGCTGGGAAGCTCCTTGCTGGTGCTCTCCACGTGCTCCAGCCCCTGGATCCAATGCTCATAGGGCTGATAGTTCTCGTGCACGATCTCGAAGGCCCCATAGCGACGCATGAACTCGAGAGGTGCCAGACCCTCGCGCGCCGCCGCTTCCGGCAGCCCCGGCACGCTGTTCTCGAAAATCCATCGGTAGTACTCGTCCACCGACACCGGCTCGCCGGGGCGGTAGGGGCTCTCGAAGTGCTTGCGGATGCCGAGCGAGCCATCCGGGTCCACGCGCCAGGAGAGTTGGACCCAAAACTCATCCTCCTCCCACACCTCGCCCGGATTCGCCTCATAGGTGAAGCGCACACGCTGTCCCAGGCGCTCCATCGCCACGCGGCGCACCGGCTGGCGAAAGGCTATCCACTGCCCCGCGTGCGTCTCCTGGCTCATCAGGTCGTGGCGCTCGCTGGCGTGCCCCATCGGTAGCACAAAATCGGCAAACCAGGCTGTCTCGTTCCAGGTTGGGGTCAGGGCGATGTGATGGCGGATCAGGCTCTCATCGCGCAGGGCCTTCATCCAGATAAAGCCGTCTGGATTGATCCAGAGCGGGTTGTAAACGCGCGTGAAGTACACATCCACCTTGCCGCGCCCCTCCAGCAGAAAGTGCGGCAGCAGAAAGCTCATCTCGTAGTGCGAGAGGGGCCATTCTTTCGGGAAGGTTAGCTCGTTCCATTCCTTCGGGGGCGGGGGCACGTCAAAGGGCTGCGGGACGAACTTGTTCCAGGTGTTGGCGCTCGTGCCGCCGCGCGTGCCCACCGAGCCGGTGAGCACATTCAGGAAGAAGAGGGCCCGCGCCACCTGCCACCCCCCCAGATTGCCGCTGGCCGCGGCGCGCCACACGTGCGTCGCCAGCCGCCCATCGCAGTCGGCGACGAGGCGTGCCACCTCGACGATCTGCGCGGCGGGCACGCCGCTTTCCTGCTCGGCAAATTCCGGGGTGAAAGGGGCATACAAATCCTGGAGGGCCCGCTCGAAGAGGTCGAACGGATCAGCCTTGCCGACGGGCCCCTGCTCGATCTCGCGGCGGAGCGCCTCGTTGGCGAGCGGCAGCCGCCCATCGGCAATGGCACCCAGCGTTTCTTCCCAATTGACCCAGCGGCGAACAAAGGCGCGATCGTACCTACCGCTCTGCAGGAGCAGGTTCGCGATGGCGAGCAGTACCGCCGCCTCGGAGCCGGGCCATGTGGGAAGCCAGTGGTCGGACATGGAGGCGGTATTGCTCAGGCGAGGATCGAGCGTGATAAGCTTCCCGCCCGCCATCTTGCCCTCGATGATGCGCTGGGCGTGCGGGTTAAAATAGTGCCCCGTTTCCAGATGGCTGCTGACCAGCAGGGTCACCCGCGCGTTGGCATAGTCGGGCGAGGGACGGTCGAAGCCACCCCACAGCATATAGCCCAGCCGTGCCGAGGCGGAGCAGATGTTGGTGTGCGAGTTGTGCCCGTCCGCCCCCCAGGCCTGCACCACCCGCTCGGCATACCCATCATGGCCGGGCCGCCCAACATGGTACATGATCTGGTTCCGGCGATCTTCCAGGATGGCCTGCCGCATGGGGGCGGCGATCTCCTCTAGCGCCTCGTCCCAGGTGATACGCTTCCACTTGCCCTCGCCCCGCGCCCCCGCCCGCTTGAGCGGGTACAGGATGCGCTCCGGGTCATACACCTGGTTCTTGGTGGCTGGCCCCTTGGCACAGTTTCGCCCACGGCTGCCGGGGTGCAGCGGATTGCCCTCAAACTTCTGCACCTCCAGGGTCTCTTTGTCCACATAGCCCAACAGCCCGCACGCGCTCTCGCAGTTGAAGCAGACGGTCGGCACCAACGTGTAGTGGCGGGCTTTGCGCTCCGGCCATGCCTTGGCATCGAACTCCGTCCAATCATTCCACTGATCAACGGGCGGATACGCTGCTAGCTCGTCATCGGTAGCCTGCTGCGCGGGGGAGGCTGCCGCGGCGCGCTCGTCGGCGCGGAAAAGCGCCACGGGGGGTGCCACGCCCGCCGATACATCTTGCCAGGCCGGGCCGCCTGCGGGCGCGGGCACGGGGGCTGACGGCTGCGCTAGCCGCGAGGCTGCGTCAAGGAAGCGAGCCAGAAGATCGTTCACGTGCCCCGTCCCGGGCTAGCCCCTGTTGGGGTGTATCGTCCCATCATTTCTTGCCTGTCCTGTCCGGGGCCCAATCGCCCCTTTATAACTCCACGCGCGAGCCCAACTCTACCACCTGATCGTATGGCAGGCCGAAGAAGTCGGTGGCATTGCGCGCATTGCGGCTCATCAGGGCAAAAAGTTTGTCGCGCCAGACCGGCATGTTGGCGTGTGCCGTTGGCAGCACTTGCTCGCGCCCGAGGAAGTAGATAGTCTCCTTTGGATCAAAGGTCATCCCCTCAATCTGTGCCAGGGCCAGATCGCGCGGTACGTTCGGATCCTCCATGAAGCCATAATGGAGCACTACCTGGAAAAAGCCGTTGTTCAATTCCCTGCACTCCACCCGCTCCGCGGCTGGCACGTGGGGCACCTCCTCCACGATCACAGACAGCAGGATCACCTGTTCGTGGAGAACCTTGTTGTACTTCAAGTTGCGCAGCAGGGTAGGGGGGGTCCCGGTCGGGTCGCTGTGCATGAAGACAGCGGTCCCTGGCACGTGCGCCACGGGGGCCGAACTCACGCGCTCGGCAAATTGGACGAAGGGAATCGTTCCGCTGCGCAGCCGTTCCCGGACGATCGTGCGACCGCGCTTCCAGGTAGTCATGACCGTGAAGATCAGCAGCCCGACGACCAGGGGGAACCAGCCCCCATCCGGAATCTTGACCAGGTTGGCCCCCCAGAAGGCCAGGTCTATCGCGAGGAAGAAACCGAATAAAAGCAATGGCCACCGGCATGGGCCATTTCCATCGCTCCCGAATGACCACGAAGAGCAGCACGCTCGTGATCACCATCATGGTCGTGACCCCCACCCCGTAGGCCGCCGCCAGATTGCTGGAAGAGCCAAAGGCGAAGACCAGGGCGATGCAGGTCACCATCAAAATCCAGTTGATAGCCGGGATGTAGATCTGCCCCCGTGCCTCCGGGGAGGTGTGAATGATCTCGAAGCGGGGCAGGTAGCCGAGTTGGACTGCCTGCATGGTAAGCGAGAAGGCGCCGGTGATCAACGCCTGCGAGGCGATGACGGTGGCAGCGGTGGCGATAATCACCACCGGATACAGCGCCCATTCTGGTGCCATCCGGTAAAAGGGATTGGTCACCGCTTCCGGCTGCTCCATCAGGAGTGCCCCCTGACCCAGGTAATTCAGTAGTAGGCAGGGCAGCACCACCGCGAACCAGGCGATGCGAATCGGCGTCTTGCCGAAGTGCCCCATGTCGGCATAGAGCGCCTCGCCGCCCGTCACCACCAGAAAGACCGAGCCGAGCACCAGAAAGCCGTGCCAGCCATTACGCGCAAAGAAGGCCAGCCCATACATCGGGTTGATGGCGGCGAGCACCCCGGGCTGGTGCAAAATCCAACGAATCCCGAGCAGCGCAAGCGTGATGAACCAGATCAGTGTTGTGGGACCAAACACCTTGCCCGACGCTTTCCGTGCCCCGACTTTGGAAGAGGAAGAGCCCCATCAGAATGACTACCGTGATGGGCAGGATATAGGGACGGAAAAATGGGGTGGCGACCTCCAGCCCCTCCACTGCCGACAAAACAGAGATGGCAGGGGTAATCATGCCGTCGCCATACAGCAGGGCCGTCCCGAAGAGGCCCAGCGAGATGATCAACCAGCGGCTGGTTTTCCGCTCTACCCGTCGCATGGGCGTCACCAGCGCGGTGAGCGCCAGGATGCCGCCCTCGCCACGGTTGTCGGCGCGCAGCACGAAGACCAGGTATTTGATCGAGATGATCAGGATCAGCGCCCACACGATCGAGCGACAAGATGCCCAGGACGTTTTCGGGCGTGACGGCAAGGCCGTACTCGTCATGGAACGACTCGCGGAAGGCATACAGGGGGCTGGTGCCGATGTCGCCATAGACCACGCCGAGCGCGCCCAGGGCCAGGGCAGCAAGGGTAGCGCCTGTTGGATTGGCAAGCGAGTCATGACCCGCTCCGTGTTGTGTAGGGTTCTCGTTCACTTACATAAGTTCCATTGTGTTGTCTCTGGACACGCCTCAAGGGGCCCCTGTTCTATCCAGCATGCGATCCTGAACACAAAGGGCTCCGCCCCCATCATAGCAGGGAGCGCGCCGCCGTCCATCCAGCCTTCTCGTGCTGGTGCGACAGTCATGAGTTTGGTACCTCCTGCGGCGCCATCACGAAGGCGTATTCGAAGAGGAACAACCCGATGATAGAGGCCACGGCTGCCAACCCCGCGCCGAGAAGTGACACGCCGCCGCCCCACCATGCCCAGCAGCAGGAGCGCGAGGGGCAGCACATGGCCCAGCGCCACGCTTCCCCAGAACCAGTCGGCGTACTTGCCATGCTTGATCTCGTGCGCCGCGCGGGCAGCAACCTCCGAGGCGTGCGGCATGGCAAACTCGCCTGCCAGAGTCATGAATAGATCCACCACCAGGGCCGCGCCGAATGTCCACGCCAGCGCCGCTACCATGCGCTCCGGCATCGTCACGAGGGGGGCGAGCAACAGCAGCGTCCCCGCCCCCACCATGCCTGCCTGGACTACCAGATGCGGGGGAAGCAGGGGGCTCTGCCACAAATCTCGCCCCTCTGCCTGAGCAAAGAGGAAGGCTGTATAAATGGCCGCGCCCACGGCCAGCACAAAGCCGACCAGCAGGAAGCCAGGGCGCAGAACCTCGGCACGTGAGGGCGCCAGCACCCCCAACGCAACGCTCCCCTCCGTCAGGAACCATGCCCCCGCCACCACGGTGAAGCCGATCAGCAGGAAGGCACCGCGCGTGAGCCATGATTTCCACTGCGGGCGTGTCAGGATGGTGAGGAAGCGCTCCGGGCGCTCCAGGTCCATCACCAGCAGGAGCGTCGTGAGGCCGATGAAGAGCAGGGACACAAAGCTTCCCAACAGGGCGACGGATCGGCTGAAGGGCACAAGCTCCAACCCGAAGAGCAGCGCAAGCAGCATGAAGACGCCGCTTCCTATCCCTTTGGTTACCAGATAGGCAGGCACCTGCCAGTGCCAGGGCACCTTGTGCTGGGCGTTGTAGGCGGTCTGCACCATGTGCTCCGCCACGCGCCCGCCCAACTCAATCGGGCCGCCCCCGCGCCCGAGCCCCTGCTGGGCGGGTTCGCGGATGGGGGCGCCCGAGTGCGCCATGCGCGTCGCCGCCGCAGGCAACCGCCCCGCCCCATCGCCTCGCACCGCCTGCTCGGAGATCACGTCGGCCCACATGAAGTTGCCCACCGCGTGGGAAGCAGTAGGCGTCAGCGTCACCTCGTCCGCATCAATATAAAAAAGCTTGGGCAGGGTGCCCTGCTCCGGCTTGCGCACGCTCACCGGCTCGCGCGCGATGAGGCGGCTGATCTGGCTTGCCGGATTGTCCAGGTCGCCCGCTATGATCGCCTCCTCCGGGCAGACCACGACGCAGGCGGGTTGCAGGCCGATGTCGGTGCGATGGGAACAAAAGTGGCACTTGGCGGCGGTTCCGCTATCGGGGTCTATGTAGATCGCGTCGTAGGGGCACGCCTGCATGCACGCCTTGCAGCCTATGCACACCTTTGGGTCGAACTCCACGATGCCGTCGGCACGCTGGTACATCGCCGTCACGGGGCAGATGCGCACGCAGGGCGGGTTCGCACAGTGGTTGCAGCGCGTCACCTGGAAAAATCGGCGCGTGTCGGGAAAGCTTCCCTTCTCCACATACTTGACCCAGGTCCGGTACACCCCCAGCGGCACCTCATTTTCTGATTTGCACGCCGTGCTGCACGCGTGGCAACCTATGCACTTGCGATGATCAATCAGAAAACCGTAGTTCATGCACTCACCGTTGGCAGGTCGGCGCGTTGCCAGGCCTGGAGGCCGCCTGAAAGATTGATGACGTTGGTCAGGCCGCTCGCCTGCAGCACGCTGGCAGCGATGGCGGAGCGCGCGCCAGAGCGACACTGGACCACTATGGGTTTGTCGGCGGGAATCTCACTGATCCGGCGGGGCAAGAAGCCGAGCATCGTGTGGGTGGCGTTGGGCAGGTGCCCCTCGTCCCACTCAGAGCGGGCGCGCACGTCGAGAAGCGTCACCTCCCCAGCCAGGACCGCCTCGGCTAGTTGCTCGGGGGTGGCGGTTCGATAATCTTGCAAGGCCCTGCCGCCCGCGAGCCACTCGTCGAGGACCGTGGGCGCAAAGTAGCCCTCCGCCTGGTCCAAGCCGATGGCGAGCAGGTCGCGTTGGACGGCCTCCACGTGCTCCGGGTCGGCTATCAGATAGAAGGGCTCATCGTAGCGAAGCAGCCAGCCTGCCCAGGTGACGAACGAGCTATTGAATGGCAGGTTGAGGGTGCCAGGAAGGTGCCGCGGCAGCAAAGTCGCTCGCCGGGCGCGTGTCCACCACCGGAACGCGCGCCTCTAGCAGGCCGACGATCCGCTCGTCGGGGAGGCGGGGCAGGGGGAGAGGGGAACCGAGCAGGGCGGGGCCGTCGCGGTTCACACGCTTCATGACACTGAAGTAGATGGGTGGCTCCGGCTGCCCCGCCAGCAACTCGCTCACGAAGTCGGCCTCCTCCTCCATCTGGAGCGCCCAGTTGAAGCGCCGCTCGTAGCCCACCGTGCTGGACGGCACCGCCCCGAGCCCCTTGCCGCAGGCACTGCCCGCCCCATGCCCCGGCCACACCTGCAAAAAGTCGGGGAGCTGTTTGAAGCGCTGAATCGAGTGAAACATCTGGTGGGCCAGGGCCGCGGCAGTGCCCTGAAGCCCTGCCGCACTTTCCAGCAGGTCGGGGCGCCCCACCGATCCGACAAAGACAAAGTCGCCGGAAAAGAGGCCCATCGGCTGGTCCGCCCCGCGCGTATCCGTCAGCAGGAAGGAGAGATGCTCCGGCGTGTGGCCGGGGGTGTGCATCGTCTCGAACACCAGGTTGCCTACCTTGAAGGCGTCTCCATCGCGCAGCAGGCGATGGGGGTAGCTCGCCGCATAGCCATACTCCCACCCTGCACCGCCCTCGCCAGAAAGAAAGAGCGTGGCGCCGGTGCGCTCAGCCAGTTCACGTGCGCCCGAAACAAAATCGGCGTGGATGTGTGTTTCCGCCGCCGCCACCAATCGCAGTCCCTGCGCTCGTGCTTCGGCCAGGTAGGGCGCAATGTCACGGGCAGGGTCCACCACGATGGCCTCGCCCGTCGCCTGGCAACCAACGAGGTAGGAGGCATGGGCAAGCTTGGCATTATAAAAGTAGCGTAACAACATAGCTCTCTCCTTTCGCCTTTGAAAGCGAGTGGGCTGTCTGACAGGGCGCGGCCCAGGGCTGCATGACGCCAATCGTACAGTAATAACAGCCCCAGGGAAAATAGAGGCATGCACCCGCACTTTCCATAGCATTCTAGATGTTGTACTATTGTTTTATTCCTGTTGATTGCGCACTTCCACCCCCGCTATCCTGCCATGAACGACGCCGCACGCTGGTCGGAAATCAAGCATTATGTTCTGGAGCAAGACCCCGCACTCGCTGAGGTGTGGCCACGCATCGTTGAGACGGCGACGGCCGCCCATGCGGGGCAGTACCGCAACAACGGGCGCTCCTACCTATCGCACGTTCTTGACGTAGCGGAGGTACTGGTGTCGTGGGGGGTCGAGCCGCTCCTCGTGCTGGGCGGGCTGCTCCACGATGGGGTCCGTCATGGTCACGTGGCATCGCTGGGGGTGCTCGCTCGACGGATTGAGCACGAGGAGCTAACCGCGTTGCTTCAGCAGATGGAGCTGGTTGCCCTGCAAGACCCCATCGCCAGCTACGTGCGCGACAACGGCCGCCTGCAAAAGATTCTTGACCTGATGATCCAGGACGTGCGTGCCGTGCTGGTTCGCTGCGCCAACCGACTGGCGAATTTGCGCCATCTGGATGCCTTCACCAGTGAGCAACGGCGCTTGTTCCTGCTGAGCAGTGTCGAGGTGTACCTGCCACTCCTGGAGCGGCTGGGTATGTGGGGGGTGCGCATGGAGATGGAGGAGCACCTCCTTCGCTGGCGGGAGCCGGAACTGTTCGCGCGCATCGAGCGATGGCGGGAGCAGGAGTGGCAGGGCCGCGCCGATCGCATTGCTGCGTGGCGTGCGTCGCTGGCGGAAGCGTTGGAGGGGCATGGGCTGACCGGCTTCGAGGTGGTAGTCCGGCAACGACACGTGGCCTCGATCCACCGACAGCATCTGCGCGCGTGCGCGCTCAACCCGCACGACCTGAGCCAGTTGGATGCGCGCCACCTGTTTGTGACAGAGGTGCTGGTGGCGCAGGTGGAGCAGAGCTACGTCGCCCTGGGGGTCGTGCACGGCTGCGGGGCACCCGTCGTGGCCACCTTCCGCGATTACCTGGCGCAGCCCAAGGCGAACGGCTATGCAGCCCTGCACAGCGATATCATCGTCCACAACGAGCCGCATCGCCTGGTCCTGCGTACCCCCAGGCTCCGCGATCTTTCCATCCAGGGAATCCTCCTCCAAGAGGCCTATGAGTGTCTGGGCAGCCACCGTGCGCCGCCCAGCTGGCAGCGCATGGAACGTGCGCGCGTTGGACTCGCTCATCGGCTCCCTGCGCAACACCTCCCACGACCAGTTGCTCCTGCTCACGCCACGTGGCGATGTGAGGGAGTTGCCGGTGGGCGCCACGGTGCTCGATTTTGCCTACAACATCCATTCAGATGTGGGGCGGCAGACCGGCGCAGCCTTCGTCAACGGGGCGCGCGTGCCGCTGGACACCGAACTGCACTCGGGCGATGTGGTGGAAATCCGCAAGGACCTGGGGCGCGAGTGGCCGGAGCCTACCTGGCTGGAGTGGGTACGCACCGATAGGGCGCGGGAGCGTGTCCAGGCGCAGTTGCGCCAGCGTCCGGCGCAAAAGGGGCGGCAGCAGGTGGACAAGATGCTGGCGCGGCACGGGCAAAAGCTAGACAACCTGGAGGCACGCCTTCAGGTGTTGGCCAGCGAGATGGGAAGCACGCCCGATGAGTTGCTTGCCAGCGTGGCCCATGGTCACTTTCGCGCGGAGGAGATTGCTGCCCGCCTGCTGGAGCCCCTTGCGGCGCCGCGCGCGCCGGTGCGCCACCTGGCGGTTGAGCCAGGCGAGGCGGCGGGCGCGCTTTCCCCACTGGAACCCCGAGATGATGGTGCCCACCGAGTGCTGCGCGCCCGGCAGGCACCGCCATCGTGGGCTACCACACCGAGCGGGGCATCGAGTTCCATGCGCCACCCGCCCTGGTGGACGCGACGCGCGTGCCGGGCTGCGTGGAAGGCGAGGCGGCGTCGCGGAGCGGGTGGACCTTCAAGCTGCGCGCCCGCACCGCCGGGGGCTGATCCACGACCTGACCGCGGCTCCAGCTCCGCGCGAATGTGGACATCGTCCACCTGGAAGGCGAGCGAAGCAAGAGATGGACGAGGTGCGCTTTGCGTTGGAGGTGGCCAACAAGCTGGAGTTGGATTACCTGATCAATACGATGCGTGGGCTGTCCGGCGTGAGCGGCGTGCTGGTGAATGGAAAAGAGGTGGACACCGCTCTGGTGGAACTGGGCCCTTCTCCTCACCCCCGACCAGCCTCTCCTCTCGCCCTTTTCCCCTGGCCGGCCGGTCGCCGGGGAGGGCGTATTTTGGGGGCGCGGCCAGGAACTGAGGCAGATCGAGAGCTTTTTGGGCGGCGAGCGTCCGCCCAGCCTTCTAGTGCAGGGGCCGCGCCGCATCGGCAAGACCTCGCTTTTGCAGCACTTGCCCCATCTGCCCTCGCTGCGGGCGCACTATCGCTACGCCTTTGTAGACCTTCAAAGCGTAACGCAGAGCGGCGCGCCCGACGTGCTGCGGATGATCGCCAGCCGCTTGCGCCGCTCCCTGGATGGTGGGCGCTCCCTAGAATTGCCCTCCCCAGCCGACTTTGCAGCCCAGCCGCTGGAAACCTTTCTGGATTTTCTTCCGGCTTTCTCACAGACGCGCATCGCTACGCCAACAAGCGCGTCCTGCTCGTGCTGGACGAGTTTGGTACGCTAGTGGAGTCGGTGCGCGCGGGGCGCCTCGACCCGCAGATATTCTCGATGCTGCGCTCCGTCATGCAGCACAACCCGCTCCTCACGCTCTTGCTCTGCACCAGCGATGACATCGCCGAGATGCTGGGAGGCGAGGGGGTGCTGGAGCTGTTCACCGTCACGCAGGAGGTGCGCCTGCACCCCTGGATGGCGAGGCGGCCCAGCGCCTGATCCAGGAGCCGCTGCGTGCGGGCAGCTCTATTTTGAGCCCGAGGCGATGGCCGCGCTCCTCCGCGTCACCGCTTGCCAGCCCGACTACCTTCAAATCCTGGGCGCGAACCTGATCTCCCAGCTCGAACCACGAGCAGCGCCGCACCGTCTATGGCCCGGACACCGACGAGCTGGTCGAGCGCCACACCCACCTGAACGGCTCGGAGTTCATGCACCTGTGGGATCGCGGCAAAACCCTCCACCAGCAAGCGTGGCAGGCGCTCTGTGCACCCCCTGCCGCCTCGCCCCACGCCCCGGTCGCGCCGCAGGCGCTGCTCGGCTGGAGGAGGGCGCACTCGGTGCGGCAGACGAGATAATCGACGTCGGCCAGATGGTCTGGCCGAGAAGGCGTGCGCGGCTCAGCAGCCTGATGGCTCCATGCGTTACCATGTACGCGTAGAGCTCTTCCGCCACTGGTTTGCTACCAACTATCCATTCCAGCATGGATAGAGCAAACCCTTCACCCTTCCAAGACCATCCTGAGGTGCCATGCTCCCCCCAAACCCTTACCTGAATCGCCTGCCCATCCAACGACCGGAGGCGTTTTTTGGGCGGTAGCAGGTGCTACACTGGCTGCTGGAGCGCATCCTCCACGAGCACCCCCAATGCTGCGCCATCACGGGGGTCCGGCGGCTGGGAAAGAGCTCGCTACTCCGTTTTCTGGCCCACCCCGATGGCGCCCGCCGCCGCTTTGCGTCGCTTTTTGATCGAGCGGGCCATCGTTTGCTGCTGGTGTATTCCGATTTGTCATTGAGCAGCCCCGGTATCATCGGCGGTGGGGACGAGGCGAATGACGAGGCGACGGCGACGATGCTTGGCCACCTGCTGCGCTCGCTGGATCGAGAAACGCGCAGCCACCTGCCGAAAGCGCTGACCGAGCAGATAGGTTCGCTCCGACAGCGGAGCGACAACACGTGGCAGGGTCAAAGGGATGCCCTGATCGAGGCACTGGAGCGGCTGCAAGATGACGGC
>CAVRLZ010000036.1:0-245303 GCA_963721895.1 uncultured Chloroflexia bacterium | reverse complement strand
AGGAAATGTTTGCAGCGGCACGCTTCGCGGGGGGGGGCCGCACCCCGCGAGGCAAGAAGCTCAGGGTTTCAGAGAGTAGAGGCATCAGAGAACAGAGGGGTGGGGGACAGGCGTGGGTTTGGAGCGGGAGGCAGGGGGCCCCCGCCCTGCGCCATGGCCCCCCTGCCCCCAACCGCGCCCCCAGCACCGCGTGCCGTCCACGAAAACTGGTATTCCCCAACCCCGCCCCTGGGAGCGCGGGCCTCCGGCCCGCCCCTCACCGCGCCCCATACGCACTACCCCACACCCACTCCTCCGCCCGCCCCACCAACCCCGCCTTCACCGGATTCTCGTGAATGTACGCAACGACCCGCTGCCAATGCGCCTCGTTCCGACTATAGCGGTCGAAATAATCCACCTGCCAAAACGCACCCCGCCGATTCAGCAAAGTGGTGGCCTCCCGTGCCGTGAAGCTCTTCCACAACCGCACGATGGCATGGAGCGGGAACCCCTCCCACGTCTCCAGCAGCCCATGTACATGGTTCGGCATCACTACCCAGGCGAGCAGGCGATAGCGCTGCGCATCAAAGTGCAGGAGCGCCTCCTGGACCAAGCGCGCGATTCGCGGGTCCCGCAGGTGGCACGCACCGTGGCCCGCGTCCACGTACTGCTCGATACGCCGCCGCAGCACCACCTCCTGTGTGGGGCTCTGGCGCAGTTCCTCCTTCCAGGCAAGCAGCACCTCGGCGGGCAACGCATCGCAGGCGGAAGGTGACGCTCTGGATCGCCTCGCCCGCATCGAAATGTGGGAGGAAGCCA
This sequence comes from uncultured Chloroflexia bacterium, assembly GCA_963721895.1. Classification (GTDB taxonomy): domain Bacteria; phylum Chloroflexota; class Anaerolineae; order Ardenticatenales; family Ardenticatenaceae; genus CAVRLZ01. The sequence goes on along the minus strand of CAVRLZ010000036.1, from coordinate 244,505 downwards.
CGCGAGTACCAGCCCTTGTGGGGTGGGGGTGTAGGGGGTGGGGCTGGGGTCGTGATGGGCGGGGCGATTCATGGGGCTTCTCTTTTTCGATGATGGGACGGGCGGGCCGGAGGCCCGCGCTCCCAGGGCTCCCCGCCGGCGGCGTGGCGGGAGGGGAGGAAATGGTTGCGACGACCCGCGGCGTGGGGGATGCTCCCCGCACCCCCTAAAAAGTGCCGAAACAGAGGGGGGTTAAGTATAAAGGAGGGGTACTGTGGGGGGCAACCATGAGGGCGATTCCTCTTTTCAGCTTGGTAGAGTGGCAACATAGGTCCATTACGCTTGGCCAGGCTATACCACTCGAGAGGGGGTTGCCCCTGCGCCAGCGCACAAATGGGTAGGAATAACCCTCTGCTCCCCGAGGCGGCGGCATGCAGGTTGCTGCACCCACAACCGACAAGCAAGGGGCCCACCCCGCCAACAACGTCAAAGGAGGAAGCGATGCCCTACGACAAGATCAGCGAGCTCCCCGACAGCGTTCGGGACAGTCTGCCCAACCACGCCCAGGAAATTTATCAGGCTGCCTACAACAGTGCCTGGGAGCAATATGACGAGCCGGAGGAGCGCCGCGACGATGCCTCGCGGGAAGAGACGGCGCACCGCGTGGCGTGGGCTGCGGTAAAGCGCGATTACGAGAAAGAGGAAGAGTCGGGCAGGTGGAAGCGGAAAGGGGGGTAGGGCAGCCAGGGAGGGGCGGATGGCCAGGCGCTTTCAGGATCGGCGGCACGCGGGGCGCGTCCTCGCGGGCAGGCTTGCCGCGCACGCGGGCGCGCCGGGGCTGATCGTCCTCGCCCTGCCGCGCGGCGGCGTGCCCGTCGCGTGGGAGGTGGCGCAGGCGCTCCAGGCCCCGCTCGACCTCTTCCTGGTCCGCAAGCTGGGCGTGCCCGGCCACGAGGAGCTGGCCCTGGGGGCCATCGCGAGCGGCGGCGTGCGCGTGCTGAACGAGGAGGTGATCCGCTCGCAGGCGCTCGCGCCCGCCATCGTGGAGCAGGTCACCCAGGCCGAGCGCGAGGAACTGGCGCGGCGCGAGCGTTTCTAAGGGGCGAGCGGGCGCCGCTCGCCCTGCAGGGGCGCCGCGTCATCCTGGTGGACGATGGGCTGGCCACCGGCGCCACCATGCGCGCCGCCATCGCCGGCGTGCGCCAGCATCGCCCCGCCACGCTCGTCGTCGCGGTGCCCGTCGGCGCGCGCGAGACATGCGCCAGCCTGAGCCGCGAGGCAGATGAAGTCATCTGCGCCCTGATGCCGCAGCCCTTCCGCTCGGTCGGGCTCTGGTACGACGATTTCCGCCAGACCACCGACGACGAGGTGCGCGTCCTGCTCGGCGACCTCCAGCAGTGAGGCACGCCACAGCCAGGGGGGCCGCTCCTGTCAATAATCAGTTAGGCCACTTCAACACCCTTTTCCATCCCATCCCACAAACAAGGAAGATCGCATGGCAAGCCAACGGACCGAGACCTTCACTCAAACCTTGCAGGACATGGAGCAATCCGGGGACACCTCAAAGATGGCAGCGCTGTTCAGCGACAGCGCCGAGCTTCGCAACCTGACGCACCAGGAGCCGGAGCAGGGGCAGGCGGGGGCGCGCCGCTTTTGGGATCGCTATCTGTCCGTGTTCGATCAGATTCGCTCCACCTTCACCCACACCATCGAGGGGGACAACAGCAGTGTCCTGGAATGGAGCTTCCACCGGCACCCTGGCGGAAGGGCAGCCCCATCGAGTATCGTGGCGTCAGCGTGCTGGAGTGGGAAGGGGAGCAGATTCGCGCCTTTCGCACCTACTACGACTCCGCCGCCTTTGTGAAGCAGGAGGCCGGCTGAGGCAGGGGGCGGTGACGGCACCAACTCTGCTTTAAGGAGCCACAGCAAGGCGTGGCAGCCGCCGCGCCCCCGTACCCCCGTTCCACCCGATGCAAAGGAGCACACCATGGCAGAGCAACAGTCCGACGACACCCTGCGCCCCCCGACCCCCAGCCAGGCCGAGGGCAACGAGGGTGGCCAGCAGTCCAGTGCCCCCACCCCGCAAACCCCCAGCCAGGCCGAGGGCTCCCGCGAGGCCGCCGACACCGCGCTTGAGGAAGAAGCAAACGAGGGATAGCCACCCGCGCCGCCACCCCACCAAAGCGCCCCGCAATCGGGGCGCTTTTTGGTTGCCGGCTCGTGGAAGGAGCAGATAGTGGAATGGCTATGTCACCTATTTCCCCTTCGTAGCCCTCCATGAGTGAGATCAGGGCCGTGGGTTTGCAGGACAATTTTTCCTATTCTAAACCCCCATTTGTAGGCTGCGTGTTAGTCACCTTGCCCGCGCGGCGTCGTGTGGGCTATGGCTCGCTTGAGGGGCGCTGCTATTTTGCCACAGTATAGGGGAGGTGTGGGGGATGGGCGAATGGGCTTTTTTTGGAATTGGTGGGTCTGATGGGGAGGGAAGCGTTCAATTTCTAGGCGAAAGGGTGTCGCTTGTTTTGCCCGTCGCGGGGCGTTCGTGCGCTTGGAAATTGGGGTCGTTTTGCTATGATTAGGCGGCCTGCGTGTGGCCATCCCACTTGACCCCAAATCCCAAATTCGAATTTCGAATTTCTTCGTTGGAGCCTTCCATGCCTGCCCCCCTGCCCCCCGATGAAGCCGAGCGACTTGAGACGCTGTACCGATACGATATTTTGGACACGGATCCCGAAGAAACCTTTGACCGGATCACCTATCTGGCCGCGCGGCTGTTCGATGTGCCCATCGTGCTGGTGTCGCTGGTGGATGCGGATCGCCAGTGGTTCAAGGCCTGTTATGGGCTGGACCTGCGCGAGACGAGCCGCGATCTTTCCTTCTGCGCCTACGCCATCCTCGACGACGAGGTGTTGATAGTGCCGAACGCGCTGGAGGACGCGCGCTTTCAGAACAACGATCTGGTGACGGGCCCGCTCCATGTCCGCTTTTATGCGGGCGCGCCCATCCAGATGGGCGATGGGGCGAAGCTCGGCACCGTCTGCCTGCTGGACACGGAGCCGCGCCCCCCCCTGACCGAGGAGCAGGTGGGGATGCTGGAGGGGCTGGCGGCGCTGGTGGCCAACGAGATCGAGCTGCGCCGCGCCCTGACGGAGGAGCGGCGGGCGGTGGCGGCGCAGCGGGCGAGCGAGGCGCGGCTGAGCGCCATCTACAATTCGACCACGGTGGGCATCAGCGTGGTGGACCAGCAGGGCCACCTCGTTGACGCGAACCAGGCCTATGCCAGGCTGCTCGGCTATGGCGAGGGCGAGCTGATCGGCAAGTCCTTCAGCACGGTGATCGCGCCGGAAGCGCTGGCGGAGGCGCAGCGGCAGTTCGGGGCATTTTTGCAGGGCGAGCCGGCCATCACCGGCGAGTGGAGCATGCTGCGCAAGGATGGGAACCTGCTGGATGTGTACGTCACGGCGAGCCCGCTAAAACTGGCCTCCGGCGAGCAGCACCTGGTCACCACCGTCACCGACCTCACCCTGCTGAAGCAGGCGCAGGCGCGGCTGCACCTGCTGGAATCGGCGGTGGTGCACGCCAACGATGCCATCCTCATCACCGAGGCGGAGCCTATTGATTTGCCGGGGCCGCGCATCATTTATGTCAACGATGCCTTCACGCGGATGACAGGCTACACCGCCGAGGAGGTGATCGGCAAGACGCCCCGCCTGCTGCAGGGGCCGAAGAGCGACCGCGCGATGCTCGACCGCATCCGCCGCGCCCTGTCGCGCTGGCGCCCGGTCAAGGTCGAGCTGGTCAACTATCACAAGGATGGCAGCGAGTTCTGGGTCGAGTTTGACATTGTGCCGGTGGCCAACGCGGCGGGCTGGTTCACCCACTGGGTTTCGATCCAGCGCAACGTCACCGACCGCCGGCGCGCCGACGAAGCCGTGCGCGAAAACGAGGCCCTGCTGCGCTCGGTGGTCACCAACGTGCCAGTGGTGCTCTTCGCGGTGGATGCGCGGGGCACGCTCACCTTCCTGCAGGGCAAGGGGGTGGCGGCGCTGGGCATCCAGCCGGGGTATGGCGTGGGGCGCCCGGTGCAGGAGGTGCTGCAAACGCAGCCCGCCCTGCTGCAAAGCGTGGAGCGCGCCCTGACGGGCGAGGCCTTCTCGCTGGAGCTGAAGGTGGCGGGGCGCACGCTGGAAATGACCTTCTCGCCGATGCGGAGCGCGGATGGCGAACTGGCGGGCACCATCGGCATCGCCAACGATGTGAGCGAGCGCAGGGCGGCGGCGGAGCAGCTTTTCCTGCTGGAGCGGGCCATCAGCGTCACGGCGGAGGGCATCTGCATCAGCTCCATGCTGGAGCCGGACGAGCCGCTGATCTACGTCAATTCCGGCTTCGAGGAGCTGACCGGCTACGCTCGCGAGGAGGTGCTGGGGTACAACTGCCGCTTCCTTCAGGGGCCAGACACGGACCCGGCGGCGGTGGCGGCCATCCGCGCGGCGCTGCGGGGGGGGCAGCCGCTCACCCTTGAACTGCTGAACTACCGCAAGGACGGCCGGCCCTTCTGGAACCGCCTGTCGCTGACCCCGCTGCACAACGAGGCGGGGGTGCTGACGCACTATATTGGGGTGCAGACCGACGTGACGGAGCGCCGCCAGGCGGAGGCGGCCATGAGCGAGAGCGAGGAGCGCTACCGCACGCTGGTGGAGCTTTCGCCGGAAACGATAGTGGTGCACCGCCAGGGGCAGGTGGTTTATATCAATCAGGCGGGGGTGGCCTTCGTGGGGGCCAGCTCGCCGGAGGAAGTGGTGGGGCGACCCATCGCTAACTTTTTCCGCCCCGACGCGCTGGAGCGGGTGTGGAAAAACCTGCTCGAGCACGGGGAAAACAGCGGCAAGCTGGTGGAAGGAACGATTTACCGCCGCGACGGCGAGCCGCGCGACATCGAGGTGCTCTCCACCTCGATCGCCTATCAGGGGGAGCCGGCGCGCCAGGACATCGTGCGCGACATCACCGAGCGGCGCCGCGCGGAACGGGCGCTGCGCGAAAGCGAGGGGCGCTTCCGCGCCACCTTCGAGCAGGCGGCGGTGGGCATCGGCCACGTGGATTTTGCGGGGCGCTGGCTGCGCGTGAACCATCGGCTGACCGAGATCGTGGGCTACAGCGAGGCGGAGCTGCTGGAGCGCACCTTCCAGCAGATCACCTTTCACGAGGATTTGCACGCCGATGTTCAAAAGGTCAGGCAGCTGATGGCCGGGCAGCGTGACATCTACACCATCGAGAAGCGCTACGTGCGCAAGAATGGCGAGCTGATCTGGGTGAATTTGACCGTCTCGCTGGTGCGCGATGACGACGGCACGCCGGATTACATGGTGAAGGTGGTGGAGGACATCACCGAGCGCAAGCAGGTGCAGGCGGAGCTTGAGCGCGCCAAGGAGGAGGCGGAGCAGGCCAACCGCGCCAAGAGCGATTTCCTTTCTCGCATGAGCCACGAGCTGCGCACCCCGCTGAACGCGATCCTCGGCTTCGGGCAGCTGCTGGAAATGGACCTGACCGACCCGGACGAGCAGGAAAGCATAGGGCTGATCATGAAATCGGGGCGCCACCTGCTGGGGTTGATCAACGAGGTGCTGGACATCGCGCGCATCGAGGCGGACCGCCTCCCCTTCTCGCTGGAGCCCGTCTCGCTCAACGATGCACTGAGCGAGTCGCTGGACCTGCTGGGGCTGGCCATGAAGCGGCGCGACATCCGGCTGGAGCGCGGCGCGCTGGAAAGAAGCAATTATTATGTCATGGCGGACCGGCAGCGACTGAAGCAGGTGCTGCTCAACCTGCTGTCGAACGCCGTGAAGTTTAACCGCGAGGGGGGCACCGTCCGCCTGAGCGCCACGCTGTCGGCGGAGGGCAGGGTGGTCTGCCTGAACGTGCAGGACACGGGCGAGGGCATCGCGCCCGAGCAGCTTGGCCGCCTCTTCACCCCCTTCGAGCGGCTCGACGCCGACCGCGCGGGCATCGAAGGGACGGGGCTGGGGCTGGTGCTGTCGCAGCGGCTGGTGGAGGCGATGGGCGGGGCGCTGCGGGTGGAAAGCACGGTGGGCACGGGCAGCACCTTCAGGGTCTGCCTGCCGCTCGCCCACGAGGCGACGCTGCACCCCGACTTTAGCGAGGACGCCGTAGAGGAGGCGGCGGGGCGCGCGCGGGCCGCGCGCACGGTGCTCTACATCGAGGACAACCTGTCGAACCTGCGCCTGGTGGAAAGCATCCTGGCGCGCCGCCCCGCCATCCGGCTCCTCTCGGCCATGCAGGGAAGCCTTGGCCTGGAAGTTGCCAAAGCACAAAAACCGGACCTGATCCTGCTCGACCTCCACCTGCCCGACATGCCCGGCCAAACCCTTCTGCGCCATCTGCAGGAGGAGGAGAGCACCCAACATATTCCTGTGGTGATCGTCAGCGCCGACGCCATCCCCTCGCACATCGAGCGGATCCTGGACGAGGGGGCTAGCGGATTTTTGACCAAGCCGCTCGATGTCCGAGCTTTCCTTTCCCTTATCGACACCTTGTAAAATGAGGCGCAGCACCGGCGGGCCCGTGGCCTGGTGCATGGTACCCTACCCCTTGCGAATGCCATGACCTTGATGCGCTGATGGTGCTGCGTCACACCACCCCGTACGGAATGGGCGTGTCTCGTGAATACAGACCAGCTTGACGCTACGATCCTGATCGTAGACGATGAGGCGGCGAACATCCGCCTGCTAGAACGGCTGCTGGGCCGCGAGGGGTACCGCAACCTCGCCAGCACGACCGACGCACGGCAGGCGATCCCCCTCTTTCTCCAGCAGCCGCCGGACCTGCTGCTGCTCGACCTGCACATGCCCCACCTGTCCGGTTTTGAGCTGCTGGAGCAGGTGCGGGCGATGATTCCCCCCGACAACTATCTGCCGATCCTCGTGCTGACCGCGGATGCCACCCTCAACACGCGGCAAAAGGCGCTGTCCATGGGGGCCAGCGACTTTTTGACCAAGCCGCTGGAGCGGGTCGAGGTGCTGCTGCGCATCCGCAACCTGCTGGAAACCCGCTTTCTGCACCGCCGCCTGCAGGAGTACAACCAGACGCTGGAGGCGCGGGTGGCCGAGCGCACCCACGATCTGGAGCAGGCGCGGCTGGAAATTTTGCGGCGGCTGGCGCGCGCGGCGGAGTACCGCGATTATGACACCGGCCAGCACACGCAGCGGGTGGGGCAGCTGTCGGCGCAAATCGCGCAGGCGCTCGGCCTGCCGGAGCCGGAGGTGGCGCTGCTGCACCATGCGGCCCAACTGCACGATGTGGGAAAGATCGGCATCTCGGACTCGATCCTACTGAAGCCGGGCAAGCTGACAGCGGAAGAGTTCGAGCAGATCAAGAGCCACACGGTGATCGGCGCGCAGATTTTGTCGGGCAGCGCCTTTGATCTGCTGCAGCGGGCCGAGCAGATTGCGCTGGCGCACCACGAGCGCTGGGACGGGGGCGGCTACCCGCAGGGGCTGGCGGGGCAGGCGATCCCCATCGGGGGGCGGATCGTGGCGCTGGCCGATGTGCTGGACGCGCTGACGAACGAGCGCCCCTACAAGCGCGCCTGGACGCTGGACGAGGCGTGCGAGGAGATCAAGCAGCAGCGCGCCCGCCAGTTCGACCCGGAGGTGGTGGATGCCTTCCTCGGCATCTACCGGTCGCTGCGGTGAGGGCTTGCCGAAACGCCGCTCCTCGGTTACGCTCTGCCCATGTGGCGGGGCGCGCGCGGCAGGCGGCGCGTGCCCCACGAGCCGACAAGCCTTCCTGTTTTATACCCAATAAGGAGTAAGCTTGATGGAGTGGACTACTTTTTCCCCGCCCGAGTCGGGGGAGCGCATTACCTACGATGAGGGAACGATGCAGGTGCCGGCGCACCCGGTGATCCCGTACATCCTCGGCGATGGCATCGGCGTGGATGTGACGCCGGTGACGCTGCGGGTGCTGGACGCGGCCGTGGAAAAGGCGTACGGCGGCGAGCGCAAGATCGAGTGGGTGGAGGTCTTCGCGGGGGACCGCGCGCTGGAGGCCTTTGGGGAATACCTGCCGCAGGAGACGCTGGACGCCTTCACGCACTATGCGGTGGGCATCAAGGGGCCGCTGAGCACGCCGGTGGGCGGGGGATCCGCTCGCTGAACGTGGCGATCCGCCAGCGGCTGGATTTGTACGCGAACGTGCGCCCGGTGCACTACATCCCCGGCCTGCCCAGCCCGGTGACGAACCCGGAAAAGATGAACATGATCCTCTTCCGCGAGGCGACGGAGGATGTGTACGCGGGCGTGGAGTGGCAGCGCGGGCACGCCGGAGGCGCGCAAGGTGATTGATTTTCTGGTGGGCGAGATGGGGATGAGCGCGGTGGAGGCGCAGGATTACGGCAGCGTGGGGGTGGGCATCAAGCCGATCTCGGAGCGCAAGACGAAGCGCCTGGTGCGCAAGGCCATCGAGTACGCCCTGCGGCGCGGCAAGGACAGCGTGACGCTGATCCACAAGGGCAACATCATGAAGTTTACCGAGGGCGCCTTCCGCGACTGGGGCTACGAGCTGGCGCAGGAAGAGTTCGCGGAGCAGACGATCAGCGAGGATGCGCTGTGGTCGACAGCACCGCGGCAAGGCGCCGGAGGGCACGGTGGTGATCAAGGATCGCATCGCCGACAACATGCTCCAGCAACTGCTGACCCGCACCGAGGATTACAGCGTGCTGGCGCTGCCGAACCTGAACGGCGACTACCTCTCCGACGCCGCCGCCGCGCAGGTGGGCGGCCTCGGCATCGCCCACGGCGCCAACATGGGCGACAGCGTGGCCGTCTTCGAGGCGGTGCACGGCACAGCGCCGAAGTACGCGGGGCAGGACAAGGTGAACCCCACCGCGCTCATCCTTTCCGGCGTGATGCTGCTGGAGCACCTGGCCTGGGACGAGGCGGCAGCCCTGGTGCGCGCGGGGGTGGCCGCGGCCATCCAGGCCGGCGTGGTGACCTACGACCTGGCCCGCCAGCGCCAGGGCGCCACCGAGGTGAGCGCCAGCGCCTTTGGCGAGGAGATCGTGCGGCGGATGTAGGGGGGCGATGGAGCGATGGAACAGGGGCCGACGGGTGTTCAAACCTGTCGGCCTTTTTTGGTTCATGGGGGCATGGGGGTCGCGCTGTTACAGTAAGGGGGTCGCGCCGCGGAAGGCGCCTGGGACTGGAAGTTTCCGGCTGGGGGGCCTGCGGCCAATGGGCCCGCCTTCGCGGGCCTGCTGCTTTTCAGGGCAGGGGCGAGGGGACGGGTGTGTGCAAGGGCGATGCAGGGTAGGGGTGGGGCCAGCGGCCACCACCGGCCCGACGCGCGCCACCGTCCTTACCGCTGGCCTCACCCGCTGCTCACCCGCTGCGCTGCGCCGCGCTCTCACGACCGGATGCAAGGCAGCGCCGATGGGGGGTAGCGGCACGGCACCGCCGTGCCCGGCATGGGGGCGCGCTCTTACGGTAGGAGGCCCGCCCTCGCACCCGGCTGCAAGGCAGCGCCGATGTAAGGTAGCGGCACGGCACCGCCGTGCCCGGCATGGGGGATGCGCTATTACGGTAAGCGGTCCCACCCTCGCGACCGGCTGCAAGGCAGCGCCGATGGGGGGTAGCGGCACGGCACCGCCGTGCCCGGCATGGGGGCGCGCTCTTACGGTAGGCCGAGGCCACCGGATAGGCGGGGGCAGGTGGCACGGTCGCACGGGTCGTGTTCACTGGTAAAATAGCGATCACTTGTCTTTACAGTAGAGTTCGATCAGACGCAGCGGCAGCCGCTCGGCGGCTAAACCAATCAGGTGGTCACGGATGCGGGCGCGCTGGAACAGCATCTCGGTGACGTGGAGGGGCGCCTTGCTTTGGGGGCGCGTGATAACCGTCACCTGCATGGTACACAATATTGGGAAATAGGTATATAATGGGAGTAGCCCAGATCCAAGAGCAGCAAGGCACCTCTCGGGTGGCTGCTGCATGCACGATCAGCGTCCACCCGCGCTTGATCGTGACTTTCTCGAGCAATACCCTGTTGTCTAGAGTCGCCGGCGGGTTGAGAAAAAGGGGACGGACCCTGGCACGCAGTCGAGTGTGACGCATCCGGCGATTGGATTTGAATGCCTTCTAGGACGATGAATCGAATACATAAGGGGTCGTGGTTGGCTGAGCTAGACATAGGGCGGAGTTGCTCTGCGCCAGACGGCCACACAATGCTGGGCAAAGAAGGATGGATATGTCTGTAAATAGCGTGTCTGGTAACACAACGCTGGGCACCATGAACAGGTCGCACCGTCTTCGATTGGCCCTGCCTACAGGGAGGGCTCTTCCCGATGAGGTCTGGCGGCAACGGCACCAAGCGATCCTGGCCTTGGTGTGGCTGCATGTGGTCGGGCTGGTGGTCTTTGGCCTATTCACGGATCACAGCCTTGGGCATAGCCTTTCCGAGGCGGCGTGGGTGGGGGTCGCCGCCTTGATTGCGACCTTCAAGCAGGGCAACCGCCGGGTTGGTGCCATGGCGGCGAGTGTCGGTCTCATTTTATCCTCAGGCATGCTCGTGCATTTTTCGGGCGGCTATATTGAGATGCACTTTCACTTCTTCGTGATGGTGGTCGTGATTGCGCTTTACCAGGATTGGAGTGCATTTCTCATCGCCTTAGGCTATGTAGTGCTCCATCATGGCGTGGTAGGAACCCTTGATCCGTACTCGGTCTACAACCATCCTGATGCCTGGGCTGACCCCTGGACGTGGTCCTTGATTCACGGCTTGTTTATTGGGGGTGTCAGCCTCGCCAGTGTCGCCCACTGGCACTTCAACGAAACAGTGCGCGCGCACACCGAGTCCATCTTGGACGCCGTGGACGATGGAATCATCGGGCTCGATCAGTCTGGAAGGGTCGTCTTTGTGAATCCGGCTGCCACCGCCCTGCTGGGCTACCGCGCCGAGGAGTTCATTGGGCGTCTTAACCCGCTCTCACCCCGCTCCGAGTTCAACGCTCGCGCGGAGGCTCAAAAGAACGAATCTTCTCGATGGCTGGCCGCGAACCATGAAGAGGGCTTGCGAACCATAGAGCAACTGTTCTGGCGCAAGGATGGGAGTAGCTTTCTAGGGGAATATGTCTGCACCCCTTTCCAGAATAGGGGGGCGGACGCTGGCACCGTCACGGTATTCCGAGATATTACCGAGCGCAAGCAGGTGGAGTCCGCCCTGCGGGAAAGTGAGAGCCACCTCCGTGCGCTGATGGAATCCATGCCGCAGATCGTGTGGGTAACCCGCCCGGATGGCTGGCACACCCACTTTAACCAACAGTGGCTTGACTATACGGGCCTGACGCTGGAGGAGAGCCTCGGCCACGGCTGGAATCCGCCCTTTCACCCCGATGATCGTCCGCGTGCCGCGAAGCGCTGGCAGCAGGCGACCGAAAGTGGTGAGGCCTACGAGATCGAATACCGACTGCGCAGGGCCGATGGCATTTATCACTGGATGCTTGGTCGGGCGCTACCGCTGCGGGACGAGACGGGCGCCATTGTAAAATGGTTCGGCACCTGCACCGACATTCACGCGCTGAAAGAGGCAGAGGAGGCACTGCGCGTGAGCCAGGAGCGCTTCCACAGCATCTTCGAGTATGCTGCCATCGGCCTAGCCCTAGTCAGTTTGGATGGCGAGTGGCTCGAGGTCAATCCTGCCCTCTGCGAGATTACTGGCTATTCTGAGGAGGAACTGCTGCGTCTGAGCTTTCAGGACATTACCCATCCAGACGACCTGGAGCGGGACATGGCCTATGTCCGGCAGTTGCTGGCGGGCGAGATCCGCTCCTACCAACTTGAAAAGCGATACCTGCACAAGCAGGGTCATGTGATCTGGATATTGCTGAGCGGCTCACTCGTCCACGATGAGACGGGTGCGCCACACAGCTTTATCGCGCAGATTCAGGATATTAGCGAGCGAATCCAGGCAGAGGAGGCATTGCGCCAACTGTCGGTGCGTGACCCCCTGACGGGCCTGTATAACCGGCGCTACCTTGACGCGGCCCTGGAACGCGAAGAACATCGGGCGCTACGACAGGGCATGTCTATCGGGGTGATGATGCTGGACATTGACCACTTCAAGCAGTTCAATGACAGCTGGGGGCACCGCACGGGCGATGCGCTCCTGCGCGCCCTGGGCACCGTGCTCCAGGGCCTGGTGCGCGGTGAGGACATTCCCTGTCGCTATGGCGGCGAAGAGTTTTGTCTGGTGCTGCCCGGGGTAGGCCGAGAAAGGCTTCGGGAACGGGCCGAGCTAATTCGTGCGGCCGTCAATCGCATCTCGCTGCCGGAGAATGTGCGTAGCAATGCGGTCACCTGTTCGGTGGGCATTGCTGTTTTCCCAGAAGATGGTGCAACGATCGCTGCCGTTACTGATGCGGCGGATCAGGCGTTATACGCTGCCAAACGCGCCGGACGGAACCAGGTAGTCCTCGCATAGGGGGGCGGCCCGGCGCCGTGGAGTACTTACTCGACTTTGGCAGCAGCATCTTGACAAGCGAAGATAGGCGAAACAGACAAGTTGGGCAAGCAGGGGTAAAATGGAGACCTTCATGTAAGCGTGTGGAGGTCCGCCATGATACCGCTGGTCAAGTTTCCAGAAGTGATCGTGGCGTAGCTTACTGACCAAGTGTAAGCCCGCCTCGCGTGCCACCAGCAGCGCATTGTGATGCCCAAAATGACCATCCACCAGCAGATAGCGCACCCGCAGCACGCCGCCCGCTAGTTGCCAGAACTGCGCAAGCAATCGGGCCAGCAGGCGCAGTTCATCGTTCCACTCTATCTGCTGCTTATCTTTGTTGCTGCTCCCTTTGGGACGGCCCGCCGCTTGGGGGCGGCGGCACCCTCACAGGACGCTACGGGCGCGGGTGCGCGCTCCACTGGCTGTTTAACCCGTTGTTCGACCAGCAGTGGGTAGGCACGTTCTTGCTCCACACTCACCAACGCCAGCGTCAGAAACGCCAGGCCAGGCACCGCTTTACCGTACAGCGACGAAAAAAAGCGCTCCACCCCATGCGTCGCCCGCCCTGCTTTGGTGATGACGCTCTCGTCGCCGACCAACAGATATTCGGCCTCCGCACGCCACAAATACGACCTGAAAAAATGCCAGTTCACCTGCCCCCACGGAATGCTTGCATGAAAAAAGCGTTGCACCGTGCGGTAGCTGCCACCCTTGCCTGCCCAGCGTGCGATGCCCAACATCGTCACACGTCCGCTCATTGTCAGCAGCGCGCTCACAATGCGCCCCATGTGCCGCAAGGTCGTCGCGTCCAAGATTCCAGCCAAGCAACTGAGGTGTGTTACAATCTCCATGAGCGGTTCTGTGTCCCGGTTGAGTGTTTGCTCTGGTAAGCTCTACTCTACCGTACATCGAGCCGCTCGTCATTTTTGGCGAAGGTATTGATATAGCTATGGCTGTAACGTTATGCCACAATGGCAATAGTTTGAGTAGTACCTGGCATCAACATAGTAAAGCACCACCTTGCAGAGTGTGCGACAGTAGATGACGCACCGTGCGCGACTCCATTTTGCTTCCCGACTGCCGGCTGAGGAGAGATAGGCTGTCCGTGCATGCTGAGCATCTCTCCCACGCGCAAGCAAAATGCAGGATGTGTATAACACTCAGGCCTTTAGGCGACCCGTAGCCCCAGGCTGCCACCCCTCTCACTGTCTCAACGTCGCCTGCCTCCTCTATGGGGGGCCGATGGCGGCTGCTTCCGCGTGCCGCGCGCGGCTTGCCGCTGCCCCGCATCCGCCCGATAATGGGGGCTGACCCCCAGCCCCTCAGGAGCACCTGACCCATGAGCTACCAACCTGCCGACGATCGCTACCAGACGATGACTTACCGCCGCACGGGCCGCAGCGGCCTGAAGCTGCCAGCCATCTCGCTGGGGCTCTGGCACAACTTTGGCGGCGTGGATGCCTTCGAGACGGGGCGCGCCATCGTGCGGCGCGCCTTTGATCTGGGCATCACCCACTTTGACCTGGCCAACAACTACGGCCCGCCGCCCGGCTCCGCCGAGGAGGCGTTCGGGCGGATGATGCAGCACGATTTGAAGCCGTACCGCGACGAGCTGATCATTGCCAGCAAGGCGGGCTACACCATGTGGCCGGGCCCCTACGGCGACTGGGGCTCGCGCAAGTACCTGATCGCCAGCCTGGACCAGAGCCTGGCGCGCATGGGGCTGGACTACGTGGACATCTTTTACAGCCACCGCCCCGACCCCAACACCCCGCTGGAAGAAACCATGGGCGCCCTCGACCACATCGTGCGGCAGGGCAAGGCGCTCTACGTCGGCATCTCCTCGTACAGCGCGGAGCAGACGCGGCAGGCGGCCCACCTGCTGCGCGAGATGGGCACCCCCTGCCTCATCCACCAGCCCGCCTACAGCATGTTCAACCGCTGGATCGAGGGCCCGCTCCTGGACACGCTGGCGGAGGAGGGGATGGGCTGCATCGCCTTTTCCCCGCTGGCGCAGGGGCTCCTCACCTCCAAGTACCTGCGCGACATCCCGCCCGACTCCCGCGCCGCCACCCCCACCGGCTTCCTGAAGCCCACCGACATCACGGAGGCGAAGCGCAGCAAGGTGCGCGCGCTGAACGACCTGGCCCAGGCGCGCGGGCAAAGCCTGGCGCAGATGGCCCTGGCCTGGGTGCTGCGCCACCCCGGCATGACCTCGGCGCTCGTGGGGGCAAGCTCGGTCCAGCAGATCGAGGACAACGTGGCAGCCCTCGACCGCCTAGACTGGAGCGACGAGGAGCTAGGGGCCATCGAAGCGATCCTGGCGGAAGCGTAGCGGGGGCGGGGGGGTGGCGTCGCTGCGGAAGACCCTGAGGGTTTGGGAAACCCTCAGGGTCTGGGTTGGGTGGAAGCAGGCGGAGGCAGGGTAGGCGCTGCGTTGCTACAGTGGGTCCCCATCGGTGAGAGGGGCGGCGGGTGGCGTTTCCTCGTCGGTTGGGGTTGTGGGGAGCGTTATAATGAAGCAGGTGCCGCCGTCGGCGGGGAAGGTGGCGGCGATGGTGCCGCCGTGCAGGGTGATGAGCTCGCGACTGATGAAGAGCCCCAACCCCAACCCGGATTGATGGCTGGTGATGTGGGCCTGATAAAAGCGCTCGAACAGGTGGGGGCGATGCTCGGGCGCCACGCCTGGGCCGCGGTCCCGCACGGTGATGCGCAGGTGCCCCTCGGTGGGGGCCTCCACGCCGATGTCAATCTGCTCCCCGCGCGGGCTGAACTTGATGGCATTGTCCAGCAGGTTGACCAGGACCTGCTCCAGGCGCAGTTGATCCACGGATGCCCAGAGGGGCTCCGGTGCCGAGAGCACGAGTTGTTCCCCCTCGCTCCTCAGCTGTGTATGCTCGACCAGGGTTTGAACCAATGCCGTGACATTCGTCCAGCTCCGCTCCAGCGTGATCTTCCCCTCCTGGAGCCGCGCGGTTTCCAGCAGATGGTTGATCAGCTTGGCGATTCGGCTCGACTGCCGGTCAATAGCCTGCAAGCCCTGCAAGAGCAGGGGCAGATCAAGCGTGCCCTGCTGCTCGGCGCGCCGCAAGAGCATCTGGGCCATCAGCTTGATAGTGGTGACGGGGGTGTTAAGCTCGTGCGTGGCGATCGAGAGGAACTCGTTCTGGGTGCGAAGGGTAGCCTCCGCCACCTCGGCCGCTACGCCGCGCGCGCCGCGCCGCCTCCGCCAGGCGGGCGTGCTCGATGGCCAGGGCGATGCGGTCGGCCATGATGGTCAGGTACTGGATGTCGGCATCGGTGAAGCGCCTGTAGCGGAGCATCCCTACGTAGAGGACGCCCACCATCTGCCCCTGCGCGAGGAGCGGGACCCCCATCACGGAGCGCAGGGTGGTGTCGCGCAGCAGGGGGTCGGCGAGGGATAGCGTGGCGAGATCCTCGATGATGCGGGGTTGGCTGATGCTGGCAATCTGCCCCACAAAGCCTTGCCCGAGGGCGATGCTGCGCCCCAGCGTGTGTTCGAGGGCCTCCCCGACGGCGGCCCGCGTTACGAGCAGTTCCGGCTGCTCGTCGGAGCGCAGCAGCACGGCCCCGGCATCCACGAACAGGATGTCGCTGATCCGTTCGAGCAGCGCAGGGAGCAGTTCGTCGAGCGAAAGGTAGGCGAGCGCCGTCTCGGTCACCTGCTGGATGGCCTGGAGCCGCTCCAGGGCCGCCTCGGTTTCGATGCGCGCCAGCCGCTCCAGTTCCAGGAGTTGGCGGCGCTCGTCGTCCGCGCGCTTGCGCTCGCTGAGGTCGCGCGTGACCTTGCCGAAGCCCACCAGCACGCCCTCGGCATTGTAAAGCGCCGTGATGACCACATCGGCCCAGAAGCGGGTGCCGTCCTTGCGCAGGCGCCAGCCTTCCTCCTCCCATCGCCCCTCTTCTGCCGCCACGCGCAGCCCGTACTGGGGCTTGCCGTGCCTCACTTCCTGGGGCGGGTAAAAGATGGAGAAGTGCTTGCCTATGATCTCGTCAGCGGTATAGCCCTTGGTCCGCTGGGCCCCTTCGTTCCAGCTTCGAATAAAGCCCTGCGGGTCCAGATAGAAAATTGAGTAATCTTTAACGCTGGCAACCAGCAGGCGGAACAGGTCGGTGCTCTGCTTCTTGCTGCCCCCAGGCATGTTCTTGTCCATCCTCGTTTATACCCTTCTGCACGACAAGTGTTTGGCCCTGCCTGCCCGCGTGGGCAGGCAAAAAAGCGCAGGCCTGCCAGACGCCATCCCTGGGGTGTCGGCGCAGGCGAACTGTACCACGGAAAGGGGCTGTAGGCGAAAGTCCCGTGGGTCGTTGGGGAGCGCCCGCTCCTCGGAAACAAGGTCCGTTTCGCTGCCCCTTCCCTGTCATGTTGAGTGGGCGCTCCGGGCCAAGAGCATCAGGCATACAACCAGCGAAACATCTCTCCTGGCATAGCTCCGTGAATCAGCCTTGCACAGATTCTTCCCTGGCTTCATTCCTTATGGTGACGCGGGGGAGCGCCCGGTCAGAATGACAGGGAAGGGGCAGGGAGTTTTTCGTTGCACGAAGGCGACCCCGCCGTCTGGGGGCTCCTGAGAAACAAGGTCCGTTTCCCTGCCCCTTCCCTGTCATGTTGAGTGGGCACGCCGGACCATGGGTATCGGGAATGGAACCAGCGAAACATCTCTCATGGCATAAGCTCAATGAATCAGCCTTGCACAGATTCTTCCCTGGCTTCATTCCTCATGTGCGCTGCGGCGGTCAGCCGCCGTTCGGAATGACAAGGAAAAGCAATGTCATTTCGAGTGGGCGACCCCCGCGCCATCATCGGGCATGAGAGTAGCGAGAAATCTCGCCTTGACAGAGTCCATGAATCAGCCTCGCGAGATTCCTCACTGGTGCCATTCCCCAAGTGGCTGCGGGGAGCGTCCGGTCGGAATGACAGGGGAAGGGCGCAGGGTTTCTCGTTGGCTGAAGGCGCAATTCCTCCTGGCGGTCCCCGCTGCCTGGTGGCGCGTTGTCGGAATGACAGAGGAGGGGCGCAGGGATTTTCTCTCTGCACGAAGGCGACCCCGCCTGGAGGCTGCGGGATGGTAGTGCTACTGGTCGCGGTACAACACGTACAGCCCGCTGGACAGGGCCAAAAAGGCGCCTGCCCATGTCATGGCGGTTGGAAGCTCCTGCCACAGCAAGAAGCCCCACACCACATTGATGGGCAGCGCTACATATTCAAACGGGGCGACGACGGAGGCGAGCGCCAGGCTGTAGGCGCGTGCCAGGCAATACATGCCGCCCGCCCACACCAGCCCCAGCCCCGCCATGAGGAGGGCATCCCCCAGGGAGGGGAGCGCCCAGGCACGAAACAGAAAGGCGATGCTGGGGTGCGCTGTGGGAAACTCGCCAGCCGCGATCACGAGCGGGGTTAACAGGAGGGTGGCCACCAGATAGATCAGCGAGCTATAGTAGGCCATGGTGGCGCTGCTGTCCGTGTTTTGCAGCTTGCGGGTGAGCATGGCGGCCAGGGCATAGAAGAGGACCGAGATCAGCACGAAGATGGAGCCCAGGTTGAAGGTGGAAAGGCCGGGCCGGACAATCAGCAGCACCCCCGCAAAGCCCACCAGCAGCGCCAGCCAGCGACGGAGGCCCACCGTTTCCCCCAGGAGCCACACGGACAGCAGCGTGATCATCAGCGGGGCCGAAAACTTGATAGCGGCGAGCTCGGCCAGGGGCAGGGCGGCCAGCCCCATGAAGTAGGTGGTGTAGGAGAGGAAAAAGAAGACGCCGCGCACGTATTCCAGCGTGTGACGCTGCGTGCGGGGGAGGCCGTGCCCCCCCTCATAGCGAAAAAGCAGCAGGATGAGGGGCAAGGCCACCGCGCTGCGAATCAGGACGATTTCCAGGATGGGGTAGTCGCCGCCCATGCCCTTGACGGCGACATCCTGGAGCGAAAAGATGAGCATCCCGCCTATCAGGAAGGCCACACCCCGCATGTTGTTGGTGGTGGGTTGCATGGGCTGGCTTTATAGAGGGGGCAGATGGGGGGCTACGAACCACGACGCTCGCTTGATGCGATCCCCCATCGGCTTCGATCATCGCCGGGGGCGTCAAGGGAGGGGGAAGGCGGGGATCAGGGGTCGGCTTCGTGGTTGAACCGGTTGTTGGCCTCGTCCACGGCTTCCTCGCTCAGCCCGGCGGCGGCGCGGATGGAGGCCTTGCCCTCTTCGAGGAGGGTGGTGGCGGCCTCGGACATGGGCTCGCCCCGCTCCATGCGGTGGACGGCGGCCTCGGCCTTTTCGGCCTGGAGGTCAGCTTCTTCTACGATGTCCTCGCGCTCGGTGAGAAGGTCGTAGGGGGAGGCTTCCCGTAGCTCGTCGGTGATCTCGGGGCGCCCGTGCGAGGCGGGGCCAGGGATGGGCGCGGGGGTGTCGCTCATGGTGGGGCTCTCCTTGTGGGGCAACCCGCGCGTGGGGAGCGACTGCCACTCCCCACGGGGCTGCGGGCGACGATTGTTGATTAGAGGGTGGTGTTGTCGCCCTCGGGCTGCGAGGGCTCCTGCCAGGCCTCGGGCAGGGTGTCGGGCTCATCCTCGATGGCACCGGGGCCCTTGGCGCTGTCCTCGGCCGCCTCGTCGAGCGCCTCGTCCATCGCCTCTTCAAAGCGCTCGCGCTGCTCGGAGGCGCTGTCTGCCACGTCGGCGGCCTTGTCCGCCGCGTCGTCCGCTGCCTGCTCGGCGCTCTCGGCGGCGGCGCGCGCGGTGCTGTCCACCTCGTCGCTCACGCGGGCGGTGCGGCTCTGAATCTGGTCAATCACTTTGTTCAGCTCGCTGTTGAGGGAGCGCAGGGCCTGGCTCAGCCCGGACTGCACCTCGCCCGCCACGTCCTTGGGGGCGAGCGCCTGGGTGACGCGGCGCGCCTGCTCGCCCACGGCCTTCACATCGTCGCGGCTGCGCGTCTGCTCCAGGGTCTGCTGCACTTCCTCGCCGATGTCCTTCAGCGATTCGGTGATCTCGTGGCCGAGGCGCCGCAGTTCCTCGCTCTCGGCGACGGAGCGCACGGCGCGCAGCAACTGGCGGCCAAACTCTTTAAATTCTGCCCCGAGGTCGCCCTCGGCTGCTGACTGGTGGGGGGCCTGATCTACCCGATCAATGGGCGTCTCGGGCCGCTGTCCCTCTGGAAAATCGCTCACGGGTCACTCTCCTGTTTATCGTATGGATGGCTGTCCAACGACATGCACTACGTGCTGGTTGCGGGAAGGGTTGCATGGGTTCTAGCACGGATCGCGCCAGGGGTAGAGGGGCTTTCAGGGCTCGGCCAGCAGGGTGGCCAGCAGGGCACGCTGGCTCGCTTCGTCGGGGGCGTGGCCGTCCAGCAGGGCGCTGTGGAGGGTGTCGAGCAGGCGCTTGTAGGCGGGGCCGGGGGGGAGGCCCGCGGCGCGCAGGTCGTCGCCCGTGATGAGGGGGGCGCGGTGGCGCAGGTCATCCAGGAAAAAGCGGAGGCTACGGCGCAGCACCTCGTCCTCGGTCAGCAGGGCAAGCAGCGAGAGGGCCAGCGGGTCGCGGGGGCGCAGGCGGGCGTGGAGGGCGCTGGGCGGCAGGTCGGGGTCGGTCAGGGTGGCGGCCTCGGCGCGGACCTCGTAGAGGGTGTGCAGGCGGGCGCGCCACTCGTTGGGCAGGGCGAGGCGCTCCGCCACGCGGTCAATCCGCGCCTGCTCGGCCTGCGGGTCCCAGACGAGCGCGCTGAGAAAGGCCATCGGGTCGCCGATGCCCGCCTGGCGCAGGCGCGCGAAGCGGCGGCTATCGCCCTCCTCCCAGCGCACGTCCGGCATGAGGCGGCGCAGGATGCCAAGCTCGTCCAGCCGCGCCAGGGTGCGCTCCGGCTCCTTTTCCTGAAGGATCAAAACAAGCTCGTGGCGCAGGCGATCCGGGCTGACCTGCTCCAGCAGGTCCAGCGAGCCGCGCAGCAGTTCCAGGGTGCGCGGCTCCAGGGCGAAGCGGAAGCGTTGCTCGAAGCGAATGGCACGCAGGATGCGCGTGGGGTCTTCCACAAAGGAAAGGTTGTGCAGCACGCGGATCAGGCCGCGCTCCAGGTCGGCGCGCCCGCCGTAAAAGTCAAAGAGGTGCCCCTCGCGCGCGGGGTCCAGCGAGATGGCGAGGGTGTTGAGGGTAAAGTCGCGGCGGTGAAGGTCCTGCTTGATGGAGGCCTGCTCGACCTGCGGCAGGGCGGTGGGGCGCTCGTAAAACTCGGTGCGGGCGGTGATCAGGTCGAGGTGGGGGGGCAGGGGCTCCGGCGGGATGGCCCACTGCGCGGGAAAGGTGTCGGGCAGCAGCCACTTGGCAGTGCCAAAGCGCTCGTGCGCGACGACGCGCCCGCCGGCGCTATCGGCCAGGGCGCGCGCCACGGCGATGGCGTTGCCCTCGATGACGATGTCCAGGTCGCGGGCGGGCCCTGCCCCTGCCCCGGCAAGGAGCAGGTCGCGCACGATGCCCCCTACCAGATAGGCGTGGTGGCCCGCCTCCTGCGCCCGCCGCGCGACCTGCCTCACCAGGGCGAGCGTGGCGGGGCCGAGCGCCTGCCCCACCCGCGCCATCAGGGTGTGGCGCTCGCTGTCGGTTGGCGCGCCATGCTGCCGCGCCAGCAGGTCGGTGCGCGTGATGATGCCCACCAGGGTGCCGCTGCCCGGCGCGACGACGGGCAACTGGCCGATGGCCGCCTCGGTCATCACGCGGCGCGCGTGGGCCACCGAGTCGTCGGGGGTCACGGATAGCTCGCCGCGGTGCATGAACTCGGTGACGGGCGCGCGGTGGAGTTGGTGGTGGAGCGCGCGGTCCACGTCGCGGCGGGTCAGCAGCCCCACCACCTCGCCCTGCTCGCCCAGCACGGGAAAGCCCTCGTGGCCCCATCGCTGCATGAGTTGGAAGGCCTCCTCGACGCGCGCGGTGGCGGGCAGGGTGCGAATCTTGCCGCCGCTCATCCACTGGCCCACGGTGGCGGCGGGGCGCACGTGGGGGGGCAGGCGCTCCCATAGCTGGGCCACCACCTCGTCCAGGGTCGCGCCCTCCACAAAGGCGGCGGCGGCGCGGGGGTGCCCCCCCCCACCCCACTCGCGCATCAGCTGGCCCACATCAATCTCGTCAGTCGTGGAGCGCGCCACCAACTGCACGTGGTCGCTCATGTGAACGGCGAGGAGGAGGGCGGCGGGGTCGTAGAGCTCGCGCAGGGGGTGCGCCAGCGAGGAAACGTCGTCCACGTACTCGTCCATGCTGGCGCGGGCCACCACGACGGGGAAGCCATTTATGTCAAGTGTTTCGGCACCCTCGACCAGCCTGCTGTAAAGCAGCCGCTGCCGCTCGCTGAGCGGGTGCTCCAAAAAGCGCCGCAGGGTGTCCAGGTCGGCCCCCTGCTCCATCAGCCAGGCGGCGGCGCGCGCGTCGCGCGCCGTGCTGCCGACATAGGCCAGCGAGCCGGTGTCCTCGTGGATGCCGAGGAGCAGCAGGGTGGCCTGCACCCAGTCCAGCGTCAGGCCGCGCTCCGCGATGCCCTCGACAAAGAGGGTGGCACAGCTACCCGTTTGCTCCAGGCGACGGGTCCAGTGGGGGGGCAGGTCGTCGCGGGGGGCGTGGTGGTCCACCACGGTGACGCGGGGGATGGCCTGGCTGTCCACCCCCTTGAGCGAGGGCAGGGCCTGCGTGTCCACCAGGAGCGCCTGCTCGATAGGCTCGTCTGGCGACAGCTCCTCGTCCTGCACGAAGGGCAGGGCCCCCCCGTGGAGGAGGAGAAAGTCGCGCACGTTCCGGTTGAGCAGGCGGCCCACCACGGGGACGCTTTCCGGCTGGAGCACCCAGGCGCCGAGTTGGGAGGCCACGGCGTCAAAATCGGTATGGTCGTGCGTCAGGATGACTTGCATGCCGCCATTGTAGAAGAGAAGGGGCAAGCGGAAAAGACTAGGCGCCGTCGGCGGGGGGCGGCGGGAGCCGGTCCAGCCAGCCCAGGGGGAGCCGCGCCACCCATCGGTCCCAGCGCAGGAGGAGGTGGTCCAGCCAGCGATTGGCGACGGCGCGGAAGGAGGGGCGCAGCAACTCGCGGGCGAGGTGGAAGGTGTCCTGGTAGCGCGTGTGCTGGATGACGCTGTCCAGCAGGGGCGCCGTGGTGGGCAGCCCCAGCGAGAGCTCGTAGAGCGCGCGCTCGCGCAGCACCCCCTCGGGCGCGTTCATGGCGATGGTGGCCAGCGCGGCGTGGCCGGCCTCCCACAGCCCGCGCGCGATCAGCTGCTCGGCGGCTACATAGCGGATGCGGTTTTGCGGCGCGTGCGTGCTCAGCTGAAGGAGGGCGGGGGTGGCGGCGGTGTCGGGCAACTCATTGACCAGTTGGAGCAGCCGCCAGCGCCGCTCGGTGTCCACGTCCTGATCGGAGACGCGGGAGACGATGCGGGTGGCCGCCGGCTGGGAGAGGGCGGTGAGCTGCTGGATGATGGGGTAGCGGTCGGCGGCCCCCATGGCGCCGGTCACCGCCAGGTCCACCAGCAGGGCGAGCGGGATCTCGGAGGGGTGCTCGTGCAGCAGCAGGTCGAGCGCGCGGGCGCGCACGGCGGCGTGCGTGGAGCGGGTGGCCAGGGTGGCCAGGGCACGGGCAGCGCCCGCCCAGCGCCCGGCGTAGCCGTTCAGGTCGTCGGTGGCCTGCAGGGCCTCCGCCTCGGGGACGCGCGCGGACAGGGCGAGGTCGCCCAGCACTTCCACGGCGCGGGGCAGGTTGGAGTGCTCGGCCATCCAGATGGCAGCGTTCCGCCGGTCCTCGGCCTGCCGCGAGTGCGCCAGGATGGCGTCGGCCAGATGGTGCCCCACGACGGGGTCGTCGGCCTGCTCGAAGGCAGTGCGGATGTCGTCCAGCGCACTGCTGCCGATGGCGCCGAGGTGCTGCGCGGCCCAGCGGCGGTTTCTGGTTTCCTGGGCGCTGCGGCTCAGCCGGAGGAGGACGGGCTGCGCCAGTTCGGGCCGCTCCAGGGCAAGGAAGATGCGCGCCGCCGCCAGTTGGGTGGCTTCCGGCTGCTGCGGCTGGCTGAGGAGCTCGGCGGCGCGGCGGCGCACGCTGCGGAGCGCGGCGCTGCGCAGGAGGCGCTCGGCGTCCTCGCCCGGCGCCTCGTCCCCGCTCGCCAGCAGGTCCACGGCTGCCTGCTCGGCCCACTCGTCGGCCCCCTCCGCCAGGCGGAAGAGCACCTCGCGCGCGGGCTGGGTGTCGCCCTCGTGCAGCAGGGCCTCCGCCGCGGCCAGGCGCGCCTCGCGGCTGGCGGCCTCCGTGGCGACGGCGCGCAGGGTGGCGTGCGCCGAGGGCCCCTGCTCGCGGAGCAGGGCCACCGCCGGGTGGATGATGGCCGGCGCCTGCCGCTGCAGGAGCAGGGCTTCCAGGGTGGCCTGCACGAGGTCGGGCGCTTCGCCGCGCGCGTGCAGCCAGCGAGCGGCCTCCAGGCGGACGCGGCTGGCCGCGGCATGGGGGGCGAGGCGGAGAAAGAAGGGGGTGGCGGCGCTGCCCCCCTCGGCCAGGGCTTCCAGCGCCGCCAGGTGGACCTCTTCTTCGGGGCGGCGGGCGAGCCGCTCCAGGCGGAAAAGGGCGGTCTGCGCGTCGCCCGCGCGCGCCAACTCGCGGGCGATCTTGACGGCGCGCGCGGGGTTGCTGGTGTAGGCGTCCAACTGCCAGAGCACCGGCTGGGCTGGCAGGCCCAGCGCGCCGAGCAGGGCCAGCGCCTCGTCGCTCAGCTCGTTTTCGGGGAGCGCGGCGACGAGGGCGCCGAGCACCCGCGCGGCGCCCGCCACATCGCCCGACTCGCTGAGCACGCGGGCGGCGTGCAGCCGCTGGTCGGGGGGGGCGCGCTCGTCCCAGGCGGTCTGGCGGTAGATCTGCTGCCGTCCGCTGGTGCCGGCAAGGGGGGCGGTCGGGGGCGCGGCGGGGGCCGCAGGGGCGGCGGGGGCGGCGCGCAGGCGGCGCAGGGCCCCGTCCAGCTCGGCCAGAAAGGCGGCGCGGCTGGGGCCGTAGGCGATGAAGGGGCCGCGCCAGCCCACCGCTTCGGCGGCGCCCCGCGCCAGGGCGAGCGCGGCTTTGCCGTGGGCTGCCTGCTGGAAGAGGGCGGCCTGCCCCAGCGGGGCTGCCCCACTCGCCGAGGAGGAGGGCGGCGGTGGCGAGGGCGTCGGGCAGGGCGGCGAGGGCGTCGGGGCGCTCGGCGGGCAGGTGGCGGAAGGCGAAGCCGTGGCGCGCCAGGGCCGCCTGGATCATCGGACGCAGGGCGCTGTAGGGGCCGCCGGTGGGGGCGACGAGCAGGGCGGTGGGCTGGGGCTGGGGCGGCGAGGCGGGGCGGAGGCGGATGGCGTGCTCGTGCAGCACGCGCTCCAACTGTTCCACCAGGGCACTGGCCACGCTTTCCTGCTCCAGGGGGAGGAGGGGCGCGATTTGCAGGTCGCTCTGGCCCAGGGTGGCACCCTCGCCGAGCCGCACGGTCAGGGGGAGGGCGGCGGCTTCCCAGACGACTGCCCGCTGCTCCAGGCGCGCCTGCCACGACTGCCCCGTGGCGCGGAGCGCCTGCGGCACCAGGGGCAGCAGGCGGCGCGGGCTGGCATCTACTACAAAGTGCAGGGGGGCGTGCATAGCGTGTGAGAATGGGCCTCAAAGCGCGGTGTCGGGCGGGACGGGTGGCTATCGTGCAGCTAGCTCAACCTCTTATGGGCCTACCTTAGCCCTTACTTATGAAGGTGGGATGAAGGCAGCTTGAACGAGCGGTGACAGTTTGTAAAGGGAGGGGCTGGGGCGCGGGCAAAAGAAAAGCCCGCCATATGGCGGGCTCTCCTCGTTAAGTTGGGCTTTACAGCGCGACCACCTTCGAAAGATGGGTCACACTGATGCCCGGATTACGACTTCCATCCATGAGCATCACCTCCTTTGCCAGTGGAATAGCAGGTAAGGAAGCGAAACCCTCGGCGCGGGCTCCGGATAAATGGGGATAATCAGGAGGTTGGCTCTGGGATGGGCTGACGGAGGTAACTATAGCGAGAAGTGGATTGATTCGTCAAGTGTCAGAATTCGGCGCCATTCGGGGGCGTGCAGGGGGCGCCCCCAGCAGGGGCGAACGAGCCCCCTATGGGGTCCTTGAAAGATGCCTTGAGAGAGGCTTCGCCAGTTCCCATGCCAGCGGCTCCTGGTCCGGGAGCCCCGCCCCTGAGAAACAAGGTCCGTTTCCCTGCCCCTTCCCTGTCATGTTGAGAACTCCAGGCGGCGGAGCCGCTTCGTACAGGGATGACACCTGCATGTCATCAGGAGTGGGCACGCCGGGCCACCTGTATCGGGAATGGGACTAGCGAAACATCTCTCCTGGCATAGTGCATTGAATCAGCCTTGCACAGATTCTTCCCTGGCTTCATTCCTTATGGTGACGCGGAGGAGCGCCCGGTCAGAATGACAGGGAAGGGGCGAGGAGTTTCTCGCTGCACGAAGGCGGCCCCGCCGCCTGGGAGCTCCTGAGAAATAAACCCGTTTCTCCCTGCACTGTGGCGGCTCCGCCGCCTGGGGGATTCAGAATGACAGGGAAGGGGCGCAGGTTTCTCACTGCACGAAGGGAGCCCCGCCGCCTGGGGCCTTCAGAATGACAGGGAAGGGGCATGGATTTTCTCCTTGCAGGAAGGCGCTACCGCTGCCTGGGAGGCGCGACATGACAGAGAGGGGCAAGGAACACCCATTGTTTCTCGTCGGCTGGGTCTCTTGCCCTCAGGCTAACCTTTGTGGGTATAATTGTCCAGCGTTAGCTAAGGATGGACAAACGTACGGTAAGGAGAGTGCCAGATGAACAAGAAGCCTTCGGTAAGAATCGTAACGGCCACAGAGGCAAAGAATCGCTTTGGGGCGCTGATCAAGGGCACGTACCTTCATGAGGAGCACCTCATTGTCAAGCGAGGCGGCATCCCGGTAGTGGCAATCGTACCCATAGCGGACTATGAACGACTAATCAATGGGGAAGATGTGCCAGCAGATGTACAGGAAGAGGTGGCAACAAGGGGGAAAGAGGAGCGTGCCCGCTCGCGTCTGCTGGACCTTCTAGATGAGGCACACGCGACTATGCCTGACGTACCTGAAGAGGAAGTTGAACAAGATATAGCGGAAGCGGTACAAGCCGTGCGTCGCCGCCCATGATCCGAGCAGTTCTGGATACAAACGTTCTCGTGAGTGCCCTAATTGCTCCCGCAGGGAAGCCTGCTCAGATTGTCAGGCAATTCGAAAGATTCGAGCCTGTAACATCTGAAGAGATTCTGACTGAACTTGAACGAGTCTTGCACTACCCACGACTTCAGCGGCGTTACAAGCTGGCCGAGGAGACAGTTGAGGCGTATGTTGAGCTTCTTCGCGCCGCGCACACGGTGGTGGAGGTGCTCTCATCGGTAACCATCGTTCATGATGACCCGGACGACGACAAGTTCATTGCATGCGCCTTAGAGGGTGAAGCGAGCCACATTGTCAGTGGTGACCTCCACCTCAGGAGCATCGGCCAGTATCAGAGCATCCAGATTGTAACGCCAGCCCAGTTTCTAGAAATGCTTGGCGGTTTGTAGGGCTACTCGACAATTATTCGATTCCCTGTCAGGTCCGCGAAGCCGGAGGCCGGGTGCCCTGGATGAGTAGGCTGTTTTCATCAGCCAGGAAGCGACGGGTGTTCACGGCAGAGCATAAACCAGCTCTCCACCGAGGCGTTCAGCGGCGAAGGCAAATAGCGCTCGCCGGGCCCCTGGGGAGAGCGAGGGATAGCTGTCGAGTACCTGCCGCTCGCTCCAGCCTGCCATACTTGCACTACGCTTCAGACGGTTGTTCGACCGTCGCTAACTGGGCATCCACATAGGCTTTCAGCACCGCATTCATGCGGGCTTGATAGCCCCGCCCACCCTGCTTGAAATACTCAATGACGTACTCATCATAGGCGGCGTAGATCCTCGTTTTCCTCGATCGGGTCACCACTGCCCGTGCCATCCAGTCGTCATCCATCCCAGCCACTTCCGGGTCGTCCGCATCGGCAGCCTCAATCTCCTCATCCGTCATAGCGGCGGCCCGTGCCCAATCGGATTGACTGGGCATCGTCTCCAACTCCTTGCGGCTGTACCCCTCATGCTTCCCCATAAAAGATCGTCCTCTCCTTACGTTTCGCGAAGCGGAACGAAATACAGCGCACCGCCTCGCCTCGCATTGTGTACACCAGAGGGAGCACTCTGCCGTCCACTTCGGCCATGTCAATCATCCTGAGCTCATCGCGGTATGGGCTGGCAAGCGTGACTTTATCAGGCGCTTCGTACACTTGCCATGCATCTCGGAAATCGAGCCCATGTCGCTCCAGGTTGCGAAGCCGCTATTTTCATCCCCCTCGTAGGTAATAATCATTGACCAGTGTATATATATGAGTATATTATAAGTCTATATAACGCTACAACAACTGGTATCGCCGCCAATTGCAGCGCCCCGACTTGCATAGGGACTTGGCTGAGTGGACCCTACTTCCTGCGCGTAGGTAATCATGGTTGACCAGGGTGTATATATCTAAGTATATATGAATCTATATAGCTCTGCAACAACTGGTATCGCCGGGCGTTGGCCAATTGGACGCCCGTCCTTCCTTCTCATCTATGAGCACCAGGTCAGCCGAGAGTTTTGAGAGCCAGGCAGATCTTTACCACTTCTCTCATATCATTGCAAGGGAATCACTGAGAAAGAACCCTTGCTTCGTGCGCAATGCATCAAGGTGCACACGTATCTCAGGCAGCAATCCCTGAAAGCACTTGCGCATCCACGAAAGTGACGCCCCGACGGATAAAGCACACAAATCGAACAGTAATCTACCTTCAGTTTATATTTGTATGGCGCAAGACGCAAGGGTGGGCTTCTCAAAAGTCAGGTTTGGACAAGAGGCTAGAATCGAAAGACTTGTGCCACAGCAGGCTAAGGCTAGCGAACAAAAATAAGCATGCGTAAGTCGGTGGTATACTCATCTCCCAAAAAGGAGGGGAGATGGAAATCACGCCAGAAATACGAGCCATGCTGAACGAGACAAGAGAGAGCCTGAGCGGTTACAAACGGCGCCATTTCATGGCGCAGGTCGTCGAAACGATGTTGGGAGGTAGCCCGACGCAAGCCGAGAAAGAACTTGACTGGAATCGCGTGACGCTCGCCAAGGCGCTCAAGGAGTTGCACGGAGGGTTCTGCTTTATTGACCAAACCCACCTGCGTGGGCGCAAACGAGCGGAAGACCACCTGCCCAGGCTGCTTGATGACATGCAAGAGCTGGCAGAGCGGCACAGTCAAACCGATCCCACCTTTCGTACAACGCGCCAATACCCACGCCTCACAGCGGTTGCGTTGCGGCAGCAATTGATCGATGAGAAAGGCTACACCGATGAAGAGTTGCCAACGGACCAGACGATGCGTAGCAAGCTCAATCGGCTGGGCTACCGTCTGAAACGGGTAAAAAAAGTCGGCCTCTGAAAAAGATAGCACAGACCGATGCCATCTTTGCGGAAATGCAGCGCGTCAATCAGGCAGCAGACGAGGACCAGCGCAGCTTACGCATCTCCCTGGACGCCAAAGCCCCTGTGAAACTCGGTCTCTTCTCGCGCGGCGGGCTGAATCGCGTGGTGGTCAATGCACTGGATCATGACTTCCATGGTAAGACCCCAAAGCTGACTCCGTTTGGCATCTATCTACCCCAACATGAGGAACTCTATCTCTACTTCACGACCTCCAAAGTAACCAGTGATTTTATCGTCGATTGCCTATCCGATTTCTGGCACCAAGTCAGCGACCGCTTTGCTGAGGTCAAGACACTGGTCATCAATCAGGACAATGGCCCCGAGAACCATAGTCGCCGGACGCAGTTCATGCACCGTATCGTCAAGTTTGTTGACCAGGTTGGCCTCTCTGTAAAGCTGGCTTACTACCCGCCCTACCACAGCAAATACAATCCTGTCGAACGAGTGTGGGGCTTCTTGGAACAGCACTGGAATGGCTCCCTCCTCGACTCGGTGGCCACCGTGCTTGACTTGGCCGCTTCTTTCTCGTTCAAACACGTCCAACCCGTCGTACAACTCGTCTCCACGATTTACGACACCGGCGTGAAACTCACTCACAAAGCGATGGCGCTACTTGAGCTGCGCTTCGAGCGCATGGACGGCCTCGACAAATGGTTCGTGCTCATCAACCCGCAGCTTAATTCTCAGGCTGTATAGTTATTTTCTTTCATTGGCCTAAGCGGACATAAGCCAATCGGCCAGTTCACAACTGAAGCGTAAGCGCCATACTTCGAGGCAGCTATGACCTTTGGTGGTGTGCTGAACCTGTGTGGTTCATCTATCCAACGCAGCAAGAGCGCTGCGAACAGGTCGCAATATCGCTACGCACCTGCGCCTGGTTACTCTTGGCGATGAACAAGTAGTTGCCCTGTTACTACCCCAGTTGGCATGCCCAACTCCAGTGCCTAGAGAGGCATCTGCGCTCACGACAGAGCCGCACAGGTTCTGCTGGCTGACTCAGATCTTCATTAGGGCCTTTGGCTACTTGGATGATACTATCTGCGACAGAAACATGGGTAGCGATGCCTCCATTTTGACATTGCCGGGCGCTTTATCCCTCCCTTGAAAGACATAGGCTTTCAAGCCCTAATAGCGGTAACCGAGCCGAACCCTAGCTTGAGGAAGTCGCAGTCGGTGGGGCAGGGGGCAGGGTGGGGCTTGCCGGGGGCGGCCCCACGGTGGGCGATGGCGGCACCGGCGTCTCGGTAGGCGGTGCGGGCGTGGGGCTCGCTGGTACGGGCGTCGCACTGGCGGGCGCGGGCGTGGCGCTGGGCGGTGCGGGCGTCGCACTCGGCGGCACGGGCGTAGCGCTAGGTGGCGCAGGCGTGGCGCTGGGCGGTGCGGGCGTCGCACTCGGCGGCACGGGCGTAGCGCTCGCTGGCGCGGGCGTGGCAGTAGGCGGCGCAACCGTGGCACTGGGCGGTGCAGGCGTAGCGCTGGCTGGCGCAGGCGTAGCAGTGGGCGGCGCGGGTGTCGCGCTCGCTGGGATAAGCGTAGCGGTTGGCTGCGCGGGCGCGCGGGTGGCAGTGGGCGGGGGCGGCGGGGGGGTGGCGCTCGCTGGCACGGGGTGGCGGTGGCGGTGGCCTGCGGGGCGCGGGTGGCGGGCGGCGGCGCGTCTGTGTCCTCGGTGGCCGTGGCGGTGCGGCGCGGCGTGGCGGTGCGGCGCGGCGCGGGCACCCCGCCGGGGTTCTCGGCCCACAGCCCGCGGCCCGCCGCGCGCGCCTCCTGCTCCCACTCCAGCAGTTGGTCGCGATAGCGCACGTTGGGCGGGAAGGTCACCGCGCGCGCCAGCCCCAGGCGCACCAACTCCCCGTTCACCATCGTCTCGCCCACGTACACGT
Organism: uncultured Chloroflexia bacterium; assembly: GCA_963721895.1. Taxonomy (GTDB): domain Bacteria; phylum Chloroflexota; class Anaerolineae; order Ardenticatenales; family Ardenticatenaceae; genus CAVRLZ01. The sequence goes on along the minus strand of CAVRLZ010000036.1, from coordinate 213,596 downwards.
AGCGCATCAGGCGGCCCACCTCATCCGTCTCCTGCCGGTCCGCCTCCAGGCGGACCTCCTGCCCCATCACCAACTCGCGGTTGGCTGCCACCACCTCCTCGTGGAAGGGGCGCCCCACCTCCGGCGCATCCATCCCGATGTAGCGCACGACCTCGGAGACCCCCTCGATCTCCACAATCAAGGTTTCCCCGTCGGGCACCTCCACCACGCGCGCCACGGTCGGCTCCTCCGCCGCGCCCTCCTCCTCCTCGCCCTCGTCGAGCAGGGCCAGGGCTGCCATGCTCCCTAGCTCCACCCCCGTCAGGGCGGGAACGATTTGAAGGCTCAGCGAGTCCGCGCCGTCGGGCACATCAAAGGCCAGCACCAGCCCCACCGTCGCGGCGGGCGGCAGCAGCAGCCCCTCGGCACTGGTCAAGAGGCTCGGCAGGCCGTTGGCGGTGGCGGCCCAGGTGGTGGCCGCCTCGTCCGGCGTGCTGTCGCCCGCCTCGCTTTCCAGCACGAACATCTCCGCGCGCAGCGGCACCTCCACCTCGGAAAAGTTGCGCGCCTCGCCGTAGACGACCACCCATTGCCCCGTCGCCGTCGGCCCGTCCGCGCCCAGCGTTTCGGCGCGCACCGCCTGCGAGATCGTCACCGACCAATCTTCCACCACGACTGCATCGTTCAACCCTGCGACATAGAGGGCCTCGTCATCGCCGGAAAAGAGGGAGCGGAACAGCAGCACGAGGACGATAAGCCCTAGCGCCCCCAGCAGCCCCACAACCACCTGCGGGCGCTGCCAGAAGGGGACGGGACGCTTCGGCACAGATGTGACAGTCAAGAGCCAATTCCTCCGGTGGGGGCGCGCCTAGCCGCGAGCCATCCGCCGCGTGAGCAGCAGCCAGGAAACGATGTAGAGCAGCACGCCGATGCCTGACAGCGCGCCCAGCAGGCGCAGGCTCCCCGCGTTCCCGCGCAGCATGATGTCCTGCAACAGCTGCGTGCCATAGGTGGCGGGCAGCATCCAGGAGACCACCCGCACCGAGGGCAGCAGCGAGCGCAGGCTCAGGAAAAAGCCGCTGAAAAAGACGCTGGACAGCAGCAGGATCATGGAATATTGCACTGCCTGGCTGTCCGTGTCCACGATCAGCGAGATCACGAAGCCGAAGCCGATGGAGGCAAAGAGCAGCGCCGCCACCACCATGGCGTAGTTCACCCAACTCCCCAGCATGGGCACCCCCAGCCCAAAGACGATCAGCAGCGTGAGGATCAGCGCGATGACCGCCCCGAACAGCATGTAGCTCAGATACTTGCCGAGCAGCGTTTCCCCCGGCGAGATGGGGGAGACGCGGAACAGCTCGAGGGTGCCCAACTGCGATTCGCGCACGATGGAAAGCGCCGCAAAGGTCACGGCCAGATGCTGGAGCAGCAGCATCAGCACGCCGGGGGCGAAATAGTCGGTCACGCGCGGCTGGAGCGAGGCTATGCTTTCCGCCTCGCTGCGGAAGGGGCTGATGAGCACCTGGGGCGCCACCGGCTCCAGCGTGCCCACCTGGGAATCGAGCGCGACGAGCCGCGCTTCGATCTCGGCGGCCTGCACCGTCTGGGCTGCATAGCTGGACTGCCCGCTCTCGATCTCGCCGATGTCCGTCGTCGCCTGCCGCGTCGCGGCCAGTTCTGCCCGAATCTGCCCGCTGTCGCTTTCCTCCCCACTGCCCAGAGTGGACTGCACCCCCTCCAGCAGGTCCAGCGTGGAGCCCACCGACTGCTCCAGCCCATTCAGGTCGCTGTCGAGCGCGGCCTTGTGCTGGCGCGCCGCCGCCGCATCGCCGCGGTCCAGCGCCTCGCGCATGGCGCTGGCGTTCTCGCGGGCGGAGGATAGCTGCGTGCGGGCAGACACTGCCGAATTTTGCCCCTGCTCCGTCACCGTCTGGAGCACGCGGCGGTTCACCTCATCAATGTAGATCTTCCCGAAATAGCGGACATAGTCCACCTGGAAGGGGTCAATCTCGTTGTGGATCAGCTGAAAGACAGCCTGCTCGTTGTTGCGGAGCGTCTCGTACGCACCGGGCGGCGTGATGGCCACCAGGTCCACCCGCCCGCGCCGGAGCTCCTGCTTGGCGTGCTCTTCGTCGGGCGTGGTGCCCACAAAGATAAGCTGCTGCCCCAGGCTGGGGGCGAACTCGTTGATCTTCTGCTCCAGCGGCGAGCCGGGCTCCGTCACAAAGATGGTGCGCAGCGCCCGCGCCTCGTTGCGAAAGCCGATGCCGAAGAGCAGCAGGATCAGAAAGGGGCCGAGCACCAGGCTGAGGATCAGCCGCGGCTGGCGGAGGATCTCGTAGATTTCTTTTCGCAGAAAGGCCGAGACGCGAATAAAGAAGCGGAACAGGCTAGTCATGGGCGGGCTCCTTGTTCACAATCTCGACGAACACATCGTCAAAGGGGGGAACAATTTCCTCAATGCCCTCGACCTCGATATGCCTCTCCTTGCACCACTCCAGCAGCGCGGGCATCGCCGTGCTCGCCTCATCCACCACCAGCCGAATCTTCTCGTTGCGCTGCTCCACGTTGCGATTCTGCACGAAGGGCAAGCCGCGCAGCGCCAGGTGGGCCTGCGGCGGGTAGGGCTCCTTTAACCGCAGGTCCACCAGTTCCCCGCCATAGGCGCGCCGCCGCAGCCCTTCCGGCGTTTCCACCATCAGCAGCCGCCCGTTCGCCATCACCCCCACCTCGTCGCAGTAGGCAGCCTCGCCCACATACTGCGTGGTCACAAAGATCGTGCGCCCCTCGCGCTGAAGCTGGTGGAACTGCTCCCAGAACTTGCGGCGCAGCACCGGGTCAATGCCCGCCGTCGGCTCGTCCAGAAAGAGCACGTCCGGGTTGTGCACCAGCGTCGCCGCCAGGCTCAGGCGGCGCTGCATCCCCCCCGAAATCTTCTTGGCCTGCTTTCCCTTGTGCTCGCTCAGCTCCACAAAGTCCAGCAACTGGTTGAGGCGCGCGCCCCGCTTCAGACCCATGCCGTACAGCGAGGCTGCAAAGTTCATGTTTTCCCACACCGTCAGGTCCGGGTACAGCGCGAAGAGCTGCGGCATGTAGCCAATCCGCTCGCGCGTGCTCTGCGAGAAGCGGGAGGGGTGCTTGCCCATCACCAGTGCCTCGCCAGAGGTGGGCTCGTACAGCCCCATCAGCAGGCGCAGCGTCGTCGTCTTGCCGGAGCCGCTTGGCCCGACAAAGCCGAAGATTTTGCCGCGCGGAATCTCGAATGTCACGTCCTCAACAGCATGCTCGCTCCCGAACTGCTTGCTCAGGTTCGTTGCGCGAATCACGATGTTGTCCGTCGGGGCTGCCTGCGGGGTGGCGCGGCGTAAGGCCATGGGGTAACCTCGATTGTAACGGATGGGATAATACCGACACAGGCGCACAGTGGGGTGCAAAGGAAGCGCACCCCCGGTTCCTGTCTAGCTCAAAAGCAAACGTCGTGCCACTTTCAGGCCCCCCCTTTGGTAATAGAAGGAAGCGCCAGACAAGTTGACTTCTCAGGGGGGCAATGCCACACTTTCCCTCTTATTTATATGAAGGGGGCCGGGATGAAGCGCTATCTGCTGGGGCTTGTTGTAATGGGGCTGCTGCTCGGCCTGATGGGGGGGCAGGCGCGCCAAACGCTGGCCACGCAGGCCACGCCCGAACGCCATGCGTACATGCCGCTGGCCGCCTATCCACCCTCCCCGACCCCCACGCCCACCCCGACCCTCACGCCGACCCTGACTGCCACCCCCACCCTCACCCCCACGCCCACGCCCACGCCGACCCTGCCCCCGCCGGTCGGCACGGTGATCCCCAACGACCCCGCCTTTGCCAGCGCCCAGTGGCCGCTGACCCAGATTCGGGCGCGCGAGGGGTGGAGCATCAGCACGGGCGCGGAGATCGTCATCGCCGTGGTGGACACCGGCGTGGATTACACCCACCCTGACCTGGCCGGCAAGATGGCGAACCCCGCCCTCTGGTACGACTTTATCAACAACGATTTCGACCCGATGGATGGCCACGGCCACGGCACGCACGTTGCCGGCATCGCCGCCGCCGCCACCAACAACCTGCAGGGCATCGCGGGGGTTTCCTGGGGGGCACGCATCCTCCCGCTCAAGGTGCTGAGCGATTCCGGCACGGGCCCCGCCTCCCTGCTCGTGGCGGCGATGCGCCATGCCACCACGAGCGGCGCGCGCGTGATCAACATGAGCCTCGGCCTCATCAACCCGCCCCTCTCGCTGGTCCAGTCGTTGCAGCAGGAGGTGGATTTTGCGCGCGCCTCCGGGGTGGTCGTGGTGGCGGCGGCGGGCAACTGCCATCAGGGGGCAACCCTCCCCTCGTGCGGGAACCAGAACGACCCCTACACCTACCCGGCGGCCCTCACTTGGGTGATAGCGGTGGCCGCCACCACCCCCTCCGACGGGCACGCCCCCTATTCAACCGAGCGCGAGTATGTGGACATCGCCGCGCCGGGCGGGGTGGGGCCCAACGCCGCCAGCATGGTGTACAGCACGCTGCGCGGTGGGGGCTACGGCGCCATGAGCGGGACCTCGATGGCAGCGCCCCACGTGTCGGGGGTGGCCGCCCTGCTGCTCTCCCTCACCCCCTCGCCCTCCGTCGCCCAGGTGGAAGCGGCGCTGACCAACAGCGCCTACGACCTGGGCGTCCCAGGGTGGGACCCCTCCTACGGGCATGGGCGGCTGGACATGCGGGGTGCGCTGGAAGCGGCGTGGCGCGGGGAGCCCGCTGCCCTGCCCGCGCGCGGCGGGGTGGACATGGGCAACGCTGGCCCCCGCCACCTCGTGCGAGCGGCCCCACGCGCCCGACCGCCTGTGGCTCCAGCGCTCGGCAGCGGGCCGCGCCGCCGCCCGCCAGCTTGCGGACACGGAGGCGCTGCCCGTCCTGCTGGAGCTGGAATCGTGGCAGGTGGTGCAGGTGCCGGCGGGCAGCGCCTGCGAGCGGGTCCAGGCGCTCAACCGCGCGGCAGGGCAACTCGTGGCCGAGCTTGACGTGCTGGTCGGCCTGCCCTGATGCCTCTTTAGATCGCCTTTGTACAAAGTTGGAAATTGGAAGAACGAGGAAGGCTAGGATGAGCTAGACCAAACCCCGGCAAGAGCGAGGTCAAGCATGCTTATCCTACCCGAAACGGGTATGCCATTAGTAACGCCCTTCCGTCCACTGTTTCGTGCAGCGACCTGGGAAAAAGGTCAAACGTTGTGGATAGGGATCATTTTGGCAGTAGGTAAACGCACGCGGTTTGAGCTAGGAGCGCCAGTTTGCCAAGTACCATCACGTTCTCAATCGCGCCGTATGGTCCCCTTATCAGGCGGCGCTGTTAACTTTATGATGCGATTGAAGCGTTGTGGCGTCAAGCGGCTGTTTGTCGAGGCGCGGCAGGTTGGCAGGACACATCAGGCGAGTTGTCCACTGCGCGCGCGGCCAAGACGCTTCCGAGACGCCAGCCGTGTAGGATGAGGGTGTCGGTTATACAAACAGTGCTGCTACCCAGTCGGGAGAGAGCCACCCGATAGGGGTAGGAGATACCCTCAAGGAGTACGCTACGATGATTGCCTTGCAACGAACAAGGAGTGTTCCGTTTGGCTGGGCGGCCCTCTTGCCCCTGGCGGCTCTCGGTAACCTGGCCGCCCTGCTGACGCTGGCGCTCACGAACCGTGACCCCCTGGCCATCGTGCTGAGCGGAATCGTGCTGCTGGGGCTGGCGCTGCGGCGGGGGCGGGGCTGGGTGCTCGGCTCGCTGCTGCTGGCGGGCGTGATGGCCGATCAGGCGATTTATACGGTGGTGGGGGCGATTGCCAATGTGATCCAGGGGGAGGGGCCAGCCGCGGTGTGGATGCCTGCCCTCATCGCCGTCACCTCGGTGGGGGGGCTGATCGCCGCGGTGGGGAGCGTCGTGCAGCGGCGCGACCCGATGGCGGGGCAGCGGATCGCGCCCTGGCTCGCGCAGGGGCTGGGGCTGGGCTGGGTGCTGCTGCTCGTCGCCAGCGTCGTCATGGCACGCGGGGTCGGCGCGATGCCCGCCGCCGATGTGGCGCTGGAAAGTGTCAAGATGGCCTACTCGCAGGAAGCGATCGTTGTGCCGAGCGGCGCGGTGACGCTCGAACTGGCCAACCACGACCTGTTCTGGCACACTTTCACGGTGGATGCGCTGGGGGTGGACCTGCTCGTCACCGAGAACGGCACGCGCCAGGTTACCTTTGACGCCCCTCCGGGCAGCTACCGCTTCTACTGCGCGATCCCGGGGCACGAGGCGCTTGGCATGGCGGGGGCGCTGGTAGTGGAGCCTCCCCTGGCGCAACCTTGACGTTGGGCGGAGGGAGAGTCTCACAGATGGAGCCCCTGTCTACTACCCGCAGGGCGTGGCCCCTGGCAACCCTTACCATGCTGCTGGCCCTCGCCGGCACCGTGCTATTCATCCTGAATCGCCATACCCCTGTCGAGGCCACCTGGGGCACCGACGCCGGGAGCCGCGACACGCTGTTGGGCTGGCTCAACCTACTCATCATCTATGTGCTGATGCCCACCATCGGGGCGGCACTGGGCCTGCTCGTGCTCGCCCGCTACCCGCGCCATCCGATTGGCTGGCTGCTGCTGGCCATCGCCCTGGTGAGTGGCCTCAGCAGTATCCTTACCGAGTGGCTGGTGCTGAACTACTTCACCCTCCCCACGCCACTCCCGCTCAGCGGGTGGGTAGCCCTCTTCTACAATCAACTCTGGATTTGGTCCTACGCCACCACGCTGCTGGCCGTTGCGCTCTTTCCCAGTGGCTATTTTCTATCCCGCAGGTGGCGGCAGGTGGTCCTGCTCTCCCTCTTCCTGTTCGCTGGCCTCATGCTGCTGGGCGCTCTGGCCGAGACGCCGCTGTCCTCTGCCTTTCTGGTGCCGCACCCCGTACTCACCGCGACTAGCGCCTTGCACGCGCCCACCTTCTACTCGGGCGTGCTCTTCATGCCCCTGTCGGTGCTGGTGGTCTTTGGTGCGCTCTTCTTTCGCTTCCGGCAGGCAGGCAGCGTGGAGCGGCAGCAGATCAAGGGGTTGCTCGGCTTCGTCCTCCTGATGCTTCTCAGCGTCGCGGGGGGGGTGTTCCTTGTCTTCAATGGCCCGATGGGCAAATTGGGCGAGCTCATCGTCACGGCGGCGGGCCTCTTCCCGCTCCTGGGCATCGGCATCGCCATCCTGCGCTACCGGCTCTATGACATTGATCTGGTCATCAACCGCGCTCTGGTCTATGGCGCGTTGACGGCCTCCTTGCTGGCTGTTTATTTTGGCAGCGTGGTGCTCCTGCAGGGGCTGCTGGCCCCCATCGGGGGCAGCGACTCCAATTTTGCCATCGTCCTGTCCACCCTCGCCATCGCCGCCCTCTTCAACCCGCTGCGCCAGCGCATCCAGCGCTTCATTGATCGCCGCTTTTACCGCAGGCGCTACGACGCGCAGCAGGTGCTCGCCGCCTTCGCCGCCTCCCTCCGCCAGGGCGAGATGGCCGACCTGGACCACCTGACGGGAGAGGTGTTGCACGTGATTCAAGAGACGGTGCAACCCACCCATGTCAGCGTGTGGCTGCGGGATGATGCCAGCCGTTCGTAGGACAAATTGCAAATTTGTCCGGGTGCCGGCCCCATCACGCTTCCCCTGCCCACTGCCCTCCATCGGACCAAGGGATGCCATCCTTGTTGCCCTACGCTTGACTGCCCAGAGAGTGCTGCGCCGACTTCGATTGACATTCCGCTTTGGCGCGGCGTTCCCCCACAGCAGCCGAGGCACTTCTACCGCTTCAACCGAGCTCTGTTACACCATCCAGGTCGCTTGGCTAGGTGTTTCGTGTGCATTATTATACGCACTTCCTATGCCTGTACGGGAGCGCTCCCGATCGCAGTGACACCTGAGGTAGACTCGGCAGAACTTTTCTCGTAGATGTTCGAGCAAGCGGGTTGAGAGCATTACTGATCATGTGCTGTCAATACTATTGGGAGGAGAATGTCGTAGAGAGGATGCTAGAGACGCATATAAAACGCGGTTCCCCGATGCTTCAGCTCGCACCGATCTGGACACCTGCCCCTGCTCAGGGCAACCTGCATCCGCGCCAACATGGAGGAAGGTTGTAGTCCCTGATATGTTTGGCCCAGGGTAGGATGGCCTCTACTGCTGAGCTTCAAAAGATGCATACCAAGGAGGGACTGCAACTATTGCTTGAGTCTACTTCAGCGTAGGGTAGCACTGAGGTCTTCGCTCTTCGCACCGAGAAACCAAGCGCCGTGCTGTTTTTGAACCCGCAGAGTAAACTTGACCGCAATCAGAAAGGAATCTAGAGAATGAGCGGGATCGATATGGAACCTCCTGTCACATTTTTCCTAAGCGACCTTACATCATCAGAGCATCGTGCGAGAGTGATTGACCGTGTCATCACCTTCCTACCACGCTCATCGCCCGAAAATCGAAGGCTGCTCGAAAACGTGTACGACCGTATCCCCGGCTTCCCGTCAGGTGGACCGAGCGTCCGCCAGTTCTTTCTTCGTCCATTTCTGCAAATATACTACGCTACGTTTCCACCCCTCGCCAACGCCCTCCTCACAATCTGGTATGAGTCGCAGGCAGATTCTCGTAGAAACTATTGAAAGCATTTTGGAGAGGCCCGAGATTCGCGCACTGGTGAAAGAGAGCGCTGAACCCGCCTCGCTCGATGACGACAATATATCTCTCAATGACGTACTGAATTCTGCTGCCCAGCAAGCCAGCGCGATGCAGCCGGAATACGACAAGGAGGATGTCCTGCTACTCATTCATGTGATGGTAGCTATGGGCAAGGGAAAGGCTTTGCTGGACATCTTCTCTGCGCTCGCAGGGCAAGATGAAGAACGCGTCGGCACGGAACGAGATCGGTTAGAATTGGTTCAGGAGACTCATGGCCGACTTCATCTGGATGTCCTCGGCTGGCAGACGCTGGCATCTCTTCCACCGGATGCACCGGAATGGGAAAGCGATCGAGGCGTTCATAGAAGCGGTACAGCAGCTCGCCAAGCGGAAACAGGACGAAAAGAACGAACGTTACCAAGCCATTGAGACACTGCTTTCGTGCCTGCATGCCGATCATGAGGATACGCTCCAGTTCTTCGAGTTATACCACATTCCGGAATGGCGACGCTCGCTTTTCGAGACGTTGCCCCTTGAGAACACTGCGGGGTTGGAGAGGCAGCTTGTCACCTTTGCCGAGAATCTAACCGCGTACACCCTGCTAGACCGTCAACCGGCCGCCAATGTTAGCGTACGTCGCGAACTGCGCGATAAACGAGAGCGTCTTGAGAATACGATCGCAGCCATCCATAGTGAAATTTTTACCACCTTTCCTGATGTAAACAGGACCCTACTCCTGACGAACCCGGGCCGGAGGATGCGCCTCCCGATGGGCAAGGCGCTGGTCCTGTAGAGAGGATGGCGAACCGAAAGACAGCGACGATGGTACGCACTCGCCTACTACTCCTGGGCAGGCAACTCACCGCGAAGGGGAGGGAGGAAGCCCTCAGGAGAGCGAGGGGGGGAGCCGAGCAAGCGAGAAGCACACAGATGGAGACGTGCCCCTAGATACAGACCGGGAGAAAGAGCAGGAAGCCAATGACGCCTCGCCAGAGGTGGCAATATATCTGACGCAGACCCTTGATGGCGAACTGGAACCGCGATCGGTGATGACCGATATACCCTCGCCCGGCCAGGGCCCTGATGCGCGCAAGGAAGACTCCACCCCAGGCTCTGCCTCCGGAGAATCTGTCACATCAGCTAATGATGTGACCGGCACCGCCCAGTTTGAGGACGAAGGAGCTGCTAGGACCGAGGCACCCGGCGAGCGTGGTACACATGGTGAGGAAGAGGAGAAGTCCCTGCTATCACCACCGCCTTTGCGAACCACTGATCAGCTTCAGAGTGGCGAGATTGCACAAACTTCCGAACAGCAGACATGGGACACCCTTGTCTGGACCTTGATTGAGCAGGATGACCTCGCCGGTGCCTACTGGCTTGCGCGTTCGCTGCACGCGAGCGGCCTGTCTTCCCCGGCCCCTCACTGGCTACTTGCCGCGGTACAGGGCGCACGCTGGGTGGAGTTTGGCTCAGTACGGTTTGTGAACGGGCTGTACGAGATTGCCCAGAAGCACCGGGTATCTGATTCGAACGAAGAACAGTGCCTCCTCAGTGTTGCCGCCGCGCTGTTGCCCACTCTCATGCCGCCGGGTAATGCGCTGGTTGACTGGCTGGACACGTCCGTTCACCATATTCCCGGCCTGCACGAGGTGATCCAGGCAGTGAGCGACTTTGCTACAAAAGGCATCGTCCTTCCGCGCGACGCAGCCGTCAGCCTACGCGACGGGGCGACTGGCGATATGGGCCTTGAGACTGTTATCGGCCAGGCGAAGCGCTGGTTAAAGGATGCGCAGAAGGAGGCCCCAGTTTAAGCGGGCCGCCGATGTGTGGCGCCGCTGGGTCAGCCCGCCGGACGGCGACCTTTACCTTTTCCTCCAGCCGGTCATTAATGATCAGCTTGATGAGTTGGAGACCCTACGCACTGCTCTGGAGACGTGGCAAGACCGCTCCTATGTACGTCGCCAAGTTTCGCTCGCACGGATCGGGAAAATCACGGTCGCAGCACCGCCGGAGTCGTTGCCCAGTCCCCTGCTGGATGCTCCTCAAGGAGGTGGAAGATGCCTGCCAATTCTGCGGAGGCATGGTATGGTCACGCGGTTACGCGGCAAATGATGTCGGGTAAAGGGGACTGGCGAGGAGTGCAAATTGAGAGCCTATTAGGGCGGCTAAAACGCGCACTTCCCGATGTGTACCTGAGTCTGCAGGAATTATCCGCCCCCAGTCAGCCGCTCCCCCTGCGCGCTTCGTCCCTTTGCTTGGCACGCGCCATGATTCAACTGCAGCGCAGTATCGGGCTACCCACGCCAGAAACTATCGATGTTGGAGGATACTCACGCGCTGGAATTGGCTGAAACAGGGCAACGTCTCTCTGGCCGTAGCCCTCAATCGTCGCCTGCTATTCGTGCCGGGGCTCCCCCTAGAAGATGGCGGTACCCTTCCCGAGAAATCGCTTTCGCAGTTACGAAAGCCGCTTGCCGCAAGCGTTTCTCACTCGAAAGAGGCACACGAGGTAGCGGACGAGTGGATGGCGCAGCAGGATTTCCGCTTTGTTCACGTCCTGACCGAGATGGCTCCGGCTGAGGCCCAGCAGGTAATCATGGATCGTTACCAGGAAGAACTCAGCGGCTCGCGCGCCACGCTCCACCATCTTATGAACGAGGCCAAAGAAGAGATAGAACAGTCAGTGGTGGATGGTCTGATCCTGGACGAGCGTGCGCGGCTGGCGGGTGAATTAGAGCAGGTTGAGGAAGAGGCGGTGCTCAACTTTGTGCCGATTTACGAAAGGCTGCGCAAAGTCACAGAAGAGGTAAAAACCCTACGCAACAATCGCAGCCGCCGAGCTCGCGCGGCGATGGGAAGAGTTCGATACGACACTTGACAAGATGGATCTGAGCGAGGAGCAGCGTGCCAACATCCACTCCATGGTGCAGAGCAACCTTGAAGAGCAAGATACACGTGTGGTCGAAGAAATTCTGGCGCAACTTGAAGCCGTGCAGGGCGGTGCTACCTTCGACGACAGCCTCTTCTCTCCGCAGGAGGAGCGGGACGTCCTGGGGGAACTCCTCCCGCGTGCCCCGGTCATCGAGCGCATGCTCGAGCAGCGCGACCTACTTGCCGTTGCAAGAGCTCGCAACAGAGGGAAAGGAAGGAACCGGGCGACGTTTTTCCCACATTCCTTCGACCAGAATCACCCAGGTAGAGCGGGCGGCCCGGTCGTGGAAGCAGTTAAAGGCGAGTCCCGCGCGCGCTCGGGAAGAGCCACAACTGTTGGCGTTCCGTACTCAGATTTTCTGGGCTTCTCGCTCTCATCGGCAAACGTTGCCCAATCGCTCGCGGTTCAGAAACAAGGAAGTGACTGGCTGTACCTGCGCGCCGAAATGTCTGCAAGCGGCCTGGCGCGGCCCATCCCGCAGTTTGGCTCAGTGACAGAGGGTAATTACGAGTTAGTCTGCCTGTGGGACAGGCCAGGAGCGGAAACGATCGGTGCGCGGCTGCAAGAAGTGGGGCTGACCCATCATACAGTTTTGATGTTTTATTTTGCACGCCTGACCAACCATCACCGTCGCGAGTTGGCGCGCGTGTGTCGCGACCAGAACCTGGCCCTGGCAGTGCTAGATGAGACGTTGCTCTGCTTTCTGGCCAACGAGACCGACGCGCGCCTGCCCGCTTTTTTGCGCTGTGCCCTCCCGTACGCTGCTCTTGAACCCCTACATCCCCTTCCAAGCAGGCAATGTCCCGCCAGAAATGTTCTTCGGACGCGCAGAGAAGGCTGGCGAAATCCAGCGTGCCGGGGGCAGTTGCTTGGTGTACGGCGGTCGGCAGTTGGGTAAGTCGGCACTGCTGCGCCATGTGGAGCGTCAATTCCACGCACCGGAGCGCGGCCAGTATGCATGGGTCAAGAACATGAAGCTGATCTTCAACCCCGCGGACGGTAAACCGCTCGATTATCTCTCGCTCGAACTGCGCCGACAGTTGATCGAGGCTTGAGCTGCTTGGAAGTAGATTCCGGTCGGAAAACCAAGACCAGATCCGGGAGCAGATCATCAAGGCAGTCCAGTCAACCCCAGGATGTCGCGTGCTGTTTATGTTAGATGAGGCGGATGAATTTCTGGACGCAGATGCGGCGGCACGCTTTCCCGTGACCATCGGTCTGCGCGATGTGATGGACAAGACGCAGCGAGGAATAAAGTTCATCTTTACCGGGCTGCACAATGTGCACGCTTCCGTGAGATTCCCGACCAACCACTGGCCCATTTCGGCAATCCGGAACTGGTCGCGCCCCCTCGAGCCATACGCTGCGCATGATCTGGTACGGGAACCACTTGAGGTGTTGGGCTTCCGCTTCCCAAGCAAAGGGGCCATCCTACGGATTCTTGTCATACACCAATTACCATCCAGGGCTGGTCCAGCTGTTCTGTCAAGAATTGCTGAAGGAGATGTATGCACATCTGGGCAACCGGACCGCCCCCGCTAAACATTACCGAGAGCGACGTGGAGCGCGTGTACCGCAAGCAGGATGTGCGCAAACACATTAGCGAGCGCTTCGGTTGGACGCTTGCACTTGATACGCGATACCAGGCTGTCGCATGGAGTTTGATTGAGGATCAAATGTCGCAGTCCGGGGGCTATGAAACAAGCTACGCCCCCAGCGATGTGCTAGCAATGGTGCAGCAATGGTGGCCGGCCGGATTCGACAAAACAGACAGCGATCAACTCCGCGGGCTGCTGGACGAACTGGTCGGGCTCGGCGTGCTGGTTCGCAGTGAGAACGGACGCTCTCGCCTGCGCGTGCCCAACCTAGTTCGGCTCACGGGGTGCGGAAGACATCGTGGTTCGGCTTGATGAGCTTTCTCGCAAGGCACCCGCCACCACCTTCTCGGCGGACAGCCACCACGCGTCGCTCGGCAGCACGCTCACCCGTTACAGCCCGCTCACCTATGCGCAGCAGCGGCAGTTGAATCCCACTTTTTCTGGGGTGAGCTTAGTGTTTGCTTCCGAAGCGCAAGGACTCTCGTTGCTGCGCGAGACGTTCCAGCGATTCGTATCGGGGAAAGAGGGGGACGATGCGCCACAGATTGTGGATATATCTGACCCGGAGACCAAGGGGCGAGGGTTGCGTAGAGCGGATGAATGAGCGCATGGCTATCTACTCCAACGCACAAAGGCTTTACTTGCTATACCGGCCGCAGCAAGCAAGTGCGACCAGCCTTGAAGCGCTGGTGAAGAGCACCAGTGAGTTTTTCCACACCTCGCGTCGCAGGAAGAATCAGGTTGTACGCCTGATCCTCCTTTCTACGCCCCCAGTAACCCGTCGCTGGTTTGAGGTGCCGATGACCTCGCGGGTAGCACTCCATCTAGCCGTGGACAGCGTCGTCTTCCCTCATCCCTGGGATGAGCAAGGACTGATGCAGCGCCTGGATCAGCACCAGCGCATGTTCTCCTCCGATGTATGCTCTGGCCTTGCTGGATGCCGCTCGGGGGGCTGGCACTTCCTGATCGAGGAGGTGCTCAACCGTCTTAGGAAGCGGGACGAACCCCCGCGAGATGGCGGAGCAGGTGGCGGCGGCGTTGTCGCATGAAAGCACGCTGCGCAACCAATTCCGCGAGGCGCTGGGCTACCAAGCAGACCCCCTCCTCGAGCGCTTGCTTGAGGTGATTAAGACGTTTGGGGAGCCTGTCCCGAGCGACATTGTAGACCCGCAGTTATTGGGCTTGGATACGCGCGTCAGCCAGGGAGAAATCACCAATGCTATCGAGTATCTCTATCATCTTGGCCTAATCCGACGCAACAGCGACGGCCTGACGCCTGATCCGATCGTTCAGCGCGTTCTGGGAGGCGGCTGACCGTGATTCGCACTTCTTCCCTATTCCGTGCGCCGACGGTGCAGTCTTTCCTCCACGCGATGGGTGAGGAACTGGCATATCATCGAAGCGTGCTGGCGCTACTGCCGAATGGCGTTGCGCTCTCCGAGGTGCGTCCAGCGTTACGAGAAAGCTTGCGCTACTATGACTTGTTTCCATCTGAAGTCGAGGTAGAGAAGGTTAGTCCGTTTCGCCCGGCGGCAGCGATCGTGGCAGAGGGGCTACGCCTTAAATGGTCCCCCCCGAATTCCCCTCGGACAGTATACAACCTCGCGCGCTGCGAGACCCTGCCCAACCTGATTGTGCTGGAAGGGCTGGAACATCTGGCGCCTGTGGACCGGCAGCCATGGATTGAGTTCATCCGGCAGTGGTCCGGCATCGCGCATGGACTAGCCGACGAGGGAGCGACGGTGCCACCCCTCTGCGTGATCGTCCCTGCCCCCGCGCTACTTGATTGTCTGCCCAGCAGCGATGTGCGTCTCGCGCTCCACTATTGGTGGGGATTTCCCTCCATTTTGGAGTTGCATGTGCTCTGCCGCGAGGGACACTCAGCCACCTCGTGGGAATCCCTGACGCGCTGGCGAGAGCACCTTCTCCCCTCGCTCGCGGGTTTCGACCTAGCACTCGCCTGCCATCTGTGGGACACCTTTCACTGCCTTACAGCAGCTGATCTGGAAAACAGCTTGTGCGAGTACGGGCGCGGCCGCGGCTGGTCACATGAAATGTTAGAGGAAGGGGGCGCACATGAAGTAGCCGCTCCCTCCCGGCAGAAGGAAGCGGGTAGCGTGCCGCCCGAGCCCCTTCTGCGGCTCTGGGCGGATGGCGCCGTTGGATGGACTCTGGAGAATGGGCTGGAACTACACAGTGCGGCCCTTCGCACTGCCTGGGCGCTCCAACGATCTGAAGCACCGCATCTGGCGGGGGCAGGCGAACTTGCTGCTACCCCTGGTTGACCAGTTACGCCTTCAGCTCTGCCTGTATCTTACGGAAAAGCATGAAACCAGTTGGCCCCTTTTAATCAAGCCGGAAAGCAAGCGCGAAGTGGAGGCGGTGCGAAAAGATCCACTGGCGTGCCAATGGGGCCACCTTGCCTACTTGCTCAGCCATGCTTCTAAGCTGCGGGGGGAGCGTCGGCTGCAGCCGCTGGCTCGCCACGCGCGCGACCTGCGCAACGACATTGCCCATTATCGTCCTGTCACCTTCGACCGATTCAATCAATTAGGGATACTTGCCAACGAATGCGCTGAGGTTCTTCACGCTGGTGACCGCCCGTGGTGAGCCAGTTACGCTCGGAGTGCAATCATGACAGCCTCACCCAAGCCGCCTTTTTCTGCTTGCTCGCTGTGCCAATCGACCAAAGAAGCACTGCGCTCGATAGCGAGTCAGTTGGGACAAAGGGGAAGCGCTACGGAGTTGGGATATACCCAAACTGACCGCCTCGCTCCTGGCCATCTACTTCGGCAGCGTGGTGCTGCTGCAGGGGCTGCTGACCCCCATCGGGGGCAGCGACTCCAACATCGCCATTGTCCTGTCCACCCTCGCCATCGCCGCCCTCTTCAACCCGCTGCGCCAGCGCATCCAGCGCTTCATTGACCGCCGCTTTTACCGCAGGCGCTACAACGCGCAGCAGGTGCTCGCCGCCTTCTCCGCCTCACTGCGGGAGGGCGAGATGGCCGACCTGGACCATCTGACCGGGCAATTGCTTCATGTGATACAAGAGACGGTCCAGCCCGCGCATGTCAGCGTGTGGCTGCGGGAGGGGAATCCCGGTCAGGGGGATTACCGCTAGGGAAACAGGTGCGCGAGGAGAAGATGCAAGCATTGCCTACCCACCGAATGAACAGCACCAATCAAGTTGATAGCTCCCCCATCGGTCGCCGGGTACATGTGATCGGTAACACTGGGGCAGGAAAGAGCACCCTGGGCGCACGACTGGCCCATGCCCTCGATGTTCCCTTTGTTGAGCTGGATGCGCTCAATTGGGAGCCGGGATGGGTGGCCTTGAACAGCAGCAACCCGCAAGCGTTTGAGCGGCGCATCCGCGAGGCCACGGCAGGGGATGGGTGGGTGGTAGCGGGCTCGTACACGGCCTTTTCCCAGCGTGCATTCTGGCCGCGCCTTCAGACCGTGATCTGGCTCGACCTGCCACTGCCTCAGCTTCTGTGGCGGGTAACCACACGCTCCTGGCGGCGCTGGCGCACAAAGGAACTGCTGTGGGGGACGAACTATGAGCACTTCTGGCCCCAACTTATGGTATGGCGCAAGGAAGAGTCGTTGCTCTGGTGGGCTGCGACCCAGCAGCGCCGCAAGCGGTGCAGTATGGTGCGGTTCATGGCTGAGCCGCGCTGGGCCCATATCCGGTTTGTTCGGCTTTCCTCCTCAGCGGAGATCGAGTTGTTTACACAAGCTGTCGAATCTGTGTCTTTTTCAGCTTGAACGGAAGGGAGGGCCCGCGTTATTGGAGGCGGGTTGCTCGCTCGGCAAAAGGCCGTACAATGGGGACTGCTTTGTTTTTATTGGAGGAGAGAGTCAATGAAGACCCATTCGTTCCGGCTGGCAGCGCTGCTGGCCCTTTTGCTGATGCTGATGGCGTGCGCGCAGCCCGCCACCCCCGATGCGGGCGAGAGCAGCGGAGGCACGGATAGCGGGGCAGAGGCCCCTGCGAGCGAACCAGCCGAATCCGAGGCGGCGAGCACTGAGCTGAATCTGCTCTGCACGCCGCAGGTGGAGTGGTGCGAGGGCATGAAGGCCGAGTTCGAGAAGGCGCACCCCGAGATCACTGTGAACTTTGTCCGTCTGTCCAGCGGGGAGGCGCTGACGCGCCTGCGCAACGAGAAGGAGAATCCCCAGTTCGATATATGGTGGGGCGGCCCCGTGGATTCCTTTATCGCCGCCAAAGAGGAAGGGCTGATCCAGCCCTACGACTCGCCCAACATGGGGAACCTGCGCGACCAGACGCTGTACCGCGACGCCGAGAATTACTGGGCGGGGGTCTACGTCGGCTCGCTTGGCTTCGCCACGAACACGACTTTTCTGGAAGAGAACCCAGGCGTGGAGGCCCCCACCTCGTGGGATGACCTGCTCGCGCCGGAGTTGGAGGGGCAGGTGATGGTCGCGCACCCCTCCAGTTCGGGCACCTCGTACACCGCGCTTTGCACGATCCTTCAGATGCGGGGCGAGGAGGCGGGCTGGGAGTACATCCGCCAGCTGAACGGCAACGTGCTCCAGTACACCAAGAGCGGCTCCGCCCCTGCCAAGTTTGTCGGCGCGGGCGAGGCGGGGGTGGGCATCGTCTTCTCGCACGATATCGTGGCGCAGATCGAGGAGGGCGCTCCGCTGGTGCTGACCTTCCCCGAGGAGGGCACGGGCTACGAGATCGGCGGCATGGCCATCATTGAGGGCGCGACGCACCTGGACGCGGCGCAGAAGTGGTTCGACTGGGCCCTGCTGCCGGAAACCCAGGAGCTTGGCCCCGCCTACAATGCCCTCCAGGCGCCGACCGTCACCGGGGCCGAAGCGTCCCGCCCCGAGTTGCTGGAGGTCGAGTTGATTGACTACGACTTCGCCGCGTGCGGCGCGGACAAGACTGCCAACGTGGACCGCTTCACCAACGAGGTGGCCAACGCGGACTCGCTGAAGGAGTGATGCGATAGCACGGCTGGCGAGGGGGGCATGCCCCTATGCCCCCCTCGCCACTCACCATTCGGGCGTTATGCGTGGTAACTCTGGTGCAACACCCCGAGGGACCTTCTTCGATGATCTAGCATAGCGCCCTGGTCGCCACCCTCATGGAGCACAACTTTCCAGCCCTGTCCGCTGACCGCCCCCCCGCCCGGTGGCAGTGGGCGCGCGCCGCGGGTTCCCTGCTGCGCGACCCCACGTTGGGCCTGGGGCTACTGAGCGCGCTACTCTTCGTCCTGATCTTCATCGCCTACCCGCTGGCCCGCGTCGGCTGGCAGGCCTTCTTCGACCCCGTGTCGGGCAACTTCAGCGTCGAGTATTTCCGCCGCTATGTTGACCCTGTCTACCAGACCCACCAGTGGAACGTCGTGCGGAACACGCTGGTCCTGGGGCTGGGGAGCGCCACCGGCGGGACGCTGCTCGGCTTTGTCGTGGCCTTCGCCCTCACGCGCTGCGGGGTGCCGCGCCCGCGCTTCGTCCACTTCCTCACGCTGGTGCCAACGATCTCGCCGCCCTTCGCTATCGCCATCGCGGCGATCCTGCTCTTTGGGCGCTCGGGCCTCGTCACGCGCGGGATGCTCGGGATGCGCTTTGGGCCGGGCAGCAACGACCTGTACGGGCTGGACGGGCTGATCTTCGTCCAGATCGTTACCTTTTTCCCCGTCGCCTACCTGATCATCCGCGCCATGCTGGAGCGTGTGGACCCCGCGATGGAGGAGGCCGCGCTGAACCTCGGTGCCTCGCCGGTGGGCGTCTTCCGCACGGTCACCCTGCCGCTGCTGATTCCGGGGGTGGCGGGCTCCTTCCTGCTCCTCTTCGTCGAGGCGGTGGCCGACCTGGGCAACCCGCTGCTGCTGGGGGGCAACCGCTCCGTGCTCGCCACCGAGATTTACCTGGCGATCAACGGGCAGTATGACCAGCACCGCGGCGCTGCCTTCTCGCTGGTGCTCCTGTTGCCCACGTTGCTGATCTTCCTGCTGCAGCGTTACTGGGTCAGCCGCCGCTCCTATATCAGCGTGACCGGCAAGCCTGCCAGCGGGCAGATCGTCGTGCGCGACCCCTGGCTTCGCTGGCCCGCGCTGATTGTCACCGGCGCGACGATGGCGCTCGTCGTGGCCCTCTACGCCTCGATCATCGTCGGCTCGCTGACGCGGCTGTGGGGCATTGATTACTCGCTGGACCTGAGCCACTACGCGGTGGCGCTCACACGCGGGCTGAACGCGATCCTGGCGACCACCTTCCTGTCGGCGGTCGCCACCCCGCTGGCCGCGCTGATGGGCATCGTCATCGCCTACCTGGTGGTCCGCAAATCGTTTGCGGGCAAGGATGTGCTCGATTTTGTTTCTAACCTGGGCGCGGCGGTGCCCGGCACGATCCTGGGCGTCGGCTTTATCGTAGCCTTTATCAGCTCCCCGCTGCCGCTGGTCATCACGAGCTTCGTGCTGGCGGCGGCCTACCTGGCGTGGAGCGTCCAGCCGCACGCGCGCGACCGCTGGGCGCTGCTGCTGGTGGGCACGCTGGGCGGGGTGGCGCTCAGGTCGCTTTCCCCCTATCTGCTGCCCTGGTCGTGGACCCTGCTGCTCCTCCTCCTCTTCTTCGTGGCAGGCGCCCTGGTGGCGCGGGGCGGCGGGCGGCGGCTGGGCGGGCTGGTGGCGGCCCCGGGCCTTTACCTGTTAGTCACCCTGCTTGGGCCGCGCCTGACGGTGCCGCTCGCGGTGTGGGGGCGCTCGCTCGGCGGCACCGGTGCCAAGCTTGTCACGGCGCTGGCAAGCTGGATCGAGGTCTTCTTCCAGGTTCCGCTGGCCTTCGTCGGCTTTGCTGTGCTCGCCATCGGCGCGCTCGTGCTGCGCCAGGCGCGCCTCTCGACCACGGCGCGCACGGGGGTCGGCGCGCTGCTGCTGGCGCTCGCCTTCGTGCTCGTCTTTTACGGTGAGCCGCTGGCGCTGGTGGGCACGCCCTATATCGTCATCGCCGCCTACGCGGTGCGCAGCCTGCCCGCCTCGGTGCGCGCGGGGACCGCCGCGCTGCAGCAGATTGATCCCTCGATTGAGGAGGCATCGGTCAACCTGGGCGCGGACACGCAGACCACCTTCCGCAAGGTGACGGTGCCGCTGATCATGCCTGCGCTGCTGGCGGGGCTGATCTTTGCCTTTGCGCGCCACATGACGAGCCTGTCGGCTATCATCTTCCTGACCACCCCCAAGTGGCCGATCCTCACCGTCTGGATTTTGAGCGAGGTCGAGCAGGGCGGCATGAGCACTGCCGCGGCTTACTCGGTGATCCTGATCGTCATCGTCCTGGCCGCCATCCTGGGCATGTACGCTGTCGCGGGCCGACGCCTGCGCGCGGTGGGCGGGATTGATTTGTCGGTGGGTGGGGGGTGAGTCGAAGGATGGTACGCTCACCCTTCACCAAGGCCCATCCCCTATCGGACTGCCATCAACAACGAGACCCGTTCCATGAGCTTTCTAATTCTTGACGCGCTGGAAAAGCGCTTTCCGGCACGCGACGGCAGCGGGAGCGTGGTGGCGGTGGACAGCGTCTCGCTGTCTGTGGAAAAGGGGGAGTTTGTCACGCTGCTGGGGCCGAGCGGCTGCGGCAAGACCACCACGCTGCGCATGATCGCGGGCTTTGAATTGCCCACGGGCGGGCGCATCGTGCTGGACGGCAAGACAATCAACGAGATGCTGCCCAACCAGCGCAACATGGCTATGGTGTTCCAGAGCTACGCCCTGTTTCCCCACCTGCGCGTCTTTGAAAACGTGGCCTACGGGCTGCGGATGCGCCGCCTGTCCGGAGAACGAGATTCGCGAGCGAGTGACGGAGGCGCTGGCGCTGGTGGGGCTGGACGGGCTGGGCCAACGCGCGCCGAACCAGCTTTCCGGCGGGCAGCAGCAGCGGGTGGCGCTGGCGCGCGCGCTCGTCCTGTCGCCAAAGGTGCTCCTGATGGACGAGCCGCTGTCCAACCTGGACGCCAAGCTGCGCGAGCAGATGCGCGCCGAGATTCACCGGATCCAGCAGACGCTGGGGATCACGACGATCTACGTCACGCACGATCAGGCGGAGGCGATGGCGCTTTCCGATCGCACGGTGGTGATGAACCTGGGGCGCATCGAGCAGGTCGCCCCCCCGCGCGAGGTCTACGAGCGGCCCGCGACGCGCTTTGTTGCCGACTTTATAGGTCGCTCTAACTTTTTGCCCGCTACCGTCCGCGCGGTGGAGCCGGAGGCGCTGCGTGTCGAGGTGATGGGGGAGACGCTGCGCGTGCCGCGCGGTGCGGCAGCGGCCCCGCTCGCGCCGGGCGCGGCGGCGATGGTGCTGATCCGCCCGGAGGCGATCCACGTCGGCAGCCACGGCACGCTGCCCGGCATCGTCCACCGCGCCACCTACCTGGGCAGCGTGGTGGAGTACGAGGTGGATCTTGGCGAGACGCGCCTCGCCATCCTGGACGCCAACCCGCTGCGCGAAACGATCTTCCAGCCCGGCGCGGCGGTGGGCATCTCCTTCATGGAAGGGTGCCTCTACCTGCTGCCAGAGCCTGCGCCGACCGCCTGATAGCCGCCTTCCCACCCCGAAAAACAGCTGTAGCCTCCCTTCCAGCCATCCACTTTTAGAAGTGGTAGGGGTATCTCCCCTATTCGTCCGTAATACCTATACGGTAGGGACGCGCATGGCTGGCCGCTGTGCGGCGAGTTGGGGTCACCTCAGAGCGTGCGCCCCGCCGCGAGGGCCTCTTCGTGTGTCATCCCTATGCGCTCGGGCGGCTCGCGTCCCTCGATTCGATCAATGGCATCGGAAGCCTCCTCACCAACCGTCCACCAGCCGCCGTAGTAGCCGTGGTCGGCCGTGGCGGCATGCAGTGCGAAGAGGGCAGGGGTATAGCGCAGCGATCCCAGCGCGAAGGCGGCCCAGAAACGCACCTCGACCTCGGGATCGCCGAGAAGCGCGACGAGCAGCGCCGCCGCCTCGTCGTAGAGGGCCGCCTCGTGACTGCCGCCGAAGCAGCCGCTGTAGCAGTTCCCTATCCCTTCGACGGCCACCCCACGTAGCTTGGGCGGCGCATCGGGCTCAGCCGCGACGCGCATCAGCGCGCGGGCGGCCTGGGGGTCGTGGAGGGCACAGGGGGTAAAGGCAAGCGCGTAAGTCGAGGCATAGCGCTGCTCGGCAGGGCGTGCCTGGTCCAGCATGAGGGCGAGTAGGGGGCGCTTGGCACGCCTGCTATCGAGGCAGGTCAGCGCCATG
The DNA here is from genome assembly GCA_963721895.1 of uncultured Chloroflexia bacterium. Taxonomy (GTDB): domain Bacteria; phylum Chloroflexota; class Anaerolineae; order Ardenticatenales; family Ardenticatenaceae; genus CAVRLZ01. The sequence continues at coordinate 191,159 of CAVRLZ010000036.1, read as the reverse complement.
GCGCTCGTCATCCAGAGGGGGGCGCGCTCGCTGGCAAGGCTCTGCATCAGTGCGCTGCTGTGGCACCTGCTGCCGACATTGCCGAGGAGCCAGGCCGCCTGCTGAGCGACCTCGTCGTCGGATGCATGGAGAAGTGGCACGAGGTCGTCGCCATTCACCGCGCCGAGTTGCGCCATTGCCTCGACAAGCGCGGGGTTGGATATCCAGCGGGGGGGCTTGGCATCTATCGGGCTTGCGTCATTGTGGGAATTCATATCGAACTGAACGCTGGGCGCAGCAAAAATGGGACGGGTGGGCACGTGATCCGCAAGCTAGCGCGCGAGGCGACGGATAACCGTTTGATGGATTGCCCTGTTGGCGGGGGACGGGGGAGGGCTCGCAAGGGTGGGGTGACAGGTAGCGCAAAGGGTCAGGGGAGATATACCAGTCGTCGGGCGGGTCGAACTAGAGGGCAGGACGGAAGCGCGCGGGGGAGAAAAGGCGCTTGGTGGAAGTGGTGGGCAGGTCGCTGATGGTGGCGCTCGGCGTCTCGGCGGCATCGTCGACTCTCACTACCACAGGGTGGCGATGGCCGCTTACGAGCTTTTGACTTGGTAGGTGCTTTGGAGGAAGCCGTTGCTGAAGGGGGTGCTGGTGATGTGGCGTAGTGGGCGCTCGCTGCCGATGGCGCCGAAGAGGGGGATGCCGTCGCCGAGGAGGATAGGAATGCGGGTGATGGTCATCTCGTTGATGAGGCCAGCCTGCAAGAAGCGTTGGATGGTAATGCCGCCGTCTATGTAGAGGTGCTGCTTGCCCGCCGCGGCCAACCGTGCGACTACTTGCTCCGGCGGACCGCCGTCGCTTTGCACGGTGGGCCGCAGCGGCTCCGGTACGGCCAGGGGGCGGCTGGAGAGGACGATGACCTGCTTGTCCCCGTAGGGCCAGATTGGAAAGGAGAGCACCTTTTCAAAGCTGGCTCGCCCCATGACAAGGGCGTCCACGCTGCTCATGAATGCCTGGTAGCCGAAATCCTCTACCTCTGGGGCGGCGTACTCAGGGTTGTGCAGCCACTCGATGTCGCCATCTGCTTGCGCGATGAATCCGTCCACGCTGGCGGCAATGTAGACTGAACATTTGATCGTCATTGGTTTTCTCCCCTGTGCTGTGTGTGAGGCTGACTCCTACCAGGCTGCTAGTATAGCAGGGGGGTACGTCTCTATGGGGGGGGCGCCTGATCAGAATGACAGGGGCGTGGGGCGGTTGACGCCGCTGTTGTGCCAGTTGCGTGGGGTTCGCCCGCTCCATCATGTGCTACGTTTGACATACCTAATGGTGCTATGCATAATGTCGCTATGTATGGCAGGTGGTGCGAGAGATGGGATCATGGAGAATAGAGTGGTGACGATCAACAACTATTTGGTGGCAGCTTCCTTGACCCTGATCGGGTGGGGGATGTTGGCCGAGGTGGGTAGGGAGGGGCAGGGGGTCGGCCTTCCTGCTCTGTCTGGCTACGGGGCGGGCGCCCTGCCCCTGCCGCTGTGTGGGAAGGGCTGACGCCATGGCACTCCACATTCGCGAGGTATCCAAACACTATCCCAACGGGGTGCAGGCGCTGAAGGGGGTGACGCTCACGATTCCGGTGGGTATGTATGGCCTGCTTGGCCCGAACGGCGCTGGGAAGTCTACGCTGATGCGCATCCTTGCCACGCTGCAGGAAGCGGACGGGGGGAGCGTCCACCTGGATGCCCCCTCATCGGGCGTAGGGCAGGCTATTGATGTGCTGAAGGAGAAGGATGCGGTACGGCAGACGCTCGGATACCTGCCACAGGCGTTCGGCGTGTACCCACAGAGCAGCGCGGAAAGGCTGCTCGATCACTTTGCGCTGCTCAAGGGCATCACCGAGCGGGGCGCGCGCCGCGAGGTCGTGGAGGCGCTGCTGCAGCAGGTGAACCTGTGGGAGGTGCGCAAGCAGAAACTGGGGGGCTATTCGGGGGGCATGCGGCAGCGCTTTGGCGTTGCCGTGGCGCTGCTGGGCAACCCGCGGTTGCTGATCGTGGACGAGCCGACGGCTGGCCTCGATCCTGCCGAGCGCGTGCGCTTTCTCAACCTCCTCAGCGAGTTGGGGGAACGCAGCATCGTCCTGCTGTCCACGCACATCGTGGAGGATGTTTCGGAGTTGTGCACGCGGATGGCGATCATTGACCAGGGCGACATCCTGCTGGAGGCGGAGCCGCTGCGGGCGGTGGGCGAGCTCCGGGGGCGCATCTGGCGGCGCGTGATCCGCAAGGAGGAGATGGCAGAGGTGGAGCGGGCGTATGCGGTTATCTCCACGAGGCTGCTGGCGGGGCGCACCGTCGTGCAGGTCTACAGCGACGGCTCGCCCGGCCCCGGCTTTGAGCCTGCCGAGCCGGAGTTGAAGGATGTGTACTTTAGCGCGATGGCGGGGCACATCGGCCACCGCGTGCAGCGGCCCGCGCTGTCGGTGGCGCCATGAAAGTGTGGGAAATTTTCCGCTTCGAGGTTGCCTATCAGAGCCGACGGCCCTGGCCCTGGCTCGCCTTTGTCCTCCTCATCCTGTTCAGCTTCCAGAATACAAGGGTCGGCATCGTCCCCGTCACGCTGCCGCAGGACTTTATCCTCAACTCGCCCTTTATCATCACGAGCATCTCTCGTGATCAGTTGCCTGCTCTGGCTGCTGGTGACGCCGGCCATCGCGGGGGAAGCGGCCGCGCGGGACGTGCAGGAGGGGATGCATCCTCTGCTGTACAGCGCGCCGATTCGCAAGGGGGAGTATTTGGGCGGCCGCTTCCTCGCTGCCCTGCTGCTCAATGCCCTGGTGCTGCTCGGCGTGCAGGTCGGCAGCGTGCTCGCCGCCTACGCGCCCGGCGTGGATCCAGCGATCATTGGCCCCTTCCGCCCCGCTGCCTACCTCGCGGCGTACCTGTTTATCGCGTTGCCCAACGCGTTTGTAGCCACCACCTTTCAGTTTGGGCTGGCGATGGTGAGCGGTCGGAGCCTGGCGAGCTATGCCGGCAGCCTGGCGCTTTTTTTCTTCACCTTTCCGGTGCCCCTTATCTTGTACTTTGCGGTAGGGGCGCCGCGGCTGGCGCTGTTGATGGACCCCATCGGCATGATGGCCATCATGAACGAGATGATGACGCATTGGACGATTGCCGAGAAGAACGTGCGCCCGTTCACGCTGGAAGGGGCGATGCTCTGGAATCGGCTGCTCTGGTTGGGCATCGCCACGGCGACGCTCGCGGCGGGCTACCTGCGCTTTCGCTTCGCGCACCGCGCCCCTGCCGCGCCCTGGAACCGACTCGCGCGATGGGTCGCGTGCCGCGTGCCGCGGCGGGCGGGCGCCGCGCCTGTGCGGGGGGCGATCCCCGTCCCGCAGGCCCATCCCTCCTTTGGCCCCGCCACCCACCTGCGCCAGATGCTCGCCATCGCCCGCTCCTCCTTCCAAATGATCGTGACGAGCGTGCCGGGGCTCTTCCTGCTGGTAGGGTTCCCGATGTTCGCCGTGCTCGTGTTGGTGGTGGAGTCGGAACATTGGGGGGTGCCGCTGCTGCCCCGGACGGGGTATATCTTGGAAAAGCATATCACGGCCCCCCTCACGCAGTTTGCAGATTTCCGGGTGATCGTCCCGCTCCTCATCCTCTACTTTGCAGGCGACCTGCTCTGGCAGGAGCGGGACGCGGGCCTCAGCGAGACTATGGATGCGATGGCGGTGCCGGAGTGGGCCCTCTTCCTCGGCAAGCTTTTGGGGCTCGGCCTGCTGCTCGGCCTGTTGATGGTAAGCTTGACGGGCGCCGGGTTGGCTGCCCAACTGCTGCGCGGCTATCACGACTTCCAGCCAATGCTGTACCTGACGATTTTGTTTGGGCTTCAACTCCCCGAGTACCTGCTCTTCGCGCTGCTCGTGCTGACGGTGCAGGCCGTGGTGAACCACAAGCATGTGGGGATGCTGCTGTCGCTCCTCGTGTACCTGTGCATAATCTTTGCGCCCTTCCTCGGGGTGGAGCACAACCTGCTCGTGTACGGCTCCAGCCCGGCGTGGGCGTACACGGACATGCGCGGCTTCGGCGGGTCCATCGGGCCGTGGCTGTGGTTCAAACTTTACTGGGCGGCGTGGGCCCTGCTGCTGGCGGTGGTGGCACGGCTGCTCTGGGTGCGGGGCCGGGAAAGCGCTGTCGGGGCACGGCTGCGCCTCGCGCGGCAGCGCCTCACCCGGGCGACGGTCGGCACGGCGACGGTGGCGGTGGGGCTGATCCTCGCGCTGGGCACCTTTATCTTTTACAACACGAACGTGCTCAACGAGCATCTCGCCGACGATGAGTCGGTGCGGCGCAGCGCTGCGTACGAGCAGCGGTACGGGCAGTACGAGGGCATCCCGCAGCCGCAGCGGAGCGCCACCAGCTTGCAGGTCGAGATTTACCCCGACCGCGGCGCGGCGACGATCCGTGGGAGCTACCGCCTCGTCAACCGCGACGAGGCGCCGATAGCCAGGGTGCATGTGGAGCCAGCCAGTTTTGTCGAGACAGCGGTGTCGTTTGATCGTGCGGCCCAGGTGGTGGTGGCCGATGAGGTGCTTGGCCACTTCATCTATGCGCTGGAAGAGCCGCTCCAGCCCGGCGACGGGCTGACGCTCACCTTCGATGTGCGCTTCGAGCCGCGCGGGTTTGCCCACAGCGGGGCCGAGATGGCCATTGTTGGGAACGGCTCGTTTTTCACGGGGGCAGCGCTGCCGGTCATCGGCTACCAGCCGCGTCGGGAGCTTTTGGGCGCGGACGAGCGGCGCCAGCACGGCCTGCCTCGGCAGGTCACGCTCCCCCCGCCGACCGACATAGATCCCCGCCTGGCGGCACTTTCCCCGGCGACGTTCGAGGCGATTGTTGGCACCGACGCGGATCAGGTCGCCGTGGCGCCGGGGGCGCTGCGCCGCACCTGGGAGGAGGCGGGGCGACGCTACTTCCATTATGGCAGCGAGGTGCCGATCAAGGGGCTGGAGCTTTTTCTCCGCCGACTATGTGGTGCATCGCGAGCAGTGGGACGGGGTTGAGATTCAGCTTTTTGTTCATCCTGGGCACGCGCAGCACATGGAGCGCCTGCTCCGCAGCGTGCGGGCCTCGCTGGTGTACTACTCGGCGCAGTTCTCGCCCTACCCCTATCCCTTCTTGCAGGTTGTCGAGCAGCCCGGCAATTTTTTCGGCATGGGGGTTGATGGGAGCGGCGTCGTCACGGGCGGGGAGGGCTTCTTTCTGCTGGATCCGCAGGGGGATGGCTTTGACGTGATTTTTGAAATCCTGGCACACGAGATAGGACACCAGTGGTGGGGGGTGCAGCTTACCCCCGCCTTTGCCGAGGGGGGCGGCGTCCTCTCCGAGAGCCTGGCCTGGTATTCCGCGATGCGGCTCGTGCAGCACGAGAAGGGGCGGGAGGCCCTGCGACGCTTCATGGGCTTCATGCGCGAGCCGACCCCGTGGCCGACGATCCGCACGGGGCTCCCGCTACTGCGCGCGATGGACCCCTGGGCCAATTACCGCAAAGGTCCCTATGCCATGGTGGCTCTCAGCGAGTATATTGGGGTGGAGCGTGTGAACGGGGCGCTCCGCACGCTGCTGCAGGCGAAGCAGGGCTCCTTGGCCACGACGCTTGATTTGTACCGGGCGCTTCAGGCGGTTACGCCCGAGTCGCACCAGCCCCTGCTGCATGATCTTTTCGAGGTGAACACCTTTTGGACGTTTGATACCAAGCGGGCCACGGCGGTACAGAGCGAGGGAGGGACGTGGGAGGTGACGCTGGAGGTCGAGGCGCAGAAGGTTGCCGCTGGCAGTGACGAGCAGGAGGCGGAGGTACCGATGGCGGAGTGGGTGGAAATTGGGGTTTTTGCGCCTGCTGAAGCGGGTGAGGGATTAGGTAGGCTGCTGTATGGGCAGAAGCACCGTATTCGCTCTGGCACGCAGACGATCACGGTCATTGTACCGGATCGGCCTGCTCGCGGTGGTATTGATCCGTATAACCTTCTCGACTGGGAGGAGGGGGATAACATCGAGGTGATCGGCATAGGGGAAGATGAGTAAGGGATGGGAAGATGCTTCGCTTTCAATCCACCTGTCCAGGGTTAGGGGCGCATTACACCTGGTGCACGGGGGGCGAGGCAGGCCACGTCATCCCTCGCTGGAGGGAATGGGGTCCCCAGCGGCGTTGGGTCGCAACAACGATTTCAGGGAGGGTGGGCGAAGGTGGCATCGAATACTCCATTGGGGTAGAACAGATGTTCGATGCACAGGATACGAGATTGTGTCAGCTAAATCCTGACCATTTCAGCGTGATACCAGGAGAAAAGATGACAGATTGTTCATGTAGCCTGGGACTGGAAGTCCCGGCTGAGGGGCCTGCGGCCAATGGGCCCGCCTGCGCGGGCCTGATGCTTTACAGGGTAAGGACGAGGTCTGGGCACGGGGGGGGCTGGGCAAAGGCACAGCTGTACAGGGCAGCGCGTGGTAGGGCGATAGTGCGGCAGGTGGGAATCCAGCACGGCAGGGCGAGTTACCGGGTCGGCGAGTCGGTTGGGGAAGAAAGGTCGGTGGCCGGTGACCCCGCCCCTGGTATCATGAGGGCAGTCAGGTGGGAGCGATCGTCCCCGCCCCAGAGCTACCACGCTTGCGTTGTAGATAGGTCCCCCGCCTGGCTAGTCAAGTTGGCAAGGGAGGCGCCCTGCCATAGGATAGCCCCCTATGACGACGACCGTCTCCGCCCCAGGGTCCGCACCCGTGAGTAGACCGGTCCTCCTCCGGCGCGCACGTATGTAGAGAATGAAGGGGTCACCCCCCGCATACCAGGTGGTACAGGCACTGCGCGCCCCCATCGCCCAGAAAGGAAGTGTGCTATGCCGAGTTTGTTGCCCCTCGGGGTGGATCTGGCCAAAGCCTCCTTCGTGGCTGCCGTCTGGTACGCCGACCGCCCCTACGATCTGGGCACCTTTCCCAATGACAGCAGTGGCTGCACGGCCCTGGCCGAGGCGGTGCAGCAGCTGGCCGCCCAACTTGGGGTAGCCAGCTTGCCCGTGCAACTGGTCGTCGAGCCGACCGGTGGCTACCAAGAGGCACTGGTAGCGTTCGGTCACCAGCAGGGCTGGCAGGTCTGTTTGCCCAACCCCCGCCACGTGCGCGAGTGGGCCAACGGCCTGGGGCGCCGCGCCAAGACCGACAAGGAGGATGCACGCCTGCTAGCCCACTTCGCTGCTGACGGCAAAGCGCGCCCTGTCCCGGCCTTTGAGGCCGAAATTGGCCAACTCGACAGTTTGCTCAAGCGGCGCGATGAATTGGACGAGATGCTGCGCCAGGAACGCAATCGCCTCGAGGCGCTGCGTGCGCGCCACACCCCCTCGCCTGCCGTGCCCGCCTCCATTGAGCGGCTGATCGAGGCGCTGGAGGCCGAGCAGCGCGCTGTCGAGCAGGCCCTGGCCGACCTGCTGGTGACGCGCCCCGACTGGCAAGATGCCGCACAGCGCCTGCGCTCCGTGCCCGGCATTGGCCCCAAGAGCGTTCTGCCCGTTCTGCTGCTGTTGGCGCGTTGGGATGCCCTCACCCTCGGTGAAGGCAGCGCCAAAGGGCTGACCGCCTTCGTCGGCCTCGACCCCAAGCCCTTTGAAAGCGGCACCTCCGTCAAGCGCCCACCCACCATCTCGCGCCTGGGCGATCGCCTGCTACGCGCCAAGCTCTATATGGCTGCCCTCGGCGGCATTAAGGGCCACAATGCCTTGCGCGCCTTCTACCTGCGCCTCGTCGCCCGCGGTAAGAAGAAAAAGCTCGCGCTGGTGGCCTCGGCGCGCAAACTCCTTACCTGGGCGCTCGCCGTATGGCGTTCCGGCCGTCCCTTTGACGCCGACTCCCATCCTGCCGCCCTCTGACCCTTGACTTTATGAGAGAATCTACCTAGATGTGCTTTAGGGCTGGAAGTCCCAGAATTGGTCGTTTGTATATATACTTCTCGCATTCGTTGGGCTGCTACGAAGGCATAGCGCTTTATGTCAATGGTCTATCGTTGCGTGGTGGGGGAGAATGATGGGGAGCGAGATTGAGCGCGTTGGTGGCCAGGGGGATGCGAATCTGGAGCGGCTCCGGCAAGAGGTGGTGCAGTTGGTGCTGGACAGCGTGGACAGCCCACACACGCGGCGGGCCTACCAGAGGGCGCTGGATGATTTTCTGGCGTGGCACGCGCATCAGGGCAACCCGCCGCTGAGCAAGGCGACGGTGCAGCGGTACCGCGCGGAGTTGATCGAAGCGGGGTACGGGGCGTCGTCGGTGAATCAGCGATTGAGCGCGATTCGCAAGCTGGCGCGCGAGGCGGCGGATAACCGTTTGATGGACCCTACGCTGTTGGCGGGGATCGAGGGGGTGCCGGGGGCGAAGCGGCTGGGGCGGCGGGCGGGGAACTGGTTGACGTTGCAGCAGGCGCAGGCACTGCTGGACGCGCCGGACACGAGCACGTTGAAGGGGCTGCGGGACCGTGCGCTGCTGGCGGTGGCGATTGGCTGCGGGCTGCGGCGGGGGGAAATTGTTGCGCTGACCTTCGAGCACATCCAGCTTCGTGAGGGGCGCTGGGTGATTATTGATCTGGTGGGAAAGCATCAGCGGGTGCGCTCGGTGCCGATGCCGGGGTGGTGCAAGCGGGCGATTGATGCGTGGCAGGCGGCGGCGGGGCTGTCGGCGCAGGGGTTCGTGTTTCGCCCCCTGCACCGGAGCGCTGTGGTGATTGGGGAGCAGATTGTGTCGCAGACGGTGCATGATCTGGTGGAGGTTTATGCGAGGCAGGTGGGGCTGCCCGCGCTGTCGCCGCACGATTTGCGCCGCACGTTCGCCAAGCTGGCGCGCAAGGGCGGGGCGGAGTTGGATCAGATCAAGGAGTCGCTGGGCCATGCCAGCGTGGAAACGACGGAGCGCTATGTAGGGGCCATGCAAGATTTCACGGATGCGCCGGCCGACCGGTTGGGGCTGGAGTTGTGAGGTAGCACGCTGATCGTTTTTATGGTTCCGCTGAGTCTCACAACAAACCTGATGTTTCTCCTAGAAAACGAGTGTAGGCAGATAGTTGGCCGCTGTAGAAGGGCTTGGTCCGGGCCGAGGTGACATGCGGGAAAGGATACAGCCGACGGCTCAGCTGATTTTCCTCCGGTGCCAAATAGGCGAAGCTCTGGCTGAAGCCATCCTTCCAATCGGGTTTATACCCCCAGTAATGGCGTACAAACTGACTCATCCCATCCCCTGCGAGCACCCGCAAGAGCGGTTCCCCCAGCGAGAGCACCGGCACATCGGGAAACGCTGCCAACTCTTCCTGCAGAAGCGGCAACCAGATGGGGCGCAGGGCCGCAAAGAGGTCAAATTCTACCTGTTTTGCAAGTTGGACCGGGGGGCTTACAAAGAAAGGCTTGAAGAGGTTGGTGGCGTAGAGGTGCTGGGAAATGTCTAGTTCGAGGATAGCGCATAGCTGCTTGATGTAGCTACGCAGGGAGCCGGCTTTATTCAGGTTCAGCACCGTGGAGACAGTGTCTAGCCTCGCCGAGTCGTTTATGGTGGGGTCCTGCCCCAGCACCACTAGCCGGATCGGTCCCTGCCCGCAGTAGACGGTTGGGATAGGCAAGTGGTGGTGGATAAGCTTGTAAATCTCCGGGTGGCTGTGCTGCAATTTCTGCACCACCTCGTTGGCCCGCGCGGTTGCTTGCATCTTCGACGTAAACCCCCTTCATACGTGTATCTGCTTGAACTTTATATCCCCTTTTGCTTCTTGTCCAAAAGGCAGCCAGCTATTGAAATCTCGGCGGGGGTGTGGTGGCGATGGTCCGGCTGGGCATCAGGGACGGTGCAGGCGATAGATGCTCCCTGCCTCAAAGTCAGCGACGAGCAGGGCACCGTCGGGGGCTACGACAAGGTCTAGGGGGCGGGCAAAGCCCTCGGCGAAGGGATGCACCTCGCCCTCGAAGGTGTCGCCTGCGGGGGTGAGGGTGACGCGCAGCACGCGATGGCCGACGTCTTCGAAGCCTGCCAGGTAGCTGCCGAAGAGCGCGACGAACAGGTCGCCCCGCCACTCCGGGAACATGTCGCCCTGGTAGACGAGCATGCCGTTGGCCGAGGCGTGTGGCGGAAAGGTGGCGATGGGCCCCTGCGTGCCGGAGCCGGGAGGCGGCTCCCCTACAAAGCGGGGAAAGCCGTAGTCGGCCCCGGCGACTATGTGGTTTAGCTCTTCCGGCGCGTCCTGGCAGACGGAGGGGTCGCAGCCGTTGTCGGTGGCGAAGAGGTGGCCCGACGCATCAAAGTCGAAGTCGAAGGGGTTGCGCAGGCCGGAGGCAAAGCGCTCCAGGCCGCTGCCATCGGGCTGTGCGCGGAGGATGGTGGCGTTCAGGGGGTCAGGCTCCGGCCCGTTGTTGGTGCTGGAGCCTAGCGTGAGGTAGAGCAGGCCGTCGGGCCCGAAGCGGAGGCTGTTGTTGTGGTGGAGGCCGTAGGCGGGCAGGTTGTCCAGGATCACCGTGCGCTCGTCGGCCTGCCCGTCGCCATCGCTGTCGCGCGTGCGGAGGACGCTGCCGCGCTGCGAGATGTACAGCGCTCCCTCGTGGAAGGCAAGCCCGACGGGGCGATCCAGCCCCGCCGCGAAGAGGGTACGCTGGTCGGCACTGCCATCGCCGTCGCTATCGAGCAGGCGGAGGACCTCCCCGATGGGTCGGGTGGGGTAGATGCTGTGGTTGAGCCCCACATACAGCGCCCCATCGTCGCCAAAGGTCAGCGCTGTGGGGAAGTCGAGCCCTTCTGCCACGATGGTGACGGCCACCCCAGGCGGGACGGTCAGGCCGAAGGGGTTGGCGATGGGCGCGAGCGTGGCCGTCGCGGCGGGCGGCGGGGTGGCAGAGGGGGGCGCGGTGGCGCTCGCAGTCGCGGTCGCAGTCGCAGTCGCGGTCGGGGGGGCCTCGGTGCTCTGCGCGATGTGGGCGAGCGTGGGGGTTTGCGCGGGGCCGGTGCTGCTTGTCGCTGCGCGGGTGGCGGCCAGGGGGGTAGGAGGGGGCGCGGGCTGGCAGGCTGATGCAAGAGAAGAAGGAGGAGCAGCAGGCAGCGGTAGATCGGGTTGAGGGGGTGGGTCGAGCGGGGCAAGGGGCGCTCCTGAGGATGCGGTGTGGTTGGGCGGTCAGTCGCCGCGTGCTACCTGGTCGAGCAGGGATTGGGCAGCGGCGAGGGTCTGTTGCCATTGGGCGGCGGCGGTGATCTGGGCTGCGCCATCCCCTGACTGTGGTCCGTAGTCGCCAAAGCCTGCGTGGTTGCCCCCCAGAATTTCGATGAACCGGGTGTCGGGGGGGAGCAAGGCCTGCGAGGCGGCGATCTCCGCCGGGGTGGCCAAGCCGTCGAGGGTAGCGTAGACGCTCACGACGGGCAGGTCGGCGTCGAGGAGGGAGGCACTGTCGGGGGGGTAGGCGGCGAGGAGGAGGAGGCCCTCGATCCGGGCGGGGTGCTGCTGGGCGTATTGGGCGGCAAAGGCGCCGCCCATCGAGTGCCCGCCGATGACCCAGTGAGTGATGTCAGGATTAGCCGCGATGATGGCGTCGGCGCGATTGATATCAAAGATGGCGAGATTGAGGGGCATCTGGGGGGCGAAGACGTGAAAGCCTGCCTCGGCGAGGGGCAGGAGGATGGGGGCATAGGCGCGAGGGTCCACGCGGCCTCCCGGGTAGAAGATGAGGGCGGTGGTGGCCTCTTCGTCCGGCTGGTAGTGCCACACACCGCCGCTCTCGGTGACCTGGGGCTGAGCGATCAGTTGGAGCGCCTGCGCCTGGGGCGGGGCTGCGCGGCTGGCCCACGCGACGAAGCCCCCCAGGATTACAAGAACGAGGAGGAGCAGGAGGACGAGTCCTCGCTTCACGTATGGCTCCACTTGATCTGGAATTCGATCTCTTCGCCCTCATCGTCGCGCTCGTGCTCGATGGTGTAGCGGGCGCGAACGGGGACGTAGAGGCGCTCGTTGTCAATCATGATCTCGAACTGCTTGCCCTGCTCGATGGCGTCGGCGAGGCGGCGCAGTTTGGCCACAAAGTCGCTGTGGGGGTATTCCTTTTCGATGTCTCGTTCGGGTTGCTCGCTCATGGGTTGGCTCCTTGTGGTGGGTTGATGACGGACAGGGGGCGCTCTGTCAGGAGGCGCCCCGAAGGTAGGGCTCCAGGAACGGGTTGCAAAACTTGCCCTGGGGATCGTACTGGGCGGCCAGCCGCCGGAAGTCGGGCAGGCGGGGGAAAAGGGGGGCCACCGCCTCGGGGGGCATGGTGAAGAGTTTGCCCCAGTGGGGGCGCGCCCCGAAGGGGGCGAGGGCGGCTTCGATCTGCGGCAGGACGGCGCGCACGCCGGGCCAGTCGGGCTTCCAGGTAAAGTGAAAGCCCACGCACGGCTGCTGGTAGCAGGGGCTCATCCAGAAGGTGTCGGCGGCGATGGTGCGAATCTCGGAAATGTAGAGATGCGGGGCAACAACTTCCCGCAGGGCAGTGATCGCGCGGAAGGCGGCGCGGGCGTGGGGGCGGGGCACGAGGTACTCCGATTGAAGCTCTTCCCCGGCGCTGGGGGTGAAGTTCAGGCGGAAGTGGGGCAGGCGCTCGTGCCAGGGGCCGGGCTCCCCTAGCTGCGGGGTGCAATTCTCGGCGGAGACGCCAGCCAGGGGGTGCAGGGCCTGGGTGGCGGGGGTGGCCCTGTACCACGGGGCGCCGGGCTCCCCGCCCACGGCCTCGTGGGTGCGTTGCTTGAGCCAGACCTGCGGGATGGCCTCGCCGCGCCAGTCGGTGAAGAGGCTGACGCTGTAGGCGCTCGCGGTGATGGCGTCAAAGTGGGCGTCGAGGTCGGCCAGGGGCAGCCGCTCGTAGACGGTCTGGTGCACGTCGAAGGAGGGGATGATGTCGAGGGTGAGGGCGGTGACCACCCCCAGTGCGCCCAGCCCGACCACCGCTCCCTCGAAGCGCTCCCCGTCCGCCTGGCGGGACAGGCGGCGCAGCGAGCCATCGCCCGCTACAAATTCCAGCGCGGTGACGCTGCGGCCCAGCACCGCGTTGCTGTCGCCGGAGCCGTGCGTGGCGGTGGCGCAGGCGCCCGCGACGGAGATGTGCGGCAGGGAGGCCATGTTGGGCAGGGCCCAGCCCGCGCCGTGCAGGGCCTGGCCAAGCTCCCCGTAGCGCACCCCTCCCCCGATGGTGACGCTGCGGCGCGCGGGGTCTATGGCGATGCTGTCCAGGTGGGTCAGCGCGATGAGGTCACCGGCGGTGTCGGCTATACGGTTGAAGGCGTGGCGGGTGCCCAGGGCCTTGACCTGCGTGGCACGCGCCACGATTTCCTGCACCTGCCCCACGCTCGTGGGGGCGTGCAGGCGCGCGGCGCTGTATTGGAGGTTGCCTGCCCAGTTGGTCAGTGGTTCGGGTAGCATGGTGCTCCTACTATAGCAAGGTTTGTTGGTTTGTCACGTGGCGCGGCGGCTGAAGGAGGGTATCATCGCACAAGGGCGCGAATCGGGGAAGTGCGCGGAAGCGGCTCAAGGAGCATGGGCGTGGCGCCCCGCCGTTGGGCACGGATGGAGCTTGCGGGTATAGTCTGGTTCTCTTCTTTTCGCACAACGCAAGGAGTTTTCTTGTATGAGCACGCCCCCTGCCTCCGGCGAGCCTGGCTTCGCGGAGTTTCCGAATGCGGCCAGAATTTATAACTATACGCTGGGGGGAACGCATTTTCTTCCCGTTGATCAGGCTGCGGCTGAGTACATGTTCTCGCTCGTACCGTCCACGCCCAAGTGGGTGCGCATGCTGCGGGACTTTCTCCAGCAGGCCGCCCGCCAACTGTGGGCGGACGGGTTCACCCATTTTATAGACTTCGCCTCTGGCCTGCCCACGGAGGATCACATTCACCATGTGCTCCCTGGGGCGCGGGTTGTCTATTCGGACCTGGACCCTTATACCTACGGGCAGGCGCAGAAGATGGTGGGCCATCTTCCCAATGTGCTCTACTTGCAGCACGATGTGCGGGAGGCTCGTACGTTGCTCGACTCCCCCCAGGTGCACGAGTTTCTGGGCGGGGAGCGGCGGGTGGCCTTTGGGCTGAATGGGATCACTGTCTTTCTGTCGCCGGATGAGATCGCTCGGCTCTTTCAAGATTTGTACGACTGGGCCGCGCCGGGCTCGCGGCTCTACATTACCTACGAAACCAAAGCCGCCGGGCCCCTGACCCCCCAGATGGAGCAGTTCCTTGATATGTTCCGTCAGGCTGGCTCCCCCTTCCATCTTTACACGCTCGACGAGTGCATCGCGATGAGCAAGCCCTGGCAGATTCCCCCGGCTGGCCTGGTGCCCGTGCGCGAGTTCCTCCAACTCCCGCCCGACTATGTTCGCGAGGAGGATCACGAGGGGGTAGGCCTGGAGTTTTACGCCGCCATCCTGGAAAAGCCCTGAGGGAGGGGACAGTGAGCGATGGGCTCTGGATTCCGGGGGGCACCTTTTGGATGGGCTCTGATAGATTCTACCCGGAGGAGGCGCCGGTCCATCGTGTGACCGTGGATGGCTTCTGGATGGACCCCTACCCCGTGACAAACCGCGCCTTCCAGCGGTTCGTCGAGGCTACGGGCTATGTCACCTTTGCGGAGCTCCCCCCGGACCCGGAGGCGTACCCGGGCATCCTGCCAGAGATGCTCCAGGCGGGCTCATCGGTCTTTGTCCAGCCGCGGGGGCGCGTGGGGCTGGGCAACTACGCCAACTGGTGGCAGTTCGTGGCTGGGGCGGACTGGCGCCATCCCCATGGCCCCCATAGCTCGCTCGATGGCCTGGCGGAGCACCCGGTGGTCCACATCACCTTTCAGGATGCGGAGGCCTATGCGAGGTGGGCGGGCAAGCAGATTCCGACGGAGGCGGAGTGGGAGTTTGCGGCGCGGGGCGGGCTGGAAGGGGCCGACTTTGCCTGGGGCGACGAGGCGGCGCCGGGGGGGCGGATGATGGCGAATTACTGGCAGGGGCAATTTCCCTGGCAGAATCTGCTTTCTGATGGGTACGCTAGCACATCGCCGGTCGGTAGCTTTCCCGCGAATGGCTATGGGCTGTTCGACATGATCGGCAATGTGTGGGAGTTGACCACCGACTGGTACACCCTGCGCCATGCCGCCGAGCCAGCCCGTGCCTGCTGCATCCCGCACAACCCGCGCGGCGCCCGCGAGGAGGGAAGCCATGATCCGGGCGATCCCCTGCGCATCCCGCGGAAGGTGGCGAAGGGGGGGTCGCACCTGTGCGCGGCGAATTATTGCTTGCGCTACCGTCCGGCGGCGCGCATGCCGCAGGCTGTTGACACCTCCACGTCGCATGCGGGCTTCCGCTGCGTCGTGCGCCCGCAGCAGGGCTCTGGGGGCGGAGAGCAGCAAGCGTCTGTTTAGAAACAAGGGTGGACGAGGGGATAAGGAGGGAGGGGCCATGCCAGTGATTACCCTGTCGCGCCAGACGGGCAGCGGTGGCGCGACGATCGGGCGGCACCTTGCCGAGCGGCTGGGCGCTACCTATTTCAACGAGCAGATTGTCCGCACGGTTGCGGAGCGGTTGGGCATCCCGGAGCGGGAGGCAGCCGAGCATGAGGAGCGCGCGGAGCCTTTCATGGAACGGCTGGCGCGCGTGCTGTGGGTGGCGCACGCCTCCTTTTCCCCGATGCGGCAGCCAGCCACGCCGGCTGTCTTCGAGTCCCCCACGGAGGCCTTCGTGGCGGCAACGCGAGAATTGATCCAGGAAGCGGCGCAGAGCGGCAACGCTGTTATCTTCGGGCACGGCGCGCAGTTCGTGCTTGCCGGGCGGCCGGGGGTGCTGCATGTGCGCTGTGTCGCCCCCTTCCCCTATCGCGTCGCGCGCGTGATGCAGCGCGAGCGTTTGACGCAGGAGGCAGCGGAGCGGCGGGTGCGGGCGGAGGATCAGCGCCGCGCCGCGCACATCCGCGAGCACTTCCACGCTGACTGGAACAGCCCGGAGCATTTTCACCTGCTGCTGAACACGGCGCTGTGGGACGTGGAGGCGTGCGTGCGGCTCGTGCTGGCGGCTGTCGAGGAGGTGGGGGGCAGCGGTGGCGAGCGGGGATAACGCGGTGCCACGCGGTGGCCTGGCGGTGCTGCGTTGGCCAGCCTTCCGCTGGCTGTTCGTCGGCTCCACCCTTTCCAGTAGCGCGCAGTGGATCCAGAGCGTGACGCTGAGCTGGCTGGTCTACGAGATGACGGGCTCCGGGGGGATGCTGGGGGTGGTCAACCTGGTGCAGGCCATCTCGCTGCTGGGGCTTTCCGGCGTGGCGGGGGTGGCCATTGACCGCGTTGCGCGCCGCCGGCTGATGCTGTTGTCCAACGGCTGGCTGCTCCTGGTCAGCCTGGCCCTGGGGCTGGTGCTGCTGTCTGGCCGCAGCGCGTTGGGGTATCTGTTTGCCTTTGCCTTTTTTAGCGGTCTTGCCCAGTCCATTGATCTGCCGCTGCGCCAGACTATCGTCTTTGTCCTGGTGCCGCGCGAGCTGGTGAGCACCGCCATCGCGCTCGTGCAAACCGGTTGGGCGCTGATGCGCTCCTTTGGGCCGGCCATCGGCGGCTTCCTGATTTTGTGGGTGGGGCCCGGCGGCAACTTTGTGCTGCAGGCGATGGTCTATGGGCTCGTGCTGCTGACCGTCACGCGGCTGGCGTTTCCGCCGCAGCGGCCTGCTGCCCCGCGCGGCACGGCGCTGCATGATCTGCGCGCGGGGCTGAGCTATGTGGCGAGCGAGCGGCGCACGCGGGCCTTCCTGCTGATGGGGTGGGTGCTGCCGTTGGTCATCATCCCCAACTTTTCTGCCCTGCCCCCGATCTATGCCAAGGATGTCTTTGGGGGTGGGCCCGAGGTGCTCGGGACTATGCTTTCGGCGGTGGGCGTGGGGGGGATCGCGGGGGGCATCGTCACTGCTGCGCTGGGGAACGTCGAGCGGCGTGGGCTGCTGCAACTGGGGGCGCTGCTGCTGCTGAGTTTGACCCTGGTAGCCTTCGCCTTGAGCCCTACCCTGCAGGTCGGGCTGCCGCTGTTGGCGCTGGCAGGCTTCTTCGAGATTATCTTCTTCACTACCAACCAGACCCTGCTCCAACTGTCTGTGCCGGACGAGTTGCGGGGGCGGGTGAGCAGTATCATTAACCTGAATGTGGGGCTGATGCCGATCGGTGCCCTGGTGGGCGGGGTGGGGGCGGACCTAGTGGGGCCGCGGACAGTGACCCTGCTCCTCGGTATGGTGGGGGCCGTCATCGCGGTGGCTGTCTTTTTTGCCTCCCCCACCGTGCGCGAGTACCGGATGAGCCAGGCGGCGGAACCGAGGCACTTGCCCGGCTGACGGACAGTGGTTGAAGGTAGGGCTTGCAGGCAGAGAGTTCTCTGCCTGCAAGCCCTTTTTTTGTCAGGCCGCGGCGGGCTGCGTTGCCTGCGTTGTGCCCTGGTAGAGCGTGGCGATGGCACCGAGCAGCAATGCCGCGCCGACCAGCCCCCATGGGCCCAGCCGCTCGCCAAAGAGCACCCACGCTAGCAGGGTGGCGGTCAGCGGCTCAAGGAGCGTGACGATGCTGGCAACCGTGGCGGTCGTGTGGCGCATCCCGGTCAGGAAGAGGACGAAGGCCAGGGCTGTGGGGATCAGCCCCAGATAGAGCAGCAGGGCCCACCCGGTCGCGGGGTAGCTAAGGGTGATGCCCGAGGCGAGCGCGAAGGGCAGCAGCATCGCGGCCCCTGCCCCCAACCCAATCGTCATGGGCTGGAGGGGGTGGTAGCGCCCGGCCAGGGCACGGCTGCACAGGGTCATGATGGAATAGCCGAGGGCTGCGACGAGCGCGAGCGCCACCCCAGTGATCGTGGCTGTCTGGTTGTTGGTTGCGCTGGGGTCGGCCCAACTGAGGACGATGGTGCCCGTGATCCCTGCCAGTAGGGCGACGATGACCCGCTTGGTGAGGGACTCGCCCAGCAGCAGGGCTGCCAGCAGGGCGATGATGGCCGGTGCCGTGCACAAGGTTACCAGCGTCGTAACGGCAACGCCGATGAGGGGGATGGCCGCCAGAAAGCAGAGTTGGTACAGGGCCATGGTCAGACCGATGAGTAGCATCAGCCCGAGGTCGCGCCCGCGGACCTGGATCATCTCTGATCTGGCTGTCCAGCAGGCGAGTAACAGGGCGGGTGTTGCCAGGGCCAGTCGAACAAACCCGATGGAGAGGGCGTTGGTGTCGGTGGTGTTGTAGATAGCTTTGGTGGCAATTCCGACTGTCCCCCAGAGCAGGGCGGCCATCAGAATCAAGACAAGCCCGTGGCGCGCCTGCGCGTGGGTGGTGGAATGATTGTTCATGGATCCTCTTGAGCGTTGGTTGTAAGGTTGACGGGGTACGCCTTACACAGAATCAGCCGCCATCGGTGGCATTGCACCCCCATATGCCCTGGTGTGGGGAGCAGGGTGGAGGGTCAAGCTATGAAGATGGCTGCACTGATAGGGGACAAGAGGATAGGATCGGCTCTGCTCGCTCGCAGCTCCGTGGGGACGCTCAGGAAGAAGGCCGCCCTACCCTAGAGGGGGCGGCCAACAGGCGGGGAAAGAAGGAAAATTTTTGCCATGATCAGATTTGCGGGGTGAGTGTCGGGACAATGACAGTCGTGCGGTGGGCTGGGTTGCCCACCGCCGGGAGTCTATCATAACTTCAGGCTCCTCTCAAAATAGTGGTAGTGCTGAGGACCGGGGTGCCGGGGTTCTAGAGGAGCCCCTGCCCCTTTCTGAGGTTGTCAGCGTAGCGGTAGGTGACGTAAGCTTTGTTGAAGGGTAGTTGCTTGGACTGGGTTTTTGGGGAGGGCGAGGGGGATATGCCGGGTCAGGCTGAATAGGTGGCCTGTTATGTCAAAACCAGATGTTATGTCTAGCCAGCTGTCCTAGGAGGAGTGCCTGGGGCGTCCTTATTCTCGGCTGCGGACGGCGGCGTCCACCTTGTCTTTGCTCGGGTAGTCGCTGAGTGGGCACGATGGAGCGGCCGCGCCCCTCGATGGCGGCGTACAGTTGGCCGCAGCCAGCGGCCACATCTATCCCGCGCCGCATGCGCACCGTGGCGGAAACGCCGTGGCCCCGCAGGATAGCGGCGAAGTGCTCGATGCGTGCGGGGTCGCTGGCGGGCCAGGGGGAGCCGGGCACCGGGTTGAGGGGGATCATGTTGACGTGCGCGAGCCGCCTGCGCAGGAGGTGCCCAAGGGCGTGTGCCTGCTCGGGCGTGTCGTTGACCTCGTTGATCATCGAGTATTCGAAGGTCACGCGCCGCCCGGTCTGCTCGATGTAGTCGTCTACCGCTTCCATCAGGGTCTCGATGGGGTATTGGCGGTTGATGGGGATAAGCTCGGAGCGGATGTCGTTGAAGGGGGAGTGCAGCGAGATGGCAAGGTTGACCTGGATCGGCTCCTCGGCGAGGCGGCGGATGGCGGGGACGAGCCCGACGGTGCTCAGGGTCATGCGGCGGGCGCCGATGGCCAACCCTTCAGCGTCATTGAGGATGCGGACAGCCTTGAGCGTGTCGTTGTAGTTGGCGAGGGGCTCGCCCATGCCCATGAAGACGATGTTGGTGAGGGCGTGCGCGCCATCGGGGGCACCGTTGCGGCGCAACTCGCGCTCGATGTGGATGATCTGGCTGACGATCTCGCCAGCGCCCAGGTTGCGAACCAGCCCCATGCGGCCGGTGGCGCAGAAGGCGCAGGCGTAGGCGCAGCCGACCTGGACCGAGATGCAGGCTGTGTTGCGG
The DNA here is from genome assembly GCA_963721895.1 of uncultured Chloroflexia bacterium. Lineage (GTDB taxonomy): Bacteria > Chloroflexota > Anaerolineae > Ardenticatenales > Ardenticatenaceae > CAVRLZ01. The sequence goes on along the minus strand of CAVRLZ010000036.1, from coordinate 171,395 downwards.
ATCTCGTATTCCATGAGCACCGCCTCGATGCGCTCGTGGTCGGGGAGCTCAAGGAGCCACTTCTGCGTCTGCCCGTCGCTGGATTGGATCTCAGCCACCTCGCTGAGCCAGCCGAGCGTCGTGTGCGCGGCGAGGGTTGCCCGCAGGGCCTGGGGAAGCGTGTGCATCTCGTCAAAGCTCGCGGCCAGCCGTTGGTATAGCCAGTGCCAGAGTTGCCGCGCCCGAAAGCGTGGCTGGCCGAGCGAGACGAGGAGTTCTTCCATCTCGTCCAGAGTGAGAGAGTATAGGTTGATAGGAGGAGCGGGGTTCATCAGCTTTCAGGGTGGGGTGGCGGGTCGGGTTGATAGGTATAGTGTAGCATGCTTTCTGGTATAGGAGGGAGCGGGTGGGGCACTGGGTGGGGGGCCCTGCCGGGGGCCCGGTAAGGAAGAAGGGGCATTGACAGCCGCTGCGAAGTGTCTTACTATTGAGTAAGTATCTTGCTGTTGAGTAGGGATGAATAGTGGGTGGGGGCCTTTTCACCTTGAATGAGGCTTCTTGGGCGTTCCCCCACTTTGTCCTATTCAAAGGGAGAGATGGTTGTGGCTGTCTGCCCGATTTTATCACAAAGGAGTGTTCGGTATGAAGATTCGTCAGCGGTGGCCCTGGGCGTCGGCGTTGTTCGGCGCCCTTTTGTTGTGTCTGATGGCGGTGCCGCTCATCGCGCGCGCCGATCCTGCCTCGTCCAAGATTGAGTTGAAGGTGCTGGAGCAGTTGGCGCGCAAGGATGAGGCCACCTTCTGGGTGGTGCTGGGCGAGGAGGCTGATCTGGGTACGGCCCCGACGATCCGAGATTGGAACGAGCGCGGGCGCTTTGTCGTGTCGCGGCTTCAAGCGGTGGCCGGTCAAAGCCAGGCAGGTGCGCGTGCCTACCTGGACGCACGCGGCGTGCCGTACCGCTCGTTCTGGATTCTCAATGCGCTTGAGGTAACAGCAAACCGTGCGACGGTGGATGCCCTTGCTGCGCGCCCGGAGGTGGCGCAGATTCTGGCGCCGCGCCAGTACACGGTCCCGCAGCCGAAGCCTAGTATGAATGTGCCGGCTTCGCTTGATGCTCTAGCTGTGGAATGGGGCATCGAGCGGGTGCGGGCGCCGGAGACATGGGCGACTTTCGGCACGCGTGGCGAAGGGATCATCGTTGCGAATGTGGATACGGGGGTGCACTTTACCCATCCGGCGGTGGCGCAGCAGTATCGTGGCAACCTGGGGGGCGGGCTGTTCGACCATAACTACAACTGGTTTGACCCGTCCAACGTGTGCGCGGGCGATATTCCCTGCGATAACAATGACCACGGCACCCACACGATGGGTACGATGGTGGGGGACGATGGTGATCCGGGCCCTCATCAGATCGGGATGGCCCCGCAGGCGCGGTGGATTGCGGCGAAGGGGTGCGAGTCTGGCTCTTGCTCGGACAGTGCCTTGCTGGCGTCGGGGCAGTGGATACTTGCGCCGACGGACCTACAGGGCAACAATGCGCGCCCGGACCTGCGCCCGCACGTGGTGAACAACTCGTGGGGTGGCGGCGGGGGCGATCCGTTCTATATGGCGACGGTGCAGGCGTGGGTGGCGTCGGGTATCTTTCCGGCCTTTTCTAATGGGAATAGTGGGCCTGGCTGCAGTAGCTCCGGGTCGCCGGGTGATTTCCCGATTACCTATAGCGCGGGTGCCTTCGATGTGAACAACAATATTGCAAGCTTTTCCAGTCGCGGCCCGGCTATTGGTGGGGGGATCAAGCCGAATATCGCTGCGCCGGGGGTAGCGGTGCTGAGCAGTGTGCCGCCGAACGGATATGCGCGCTTTGATGGCACCTCGATGGCCTCGCCGCACGTGGCAGGGGCGGTGGCCCTGATGTGGGCGGCGGCACCGTCACTCATTGGCGACATCGAGCAGACGCGCGAGCTACTCGACCTCACGGCAGTGGATACCAGTGACTTGAGTTGTGGGGGCACCGCGCAGAACAACAACGTGTGGGGTGAGGGCAAGCTGGATGTGTACGCAGCGGTGGATGCATCGCCGCGCGGCCCAACGGGCACGCTTCAGGGGACGGTGACTGGGGCGGCAGAGCGGGCACCTATTGCGGGTGCCAGGGTGCACATCACGGGGCCGAGCACGCGCACACTGTTGACCGACAATGAGGGAGAATATAGTACGCGTCTGCCGGTGGGCAGCTATGATATGACGATCAGTGCATTTGGTCGCCTGACCGAGACGCTGACGGGCGTTGCTATAGCTGAGGATGCTATCGTGACGCGTAATGTTATTCTGGAGTCAGCCCCCACCTATACTGTTTCCGGTATGGTGAGAGATGACACAGGCAACCCGGTTCCGAATGCTACCGTTAGCATTCTGGGCACGCCGCTTGCGCCGGTTGTTACGGGCGCGAATGGGGCCTTCACGTTCTCGAATGTGCCGCAGGGTAGCTATGAGATGAGCGCGGAGGCAGGACGCTGTGCGGCCCCGGCTATGCAGACGGTGATGGTCACGGGCAACCAGACCGTGCTCTTCGAACTGGTACAGCGGGTGGATGCGTTCGGCTATAGGTGCCGTGTCAACAGCAATCCCGCTTTTGTTAGCGGGCTTCGCCGTCTGCAACTGGCTGGCGATGATTCGTCTGTAGGGATAACCCTGCCTTTCGCCTTCCCCTTCTACGGTGCGAGCTATACCCAGGCGGCCATCTCCACCAATGGCTTTCTGAACTTCCTGGCGAACAATACCACCTACTCTAATACGTCTATTCCAGCGGCTAGTGCTCCGAATGCTGCCATCTATCCCTTCTGGGATGATCTGGTGGTGGATGCGAATGCTAGTGTCTGGGTCCGACCAATGGGTCAGGCGCCTAATCGGCGGTACGTGATTGAGTGGCGTAATCTCAGCTTCTTTGGCAATGCTGCCAACCGGGTTGATGTCGAGGTGATCCTGTTTGAATCGGGCCACATTGCGATGCTGTACCGGAACCTTGCTGACGATGGACAAGAGCAAGGGAACTCTGCAACGATTGGTATCGAGAATGCCAATGGTACGGTGGCCTTCCAGTATTCCTTCCAGGAGGCAGTGCTCGGCACGGCGGGGGGTGGAGTGATCTTCTTGCCCCCAGCGGTGTCAGATGAAGTGACGATTGGCGGGGCACGCTAGGTTGGGAGTGTCGAGTAGGCTGATAGATAAGAAGAGGTGAGTGTTAGGAGGGTGCTGGGCTACCAGCGCCCTCTTTTTTTGGCACAGGACGAAGAGGGAATTTTGAGGGACTCCCCTATCTTTATGTGTTTCTGCTCGTAGGCTCTATTGTTCCATGATGGGCTTGTTGGGTTGTCATTAGAGGGTAGAGATGTAGGTCTGCCTCCACTTGTGGTGTGCTTGCCCGTATAGATTAAGTTTCCTCCTCCTCCTATCCGTTCTTGTGGGCCGAAGGTCCCCAGGTGGGACTTGCAATCTCAGGGCGCTTTCTGTCTTTATGTCTACATATACGGTAGGTTGGCGATGCTCCCCTATCCGAGCATGGACGAGCGGTGAAGACGTTTGACGTAGGGGGAAAAAGCGGTACAATATCTGAAAGTATCGTCCTGATGAGCACGAACGCCGCTCACCCGTGTGGGCGTGCGTTTCTTTTTTCATGTATGGGCAGCGGGGATGCCTCGCTGATCGGTTTGGAGGTTAGTGGTGTACGCAATCGTGGAGACGGGTGGCAAGCAGTACCGCGTGGAAGAGGGCGATGTGCTCGCCGTCGAGAAGTTGGCGGGTGAGGCGGGGGACATGATCCAGTTGGGTCGCGTCCTCTTGGTCGGTGGGGAGTCGGGGAGCACGATTGGTGCGCCGGCAGTGGTAGGGGCCGTGGTGAATGCGACGATCCTGGAGCAGGCACGCGACAAGAAGAAGATTATCTTCCGCTACAAGAACAAGAACCGCTACAGCGTCAAGAAGGGGCATCGCCAGCCACTGACGCGCCTGCGGATTGACTCGATTACTCAAGACGCTTGACGCAGCACTGAAGGGAGAGACGAAATGGCACATAAAAAGGGAGGCGGCTCCTCCAAGAATGGCCGCGATTCGAACGCACAGCGCCGAGGCGTGAAGGTGTTTGCGGGGGAAACCGTTACCGCGGGCTCGATCCTGGTGCGCCAGGTGGGCACGCGGATTCATCCGGGCACGAACGTGGGCCTGGGCAGCGACTATACGCTGTTCAGCACGGTTAATGGCATTGTACAGTATCAGACAGGGCGCGGTGGCAAGAAGAGCGTGAGCGTGGTCCCCGCAGAAGTGGAAGGGTAATTATGCCGAAAGAAGGGATTCACCCGACGTACTACCCGGAGGCGTTGGTCATCTGCTCGTGTGGGCATACCTTCCACACGGGTGCGACGGTGGCCGAGATTCGCACGGATATCTGCAGCAACTGCCACCCGTTCTACACGGGCGAGCAGCGCATCGTGGATACGGCGGGTCAGGTGGACCGCTTTATGAAGCGGTTGGAAGTGACCCGCGACAAGCGCACTGCACCGAAGGTCGAGCGCAAGGCGCGCAAGCCGTTGATCGAGACGGTCAGCGACGAGTAGGGCGACTGGCTGCGGTACAGGAAAAAGGTAGGGGTTTCTCCCCTACCTTTTTTTGTTGCCTCGCCAGGATGGTGGGTTACAGGACGTAGATGTCGCCTGTAAGCGTGAAGGTGACAGGGTCGTTATTGTCCCGCTCGACGAAGACACTGATTTTCCCGCCTCGCACGGTGTCATTCCAGATGGCATTGGGGGTTCGCCTGGAGCCGAAGCCACCTGGGGTCACGCGGGCGATTCCGATAGAGGCGTGGCAGGTCAGGTTGAGGACTGTGGCTTCTTCCAGGCCACTTAGGGCAGGATTGTTGATGAAGACGGTGTAGGATTTGCCTGGTGCGCCGGCGGCGATGGTGGGGTCTATGATGAGTGCAATGTGGTAAGGCGGGGTTAGGACGTAGGTGTCCAATGCGATGGATACGGCCAGCGCGGGCAGCGCAGTGGAGGGTGGCTCTGTTTGCTGAGTGGGGTCCTGCGCTGGCTTTGTTAGGGGCTCTTGCGGGTAACGTTCTAGGGCGTCCCACTGCTCTTGCAGTGTGATGCGGCGAGTGTCAAGGTAGGTGGCGCGGTGGGTGTCGGCTTCGTCGGGTGATAGTTTGGCTAGTTCCAGTGAGAAAGCGCGCTCTTCGATGAACTGATTGACCTCTCTTGCGTCCCCTTCCACCCGTATTTGAATTTGGATTGAGTTGGGATCGTTTGGTGTTGGATTCACTACACGAAGCGGAAAAGTGGCTTTTACTGCGATACGCTCCGGATCAGCGGTGAAGTCCACAGCAGGAAAGGGGGGAAGATTGGCCATGCGGGCTCCTTTCAAAATGTGACGGATTTATGGGTGTCTCACACAACGAAAGCCTACATAGTTTTCGCGTACCGTGCTGTCGGCCCCCAGATGTCGAATGCCGATAGGAGTATGTTGAAGAATGATCAGGCGCTGTGGAACAGGCTCGCCAGGAGCCCATTCCCCACCAGGCGCATCCTCGTCGCCGGTGGCCAACGTACGCGTCCACTCGAAGGTGACGGCGTCGCCAGCCTTAAGAGGAACCTGCTGCCATTCCTCCAGGGTCGGCAGGTCACGCCCCTGCCACTGGCAGAAGGCTCGCGCCTGGAGGGCATCCACGCCAACGATGGGGGCGCCTTCCTGTCCATCATAGTAGGACGTCGCCACGGTCGGGGGAGGCGGGGTGCAGCGCCCTGCCTGCACGCAAAGTCGCCACCGTCCGTTGCTGGCCTCGCCCGGCTCGAAGGCCAGGGTGCCCTCACGCACCCATAACAGCCCGCCTGCCCGCTTGGCCTGCCAGAGTGGGTACCACTGGCTGCTTGCCTGATTGTATCCCATGACCGCGACAACGAGCGCCAGATAGAGGGCGAGCGCCCACCCCAGCCGGCGCGTGCGGCGCACGAGTTGGAGCTCCCGCTCCTGCGCCGCCGCCGCCTGCCGCACGCGCGCCTCATCGGCCCGGGTACCCTCGCGGAGAAAGTCGCTGACCGACTTGCTCAGCGGGAGGCTACCCTGCTGCTGCCAGGCCAGGGCGTTGGCCAGGGGAAGGCCGCGCAGCAGGTAGTCGTCCTGCTGGCCACTGCTGGCCCAGGCAGAGGTTGCGGCCTCCAGGTCGTGCAGCACGCGCAGGTCGTGGCGGTGGCGCTCCACCCACTCCCGCAGTTGGGCCCAATCGCGCAGGAGCACCTCGTGGGCAAGCTCGACGGTGGGCTGGCCCATTTCGTCCTGGTCGGTGGTGAGCAGGTGCGCGTTCACCAACGGCTGAAGGAACGCCTGCACCTCGTCCGCCGCCATGCCCGCAGGGGCGAGCGCAGCGAAACGCAGCCGTCGGCGGGCATCCGCCGCGACCCCCTCGCCCGGCTGGACAAGCTGCACGAGGAGCGGGCGCAGGTGGGCCTCGGCCCGCTCCTCGCCGTAGTCACGGCGCAGCACCTCATCGGCGCGCGCGGCGAGCGCCCCCCCTACTCCCCCCATCAGGCGCAGTGCTTCCCCCGTCATCTTGCCATCAGGCTCGCGCCGCTCCCAGAGGGTGCGGAGGGCTACGGCGAGCAGCGGTAGGAAGCGCACCCGTCCCGTCGCCTGATCGAGCAGTGTCTCGTCCAGGTCGGCCTCGAAGTAGTAGCGCGTGTCGCGGAGGGGGCCACTGATAGCCCAGCGCAGCTCGTCCCGCGAGAGGGGCGGGACGAGGAAGAGGTTGCCCTGGATGGCGTCCGCCAGGGGGCGGGTGTCCAGCGTGCGGTGCAGAAAGTCGGCGCGCAGCGTCAGGAGGAGGAGAAAGGGCGGCTCGGCAGGGGCGGCGGCAAGGGCGCTCAAGAGGACGAGGAGGAAGGCGCTGCGCTCCTCCTCGTCGGCGACGGTCCATAGCTCCTCGAACTGGTCCACCACGAGCAAAAGTCGTTGCTTCTGCTGCTGCGCGAGGATGAGGGCCAACTCGTCCAGCAGGGCGTCGGGGTGGCGGGCCAGCAGGGCACGCATGGCCGTGACGCCCCCCGCCTCCGGCTCCTGCTTCAGGCGGACCACCTCGGCGGCGAGGGCGCGCAGGGGAAAGGGGCCGGGGCGGATGGGGTGGGCGATGCACCAGTGGGGCTCCTGCCGCAGGGCGGGGATGAGCCCGGCGCGCACCACGCTGCTCTTCCCGCTGCCCGACGCCCCGACGACGGCCAGGAGCGCGCGGTGCGTCTGCTGGCGCAGCGCGCTGACCAACGCCTCGCGCCCGAAAAACAGATGCTGCTCGCTCTCGGTGAAGGTGTGCAGGCCCAGATAGGGCGCCTCGCTGCCCGCCGGCAGCAGGTCGAGGTCGGTGGCCACGCGCTCCAACTCCGCCAGGCGCCCGTGGCGCACCAGGTATTGCACGAGTTCGCGGCTCTTGGCCTCCTTGCCCTCCCCCCCCAGGTTGTCGTAGTCCACGTCCAGATCAAAGCAGAGGGTCCGCAACTCTTCCAGGTTGCGCCGCTTCACCAGCGCATGATGCAGTTGGGCAGCCCGATCCATGAAGATACCTTCCCGCCCGCTCTCCCCATCGCATCGAGCGTGGGGCGAACGGGCCGATCAGCTAGAGCTGGGGGCGGGGCACGGCCTCCTGGAAGCGCTTTTCGCCGCCAGAGCACCGATCATGGCCATTGGACATGGGGGCGCGCCTGGCGGACCGCGTGCCATAGCGAATCAAGGAGACCCCACGTTAACGGCCAGGCCAAGCAATTCGTCGGGGCTGACGTTGTCCATCGGCGCCAGGCGATGCCAGGGCGCTTATTCGCACAGGCGGTGCGGTGCTTGTTCACCTATCATACGCGTTTCGCGGCTCGAATTCAACCTTCAGGCTGGGTCTCCCCAGGGGGCGCGGAATGGGTTACAATGGGGGAGCGGCTGTGGCAGGAACGGGCAGGGATGCCCTGCCCGTTTTTTTATGAGGAGGTGTGGCGATGGGTGAGGACGAGCCGATTCGGATGTGTATCGAGCAGCGGCTGCCGGACGAGTTGCGGATCGAGGCGATGGAGCGGGCGATTGAGGAGCGACCGGAAAATCTGCCGATCGTGCCGCCAGGGGCGGGGGGGCCGCCGGACCCGAAGGAGTTGGCGCTACTGACGCGCTCGCTGTGGAAGGCGGGGCGGACGCTGAGGGTGCGCTTTTTGGATGGGGATCCGGTGGTGCAGGCGAAGGTGGCGCAGCAGGCGCACCGCTGGAGCGAGTTTGCCAATATTTATTTTGATTTTGGGGATGACCCGAACGCGGAGATTCGGATCACCTTCCGGCAGGCGGGGTCGTGGTCTTACCTGGGCACGCAGGCGCTGAGCATCGCGCCGGGGCAGCCGACGATGTGCTATGGGTGGCTGACGCCGACCTCGGCGGATCAGGAGTATGAGCGGGTGGTGGTGCATGAGTTCGGCCATGCGTTGGGCTGCATCCATGAGCATCAGAACCCGGCGGGGGGAATCCCGTGGGATGAGGCGGCGGTGATCGCCTATTACGGGCGCGCGCAGGGGTGGTCGGAGGAGAAGGTGCGCCACAATCTATTAAAGCGGTATGCGGCGACTGAAACGCAGTTTTCGAGCTTCGACCGCGATTCGATCATGTTGTACCCCATCCCGAACCAGGTGACGATTGGGGATTTCGAGGTGGGGTGGAATCGCACGCTGTCGGAGATGGACAAGGCGTTTATCCAGCGGGTGTATCCGTTCGAGCCGGGGGCTATTGTGCCCCTGACGGTGGGGGCAGCGCCGGTGGAGGGAGCGATTGATACACCGGGCGAGGAGGACACGTACCGCCTTGTGGTGTCGGAGGCGGGGCGGTATACGGTGGAGACCTCGGGCGCCACGGACGTGATGATGGGCTTATTTGGGCCGAATAGCCGAACGTCGCAGCTGTTCGAGGATGATGACAGCGGGGAGCGCTTTAATGCGCGCATCGCGGCTGACCTTCAGCCAGGGTTGTACTATGTGCGGGTTCGGCATTATAACCCGCAGCGCAAGGGAGGCTATCAGGTTTGGGCCTCGCGGGGCTGAGGCGAGCGGCGCCCTCCTCTACCCTACGGGCTATTCCATGGGCAGGATGCGGTTGATGGTGCGCAGGGTGGAGAGGGGGTGGCGCTGAAAGTATTTGGGGTCGCTGGTGCTTTCGGCCAGGGCTTGCGCGCCTTTGGCGTAGAGGGCGCCGATGCGGCAGGCATCTTCAAAGGGAGACTTGTCTATCTCGGTGGTTTCGAGGTAGTGCCAGCTGTTGTCGCTGGTTTCCCAGGCGATGAAGGTGTGCTGGGGCAGGGAAACGATGGCGGGCTTGAGGGAGAGGGCTTCCAGCAGGCTGGCGAAGAGGACTGTGCCATCAATGCAGTTGGCCTGCTGCTCGTCCAGGCTCTCGCGGGGGAGGCGCACCCGCTGGGTGGCTAGCCCTTCATCGGCCCCAAAGGCAACCAGGGCATTCACATACTGGATCTTCGTGTCGTCCTTGAGGGTCTCGTACAGCGCCTTCACCTGGGCCGACGCCTCGCCGCTCTGCCCCGCCAGCCGCCGCTCCGGGTGGCGAGCGGCCGCCTGGCGCAGCAGTTTGAGGATCGGCGGGGCGTTGGGGGTGACGAAGGCGGCGAAGTAGGGGGTCATGTCCTGCCATTCGCCGCTTTTCGGATCCTGCACGCCCAGCGGGGCGGCGTTGCGCGCCAGCAGCCAGAGCGGGCGCGTCACATGTAGCTCGACCCGCCCGTCCAAATCCTCGACCAGCACGTTGAGGGTGGCGCGCGTCAGCTCCGTCACCTGGCGCAGCCGCTCCGGGAAGAAGGTGGGGAGTTGGGCCAGCGTCTGCGTGGCCCCCGCCCCGATCTCCACCGTCTCCACAGCCTGGGCGGAGTAGCCTTCGACGAAGGAGACAAGGCGCAGGCGGCGGATCCGCTCGCTGGTATTCTGAAGGTCGCAGGACAGCAGGGGGTGGGTTGCCGGATCGAGCAGATGGCAGATGGCGGTGGGCACGTGGCTCATGCGCAGGTGAAGTTGCACCGCGATGCCGGTGCTCTCCGCGCCAAGGGATTCCAGCCCCGACGATGACGGGGCCTCGCCACCCAGGACACGGTCGGCCAGCAGGCCATTGCGGGTGGGATCGGCGGCCTGCTGTGCGGCGCGCGCTCGCTCCAGCGCCACCAACGCCGCTTCCTCCGCCTGCAGGGCGGGGAGCAGTGCCTCCAGCGTGGCTGGGTCACGCTGCTCGTACACCTCGCGGCGCAGGCGGATCACCTGCAGCCGCTGCTGGTATTCCTGGGCGGTAAGATGGTCGAGGGTTTGACTCATGGGATGGGCCTCCTTGCACGAGCGGAATCGTACAAAAACTTGCCGCAGCTACAGCCCCCTGCCTGCTACGGAGAGACAGTCAATAAACGCATAGCCTTGCTGCTTTTGCGGACCGATTGTCTTGCCCAGCCAACTGGCAAGCGGCGCATGCCCATCGTACGTATCGCCCTCCCCCACGGGGCGGTCACCCCTCGTAAGGCTATTATATCATCCGCCATCGCTTGCCCAAGAATCCCCTGGCCCTGCCGTCGCGCAGACGGTGCGCCTGGCTGGGGACGCCCCTTCGATGGTGGGGGTGTCCGCGAGAGGATGACGAGCGGACTGGCGTTGTTCGTGCTATACTCGGCACGGGGCGGAGACCATACATATAAAAAGAAGGTGAGCCGATGGCGCGGCAGGTTCCGACGCTAACAGACAGGCAGATGCAGGAATGGCTGCGGCTGCTGGGCGAGGGGGAAGCCCCCGGCAGCGTGCTGGGGCGGGTGGGCCGGGCCCTGGCGGAGGCGAGCCGGATGATGCTGGGCGGCGCGGTGGCATACAAACGGGTGCTGGTGATGGCGGGGCTGGGCGAGAAGGGGGCGGCCGGGATGGAGGCGGCCCGCTGGCTGCACGAGGGCGGCGCGCGGGTGCAGTTGGTGCTGGCGGGGCGGGAGGATGGCTTGCACGCGGCGGGGGCGGGGGCGTACCGCGCGCTGTTGGCGCAGGGCGTGACGGCATGGGGGCTCTCGCTGAGTGACGAGGCGATGGCGGAGCAGGAGCCGATTGCCTGGACGAGCGCCGACCTGATAGTGGATGCGCTGCTGGGCGGGGAGCTGCGCGACAACCCGTATGGCGAGGCATCGGATTTGATTCGGCTGATCAACGCGACACGCTGCCCTATCCTCTCGCTGGATGTGCCGAGCGGGTTGAGCGGGGACGAGGCGACGATCTGGTCGCCGTGCGTGGAGGCTACCGTGACGCTGGCGCTCGGCCTGCCGCGCCAAAGTTTGGCGGAGGGGTGGCCGGTGGTGGGCGAGGTGTGGCTGGCCGACCTGGGCGCCACGCCGGCCCTGCTGGCACAGATGGGCTTGGCAGACGACGATCTATTCGAGGGGCAAGCGGTGCGCCGCGTGGGCCCGGCACGCCTGCTGAAGCAGGAAAGGAGAGGCCGATGATTGCGCTCATTGCCCATGACAAGAAAAAGCTGGACCTTGCCCTGTTCGTGCGGGCCCATGTGGAGTTTTTCCAGCGCGTCCCCACGGTGGCGACCTTTAGCACGGGGCAGGTGCTCCGCGACAAGGTGGGGCTGGATGTGGAGCAGGTAGCCCACGGGCCGGATGGCGGGGATCTGATTATCGGGGGGCGCATCGCCATGGGGCAGATTCGCGCCGTGCTCTTTTTCCGCGACCCGCTGACGGCGCAACCGCACGAGCCGGATGTGTCGGCGCTGCTGCGCGTGTGCGACGTACACAACATTCCGCTGGCGACGAACCTCGGCACGGCTGAGGCGATTGTAGATTGGCTCAAAGAGCAGCTAGGGTTGCCGGAGGGGTAATGCATTGCCCCCGATTCGGCCTCTATCCACCCGATACCGGGAGATGTGTTATGTCCTCAAAAGCCGTTACGATCCTATGCCTGGCCAGCTACGAGAAGGGGTTCGAGTTTTTGGAGGAGTGCAAGCGGCTGGGGTGCCGCGTGCTCCTGCTGACGCAGGAGTCGCTGGCAGACGTGCCGTGGCCGCGCGAGAGCATTGATCAGATCTTTTACATGCCGTCGCTGGTGATGGGGTCGGACATCGTTCACGGGATCAGCTATCTGGCGCGGGAGCAGGCGATTGACCGCATCGTCCCGCTGGACGATTATGATGTGGAGACGGCTGCCGCGCTGCGCGAGCACCTGCGCGTGCCGGGCATGGGGGATACCACCGCGCGCTATTTCCGCGACAAGCTGGCGATGCGCGTCAAGGCGCGGGATGAGGGAATCCTGGTGCCCGATTTTGTCCATGTGCTGAACTACGATGCGCTGCGCGAGTGGATGGCGCGCGTGCCCGCGCCCTGGGTGCTCAAGCCGCGCTCGGAGGCGTCGTCGGTGGGAATCAAGAAGATTTATGAGGCGGAAGAGTTGTGGCGGGCGCTGGACTCGCTGGGGGACCGACAATCTTACTACGTGCTGGAGCGCTTCGTTTCTGGCTCGGTGTTCCACGTAGACGCGATTGTGTGGGAAAAGGAGGTGCTCTTCGAGGAGGTGCACCAGTACGCCGCGCCGCCGCTCGCCGTGATGCAGGGGGGCGGCATCTTTTGCAGCCGCACGGTGGCGCGCGGCTCTGAGGAAGAGGCGACGCTGCGAGCGGTGAATCGGGAACTGCTGGCCCGCCTCGGCTTTGTGCGCGGGGCAACCCACACGGAATTTATCCGTGGCGAGGCAGATGGGCGGCTGTATTTTCTGGAAACGGCGGCCCGCGTCGGCGGCGCAAATATCGTGGAGATGGTCGAGGCGGCCACGGGGGTCAACCTGTGGCACGAGTGGGCACGGCTGGAGGTGGCCGCAGCGCGCGGCGAGGCGTACGCGGTGCCCGCGCCCCGGACGGAGTACGCGGGCGTGCTGATCTCGCTGGCGCGTCAGGAATGGCCGGACATGAGGGGCTACACCGATCCGGAGATTGTGTGGCGGATGGACAAGCGGCACCACGCGGGCTTGATCGTGGCATCGCCCGACGCGGCGCGCGTGCACGGGCTGCTCGACGAGTATATGGCCCGCTTTGCTGAAGAGTTTCAGGCAATCCTGCCCCCACCGGACAAACCCACCCACTAACCCTACCCTATGAACCACGTCATCGCCTACGGTGCCATTTCGCTTGACAATGTTGTACGCCTGCCGACGCTGCCCAAAGCTCACGAGCGCGCCACGCCCACCGCCGATTATTACAAGTTGGGCGGGGAGGCGCTGAATGTGGCGCTGCCACTGGCCGAGTGGGGATGGCGGGTGGGCGTGGCAGGCAATGCGCTGGGCGAAGATGCCTATGCGGATTTTATCCTGAGCGAGCTACAGCGCTTCCCGAACCTGGACAGGCAGTGGGTGGAGCGCAACCCGCGCGTGCGAACCCCCTTTGCGCGCATCCTGGTGACGCCGGATGGCACGCGCCACCCCCTCAGCTACTGGATGGATGAGGCGCCCCGCACGCCCCCGCAGGAGGCGATGCTGGCCGGTGCCCGCGTGCTGAGCACCGATGGCTATGGCCGCTCGCAGCGCGTGGGGGTGGCGCAGATGGCGAAGGGGATGGGGCTGACGGTGGTGGCGACGGATATAGCGGACCTGGATCATCCGCTGCTGCCGCTGGCCGACTGGGTCATCATCAGCCAGCGGGTGCTGGCGGGCGCCCTGCCCCACGCGCCCGTCGGGGAGCAACTGCGGGCGCTGCAGGCGCGCAACGGGCACGCCACCTTCTTGATGACCCGTGGGCCGGAGGCCGTGCTGCTCCTCTCGCCCGACGGCGGGATGCTGGAGGTGCCCCCCTACCCCCTGGCCGCGCTGGAGCGGATGGGGGCGGGGGATGTGTTCACCGCCGGCATCATCCACGGCATCCTGGAGGGACTGGGGCTGATGGAGACGGTGCGCTTCGCCAGCGCCGCCGCCGCGCTGTGGGTGGCGCAGCCCGCCGCTCTGAAGCAGCCGCCCCGCCTGGCGGAGATCCACGCCCTGCAGGAGGAGCGCGGCGCCCTGCCGTCCGCCGTCGGGCAGGGGGGCGAGGCGGAGTGCGTATGCCCCATCTGCCACCGCATGGTGGACGCGTTCCTCTTTGAAAAGCACTGGCTGATGGACCGCCGCCTCGTACGGGCCTTTCGCGCCCAGCACCCTGCGTGGCGGCGGGTGGATGGTGCCTGCCCGCTGTGCGTGCACGAGATGGTGCAGCAGGTGGGGCTGACGCGCGCGTCCGCCAGCCTGTCGCCGGATCTGGCGGGGCACCCGATCTATGGTCACGCGGAGCCGCACGCGCTGCCCATCGGCGTGCGGCTGCGGGCAAACCCCCACTATGCGGGGCGCGGCGTGCGCATGGCCTTTCTGGATTCCGGCTTTTACCCCCACCCGGACCTGATGCAGCCCACCAGTCGCATCCTCGATTTTGTGGATGCCTCGTCGGAGGGGGTGGTTGCCGGGGCCGACTTTTCTGTGCCGCATCTGACGTCGTGGCACGGGATGATGACGAGCGTGGTGGCGGCGGGCAATGGCTTTTTGTCGCAGGGGTACTATGCCGGGCTGGCGCGCGAGGCGGAGCTACTGCTGATCAAGGTGAGCGACCCGCAGATGCGCATCCACGAGCACGACATCCTGCGCGGGCTGACCTGGCTGGAGGCGCACTGGCGCGAGTATGGCATCCAGGTGGTGAACCTGAGCGTGGGGGGCGATCCGGGCGCGCGCCCGGACAGCGAGTTGAACCAGGTGGTGAACCGGCTGGTGGAGGCAGGGCTCGTGGTGGTGGCGGCGGCGGGCAACGTGGGGCGCAACGAACTGTGCCCGCCTGCGTCGGCCCTGCGCGCCCTGACGGTGGGGGGGCTGGACGATCAGAACACGCTCGACCCGGAAAGCAACCGGCTGTGGCACTCCAACTGGGGGCGGCTGGGGGAAGGGTTTCTGAAGCCGGAGCTGATCGCGCCGAGCATCTGGGTGGCGGCGCCGGTGCTGCCCGGAACGCCAACCGCCGAGCAACTGCTGATCCTGGACAGGCTGCACCGCGCGCCGGACGGCGACCTGCCGGAGTTGCTGGCCACGCGGCTGCACGACCTGAGCCTGGACCCCGACATGCTGAACGAGCCGATCGAGGCGATGCGGCTGATGGTGCTGCAAAAGCTTATAGGCACCAAGTACATCTCCCCCTTCTACCAGCATGTGGACGGCACCAGTTTTGCAGCGCCCATCGTGGCGAGCGTGGTCGCCCAGATGCTGGAGGCCAACCCGGCGCTGACCCCCCAGCGAGTCAAGGAACTGCTGGTTGAAACGGCGCAGCGCCTGCCGGGGGTGCCGGAGGAGCAGCAGGGGTTCGGGGTGGTGATGCCGGGCAAGGCGGTGGCGGCGGCGCACCACGAGCGTTACGGCCGCTACGAGCCGGGCAACCTGTCCCCGCAGATCGAGGGTGACACGGTGCGCTTCGTCCTGCACGAGCCGCGCGCGGCCCGCGCCCACATTATCGCGGAGTGGAACGAGTGGAACCCCGCCTCGCAGCCGATGGAGGAGCGGGAGCCGGGCATCTGGGTGGCCTCGATGCGCCGCCCGCCGCCGGGCCGCTACCAGTACAAGTTTGTGCTGGACAGCGAGCAGTGGCTGGACGACCCGGAAAACCTGATGAAGGCGGTGGATGGGTACGGCGGCTTTAATGCGGTGCTGGTAATCGAATAACAGGCGGCTACTGGTCCAACATCTGCTTTGATAGACCTACTGAAAGAATTGACAAAGCGACTAGAAGGTCTGCAGTAGGTGGCAAGGAATGAAGGTGAAGACCAGTACTATACGCTCTGCTGGTGGCGTGGTGCTCCGTGAGAGGGGGGCAGGGCTGGAAGCCCTGCTCATCGCGACGCATGGGGCGGAACGGTGGAGCTTGCCCAAGGGGCGCATCGAGGAGGAGGAGAGCGCGCCCCATGCCGCCCTGCGCGAGGTTCTCGAGGAGACGGGCATCACGGCGCGCATCCTTGCCCCCCTGGAGGTGGTGGAATACTGGTTTTACGCCAACCGCCAGCACCGTCTGCACAAGTTCGTCGAGTACTTTTTGATGCGGTATGAGGAGGGCGACCCCGTCCCCCAGTTGGCCGAGGTGGACGCCGCCCGCTGGTGGCCCTATGACGAGGCACTCGCGCGGGTGGCCTATGCCAACGATCGGCATCTGCTGCGGCTGGCCAAGCAACGGTGGGGAAAAAGCGCGGGGGCGGGATAGGCGCGGCAGGCAGTTCTACCCCTCCCCCAGCAGGCGGGCCGCAGACAGGCGCGCATCCAGCGGCGCGCCCGCGAGGAGCGCCCCGGCCAGCAGGCGGGCGCTGTGGGGGGCGAGGAGGATGCCGCTGCGGAAATGGCCGGTCGCCCACCAGAGGCCGGCACAGCGCGGGTCCGGGCCGAGCACCGGCACTTTGTCGGGGGTGGCGGGGCGCAGGCCGGACCAGAGGCGCGCCCCCTCCCAATCCGCCTCCCCCAGGGCGGGCAGCAGCCCTACTGCGTTCCAGGCGAGGCGCGCCACCCCCCCCGCCGTGATTCCCTTTTGAAAGCCCACGCGCTCGTGGGTGGCCCCGATGGCGGCCCCGCCCAACTCCGAAGTTATGTAAACCCCGTCCCCGACCAGTAGGTGCTCTGCGGGGCGCACCCCTGCCTGCCCCGACAGGTACAGCGCCTGCCCCCGCACCGGCTCGATGGGCAGGCGCAGGCGGGGGTCTAGCCCACCGCTCCACGCGCCCGCCGCGAGGATGACCTGCGCGGCAGGGTGCGCCTCCCCCGCCGCGCGCGCCCCCACCACGCGGTCGCCCGCCCACAGCAGTTGCTCGACCGGGCAGTGGAGCCGGATGATGGCCCCGCGCCGCGCGGCTGCCTCGGCCAGGGCGCGGGTCAGGGCCACCGGGTCCACCCACCCCTGCCCCATCGTGAGCCGCCCCCCCTGCACGCGCCCCCCCAGCCCCGGCTCGAGCGCCTGGATGGCCCGCTTGTCCAGCCACTCGCTCGGCTGCCCCCGGGCCGCATCCTCTCGCTGGCGGCGGCGCAGGTAGCCCTCGGCACTGTTGGAGGTGGCAAGGTTGAGCAGGCCGGGCCAGTGCCAGGCGGGAGGCTGCACCCCCTCCTCGGCCAGAACGTCGGGCAGGGCACGATGGGCGGCCAAGCTGTGCGAGGCCAGCGCGTGCCAGGCGTCCGGCATCTCGGCGCTGGGCGAGTAGGTGAGCGTGCCAATCGCCGCGCCGCTCGCCTCGGCGGCCAGGGTGGGGCCGGCCTCCAGCAGGGTCACGGCGGCGCCCGCACGCGCCAGTTCCCAGGCCAGTGCCGCCCCCACGATACCGCCCCCCACAATCAGGCAGTCAGCCATCGGGCGCTAGCGATCCAGTGCCTGGATGCGCGGGTCGTCCCAGGCTATAACCTCGCCGCTCCATTCAGGCGGGGCGTGAAGCGCCAGCAGGGCAATGGCGCGCGCGGGTAGCTCCGGCGGCTGGAGTTGGCCCTGGCTCTGGTAGCGCAGGAAGCGCTCGTGGTCCTGAGCCCGCCATGCCGTGGGTGCCCTCGCGGCGGATGTCCGCCTGCATCTCGGTGTCCACCAGGCCGGGGCGAAGCGCGAGCGCGGTGATGGCGCTTTCCTCCCTGGCCAGCACGGCTGTCAGCTGGTTCAGGGCTGCCTTGGAGGCACAGTACGCGCTCCACCCCGAGATGGCCGAGGTGGCGGCCCCGCTGGACACGTTGATGACGCGCCCGCCCGAGGCGCGAAGGTGGGGCAAGGCTGCCTGGATCAGCATCAGGGGAGCAATCACGTTGACCCGCTGGGTCCGCTCCCAGGCGGCGATGTCGCTTGTCGCCACCGAGGCGATGGGCTGGATGATGCCCGCGTTGTTGACCAGGCCATCCAGCCGCCCAAAGCGCTCGATGGCGCGCTCGACCAGCCTGTTCCCCTCCGCCTGCTCGCTCACATCGCCCGGCACGGCGATGGCCTGGCCCCCCGCCTCCTCGATGCGGTGCGCCACCCCCGCGAGCTCGTCGGCGGAGCGCGCGTTGAGCACGAGGTTGGCCCCCATCTCGGCGGCAAGGCGCGCCACGGCGGCGCCCAGCCCCCGCGACGCGCCGGTTATGATCAGTGTCGGCGTCTCCATGATCACACCCCCCCCTGTGGGTCCGTAGCGGGTGCGGCACCGCGCATGATGCGCCCGACGCGCCGCATCGCTTCGGCCATCGCCTCCTCGCTGGCGCAGAGGGAAAGGCGCATGTAGGGCGCCCCCCACTGGCCGAAGGCCTCGCCCGGCGTGATCCAGACCGCTGCCTCGTCCAAAAAGCGCAGGGCCAGGTCGGCCCCCCTGTGGCCGTCCGGCACGCGCGCCCACACGTACAGGGCGGCGGGGGGGGAGGCGACGGTAAAGCCCGCCGCGCGCATCCCGGCAACCGCCACGTCGCGCCGTCGCTGGTAAATCTGGTTGCGCCCGGCGATCCATTCCTGATCGCCCTCCAGGGCGGCGATGGCCCCTGCCTGGACGGGGTTGAAGATGCCGCTGTCCACGTGGGACTTGACGCGCATCAGGGCGTTGACCAGCGTGGCATTGCCCACGGCGGCGCCGACGCGCCAGCCTGCCATGTTGTAGGTCTTGGAAAGGGAATTGATCTCGATGGCCACCTCCCGCGCGCCCTCCGCTTCAAGGAAACTGGGGGCGCGGTAGCCGTCGTAGCCGGTGTCGGCGTAGGGGTTGTCGCTGAGGACAGCGAAATCGTACTGGCGGGCCAGGGCGACCACGCGCTCGTAAAAGGCGAGCGGCGCGACGGCCCCTGTGGGGTTGTTGGGGTAATTGACCCACATGGCCACGGTGCGCCCCAGCACCTCTGCCGGAATCGCATCCAGATCGGGGAGGAAGTTGTTTTCTTCCAGCAGGGGCATGGTGTAGGGGGTGCCCCCGGCCAGGATCGTGCCGGTGACATAGGTGGGGTAGCCCGGGTCGGGCACCAGCACCACGTCGCCGGGGTCCACCAGGGCAAGGGCGACGTGCCCCACGCCCTCCTTGGAGCCGATGAGGGGGAGGACCTCGCGCTCCGGGTCCAGCGTGACGCCGAAGCGGGCAGCGTAATAGTCGGCCCAGGCGCGTCGCAAGGCGGGCAGGCCGACGTAGCTGGGGTAGCGGTGGTTGGCGGGGACGCGGCTCGCCTCGCACATGGCATCCACGATCCAGTCGGGCGGGGGCATGTCGGGGCTGCCCGCGCCGAGGTCAATCACGGGGGTGCCCTGTGCCTCCTTGTCGCGGATGCGCTGGGCGACGGAGGCAAAAACGTAGGCGGGTATCTGCGTCATGCGGTCAGCAAGTTTCATAGAGGGTAGGGTTTCCTTGAAGGGTTGAATCAGTCTTCATCACGGAGGGCGTATAAAGTCCCCTCCCGCGTGGTCACATAGAGCGTGCCAGGCACCAGGGCGCCGCCCTGAACGGCGGTGCCCCCCGGCAGGGCCACCTGCCAGCGTGGCGCCGTGGCCCCGGTTGGAAAAGCCAGGCATTCCGCGCCGCCGGTGCGCGGGGTGCCGCAGGTGTAAAGGGTGCCAGCCTGGTCCACGGCGATGGGGCGGGATGGCTGGTGGGCAAAGGTGGCCACGCCGATCCGCGCCCCCGCCGCGTTGGTCCAGCCAATCTTCGCATCCTCGATGCTGTCAAAGTAGTAGGCGAGCCAGATCACCCCGTTCGGCATCGCGCCTATCTGGCGCGGGGGGGAAACGAAGCGGCGGGCATCGGGCCAGGAAATCTCCTGCACCATCTCCGCCTTGCCCTCCCCCTGGAAGCGCCACTGCGTGAGCGCCATGCTGCCCGCCGTGTGCTGGATGCGCACGTACAGGTAGCCGTCGGCGCCTATCGCGTACTCGTCCACGCCGATCGGCACGCCACTGGTGAGCGCCACGCCGGTCGCTGCCATCACGATGCGGTTGCCCCAGAGCAGCAGCGAGCCATCGGGGCTGAGGCGCGGCGGCTGGGAAACGGGCGCATTGAGCAGCTTGGCGCGCCACAGCGGCGCCAGTGCCACGCGCTCCTCCACCACCACGCGGCGCAGGGCCTGAATCTCGCCGCCGATCCCGTAGAAGATGGAGCCGTCCGCTGCGACGGTGGGGCCGGTGGCCGCCGGCTGCCCCGCCGCCCTCCCACCGCGCAGCCTGTTTTCCGTCGGGCAGGAAGAGGGTCAGGCCGCCGCGCTGATCGGTAAGATAGATGCGCCCCTCCGCGTCCAGCGCGGGCGCGCCGACGGGCGGCGCGGGCAGGCGGGCGCGCCATCGCTCGCCCCCCTCGCTGTCCAGGGCGTACAGAAAGCCATCCAGGCCCGCCCAGGTACAGGGTCCCCTCCGCCGTCACGGCGGGCCCCCCCGACAGGCCATCGGCCACTGCCACCTGCCAGGCCACCACAGGCGCCGATGGTCCGCTGGCCTGGGCCCAGAGGGTGCCCTGCGCGTCGTGGCGCTCCCCCGCCCACAGGTGCCCCCCCGGCACCGAAATCGCGGCAACCGCCGCGCCGCCCGTCGTGCGCCCCTGCCACCAGACGGCAGCCGACAGCAGGAGCAGGAGGAGCAGCGCACCGTGCACGCGCCGTCTGCCAAAGGTGCTGTAGAGCGGTGCCTGCACGCGCTCCTCCAGCCAGAAGCCCGCGCGCTCGACAGCGGGCGCGAAGGGCAAGGGGCGCGCGGCATGGCTCGCCAGGCGCAGGCGCAGCCCCTCGGCCAGCAGGTTGAAGCCCAGGATGATGACGAAGATCATGCTGCCGGCGGCAAAGGCGCGCCAGGGTCCCTGGTACAGCGAGCCGATGGTGCCGGAAAGCATCTGGCCCAGCTCCGGCGCGCCGCTGTGGCGCTGCGCGACGCTGTCCGAGATGGCGACCCATGTCTCGCCGCCTAGAAAATAGCCGAGAAAGCCCAGGGCCGCCACCATGACCAGCGTGCTGCTCATCTCGTAGGCAAACAGCATCCAGAGCAGCGCCCTGATCTGGCGGATCACATGGCCCAGCACGATGTGCAGATCGGAGCCGCCCAGGGCGCGCGCCGCCTCCACATAGGCCTGCCCTTTGAGGATGCGCGTCTGGTCGCGGACGACGCTGGCCGTTTCTGCCCAGCCCGTCAGCCCCAGCCCGAGGACGAAGGCCCACGTGCCCCGCTCGATCCCGATGGCGGCCACCACGGCCAACGCCACGATGAGGACGGGGAGCGCCAGGGCACCAGCGATGAGCAGGTCCAGCGCCCGCCCCACCCGCACGGACCAACCCGCCGCGGCGCCGATAGCGGTGCCGACCAGCAGGCGCAGCGCGGCGGTGAGCAGCACCACCGCCATGGTCGGGCGGATCGCCCAGAGCAGTTGGCTCAGCAGGTCGCGCCCTATGGAATCAGAGCCCAGGGGAAAGCCAGGCACCGTCAGGGGCGGAAAGGGGGGCGAGATCCATTGGTCGCCCACGCGCTGGATCGAACTGCTCTCCATCGGGTCGCGCGGGGCGAGCGCAGGGCCCCTCGCGGCCAGAAAGAGCACCACCAGCACGATGCTTGCCCCCAGCACGAAGGGCCAGTTGATCGAACCGGAAAACGGCCCCGCTGCACGCGCGTGCGAGATGTTCATGTGCCGGCCCGGGCCGCGCCTGGTGCGCGCAGGCGGGGGTCCGCCTGGCGCGCCAGCAGGGCGGAAAGCAGCTCGATCAGCCAGAAGAGCAGGGTGAAGAGCGCCAGCGCCAGCGCCAGCAGCGGGGGATTGAGAAAGAAGAGGGAGCCGCTCTCGCCGCTGGTGGCGGGGGCCACGAGCGTGAGGGCGAAGAGGCGACCCAGCCCCGGCCAGTTGAAGAGGAGCTCGATCAGGATCAACTCGCCCAGCAGCAGGCGCAAGGAGCCGGTAGTCGTCACGATGAGCGGGGCGAGCACGTTGCGCAGCGCCGAGCGCCAGCGAATCCGCCGCCAGCTATAGCCGAGGCTGCGCGCGGAAACGATGTACTGCTGCTGCAGTTCCCCCCCAAGCAGCCGCGAGGTGCTCTGCGCGAGTTGGAGGGTGGGGCGAAGCGCCAGGGCGATGACGGGCATGATCAGGTGACGGTCCCACCCGAAGCCATCGAAGGGGAGCGGGGGGCGGCTGAAGGTGCGCAGCGTCCACAGGATGAGCCCCGCCACCAGGACGATGCCCACGTAAAAGCCGGGCATGGCCAGGCCAATTGTAGACAGCGGGATGAGCCAGGAGGCGGCCCCCGGCGGGCGGGTCCGCACGGCGTAGAGGCCCAGGGACAGGCCAAGAATCAGGCTGATGAGGAAGGCGATGGCCAGCAAGCCGAGCGAGGCTCGCGCCGCCTCAACAATAAAGGGCAGAAGCGGGCCGCGCCCCTGGGGCAGCATTCCCCCCTGCCCCAGAGCGATGTCGCGCAGGTGCGCGGCGTACTGGGCCAGGGCGGAGGGCTCGTCGCCCAGCGTGGGGGCCAGAAAGGGATTGCGGCTCGCCTGAATGCGGCGCGCGCTCACGGCGTAAACAAAGCCCAAAAAGTGGGAGCCTAGCAGAACAACGGGAATCAGCGCCAGGCGGCGCAGCGCAAAGACAATCATCTTCCCTCCAGATGGTGGGTCCGTTGGGGCCATCCCCCAGCAAGCGATAGCGTCCACCGACGCGGGCGACCGGCCTCCTTCCTTTTACCTTGCAGGCTGGCTCCGGGTTCAACGGACTCGCCGGAAAGCAGGCGCTACCGCTCCAGCCAGAGCTCCATCACGCGGCCAACCTTGTACAAACTGTCTGCACTCAGCTTGTCGCAGGTGTCCTCGACCGTGTGCCAATAAGGGTAGTCAAAGTCTATCAGGTCGGCGGCGGGAATGTTCTGCTCGATAAAGGGCAGATGGTCATCAATGATCGTCCACTTGTCCTCATTGTAAAAGCCAGCGTTCCCGAAGCCGAGCCCCTCGGCAATGCCAAACAGCTCATCGTTGAGCGCCGCGTTCGAGTTCTGCTCGCGAAAGATCTGCAGGTCCGCATCGCCAATCATGTCGAGCACGACCATCGCCTCGGGGCGCGCCAACGACAGGGCGTCCAGCCCCTCCGCAAGTTGCCGCGCGCCCCACGCTAAAGGGCCACCCTTCCAGATTGCCCCGATCTTCCGCATCAAAGAAGGCGAGTTGCACCTGGGTGCCCTCCGGCAGCTGGAGGGCGCGCGCCAGTTCCACAGCACCGCCACGCCGCTCGCCCCATCGTTGGCGCCGATGATGGGCTGCTCGGGGTGGGTGGGGTCCTGGTCCGCGACGGGGCGCGTGTCGAAGTGCGCCCCGACCATGCGTGCGTCGCCCGTCCCCTTGACGCCAACCACATTGTGGATGGGCACCCCCTGGAAGGTGCCATCCTGCCGGATCACGGTCCAGCCCTCGGCGGCAAGGGTCCGCTCGATCCAGTCGCGGGTTTCCAGCAGGGCGGCGCTACCGGCCGGGCGGGGGCCTATGTCGCACTGCGCCTGAGCAAGTTCCAACGCCCGCGTGCCATCGAAGAGCAGCGAGGCGGGCGCGGTAGCGGTGGGGGCGGGCACGGTAGGGCTAGGCAGAGGGGTAGGGGGTAGGGCGGTGGGGGTGGGAAGTGGCATCGTGGGAACGGGCGTGGGGGGCGCCGCGGTGCAGGCCACCATCCAGAGGGCAAGGAGGGTTAGGCAAAAGCGCATAAAAGTTGACCCATCTTTTTGTAACCGTTCAGCGTCATGGTCATAGAGGAAAGGAAGACAGGATGATACTTCTCTTTGCAAAGTTGCAAAGCGCGGAAAGTGGTACGCGGGGGAATTACCGCTACGGAGGTCGTCATGTCCTTACGCAGCACAGTACCTGGCTGAGCCAAGGAAGCGGCAAGGGTGGGAAGCAGCGCTGAGCCGGGGGGTGAACCATGAAAGCCCTACCCACCTGGCTTCTTTCTTCCCTGTCGGCTTTGTGGAGGAAGGTGACCCTGAATTGGAGAGGCACTACTGTGCAATAAATTTGGTGCCGATCAGGGGCACCTCAAGCGGGTCGTGCTCCGCCAGGTAGCGACGGAGAGCGTCAATTGCCAGGACACCCGTGCCCTGGCGACCCCGCGCCCGCCGCAAATCCTGGCCGCCCGCCGTCGCCACTGTATAAAGGCGCCCAGGATCGTACCGCTCGCCGGCAATGTCAAACTGCTCGACACGGGTGCCGCGACCATTGTTCGGTCGAAAGACGACGCTCATTCCTGAGACCCGCAGCAAATAGCCCCCGGCCTGCTCGAAGGCGTCGCCGGACAGAACGTGGTGCATGTTTTCCTCGATCAGTTGGCGCAGTTCCTCGCCCGTCAACTGTGCGGTAAAGACTTCGGGGTTGGTCGGGATCATCGCCCAGAGATCGCCGAGGGTCACGGGACCGCGGGGCACGGGTGGGCCATATCGCCAGCCATGGGAGATGGCGACGTCAGCGCCAGTCAATGCCTGGTAGGCATCGGTAATGAGGTTATCCATCGTGGTCTCGAGTAGACCCATGCGGTTCAGCGGCGTCCGGGTGTGGCCCACGACCTCAGCCATCTCAGCACGGTGGGGGGCAAGGCTCTCATCCACGATTGCTTGTACGGCGGCGTCTGGCTCGATGGCCTCCTCCAGCGTGATGAGGTTGTGGCGGTAGTCCACAACCGTGCCGCGCTCGACCACCACATCGAGCCGTCCCAAGAAGGAACCGCTAAAGCCCGACTGGATGATCAAGGTCTGACCGACGCGAGCAGGGCGTTCGAGCCGATTGTGGGTGTGACCACTCAAGATGACGTCGAGCCCCTCGATCTCGCGCGCCAGGGTCACATCCTGAGGGAACCCCAGGTGCGATACGCCCACCACCAGGTCGGCCCGCTCCTCGGCGCGTAGCCGGGTGACACAGTCCGGCAGGCGCGCGCGGACAGCCGGGAAGCGTAGTCCGGCTGCGAAGGACGGGGACATTCGCGGGATGATCGGCGAGGTCAGGCCAACGAACCCGACCCGCAAACCTCCGATCTCCCTCAGGATAAAGGGCGGAAACAGGCGCTCGCCGCTCGTCGCATCTTGAAGGTTACAGGCGATGACGGGGAAGGCCATCTCGCTAGCACGGGTCTGGAGGACGGCGGGGCCAAAGGCGTATCTCCCAGTTACCAGGCGTCATCACCTCCACGCCCACAGCATTCAGGGCCGGGATCACCACCTGCCCCTCCGAGGCTACGGTCGGCCCCGTGCCGTGGAGGGTGTCACCGCAATCACAGAATACAGCCACCCCGGTTTCCTGCTTGATCGCCTGCACAATCGTTGCCGTCCGCGCGTACCCACCGACACGCCGATGCTCGATCTGCCCGTGACGCCGGAACAGTTCCCAGTGTAGCTCTAACTGCCCGTGGGTATCGTTCTGCTGGATTAGGGTAAGGCTCCCCGATGCATGGGACTTCACGCTACCACCTCCTGATCTGCGGCGCGGCCCAGCGCGCCCCTCAATTCAACCCGATGCGTCCCGCTCGCTGGCGCCCAACGGCCCGCACGCATCGGGACGGACAGAGTCGGACCGCGCCGACCGCAGCAACGTTTTCAAGGCTATAGTCCCGTTTCTGGCGACATCAAGCGGCAAGAGCGCCCCCCACGGGCGAGAAGGGGAGAGCCAGGGTCAGGCCCCTCCTTTCGCCAAAGAAGAGTGGCTGTAATGGCTGTATCAGGGGCATCTGGAATGGCCTCCACCGCGCGCCTATCGCAGGCAACAAAAATTCTCTCTGCTTCATCTATGGGTCAATCCTTATCCGCTATAATCCACACGATGAAGTTCCCGTCGTGGTCCAGGCGGGCTGACACGCCTTGAGAGAGGATCATGGCTCGAATATCTTCCGGTGCTAAGAAGCGGCTCCCCATAAGCGCCAGTTTTTCCGCCAGGGCTACCGCTTTTACCGCGATGTGATGAATATCGAATTCTTCGATTACCAACCGGCCCCCTGGTTTGAGCACGCGGAGCATCTCGCCGATGGCGCGCGGTTGATCTGCAAAGTGGTGTAGAGCATCCACTACCATGACCCGCTCGAAGCTCGCATCCGCGAAAGGGAGTTGCTCCGTTCCCGCCTGGACGACCTCCACGCCCCCTTTCTGCCGGGCTTGCCGCAGCATGGGTCGAGACAGATCACAAATCGTGACCCTTCCGAGGAGGGAGCGCAGGGGGACCGATACGCGACCCGTCCCCCCACCCGCGTCGAGCAGCAAGCCTTCCGTTGGCAACTGCAACAGGGTGTGCCAACGTGCCGCATCAGGCGGCGGAAGGAGATGGTCGTATAGGGGTGCAAGGATAGCGAAATGATCAAGCATGTGGAGATTCTGCTACGTGCTGGAGTACCTGGTTTCTGTAAGGTCAAGGTAAAGCCAAGGTGCGGAGGTTGGCGGCCAGCAGCGTGATGCCCAGCACGACGACCAGCACGGCAAAGGACTGACACAGGCGTTGCGCGGTTAGGCGCCGGTCCAGGCCTTCATGCCACCTTCCATCACACTCAGTTGCTCGAAGCCACGCGCTCGAAGCAGGGTGGCTGCTACGGCGCTCCGCGGCCCATGTTGGCAAAGCAACACGAGTTCCCTGTCACGGGGGAGCTCATCGCTGCGGCGGGCAAGCTGACTCAGAGGGAGCGAGTAGGCCCCTGGAATGTGGCCGCGTGCGTACTCTCCGGGCTCGCGCACATCCACCAGCAGAGGCGGAGACTCGTCCGGCGAAGCCATGAGGGCCGCAGGCTCCAGGGTGTCAATGCCAAGACGGGTCATCAGGCGTTGACGCATGGTCCACAGCCCTATCACGAGCAGCAGGGCGGCACTTATCCAGAGCATCATCCTATTCACAGAGGGTGGGAGGCGCTGCCTGTTGGATGCACCCATAGCCATCTGCTGTTCACCCGCAGTCTCATGGATTCCTTACCTCTTATGCACTGACCTGTCGCCCTATGGTTTGTTTTGTTTGAAGCAACCTTGCGCTGCCTCAGCCACTTGGCCTGCGGTAGACAACTGGTCCATGGCCACCCGATGGATCAGGCACACGCGTCCGCACTCTCGGGGTAAGCCAGAGAATAGCACACAGTGGTGCCTTCGCGGCGCGTCTCGACGACGCGTGCCCGTCGCATGATTGTCAGGTGCTGGCTCAGGTTGGTTGAACTCACCCCGATCGCCTCCGCCAACTCATTGACGGAGCATTCTTTCTCTTTCAACAACTCAATAACGCGCAAGCGTTTGGGATGAGCGAGCACCTTGCATGGCTCAGCATGGTACCCAGTCTGTGCTGGAGGATGTGCTGTCAGTCATGAGTGACTACTTTCTGAAGATTGTTATCTTCATAGATGCGAAGATAGCAATTCTTGAGCCAGCTTGTTGCAAGCGCGGGATCATGGGTGCCAGGGAGTCATCACCCACAAGTCTGGAAGCGGCTGGCTGGCTGTCAAGGAGCTTTCTCGGCAACGGGCAGCGATTTGGTTGGCTCTCACGACAGCGTGCGGGGGGAGAAGTATCGCTGTCGAAAGGCGGGGGTAATAGGTAGCTCTCGAGAGGGGTGGCGTGGAGCGACGGGGTGGGGGCGGTGGCAGGGGTTAACGACGACGGCCAACGGCAAACGGAACCCACCCGACGCTGCGCAGCCTCCCAGGAGGGGACCTGCGGCGGCTCATGGCTACGACGTGGTGCTGGGGGAGGAGGTGTGCTGTCAATAGATGAGGGTGATAGGTAGCTTCAGATTATCGCGATCTTCCACGTCAAGGAGGGCTAGGCAAAAGCGCATGAAACTTGACCCATCTTTTTGTAGCAGTTCAGCGTCATAGAAGAAAGGATGATAGTACGCTGCAAGCAGGCAAAGAAAAAGAGCAGATGCGTCGGTGCATCTGCTCTTTTCCCGAGCGCGCCCGGAAGGACTTGAACCTCCGACACCCAGTTCCGAAGACTGGTGCTCTGTCCGCTGAGCTACGGGCGCTTGAAGGGGCGAGTAATGGGGCTCGAACCCACAGCCTCCTGGGCCACAACCAGGCGCTCTGCCATTGAGCTATACCCGCCACGACACAAAATAGAATAGCACGAATTGCAGATTTGTCCAGCGGCGGCATTGGTCCACACAGCCAGGGACCGAAAAAGCTGTTTAAACAAACCATTGACAAAGTATGTGCAACAGTGTATAGTATGGGCAAAGCTGTTCATAGTTTGCAACAAAAGGACCGACACATGAAGCAAAGTTTGCCGCTACGCGACACGACCCTGGCCGATCTGTTCATGGGCGCCGACAGCGAGTGGGCCCACCACATGACGCGGGTGCGCTACCCCAAGGGGAAGATCATTTTTCAGCCGGGGGATGAGCCGGAGGCGCTCTACCTTATCCACGCGGGGTATGTCCGGCTGTATCGCCTTTCGCCGGAGGGGCGCGAGGTGACGCTTGGCCTGCTGGGCGATCGGGATCTGTTCGGGGAGTTGGGGCTTATCAGCGGTGGCCGGCAAACCTGCTTCGCGGAGGTGCTCGAGCAGGCTGAAGTGAGCCTGATGCCGCAGGCGGCCTTTCAAGCCATGATCCGCCGCGAGCCGGAAATCGCGTTCCACTTCATGGTGCGCGTTAGCGAGCGCCTGCACCACGCCGAGGACCTGATCGAAGATCTGGTGCACCGCGATGTTGCCGCGCGGGTGGCGCGCACGCTCCTCCAACTCGCGGAAAGTTTTGGCCGCCGCAGTCAGTTGGGCATCGTGATTGATCTTCGGCTGCCCTATCAGGAGATTGCCAACATGGTTGGCAGCACGCGCGAGACGGTGACGCGGGCCATCAGCCAGATGCAGCAGAACGAGTGGGTTCGGTTGGAAGGGGGCCGGCTGCACCTGATGGACCGCGAGGCGCTCTATCTGCTGGGTCAGTGAGAGCAGTCACTGAGGCACTCGCCTCGCCGGGCTACACTCGTGCCATAGCGTGACGAGCAGACACACTGCTTCTGGTCGTCACACTGGTGAAGGGCCGAGTTGGGATTGGCAGGGGGTGGCAGCCGATGGATTCGTGGTGGGTGGTGCGCGGGGTACAGAGCAATGGCTGGCTAACCTGCCAGGAATGGAACGGCATGCTGGCATCAGGCCAACGCTGGGAGCTGCAGGGGGGCCAATATTTTTTGTGGGGGCCCACGCCGGGCGCCGTCGTGCTCTCTCTCGGCTGCGTGCGTCTCTGGTCGGAGGGGGAGGCGGCGCCGCACGCACGGCTCCTGCGCCAGGGCGACATCGTCGGGACTAGTTGTCCTGTATCGGCTCTCTTTGAGGTCATACGGCCTGCCACCCTCCACGTGTTCCGCCAGCAGGAGTGGCTCGCCGCCATGCGGCAGGGCGCGGTGGCGCAGGCCCTGCTGGCTGGGGTCGCCCGGAGCGTCCAGCAGTCGGAGCAGGCACTTCTGGAGGCGCGCCCCCCATCGCGAGGAAGATGGATCAAGAAAGCGATTTTATGCGAAAAGTGCCTACTGATCCAGCGACGGCTAGCAACCCGCTCGCGCTTTATATGCAGGACATCAACCAGTTCAGCATCTTGACGCCGAGCGAGGAGCAGCAGGTAGCGCAGGCGATGTGGGCGGGGCGCGTGGCCGATCAACGGCTGGCCCAGGGCGACACAGAGCCCGGGCTCCAGGCCGTGGCCGAGGCAGGGCGTCGGGCGCGGCGACGGATGATCCAGTGCAACTTTTTTCTTGTGGTCAGCATTGCGAAAAAGTACGGCAACGAGGACTTTGGGCTGCTGGACCTGATCCAGGAAGGGAACATCGGGCTTATCCGCGCGGCTGACAAGTTTGATTACCAGCGCGGCACGCGCTTCAGCACCTACGCCACCTACTGGATTCGGCAGAGCATCAGCCGGTACGTCGGCACGCAGCGCCATGCGCTGCGGCTGCCCAGCCATCAGGCGGAAGCGTTGAGTCGCTACCGGCGCGTCAAGACGGAACTCTCGCAGGAAGCCCACCCCGCCCCAGCGCTCCAGCAGATAGCCGATGATATGGGCATCAGCCCGGAGATGCTGTCCCACCTCCTCCACGTGACGCAGCCTGCCATCTCTCTGGACGTGCCAGAGGAGGGGAGAGAGCGCCCTTTGGGTGAGGTGCTGGACAGCGGCGATAGCGAGGCAGTGCAGGAGCAGGTGACGGCGAGCCTACTGCGTGAGGAGATGAGCGAGGTGCTGAACGATTTGAGCGTGCGCGAGGAGCGCGTGCTCGAGCTACGTTTCGGGCTGCGCGACGGGTACCCGCAGACCCTCCAGGCCATCGCCATCCGATTCGGCCTGACCAAAGAGCGCATCCGCCAGATCGAGGAGGAGGCGCTGGCCAAGATCCGCGGCTCGAAACGCCTGGCAGCGCTGCGCGAGTACCTCGCCTAGCGTCGCCCCTAGGGCCCTGCCACAAGCTGAACCTGCAAGCGGCTCGGGCACGATGCCGACCAGGTCGAAAGCCGGGGGGCAGCGTGACGAGCGGGCGAAGGGCATAGCTCCCCTCGCCGCGCCCGGCAACGTTGACCGAGACGGAAAGCGCGGGGCTGGCGGCCAGCGCCTGGGTACTCCCGCTGCCCACCACGCGGAGGATTGCCACGTTCGAGTTGAGCGTTGCGCGCAGCCCCTCCCCCAGATTGATGAGCTGGACCGGGGCCGTCACCACCAGCAGATCCGCCTCGGACACCACCCGGGCCGCCACCTGCGGCGGCGAGAGCGACAGCACCGTGATAGCATCTGCCACCGTCAGCGTAGGGGTGATCACCTGCTCCGCCTCGGTCAGCGCGTCGGTGGGAAGGGTGGCCCGCACAGTGGAAAGGTCCAGGCTGGCCATCGCCAGCAGCGGTCCATCCAGGGTCACCGTCAAGACACGGGGCTTGATTAGCGCCACCTGCCCAGCTGGCAGCGCCGGCACTGCCTCGATCGGAACCACCACCTCCCTGCTTTCCCGCCCCTCGCGGATCGTCACCTCCACCTGCTCCGGGATGATGGATTCCGCACGCAGGGTGCCGGGCGTGGTGATGCGCGGGCGAATCAGGTGCGAGCCGGCTGCCAGCCCCTCCACCTCAAGGGTAGCCTGAACATCGTCCAGGTTCAGCGCCTCCAACTCGGTAATCGGGCCCTGCAGCAGCACATCAATGCGCGCGGGCACCGTGCCGGACACCACCATCCCCGCCGCCAGCCCGGCCACCTGTGGCATGAGCAGGACCGTCTTGCTGCTTGTCTGCGGCTCAATCTTGACGCTCACCGTTACAAAATCATCGTAGACGGTCGAGACCCCCTCCGGTAGCTGAAGGGTGCGCTCGCGCACGATCAGCCCTTCCTCGAGCGAACTGACATCGAAGGGCTCCGCCTCGATGATCCCATCCAGCGCATCCACCACGGCGGGCTGGCCCACCACCAGGACCAGCGTCGGATCGGTGGAGGCGCGGCTGATCCAGTAGCCCCGATCGGCCAGGGCGCTGGTGCCGGTGATCACGTTGCGAACGATTAGCTCTCGGTAGCCGGGCTTCTGCTCGATAGGGACGGTCACGATGACCTCCGGCGTGGTCAGCCGCAGCGCCTCGCTTACGACGGGCTGCTCCTCCTCGGTCAAAAGCAGCGGCTCGATCATCGCTTCCACAGTGCCGCGCGCGCTGTCCAGTTCCAGGCGGGCCACCACCCGCTCCACAGGTCCAAGGTCGGTAGCAGGCCCACGGATGGTGAGCGAGATGGGGCTGACGGTGGGGGTCAACACCTGGTAGTTGGGGGCGATGGTGCCCGCATCGGTGATTTCCACCTCGACAGGAAAGGTGCGGGTGATTTCTTCGTCCAGGCGAAGGGTGATACGGTTTGGAATCCTGGCCGTCAGGCGAAACTGGGGGGCCAGGGCGCGCGGCTCCACCATCACCTCCATCTGATGGGTGCCAGGCCCCAGGCCAGCCATGTCTACGTAGGCGACCAGGTCGTCGGCGGAAAGATCGTTTTGACGCTCCTCGTGCAGCACCACATCCACCATGACGCGCTGCTCCTCCCCCTCAGTCACGATGAGCCCCGGCGGCAGGTTGCGGAGCTCGATGGGGATGCCCGGAAAGCCAGGAAAGTTGTTGCGCTTCACCAGATCGTCATTGGCAGCGACGATCCAGACCAACAGCCCCAGGAAGATGGAGAGGAGGAGGGAGCCAAAGGAGCTGGAAAGGGAAAACCAACGACCCATCAGGGCACCTCTTCTGCGTTCTGCGGGCGGCGGCGAAACCAGCGGCGCAGGCCGTCCCCTTGCAGCGGGCCGTAAAAGGCATGGAGCAGGCGGTTGAGCCGCCCCTCGTCCAGGTGGCGGATGAGGCGCCCGTTGTAGGCCAGCGAGATAATGCCCGTCTCTTCTGACACCACGACGACGATGGCGTCCGTGGCTTCGGTCACGCCGACGGCGGCGCGGTGGCGGGTGCCCAGCCGGCGATCCCGAAGATCAGCGGCGAGCGGCAGGACGGTGGCGGCAGCGATGATGCGCTCCCCGCGAATCAGGACCGCCCCGTCATGCAGGGGGGTGTTGGTGAAAAAGATGGTGACGAGCAGTTCCGGCGAAACGCGGCTGTCCACGGCGACACCGGTCTCGATGATCTCTTGCAGCCCGCTCTCGCGCTCGAAGACCATCAGCGCGCCCAGCTTCATCTCGGAAAGGCGCTGCGCGGCGCGACAGACACGGTTGATGGTGCGCGTGATGCCCGGCTCGGAGGCGCTACCGGCGATGAAGAGGCCGGTTCGGCCCAGCCGCTCCAGGCCGCGGCGGATTTCCTGCTGGAAGATGACGGGGATCGCCACCAGAAAGCCGGGGAGGGTGTTGCGAATCAGCCAGTTGAAGGCTGTAAGTTCAAGCTGGTTGGTGAGGAGATAGATGAGGACGCCAAGCACGAGCATGCCGCGCAACAGTTGCATCGCCTGGGTGCCGCGCAGCAGGTAGAGCACGCCGTAGATGACGAGCGCCACCAGCAATATATCCAACAGGTCGAAAACGTTGAACCCTTCAAAGGCGAGCAGCAGGTCCTGGATGCGGGTCGGCATGGGCGAAGTACAGGTTGCAGGGCAAGGATGGCAGGCTGGCTCCAGCGCATGGCACTAGCGACCCCTACATGTCTGCAACAGCTACCCTTTCATCATGAAGTTGAGCATGGCGCGGTAGCGTTTCTCGTTGGCGCTACGGAGGCTCACGATGCGCCGGAGGAGGGCGGCGGCCTGCGCCCGCTCCTGCCGGCGCACAAGCAATTCGACTGCCTTTTCCCACAGGTGGGCCGCCTGCTCAGCGTTGCCCGTTGCGGCGTGATGCTCGCCCGCGAGCCGGAGCAGGGAAACCGAATCGGGATGCACACCCACCAGGCGCTCCAGAAAATCAAGGAGGGGCTGCGGCCCTTCGCGAGCGATGAGGGAATCCGCAGCGGTCTCGATCACGACCAGCGCTCGCTCCTCGGCGCCCATCTTAAGATACAGTTCGGCGGCACGCTGGGCGGCATCCCACGTGGCGGGCGCGAGGCTCAGGATCCCCTCGTAGGCGGCGACGGCACGCCGCCACTCCAGCCGCTGCATGTACAAATCGGCCAGGCGCCACTGGATCTTCAGCATCCACTCGTTGGCCTCGCGGGCGCGGGGCGCGAGGCGGAGCGCCTCGTTCAGCTTTTCCAGCGCATTCTCTTCCTGGGCCTCCTGATAAAAGCCGTCGGCCAGGGCGAGGAAATGTTCCAGCGCCTCGTCAATCTCGCCGTGCGCCACCAGCAGGTCAATGATGCAGTTCCGCACATGGAGGTCGGTGGGCGCCAGGGCGTGCGCGCGGCGCAGGCTGCGGAGGGCCTGCTTGGGGGCGCCCCGCGCCTCGTACAGGGCAGCGACGGCCATCAGCTTGGTGATGGCCTCGGCGGGCCGCTCGGCAGCCCACAAAAGTTCTGCGAGCAGGTCGTGCAGGGGCAGGTGGAAGGGGGCCACCGCCATGGCAGCATACACCTCGTCCAGGGCGGCGCGGAGGTAGCCCTGCTGGCGGTAGGCACCGATGGCGGCGATGGCGGCACGCACCATCGCGCTGTCGGTGTCGCTCAGCAGTTCGGCGGCGAGCGGCTCGCTGTCCCCGCCGAGGCGGACGCGCAGTTCGTTTAACTTGTCGTCCCACCCCCGGCTCAACAAAAACTCCACCAGCAGCCCTATGACGTGGCTGGCCTGCTCGTGCTCGCCGCGCGCTTCGTAGGCGTCGGCCAGCCCCTCGTAGACCCCCATGATGTCGTCCACATGCTCGCGGTCCGCCTCCTCCATGTCAATCGCGTGCAGCGCGGCCAGGAAGGCGGTAAGCGCTTCTTCCATGCGCCCCTGCCCCTGGAAGCACTGGCCCATCGCAAAGTGCGCGGCCAAGGCGTACTCGGGGCTGGCGGTGGTGCGGCGATACATCATCACGGCGTCGTCCAGGCGAAAGAGGGTCTGATAAAGCGTGCCCAGGGTGAAGAATAGCTCGTTGGATACCCCCCCTGCCGCCAGGATCTCTTCAAAGGCTTCGACGGCTTCCTCCGCCCGCCCGCTGGTCTGCAGGCTCACGGCCCGCGCCCGCATGGCATCCAGAACCAGGGTTCGGGTCCCTTTGTCGCCGATGGGCTCGGAGAGGCGATGGAGCGCACGCTGCTGGGCAGCCTCTGCTGGCGAGCCAACCTGCGCGGGATCGCGGGCGGGGGGCGCTGCCTGCGCGAGGTCGCGGGCGGGGGGCGACGCGGGGGGGCGCACCGGCTGCGGTGCCGGCTCGACGCTTTCAACCAGGGGGGCGAGCCGCGCTTGAAGCTGACGCGCCACAGTGGAAGTTGGGTCGAGCGCCAGGGCCTCCTGGACGAGCGCGAGCGCGTCCTGGGCCAGCCCCAGGGTATCGCAGAGGGTGGCCTCGGTCAAGATCGCGCGGAGTGCCAGATCGGGGCGATTACTCTGGAGGTAGCTGGCCGCGAGGCGCTGGTAGGGCTCGCGGCTTTCGGGCTCCTGCTGGATGGCCTGCTGCCACGCCTGCACGGCCTCGGGCTGCTGCCCCTGCCGAAGGTGGGCGTCCCCCAGGCGCAAGAGCGCCCTGGCGGCGTGGGATCGCCTCCCCGCGTTCGGTATGGATGTGGATAATCTTTTGGAGGATGCGGATGTCCTCGGGGGCGAGGTCCAGGGCACGGTTGTAGGCCTCCAGGGCAGCGGTCAGGTCGCCCAACTCGAGAAGGGCCCGCCCCAGGTCCTGATGCGCGAGGGGGTTGCTGTTCTGAAGCGTAGTGGCCCGCCGGAACGCGATGGCCGCGCCCTGCCAATTGCCGGCGCGGGCCAACTCGCGGCCGCGGCCCAGCGCCTGGTGAAAGTCATCCTGCATCCCCTGTTGCCCCTTACTCGTCGCCATACCCCTCCCTGCCGCAGCATCCAACCTAAAACTGATGAAAAGGCAACGCGCGGGCTAGCCTTGCTGTGAGTCGCGCAGCAACCAGACGAGCAGGGCCTTCTGGGCATGGAGGCGGTTTTCCGCCTGATCCCAGAGGCGCGAGCTGCTCGCCATCGGCCACGCCATCGGTGATTTCCTCGCCGCGGTGCGCGGGCAGGCAGTGCAGCACGATGGCATCGGGGCGCGCCCGGGCCACCAGGGCCTCGTTGACCTGGAAGGGGGGGAACACCTCGAGCCGCCGGGCGCTTTCCGCTTCCTGCCCCATGCTGGTCCATACGTCGGTGTAGATGGCATCGGCGCCGCGCACCGCCTCGTCAGGGTCCTCGAAGAGGTGCACCATAGCGCCGCGCGCGCGCGCCTGCTCGACGATGGGCGCGGGCAACCCATAGCCTTCCGGCGAGGCTGCATGGATGATCGTTCCGGTGAGGGCCGCGCCGTTGAGGAGGGAGGTCAGGACGTTGTTGCCGTCGCCCAGGTAGGCAAGCGTCTTGCCCTCGAGGGTGCCCCACTCTTCCAGCAGGGTCAAAAAGTCGGCCAGCCCCTGGCAGGGGTGGTTGTAATCGCTCAGGCCGTTGATGACGGGCACGGGCGAATAGGTGGCCAATTCCTCGATGTGCTGGTGCTCGAAGACCCGCGCCATGATGGCACTGGTGTAGCGCCCCAGCACGCGGGCCACATCGGCCACGCTCTCGCGCCGCCCCAGCTGAATCTCGTTGGGGCTGAGGTAGAGGGCGTGCCCCCCTAGCTGGAGCATCCCCACTTCAAACGAAACGCGGGTGCGCAGGCTGGGTTTTTGAAAGATCATCCCGAGCGTCTTGCCCTGGAGCAGGGGCTCGTTGTGCCCCGTCTCGCGCAGGGTGCGCTTCAGGTCAAGCGCCAGGCGCATGAGGTGGTCAAATTGGGTGGAAGTCAGGTCGGCCAGGCTGAGGAAGTGTTGGATCGCCATAGAGGGTAGAATAGTGGGTGCGGGAGTGAGTAGGCCAGATCGGATGTGTCGGATAGAGGAAGGGTATCACAAATTCCTGTGCTACACAAGGGTATTCCCCGCTGGCGGGGGCGCGTGCCGCTTTGTCGCACAGCCTATGCGGTGCTATGCTGCGCTTCCCGCTCCGCGCAGGCCCGCGCGGGCGCGGCGCATGGCTGACATACAAGGAGAGAGAGAAGATGATTGATATACGCTCGCAGACGATTGGCGACTTTTTGGAAGGGCTGTCGAGTGGGAGTGCCACGCCGGGGGGCGGGGCGGGCGCGGCCCTGGCCGGCGCCATGGGGGCAGCCCTCCTCTCGATGGTGGCGAACCTGACCATCGGGCGCAAAAAATTCGCGGCGGTGGAAGAGGCGATGCAGGCGACTCGGGAACGCACGGAGGCGATCCGCGAGGAGATGACCAACCTGGCGCAGTTGGACGCGCATGTGTTCGAGCGGGTGATGGGGGCCTACCGCATGCCAAAGGAAAGCGAGGGTCAGCAGTCGGCACGAACGGCGGCCATCCAGAACGCGCTGATGGACGCCACGCAGGTGCCGCTGAAGGTGGCCACGCAGGCGTCGGAATTGTTCGAGTTGGCCCCCACCCTGGCGACTGAGGGCAACCCCAACGCGGTGAGCGATGTGGGGGTGGGGCTGCTGCTGGCGGATGCCGCCCTGCAGGGCGCGCTGATGAACGTGGATATCAACCTGGCGCTGATCGAGGATGAAGCCTTCAAAGAGGGGGTTCGCAACCGCGTCATCGAGCTGCGGCGCGGGCGCGAGGCGCTGAAAACGGAGGTGCTGGCAGCGGTGCGGGCTCGGCTATGAAGGACGTGACCGTCCTGGTGGATGCCACGTCGGCGCTGGCGCAGGGGGGGGGATCGGGCGCTTCACGCGCGGGCTGATTCAGGGTCTGTCAGCGGCCGACCACGAGACGCGCTACCTCATAGGGTACACGAGGGATGTGGCGGGGCGGCCCCGCTTTCCGTTGCCCCCCAACTTTCGCTGGCAGCCGCTGTGGGTGAGCCAAAAGCAGGCGGTCTGGCTGTGGCACCGGCTGCGGTTGCCCGTGCCGGTGGAACTGCTGATCGGCTCGCTGCCCACGCTCTACCACTCGCCGGATTTTACGTTGCCCCGCCTGCTGCGCGCGCGCGCCATCGTGACGGTCCACGATCTGTCGTTCGAGGTGCTGTCCGACGTGCATGAGCCCCGGCTGCGGCAGTACCTTCAGCGGGCGGTCCCGGATTCGATTCGGCGCGCCAACCACGTGTTCGCGGACAGCGAGAGCACGCGCGAGGCGATCTTGAGCTATTATGGGAGCGACCCAGCGAAAGTGTCAGTGGTGTATCCAGGGATCGAACCTCGCTTTCGCCCCTATGACGAGACGAACGCCCTGGACCATGCAGCGCTGGCGCAGGCGCGGGAGCGGCTGGGGCTCACGCGTCCGTTCGTGTTGAATGTGGGCACGGTGGAGCCGCGCAAGAACCTGGGCACGCTGATCGAGGCGATGGCACGCTATCGCTCCGGCGCGGAACGCGATGTGATGCTGGTGCTGGCGGGGGGCGGGGGCTGGCTGGGCGAGCGTGAGCGGCTGGAGGCACTGGTTGCGAAGCTGGGGCTGGAGGCGCACGTGCGGTTCCTGGGCTTTGTGGAAGATGCCCTGCTGCCCGCGCTGATCAACCTGGCGGAGGCGCTCGCGTACCCCAGCCGGTACGAGGGCTTCGGGCTGCCGGTGCTGGAGGCACTGGCCTGCGGCACGCCGGTCATCACGGCGCGCAACAGTTCGCTGCCGGAGGCGGGGGGCGCCGCTGCCCGCTACATCGAGGAGGCGAACGATGCGGCGGCGCTGGCCGAGGCGCTCGGGGAAGTGCTAGGCGATGCGGCGACACGCGCGGCGATGATTCGTGCTGGCATAGAACATGCGAGACAATTTAGCTGGGCCAGCACAGCGCAGCGTGTCCTCGGATTGTACCAGCAGGTCATTGATGCATCATGATGGGCTGATGGACGGAACGAGCCGCGCTTCGCTTGGCGAGCGCCCCAATTTATATCGTTTCAACGAGGAGAATAGATCATGGCGATGAGAAGTGCTAGTGCGGTATGGGAAGGAAGCCTGCGCGAGGGCAAAGGGACGATGCGCATGGCGAGCGGCTCGTATGAGGGGCCGTATTCGTTCGTGTCCCGCTTCGAGGAGGGGACGGGAACCAATCCGGAGGAGTTGATTGCCGCCGCGCACGCGGGGTGCTTCTCGATGGCGCTCTCCGGCGAACTGGGGCGGGCCGGGTTTGTGCCCACGCGCATCTCGACGATTGCCAAGGTTCATGTGAACCGAGTGGATGCTGGCTTTCGCATCACGAACATCCATCTGGAAACCGAAGCGGATATTCCCGACATTGACGATGAAACCTTTCAGAGGCTTGCGGAGGGGGCCAAGACGAATTGCCCCGTGTCGCAGGCGCTGGCAGGCGCTGAGATTACCCTCGACGCCAAGTTGGCCTGAGGCAGGCTGCGTGAGGTACCGCCACCCGTGTGCGGGTGGCGGTAGGGCCCTATGGATTCAACCCTTTACAAACGAGATATAGCATGTCTGATTCCTCTTCTTCGTCCAGGGCGGCCGGCGAGCGCAAACGGAAGCGCGGCCAGAGCCGTCATGTTTGCCCCAAGTGCGG
The DNA here is from genome assembly GCA_963721895.1 of uncultured Chloroflexia bacterium. Taxonomy (GTDB): domain Bacteria; phylum Chloroflexota; class Anaerolineae; order Ardenticatenales; family Ardenticatenaceae; genus CAVRLZ01. The sequence goes on along the minus strand of CAVRLZ010000036.1, from coordinate 132,410 downwards.
GGGGTCGTTACAGCGTACCCATCGGACGTCATTTGATCGCTTTTTGACACGCTTCTTCCCCGCGCAGCGCTATCGGTGCGGCTCGTGTGGGTGGAGCGGCCTTCGTCGCGTCACCCACCGATAGCGAGGAGCGCCGAGCTTTGAGTGCAGAAGCGGAGGCCCGGCCTGGCAAAAGCCCTACTCAAAGCCGGGTTGAACTGTCGGTGCTGATGGGGCCCAACGATGCCAACACGATGGGCAACGTGCATGGGGGGGCCATCATGCGGCTGGTGGACGAAGCGGGCGCGCTGGCGGCGATGCGCCACGCACGCTGCCCGGTCGTGACGGTGCGCCTCGATTCGATGACCTTTCTGGAGCCGGTACTCGTCGGCTACCTGCTACAGCTGAAGGCAATGGTGAACTGGGTGGGGCACAGCTCGATCGAGGTAGGGATTCGGGTGGAGGCGGAAAACCCGCTGACGGGGGAGGGCATCCACACCAACTCGGCCTATGCGGTGTATGTGGCGCTGGACGCGCAGGGGCGCCCCGTCGAGGTGCCGCCCCTGCACGTGGAAACGGAGGAGGAGCAGCGACGATGGGCGGAAGCGACAGCCCGCCGCGAAAATCGCCTCCGGCAAAAGCAGGCGCAGGCAGCGAAGCTCCACCGCCCGTGACACGGGGAACGCGGGCAGGCAGCAGCGCACTGGTCGGCGGGGCAATGTTGGGGGCGCTCGGCTGGTGGCTGCCCTGGGTGACGCCGCAGAGCGGGGCGGCGGCCCTGGTGCTGCTGGGGCTGGACCTGGGGGATTTTTGGAAGTTCACCCAGCCGTGGCGCAGCGGCCAGTTCGAGGCGGAGCGCCTCTTCTTTTTTCTACCGCCCGCCCTCGCCGCGCTCTGCCTGCTGCTATGGCTCTCCGGGGAGCGGGGGGCGCTGCGCTGGGGGCTGCTGCCGCTGCTCTTTTTCTGCGCGCTGGTGGTGCTACCCGCGCTAGACATCCTGCTTCCGGCGATGATGTGGCTGCCGCCCCGCTTGGCCACCCCCTCGCTGGCGCGCGAGTTTGCGTTCCAACTCTACCTATCCCTGGGGGTGCTTGCCTCCATAGCCCTGCTTCCGCTCTGGGGGCGGCTTGGCACGCGGGGGCGGTACGGGCTGATCGGGCTGATCGCGTTGGCGGGCGCCTGCCTGCCAGCGTGGGCACTGTGGCGAACATGGCCCCTCCTGCAGGGGCTGTACGCGGGGGGGGCGCAGGTCGGGGTGGGAGTCGGGGTGACGAGCGGGGGCTTTGTGCTGGCCGCCCTGGCCGCCCTGGGCCGGGTTCGCCGCGCCTGACGGGCCGGGCCACCTACCCCGCGCCTGACCCCATCGCCCGGCACAGCTCACGAAGGTTGTTGATTTCCCCCGCATGGTAAAAATCCTGCTCGATGGTAGCCTCGATGATGCGCTCGAGGGGCAGCGAGTTCCCAAACAAGGTCCGCGGCTCGCCTAGCTGCTCGTCACGCAGAAAGCCGAGCGGCTCCCGGATGGCCTCATGGGCCTCCAGCAGCCACCGCTTTAGAGCGGGCCACGATGCTGGCACTCGCACATCCCCCACGCCGAGCGCGCCGTCCCCGAAGCAGTGATTCGCCACCACCCACTTTCCCACCCCAAGCTGCGCCAGCACCGCCCGGATGGGCCGCACCCCCGCGGCGGGCTGCCAGGCGGCCTCCTCCTCGCTCGTGCCTGCCAGCGTCGGCTCCACCCCTAGCTCGCTTTCCTGCCAGGCGCGGTCCAGGCGGCGCAGCAGGTGGGTGACCTGCGGATCGGTGGGGCGCGGCTCCCAGACGATGTGTAGGGCGGCCACCCGCTCCCGATGTGGTTGCCAGTCGTGCGGCCCCTCCTCCTCCGCCAGCAGGGCCGCGCGGGCCACGCTCACCTGCTGGCGCAGGGCCCCCACCTCGATGCCGTAAGGCCGCCGCGCCTCGAAGGGCTCCAGATAGCCCATCGCCCCCGTCCACTTGCCCAGGGCGCCGCGTCGGTTCTCGCGCTGGACGTGCAGCGCCCCCACCCCTGCCAGAATGATGCCCTTGAACAGGTCGCGCACCGGCTCGGCAGTGGCGCGCCAAAGCCATTCCAGCGTCTCGTGCTGCTCGAAAAAGTGGCCGGCGTTCCATTGCTCCAGCCCGCGCACCAGCAGGGGCGGCTGGCCGCGTGCCTCGATCTCGGCCAGGTAGCCCTCGGCCAGCCCATCCTGCGCGGCCCCGCGGCTGGGCACCACGTCGGTCAGGATGTGCTCCAGGTGCTGCTGCAGGCGGCTCATCGGTGTCTCCTCCTTTGGGCTTGTCATGCAGGCTAGCCGTCGGCCTGCTGGTCGAGCGCGTGCATGTCCGCGTCCGACAGGACGCGCGGGGTGCCGGCGGCGCGCGCCGCCAGCAGCAGGGCACAGGCCTCGTCCAGCAGGGCAAGGCGATGGTGGGCCTGATCGGGCGTTTCGGCGGTGAGGAGGACTCCCTGGCCCTGCAGCAGCGCGGCAGGGGCTGCCTGCAGGGCGGCGCTCACGGCGGCGAGCGCGTCACGGGTGCGCGGGGTGCGATAGGCGACGAGGGGCACGTCGCGCCCCAGGGCAGCGTACTGCTCCGGCGTGGCGGCGGGCAGCGAGCGGCCCAGCAGCCCGAAGGCCAGGGCATGAAAGGGGCGCGCGCAGACGACGACGCGCGCCGCCGGGCGCGCCCTGAAAGCCGCGGCGTGAAGGGGCCAGTCGGCGGCGGGCAGCAGCCCCCCTCCTTCTTGAAGCGCACCATCCCCATCCAGCAGTATCAGGTTTGTGCGGAGCAGCCGGTCCAGGGCGGCGCCCCGCGCGGTGATAACGAACCGCTCGCCCACGCGGTAGCTGAGGCTACCACGCTCGCTGTGGAGCAATCCCTGTTGCACCAGGGCCGTTGCCAGCGGAATCAACGCAAGTGCTTCTGCCATTCGTTCCCCTTCCCAACCGATAAGCCAATCTTTCTGTCAGCATAGCGCATCCGCCGCGCAGGGCAAGCCCGGCACCTGTGCCGCGCCAGGAGAAAAGTGGGGACTATCGTCCCACGCCCTATAGGCCTTGGAACCTCTCGCTTCGCGCAACGCTTTCTGTATACTGATGAAGTAGTGGAGAAACGGCGCCGCCGCGCTCCACACACAACAGGGTGGATCTGAAACACCCGCAATACCGATAAACGGCAAAACCGGCGAAAGCCGGCGACGCAAAGCCATGGGTCTTCCGCTCTCCGAGCAATGACCGCCAGGCTACCGAAGATTGAGGGTAGAAAAATGCTCCGCCATCCCCGCCTTAACGTTACACTGGTTGCCTGGCTCCTCCTGGCTACACTGCTGGTCACGCTCGCGCCGAGCCAGACGATGGCAGCCCCCCAATCCAAGTTGTTCCTCCCCTCCATCCTCGACAACGCCCGCACCTCGGATTCGTCCGCTTCTGGCAACAGCACGGGCAGCGAGTCCCCGGTCCACATCGCCTGGTTCTACAAGCCCCCCACAAACGGCGACCTCGGCACGGTGAGCAGCAGCTTCGACACCTTCGTTCTGACGAAGAATGATGAGGACGAGCGGGATGCCATGCGCGCCCAGGGTGCCGAGGGTCCCTTCCTCCAGTATCTGCGCTTCGACGCCATCATGGACCCCGGCTCGTGCACCGCGCAGCCGTGGCGCAACCAGGTGGCAGATCGCCCCGGCGACTTTTGCTCGATCCGCACCAACCACCCGGATTGGTTCCTGCGCGACAGCAATGGCAACCCGATCGTGGACGTTGAAGGCAGCGAGCACTTCTACATCATGGATCCGGGCAACAACGGCTGGCGGATGTTCTGGCTGGAGCGGGCCACGGAAAGCCAGGAGTCGCTGGGATGGGACGGGGTCTTCCTGGATAACGTCGAGGCGAGCCTGTACAAGCGCGGCCAGGAAGGGCAACTGCCCGCCGCCTATCCGACCGATGCGAGCTACCAGGCTGCGGTTGAAGGGTTCCTGAGCTACCTGTACACTTCCTACTTCGATCAGTCCAACCACCCGCTCCAGGCAAACATCATCGCCCTGGAAGAGACAAGCGTCTGGTTCACCTACCTGGAGTACCTGGACGGCGCGATGGAAGAGGGCTGGGCGGTAGACTGGTCGAACGGCTACCTGTCGCAGAGCCAGTGGGAAGAGCACATGAGCCGCGTCGAGCGGACCGAGGCGAGCGGCAAGAAGGCCATCCTGGTGTCGCAGGGCAACCGCACCAACACGGCTCGCGAGGAATTCGCCTTCGCCTCCTACCTGCTCGTCGCCAATGGCAATAGCTCCTTCCGCTACAGCGACTCCAGCGCCTACCACGACATCTGGCTGTACGACAATTACGAGACCGACCTGGGCGCACCGCTTGGCCCGCGCTACCAGCAGGGCAGCGTGTGGATGCGGGACTTCCAGAACGGCACGGTGACGGTTGACCTGTCTGCCCACAGCGCCTCGATCCAGGGTCAGGCGGTTGTGATGAGCACGGGGAACTAACGAGGACGGTAGCGAAGTTATAAAAAAAGACGGGGCGGGGGCCATGGCCCCCGCCCCGTCTTCGTTTTGGCACAGCAAGCGTGCTAATAGAGGGTAATGGTCGCCTCACGCTCGTAGGGGTCCACGCTGACGGAGCCCCGCGTGAAATCGCGCTGCCACACGTTCCCCTGGCGATAGCGCGGGCCGAGCGGGAGGCCTAGATCAAGATCGTAGTTGCTGTATAGCCATACCTCGTCGTATTCATCCGCATGGGTGTAGCGGAAATGAGCCTGCGTGCTGCTGACGAGCAGGTAGGAGGCAAAGGCAAAGCGCTGGCGGGCGATGTCCCCCTGCGCCCCCTGGGAAACCAGGATCACCTGCTTGCCCCGGATCTGGGCTTCTTCCGCGCGGCGGAGATGGGTTTCCCATTGCTCGGGCTTCAAATATTCCACGGACCAGTCTACCACCCAGCCTTCGTCCATCACCCCATCCAACCGATCCAGGTAGCGCAACCAGACATCGCTGTTCTGGACCTCCACGATGTTGGCGAAGAGGGGGCGCGAGGCGGGCTCAAAGAAGGAGGTGTCGAGAAAGGTCAAAAACTCGCTCACTTCGTCCTGGTAGCTTTGCGCCGTCGGGTAGTCCTGGAGGCGAATGCCGAGGCGCTCGAACTTGGCCAGGCTGGCCTCCACATTGTCCAGGAAGACCCCATCCCACCCCAACGCCTGCTGATCCTGGCGCACGCGCTCCAGCCAGAAAGCGCGCCATTCCGGATTCCCCGGGTCCATCAGGACAAAGCGCTCGGTGTCCGTGTCCACCACGATGGGGGTGCCCGAGTCGTCCCGCAGGAACCAGTCGGGGTGCTCCTGCTCGATCCTGCAATAATCGCCGGGGCGGTTGGCCACCTGGTTGCGCCAGGGTTGCGCCGTGCAGGAGGCAGGATCGTGAATGGCGTCGAATCGAACGTATTGCAGGAAGGGAGTGCTGACCCCGCCCGCGCGCAGGGTCTCCCGATGCTGCTCATCCTGCGCCGTCAAAACAAACGAGTCGAAATAGTGCTGCAGCGACTGCATGTCACCGTTGGTAGGGGGCTTGTAAAACCACGCCAGCTGGACACTCTGGTTGCCGCCTGGCAGCAGGGGCCCCGCTGCGCCGGATGCGTTCCAGGTGCGATACCCCCACGCCCCCACCGCGCCGATGGCTACCAGAATCAGGAGGGCGCTCATCCATGTTACAAAAGAAAGTCGTCCCATCATCATCCTCATTCTGTTGGTTGTGGCTCCTGCGCGGCGCGCGCCGGGCGGGTTGAAGCGGGCCCCGCAGGGGCCAGGAATAGCATGACTCGATCAAAGATTTGCATGGCCACATCGTCCGGGGGCGCCGAGGCGTTGATACGGTACATGTCAAGCGCCGCCGCCATCTCGCGATACAGCGCTATACGCTGCTGAAGCAGGGGCACGTCGCGCAGTTCCGCCTTGCGACTCGCCGCGCGCTCTGCGGGCAGGTCCAGGAAGAACCAGCAGGCGGGCTGCGGAACATGGCAACCGGGGGGAAGCTTGAGGAGCGCGGGCAGGGCGTCGGGCTCCAGGCCAGCCAGGAGCGCTACGGTGACTATTGAATCGTAAAGGTAACGGTCGCATATTACAACTTTTCCCTGCGCGAGCCGGGGCAGAACGGTGAGCCGGATTTTGGCCGCGTGCTCGTACAGGGAAAAGTAAAGCCAGAGCGAGCGGAGGGGCCCCCACCCCAACAGACGCCGCGTGTTGGCAAGGTAGGGACTCCTGGCCAGGCTTGTGGCGACCGCCTCGACGGCAGCTGCGTGCTGGCTGCCGTCGAGTATCCGCTTGGCGAGGTGGGTGAAGGGGCGTGACAGCAAGGTCCGACCGCCGCTCCAGACGTATTCTGCGGGGTAGCCGCAGCGGTTCAGGTGCTCCACCAGGCGCTGGGCCTGTGTGGTTTTGCCTGCACCGTCAATGCCATTAAAGCAGATAAGCATGGGGGTTCCTCGCACGCACGCAAACGATGAGGGGGTAATGGCTAGCTAGCTGCTATGTCGTTGCACGATGGGTAACCATATAAAAGCGCGAGGGGCGACAGTCGGCGTAGGGGTTAGCGTGCGCATTGATGTGAGCGTCGCTATGGCGGTGGGCGTGCGCGTCGGCGTGGGCGTTGGCGTAGACGTGCGCGTCGGCGTCGGTGTGCGCGTCGGGGTAGACGTGCGGGTCGGCGTACGCGTGCGGGTCGGCGTACGCGTGCGGGTCGGCGTGCGCGTGCGTGTTGGCGTACGCGTCACTGTGGGAGTTCGTGTGGCGGTAGGTGTGGTCGTGACAGTGGGTGTGGCAGTGGGTGTGCCGGTGGCGGTCGGTGTGCGCGTTGCTGTCGGCGTAGGCGTGCGCGTCGGCGTGGCGCTCGGGGGCGGAGGCACCTCTTGCTCTACCAGAACGTTACGGGCGAATTGGGAGGTATTCCCCAGCGAATCGGTGGCGGTGGCAGTGAGGAGTTGGCCCAGGGGAATGGTGAGGCCAGGAAACTCAAAGGTGCCCGCCCCCGTCGCAAGGGTGGTACCAATGAAACTTTGCCCCTCCCCAAAGTCGTCGCCTTCCGGATCGTTGAGCACCTGTTTGTCTGCCACAAAAAGCTCAATCACGCAGCGCGGGCACGCTGTGCCCGCGACCCGCCCGGGCCGCGCCTCGGTGATGACCGGCGCGGGGAGGCCCTGGTTGGCCGTCGTGATCTGGCCAGTCGCAGGATTCCGGTTGGATTTCAGGCCGATGCCCTGCCCGTCGTTAAAATAGATCCGGTTCTGGCTGATAGGGTTGAAATAGCTTTCCCCATAGCCGCCATGGGCATCGTCCGAATAGTTGGTGAGCCGGACCCCGTCTTCGGGGTGGTAGGCGATGGTATTGTTGAAGATCAGATTGTGCTGGCTGCCGCCAATCACGTAGACCCCATGACGCCCCCGATCGGTATTCGGATTGGTGCCGTTAGGGAGCGGCGCGGCGCCATCCGCCGCCACCCCTATCAGGTTGCCCTCTATCTCCGTGTCGGTGACCAGCACGTAGACACGGATGCCGTTTCCCCCGTTGCCTGACACGACGTTGTTACGAACACTGCTGGTGCCCACCAACTCTTCCAGCGACACGCCGTTGCCCCTATTGCCAAGCGCCGCCGTGCCCCAGCCGGTGGTGCCTATAAAGTTACCGACCACCGCATTGAACTGGGTGTTGGCGTTGTGCGACACTTCCACCCCATCCGAGCCGTTGCCGCTCACGATGTTACGCTCGTTCTCGGTGGGGCCACCGATCCAGTTGCTCTGCGGGCCGTCGTTCACGTCCACCCCATCGCTAAGATTGCCCAGCGCCGTGATGCCGTCCTGCCTCAAGCCAATCATATTTCCAACGATGCGGCTGCCCACCACATCACCTTCCAGGTGGACCCCATCGGCGCTGTTGCCAGAAATGATGTTGCGGGCGGCGTAGGCATCGGCGGGCGCTGCGCACGCCACGAATTGATTAAGCCCATCAAAGTAGCCGCACCCTATCACATTGTAGTGGGCCCCGTAGCGAAGATGAACCCCTTCCCCCACGCCATTGGGCGCACCGCTGATGAAGGTGTTGGTGGCATCCGTGCCAATAAAATTGCCCGCTATACGGTTGTGGGTAGCACCACCGGCCAGCCGAATTTGTAGGTCAAAGTTGTAAATCGCAAGCCCACGCAGCAGATGATTGGAGCTGTCCACCTTGATGCCGTGGACGCCGCGCGTGGCTGTGCCCTGCAGTTCGATTCGAATGTTGGCGTTGCCCGTCACTGGCTGGGTGTTGGGCGAGGCGCCACATTGGGTATACCCGTCCACGCTGGTGCCATCGTCCCACAGATCGTCGAGGTAAAGGGGGGAGGCAGGGCGGAGGGTGACGCGAGCAGGGCAACCGCCCCCCGCATCGCGAATGTTGAAGGTGATCTGATCGGCCCCGGCCCGGACGTTCGCTTCTTCCAACGCGGCGCGCAGGGTGCAGGTGCCGGATGCCGTCTGGCAGAGGCCATCGCCTGCGCTCTGATCTCCCTGGTCCCCCTCAGAGGTGACGACCAGGGTGAGCGGGGCGCCGACGTGCTCCGTCTGAGGGGCGGGCAGGGGGGCTGTGAGTTGCCCCCATCGGGCAAGGATGTTCTGCACCTCCCCCACGTGGGGGCATGCGCCGACCGCGAGGGGGCGCGAGGGGTCACTGCCCGTCCCGCAGCCCTGCTGGCGGGCGGCTACCCACTCGTCTGCTGCATCGAGCGCGTCCCCCAGGCTGATGGCACGGTTACCGGTGCGGTCAAGGGGGGCCAGCGAGGGATCAGCAGGGGGCTGGCGCGTGCCAGCAAGCGGGAGCGCTAGCGCGATCAGCATGAAGCAGAGTGGGAGGCTCCAAAGCCAATGAGTGCGCAAAGGATCGCGTGATCCTCCTACGATGCGGAATCTGGCCATCGGGTACCTTGAGGGATCGGTTTCAGGGGGTGCTATGGTTGCCCCCCCACTTGGAGCGTGCCCAGCGTGCGCGCCGCAAGCGGCTCGCCCTGGGGATCAACCAGTCGGACATCGGCCAGGGAAAGCGTGTGCGGGCCGCCGCCCTCGCTCTGGAAGGTAAGGGTTGCCAGGCGAACGCGCCCGCTGACCCCTACAGGCTGGCGCGCGCCCTGAAAGGGATAGCCGGCGGTGCAGTCGCGCACGGGGCAGGTGGCCGCGCCAAGAAATAGCTGCCCCCCGTTGTGCACCGGCCCGAGGGGAAGCAGGTAGCGCCCGCCGCCTGCCAGATCCTTTTGAACGGTTGCGCCCAGGTAGCGCAGGGACGTGGGGTCATATTGGATGGTTGCTTCAAAGCCTGCCAGGTTGATGGCATCGTTGGCAACCAGTTCAACGATGATGGGGGCACCGGCGCGGGCGCGGTCGGGCCACAGCAGTTGAACCTGTGCCACGGGGGGGGCTGGGCCGAGGCACCGCCCCCCTGAGCTCGCACCAGCACGATGGCCCCCAGCAGCAGGGCCAGCACGCCTATCGCGAGGGCACGCCGCCCCCTGAGTCGGGTAGGTTTAGTGGATGTCTGGCTCACGCGTACCACCTCATGCCGAAGGGTTAAGACGGCGCCGCAACGAACTGATGGCCACAAAGCCCAGGACGAAGAGCATCAGGAGCAGGGAGAGCGCGAAGAGCGGGAGCACCCAGGCAAACTGGCGTTGCTGGGGTGCCGGCGCGGCATCGAGCGCGGGCGCCGCCACATTCAGGCCGCCCGTTAGCGATGGGGCACCATCAGGGGTGGCGTCGGGGATGATCTGCTCGCCGCTCACCAGGCTGAAGGAGCCCCCCAACTGCTCGCGCAGGCGCGGCACCAGCAGGGCCTTCCCCGCCCACTCGATCCCCTCATCGGTAGTGCCCAGGATAGCGAGGATGGCCCGCTCGCGATTCCAGGGCGCGGCGAGGGTCTGCAGGTAGCCCAGGCTGGTGCCCGGGGCCACGCGGAAAGCCACGCGCGTGTGCTCCTGCGCCACGATGTCGCTGTTCGCCTCGAAGGGGGCGGGCAGGGCGGGGCCCAGTTCCGCGATGAGGGGCAGGGCACTCGCCCGCCCGATCACGATCAGGTCCCGCTCGGCGCGGACGGCGTCCGGCACTGCGTTGCCATAGGCGACCGCCAGGTCTACCACCCCCCCGTCGGTCGCGGCGCCCAGCTGCGCGGCGAGCGCCAGCGCCACGCGCCAGCCCGCCACGTCATTGGGGGCCAGCACGAAGGCGACATCGCTGAGGCTGGGGCTATGGGTGAAGAGGGCGGGAAATTCGCCTAGCTCGAAGGCCGCCGCGTCGCGGGCAGGGGCCGGGGTGAGCGGGAGGTGCAGCAGCGACTCGGGCCAGATGGTGAGCCAGAGTTGGCTGTCGCCTCCCTGCGACCCGCTTTCCGAGGGCACAAGGTTGGCCCGGACCATGAGCTGATTGTTGCCGGCGCGCAGGGCAGAGCGTGGCAGCAGCAGTCGCGTGGTGCTCAGGTCGGCCGTGCCGTCATTCAGGCGGATGCTGCGCAGGGGCGTGCCATTCAATTCCACCACCAGTTGCGAGTCGGCGTAGTCCAGGGCAGTCGAATGGTTGAAGGCCAGGTCCAGGTAGGCATCCGTGCCAGCAGTCAGTTGGGGCGGGATGAAAAAGTTAATCTCCGCTGTATTTTCCCCCAGCCGATCCAGCGTCTGGATCTGGAAGCCCAGGCCCGCCAGGGTCTGGTCCACCGCGATGGTGGCGGGCGGGGTGGTCGCGCGGACCTCGGCGACGACCGCCAAACTGGGATCAGCACTGGTGACGATGTCGCCCGTACTCAGGGCCAGGGCGGACTTGACGACGGCGGGTGGGCTGTTACCGCCGACGACCAGCAGGACCTTGGAGGAGTTCCACGGCGAGGCGACCATCTGCACGATGCCGTCCGTCGCTTCGGCATCAGGCGCGGCGAAGCCGTCCGCGCTGGCGGGGGCGGGAAGGGTCCACGTCCGCCAGGGGCGGCAGTGCCGTCGCCTGCCCTACAAAGATGAGGTGGGTGCTGCTGCGCTCCGCCGCGCTCAACTGGCTTACGGGGAGCAGGGAAAGCAGCAGATTGTCGTCACTCATGCGCCCCAGGCCAGCGGCGATGATCAGTGCCGCCTGCAATTCTTCGGGGGCGGGCGCGTCGGGCACGACGACGGTGGCAGTGTCGGGCAAAAAGGAATTCTGATAAAGAGGGCGGGGCAGATAGCGCAGGTCAGTTGCGGGCGAGAGGACGCGGTGCGGGAGCAGCAGCCGCGAGGCTGGCTCGACCACGACGCTGGTCCGCTGCTCGGCCCCCGCCACCGATTCTTCCAGCAGCAGGACACGCAGGGTGTGCAACTGGTCGCTCCCCGCGCTAGCGAGCGCGGCATCGGGAAGAGGGATGGGCACCACGCGGTCCCCGCTCTGATCGAGGAGGACGGTGTCGAGCCAGACCCCGTTCAAGGCCAGTTGCAGGGTGGCCGGGGCAGCAGGCGCGGCCCCCCCCCGACAGCCGGGCTCGCAACGATGGCGACATCAAGGGTCAACTGGAGGACTGCGTTGCCCGTAAATTCCCAGTCTGTGGGCAGCCCAAAGGTTAACTCAGCATTGCCGAAGGGACCGCTCAGCACCAGGGGCTGGAACCCCAACTGCTCCAGGGTCACCTCCTCATCCGAGGTAGTGCCGATGGGTCCCTGGGCCAGGGCGGAATGCGGGCGGCCAAGCCCCAGCAGGGCGACCACGATGCATAGGAAAACAAGGAGGCTTCGTTGTGACATGGGATCGTACCGTGGGGAAGCGTATGACAGAGAAGATGAGTGAGCAGGGAAAGCGTACAGGGTGAAGATGAAAAATAGATGAAGCCGCCTGCCCTGCTTCTTATGATTCCGTTAGAAAGGATAGCATTGGCCCCTCATGATCCCTCATGGCGCTGGCGCCACGCCGCGACAAACGACTCGGTACGGACCACCTCCGCCGGCAGGGCGAGCGCGCGCGCCAGCCGCGCCACGGGGGGCGCCGCCACCGCCGCGCGCGCCAGGCTTGCCTCTTGGGCAAAAACCTCGCCCGGCCCGCCCTGCGCCAGCACCTGCCCCTCCGCCATCACGATCACCGCATCGGCCATCTCGGCCACGAACTGCATGTCATGGCTGACGAGGAGGAGGGTGCTACCCGCCTCCCGCAGGGCGGAGAGCAGAGCGGCCAGCCGCACCTTGCCGACAAGGTCCTGGCCCATCGTCGGCTCGTCCAGGATCAGGACGGGAGCACGGAGCGCCAGGACGCTGGCGATGGCGACCCATCGGCGCTGTACAGCGTGCAGGTCGTAGGGATGGCTGTGCCGCACGCTGTCCAAACCGGTGAGCGCGATGGCCAATTCCACAGCCTCCTGTCGCGCCTCCTCGGTGAATTGGAGGTTGAGCGGCCCGAAGGCGATTTCTTCCTCGACGGTGGCCTTGAAAAGCTGGTCGTCGGGATTCTGGAACAGGTACCCCACCCGCCGCGCCAGCTGACTGGTGGGGTGCTGGGCGATGCTCCAATCGCCCACCCGAACGGTGCCCGCCTGGGGGCGCAGCAGGCCATTGAGCGAGCGGGACAGGGTGCTCTTGCCCGCGCCGTTCGCCCCGATCAGGGCCGTCACGCGCCCCGGCTCCAGCTGAAGGGAGACGCCACGCAGGGCGTGGACCCCGCTTGGGTAGTGAAAGTGGATGCTCTCCGCCTCGACCGGTGTCGGCTCGAAGGGGGGGACATCGGGCAAGGCGAGCGGCGGGGGGTCGGCGGGCTGCGCGGGGCCGGGCGCACCGGAAAAGGTGAGGAGCGCCTCGTCAAGGGTGGTAGGCAGGTGCGCGAGGGAAGCGGGGGGCCGCGCCCCGGCACGCGCGGCGAGCGTGGTGTAAATCGGCGGCTCGACGCGCCAGCCGGGCAGCCGCGGGTCGCTGAGGAGCGCGCGCGTTGGCCCTTCCAGGACGAGCTCCCCCCCCTGCAAGACGAGGGCGCGCGTGGCGAGCGGGGCGGCCTCTGTCAGCTGATGGGTTGCCAGCACCACGGCTGCCCCCTTGTCGGCCAGGCGGCGCAGGGCAGCAAAGACCTCGCCCGTTCCTTCGGGGTCTAGCTGGGCGGTGGGCTCGTCCAGGACCAGGAGCGCAGGCTCCAGCACGAGGATGGAGGCGAGGGCCACCCGCTGCATCTGCCCGCCGGACAGCGCATAGGGGGAGCGCTCCGCCAGGTGGGAAATGTCGAGTTGCTCCAGGACGGCCGCCACGCGCGCGGCCATCTGCTCGCGCGGGACGCCGAGATTTTCCAGGCCGAAGGCAACCTCCCCGAAGACCGTCATGCGGGCGCCAGTAATCTGGTTGAAGGGGTTTTGCAGCACCAGCCCAACGTGCTGCACCCACTCGCCGAGGGTGCTTTCGCGCATGGAGCGGCCCCGCAGCGTCACGTCGCCGGCCATCTCGCCCCGGAAGAAATGGGGGGCAAAGCCAGCCAGGGCGTAGCAGAGCGTGGATTTGCCGCTGCCGGTGCCCCCCGTTACCAGGAGCATCTCCCCCTGCTCGAGCGAGAGATTGATGCTGCGGAGGGCAGGGGTGTCGGTATCGGGGTAGCTGTAAGTCAGATCGGTGATGTGAAGCATGGCCCCTGGCATGGGTCGAATGGGAATCAGAGCAAGAGTGTAACGGAGGCAGCCATGCGCAACAAGTCTATCATTGGCCTTCTGCGCAATTCCGCTATACTAGGGGCAACTCAGCCAGCCACTGCCCCTGCACCTGTAGGTCATGCGTAGCCGGATGGTCAGGTTTGAGCACTCATCGCGCCCTACACTTGGCGTACAAAGCGCTGTGACATAGTGGCTCGCGCGTGCAAGGTTGCCCTACAAGGAGGGAGGCAATTGTGAGTATCTGGGGACGTAACAAGCAGGACGATGACAAGAGCAGTACGGAAGGCAGTCAGCGAAGCCGGGAACTAGCAGGGCGACTTCGGGGCAATGAAGAGTTGAGGGTGCAGCCTGCCCAGAGTTGGAGTGCCTCGTCGCCCCAGGTAGAAGATTGGACCATTCAGGAGGAGCACCGTCCCGAGCCCGCTCCCCTTACACCGACCCAACAGGAGGAGGAGGATCCCTTGGACAAATATCGTGAGGGTGCAACCACCGTGGCCAAGGACACAACGTTCTCTGGCACCTTGAAGAGCGAAGGAAATTTGTACATTGAGGGCAATTTTGATGGGGAGTTGCAGGCGCGCTCGACTATCTTCATTGCGGAGGGTGCCCAGGTGAAGGCAAGCCTGCGAGCCACGGATGTGATTGTGGCGGGAACGCTGAACGGGGTGGTGGATGCCAGCGACCGCTTCCACGTCAAGCCAACCGCGCGCGTATCAGGTGAAATCCACACGGCGACGCTGGTGGTGGAGCAGGGCTCACACGTGACGTGCCGCTTTGCCATGAAGGCACGCGAGAAAGGGCAGTAACACTTATGTATCAACCTCAGTACCGAACCCCTTCCGCCTCGTCGCCCGCCCCCCAGGCGGAGCAGGCAGCCACCAGCGAGAGCGTGATTGACCGCAACTCCCATTTTGATGGGCTGTACACGACTTCCCAGGATCTGCGAATCGAAGGAATCGCAGAGGGGGAAATCCAATGTGATGGAACCGTGACGATTGCCGAGGATGCCACCATCATCGCGAAGGTTCGTGCCCGGAACGTCATCATCGCTGGCTCTGCCGAGGGAGAGATTGTCTGCCTGGAGCGCTTTACGCTCCAGCCAAGCGGGGAAATTCGAGGCAAAGTGCGGGCGGCCAGCCTGATTATCGAGGAGGGAGCCTTCTTCGAGGGCGAGTTCCAGATGGCCGATGAGGGAAATCCGCCGGAGTTTGGCGGGTGGAATGAAGAGGCTGCGGCCCCAGACAACGAGTCGGTTGAGGCGGAGGCACCAGCCGCCCAGCAGGAGGAAGCGGCCGAGCCGACCGCTGCGGTGGAGGAAGAGTCGGAGACGGAGTTGATGGACGACGGGTACGGGGACGAAGAGGACGAGGAGGACGACGCCTTCGCCTAGGCGATCCTGGCTTGTACAATCTAGCCTTCTATTGCCCCGCGCCTCTTCAAAGAAGCGCGGGGCTTGTTTTTGCCTGCCGCTAGGGCGTGCCGCCCCCCACGCCGAATCGTCCCACGACGAACAGGGCTACCCCAACCGCCAGCAGCACCCACCGCACGATGCGCTGGGTGGCGGTGTCGTGCACGATGCGCCACTGGGATTTGGGGCCGGGGGCGCGAAAGGCGCGGGCCTCCAGCGCCAGGGCACGCTCCTCCGTCTCGTGCAGAGCACTGGTGATGAGCGGCCCCAGCAGCGGGAGCAACGCGCGCGCGCGCACCAGCATGTTCCCCTCCGTGCGCAGCCCCCGCGCCTGCTGGGCGTCGGAGATGCTCTGGGCCCGGGCCTGCATCCGCGGAACGAGGCTCAGCGCGGCCAGAATGACATAAGCGATCTCGCGCGGCACCCCGAGGCGGGTCGAGCGTGTGGGTCAGGTCGGCGGGGTGCGTGGTGAGCAGGAAGAGCAGCGTTGCCAGCAGGATGGGGGCAAAGCGGGAAACGATGGCCGCCCCGAAGAGTAGCCCCTCCAGCCGCAGCGCCAGGGGGCCAAGCCGGAAGAGCACGGTGGCCGCGCCCGGATACAGGAAGCCCTGTACCAGGACGAGCGAGACGATGAGGGGGGCCATCAGCAGGGCAAAGAGGCGCAGCAGCCCCTTCAAGGTGGCAACGCCATCCAGCGCGGCCAGCCCAACGAGGATAGCCGCGAGCAGCCAGGGCAGCAGCGGCACGCCGGCCACGGGCAAGAGGCCCGAGAAGGCCACCAGGCCGCTCATGAGCAGAAGCGCGAGCTTGGTGGCGGGGTGCCAGCGATGCACCCGTCCCTCCCCCGGCTGGTAAAGCCCTGTTGGTTGCATGGTCGCGCGGGGCTACTCGACGCGGCCAATCAGGGGGGTGCGGCGCGGCTCGGCGCTGCGCTCGCCCTGGGGAAAGCGCACCAGCAGGCGGCGCGGCAGGTTGCGCAGCAGCAGAAAGACGACGAGGTAGGTGAAGGGCTTGTCAAAGAACTCGCTGACGAGGCCCTGAAGGAAGGTGGCGCTGAGGACATCCTCCGTTGTCTGCAGGAAGGTAGCGACCAGCAGGTCCGTGCCGGTGCCGGTCACGCCGCCGAAGAGGTAGGCCGCAATCGGCGCACTGACCAACGCGCCCACGAGGGCGGTAATCAGCCCCGCCACGAGCGCCAGATACCAGCGTCGCAGCCAGCCACGCGCCCCAAAGAGCCCAGCCAGCACCCCGATGATGACGGCCACGGGGGCGAACCAGAGCGCCACGCGGTCAGCAAAAAGCAGGCTGACCACCACGTTGGAAAGCGCGCCCGCGATGCCGCCCGCCAGGGGGCCGGCCAGCACGCCCACCAGCACCGTGCCGATGCTGTCCAGGTAAATGGGCAGGCCGAGGGTTTGAACGATGCGGCTGACTACTATATTGATGACGATGGCAATCGGCAGTAGGGCAAGCGTAAGCGTGTTAAGGGTACCCATGTATGGTGTCTCCTGATGAAAAAGTGCCCGCGATCCGGTCGCGGGCGCAGTCGGTGCGTGGGAGCCGCCCGTCGCGGGAGCAGGCACGCTGCGCCATTATATCTGGCAACGCCCAAAGCTTCAATGTGCCTTCTTGGGCGCGGGCGCGCAGGTCAGCGCCCCGCCTCCAGCCAGGCTTCCTGCATGGCAGCGAAGGTGCCATCGCGCAGGGCCTGGCGAATCTCCGCGCACAGCGTGGTGATAAAGTGCAGGTTGTGGAGGGTGCCGAGGGTGAAGGCGAGAAGCTCGTCGGCGCGGAACAGGTGGTGCAGGTAGGCACGCGAGTAGTGCTGGCAGGTGTAGCAGGTGCAATCGGCGACCACGGGGCGCGGATCGTCCTTGAAGCGGGCATTGCGCAGGTTCAGCCGAAACTTGGGAAGCGGGGCGCCGTCGTCATCCCAGCGGGCATGCAGGGCGGCGTTGCGGGCGTTGCGGGTCGGGGCCACACAGTCAAAGGTGTCGCAGCCGCGTGCCACCGCCGCAAAGATGTCCGGGATGTCCCCGATGCCGAGAAGGTGGCGCGGCTTGTCCCGCGGGAGGTGGGGCACCGTCCACTCGATGACGGCGTGCATGTCTTCCTTGGTCTTGCCCAGGTTGCCGCCGATGGCGATCCCGTCAAACGCCATGCTGCCGATCACCTGCGCGCTTTCCTCGCGGATGTCGCGGAACGCGCCCCCCTGGACGATGCCATAGAGGGCCTGGGCGTAGCCGTGCAGCGGGTCGGAGTCCTGAAACTGGCGCAGCGAGCGCTCGGCCCAGCGGTGCGTGCGCTGGCAACTTTGGCGGGTGTAGGCGGCGTCATGCAGGGGGGAGGTGCACTCGTCAAAGGCGAGGATCATGTCGGCCCCCAGGGCACGCTGAATCTCGATGGATTTTTCCGGGGTGAACACGTGAAGCGAGCCATCCAGGTGGCTCTTGAAGGTCACCCGCTCTTCCTCGACCCGCACCAGCCCCTCGCCGGGGCGCGCCTCGGGGCGCGCTTCCCCCTCGCCGGGGAAAATGTTGGCAATCTTGCCCACCCCGTGCTCGATGCCTGCCCCCAGCGAGAAGACCTGGAAGCCGCCGCTGTCGGTCAGGATGGGGCGATCCCAATTCATAAAGCGGTGCAGCCCCCCCATCCGCGCGACGATGTCCGCGCCGGGGCGAAGGTAGAGGTGGTAGGTGTTGGCGAAAAGAACCTGGATGCCGGCGGCGCGCACCTGCTCCGGCGTCACGCTCTTGACGGTAGCCTGGGTGCCCACCGCCACAAAGGCAGGGGTTTCGATCTGCCCGTGCGGGGTGCTGTAGGTGGCCAGGCGCGCCTGACCGACCTCGTGATGGATGTTGAAGGCAAAGCCGGGTTGATTCATCATTTCCTCTTCTCTGGTAAGAAGAGCCCCTTCTGGTTCATGGCTGGCGCAGGGCGGCGATGGCCGAGAAGGCCGAAGGAATCCCAGGTGGGGCTCGCTCGGGGTAGCCCCTGCCTTATCATAGCGACTCATGCCCTGGGCGGCAACGGTGGGATGGGAAAGGGGTCGGCTCTTTCGAGGGCTAATTGCCCGCGTGGTCTGTTCAGCAGATAATGGCTGCCTGATCGCTTTATCAGGTGGCAGGGGGGATGGGATGAGCAAGCCAAGGCTGGGGGTCGTGGGGCGCCGGGAGCTGTTTCCCACGGGGGAGGAGGCCAACCGCGGAGGTGTGGGGCTGGCGGCGGGGGGCGGGTAGGCGTATGAAAAAGTTGAGTTCGAATATACAGGGAATTGGTTTCCTTCTGTTGGCGATACTGATTTTGTCCTTCCAGGATGTGCTTATCAAATGGATTGGTGGTAACTACCCTGTATTGGAAATCGTTGTTTTTCGCAATTCTGCTGCTTTGCCCTGCACGCTTCTGCTCTTTCGGTTGGAGGGGCAGCGGGGGCTTCCCACCACGCAGCGGCGCAGGCTGGAATATGGACGTGGGGTTATCCTGCTTCTCTCTTTTACGACCTATATCATGGGGCTGGCTGCCATGTCGCTGGCTGATGTGGCTGCGATTCGAAATTCGGCGCCGCTGGTGATCACCTTGTTATCGGTCGTGGTGCTGGGTGAAACGGTTGGGCCGCGTCGTTGGATGGCACTGCTGGTGGGGTTTGTCGGTGTTTTATTGATTGTCAGCCCAGGCTCCACGACTTTCAATATCGGTTCTATCTTTGTTCTGCTGTCAACGCTTTTTTACGCCTTGAATGTCATGATTACGCGCCAGCTGCGGACAACGGATAGCAGTGCGACGATGGCTTATTTCAGTACGCTTATTTACTTGATCGTGGCAGTGCTTTTAGCGCCCCTCGCGATCATTGTGGGAGAAATTCCCAACGCGCATCCAAGCATAGCTTTTCTTTTTCGTGCCTGGGCCATGCCGACTCCTTTGGATGGGGCGATTTTGATGGGGATGGGTGTGATCTGGGCTGCGGGGATGTACCTGATTGCTCGGGCCTACAGTTTGGCGCAGGCCTCGGTTGCTGCCCCGTTTGAGTACGTTGGGCTGCTGTGGAATGTGATCTGGGGGTTTACCATCTGGCGGGAGATCCCGACGGGGAATATGTGGGCGGGGGCTTTCCTGACGATCGGAAGCGGGCTGTATATTTTGTATCGCGAGAGAGGGAGCGCGCTCAAGTTCTGGTGGGCGCATGAGGGCGGAATCGGTGCGGGGGTGATTCAAGGGTAGGGACAGTCGCCTGCTGCGCGTAGCGGGCAAGGATGCGGCGCCAGCCCGCTCAAGGCATCGCCGCGAGACTCCTCATCCCCGATGGCGCGCGCTGCCGCCAGCGCCTCCCCCAGCAGCCCCTCCGGCAGGTGCGGCGCCAGCCCGCGCAAGGCATCGGCGCGAGACTCCTCATCCCCGATGGCGCGCGCTGCCGCCAGCGCCTCCCCCAGCAGCCCCTCCGGCAGGTGCGGCGCCAGCCCGCTCAAGGCGTCGGCGCGATCCCGCTCATCCCCGATGGCGCGCGCCGCCTCCAGCGCCTCCCCTACCACCGGCTCACGCTCCCCCTCCGGCAGGTGCGGCGCCAGCCCGCGCAAGGCCTCGGCGCGATACCCCTCATCCTCGATGGCGCGCGCCGCCTCAAGCGCCTCCCCAGCACCGCCGCCCGCTCCCCCGTCCGGCAGGTGCGGCGCCGGCCCGCTTGCAGCAAGGCCTCGGCGCGCGACCCCTCATCCCCGATGGCGCGCGCCGCCGCAAGCGCCTCCCCCAGCAGCCCCTCCGGCAGGTGCGGCGCCAGCCCGCTCAAGGCATCTGGCGCGATCCCCCTCATCCCCGATGGCGCGCGCTGCCTCCAGCGCCTCCCCCAGCACCCTCGCACGCTCCCCTTCCGCCAGGTGCGGCGCCAGCCCGCTCAGGGCGCTCGGCGCGATCCCCTCATCCCCGATGGCGCGCGCCGCCTCCAGCGCCTCCCCAGTACCACCGGCGCGCTCCCCCGCCCCCAGGTGCGGCGCCAGCCCGCTCAGGGCCGCTGGCGCGCGACCCCTCATCCCCGATGGCGCGCGCTGCCGCCAGCGCCTCCCCCAGCAGCCCTGCCCCGGCAGGTGCGGCGCCAGCCCGCGCAAGGCCTCGGCGCGCTACCGCTCATCCCCGATGGCGCGCGCCGCCTCAAGCGCCTCCCCCAGCAGCCCCTGCCGGCAGGTGCGGCGCCAGCGCGCTCAAGGCCTCGGCGCGCTACCGCTCATCCCCGATGGCGCGCGCCGCCTCAAGCGCCTCCCCCATACCCCGCACGCTCCCTTTCCCCCAGGTGCGGCGCCAGCCCGCGCAGGGCACGCGGCGCGACTCCCTCATCCCCGATGGCGCGCGCCGCCTCAAGCGCCTCCCCCTAGCGCTCCGCCGCCAGGTGCGGCGCCAGCCCGCTCGAGGCATCGGCGCGAGTCCCCTCATCCCCGATGGCGCGCGCCGCCTCCAGCGCCTCCCCCAGTTGCTCCGCCCCCAGGTGCGGCGCCAGCCCGCTCAGGGCCTCGGCGCGCGACCCCTCATCCCCGATGGCGCGCGCCGCCTCCAGCGCCTCCCCCAGCTGCTCTGCCCCCAGGTGCGGCGCCAGCCCGCTCAGGGCCGCGGCGCGAGACTCCTCATCCCCGATGGCGCGCGCCGCCTCCAGCGCCTCCCCCAGCAGCTCTGCCCGCAGGTGCGGCGCCAGCCCGCTCAAGGCAGCGGCGCGATACCGCTCATCCCCGATGGCGCGCGCCGCCTCAAGCGTCTCCCCCAGCAGCTCCGTCCCGGCAGGTGCGGCGCCAGCCCGCTCAAGCGCCGCGGCGCGCACTCCACTCATCCCCGATAGCGCGCGCCGCCTCAAGCGCCTCCCCCAGCTACCGCCGCACGCTCCCTCTCCGGCAGGTGCGGCGCCAGCTCGCTCAAGCGCCGCGGCGCGACTACCGCTCATCCCCGATGGCGCGCGCCGCCTCAAGCGCCTCCCCTACTACCCCCGCACGCTCCCTCTCCGGCAGGTGCGGCGCCAGCCCGCTCAAGCGCCGCGGCGCGCCTACCCTTCATCCCCGATGGCGCGCGCCGCCTCCAGCGCCTCCCCCAGTTGCTCTCCCCCAGGTGCGGCGCCAGCCCACTCAAGCGCCGCGGCGCGACTCCGCTCGTCCTCGATGGCGCGCGCCGCCTCGAGCGCCTCCCCCAGTTGCCGCTCCCCCTCGGCAGGTGCGGCGCCAGCCCGCTCAAGCGCTGCGGCGCGATACCGCTCATCCCCGATGGCGCGCGCCGCCTCAAGCGCCTCCTCACTACCCCCGCACGCTCCCTTCCGGCAGGTGCGGCGCCAGCCCGCTCAAGGCATCGCGGCGCGACTACCTCTCGTCCCTGATGGCGCGCGCCGCCTCAAGCGCCTCCCCCAGCACCGCCGCCCGCTCCCCCTCCGGCAGGTGCGGCGCCAGCTCCGCGCAAGCGCTGCGGCGCGACCCGCTCATCCCCGATGGCGCGCGCCGCCGCAAGCGCCTCCCCCAGCACCGCCGCGCACGCTCCCTCTCCCCGGCAGGTGCGGCGCTAGCCCGCTCAAGCGCCTCGGCGCGAGCCTCCACTCATCCCCGATGGCGCGCGCCACCTCAAGCGCCTCCCCCAGCAGCCCTGCCCCCAGGTGCGGCGCCAGCCCGCTCAAGGCCGCGGCGCGAGACCTCTCATCCCCGATGGCGCGCGCCGCCTCACGCGCCTCCCCCAGCAGCCGCCGTCCGCTCCCCCTCAGGCTGCAGGCGCCAGCCCGCTCAGGCGCAGCGGCGCGAGACCGCTCAGTCCCCGATGGCGCGCGCCGCCTCAAGCGCCTCCCCAGCAGCTCTGCCCCCAGGTGCGGCGCCAGCCCGCTCAGGGCATCGGCGCGACTCCTCATCCCCGATGGCGCGCGCCGCCTCGCGGCTCCCCCAGCAGGGTGCTGGGCAAGGCCACGGCCAGCAGGGCGCCGCACGTTGACTCTCTCAGGGGTGTCGCGCGCGATCACGAGCGCCTGCCGCGGCGTCAGCAGCCGGTGCTCCACCGCCCGCAGGAGGAGGTTAGGGGGGATGTTGGCGCTCAGCGCGGCGACGCTGGCGCGGTAAAGGGCGCAGCGCACCTGCATTGCAAGCGCTTCTGCCTGGCCTGCCTGTTCGCGCGCGGCCGCGCTCAAGGGCGGTGTCGGCGCGTTGCCAGGCGCACGCCGCGTCGTTGAGGAAGCCGGAGCGGGTGCCCTCCAGCGCCTCCCAGGCGCGTAGCCACCCTTTGCTCACCAATGCGTAAAAGGCGCTGTCGGGCGCGTGGGCGTGTTCCAGGTGCGCCGGCGTCGGACTGCAGCACGTAAGGTGGGGCGTCCGCAGGCGCAAGCGCTGCCGTCGTTCAGCGCCTGGCAGCGTGTGGCGGCCCAATTCGACAAAGCGCGCCTCCCAGCGCGCCCGCTCGCAGCGGGTCAGCTGGTCGTGGAAGAAGTGACCCAGCCTTGGGTGGCTGAAGGCGTAGCCGGAGCCGCGCTGCCCGTTGCCCACCACGAAGCGCGCCAGCGGGCCGCAGCGCCTCCCGCAGCAATAAAGAGTCCAGCGCCAGCTCCGTCGGCGCGAGCGCCAGCAACGTTTCTTGCTCCAGCGACCCGCGCGCGGTCGCCAGCAGATTGAGCATGGCGCGCACCGCTCCGCTCCTTCATCGGCTGCGCTGTCTCCCCAGTGCGCCCGCTGGTCGTCCCACCACTTCTGGAAGATAGGCACGGTCAGCCCGGACTGGAGGGTGGTCAGGTTTCGGGGTCGCAGGGAGGCGCCCTGCGCCCCGTGGGGCAGCAGCGCCTGCACATACAGGCGCACCAGCAGGGGGTCCCCCTCGCCCAGCGACCAGCTTGCTGTCGACATCCGCCCGGTCGCCAGTGCATCGAGCGGGTTGCCCATGCGGCGCAGCACGTCTCGCACTCCCTCTGCGGAAAGCGGCGGGAGGGGGAGCGCTGCGCGCGCGGCGCCGGGTGCTCCCACCCCAGGCGGCGCCGCCAGCCGCGCTCGTCCACATCGCCCGCCAGCAAGCGCGCGCTGACCAGGGCGCGCACGCCGGGCGGCGGCTGCGAGGGGAAGAGGTCCGGCCCCGCCTTCCAGCCCACCGCCTCGTCCAGCCCGTCCAGCAGCACGACGAGCGGCTTGCCATCCGGCGAGACGTAGCGAGTCAAAAAGCCTGGCAGACGCCGCGCCCTGTCGGCAGAGAGGCTTGCCCCCTGGACCGGCTCGCCGATGCACCTCCCCCAGCCGCGCAGCCAGGGCAGGAAAGACACCACACTGTCCAGCGCGGTATTGCAAGCGGAGGCTGATGGGGACAAAGACAATGTGCGCCCCGCCCCGCTTGATCAGCGCCTGCGCCCAATGGACCAGCAGCGCCGACTTGCCGCGCCCCGCCTCGGCAGCCATCAGGGCATAGGCGGCGCCGACGGGTCAGCCAGCCTCTGTCCAGAGCCGCAACCTCGGCATCGCGCCCGCCAAAGGCACGCGCTCTCTGTCGGTGCCCAGGTACTCGCCCAGGAATCCGGATGCGCGCGAGGAGATTCTCGGACAGCCGCCCCATCCCCTATTTAACAGCGACGACATTCAGGCCACCGTGCCTTAGCTATGCGTAGTTGATCGAGCGTATCCACAGTCGGTAGCAGCGTGAAGCTGCTCTTCGAGCGCCCAGCATCTCCGCCTGCGCCGCCGACCGTTGTCCGTCCGATGCGCCACGGCACGTACCGTTTCCTTCACCATGCGCTCGTACAGGGCGCGGGCCGCCGGGCCAACCCCACCAGGAGCGCGGGCCGCTGGCGCGCATCGTCACGAATGCGCGGGACAATCAATTCATGATTGTCACCAAGGATGCAGACTTTGATGCGTTGAGTCTGCTATGGGGAATGCCTCCAAAAGTGCTCTGGCTCCGCAAGGGCAATTGTACTGTCGCCCAGATCGAGTCATTACTTCGACATCACTATGAAGCCATTCGTGCCTTCGTGGATGATGAGATTGCTTCCGTACTGGCTATCCTGTAAAGCACCATCGCATGGCAAACAGCGGGGATGATGATCAGTTCAACGAGACGTTCCTCCTTGCCAACGGAGGAGGCCTAGCGGCTACCGTCCGCCTCGAAGCGGCGCATGCCCTCCTCGATGATCTGGAGGGCGCGGGTGGGGCCGGCGTGCTCCAGGGGATGGAAGCGTTTGCCCTTGATGTCGTTGTAGGAAACGAAGAAATGCTCGATTTCTTCGATCAGATGGGGGGGGAGGTCATCCAGGGAGTGCACCGCCCCATATTCGTGAGATTTGATCGCTACCGCAATCAGGCGGTCGTTGCGCGCCGTGTGCCCCTCCTCGGTCTGCTCGGCGACCACCACGGCCACCACGCGGGCTGGCACCAGGCAGCCGGTGAAGGCTGGCTCGTCCATCAACAGGAGGACATCCAGCGGGTCCTCGTCGCCGCCAAGCGTGGAGGGGATGAAGCCGAAATCAAAGGGAAACACTGCCCCCGCCGTTAGCACCCCCGTCAGCTTGTAAAGGTCCAGCGTCTCATCATAGGTGTACTTGTTGCGGTGCCCTTTGGGGGTCTCGACGAGGACGTTCAGGTGCCCCTCCTCATCAAAGGTGGGCAGGTGGGTGAGGGGTCGGATGGTCATGCCAGGCTCGCTTTCAAACGTTGCGGTAAAGCTCGCATCTTTAATAGTAGATGGTGAGCGTGCGATGGTGCGGCTTCATCTCGCCCTGGCGCGCCTCGCCCACGTTCCACAGGATCCAGTCGAGCTCCAGAGCGTTTCGCTGCACGCCGAGGTCGGCCAGCACCTGGCGGAGCCGCTCGACAGCGTGGATGGAGCAGGCGCGCAGCTCGATCTCCAACTCGGAGCCGCTGGGCAACTCGCGGCACAGGTCCACGATGCTGGCGAGGCGCGTGTTGTACTCCAGGATGGCCTCGGCGCGCAGGAGTTGGGGCACGCGGTAGTCCGCGAACATGGTCAGTTGCTCGATATCGTCAAAGCGGCCAAGCCCCTGGCCGTCGAACGAGCCGTACAAATCGCCCACAAAGATTTGGGCACGCTTGTACAGGTAGACGGGCCAGCCCTGAAAGATCGCGTGATCGCGGAAGCCGGGCAACTCGGCGGTGATGAGCGCCACGAGGCGCGCCGCCGAGTGGTCCGCGGCGGCCACCAGGGTGGCTGCCTGGCCCTGCCAGCGTCCTGCCAGCACGGCGCCCACCTCGCGCAGCAGGGCGGCACGCTGCGCCAGTAGCGGGATGTCGGGGCCGCCCGCCAGCATCGCCTGCACGTCGGCCTCGCTGGCGCTTGCCAGGGCGTCGGCGTGGAAGCGGTGCGGCTCGCGCAGCATGGTCTGCTTGAGCGCCAGGGCGAGGCGGTTGTAGTCCCAGGAGGGGTCGGGCCAAAAGCAGAAGTTGAGGGCGTCCAGCACGAGCAGGTATTGGGCGGTGGCGGGGCCCCCGTCGCGAAAGTGGTGCACGTCGTCCCAGCGGACAGGCGGCATCTCGCCGGCGGCCATGCGGCGCGCCAGGGCGGCGATCCCTTCCTCGCGGAGGTGGACATAGCGGGCGCGCTCGGTTACCCAGGCAGCCGAGCGGCGAACCGCGTCAAGCGGGGCAGTGGGGTCCATGCGTGGCATCCATAGCAGGGGGGCGGGAGCGGCTTCGACGCAAAGCGCGCTCAGCCCGGCAGGCTGAGCGCGACCAGGGAAGCAGCGGCCGGGTCAGGCTGAAAGATGGGCGGCTACCAGGTCGGCCACCTCGCCAGGGTGGTTGCCCACCTTGGCCCCCGCCGCCTCGAGCGCGGCGATCTTGGAATCGGCTGTGCCCTCGCCGCCGCCGCCGATGATGGCGCCCGCGTGGCCCATGCGCCGTCCCGGGGGCGCGGTGCGCCCGGCGATAAAGGAGAAGACGGGCTTGCTCACGCTCTCCTTGATGAAGGCGGCTGCCTTTTCTTCGTCGGTCCCGCCAATCTCGCCGATGAGGACGATGGCCTGGGTGTCGGGGTCCGCCTCGAAGGCGCGCAGCACGTCAATGAAGGTCATGCCGGGCACAGGGTCCCCGCCGATGCCGACGATGGTGGTGACGCCGATGCCGCGCTGCAGCAGTTCGTAGCTCACCTCGTAGGTCAGCGTGCCGGAGCGCGACACGATGCCGACCGGGCCGGGCTTGGCGATGGAGCCTGGGATGATGCCCACCTTGGCCTGATCGGGCGTGAGCATGCCGGGGCAGTTGGGCCCCAGCAGGCGGACCCCCTTGCGATCCACATATTCCTTCACGGGGAGCATGTCCAGCGCGGGCACCCCCTCGGTGATGCAGATGACCAGTTCCACGCCGCTGTCCGCCGCTTCCAGGATGGCATCGGCGGCAAAGGCGGCGGGCACGAAGATGAGGCTGGTGTTGGCCCCGGCTCCCCTCACCGCCTCGCCGACGGTGTTGAAGATGGGGACGCCCAGGTGGGTCTGCCCCCCCTTGCCCGGGGTCACCCCCGCCACGACCTGCGTGCCGTACTCCATCATCTGCTCGGTGTGGAAACTGCCCTCGCGCCCCGTCATGCCGGAGACGACGACCCTGGTATCCTTGTCAACAAATACGCTCATTGTTCCCCCTCGTTGGTACCACAAAATCGCCAGACCACGTCGAACAGCACGTGCGTACCGAACGCAAAGTTGGCGATGGAGATGCGCTCATCATGGCCGTGAACCAGGCTCAACCCT
Source organism: uncultured Chloroflexia bacterium (assembly GCA_963721895.1). Taxonomy (GTDB): domain Bacteria; phylum Chloroflexota; class Anaerolineae; order Ardenticatenales; family Ardenticatenaceae; genus CAVRLZ01. Next base: position 105,699 of record CAVRLZ010000036.1, on the reverse strand, counting down.
TCCATCTCCGGCTCGTAGCGGCCGGGGCTGAAGCCGTAGATGCGGGCGCCCAACGGCGCGATGGCCTTGGCGTCCGTCGCGCCGGTCATCAGCGTTGGGACGAGTGTGGCCTCCGGGTAGTGCTCGGCGATGCTGTCACGGATGGCATCATAGAGGGGCGAGGCCAGGCCGGATTCCAGTGCCGCCCCCTCTTCTTCAAATTCTAGCTCGATCCCCTCGGGCAGGAAGGGCCGTAGCTCCTCGAGCAGGTCATCCTGATTGAAGCCGGGCAGCGTGCGCCCGTCCACGCGCGCGATCGCCTCGCTGGGAAAAACGTTGACCTTCGAGCCCGCGCTCAGGATCGTCGGGGAGACGGTGTTGTGCGTCATGGCGTAGTAGTAACGCTTTGAATGAACGTCCAGTGGCAGGGCCGCAATGGTTTCATCCACCTGGCTCTCGTCGCTGGCGATCTGGCGCATGGCGTCGGCCACCTCGGGCAACTGCTGCTCCGCCATCACGTTGAAGAAGGAGCGGGCCGTCTCGGTCAGGTGGGCGGGCAGGCGGGCGCGCCCGATGGCCGCCACCGCCTCGGCCAGCCGGACCACCGCATTGTCCTCGCGCGGGACACTGGCGTGGCCGGGCTCGCCGCGGGCAACGAGCTTGAAGCGCGCCAGCCCCTTCTCGGCGGTCTGCACGCTCATGAAGAGGGCCTCGCCCACCTGGGAGGTGTAGCCGCCGCCCTCGTTCAGCGCGTACTCGGCGCGGATCAGGTCGGGGTGGTTGTCGGCCAGCCAACGCGCGCCGAAGGTGCCCGAGCGCTCCTCGTCGGCGGCGGACATAAAGATCAGGTCCCGCGTGAGGCGATGGCCCTGGTCGGCCAGCCGCTTGAAGAGGAGCATCAGCATCAGGTGCTGGATCACTATAGATTTCATGTCCAGCGCGCCGCGCCCCCAGATAAAGCCGTCGTGAATCTCGCCCCCGAAGGGGGGGTGCGTCCACTTTTCCGGCTCGACCGGGACCACGTCGGTGTGCGACATGAGGAGCAGGGGCGCCTCGTCGCCGGTGCCGGGCAGCCGCGCCACCAGGCTGCCGCGCCCGGGCGCGCTTTCCAGCACCTGCGCCTCGATCCCCTCGGCGGCGAGCACGCCGGCCAGCCACAGGGCGGCCTCTGTCTCGTTACCGGGCGGGTTGGTAGTATTGATTTGGAGGAGGGCCTGCAGATACCTTACGGCCTCGTCGGTGACTGCTTCCCAATTGAATGTATCCATAAACTTCCTACGATGATGGGGTAGTGTGGTAGGGTGATAGGGATGCCATCGCACCGGCCTATCGCTGGCTGATCGCCACTGCCTTTTGCGCGGCTTCCGCCAGGGTTTCCGCTGTTTCCAGGTTGGCCTCGGCCAGCAGGGCGCGCCCCTCCTCGGAGCGGGTGCCCACGATGCGGACGACCAGGGGCACGCTGATGTCCACCTGCTCGCGCGCTTCCAGGATCCCCTTGGCCACCTCGTCGCCGCGCGTGATCCCGCCAAAGACGTTGATCAAAATCGCCTTGACGTTGGGGTCGGAGGTGATGATGCGGAGCGCCGCGGCCACCTTGTCGGCGCGGGCGCCGCCGCCGATGTCGAGGAAGTTGGCGGGGGAGCCGCCGTACAGCTTGATGACGTCCATCGTGGCCATGGCCAGCCCGGCCCCGTTGACCATGCAGCCGATGGTGCCGTCCAGATCAATGTAGGTCAGCCCGGCCTCGCGCGCCTGCTGCTCGGCTGGCGTCTCCTCGGCCACGTCGCGCATCTCGGCCAGGTCGCCGTGGCGGAACAGCCCGCTGTCGTCCAGGTCCACCTTGCCATCCACCGCCATCAGCGAGCCATCGCCCTGGACGATGAGGGGGTTCACCTCGGCCAGGGTGGCATCGCTGCCCGCGAAAACCTCGTAGAGCTTGGTGGCGATGTCGGTAAACTGGCGAATCTGCTGCTTGTCGGTCAAGCCAATGCCATAGGCCAACTCGCGCGCCTGAAAGTCGCGCAGGCCCAGGGCGGGGTCCACGCGCACGGTGATGATCTTTTCGGGTGTCTCGTGCGCCACCTGCTCGATGTCCACGCCCCCCGCCGCGGAGGCCATGAGGGCGATGCGGCGCGCGGCGCGATCCAGGATGACGCCCAGGTAAATCTCGTTCTGGATGTCGGCGGCGGGGTCAATGAGCACCTTCTCGACGGTAAGCCCCTTGATGTCCATGCCCAGGATGTCGCGGGCGCGGGCCTCGGCCTCGTCGGGGGTGCGCGCCAGTTTGACGCCGCCCGCCTTGCCGCGCCCGCCCACCAGCACCTGCGCCTTGACGACGACAGGCCCCCCTATCTTTTCTGCTATCTGACGCGCCTCCTCCGGGGTGGTGGCCACCTCCCCCTCGGGGACGGGAATGCCGTATTGACCGAAAAGTCGCTTTGACTGGTATTCGTGTAATTTCACGCCGCACCCTCCTGCTTTGCGTTCGTCCTTGGTCGGATGGTCTCGATGAACCGATAACGGATTGTAACGGCTAATGGGGTGGCGGGCAACCCCCTGCAAGCCGCCTGCCGGCACGAGTGCCCCGCGCCCGTGGGGGCGCAACGGGGAGTGCCAGGGGTCAACCTGGGTTGCTGGAAGCAAACCGTGTGCCCCAACGGGCGGGCAGCAGGCGGGCAAGGATGGCGCGATCCGCCTCGCCAACGGTTCGCAGCAGCAGCAGGGCGATGCCATAGACAAGGAGGCTGGCCGGCACGCCGAGCCAGGCGGGGGCCAGCCACAGGGGCAGGGCCGCGCCCAGCAGGGCAAGCGTCGGCTTGCCGAAGAGGGCGGCCCAGGGGAGGGTGCCGACGCTCGCCCGCATCAGGCGGTAGAAGGGGAAGAGGAGGGCCACCTCGCTAAAGATGGTAACGGCGGCGGCGCCGTTGATGCCGAAGGCGCGGATGGCTGCAATGTTGGCGACGATGTTGAAGCCCAGCGCGATGAGGAAGGCGCGGGTGAGGCCGTGCTGTCGCCCGGCGGCGATGAGCACGTACTGGAGCAGGGAATTGACAAAGGAAAAAGGGAGAAACCAGATAAGAATCTGCAGCGCCACCGCCGAATCGGGCAAAAACTCGCTGCCGCCGAACAGGCGCACGATGGGCACGGCGAAGCGCGTGGTGAGGAGCGCGATGGGGAGCGCCAGGATGAGGAGCCAGCGGAGCGAGAGGACGGTGGCGCGCCGAAGGGCGTCGCGCCCGGCCTCGCCGGAGCCCTGCGCGTAGCGGCTCATGATGGGAAAGACGGCCAGCGTGAAGGTGCTCGGCAGGATGAGCAGCCCATCAATGAATTTGTAGGCGACGTTGTAGTAGCCGGTCTCGACATCGCCCCGCGCGCCGCGCAGGGGGTCTATCAAAAGTTGATCAATGCGAAAGAAGGCGGTGGCCAGAAACTCGTTGATCATGAGCGGCAGGGCGTCCCCGAGCATGGGGCGCCAGGCCAGCCGCTCGCGCCGCACGGTGGGGCGAAAGAGGGTGCGCGCCAGGACGATGGCGAGGATGGCGAGGGTCACCACGTTGGTGAGGATGCTGGTGACGGCCAGCCCGACGATGCCAAAGCCAGCGAGCAGGGCCCCGGCGCCCACGCTGACCTTCACGAAGGTGGCGATGGTGGAAACGAGGGCGGGCACCTCAAACTTTTCGTAGGCGCGAAAGACAGCGGTGAGGGCATCGGAGGCGTTGGAGGGGATGAGGCCGATGGCGAGCAGGATGATCGTCCAGCTTTTTTCCGGCTCCAGCTCGCCGATCCAGCGGGACCATGCCCAGAGCAGCAGCAGGAGGGCGGGGAGGGCGATGGCGTACAGCCCGGCGCGGAGCAGGAGCGTGCTGTTCAGCAGGCGGGCGGCGGCGTCGCGGTCGCGCGCGGCGTCGCGGGTCAGCAGCGTGCCGAGGCCGAAATTGGAAAAGATGATGAAGTACCAGACGAAGGCAATGGCAAAGGCGTATTGACCCAGCGCCGCCGGCCCAAGAAAGCGCGCCATGAAGGCGGCGAACACCATGTCCACCGCCTTGTTGAAGAGCAGCAGGATCATCGGCGCCAGGGAGTTCTTCGCCACGCGGCGCACCGTCGTCTCGTCGGCGCGGGGCTCGTAGATGCGCCCCCACACCCAGTAGGCCCCCGCCAGCCCCAGCGCGGCCACCCCCAGGAAGGAGGCGAAGAAGCCGATCTTGATCGAGTCGGGCGCGTACTTCCAGCGAATCTGCTGGGGCCCCGCCTCCACCCGCACCGCGCGGAAGGTGCCGTTGGCGCGGAGCACCGATAGCTCCTCCTCCTGCTCCGCCCCGTCGGGCCGCGCAAAGGCGCGCCAGCCGGCAAAATCCACATCGCTCAGGACGAGCCAGGCCGGCTCCGGCGGGTCTATCCGAAGGGTTACCTCGTTTGGCGTGTAGGCGAGCAGCGCGGCGGGGGTGAAGGGCAGGGGGCTGGCCGCCTCCTCGTAGGGGAGCACCTCGCCCGCGTCGCCCTGGAGCAGCACCTCGGCGCGGGGGTCGAGCGCCTGGAGTTGCTCGGGCGCGAGGGGCTGGCTGCGCGGCCCCGCGTAGCGGCCCTGGCCGATGAGGAAGGCGCGCGGCATGACCGCCTGGTTCTCGTAGATGCGCACCTCACCCTGATAGGCCAGCGACCAGCCCGGCCAGGGGAGCGGCTGGTCGGTGACGAGGAAGCGCACGTTGAGCAGGTTCAGACAGCTCTGCGTCGGGCGGCGAATCGTAGGTGGAAAGGGGCGCTATGCGGTTGAACGCTAGCTGACCCTGCGGGGCGAGCGCCTGCATGAACTGGACATAGGGCTTGAGGATGATCGAGTCATAGCCGCGCACGTCTTCCAGGCCGTACTGCATGGTGGCGTTGGCATTGAGCACCTTGCTGTCCTGCTCCAGCACGGTGTAGCGCCATGCACCCGGCTCGTGGCGCTCGCGCAGCCACTGGATGGAGGGCGGGACAAAGGCGGCCACGTCGCTGGGCACCGCCGGCAGAAAGCCGCGCGCCGCCCCCAGCAGATCGAGCAGCAGGAGCCCCAGGGCCAGCAGGGCGACGAGCGCGGCGGGGCGGCGCGGGCCCGCGCGCCGCGCGGCCAGCAGGGCGGCCCCCGCCCCCGCCCCCGCCGCCGCCAGGTGGAGCCCGTTGCGCCACTGGAAGCTGAGAAACAGGTCGGGCGAGCCGCCAAAGGCCCAGCGTGCCAACTGCGAGCGGTCGAGGAGGCGAGCGGCCACCCCCAGCCAGGGCGCGGGCGCAAGCCACATCGCCCCCAGCAGCAGCAGCCCCGCCCCGCCCGCCAGCAGGGCAGCCCACCCCAGCCCCGCCGACAGCCGCCGCGCCTCGCCACGGCGCACGCGCTCCCAGCCAAGCCCCGCCAGCACGCTCACCGCCAGGGTCAGGGGCCACACCCAGCGGAACGGGGTGTGAAGCTGTTTAAAGCCCGGCAGGGTGTGGAAGAGGAGTCCGTAGAGCGGCGAGCCAAAGATAAAAAGGAGGCTGATCGCGGCAAGGAGGAGGAAGAAGGGGGCCGCGCGCGGCGCGGGCAGCCGCCCCCGCCCCATCGCCAGCACAGCCAGCAGCAGGGGGAGCAGCCCCAGGTAGCCCGCGCCCTCCACGTAGTTCTTCCAGTCAGGAGTCCCCTTGAACCAGGCCACGTGGTCGAGCGGCGCCGTGTCGCCCTGGGCGTTGATGGGCTGCTGCGCGAGGATGGGGAGGGTGCGGCGCGTCTGCAGGCTGTACACCTCGTGGCGGGCGGGGTTGCCCAGCAGGTCGGGCACGAGGAAGCTACTGGCCTGGCGGGGGGGCCAGGCATAGCCGAGCACCTCGTCAAGCGCGGCGCTGCCCTCGCGAAAGTTGGCGGACACCACCTCGTACAGGGGAACCCACTGCGCCGCGCTGAGCAGGAGGCCGATGACGAGCGCCAGCACGCCCGTTGCGAGGAAGCGGCTGCGCCCCGCGCGGCGCACGCCGAGCAGGAGCCAGAGGGCGTACAGCCCCCCGACGAGCAGGGTGTAGTAAAGCACCTCGGGGTGGCCCGCCAGCCCCGTCAGGCCGATGGCTATCGCGCCGACGCCCATCCAGGGCAGCCGCCCCGCCTTACCGGGCCACGCCAGGCGGTGCAGGGCGGCGAGGAGCAGGGGCAGCCACGCCGCCCCCGCCACGATCATCGGGAAGACGAGGGAGGTCGTCAGGAAGCCGCTGCCCTGGAAAGCCAGCCCGCCGAGCAGTGCCCCCCCCTGCCCCACGCCGAGCACCCGCAGCAGCCCGTACAGGGTAAGGCCGGCGAGGGTCAGCGAGAGGGCGGCGAACCAGCCAAAGGCCATCGGCAGGGGCAGCAGCAGGAAGAGCAGCGAGAGCGGGTACAGCATCGAGTGCTGGCCGGTTGCCAGAAAGGGGCTACCCGCCAGTTGGCGGTTTTGCCAGAGCGGTAGCTCCCCCTGGCGAAACTGCTCGATGGCAAAGTGCTTCCACTGGTAATTTTGCAGGACGAGGTCGCTCACAAGCTCGTTGTGCGGCGCCCCCATGCCCTGCGCCTCCCGGAAGGCGGACCAGGGCAGACCCCTGGTACAGGGCATCGAAGGGGACCATCGTCGCATCGCCCCAGAGCACCGGCCATAAGAGGAGCAGGGGCAGCAGCAGAAAGAGGAGGAGGGGGCACGCGCGGCGCGCGACGGCAGGCAGCCCTCTCACAGCGAAACGCTCTTGCAGGGCTACACCCTCACAATTTTGGGAACGGCGCGCTGGATGCCGCGATGCTTCCAGAGAAGTTCGAGCACGCGGTAGGCAGCCTCCACTTTGACGGGGATGTCCATCTTCGAGTGGCCGATGCGCCGATCCTCGAAGTAGATGGGGAACTCGTGGTGTCGGAAGCCTAGCTTCTGGGTAAGGTAGGCCATCTCGACCTGAAAGACGTAGCCGTTGGAAAGGATGCGCTCCAGGTCAATGGCTTCCAGCACCTCGCGCCGCCACATCTTGAAGCCGGCTGTGGCATCGCGCGCTTCCAGGCGGAGCACCGCCCGTGCGTACACGTTGGCCCAGGCGCTCAGCGACTCGCGCCACCAACTCCATCGCTCGTCCAGTTCGCCGCCGGGGACGTAGCGGCTCCCCACCACCACATCCGTCTCGCCCGACAGCAGCCGCTCGCGCATCGGCAGCAGGTAGTGCGGCGCGTGCGAAAAGTCGCAATCCATCTGCACGACAAGGTCCGCCCCGCGGGCCAGGGCCCGCATGAACCCCGCCTTGTAGGCGCGCCCCAGGCCATTCTTGCGCGGGCGGTGCAGCACCTCGATGCGGTCAGGGTGCGCGGCGGCAAGCCCGTCAGCGAGGGCGCCGGTGCCGTCGGGCGAGCCGTCGTCCACGATGATGAGCGACAGGGCAAGCGGCAGGGCCAGAAGGGCCTGGCCCATCGCAACGACATTGTCTGCCTCGTTATAGGTAGGCAGCACAACGATTAAAGTGGGAACGTAGTCCGCAGGGGCCGACCGTGGCACGCTAAAAGTCTCGCTGGATGGATGGGGCGGGCGAAAAACAAGATGCGATTATAAGGGCGTTGGGGGTTCGGGTCAAAGGGGGGAGCCCCCTTGCTTGAATCTCCTGGGAGGGCCCTGTATAATCCCCCGCAGGATGCTCGCGCCGCCCAGGGAGGAAAGGCCGCATGGACGCCGTGCTGGAAAAATTGTACAAGCAGCCGCTGCTGGATGTGCTGACGGAAGCGGATCTCGAGGCGATCCTGCCGATGGTGCGAGAAAAGGCGTTCGGCGCGGGGGAGGTGGTCTTTCGCGCGGGGGACCCGCCGGAAAACTTCTACCTCATCACGCGCGGCGAGTTCGAGGTGCTGCGCGACGAGGGGGAGGGGGAGCGGCGCAGCAACTTGTTGTACCCCGGCGAGTTTTTCGGTGACATTGCGCTGCTGTACGACCAGCCACGGGGCGCAAAGGTGCGCGCCGTGGATGACAGCGAGGTGCTGTTCATCGGAAAGGAGGATTTTCGGTCGCTCCTGGACAGCTACCCGCTCCTGGAACGCAGCCTGGACGTGCAGGGGGCCGAGATTCAGGAGCGAACCGAGCGCCGCTTTGAGGGGCAGGGGGTGGACGAGGTGATCCTCCATTTCAGCCGCCGCCACTGGATGGCCCTGATCAGTCGGATGGGGCGGGTCGCGGCGCTGCTGCTGTTCTGGTTCGTCGTGATGCTGGGCCTGTACGCGGGCTTTCAGGGGAACGAGGCGGCACAGGGCACTGCCGCGGTGATCGGGGTCTTCCTGCTGCTGGCCCCTGCGGCCCTGGCGGCGTGGGAGGCGCTGGACTGGTTCAACGATTACTACATTGTGACCAACGAGCGCGTCATCCACATCGAAGAGGTGCTGTTTTTCAGCCACGAGCGCTATGAGGTGCCGCTGAACCAGGTGCAAAACGTGAATGTGGCGCACCCGAACCCCTGGAACGAGTGGTTCAACTATGGCAATGTGATAGTCACGACGGCGGCGCAGGGGGGGCCAGGTGCCACGCTGGTGCTGGACCAGATGCCGGGGGCGGATCGGGTAGCGCCGCGCATCATCCAGGAGCTGAACAAGGAGCGAAACATCCTCCAGCAGCAGGGCAAGGACGAGAAGCGGCGCGCGCTCCGCGCCGCCCTGGGGTTGGACCCCAGCGCAGAGGCGAAGGCTGGCCCCAACAACAGGGCGGAGGAAATCCCGGAGCGGCGCCCGTCGGCGATTCTGGCCTTTCTCACGACGATGTCCCAGTACCTGAGGCCGCTGATGCGCGAGCAGAAGGGAAGCGTCATCATCTGGCGCAAGCACTGGTTCATCCTGCTGCGCGACTCGCTGCTGGCATGGCTCGCCTTCGTGGTGCTGCTGACGGGGTTGGTGCTGGTGCCGCTGCTGCTGACGCTGACGGGGCTCCAGGTGGCGCTGCTGGCCATCGTCGGGCTGCTGCTGGTTGTGGCGAACCTGGCCTGGCTCTGGTGGCTGTATGAGGATTGGCGCAACGATTTGTACATCCTGACGCCGGAAGCGATTGTGGATGAAGAAACGAAGCCGCTCGGCTTTAACAAGGAGGTGCGGCGCGCCTCGCTCGACAAGATTCAGGACACGCGCTACGTGCAGCCCAACCCGATCATGGTGCTGCTGAATGTGGGGGACGTGCTGATCCAGACCGCCGGCCAGGAAGGGGTCTTCACCTTTACCTGGGTCAAGGACCCGCGCGCGGTGCAGTACGATATTTTCCGCTACATCCAGGCGCGGCAGAGCCAGCGCGAGCGGAACGAGGCGGCGGCCATCAATCAGGAACTGCTGGAAATTTTGCGGATGTACAAGGAGGAAAGCGACAAGGAGGAAGACAAGAAGGGGCGGCGCTCCAACGGGCCCACGCCCCCCCTGCCCCCCCCGCTCGACACACCGCCCGGCGATTCCGACGCGCAGACCCGCCGCTGGCCCAGCTGATGGTGAGACAGACGGCATGGAAAAAAGAAGCGGCCCGCTCTGGAGCGGGCCGCTTCTTTTTGTGCTCGTGGACGTGGCCCTGCCTCAGCGCTGCCAGGCCACCGTGCCCACCCACACGCCGCGCATGCCGGAGCCGTCCTGGCAGGCGAGGGTGCCCCCCGCCCTGCCAGTCGCGGCGGTGTGCCCCGTCAGGCGCGCCGCGCACAGGTGGCCGGGGGCGTACTGGAGCAGGAGGCGACGGCTGCCCGCCTGGAAGCGCCACGTGCCGCTCGCCCCCCGGCTGTCGCTGAATTGTCCCCCCTGGAACAATTGCACCGTCTCGCTGCCGCTGTCCCCGGTGTTCCAGCGATAGGCAAGCCGGATGGTCGCTACGAGGGGCCGGGCGGCGGTCGCCGTAGCGGGGCCGTGGCGCGTGGGGCTTCCGTCAAAGGCAAGCGCTTCGACCCAGTAGAAGTAGGTGCGACCCGCCTCGACCGTCTCATCCTCCCACTGGTAGGAGGAGCCGATGCTGCTGCCGGGGGCCTGCGCCGGAATCATCTGGACATTGAGGGGCACGACGGGCCCCGTCAAGCTTTCCCCGCGCAGCAGGTTGAAGCCGAGAATTTCCTGCTCGGAGGCGGTTTCCCACTCGACGATGACCTGCTCCCCGGCGGCGGTGGCGCTCAGGCCAGCCAGTGGCACAGCGGCAGGGGCCGATTCCGAGGTGACGAAGGGGGTGCCGGTGAGTTGGCTCAGGGAGGGCGTGCTGCTCGCAGTGACGGTGAAGCTCAGGGTGTTGGCCGTCGTGTCACGCGTCACCGTCTCGTTCACCTGCGCCCACATGGAGCCATTCCACCACCACAGGGCATGCGTGGCCTCTTCCTCGTCCTCCGTGTAGTGGACGGTGATTTGCAGGCTCGTCACGCCGGTGGTCGCGTCAAGGTGCACGTCCACGTAGGGCGAATAGCTGGGGGTCACGTCGAGCGCGACGGGCGAGGCGGCGAACTTGGCCAGCGAGATGGTGGGCTGCCCGCTCCCCTCTTTGATAACCTCCACGTTGAGCGTGTCGGTGTCGCCCACCTGCTGGCTGCCCGCGTCGGTCTGGACAGTTTCCTGCTCCGTCACCTCTGCCTCGTAGCCCACATAGATGGTAATCACGTCGGCAATCTCGTGGCCGGTCGGGGCCGTGAACGCTGCCTGGACGACAACCTCGTCCTGAGCGGCGGGCGCATTCAGGGTGACGGTGGCGATCCCACTGCTGTTGGTGGAGGCGCTGCTGCTGCTGAGCGAGCCGCCGCCCGACAGGATGGTGAAGGTGATTGTAAGATCGGCGACCGACTCGCCCGCCTGGGGCTGGAGCGTGGCGTTGATGGGGGTGCTGCCCCCCGCCGCCACGCTTGACGCGCCGCTGCTCACGCTCAGCGTCGGGGCGACCTTTGCGCTTTCGTGGATGGCAAAGGCACCCATCGCCGCCACCGTCGCGTTGATCGTCCCATCGCTTTCCACGGCGAGGCTGGGGCCCGTGCAGCCGGTGCCCTCGGCATTCAACTCGCCCTGGGTCACATCGCAGTAAAGGCCAGCCGGCATGCTGCTCCCGAACGCATGGGTGAGCGTCGTCGCCTCGCGATTGATGGCCACGAAGCCCTTGTCGCCGCGCCCGAAGGCTATCTGGTTCGCCCCGTTGTCCCACCAATCGGTGAGCGGCTCGCCCGCCGTCACCTCGCGGAAGCGGACCATGTTGGCGATGGCCGTGCGCCGGTGCTCGCAGACCCAGTTGGTGCCATCGGCGCAGTGCTCCGGCGTGTCGCCCGCCTCTTGCCCGTCCCCGTAGACGGGGAGGGTGTCGGGGCCGCTACCCGCGCCGCCGGTCGTGCTGGGCGGGCCGTAGCTGTCATGCGTCCCATCCCAGTAGTAGCTCGACATGACCTGGCTGTACCCGTAGGGATGCCCCAGCAGGAAGATGTTGCCCAGGTTGTACAGGGCGTCCCCATCGCGGTGATCCAGGACGCAGGCACCGCCCGCGCCGTGGCCACGCTGGTTGTCATGGTTGTCGGTGAAGACCACAGCAAAGGGGCTCGGCATGAAGGAGGCGCCGCTGCCGAAGGTTTCCAGCGCGGCCAAATTGCTGCTGCACTGGTTGAAGGCCGCGCCGATCTGCTGGCTGTAGTCGAACTCCGTGACATCGCCGTTGAGGAAGTACTCGTGCCCCGCTACCGGCTCGCCGGATGCCTCGATCACTTCCTGGAAGATGTAGGGCTCGCCGCCCCCCAACTCGGGGGCGAGGGTGAGGCCCTCCAGGATCGCCTCGATGTCATAGGTGGCGATGTGCTTGGCGGCATCAATGCGGAAGCCGGCCACGCCCATGTCGAGCAGGGCCTGCAGGTAGCCATGCAGGGTGGCGCGCACGTCCTCCTGCCCGGTGTCCAAATCCGCCAGGTTCACCAACTCGCACGTCTGCACCTGGGAGCGGTTGCTGTAGTTCTCGATCTCGTTCCCCGTCGTGCCGCAGGCATGGAAGTCTGCGGGGTCGTACTGGGGATAGTCGTAGGCGGTGTAGGTGGAGCCGGCGGTGCCGGTGCCGCTGCCAACGCCGGTCGTGTGGTTGATGACCGCATCCACGTAGATCGCCACGCCCTCGGCATTGCAGCTATCCACCATGCTCTGGAACTCGGCAAGGGTCCCGCTGCGGCTCACGAAGGTGGAGGGGCTGGTGTCGTGCGTGACGGGCTGGTAGCGCACCCACCACGGGTAATCATTGTCGGGGCCGCCCATGTCGGCGGTGGGGATGACATGCTCCTGCGGCGGGGATACCTGCACGGCATCGTATCCCTTCGCGGCCAGATAGGAGCACTCCTTCTCGATATCGGCCCACCGCCACTCGAACAGGTGAACGAAGACGCCGCCCGACGGGGCAGGCAGGGGGTCGGGGGTGGCGCTCGGCGTGATGGACAGCAGCCCATCGCCCGCGCCCTGCCACGTCTTGGTGGCGCCGCCGTCCCGCGTGCAGTAGCTGGTAAAGCCATAGGTGCCGACAGCCAGGTCGTCGGTCGAAATGGTGGCGAAATACTCGTCGTTGCTGGTGTTGCCCGTGAAGCCTGCGTTGTAGCTCATGGGCAGGTCGCTCCAGGTGGAGCCGTACTCGCCCCAGTGCAGGTAGCACTGGATGTCGGCCCCCTGCCCCGCGCCGGGGGTCACCCCCGCCTCATAGACCTGCACGTAGACCGCCAGATCGGTGGGGTCACCGACCTCCAGGGCGGTGCTGCTGCCGCCGTTGGGGTACATGTCGCCCACAAAGTCCAGGTCGCCGCTCGCGGCAGGGGCCGTCTCGGAAACAAAGACAGCCGTGGTGCGCGCCGGGATGGTGAAGGCACCGGTCGAGCCGTTGAAGCTTGCCCCCTGCACGGTGGGGTCAGCGTCCACCGCGTCCGTCAGCACGGGGTGGAGCTCGAAGGGAAGCCCCGCCAGCGAGCCGATGGTGAAGCTTTGCTGGACCTTGTTGGCATTGAACAGGACAACGAGAAACTCGTAGTCCGGGTCCAGGTCAGCGCCGACCGCATCGGAAAGGGTCATCACGATCAGGCCGTCCTGCTGGCTCGGCCCGGTGTTGTAAAAGTTCAGCCGCTCGTTGATCTCGCTGGCGGTGCGCAGGCGAAAGAGGGGCGAGCTGCTGCGAATCCGAAGAATCTCGCGGAAATGCTCCACGTTGTCCAGAATCTCCGACTGGGACGGGTCCAGGCTCGTGTCGGAAAGCAGGGGGGTCATGATGGGCCATCGGCTGGCATTGTCCCACGCGGGCGGGAGGCCGACGCCAAAGTTGTTGTCCGTATAGGTGAAATCTACGCGGTTGAACCAGTCGCCGGAATCGTAGCTGTTCCGGTCGAGCGACTTGGAGCGCAGCATGTCGCTGCCCAGGTGGAAGAAGGGCACCCCCTGGCTCAGCCCGACCAGGCTCAGCCCCATGTTCTGCACCCGCACGCGCTCCGCCATAGGGGTGGTGGGGGCGGTGAAGGCGGCGCAGTCGCTGCTGTAGCCGTAGGGCAACTTGAAGACATTCAGGTCAAAGAGCGTCTCGTTGTCATGCTTCGAGATGTAGGGGACGTGCTCCTGCGGGTCGAGCGTGTAGCCGGTCCCACCCAGGCCGATGCCGGTTTGCAGGTTCCCGTTCTGGTCGGTGAAGGGATAATTTTGCAGGTTGCCCGCCAGCCCCACGCGGAGCCGGTCGGTCTGGTAGCGCAGGTCGCCCTGGGTGCGGCTGCTGTAGCAGTAGCCGTTCCAGTCGTAGGAAAGGCCGTTGATGAAGCCCTGCGTGCGGATGGCCGTCGAGTCGGTGTTAAAGCCACCGTGCGCCGCATCGCGGATGCGGTCGTTAAAGGTGCCGATGCCGGTGCCGGCCATCGCAAACTGCGTGGCATGCTCCAGCCCCTTGTCGCTGGCCGAGCCAAAGTCCCAGCCCTCGCCGTACAGGTAGATGGCGCTTCCGTCCACGCCATCCTCGGCCACGGTCAGCGCCTGGAGGGCGTCGCTCACCTCGCTCATGGTGCTGGTGGGGTGCAGGTTCATCAGGTCAAAGCGGAAGCTATCCACCTTGTAGGCGACGGCCCACGTCTTCAAGGTGTCCACCATGAGCTTGGTGACCATGTCGAACTCGGCGGCGGTGTCGGCGCAGCAACTGGAGGTTTGAAGGGTGCCGTCGCTGCTGTAGCGGTGGTAGTAGCCCGGCACGATCTTGTCGAAGGTGGAGGTGCCATCCTGCCCGGCGGCGTGGGTGTGGTTGTAGACCACATCCATCACCACGCGCAGGCCGTTGCCGTTCAGCGTCTGCACCATCTCGCGAAACTCGACGATGCGCGTGGTGTCGTTCTGGGCGGTGGCGTAGCTCCCCTCCGGCACGCCAAAGTGATAGGGGTCGTAGCCCCAGTTGAAGCCATCGGTGGCGCGATGCGCGCCCACCTCCGCCTGCTGGTCGTCGGAGGCGCGGCCCGTGTCGGCCACGCTCGCCGGGTCCGGCTCGGCGCGGGCGCTGGCGTCCTCGTTTACCGAGGCGATGTCGAAGACGGGCAGCAGGTGGAGGTGCGTCAGCCCCGCCTCGGCCAGGGCGAGCAGGTGGGCCATGCCGTCGGACAGCACGCTGTTGGGATTCGGCCCCGCCCCATCGTAGGCAAAGGCCTTGAAGGTGCCACGATGGGCCGCATCGGTGACTGTCAAGTCGTTGATGCTGAAATCGCGAACGTGGACCTCGTAGACGCTGATGTCTTCCGGCGCGGCTAGCTCTGGCTTGCTAAACGACTGCCAGTCCGCCGGCTCCAGCGAGGGGTCCCCGTACAAATCCACGAACTGGCTGCGCGTGCTGTTCTGCGACAGGTTGACCGAGTAGGGATCGGGGACGACGTTGTGCTCAACGTTGCCGCTTTCCTGGACGAACACTTCCACGTCAAAGAGGTAGTAGTCGCGGTCCCAGTCGCTGCTGCCGGCAACGCTCCACACGCCGCTCGCCGCATCCAGCGTCATCGGGTGGGAGGCGTAGGTGGCGGTCGTGGCATCGTCAAAGCGGCGCAGGGTCACCGAGCGCGCCGTGGGCGCCCAGAGGCGCACGGTGGGCGCGCCGCTGTCGTAGGTCAGCCCGAGGTCGCCGCCGTAGCTGTACAGGTCGTCCAGCACGCCCTGGATTTGGAGGCGCGTGCTGGCCACGATGGTGCCGCCGCTGTTGTAGGCAGCGATGGCCATCTCGCTTTTCAAGATGGTGGGAATCTGGCTGAGTTGCCCTGCAGGAATCTGCCACAGGTCGTAGCCCGCGATGTTGGGGAACTTGCCGTAGGTGGTAGAGGTGGCCTGCCCCGCAGAGGTCAGGGCGATGCCGGAACCTGCGCTCTGGGGCACCGACAGATTGCCCGCAAAGTCATGGTGCAACTCGTAGGTGGTGGCGCCAGAGTGGTTCCAGGCAATCTTCCCCTCTTCCACCCAAAGCGCCCGCGTGCCCGTCGGGGCAATCGCCCCCGGGTTGACGGTGAGCCGCCCGTTGCCGCTGCCCTGATAGGTTGAACTGTTATCAGTGGTATCGGTACAGTAGGCGGTAAACTCATACAGGCCCGCTGCGGGGGAGATGGTGCCGCGGTACTCGTCGTTGTTCCCGATGTCCACGTTGTAGGACATGGGAGTATGGGTGATGTTGCTCCACGAGCCACCGAACGAACTTACCTGCGCCCAGTGCAGGGTGCAGGTGATGCCCGCCCCTTGCCCGCCCCCTGGCGTCACGCCGTTCTTCCACACCTGCAGGTAGACATCAAAGGTTTGACCTGCGGTGATCGTACTGGACGAGCCGCCCGAGGGATACATGTTTCCCACATACCCAAGCGAGGCATAGGTCACGGGTGCAAAACGAAGCGACCCGCCGAGAAGCAGGGCGCACAGGAAGGCGAACAGGATCAACCGGCTGCGGCGCATGGAACCTCCAACGATGGAAGAATGGGCAGGCAAAGCCCTATCACCGCACCAGAGGGTGGCGCAGTGGAAGGCGAGTCAGAACGAGCGTCAGCGATCAGCAGGCAATGGGACCTAGCGACTGGGTGAGTTGTTATGAGGCGCATGACGAGGAGGTGCTAGCCAGGGGCTGCACGGTACGGCACTCATGCGGCTCGACGGGGCAAATGGATTGGCGCACCACTATATGCGTTTCATTGTTGCTGTCAAACAACAGATACCCCATTTCGCCCAGGAAATCAAGCGAGGCGGGCTTGGGAGCCCGCCTCGCTCACGCGCACGATGCTGCGCTCAATGGTGATGAGGGTGCGCTACAAGCGGCAGGTAGAGGTGCCGGGGGGGGGGCACGATGCCTGTAGCCGTAGCGGTGGGGGTGCCCGTGGCGGTCGCCGTGCCCGTCGCGGCGGGGCTACCCGTGGCGGTCGCCGTCACGGTGCCTGTGACAGTGGCCGTGCCCGTGGCGGTCGCCGACACGGTGCCCGTGACGGTGGCCGTGCCTGTCGGGGTACGGGTAGCCGTAGTCGTGGCCGTTGGTGTATGGCTGGCGGTCGGGGTGGCGGTCAATGTCCCTGTGGCGGTACGGGTAGCCGTGGCTGTGGCCGTTGGTGTATGGCTGGCAGTCGGGGTGCGGCTCGCCGTCACAGTTGCCGTGGGGGTTGGGGTGCGGCTCGCCGTCGCCGTGATGCTTGGAGTGCTGGTGGCCGTGTGGGTAGCGGTCGTAGTCGGGGAGGCGGTGGGGGTAATCTGCGGCTCCCCACAGGCGGCGCCCCCGCCCGATAGCAGGATGTCATCCACATGCCAGCCATCCCTTACAACGCTCTGGTCCGAGGTGAAGCGGAAGCGGATGCGCGCGGTCGGCTGGCCGTCCAGCATCGGCACGGGAAGGGATACGGGCTCCCACTGCGCGCTCGGCCCGTCGAACGTGGCGACCTCGCTCCAACTGCTGCCCCCGTTGCTGGAAACCTCGACGCGGCAGTAGTCATAGCCACTCTCGGTGTCGCAAATCTGCCAGTAGCTTAGGGTAAGGGAGTGGTAGTCACTCAGGTCGAGCAGGGGCGAGACGAGCATGGTGTTGCGGTTGTTGCCGTAGGCCCCGCCAGGGCTTTCCGTCCACGAGTGGGTAGGGCTATGGGCCGCCTCGGTGGTGATGGCCCAGGGCTGCTGCGCGGTCCAGCCACTGTTGCCGGATTCGATGTCATCGGCAAAGGCCGGGCAGACGGGGCTAAGGGAGAAATCCTGCTGCACGATTTCAAAGTTTTCCGCGACGACGTCCCCCGCTGTCTGCGGGGCATGGTCCGGCGCGGAGGCGGTGAGCTCGTAGGTGCCGCTGATAACCTGGAACTGGTAAAAGCCGGTGGCGGGATCAGTCGTGGTCTGGAAGAGGGCCCCCGCCGAGACGGTGGCCGCCAACGGCTCGTCGGTGCCCGCCTCGCGCACGTAGCCCTGGATGGTGGGGGCCACGGCGGGATCTATGATGAACAGGAAGGCTGCACTGACCGCCCCCCAGTTGCCCGCACTGTCCTGGCCGCGCACGAAGAGGGTGTGGCGCCCGGTGCTCAGCCCCGTGCTGTCCACCGTGGCGGTTGCCCCCTCCACCGTGCTGTTGAACAGCCCATCAGCGGGGGTCATGGCGATCGGGGTGCCGCCGCTCCAGGGCGGCACGTCCACGTAATACTCGGCGGCGGCGATGGGCTGCGTCGGCTCGCTCCCGTTCTGGTTGTTGAAGCGGGTGTCGTCCAGCGTGGCGCTGAGCGTGACCGACTGGCCCGGCTCGACCGCCGCCGTGGAAAGCGCCACGCCCAGGGCATCCGGCCCGGCAGGGGTCAGATAGGGGGTGCGGGCGCTCTTGACCGCGTACAGCATGGCTTCCAGGTTGTCCGGCAGGATGGTATTCTCGAAGGTACTGCATGCCTGGAAAAATTCGGTGCCTAGCTCGAAGGTATAGGCGGCAAGGCCCAGGTCGCCATAGCCAAAGTCATCGGTCGTGCCGTCGGTCGGGTAAAGCTCGATGGCCTGCTGCGGGGTGTAGTCGTTGAAGAAGGCAAACTTGCGCCCCAGGGTTTGCAGGGCGGGCCCGTTCGGCGCTACCTGCTGGGTGAAGCCCCAGGGCCACAACACCAACTCGCTGTAGCTGTGCAGGTCGAGGAAGATGCCGGTGGCATCGGGCGGCGCGGGATCGTTGAGGGGATCCTCGCGCTGGTCCGGGAAGATGGAGCGCACATAGTCCTGCACCGCCTGCACCTCCGGCTCGGAGGCAGGGCTGGGGCCGCGATAGGTGTCGCTGCACTGCGCTGCCGCTGGAGCCGTTGCAGCAGCCCCAGGCGAACTCGAAGTTTCGGTTCAGGTCGGCGCCGCGCGCCTGGCTGGTGGGCGAGCAGTAATTCTCGTTGGTGTTTTTGCGCCACAGCTGCCCCGCCTCCGCATGCTTGCGCCCGTCCGGGTTGCTTTGCAGCATCAGGTGGACCTCGTGGTGGTCCAGCATCCAGGTCACGTCGGGGTCCACGCCGTAGTTGTACACCAGAAACTCCGCAAAGCGCGTGTTCAACTCCGCGGTGGTGTACTCGCGCGCGTGGATGGCGCTCATGGAAAACAAGGCGGGCTTGGGCCCGGGGATGGCGGCGTTGGTCAGCTTCAGCACGCGCATATCGTAGCCGTCGCTGGAGTTCTGCGTCTTTTCCCAGGAGTCGCCCACGTCCAGCCAGGTGACGAGGGTCGGGTAGGCGGCGGCCAGGGCCTGCCGCCGTGGCAAAGGTTTCTTCAACTGTGCGATAGCAGGCAAAGCCGGGGATGCCGCCCCCCTGGTTCGGGAGCGGCAGGCGCACCCGGTTGAGGGCAACGGTGCGCGCCTCGTCCACCTCGACGCGGAAGCCCGCCGCAAGGAGGCGGTCGTACTCGGCCCGCGTCGCATCCACCACCAGGAAGCCCTTGTCATAGTGGACCTCCCACGGCTCCTTCCACGCGGCCAACTCGTTGACCATCTGGCGGTCAGTGAAGAAGGCGCGCACGATCCAGACATCGTACTGCTCCAGGTCGGTCGGCTCGTCCTGCGGCTCCGGCTCGCCCGCGTCCGCCGCGCCGAGCGCGCGCGGCCCGACGGCGGGCCCGGGGGCAGCCTGGATGGAAGCGCCCCGCCCAGACAGCGTGAGCAGCACGAATAAAAGCAACAGGGGCAGGGTGGCGGCGACGAGGGGGCGAAGCGGCGACGATGGGCGCATGGGCGATTCTTTTCTACCGCAACGACATCGCCAGCGATGCCATCCGGTGACGAATAGGACAGGGCCGCAATAGTATCATAGCAGAGAAGGGGCGCCAAGTGTGGCAGCGCCTTACCCCCCACCCTCGCGGAGGAGGGCGGCGAGCGTGTCCACGAGCAGGAGGTGCTCCGCCTGGTGGACGCGCTCTGCCAGGCTCTCGGGGGTGTCGCTGGGCAGGATGGGCAGCCGCGCGGTGGCCAGCACGGGCCCCTCGTCCACCCGCTCGTCGGGGACGAGGTGGACCATGACGCCGGTTTCTTCGATCTCGCCGCGCTGGTAGGCGTGCCAGGCGCGCTCGATGGCGTGCGTGCCGGGGAACATGCCGGGCAAGGCGGGGTGCAGGTTGACGACGCGATTCGGGAAAATGGCGCAGGAAGGGGTCGCCCAGGATGTGCATCCACCCCGCCAGGATGATCCAGTCGGGGCGGTAGGGAAGCAGGCGGGCGGCGAGGTCGGCGTCGTAGTCGGCACGGCTGCGGCCCGGGCTGCCGTCGTAGGGCTTGAGCGGGTGGTAAAGCGTGGGGATGGCGGCGGCGCGGGCACGCTCCAGGCCCTGGGCGGCCTGCCGATTGCTGGCCACGATTACCACCTCGGCGGCGAGGCGCCCCGAGTGGATGGCTTCCAGGATCGCCTGAAAGTTGGAGCCGTAGCCGGAAAGGAGCACGGCGAGCCGCGCCCGCTCGCGGCTCACGGCGCCCCGACGAGGCGCACGGGCACTGGCTGCTGCTGGCTGGCCACCAACTGGCCGATGACGCGCGCGGCGGGCAGGCGCGCCCGAAGCGCGGCGCTTTCCGCCTCGCCCACGACAAGCACCATGCCGATGCCCATGTTCCAGACGCGGTACGCCTCCTCCTGCGCCAGCCCGCCGGTGGCCACCAGCCATTGAAAGAGGGGGGGGATGGCCCAACTGTGCGTCCAAAGCTCGGCGGCGAGCGCGGGGGGCAGGATGCGGGGCAGGTTGTCCACGAAGCCGCCGCCGGTCAGGTGCGCCATCCCCTTCAGGGGGATGCCCGCCGCCCGGAGACTCTCGATCTCCGTCAGGTAGCAGCGGTGCGGGGCAAGGAGCGCATCGGCCAGGGGGTGCCGTCGGCAAACGTGCGCAGGTCGGCCCCTCGACCAGCCGGCGAATCAGGGTGTAGCCGTTGGTGTGCGGGCCGCTGCGAGGCCAGGCCCCACAGCATGGTCGCCCGCCGCCATGGCCGCCGGGCCGGGAGCAGGGCCGCGTCGCGGTCGACCACGCCGACGATGGTGCCGGCGACGTCGACGGCGCCCGTCGCGTACACGCCGGGCATCTCCGCCGTCTCGCCGCCGAGCAGGGCGCAGCCCACCGCGCGGCACGCCTCGGCGATGCCGGTGACCACCTCGACGACCTGCCGCAGGCATCGAGGCGGGCGGCTGGCCACGTAGTCGAGGAAGAAGAGCGGCCGGGCCCCCTGCACCAGGATGTCGTTGACGCAGTGGTTGACGAGGTCGTGGCCGATGCCCGCGCCAGCGCCCCAGCTCGGCGGCCAGCTTCACCTTGGTCCCGACCCCGTCGGTCGAGGCGACGAGGACCGGGCGGCCGGGCCAGCCCTCCATCGAGAACAGCCCGCCGAAGCTCCCCACGTCGGACAGCACCCGCGGCGGTGTAGGTGGCCCGCACCGCAGCCGCCATCCCGCTCCACGGCCCGGCTGGCGGCGTCGATGTCGACCCCGGCCTGCTTGTACAGACGCTCGCTCGATCATGGCTCCGTACGGCGCGCCGCGGCCTGTCGCCGATGTCACGGCGGTACTGGCACCCTGCGAAGCTCGATCCGGCGCCGACCCCGCGCGTAGGCCTGCGCCGGGCAGCGGCCAGCGACGTCGGTCCCGACGCCGGTGACGGCCAGGACCCGCCCGCCCGCCGGTGAGCACGCTGCCCCGCACGCGGCGGTGCCGGCGTGGAAGACGAGGCATCCGGCCGCCTCGGCCGCGCGTCGACCCCGGTGATGGGGTCGCCCCGGCGGGGGGCGGCGGGGTAGCCGGCGGCGGCGAGCACCACGGTGGCCGCGGCCCCGTCGCGCCACCGCAGCGGGGCCTCGTCCAGCCGACCGGCTCGACGCAGGCCAGCAACTCGTCACCAGGTCGCTGTCCAGCAGCGGCAGGATGACCTGGGCCTCGGGGTCGCCCGAAGCGGCAGTTGTACTCGAGCACCCGGGGGCCGTCGTCGGTCAGCATCAGCCCGGCGTAGAGCACGCCCACGAAGGGGGTGCCGTCGCGCCGCCAGGCCGTCGAGCACGGGTCGATGCATGATGCGCGCGCCACCGTCGTCCAGCATCGCCGGCGTCGAGGGTGGCGGCGGGGGCGAAGGCGCCCATGCCCCCGGTGTTCGGGCCGCTCGTCGCCGTCGCGCAGGCGCTTGTGGTCCTGGGCGGCGGAGCATCAGGCGGTAGCTCGCGCCGTCAGCAGATGGCCAGCACCGACACCTCGGGCCCGGTCAGGCGCTCCTCGAGCACGACCTCGTGCCCCGCCGTCGCCGAAGCGACCTCTCGACGAAGATGGTGCGCACGGCCGCCTCGGCGTCGGCCCAGCTGTCGGGGACGCAGCACGCCCTTGCCGGCCGCCAGGCCGCTGGCCTTGACCACCGGCGGCCGCGTCGAAGCGGCCGCAGCGTGGGCCAGGCCCGCGGCCGAGGTCGGTCACCGGTGCACCGACGCCGCGGTGGGCACGCCCCAACGGGCCATGGCAGTCCTTGGCGTAGGCCTTGGACCCCTCGAGCCGGGCGCCGCCGCGGCTGGGCCCGAACGTGGCGAGCCCCGCGGCGCGAAGCGCATCGACGACCCCGGCCACCAGCGGTACCTCGGGCCCGATCGATGACGAGGTCGACGGCTTGCGCCAGGGCCAGGCGCACCAGGCCGTCGACGTCGTCGGTGGCGATGGCGACGTTGCGCACCGTCTGCCCGGCGTGCCGCCGTTGCCCGGCGCGCACCACACCTCGGCCACCCGCGGCGACTGCGGCCAGGCTCCAGGCCAGGGCGTGCTCCCGCCCCCCGGTGCCGACGACCAGGACACCGCATCGGCTCATCTGGGCCGAGGACCTCGGCGAAGGGACGCCCTGCTCATCTCGACCGGGACCCCGTGCCGAAGGGGTAGACACCGGTGAAGCAGGCATTGCAGTACCCGCGTGCGCGTCACCGAGCCGTGTGCGGGCGCAGGTCGTCGCAGATCGACGTCCACGGTGAGCCGCTCCCGGCCGTCGAGGCGCCGCGCCATCATCCCCTCGATGGAGAGGTAGGCCAAGCGAGTCGGCGCCGATGTGCTCGGCGATCTCGCTCGACGGACAGGTTGGCGGCGATCAGCTCGTCGACGGCTGGCCATGTCCACCCCCATGAAGCAGGGGTGGGCGATGGGCGGGCACGCCACCCGCAGGTGCACCTCGGCGGCGCCGGCCTTGCGCAGCAGGGCGACCAACGGGCCCGACGGTCGTGCCCCGCACGATGGAGTCGTCCACCAGCACCACCCGCCGCCCGGCGAGGTTGGCGGGCAGCGGGTTGAACTTCATGGCCACCCGATCGCGGCGCAGCTCCGGGGTGGGCTCGATGAACGTGCGGCCGATGTAGCGGCTCTTGATCAGGCCCTCGCTGTAGGGCAGGCCGCTCTACTGGGCGTAGCCGATGGCGTGGGGGATGCCGGAGTCGGGCACGGGGACGACGATGTCGGCACCGCCCTGCACCGGGGCCTCCCGGGCCAGCTGCCGGCCGAGGGCCTGGCGGGTCTGGTGCACGAGCCGGCCCCGGAACACGGAGTCGGGCCGGGCGAAGTAGATCTCCTCGAAGGTGCAGAAGCGCGAGCGCTGGGGGGGGCGCCGGCCACTGATCTGGTAGCCGTCGCCGGTCGATGCGCACGATCTCGCCGGGCCCGATCTCGGCGACCAGCTGGGCACCGATGGTGCGCCAGCGCGCAGCTCTCCGACGCCAGCACGTAGCCGCCGTCCGGCCAGCTCGCCCAGCACCAGCGGACGCAGCCCCCACGGGTCGCGCACGCCGTAGACGGCGTCGCGGGTGCCGATGGTCAGGGTGTAGGCGCCCTCGGCCCGGGCCATGAGGACGCGGATCCGGCTGAACCAGTCCGCTCCCGGGCCGCCGGCCCCGGCGAGCAGGTGGATCATCACCTCGGTGTCCGAGCTGGAGGAGCAGCCCGACGCCCCGCTCGAGCAGCTCACGGCGCAGCTGGGGGGAGTTGATCAGGTTGCCGTTGTGGGCCAAGCCGAGCGGTCCGTCGAGGGTCTCGAGCACGTAGGGCTGGGTGTTGCGCAGCGTGGCCGAGCCGGTGGTCGAGTACCGGGTGTGGCCGATGGCCCTGGTCCCTGCAGGGTGGTCAGGTTCTCCTCGTTGAAGACCTGGGAGACCAGGCCGATGCCCTTGTGGAGGTGGGCGACCCCCTCGTCGAAGCTGACGATGCCCGGCGCCCTCCTGGCCGCGGTGCTGCAGGGCGTACAGCGCGAAGAAGGTGAGCGCGGGCGGCGTCCGCGCCCGGGCGAAGATTCCGAAGACTCCGCACTCTTCGTTGCAGCGTGTCAGTGCCGAGGATCGTGGACCGCTCGTCAGGGCCAGAGCTGAGGCGGCGGCAGCGATCCCACCCGTTCTAGTGCGTCGGCGACCGTTGCGGCCACCGCGGTGAGATGTCCCATCTTGCGGCCCGGCCGTGGCTCGCCGCTTGCCGTACAGGTGCAGGGTGACGCCGGGCGCCGCCAGCGCGGCGGCCCAGTCCGGCTCGCCCGCCGGCCCACAGGTCGCCGAGCAGGTTGGCCATGGCCGCCGGCGCGGAACGGGATCGACGCCCCCAGCGGCAGACCGCACACGGCGCGAAGCTGCTGCTCGAACTGGGTGGTGACTGCCGCCTCGATGGTGAGATGACCCGAGTTGTGCGGTCGGGGCGCGATCTCGTTGACCAGCACCTCGCCCGCCGGTGAGGAAGAACTCCACGCACAGCACACCGACCGCGTCGAGGGCGTCGGCGACCCGGCGGGCCAGCCGCGGCCTGCCGCGGCGATGGCCGGGTCGACGCGGGCGGGCGCCACCGACAGGTCGAGGATGTGGTGACGGTGGTGGTTCTCGATGGCCGGGTAGGTGCCAAGCTGCCGTCAGCCCCGCGGGCGACGACCACCGAGATCTCTGCGCTCGAGCTCGACCAGCTCCTCGACGACGACGGCGCGGACGCCGACGGCGCACGGCGCCGCCGTCGCTCCGGCGCGTGCAGCGCCCACTGGCCCTTGCCGTCGTAGCCGGAGGTCGCCGTCTTCAGCACCACGGCGGGCAGCCGAACGTCGGCACGGCCGCATCCAGGGCGGCGCGCTCGTGCCGGACACGAAGCGGCGGTGGGGCAGTCCGGCGTCGGCGAGGAACCGCTTCTCCCGCGGCCCGGTCCTGGCGATCCCCAGCACCGGCGGCCGGAGACGGGCGCGCCAGCCGCCGCGGCCTCGACCGGGCCGCGGTGTCGACGTTCTCGAACTCGGTGACGATCCCACGTCGGCGGCGACGAAGGACCTGCACCGTGGCCAGATCGTCGAGCGGCGCCACCACCTCGCGATCCGCCACCTGCCCGCCGGGGTGTCGGCCGCGGGGCCGTGGACGTGCACGCGATAGCCCATCCGGCGGGCCGCCAGCGCCAGCATCCGGCCCAGCTGACCGGTGCCGAGCACGCCGACGTGGCCGCGCCGGCGAGGACGGGGACAGGCCCTCACTCGCCAGTGGGCGAGGCCTCCGAGGCGGACGGCGGCGACCTCGCTCGGCGCGGCCCGTAGGCGCGCAAGCGCTCCCGCAGCGCGGGCCGGGTGACGCCCAGGACGGCGACCGCGAACAGGGCGGCGTTGGTGGCGCCGGCGCTCGCCGATGGCCATGGTGGCCACCGGCACGCCGGCCGGGCATCTGCACGATCGACAGCAGCGAGTCCATGCCGGTCAGGGCCCGGGAGCGCACCGGCACGCCGATCACCGGGCAGCAGGGTGTGGCCCGCCACCATGCCCGGCAGGTGGGCGGCACCCCCGGCCCCGGCGATGATCACCTCCAGGCCCCGCCCCTCGGCCGCCGCCGGCGTAGTCGACCATCCGGTCCGGGCGTGCGGTGGGCCGACACGACCTCGGCCTCGTAGGCCACGCCAAAGCGGGCGAGCGTCTCCGCGGCCCGCCGCATGGTGGCCCAGTCCGAGCGCTGCCCATGATCACCCCGACGAGGGGCTGTTGTGCGTCCCCATCTGTCGCCCTTTTCTTTCACCGCCGCGTAGGGCTCACGCGACGGCCGCTCGCGCCCATCCAGGCAGCGGCGACGTTCCGGCCCGCGCCGTGGTCGGGCTCTCCGTGGTACGAAGGGGCGGCCGGTGAGCCGCTCGTAGCACCTCGATGTAGCGCGTCCGCCACCGCGACGGCCAGCGTCATCGGGCAGGGCGGGGGCGTGCCCGTCGCCGCGGTAGCCCTGCGCGGCGTACCAGCGCGCACCAGCTCCTTGTCGAGGTTGTCAGGCTCCTCGCCCGCCCTGCGCCGCGCCTCCAAACTCTCCGCCCGCCAGAACCGGCTGGAGTCGGGGGTGTGGACCTCGTCGATGAGCATCAGCTGCCCGTCGTCGTCGAGCCCGAACTCGTACTTGGTGTCCACCAGGGTCAGGCCGCCCGCCGCGGCGAGCTCGCCCCCGCGCGAACAGGGCCAGCGCCGCCTGCTGCGACCTGCGTCCCACCGCGTCGGCGGGCGACCAGGCCCCGGCGCACCACCTCGGCGCGGTCAGCGGCTCGTCGTGCCGGCCGGCCGGCGGCCTTGGTGGTGGGGGTGATGATGGGGCCGGGCAGGGGGTCGTTGAAGGAGAGCCCGTCCGGCAGCCGCAGCCCGTAGAGCTCCCGCTCGCCCGGCTGGTAGCGGGGCCACAACGAGGTCGACGTCACGCCGGTCAGGTAGCCCCGCACGACCACCTCGACCGGGCAGGGGCGGCACCGCGCGGCCACCGTCACGTTCGGGATCGGGCACGCGCCAGCAGGTGGTGGGGGACGAGGTCGGCCGAGTCTGCTCGAACCACCAGGCGGCGAGCGGTTGAGCAGCTGCGCCCTTGTAGGGCACAGCCCGAGGACCCGGTCGAAGGCCGACAACCGGTCGGTGGCCACGAGCACCAGCTCGTCGCCCAGGCGGTAGATGTCCCGCACCTTGCCCCGCTCGAGGGCGAGGCCGCCCGCGAAGGTGCCGCGGAGGTCAGTGTGCTCGGTGTCCAGCACGGGCCACGAACGCCTCGAACAGGGCCAGACCGAGGCGGCCGGGACGCGTCGGGGAAGGGTTCTGGCTCGGCGGTCAGGTGGTCCTCGGGATGGGGCATCAGGCCCCAGCACGTTGCCGGTGTGCGTCGCACAGGCCGGCGATGTCGGCGCGCCGAGCCGTTGGGGTTGCGGGTAGGGCCCCCGCCGCGCTGCCGGCACGGTCCACGTAGCGCAGGGCGACCAGGCCCGTCCGCTTCCAGCGCCCGCGGCGTCGCCGCTCGCGCACGGCGAAGCGGCCCTCGCCGTGGGCGACCGGGCAGGCGAGCTCGTCGATGCCGCAGGCAGCGGCGCGGCGTTGGCCTCCGCGCGCAGGGTCACCCACCGGCACACGAAGCGACCGCCGGCGTTGGTGGTCAGGGTGACCGCGCTGGCGACGCCGCGCCCGGCTCGTCGCCGCTGGCCGGGCAGCAGCCCGGCCCGGACGAGCGCCTGGAAGCCGTTGCAGATGCCGAGCACGCGCCGCCCGGCGGCCACCGAACTCGGCGAAGCCGTCGTGGCCGCCAGCGCTCCGATCTCCAGCGCCCAGCGGCTGCCGGCGCCGAGCGCGTCGCCGTAGGAGAAGCCGCCCGGCAGCACGAGCGCCGGCGCTGTCGAAGGCGGATCGATCGGCGCGCGGTGGCGACGGGACGATCTCGGCCTCGGCGCCGGCGAGCGCGACGGCGCCCGGCCGCCTCGCCGTCGCGGTTCGTGCCCGGTGCGTGGAGAATCAAACCGATCGGCGTTGCGGTCATGCTCTTACCCGGCCGCCTGCGGCGGCGCCGTGTGGGGTGTCCAGGCGGCGACAGCGCTGCCAGCGCAAGGTCGATGAGCGGGCTGGTCCCCGCAGGCGATGGGGAGACGGGCGCCGCGACGACCTCGCCCAGCCGAAGGTAGCGGCTCGCCCGCACAGTGCGCGGCCTCGGAGCCGGCGGCGTCCTCGGGGGCGCACCTGCACCACCAGCGCCCGATGATCTCGCTGAACAGAACTGGCGGGGCGGAGCGCGGCGTTGGCAGCGTCGGGACGGCGACCCGCGCCCCCAGCCGCCCGGCGAGCGCCAACTCCGCCAGCGCCACGGCCAGCCCCCCCTCGCTGGGATCGTGGGCGCCGCGCACCAGGCCTGCCGGATCGCCCGGTGCAGCGGCCCGGTAGCGGGCCAGGGCCGCCGTCGGGCAGGTCGGGCACCTCGCCGTCCCGCCGAGCCCGAGGTGCGCGGTAGAGCAGGGAGCCGCCCAGCTCGGCGCGCGGTCTCGCCCACCAGGAAGAGAGGTCGCCGGCGGCCTGAGGTCGGCGTGGCCACCCGGTGGGCGGTCCGGGACGACGCCCAGCCGGTGATGAGCAGCGTGCCGGGGATCGGGGCCCGTCGAACTCGTTGTACAGGCTGTCCTTGCCCGACACGAACGGGGCACGGAGGCCATGGCCGCGTCGTGGCAGCCCTGGCAGGCCCGCACCAGCGAGCCGAGACGGTCCGCCAGGGTGGGGTTGCCCCAGCAGAAGTTGTCGAGCAGGGCGACGCGATCGGGATCGGCGCCGGCCGCGACCAGCGTTGCGGACCGCCTCGTCGACGGCGGCCAGCGCCATGCGGTACGGGTCGAGCCGGCCGTAGCGGGGGTTGATGCCCAGTCCCAGGGCAAGGGCCCGGCCGTCGGCCAGCACTCGAGCGGGACGAGCACGGCGCCGTCGGACGGGCCGTCGGCCTCGGGGCCGCACCAGGGGCGCACCACGCGTGCCGCCCCGCACCTCGTGGTCGAAGGTGCGCACGATGGCCGCCCTTGGAGGCGACGTCGGCTCGGCCAGCAGGGCGAGCAGGGCGTCGCGTCGGGGCCGGGGCCGCACCGAGGCGGCCGGTGGTCGGCGGCGGCGGCGGGCGTGCTGCCAGGTGGCGTCGAGCTGCGCGGCGGGGCAGCCGTCGTGGACGAAGTCCATCGGCAGGTCGACGACGGGTGACGGCCCCGTGGTGGACGACGCAGGCGCCCGTCGCCGGTGAAGCGCGCCGAGGTCGCTGCACCTCGCACCCCCAGCGCCGCCCAGCGCCTGCAGGGCGGCGAGCGTGCTCGGCGGGCACGGCCAGCACCATGCGCTCCTGGGCCTCGGACAGCCACACCTCCCACGGGCGCAGGCCCGGGTACTTGAGGGGGACGCGCGCAGGTCGACGTCCGCGCCGAGGGTCGGCGCCATCTCGCCGACGGCGGAGGACAGACCCGCCGGCGCCGCAGTCGGTGATCGCCCTGTACAGCCCGGCGTCGCGGGCCTCGCAGATCAGCTCCATGACCCCCTTCTCGGTGATCGGGTCGCCGATCTGCACGGCGGTGCCGGCCACGTTGCGCGGTGTCGACGGCCAGCTCGGCCGAGGAGAAGGTGGCCCCGTGGATGCCGTCGCGCCCGGTGCGGCCGCCGAGCACCACGACGCAGGTCGCCGACCGCGGGGCCGGTCGGGTGCTGCCGCGGGGCAGCATGCCGACGCGCCGCAGAACACCAGGGGGTTGCCCAGGTAGCCGGGGTGGTAGACCACGGCCCCGGCGACGGTGGGCAGGCCGAGCTTGTTGCCGTAGTCGCCGATGCCGGCCACCACGCCGGCGGCCATCCGGCGGGGTGCAGCACCCCGTCGGGCACCTGGTCGAGGGCCAGGTCGGCGGGCCGAAGCAGAGCACGTCGAGGGTGGCGATGGGCCGGGCCGACACGCCGATCACGTCGCGGACCACGCCACCGACGCCGGTGTTGGCCCCGCCGAAGGGCTCGAGGGCCGAGGGGTGGTTGTGGGTCTCGACCTTGATGGCCAGGTCCCTGAACTGCGTCGAAGGCGACGATGCCGGCGTTGTCCACGAAGGCCGAGCGCACCCACGGGCGGCCACAGGCTCGGTGGCCGCCCGCAGGTAGCTGGCCAGCAACCCGTCGATGGTGTCCTCGTCGACCACGGCGCCCGTCGGCCGCCTCGTGGCGTGAGGTCGATCCGGGCCCGGAAGGTCTTGTGGGCGCAGTGCTCGGACCAGGTCTGCGCCAGCGTCTCCAGCTCGGCGTCGGTGGGGGGTCGCCCCTGCGTGGCAAAGTGGTCGCGGATGGCGCGCATCTCGTCGCGATCGAGCGAGAGGAGGCGCCGTTGGCTGAGGGCCACCAACTCGCTGTCGGAAAGCCCATCCAGGGACACGCGCTCCACGGTGGCGTCCGGGCTCGCCTCCTGCGCGAAGGTAGGGGCGATGGGCCCCAGGCGGAAGTGCTGGATGGTGGCATTGCTGAGCAGGCGCCGCGCCAGGGCGCGTAGCTCTTCCTGCGCGAGCTCCCCCTCGATCAGGTAGCGGATGCCCGTGGCGACCCGAAGGGGGGGCAGGCCCATTTCCCGGATGCTGCGCTCCAGTTCGCGGGCTGCCACGTCCGTCACCCCGGGGCGAAAGGCTACCTCCACCTGATGGGTGTCGGCGTGGGGGTCGTCACCGCTATCGCCCCAATGGGCCTCCTCCGTCACCGGGTCGGCCAAAAGAACGGCGCAGAGCCGTTGAAGGGTCTCTGCGCCAGGGTGCTCGGAGAGAAAATATAGGGTTCGGGCGTGGATACGCCGGACCTTGGAGAAGCCGAGGGTATGGGCCGCGCTGATTAGCGGCGACGCCCCGTGCTCCCGCCGCGCTTTGACTTCGATGCGTACACTCATTCACTTCGCTTTCGTTGCAGCAGGTAGAAACTGCAACCCCCACTGCAAGGGTCAAGCAGGGGTGGAACCAGCCACAGTTTAGCACGGATCATGCCGCGCTGATAATGGGTCGCCCCCACGTGACAGCGGCAGGGGGATACCTAACCGATCACAGCAGGCGGCTTGATCTCCGCACCCGTCAGGGTTGATTACACCATCCAGCAAGCCGCACGCTGCTCCCCTGCGGTCGTTCAGCCGAATAGGCTCAGGGCGAGCATGGATCACAGCGATCTCAACACAGTGGCTCATCGCGCCAATCGAACAACGAATCGCACCTTCACTCCCGTGACCTGAATGTCCTGCGCTGGCCCTCGTCCCGCTCTTCAGCTAGCAGGGGGGTGCCGAGTTGCGGGTGATGGTGGTCGGCAAGCAGGCCCGTAGCAGGGCCATGCCGCTCCAGAAGCTGAGCGGCGACAGGAGAATGAGGGCGGGCGCCTCGGCCATCCCGTCCACCAGCCCGCGGCCGCTTTATGTCCTTGGGGAAAGAAATCCAGGCACGACATCCTTCTTTCCATACCAATTCCGGTCCAGCACCGTGCATTGCGTAGCCGAGGATCACGGTTGTATTGCAAGCCTCTCAGCCGTAATTGGTCTAAGCCAGCAGAGGATTAAGAAACTTTATAAACGAAGCAGCATAAAACAAGGGGTTGCAACGGATGCGCCCCCTTTGGTCACGAGGGTGGTGATCGGCGCACCTTTGCTGCTGCGGCAGGGGGTGGTAGGCAGGGCCGCACGTCGTCGAACCCCAGATCATTCGGTTGGGCGGTGACCTGTCAAGTAAGATCGTCCTGACCATGTTGACGCGAGCGGTAGCTAGTCATATACTTCGGATGTGATGCCACCGCAGATTGTGATTGATACCAGCGCTTTCATTGCCGCGCTACGCTCGCAGCGTGGCGCAGCTCTACCGCTTGCTAATGCTGTCGGGCAGTGAGCTCTTCCATACCAACGTCTCGTGCCCTTGGTCGCTGAATATGAGGCAGTCGCCAAACGGATGCTGGATGAGATACCGTTGACCGAACAGGATGTGGATGATATTGTGGACTACGTCTGTGCGGTGTCCCATCGGCGGCGTATCTTCTTCGTGGCGGCCCTTCCTGTCAGACCCCGGCGATGATATGGTGTTAGAACTTGCCGTGGCAGCCGGCGCGTCGTACCTTGTAACCTTTAACCCACGCCACTTTCGCGGCAGTGAGCGATTCGGGATTAAGCTTGTCACGCCGCGTGAGTTTCTGGTACAGATCGGAGAGCTGGCATGAGAATGATTAACATCGAGATTCCCGACTCATTGCACAGAACCGTGGATTCTATCGTACGACAGGAAGGGATGTCGTTCGAACAATTTGTCACGCTGGCCATGGCGGAGAAAGCGGCGGCCATTGCGACCGAGACGTACCTAGCGGAACGGGCGGAGCGCGGTGATCGCGCTCGGTTTTTGGCGGCGATGGCGAAAGTGCCTGATGTGGACCCGCCTGATGAGCGCGACCGAATCTAGATTGCGTGCCACTCAGCAATGGCAAGCGGCAGTGGGGGATGGTAGGCGAGGCCGCGCGCCGCGGAACCCCAGGGGCCGTTAGGCGGCATCTCCTTCAACTTTGGCATTGCTATAGCGCCCTGGAAGCAGCCATGACAGAGCCAATTCAACCTGTCCGTTTGACCCAAGATCAACTCGAACCAGCCATCGCAGTCATGGGGAGAGCCTTTCTCGATGACCCCTTCATGAAACACTTAGCCCCCGATCGCGCGAAACGCGCACGGCTCACACCCGCGTTGTTTGGCATCCTCATCAAGTATTGCTCCTTGTATGGGGAAATCTGGACATCTCCGTTGCTCGAAGGTGTTGCCTGCTGGCTGACACCCGGCAAGACTTCCCCTTCATTAGCTGGAATGCTACGAACGGGATTGCTCCCCATGCCGCTCAAGATGGGTTGGGAAGGGTTTCAGCGCTTAAATGATGTCATGACCTACACCGATCGCCTGCACCAACAATTCGCTGCGACACCGCATTGGTATCTGTGGGGGTTGGCGGTTGAGCCTTCCCGGCAGGGAAAAGGACTCGGTGGAACGCTTCTCCAGTCGGTGCTTGCACGGGCAGATGCCGCTGGTCAGCCGTGTTATCTGGAGACACATAACGAGTCTAACTTACCGTTCTATCAAAAACATGGATTTGTAGTTGCCAGCGATGGGGTTGTGCCGAAAAGCAATTTACATGTTTGGGCCCTGGTTCGTCAGCCCAAGTCGCATTAGCTCCACTGGACATCCACCAGTCGTACCTCGTCGCCACTGGCGGCCGGTAAGGAGGGGCTCTTAGGCCGCTTCCGCCTCGAGTTCAGCACTTCCCCAGGTGGCTCAAGCAGCAGTTGACCGAGCAGGACGCGGTGGTGGTGGAGATGACCAGCAACACTTGGGAGGTCCACGACCTACTCGAACCCCACGTCCACTCCGTCACCGTCCTCCATCCCCCGCACATCAAGCTCATCACCCGTGCCCAGGTCATGAACGGGTACCCTCTGGGTGAAAAAACCAGCCCTGGCGCAACTGCAGGCGGCGGGGCTTGGTGGGCATCTGGGTGCCACCACCGGAGGTGCTCACCCGCGATAGCATACGCCCCGCCGCCTGCCCCACCTGTTGGACGCCTCTTTGCCCGCCCCTCCGAGGAAAGGGAAAACTCTGGGTTTCAAAGTGTTTTCAGTTTAGTGGTCACAAATGGAGGTATGAGATGAACGAAGCAGGTCAAACATGGCATTATGGCTTGGTAGCTCGCTATTGGGCCGAGAACAATACCACTGGCCCTGAAATCGCCTTCTATCAACGGATGATCGAACGGTATGGGCAACCAGCGTTGGATGCTGGTTGTGGCACGGGTCGGCTCCTCATCCCGTTTTTGCGTGCTGGCCTGGATGTGGACGGTTGTGATGTCTCAGAAGACATGCTCGCCTATTGCCAACTGGCTGCTGAGCGGGAAGGGTTCGCGCCGCGGTTATACCGGCAGGCAGTCCATCAACTCGAGTTGCCCCGTGCGTATCAAACAATTGTGGCTTGTGGCGTTTTCGGCGTTGGCGTCAGCCGCGCTCAAGATTTCATCGCCCTGCAACGGTTTCATCAGCACCTGGCGCCGGGCGGGGTGCTCGTATTCGATGTGGTGTTGCCCCACTCAGAGGACGATCTCTGGCCCCTATGGCAGAGGGAAGCCCAAGACAACCTGCCCAACCCCTGGCCGGAAAGCATTACCACACCCCCGGCTGAAGGTCAGGACTATGGTCTTCACTACCGGCTTGTGGCAGTGAACTCCCTGGAGCAGCAGACAACGGGCGAGATGCGCGCCCTGTTGTTCAAGGATGGGCGCGTCATAGAGGATGAAACCTACACGCTCATCTCCAATTACTACTTTCCAATGAAGTGCGCCTGTTACTCGAGAAAGCTGGCTTTGCCATTGAGGCGGAAAAAGGCGACTGGACCGATGCCGACGTAACAGCCGACCATGACACTATAGTCTTTATCGCAAGGAAACCCTGAAGCGCCTAGCGCGGGTGGCACTGCACGAGCAGCGCGTGCTGCTCATCCGCGGTGAAAACTTTCGCTTACGTAACCACCTGGGTCGGAATAGTTGACAGGGTATTGAGAGTGTAGGCATAGCGATCGGCTCCACCCGCTGGACGCCACTGACGCTCGGTCGCCCTTTGATCCTCTTTCTTGCGGCTTCCTCCTCGTCCATCCCTTTTCTGTTTCAGCCGAGTTCGGTACGATCGGGCCCCTGCGCGGGCGGCGGCAACGCGCCTTAACGTGCCCTTCACGTGTCACACGTTATAATGGGGCCTACCCCTCCCGTTTCCCTCGTTGGACCCACGAAAGGAATTGCTATGCCCACCGCACGCTTGCGACGACTCCTGCTGCTCGGCCTACTGCTGCTAGTACTTTTGCCCGCCGGCACCCCCGCCGCTCGGGCCCAGGCGCGAGGCGCCCGCCGTGCCCCCCTGGCGGTTCGCCACCTTCAATGCGTCGCTGAATCGGAGCAGCGAGGGCCAACTGGTCACCGATCTTTCCACGCCGGACAACGAGCAGGCGCAGACGATTGCCGAGATTGTCCAGCGCAGCAACCCGGATGTGCTCCTCATCAACGAGTTTGATTATGACGAGGCGCATCAAGCCGCTGATCTGTTCCGCGAAAATTATCTGGAGGTGAGCCAGAACGGGGCGCCGCCCGTGAGCTACCCCTATGCGTTCACGGCCCCCTCCAACACCGGTATCCCCTCCGGCTATGACTTGAACAATGACGGGTCGGTGGGCGGACCGGACGATGCGTTGGGCTTCGGCTTCTTCCCGGGCCAGTACGGGATGGTGGTCTACTCGAAGTTTCCGATTGTGACCGACGAGGTGCGGACCTTCCAGAGCTTCCGATGGCAGGACATGCCGGGGGCCCTGCTGCCCGTGGACCCCAACACCAATGAATCGTGGTACTCGCCCGAGGAGCTCGAGGTGGTGCGCCTTTCCTCAAAAAGCCACTGGGATCTGCCCGTCGAGGTGGAGGGAACCGATCATCCATCTGCTGGCAAGCCACCCGACGCCCCCCGTATTCGATGGGCCCGAGGATCGCAACGGGCGACGCAACTCGGACGAGATTCGCTTCTGGGTGGATTACATCACCACCGGGGGCGGGCGACTACATCTATGATGATGCAGGGCAGACGGGCGGGTTGGCCGAGTGGCGCTTCCTTCGTTGTGGCGGGGGATCAGAATTCGGACCCGCTCGATGGGGACAGCCTCCCAGACGCCATCAACCAACTGCTCGATAGCCCCCTGGTGAACACGAGCATGACGCCCACGAGCGCGGGCGCGGTGGAGCAGTCGGCCCTGCAGGGGGGGGCCAACGCGAACCATGAGAGCGACCCCGCCCACGACACGGCTGACTTCCAGGATACGCCCGGGCCCGGCAACCTGCGAGCGGACTACGTTCTACCCTCCCTCACGTTGGACATCGAGACGGCTGAGGTCTTCTGGCCACGGAGCGACGATCCCTACTTCTACCTCGTCGGCACCTTCCCGTTCCCCAGTTCTGACCATCGTCTGGTATGGGTGGACCTGTCGCTGGCACCGACCGCCGTCGAACTGTCCGCGCTCACCATCGAGGACAGCCTGCCGTTGGCACAGATAGGGGTAGCTGGGGCTGCTGGCCCTGGCGGGGCTAGGCGTGGCGTTCCGTTTCCGCAGGTAGCGGCCGCTGCGGGGCGTGGCAGCCACCCTACCCCTGCCGCGCCCCGCTTCCCCCGCCTTCGGCCGCGCGCCCGACCAGGAGGGCCTGGCGGCTTTCCGATTCAAATAACGCCTAGGTGGCAAGAGAGTATCTTGATACTCTTGTTTTCGTGTGTTATATTTGCTCTATCACATAGAAAAGCTGTACCGCTCACTACCATATTTCTGCGGATCGAGGTAGGGTGCCATTGGGGGCAAAAC
This sequence comes from uncultured Chloroflexia bacterium, assembly GCA_963721895.1. GTDB lineage: Bacteria > Chloroflexota > Anaerolineae > Ardenticatenales > Ardenticatenaceae > CAVRLZ01. Next base: position 70,198 of record CAVRLZ010000036.1, on the reverse strand, counting down.
GAGAAGCTCAGAGGCGGATTGACCGTCCATATGTCATGGATTGGTGGGTTTCTGTACCAACGGGCACGGTCCCGCAACTCGCGATACCCTCATCATTCTGTAACCCCGTCCCATACAGGCTACAGCCTGGTAGCGCATGTGAAGCATGCCATCCTGGCAGTCCAAACAGGCGGTCAAGCGTGCTTCTTGCTCCCCTATCTGTTTTCTCTCTAAGCTAGAATCTTCGCACTCCACTTCGAGGCTAGTTGGCGTTGCTTTCCCGTATAGCCAGACGAGGCACCAAGTTAGCCAGGTGCGTCCGAGTTGCGTTGCTCCTTCTCGGCTTCTGTTTGCCTTTCCTGGCGCAGGCCCCCGTCCATGCCGAGGGGAGCCGCACGCTGGTCGCCAATGGGGGCAAGCGCTACCTGCTGGAGTGGCGCACCAGCCTGTACGGCAACCTTCTGCGCCGTCGCACCTTCGTTCAGGTATATGCCCGTGCGGGGGAGGTGATCAACCTGGGTTCCAGCGCGATGGGGGTGGGAAGCGGGGACATTGTGTTGTACCGCCCCGGCATCATCAACACCTTCGCGGAATCGCAGCAGCAGCCTCTCCCCACCGCCACTTTCCGCTGCGCGACCTCTCAGCCCACGAAGGGCCGCCTCGACACGCGCGCTAAGGAACTGGCGGGGCCCCTGCCCAGCAGTGGCGGCTATGACCCGTGCACCTACACCGCCCAGGAGACGGGGATCCACTGGGTGGCCTTTTACGGGCCGGACGGCGCCACGAGTGACCGCGACGGGGACCCCGGCACGATAGCAGCCCCGAACATCACAGCCACGCAGAACAACGGCGTCTCGATGTGGGATGTGACCGTGCGGGCCAGTGCCACCGCCACGCAGGATGCATCGGGGCGCGTGTTCGTGGACTACCTGGCCGCCCTGACCGGCGGCAATGGCGATGCGTTCCGCATCTACTCCACGTTTTACGCGGTGACCGATGACGGATTCCAGTATGCCATTGACCTGCGCGGGATGGACCCGTTCGGCTTTATCATCTATGGAAACGATGTAGGTTTCTATGACAGCGATGGCACCACGCCGCTTTACCACGATCTGGTTGCCACGACCAGCCAGCTCACGGACCCGCGCGGCGGCGTGACGCTGGGGCTCCCCACCGCATCGCTGTTCATCAATCAGCCCGACCCCACCCTGCCGCCTACCATCCTGCCGATTCCTCAGCCACCCGGCCTGAGCAACGTTTCCTTTCAAGGGTCAGCAGGCGGCACCGCCGCCTATCGCTCGATAGGGGGCACCTTCCGCTACAACGGCAACATCGGGGGCATCGGGGAGGTCGTCATCAGCCGCGACGGCACGAGCTTTGATCCGGGCAACCCGAACAACCGCGTGCTGCGGAGCGAGACCATCGGCGGGACGACTACCCTTTATTGGAACGGGCTGGCCAACGATGGCACAGCCTTCCCGAATGGCACCTACTCTTATCTGATCGAGTTCCACGCTGGGGAGTACCACTTTCCGCTGCTGGATGTGGAAAACAGCCGCGAGGGCGGGCCAACGCTCCGCCTGCTCAACCCGCCGGGCGGCACCTGCCCCTTCAGCAGTTGCACCACAGCCTTCTACGATGATCGCGGCTACCGCACGCTGAACGGGACGCTGGTGGGCACACCGGGGGTGGTGCTGGCGGGCAACGCACCCCCCACGATCCCCTTCAGCGACCCGACCACAGGCTTCAACAGCGCTGGCACGCAGCGCGCCTTCGGCAACAGCACGGGCAGCGGCTTTGGGGACACGAAGGGGCTGGACCTGTGGACGTACTTCCCTAGTCAGGCCGTCCAGAACAGCTTGACGATCGTCGCCCAGCCAACGCGCGACCTGAGCATCCTGAAGCGCCACACGGGCAATTTCAAGGTTAATGACAGCCGCACCTACACGATCGAGGTGACGAACTCGGGCACCTCCAGCATCACTGGGGTCGTCACGGTGCGAGACACGCTGCCCACCGGGCTGACGCCGACCGCCGCCAGCGGTAGCACTTGGAGTTGCACGATCAGCGGGCAGGTGGTGACCTGCACCAACCCCGGCCCTGTCGCGGCGGCGACCGCCCTGCCCCCCATCACTCTGCAGGTGGCGGTCGGGCAGGCGGCGTACCCTGCGGTGACCAACACGGCGACCGTCAGCAACGCCAATGACACGAACAGCGCCAACAACACGTCGAGCGATCCCACCACCGTTACCGCGACGATCCTGAGCGCGCCGAAGACGGCGACCCTGGTGACCGACGCGGACGGCAACGGCACCCCCTCCCCCGGCGACACCCTGCGCTACTCGATCACGGTTTCCAACACAGGCAACGAGGCGGCGACGGGGGTCGTCTTCACCGATGTGCCCGACGCGAACACGACGCTGGTGGTCGGCTCGGTGACCACCACGGCGGGCGTGGTGGTGTTGGGGAACACGGCGGGCAACCCGACGGTCGAGGTCAAGATCGGCAACATCGTCGGGGGCAGCAGTGCCATCATCACCTTCGATGTGCGCATCAACAGCCCGGTGCCGGTGGGCGTGACCCAGGTGTCGAACCAGGGCAGCGTGACCAGCAACGAGACGGCATCGGTGCTGACCGACAACCCTGCGGTGGCGGGCAATGCCGACCCGACAATCACGACGATCACGGCGGCGCCGCTGCTGCGCGCCAGCAAGGTGGACACGCTGGCGATTGACGCGGACAGCAACGGCGTCCCCTCCCCCGGCGACACGATCGAGTACGCCATCACGCTGGTGAACACGGGCACGACGGGCGCCACGAGCATCGTCTTCAACGACACGCCGGGCACGAATCTGTCGCTGGTGGTCGGCTCCGTGACGACCACGCAGGGCACGATCACGAGCGGCAACACGAGCGGCAACACGAGCGTGAGCGTCAGTGTCGGGACGTTGGCCGGCGGGGGGGCAAGCGCGACCATACGCTTCCGGGCGCGCGTTGCCAGCCCGCTCCCCACGGGCGTCACCCAGGTGACCAACCAGGGCAGCGTCAGCAGTGCCGGCAGTGCCACCTTCCTCACCGATGACCCAGACTTCGCGGGGAGCAGCGACCCCACAGTCACCGCCGTCACCGCCGCGCCCGTGCTGAACGCCAGCAAGCGCGCCACCCTTGCCACCGACAGCGACGCGAACGGCGTCCCCTCGCCGGGCGACACCCTGCTGTACACGATTGTGATCAACAACTCGGGCAACACGGCAGCAACCAACGTGCTCTTCACCGACCCGATTGACGCCAACCTGGCCATCCGGTTCGGCTCGGTGTCTACCAGCCAGGGCACGATTACAAGCGGCAACGGATCGGGGGATCGGAGCGTAGCGGTGACGCTGGGGCAGATAGCAGCGGGGCAGAGCGCCACGATTACCTTCCAGGTGCTCATCGTGGACCCCCTGCCGGCGGGCGTGACGCAGGTATCGAACCAGGGGAGCGTGAGCAGCAGCCAGCTACCGACCCTGCTGACCGATGACCCCGCCACCACCACCCTGCGCGATGCCACAGTCACCACGGTGACAGCGGCCCCCCTCCTCAGCGCGAGCAAGCGGGACTCGCTGCTGACCGATGCGGACAGCAACGGCGTCCCCTCCCCCGGCGACACCCTGCTGTACACCATCGAGATCGCCAACACGGGCAACACGGCGGCAACCAACGTTGTCTTCGCCGATGTGCCCGGCGCTAACACGACGCTGGTGGTCGGCTCGGTGACGACGAGCCAGGGCACCATCACGAGCGGCAACACGGCGGGCAACACGAGCGTGGGCGTGTCGCTGGGCACGGTGGCCGGGCGCAGCACCGCCACCCTCTCCTTTCGGGTCACCATCAACACCCCGCTGCCGGCGGGGGTGACCCAGGTGACGAATCAGGGAAGCGTCACCAGCAGCCAGCTGCCCACGCTGTTGACCAACGACCCGGACACCCCTGCCGCTGCCGACTCGACAGCGACATCGGTGACCGCTGCCCCCCTGCTGAGCGCAAGCAAGCGCGACTCGCTGGCAACCGATGCCGATGGGAACGGGCTCCCCTCGCCCGGCGACACCCTGCTGTACACGATCGGGATTGCCAATACGGGCAACAGCGCCGCCACCAACGTTGTCTTTACCGACCTGCCCGGCGCCAACACGACCCTGGTGGTCGGCTCGGTCCAGAGCACCCAGGGCACCGTCACTTCGGGCAACACGGCGGGCAACACGAGCGTCACCGTCAGCATCGGCACGCTGCCCGGCGGGAGCACCACCACCCTTTCCTTCCGCGTCACCGTCGCCAACCCGTTGCCAGCGGGGGTAACGCAGGTGACGAACCAGGGCACGGTCAGCAGCAGCCAACTCCCCGCGCTCCCCACCGACGACCCCGACACCCCTGCCGCCGCCGACTCGACAGCGACGGCGATCAGCGCCGCCCCCGTGCTGAGCGCCAGCAAGCGGGACTCGCTGGCAACCGATGCCGATGGCAATGGGGTCCCCTCCCCAGGCGACACGCTGCTCTATACCATCGGGATTGCCAATACGGGCAACAGCGCCGCCACCAACGTGACCTTCAGCGATGTGCCCGGCGCCAACACGACCCTGGTCGTCGGCTCGGTGACGACCAGCCAGGGCACAGTCACCAGCGGGAACGCGGCGGGCAACACAACGGTAGCGGTGAGCCTGGGCACGTTGCCCGGCGGGAGCAGTGTGTCCATCTCTTTCCGCGTGACAATCAACAACCCGCTGCCCGGCGGCGTCAGCCAGGTCACGAACCAGGGGGTCGTCAGCAGCACGCAAATCCCGTCGCAGCTTACCGATGACCCGGACACCCTGGCGCAGAACGACGCAACGGGCACGGCTGTCACCGCCGTCGCGCGGTTGGACGCCAGCAAAGAGGACACGCTGATCGTGGACGCGGACGGGAACGGTGTTCCCTCCCCTGGGGACACGCTCCTGTACACGATTCGGATCAGCAACAGTGGCAACGCCGCCGCCTCGGGCGTCACCTTCACGGACACGCCGGACCCCAACACGCGGCTCGTGGTCGGCTCGGTGCAAAGCACGCAGGGCAGCGTCACCAGCGGGAACGGGACGGGCAACACCACGGTAGCGGTGAGCCTGGGCACGATTCCTGGGGGCGGCGGGGGCGCCACCGTGTCATTCCGCGTCACGATTGTTGCCCCCTTCCCCACGGGCGTGAGCCAGGTGAGCAACCAGGGGCAGGTGAGCAGCAGCCAGTTACCCACCGTGCTCACCGACGACCCGGACATTGGCGGCAGCACCAACCCGACGACCACCGGGGTGACCTCCGCGCCGAGGCTGACAGCCCAGAAAAGCGCTACCCTGCTGACCGATAGCAACGGGGACGGGGTGCCCTCGCCAGGGGACACCCTGCTCTACCAGATCACGATCACTAACGGGGGCAACAGCGCCGCCACCAACGTGCGCTTTACCGACACCCCGGACCCGAACGCCCCGCTCGTCGTGGGGTCGGTCAGCAGCAGCCAGGGCAGCGTGGTGCTCGGCAACACGGCGGGCAACACGACGGTGGAGGTAGCCCTCGGCACGCTGCCCGCGCAGGCGACCGCCACCCTCTCCTTTTCCGTGAGGGTGGTGAGCCCCTTCCCGGAGGCGACGACGGCGGTGCGGAACCAGGGCACCGTGACCTCGGACCAGCTAGCACCCCTCGCCACGGACGACCCATCCACCCCAGCGGCGGCGGACAGCACCGTCACCCCCATCCTGGTGGGGGCCATCGGTGGCATCACCTTCGTGGATACCGATGGCGACGGCATCCGCGACCCGAACGAGAACGCCCTGGTGGCGGGGGTCCCCATCACGATCCGCAACAGCCAGGGCACCATCGTCGCCCAGCTTGTTAGCAGCGGAAGTTATGTCAAGTACGACCTGCCCCCCGGCACCTACACGGTGACAGCGCAGACCGTGCCCGGCTACGTGCTCACCTCGCCCAGCAGCGTGACTGTCGTGCTGCAGGCGGGCCAGCGCAACCTCCAGGTCAATTTTGGTTTTCTGGCCCCCACCGAGGTGCCGCTCAGCGTGTTTACCGCTGCCTGGCAGCCGGAAGGAATTTTGGTAACGTGGGAAACCACTGTTGAACCAAACAATGACGGCTTCCACCTGTGGCGCGCCCTGGGCGATGGGGGCGCGTTCGTGCGCCTAACGGAGCGCCCCATCCCATCCGAGGCGGCCCCCGGCGGCGGCGCACGCTATGAGTTTCTTGACCCAGCCCTGCAGCCGGACGATTATCGGTACCAGTTGGAATTTGTGCCCAGTGGCCTGATTGCAGGCCCGATTCCTGTCGAGCCGCCCGCGCCCACTGCTGTAGCGCTGGCCCATGTGTGGCAATCCCATGCACCATCCCCTGCACGTTTTGTCCTCATCGTGACCTTTATTCTGCTAACACCCCTCGCCTATTTTCGGCGTACCACTCCTTGGAGGAACCAGTGACCCCTTTTTCGTTTCTTTCAACCATCCGCCGATTGCCGCGGCTGTCTTTGAGTTTACTGGCTGGCTTGGCCATCTTGATCTGGTTCGTCGGCGGCTCCAACGCCGCGGCACCCGATGCCGCCTCCATCTCGGTGAGCAAGAGTTTGAGCAGCCCGCTCGATGGCACCGCGGCCCTGGGCGAGCAGGTGACCTTTACCATAGGCCTCACCAACAATGGCACCACTACCCTTGATACCCTGCCCCTGCGGGACGAGACAAGCTTTACCTGTCTCCAGTTTCAATCCGCCGCGCCCGCGCCGGACCGCGTGGACCCCTTTAACCAGCGCATCGTGTGGGACGACCTGACGCGCGTGACGGGCAACCTCACGCCCGGCGCCAGCACGAGTGTGACAGTCACCTTCATCGTCATTGATGATTGTGGGCAGGCCGCCAATACAGCCACGGTCGAGGGGGCCACAGACATTATCGGCGGGGTCGCCCCGACAGCGAGCAGCACGGCCTCCGTGATCGCCATCTCCGGGCTGACTGTGGAGAAAACCTTGATCTCCCCCACGCCCATCGCCGTGGACGATCCGGTGGTCTTTGAACTGGTGGTGCGAAACGACAGCCAGCAACTGTTCCGCGATGTGCTGCTGGAAGACACCTTCGACCCCAACGTGCTGACCTTCATCTCTGCCACCCCCCCGCCCGATGTGGTAAACCCTGGCAACCTGGCCTGGCTGGTCGGAGATCTGGCTGTGGGCGAGGAATTCCGCGTCCAGGCTACCTTCGAGGCCGACGCCAGCACGATCCCTGGTTTCAGCGCCAACGTGGCAACGGCCAATGCGGATGACAAAAATGGCGTCCCCGTCGCGCCGAGCAGTGCCACAGTCCTCTTCCAGGTCACCGCCCCCGGCGTCGAGGTGAGCAAGACAGACAGCCTTGCCATAGACAGCGATGGCAACGGGCGCCCCTCGCCTGGGGACACCATCCAGTACACGGTAGACATTGTCAATACGGGCAACGTCAGCCTGACCAACGTAACCTTCACGGACTTTGCGCCGCGCAACACCTCCCTGGTAGTGGGCTCGGTCACTACCACGCAGGGCACGGTCACCAGCGGCAACACGCCGGGCGACGACGAGGTGCGCGTGACGCTGGGGACGATGCCCTCCGGCGATTCGGAAACCGTCACCTTTCGCGTGCGGATCAACAACCCCGTGCCCGCCGGCGTGACGCAGGTGACGAACCAGGGCTTCGTGTCGAGCACGCAGCGCCCCAGCGAGCCCACCGACGACCCGGACACCCCTACGTCGGATGATCCCACGATCACGCCCATCACCGCCAACCCGCAGGTGGAGGCGTACAAGGTGGCATCGCTGCAAAACGATGCCGACGGCAACGGGCGCCCCTCCCCCGGCGACACCCTTCTGTACACCGTCCAGATTATCAACCAGGGAAACACCGCTGCCACCGGCGTGACCTTCTCCGACATCCCCGACGCGAACGGCTCGCTGGTCGTGGGAAGCGTGTCCACCAGCCAGGGCGCCGTGACCAGCGGCAACGGGGCGGGGCGAGACGAGCGTGGCCGTGACCGTCGGCACCCTGGCAGGCAGTGGCGGCAGCGTTACCATCAACTACAGCGTTCGTGTCAACTCGCCCCTGCCCTCCGGGGTGGGCACGCTGGACAACCAGGGGATCGTGACGGGCGACAACTTTCCGACGGAGCCCACCGACGACCCCACCACCCCGCCGGACGACGACTCGACCACGGTGCCCCTGACGCTCAGCCCCTTCATCGAGGTCTACAAGCGGGACCTGCTGGCGATTGATGCGGACAACAACGGCACGCCCTCCCCCGGCGACACGCTGCTGTACACCATCGAGATCATCAACTCGGGCAACCAGAACGCCACCAGTGCCTTCCTGACCGATACACCGACCAACACGACGCTGGTGGTGGGCTCGGTCACGGTAAGCCAGGGCACCGTTACCAGCGGCAACAGCGCGGGCAACACGACAGTGGGCGTGGACCTGGGCACCATCCCGGGCGGCGATAGCTCAGCCCAGGTCTCTTTCCGCGTCACGATTGACAGCCCGCTGCCCGCCGGGGTGACGCAGGTGTCCAACCAGGCCATTCTCACCGGCGGCAACTTTCCTACCGAACCCTCGGACGACCCGGATACGCCCGTCGAGGATGACGCCACCAACACGCCCATCGTGGCCGCGCCCCTCGTCGAGGCATACAAGCGGGCCACCCTGCTGACAGACGCAGACAGCAACGGGGTGCCCTCGCCGGGCGACACGCTGCTTTACAATGTGACAGTCCTCAACAGCGGCAACCAGGCGGCAACCGCGATCGTCTTTAACGACACGCTCGACCCCAACACCTCGCTGGTGGTAGGCTCCGTCAGCACGGATCACGGAAGCGTGACCAATGGCAATGACCCCGGTGACAGCATCGTTACCGTCTCGGCAGGGACCCTGCCGGGCAACGGGGGGACGGCCAACATCTCGTTCCAGGTAACGATCAACAACCCGCTGCCCGACGGCATCGCCAGCGTGAGCAACCAGGGGATCGTCACCGGCAACAACTTCGCTGCCGAGCCGACCGACGACCCGGACACGCTTGGCGAGGATGACCCGACCGCTGACGCCCCTGGTGGCCTCCCCCCGGTTGGAAGCCTACAAGAGCGACCTGCTGTTCAGCGACGCAGATGGGAACGACTTCCCTTCCCCCGGCGACACCCTGCTTTACACGGTAAACATCCAGAACGTGGGCAACCAGGCGGCGGCGGGCGTCCTCTTCAGCGATCAGCCGGGCGGGAACACGAGCCTGGTCACGGGCACCGTCCAGAGCAGCCAGGGCACCGTCACCAGCGGCAACGGCCCCGGCGACAGCACCGTCGGCGTGAACCTGGGCAGCATCGCGGGCGGCCAGAGTGTCTCGATCACCTTTCGGGTGACGATTGACAGCCCCCTGCCCGGCAACGTGACGCAGGTGGAAAACCAGGGGCTCGTCTCGTCCACCAATGCGACGAGCGAGCCAACCGACGATCCGGACACGGCAGCGGACGATGACTCCACCGTCACCCCCGTCACGGCGGCACCCCTCATCGAGGCGTTCAAGCATGTCTCGCTGTCGGTGGACGCAGATGGCGATGGGACCCCCTCGCCCGGCGACACCCTGCTGTACGACGTGGCAATCTTGAACAACGGCAACAGCGCGGCGCTCGGCGTCACCTTCAGCGACCAGCCCGGGCCGTACCAGACGCTGATCGTCGGCTCGGTACAAACGAGCCAGGGCACGATCACGGATGGCAACGGGAGCGGCGATACGGCGGTGGGGGTTTCCCTCGGCACCCTGGGGGGAAGCGGTGGAATGGCCACCGTCTCCTTCCGCACGCGCGTGGATTCGCCGCTCCCAGCGGGCGTGACATCGGTCAGCAATCAGGGAGTCGTGACCGCCACCAACGCGCCCGCCGAGCCGACCGACGATCCGACCACCCCAACCGAGGATGACCCCACCGTGGTGTCGCTGGTGGCGGCACCGGTGATCGAGCTGTTCAAGAGCGACAGCCTTTACACGGACGTGGATGGCAACGGCTTCCCCAGCCCTGGCGACCTGCTCAGCTACAGCATCTCGATAGTGAACAGCGGCAACCAGGGCGCTACCAACGTGACGCTGAGCGATCCGGCGCCGCCCAACACCACGATCGTCGCGGGCTCGGTGCTGACGAGCCAGGGCGCGGTCACGAGCGGCAACGGCGCGGGCGACACCGTAGTGAGCGTGAGCCTGGGCACGCTGGGGGGCGGGCAAAGCGCGACCGTCACCTTCCGCGTGCGCGTGAATACGCCGCTCCCGGCAGGGATCAGCAGCGTGAGCAACCAGGCAGTTGTGACGGGCGACAACTTCAATGCCGAGCCGTCCGATGACCCGGACACGCTGAATCAGGACGACCCGACCACGACGCCGCTCGCGCTCGCCCCGGCCATCGAGGCCTTCAAAAGCGCGCGCCTCTTCGCGGATGCAGATGGGAACGAGCAGCCCAGCCCCGGCGATACGATCCTGTACACCATTGACATCTTCAACTATGGGAACCAGGACGGAATCGTCACCTTCTATGACGACCTGCCGGACGACAACACAGCCTTCGTCATCGGCTCGGTGCAGGCCAGCCAGGGAACGATCACCAGCGGCAACGGCGCGGGCGACACGCTCATTCAGGTCAACATCGGCACGGTGCCGGGCGGAGGCGGCCATGCCAGCATCTCGTACCAGATCACCATCAATGACCCGCTGCCGGCAGGCGTGACGACCATCTCGAATCAGGGGGTGGTCACCGGGCAGAACTTCCCGGCGGAGCCGACGGACGACCCCGCCACGCCCACCGAAGATGACAGCACCATCACCCCCGTCGTCGCGCAGCCCCTGCTTGACGCATCGAAGCGCGATTTCCTCTTCTTCGATGCCGATGGGAACGGGAGCGCCTCGCCGGGGGACACGCTGCTTTACAACGTGACGGTGCAGAACCTGGGCAACAGTGCCGCGACCAGCGTGATCTTCAGCGACACCCCCGGGGCCAACCTGACGCTGGTGAGCGGGTCGGCACAAACGAGCCAGGGCACCGTCACGAGCGGCAACAGCGATGGGGACACCTCTGTCTCGGTGAGCCTCGGCACGCTGGCGGGCGGGGGCGGCACGGCCACCGTGTCGTTCCGCGTCACCATAGCGGCCCCGCTCCCTGGCGGCGTGACGACCGTTGCCAACCAGGGACTTGTGACAGCGGACAACACGACAGCCGTCGTGACCGATGACCCGGACAGCATCGAGAGCGACGACCCGACCGTCACGCCCATCACGGCCCAGCCCCTGGTGGAATTGTACAAGGACGACCTGCTGATCGTGGATGCCGATGAGGACGGGGCGCCTTCCCCCGGCGACACGCTGATCTACCAGTTTTCGGTGCAGAACCTGGGCAACCAGAACGCCACGGGAATCACCCTCAACGATGCCGCCCCACCGAACACGCAGTTGGTGGTCGGCAGCGTGCTCACCAGCCAGGGAACGGTCACTGCTGGCAACAACCCGGGCGACAGCACCGTTGTGGTAGAGCTAGGCGCATTATCGGGGCAGGGCGGGAGTGCGTCGGTATCGTTTCGGGTGATCGTAGATTCGCCGCTTCCGCCCGGCGTCACGAGCGTAGAAAACCAGGGGTTCATTTCCGGCACCAATTTCCCGACCGAGCCGTCGGACGACCCGAACACGGCGGGCGAGGATGACCCGACGATCACGCCGCTCACGGCAGCACCCCTGATCGAAGCATTCAAGAGCGACTCGCTTTTTCTGGATGCTGACAACAACGGCATCGCCTCGCCGGGGGACACCTTGCTCTACCGCGTGCAGGTGGTGAACGGTGGCAACTCCGCCGCGACGGGCGTCACTTTCACAGACAGCCCGGGGCGCTACACCACGCTTGTCGCGGGCAGCGTCAGCACCTCGGCTGGCACGGTGACGGGCGGGAACAATCCGGGGGACACAACCGTGACGGTCGCCATTGGCACGCTGTCGGGAGGCGGTGGCAGCGCAACGATTGAGTTCCAGGCGCGGATCGAGTCGCCCCTGCCTGCGGGGGTCAACCAGGTGGCAAACCAGGGCTTCGTGACCGGCACCAACTTTGCGACGGAGCCGACCGACGATTCCGACACCCCTGCTGAGGATGATCCCACCCTCACGCCCCTGACACTGAGCCCCGTGGTGGAGGCCTTCAAGAGTGTGGTCCTCTTCACGGACGCCGACGAGGACGGCAACCCGTCCCCTGGGGACACGCTCCTGTACACGGTTTCCATCTTTAACTATGGGAACCAGGACGCGCAGGTCACCTTCTTCGATGACCTGCCGGACGTGAACACGGCGCTGATCATCGGCTCGGTGCAGAGCACGCAGGGCACGATTACAAGCGGCAACAGCACGGGCGACTCGGACGTGCAGGTGGACATTGGCACCGTGCCGGGCGGCGGCGCCAGCGTTTCCATCTCGTATCGGGTGACGATTAACAACCCGCTGCCAGCGGGGGTCACTACGATCACGAACCAGGGATTGGTGACGGGCGCCAACTTCGCGGCGGAGCCGACCGACGATCCAACCACCCCCGCCGACGATGACCCCACCATCCTGCCACTGGTGGCCGCGCCCTATGTCGAGGCGTTCAAGCAGGATACGATTTTCAACGACACGAACAGCGACGGCATCCTTAATCCGGGCGAAACGTTGATCTACAACGTAACGATCCAGAACACGGGCAACCAGGCCGCACAAGGGGTCCTCTTTACCGATCAGCCTGATCCCAACACCACGCTCGTCGTCGGATCGGTGAGCACGAGCCAGGGCACCGTCACCAGTGGCAACACCCCTGGCGACAGCAGCGTCACCGTGACGCTCGGCACGATCCCTGGCCAGGGGGGCAGCGTCACCGTCTCCTTCCGCGTGACGCTGAACAACCCGCTGCCCGCCGGGGTGACGCGCGTATCGAACCAGGGCTTCGTGTCCGGCGACAACTTTGTTAGCGAGCCGACGGAGGACCCGGCCACCCCCGCCGACGATGACCCGACGGTGACGCCGCTGTCGGCGGCCCCGCTGCTGGAAGCGTTCAAGAGCGACACGCTCCTGAACGATGCGGACCAGAATGGCCTGCCCAGCCCCGGGGACACGCTCGAGTACATCGTCACGGTCAGCAATGTGGGCAACCAGTCCGCCACCAACACGCGCTTCAACGACGTGCTGGACGCGAACCTGACGCTCGTGGTCGGCTCGGTGCAAACGAGCCAGGGCACCGTCAGCACCGGCAACGCGACGGGCGATACCGCTGTGTCTGTGGTGCTGGGTGATCTGGCAGGCGGCCAGTCGGCCACCATCAGCTTCGCGGCGACTATCAACTCGCCGCTGCCCGCCGGGGTCAGCCAGGTGGCGAACCAGGGCATCGTCCAGGCGGACAATGCATCGGCGGAGCCAACCGACGACCCCAGCACCCCCACCGATGACGACCCGACCATTACCTCGGTGGTGGCCGCGCCCCTTATCGAGGCGTACAAGCGCGCCCTGCTGCTCACCGATGCGGATGACGACGGCGCGCCCTCGCCCGGCGACACCCTGCTGTACAAGATTACCATCCAGAACCTGGGGAACAGCGCCGCCGCAGGGGTCATCTTCACGGACGTGCCCGGCCCCAACCAGACGCTGCAGGTCGGCACCGTGCAGGCCAGCCAGGGCACCATCACCAACGGGAACACGGCGGGTGACATCTTTGTGGCGGTGGCGGTGGGCACCATCGCGGGCGGCTCGGAGGCCACCATCGAGTTCGCGGTGCGAATCAACTCGCCGCTTCCGGCGGGGGTCAATACGGTTTCCAACCAGGGGCTGGTGACGGGCAACAACTTCCCGGACGAGCCCACCGACGACCCGACCACCCCCGCCGATGACGACCCGACCATCACGGCGGTCACGGCGGCGCCGGTGATCGAGGCGTACAAGCGCGTGCTGCTTGAGATAGACGCGAACGGGGACGGGATCCCCAGCCCAGGCGACACGCTGCTGTACAAGGTGACGATCAGCAACAATGGCAACGGCGCGGCGACGGGCGTGACCTTCAGCGACACGCCGGACCCGAACACGGCACTGGTGAATGGGAGCGTGACGACCTCGCAGGGGGCGGTGATCCTGGGCAACGGGGCCGGCGACACATCGGTGCTGGTGAACGTCGGCACGCTGGGAGGGGGGCAGTCGGTAGCGATTGACTACGAGGTGACAGTGGATTCGCCCTTCCCGGCGGGCGTGACGCAGCTTGCCAACCAGGGTACGGTGTCGGGCAACAACTTTGCCAACGAGCCGACCGACGACCCCACCACCGCCACGGACGACGACCCCACGCTGGTTTCGATCAACGTGGTGGCCCTGGGGGGCGTGACCTTCCTCGATACGGACGGGGACGGCGTGCAGGACCCCAACGAGAACGTGCTCATCGCGGGGGTGCCCATCACGGTGCGCGACAGCAACGGCAACATCGTGGCGGAGATCGTCAGCGATGGAAGCTGGGCCGTGTATGACCTGCCGCCCGGCACCTACTTTATCGAAGTAGGGACGGTGCCCGGCTACACCCTGACCTCGCCGGCTGTGCAGAGCGTCACGCTCGCGGCGGGCGAGCAAAACTTCACGGTTGACTTTGGCTTTACCCAGCCAACCGCTGTGGAGTTGTCGGTCTTCCAGGCTGGCCATACGGAGGGCGGGGTGCTGGTGGAATGGGTGACCACCAGCGAGGTTGACAACGACGGCTTCCACCTGTGGCGCGCCGACGCGGCAGAGGGCGAGTATGTGCGCCTCACCGATGAGCCCATCGCCTCGCAGGCGATGCCGGGCGGGGGGGCGGAGTACAGCTTCCTGGATGCGTCGGCGGTGGCCGGTAGCCCCTACTGGTACAAGCTGGAATTCGTGCCAAGCGGGGAACTGGTAGGCCCCGTCGCCACGGATGGCGCGCCGACGGCGGTGACGCTGGGCACGCTGAACAGCGCGCCGCGCACGCCGCGCCCGTTGATCGGGGTGCTGACTCCTGCTCGGGGCGGCGCTCGGCGTGGCACGCCTGCGGCGCTCGGTGCGCTGAGGAACGCGAGCGCATGAGCACGGCACCGCGACGAGTCGTCATTCCCCCCTCCCTGCTGGTGGCGGGGATGACGCTCATCCTGCTCCTCATCATGGGGCTGGGTGGGCTGCTGTTGCTGCCCCAGCGGCAGGCGCAGGCGGCCCCCCTGCCCGCGGGCGGGAACGTCACCATCACGCAGACGCTCGGTGCTTCCCCCGATCTGGCCCTGGGCGAGCGGGTGACCGTGACGATCACCCTCGTGAACCAGGGAGCGGAGGCAATTGTCACGCTGCCCCTCGTGGAGCGGTTGGACCTGACCTGCTTTCGCTTTGTAGGCGCCGACCCGCCGCCGGATCGGATCAGCCCCTTCACGGGGCAGATCGAATGGGATGACCTGGGGCCGCTCGCGCCGGGCGACAGCCGCACCGTCGCGCTCGTGCTGGAGGCGCAAAACGATTGCGGCGCCACCTTGCTCACGGCGCGGGTCGAGGGGGCCACCACCGCCGACGGAAGCGTGCTGCCCCCGTCCGAGTCGAGCCAGGCGCTGACCCTGTTCAGCGGCCTGGCTGTGGAAAAGAGGCGCATCGCGCCGGAGGGTGCCCTGGTCGTGGGACAGGTGGTCACCTTCACGATTACCGTCGAGAATCGCAGCGCTGAGCTTTTCCGCGACGTGAACGTGTACGATCAGTTCGATCCCGCCCTGCTCCAGTTTGTGGGGGGCGCGCCCCCGCCAACGGTCATCAACCCGGGCGAGATTGGCTGGGTCGGGCTGGTCGGAGACTTATCGGCGGGGGAGGCGCAGACGCTGACCGTCTGGTTCCGCACCCTGGCGGAGGGGCCCGCGCTGAACGAGGGGATCGCGATTGCCGATGACAAGAATGGCCAGCCGCTGCCGCCCGTCGCCGATGCCGAGGTGGTCGTGCCGCTGCTGGCCGCGCTGACGGCCACCAAAAACGATGCCCTGCTGCTCGACGCAGATGCAAACGGGGTGCCCTCGCCGGGCGACACCCTGCGCTACGCAGTGGAGCTTCGCAACAGCGGCAGCGCCCCGCTCACGGGCGTGCGCTTCAGCGACAGCCCGGACCCGCGCACGACGCTTGTGGCGGGCTCGGTGACGACGACGCAGGGGACGGTGACGCAGGGGAACGCGATTGGGGATCGAACGGTGGAGGTTGCCATCGGCGATCTGTTGCCGGGCGAGCAGGTGCAGATTGGCTTTGACGTGACGATCATGACGCCGCTGCCGTCGGGGGTGACGACGCTGGCCAACCAGGGGCTTGTCACGGGGAACGAGTTTGTCTCGGTGCCGACCGACGATCCGGCGACCCAGCCGACGGGCGACCCCACCACCACGGTGGTCGTCGCGGCGCCGCTCCTGGAAGCTACCAAGCAGGCTTTCCTTGCGCTGGACCCGGATGGCGACGGGGTCCCCTCGCCGGGGGACACGCTGCGCTACGTGGTGGAGATCCGCAACGAGGGCAACGCCGCCGCCACAGGCATCCGCTTTGTGGACCAGCCGGACCCGAACAGCACCCTGGTGGTGGGCTCGGTGCAGGTGAGCCAGGGCGGGGTGGTGGTGGGCAACACGCCGGGGGATAGCACGGTCGAGGCGGCGCTGGACACGCTGCTGCCCGGCGCTGCCGCCACCGTCAGCTTCGCGGTGACTATCAATATTCCACTGCCGCCGGAGGTGACGGCGCTCGTGAATCAGGGGCTGGCCACGAGCGACAATGCCCCGCCCGCGCTGACGGACGACCCGACCACGCCGCCGGATGAGGACCCCACTATCACCCCCGTTGCCAACGCCCCGCTGGTGGATGCCAGCAAGCGCGTGCTGCTTGCCAGCGACCATGACGGCGATGGGGTTCCGTCGGCGGGCGATGAGCTGTCTTACGTGGTCGAGATTGCGAATCGGGGCAACGGGATCGCCGTCGCCCTCCGCTACACCGACACGCCCGACCCCCACAGCACGCTGCTTGTCGGCACGGTGCAGGGCTCGCAGGGGGTGGTCGTGCTGGGCAACAATTCGGGCGACACGAGCGTGGAGGTGGCGATTGGCGATCTTGCCCCAGGGGGCACGGCGCGCATCAGCTATGCGGTGCTGATCAACGATCCGCTGCCGCCGGAGGTGACGGAGATCGTGAACCAGGGGCTGGTGGCGGGGGAAAACATTCCCCCCACGCTCACCGACGACCCCACCACGCCCCCTGGGGACGACCCGACGGTGGTCGTCCTCCCCCCGGTGACTGCCATCCTGCTGCTTTCTTTCGAGGCGCGCGGCGCGGCGGGGGGCGTGCAGCTTCGCTGGCAGACCCAACTCGAGCGGGACGTGGTGGCCTTCACCTTCGAGCGGGCCGACTCGCCCGACCCGGCCAGGGCCCTGCCCGTCGAGGGGGTGCTGGTTCCGGCGGAGGGGACGAGCGGCGGGGCGCGGTACGTGAGCTTTGATGGGGCCGGGCACACTGGGCACTGGTACTGGCTGGTGGAGCACGATTGGCAGGGGCACCTGCGCCGCCACGGCCCCGTGCGGGCCGAGCCGATGCCCTACCGCCTGCTGCTCCCGATGGCGGGGCGGTAACACCATGCCCCTTATAAATTCCGCCCCCCTGCGGCGCGTGTGGCTGCTGCTGCTCGCGCTTGGCCTGCTCACTGGCCTTGCGCGTGGGGAGGCGGCGGCGCAGGGTTCCCCCCTCGGCACGCTGTTGGCGCGGGTGGAGGTGGCGGCGGAGGGGTGGACCGAGGTGAGCGGGGCGGAGCTTGCAGCGGCGGGGGTGGCGCTGGCTGGCACCGATGCGGCGCGGCTGCGGCTGGTGCAGGGGGGCGCGGAGCTTCCGCTGCAGCTGTCCCGCGATGCGGGGGCGCTGCGCCCCGAGGACACGCTTGGCTTTTACGTGCTGCCGGAAACTGACCGATTCCGGGCGACGGACACGCTGCAACTCTGGCTCGCGCCGGAGGGGGAGCGGGGGGTGCGCCTTGGGAGTCGTCAGCTTCCGCCGATCGGCAGCCAGCCGCTCGTGACGGCGGGCGCCCACACGCTCCGCCTGGCGCCCGAGGCTTTTTACGACAGCCTGCATGGCGGGCGCGGGGGCGATCACTGGTTTTGGCGCGACCTGCGCTACCTGACGCTCCCGCCCTACCCCACCGAGCGGGTGGAGGTCGAGGCGCCGCTTGCGGGAGCGAGCGGGGGCGCGCGGCTGCTCGTGGCGCTGCAGGGGGTCAGCGGGGGGGCGCACGGCGTCTCGCTCTGGCTGAACGGGCAGGCCATCGGGAGCGTGGGGGGGCAGGGGGCCACCCTGATGGAGGCGACGCTCGACCTTCCCGCCGGGCTGCTGCGGGAGGGGAGCAACCTGCTGGAGCTTCGCAGCACGGAGCCGGGCGGGAGCCTCGCCATCAGCTATCTGGACGAGATCGAGCTGCTTTATTCCCGCTCGCTCGACGCCCTCGACGCGCCGCTTTCCTTTGCCGGGGAGGCGGGGGCGCGCCGCTACCGCGTGGGGCAGGTCGGTGAGGCACGGCTGCTCGATGTGAGCGAGCCGCACGCGCCCGTGCTGTTACAGGGTGCGCGCTCGTTTCGGCCACGGCTTTTCATGCCGACACTCGGCGACGGTCCGCTTCGTCTGTCTCGGGCGGCACCCCTGACGGAGCCCCCTGAGCGCTTCCTCCATTTTGCGGACGAGGCGGCGGCGCCCCGCCGCTACCACGTGGCCCCGGCAGGCGAAACGCTGCGCGCGGTGCGGGTCGAGCGGGCGACTGCCCCCGTTGGGGCCGGCGCGGGGGCCGATCTGATCATCATTGCGCCAGCCCCCTTCCATGCCGCGCTGGCGCCCCTGGTGGCGCACCGCACGGCCCAGGGGCTGCGCGTGCGCGTGGTGGACGTGCAGGCTGTCTACGACGGGTGGTCCCACAGCCGCCTGGACCCGGGGGCGATCCAGGCTTTCCTGCGGGAAGCCTTCGCCGCGTGGCCGCGCCCCGCGCCGCGCTTCGTGCTGCTGGTTGGGGACGGGAGCATTGATTTTCACCATACGACGGGGGAGGCCCCGCCCTATCCGATCCCCCCCTTTCTCGCGCCCGTGGACCCCTGGCTGGGCGAAAGTGCCAGCGACACGCACTTTGCACGGGTGAGCGACAGCCGCCTGCCCGATTTGGCGGTGGGGCGCATCCCGGCCCGCACGGCGGAGGAGGTGGCAATCGTGGTGGCCAAGACGATTGCGTACGAGACGGCGCCGCCGACGAGCGCCCCGCGTGCCCTGCTGGTGGCCGATGATGACCCGCGCAGGACATTCGTCACGTCGGTGGAGGGGCTCGCCACGCTTCATCTGCCTGCGTGGATGGCGGTGCAACGCTTCTACTTTGATCCGAGCGGCGGCGCGGGGCTGTACAGCGATGCCGCTGCGCTACGGGCCGATTTGCACGATGCCCTACGCGGCGGGGCGGAACTGGTGCTGTTCAGCGGTCACAGTTCGTACCACCAGTGGGCGCAGGAATCGTTCCTGCATGAGGACGCAGTTGCCGAGCGGCGGCGCGGGGGGCCGCGCGCCCATCGTGCTGGAGATGACCTGTTTCACGGGGGCCTTCCACATGACGCGCTCGCTGAGCGAGGGGTGGCTGCTCGATCCGGAGGGGCCGGTCGCGCTGTGGTCCGCCTCCGGCCTGGGGGTGGCGACGGGGCACGACGTGCTGGCGAGCGCCTTTCTGGACGCACGCTTCGGGGGCGCGGAAACGGTCGGGGAGGCAGTGCACGCGGCGTATGAGGCACTGGCTGCCACGGGGCGGCAGTTGGATCTGATTGACACCTATCATTTATTCGGCGACCCCTCCCTGCGATGGGCGCCGGTGGCGCAGGAACCATGACTCTTTCTCGATTGGTAGTGCTATGGCTTGTGGGTGCCGTGCTGCTTGCGGCTGCCCTGGTTGCGCCGGCTCCGACGCGCGCGCAGGTGACGGGGCTTCACCCCCACCCCCACCTCCACCGTTGCCATCCCCACGGCGACGAGCACCCCCGTGCCGCCCTCGCCCACGGCGACGAGCACGACGGGGGTAGCCAGCCCGACGCCCACGGTGACGCCGGAGGTGCCGACCCTGACCCCCACCGTTACGCCTTACACCCGGCGGCCCGACCCTGACGCCCACGCCGACCCTCACGCCCGGCGGCCCAACGCTGACGCCCACGGTTACACCTGGAGCGCCGACCCTGACCCCCACGGCTACCCTTACGCCCGGTGGGCCCGACGTTGACGCCCACCGCGACAATCACGCCCGGCGGCCCGACCCTGACGCCCACACTTACGCCGGGAGCGCCAACCCTGACGCCCACCGCAACCCTCACGCCCGGTGGTCCGACCCTGACACCTAGCGCAACGATTACCCCAGGCGGCCCGACCCTGACGCCTACTGCCACAATCACGCCCGGCGGCCCGACCCTGACCCCCACGGTTACCGTTCCAGCCGTGACAGCGAGCGCCACGCCCGCGGGCTTCCTTTCCCCTACCCCCACTGCTACAGCGATAGGGGGGCTCCCCCTCCCTTCGGCCACCGCTACGGCGATAGGGGGTCTGCCCCTGCCCTCGGCTACCGCTACAGCGATAGGGGGGCTGCCCCCTCCCTTCGGCCACCGCTACAGCGATAGGGGGGCTGCCCCTGCCCTCGACCACGCCCCCGCCCTTGACCGGTTCGCCGCAAGCGGGCACGGCAACGGCGCTCGCCGCGACGATGACCGCCACCGCCCTTGGCACGCCCCCGCTCTTCCCGCCCGGTGTCCCAACCCCTGGCAGTCTGCCCACGACGGGGCTGATTACCATCCCATCGGTGCCGGAAGCCCTGCGCATCCCGCTACTCATCCAATTGGTGCTATTATTTGTGCTGCTGGGTGCCCGACTTCTTGCCCCCCCTGACTAGAAAGAGCCGCTGTTGGACCCTTTTTCTGCTTTACCATGGCGGACGGGCAAACCCGTCCTCTTGCTCCTTTCCCTCCTCCTCCTGCTTGTTTCCGCAGACGACTCGTTCGCCAGCCAGGAAGCAGGGTGGCGCGTCGTCGAACAAGGTGCGTCGTCGCTCGTCATCGAGTGGCAACCCCCCGCCCTGACGGTGGGGCGCACGGCGGATGGCTTCGATCTCCTCACGCTCGACGGCCTGGCGTGGGAGGGGCGCGTTGGCGCGCCGCGCCTGCCCGTGGATGCGGCCCTGGTGGCCCTTCCGCCGGACGCGGCGGTGCAAATGACGATCGAGCAGCAGCGGATGCGTCCCCTGGCGGGGCGCTACCATCTGCCGCGGGTGCCTGAGCCCTCCCTGCCGGAAGGGGTGGCACCCTACCGAACCAATGAGGGCATCCCTGCCGATGCTGAGCCCCCCGCCACGGTCATGCTGGGGAGCGCGCAGCGGGTGGCGGGGGTGCTCGTGGCCCCCCTGACCCTCCGGCCCCTGTCCTACGATCCGGCGACCGGGGCGGTACGCCTCGTCCAGGCGCTGCGCCTCCGGCTTGGAGTGGGAGGGTGGCGCGGCGGGGGGTGGCTCCTCCGAACTGTCTGCCATCGCGGAGACGGTGCTGCCGCGCCTGTTAAACCCCGAGCAGGCAGTGAGATGGGGGGCGGCGCGCCCCGCTGTGTCGGTGCCGGACACCACTACCCTCACGGAGCCGCGCATGCGGATCGAGACGAACGCCCTGGGGCTCTATCGGCTCTCACGCGACGATCTGGCCGCCGGTGGCCTCCCCGTGGCCACGCTCGACCCCCGCGATTTGAGGCTGGTGCGCGGGGATGGGGTGCCGGTGGCGGTGCAGGTATCCGGCGAGGCGGATGGCCACTTCGATGGGGCCGACGAGTTGCTTTTCGTGGGCGAGGGCGCCAACACGGTGTACAGCGACCGCACTAGCTACTTTCTGGATCTGGCGGGCGGGGGCCCTCGCATGGGGAGCCGCTCGGTGGCGCCGCAGCCTGGCGATCCGGTGGCCCCCTCGTTCACTGCCTCGCTCCCCTTCGAGGTGCAGACCCATTACAAGAGCGACCTGGAAAGCACGTCGGGCGGGCGATGGTTCTGGGATTTCTGGGATCGGGGCTCGGTAAGTTTTCGCACCCGCTCCTTTGATTTGACGGTGCCCGCGCCCGCCGCCGATGCGGGGGCCACCCTGCGGCTCCGCCTGTTCGGGGTGTCCAGCGATTTTCTGCTGCCCGACGATCATCAGGTGGCTGTGCGGCTGAACGGGCAGATGCTGGGAACACTGGTGTGGGATGGCTTCGCGCCCATCGAAGCAGAGCTAGCGATCCCCGCCAATGTGCTGGGCAGCGGCAGCACGGCGGAGACGAACCGCCTCACGCTGGAAGCGCTCGATTCCCCTGCCTCCTCGGACGAGGGCTACATTGACTGGTTCGCTATCGAGTACGAGCGGGAACTGGTGGCGCAGGCGAACGTGCTGCGGGTGCAGGGGAGCGCGCCCCGCCAGCAGATGACGCTGACGGGCTTCACCGAGCCGGTGGCGCACCTGCTGGACCTGAGCGTGCCCGCCGCCCCCGTGCGCCTCACGCAGGCGCAGGTGACGCCGACCGGCCTCCTCTTCTCGTCAGCGGTGGACGGCGAGGGGATTCTGGCCGTGGGAAGCAGTGCCGTCCGTGCGCCCGTGCGCCTCGTGTCGGACCCTGCCGTGAATGTGGCGGGGCAGGGCGGCGCGGTGGAGTGGGTGGTCGTGACGCCCGATGAGTTTGCCAGCGAAGCGCAGCGGTTGGCCACGCATCGGCAGGCGGAGGGGCTGAGCGCGCGGGTGGTGCCGCTCCAGGCGGTGTACAACGAGTGGGGGGTGGGCCAGCCTGATCCGCTAGCCATCCGCGCCTTTCTGCAGTTTGCACAGGCGCAGTGGGGGGTGGAGTATGCCCTGCTGCTTGGCGATGGGCACTATGACCCGCGCAACTACCGAGGCAGCAGCCCACCGGTTTTTCTTCCCCCGTTTCTGGCCGATGTGGACCCCTTCCAGGGCGAGACGGCGGCGGACAACCGCTTTGCCACCTTTGACGGGCCGGACGATCAACTGCCCGACCTGCTGCTGGGGCGCCTGCCGGCTGATTCGCTCGCCAGCGCGGCGGCGATGGTGGACAAGGCGATTGCCTACGATAGTGCGCCCGAGGGGGCGTGGCGGCAAAGCGCGATGCTGGTTGCCGACAACCCGGATGCGGCGGGCGATTTTCATGCCCATGCCAACAATGTGGCCGCCAACCTGACGGGCCAGTATGCGCTCGCCTCGCTGTACCACGATGGCTCCTCCCAGAGCCTGACGGCGGTGCGCGCGGGCATCCTGGAGCAGTTCAACAGTGGAGTGGCGCTGGCGAGCTATGTGGGGCACTCGGCGGCCGGTTGGTGGGGGAACGAGTTGTTCTTCTCGCGGACCGACGTCGGGGGCCTGCAGGCACACGGGCGGCTCCCCATCCTGCTGCCGCTCACCTGCCTGGAAGGGAGCTTCCACGAGCCGCACCCAGACCGGCCCGCCCTGTCCGAAACGATGGTGCGCGCCACGGGGCGGGGGGCCATTGCCAGCTTTGCCCCGACGGGGCTGGGTGTGGCGACGGGGCATCAAAGCCTCCAGGAAGGGTTCCTGGAGGGATTGCTAAGCAGTCACGACCTGGGGGCCGCGACCCTGGCGGCGCGGCTGTCCGTGTTCACCAACAGCAATTGGCACGACCTGATGGATACCTACGTGCTGCTGGGCGATCCGGCCACGCAGTTGGTGCCCTCCGGTGCCCCCCTGACGACCCCAACCCCCACGCGCACGGTCACCCGCACCGTAAGCGCCACCGCCACGCGCACGGTCACCCGCACGCCGACTGCGACGGTCACCCGCACCCCAACGAGCACGGCCACGCGCACGCCAACCGTCACGCCACGCGCACGGTCACCCGCACCCCAACGAGCACGGCCACGCGCACCCAACGAGCACGGCCACGCGTACCCTAACCGTCACGGCCACGCGCACGCCAACTGCGACCGGCACCCGCACGCCGACCGCAACAGTGACCCTGACTGGAACGCAGCCGCCGACCGCCACGGCGACAGCGACCGGCACCCGCACGCCAACTGCCACAGTGACCCTGACTGGAACGCAGCCGCCGACCGCCACGGGGACAGCGACCAGCACCCGCACGCCAACTGCTACTCAAACGTCGAGTGCTACCCGCACGCCGACCGCAACTCAAACGCCGACCAGCACCCGCACGCCGACCGCCACTCAAACGCCGACCAGCACCCGCACGCCGACTGGCACCGCGACAGCAACCAGTACCCCTACAACTTCGGCCACCGCGACCCGCACGCGCACCGCGACGGTGACCCCAACCGACACGCGCACCGCCACGCCCACGCGGACGCCGACCCGCACGGGCACGCCTACCGCCACGCCCACCCGAAGCAGCACCGTGACGGGCACTGCCACCGCATCGCGGACCGCCACGGCAAGCGCCACGCCAACCCTGGCTGCATCAGCCACCCCCACGCAGACGCCGAGCGCAACCACGCCGCCCGATGAGCAGCGACTGTATCTGCCCGTCCTGGCCAAGCGGTAACGCTGGAACCCGTTGGAGGGGAAAATTGGACCTATCGCCCGGACAAGCGTACACTCGCCAACGCTGATACCAGGCGAGGCGCCCCCTACCGCTCACGCTCTGCGGGCAGGCGGGGGCGGGCTTCTGGGGCGAACGGCCAGAACATGGGAGGGGGGCAGGAGCCATGACGCAAGCAGAGGTCGAAGCGTTCCTCGCGACGCTGGAAGATGTCCAGCATGAGGAAAATTATGGGTACTTGTTTTTCTTCGTCGGGGACGACCACCGCCTGCCCTTCGCGACCATCGCGATGGCGGACGATGCGTTCGACAACGTGTCGGACCTGAACCGCGAGGGGGTCTTCCGTCTCAATATCGGGGTGGGCAAGGAAACGTTCGAGTCGCTGCTTGAGGGGGTCAGCCCGGAGGACCTTGACTATACGATGCTCAACGTCTTTCTGCCCCATCCCCACTATGCCAAACAGCGCTTCGTCTGCATCCTGAATCCCTCCGGGGACAACGTGGAAATCACGAAGCGCCTGCTCGTCGAGGCACATTCCATAGCGGCGGCCCGTCTCCAGCGTCGCACAAGCAACTAACGCGGCCCTGCGGCGGCAGCCTACCGCCCCTGCTCGAGTGCCCCCTGGATCCAGCGACGGGCGATCTCGTGCTGCGGCGCGTAGGCTGCCCACACACTCGCGGCCCAGGCCCGCACCTGCTCTGGCTCGGGCACGTGCCCGTCAGCGGGGGCCAGGTCGGCAACGGTCATCGCCCCCAGAAAGGGCAGGCGCTCCGGCTTGCTGGCGGCAATGGTTCCGTTCAAGGAGCGCTGAATGGCCGCGTAAACCGACGGGTCACCCCCCCATTCCATGCCGCAGCAAAGGCGCGCAAGGTGCGCGAGGTAGGACTTGGCCGAGCGGCAGTAGCGCTCCAGGTGCTGCATGCAGTAGCTGTCAAAGGCCAGATCGCGCAGGGCGGCGAGTCGCAAGTCGCTCAAGCTTTGCGCCGCCAGGCTATCCCATAGCGCGTGACAGCCCGCCTCGCCGCCTGGCACCCTCGCGCCGCAGGCCGCGCAACGATCCTCAGCGCTCGGCTTCATCGCCCAACCCCTGTAGGTAGCCCGCAACAAGCTCTGCCTTCGCTCGCATCTCCTCAGCCGCCCCCTGGCCCAGCGCTTCTTACATCTCCGACTGGAGCGCTGCGCCTCGTCAATCCATTGGCTTGGCCAAACTTATGTTACTCCGAGTAGCAAACGCACGGCTACTCGCACATCTGATGTGATGGAACGCGCCTCCTCGGCCTCCTCATCAGTTGGGTCTTCTCCTGGATATCGTACGCGAGAAGCGTAAAAAGTAAGTTGGTCAACCTGGTCCAAGTCAAGGTCGAGGGCCACCCCCGCCTGCACGCAAAGATTAGCTAGTTGACGAAGGTCATGGGTCTTTGGAAATGGATGTTGATGAGCAACCAGTAGCGCCTTTAAATATTTCTCAGCACACTGTTGAGCATGAAAGCAGGCGCTGTAGGTATACTGGGGATCGCTCGCAAGAGAGAGATTGAGTACCGCAAAGTCCTCTTCCGCTCGGCCTACCCATGCAAGGGGATTAGTTGGATCGCTCATACAGTACCCGTCCAAGTGTCACGATCTCTCGCAGGAAGAAATCGCCGCGGTTAAGGGCGATTTCGATCTCTTGTGGCGTCTTGACAAGAATGTCTACCGGGAAAGGTCGAGGTTGAAGCAGGCGCGAAACGCGCAAATATCGCTCCACGGGGGAGGCATCGCTCGCCAGCACCACCAGGAGGTCCACATCGCTGTCGGGTGTGGGAGTACCATAGGCATAGGAGCCAAACAGAATGATTTTCTCTGGATCCAAGGTTTCAGCAATGCGCTGGACAGCGCTCGGCAATGTCTCGGCTACGGGTCGAGACAAACCGGTTGGCTTGATATCTAGCGTGACAAAGGTCTGATCCATTCAAGACACCTCGCTGACAGGCCGTTCATCCATCACAGAGAATTTTTGCTTTGCACCGCTCTGGTCAGTATTGCTAAAGATAGTAGCACAAAATAATGTCGCTGCTCTCCCCACTTACCCTACGCTTTCCTCAACAAGTCATCCGCCAATCCGTCCATCCTGCGCTCCGCTCTCACCCCCCCGCCCCCGCCATCCTTGCAGCCCGCCTCGCCGCCTGGCACCCTCGCGCCGCAGGCCGCGCAACGATCCTCACTCGCTCGGCTTCATCGTCCATCCCCTGCAAGTAGCCCGCAACAAGCTCCGCCTTCGCCCGCATCTCCTCGGCAGCCGCCACCTGGCCCAACTGGGTATAGGTCTCGGCGGCGCGGCGATGCTCGTCGGCCTCTCGCTGAAGCAGGAGGCGGAGCTCCTTCTGGCTCAGAAGGCGCCGGGGCACCTCTGCCGAGCCAAACTCGATGGGGGGCCAGGCAGGCGCGGAGATGGCAACGGCTTCTGCGTTGTCGAGCGCCCCGAGCAGATCCCGCAGCGTGGCCATCGTGGCACGGTCGCGCGCCCTGGTGGCCTGCAGCAGATCCTCCTTCAATCGTGCCCGTAGCGTCATGCTTCCTCCAGATTTTTGACCAGTTGCTCCAAAACCCGCACCGTCGCCTGATACGCATCCTGGGAGATGCCCTCCACGGCGCGCTGACGAATCGCTTGCTGCGCGGCCAGTGCCTGCTCGTAACGCATCTGACCGTCGGCTGTCAGGGCGTACCCCTGCGAATCGGACCCGCTGATCCAGCCCCGCTCGACGAGGTCGGCCAATAGGCTATACAGGGCGGGCGGTTCCACGAACGGGCGGAGCGCGGCGGCGATCTGGTAGCGGTTGGGGGCGCCCTGCTCCCGGATAACGCTGAGCGCTTGCCATTCCAGGCGGGTCAGCCCGTTCGAGCGCTGCGCCTCGTCTATGCGCTGGGTGAGGAGCTCGTCGGCTCGCCTGAGCCAGAAGCCTATAGGTTTCATTGGGGGCCTCTCTTTTGGCGCGCAGTCCGTCCGGATGGGGTGTGAGAATAGCGCAAGATTTGTGAGTGGGCGAAAGACCATGAGAACGAAGAGGGGGCCGAGCAGGAGAGCTTGCTCACGGTCCGGGCGGGCGCGCTACAGCACCGCTGCCTTAAGCGGGGCTGCGCCACGGCTACTATACCCTTGCAGCGCCTGACCGACGCTGGTTGCACCCCTGGCGAGCAACCGCGCCGCGCTGACCCATGCGCTCGGCGCCTAAGTCTAGGGAGCGCCTAGTGCCGCCTGCGCCCCCGCCCGCGCCAGCGGAGTTGGAGGGTGCCGACGATGCCGTAGGGAAAGACGATGACGATGAGGACGAAGAGGAGGCCGAGCAGGAGGGCCCAGCGGTCGCCGATGTTGATCTGGAGGGTGCCGACGGTGAGGATGGTGTCGCGCAGCATCTGCTCGAGCAGGCGCAGCAGGAAGGCGCCGATGACGGGCCCGGCAAAGGTGCCCTGCCCCCCGATGATGGTCATGAGCAGGGGGGTCATGGTGAAGTCGAGGCCGAGGACATTGGGGCTGGCCCCCTTCAGCGCCAGGCCGCGCAGCACGCCCGCGCCGCTCGCCAGCAGGCCCGCCAGCACGATGGCGATCAGCTTGAAGTGGAAGGTGTTGTAGCCGAGCATCTGGGCGCGCTCCTCGTTGTCGCGGATAGCGCTGAGCACGCGCCCCGTCGGCGAGTGCATCAGGCGGCGCACCAGCAGAAAGGCCAGGACGAGGAGGAAGAGGGTAAGATAGTAGAAGAAGAAGCGGTTGCGCGTGATGTTCAGCAGGTCGGGCACGTCAAAGGTGAAGCCGTCCTCCGCCCCCGTCAGCCCCACGAGGATGCGGTTGCCCGCGAGAAGGAACAAAATCTCGGCAAAGGCCAGCGTGAAGAGCGCGAAGTAGAGCCCCTTGATGCGAAGCCCCACGCCGCCCTTGACGAGCGCGATGAGCACGCCGACCCCCAACGCCCCCAGCACCGCCGCCCACCAGGGCCACGCCGCGTGGCGAATCAGCAGCCCCACCGTGTACGCGCCCATCCCGAAAAAGGCAGAGTGGCCGAAGGAGACGATGCCGCTGAAGCCAAAGAGCAGGTTGTAGCTCACCGCCAGGATGGCCAGGATAAAGACATCTATAAAGACCGATTCCCAGAAGAAGGCCTTGCCGCGGTCGCACACGGACGAGTCGGTGCCCCAGCCCAGGATAAAGGGCGCGGCGACCAGCAGCAGGATGCCCAGCAGCAGCCACCCCTCCTGCCGCAGGGCATCGCCCAGCCCGCCCAAGCGGCCACCCCGCTGCGCCAGCAGCACGAGCCCGCCCAGCAGGACGACCTCGGCCATCAGGATCGCGCCCGGCACGGTCAGCCCGTCCGCGCAGTAGACCGACTCCGCAGCGCTGTGCATGGCAGCCAGCCCGCGGAGCGCCGGGTCGGCGCTCCCTGTCAGGGCCGCGTAGGCGTAGGGGAGCAGGACGAAGAGGAGCAGGAGGGGCAGGGGGAGGCGGCTGCCGGAAGGGGGCGCGGGGGGCGTGATGAGGCTCATGGGAAGGTGCCTTGCTCTGCTTACTCGCGCCCGAAGAGGCCGGTGGGCCGCACGAGCAGGATCAGGATCATGAACAGCAGGATAGAGACGCTCGCCAGGATGGGGGTGTTGAGGTATTGCAGCGAGAACTGCTCCGCCGTGGCGCGCGTCAGCCCAACGAGGATGCTGGCGATGGCGGTCCCCTCATAGCTGCTCATCCCACCAATCACGATGACGATCACGGCGACCAGCAGGAACTGGGAACCCATCGAGGGGTAGGCCCCCAGAAAGGGCGCCGCGGTCATGCCCCCCAGGGCTGCCACGGCGGTGCCCAACACGAAGACCAGGGTGAACACGCGCCGCACGTTGATCCCCAGCGCCTCGACCATCTCGCTGTCCTGCACCCCCGCACGAATCACGATGCCCAGCCGCGTGCGCTGAAGCAGCAGGGAGATGCCCACCATGAGCGCGAAGCCTACCCCGATGATAAAGACGCGGTACACCTCGAACTGGCCGTCGAGCACGCGGAAGGTGCCATCCAGCACGGCGGGCGGCTCGATGGGAATCAGCCCCGCCGGGCCGTACACGGCGCGCACTGCCTCGTTGATGACCATGCCCAGCCCGAAGGTGAGCACGATCTGATAGACGGGGCGGGCGTAGAGCGGGCGCAGCAGCCCCACCTCCACCAGGGCGCCCAGCAGCCCGCCGAAGAGGGTGGCGCCCGCCAGGGCGGCCAGAAAGCGCAGGCCGAGCGGGGTGGCCTCCGGCAAGGCGCCGTAGATGGCGAAGCCGGAATAGGCGCCTATCATGAAGAAGGAGCCCTGCGCCAGATTCAGCACGTCGAGCAGGCCGAAGACTATGGAAAGGCCAGCCGCCACCAGGAAAAAGAGCATCCCCTGATACAGGCCGGAAAGGAGCACCACCACCACCGTCCCCGGCGCGAAGAGCAGCACGTTCAGCGCGAGCAGCGCCGCCACAAAGAGCGCCGACAGCCGCAGCGACTGGCGGAAGGTGTTGAGTTTGAGGGGAGGGGCAGCAGGGGTTGACATTCAGGCAGCGCTCAGGTAATGGGTGATAAGGGCAGGATCACGCAGCAGGTCGGGCATGGTGCCGTGGTGAACGGAGCGACCATCCTCGATGATGACGTAGCGGTCCGCCAACTGGCGGGCCACGTGAAAGTTCTGCTCGACCAGCAGCACGGTGATCTGGTCGCTCAACTGGCGAATGGCGGCCATCATCTGCTCGATGATGACGGGGGCCAGCCCCTCGCTCGGCTCGTCAATGAGGAGCAGGTGGTTGTCGGGCACCAGGGCGCGCGCCACCGCCAGCATCTGCTGCTGGCCGCCGGACAACTGCCCCCCAGGCCACTGGTACAGGCGCTGCCAGGTCGGGGAAGATGCCGAAGAGCCACTCCCGCTTGCGCGCCAGCTCCCCCTTGGCGCGCTCGGCAATTTTGAGGTTCTCCTCGACGGTCAACTGCTTGAAGATGGCGCGATAGTCGGGCACGTACCCGATGCCGAGCTGCGCGATGTCGTAGGCGCGGCGCCCGGCGATGGGCTGGCCCGCGTAGTGGATCGCGCCACGGGTCGGCGGGTTCAAGCCCATGATGCTGCGCAGCGTCGTCGTCTTGCCCGCGCCGTTGCGCCCCAGCAGCACGGTGATGCTGTTGGCGGGCACCTCGACGGTGACGCCCTGCAGGATGTGGAATTGCCCGATAAAGGTGTGAAGGTCGGTGACGTCCAGAAGGGAGCTCATGGGGCGGCCCAGCTGTCAACGGTCAAATCGCCGTACAGCTCACCCAGGTAGGCACGCTGGACGGCGGGGTCGGCGGCGATGTCGGCGGGGCTGCCCTCGGCAAGAAGTTGCCCCTGGTGCATGACGGAGATGCGGTCGGAGAGGGACATGACGACGTTCATGTTGTGCTCGACCAGCACCACGGTTTTTTGTCCGGCGCGCTGCACCTCGCGCACCGAGGGCCATGAACTCGGGGACCTGCTCGCTGGCCAGGCCCGCCGTCGGCTCGTCCAGCAGCAACAGATCGAGCGGCTGCGCCAGCAGCATCGCTAGTTCCAGCCTGCGCTTGTCCCCGTGGGGCAGGCTGAGGGCCGGCAGGGCCGCCTTCCCGGTCAGGCCCTGTAGCCTCCAGGGCGCCCTGGCGCCGTTCCTCGTACTCGCGGAAGCGGCTGGCGGGGCGCCACAGCTTGAAGTTATCGCGCCCCAGGGCCTGCGCCGCCAGCCGCGCGTTCTCCTAGCACGGTCAGCGTCGGGAAGATGTTGGTCACCTGGTAGGAGCGCCCGATGCCGAGGTGGGCCGTGCGGTGCAGCGGCTCGTGGGTCATATCCCGGCCGCGCAGCAGCACGTGGCCGCTCGTGGGCTTGAGCGCGCCGCTGAGCAGGTTGAAGAGGGTGGTTTTGCCCGCCCCGTTCGGCCCGATGATGGAGTGCAGGTGCCCCTCGCGGATGCTCAGCGATACCCCCTCCACCGCCCGCAGGCCACCAAAGTGGCGCGTCAGGTCGCGGGTTTCCAGGATAACAGGCGGTAGCTCTGGCATGCGTTTCTCCGGGCGGCAAAGGGAGCGGGGCAGGGGGCGCGCCCCCCTGCCCACAGCCGATGGGTTACGGGCAGGTTTCCGCCGTGCAGGGCGGCGCGGCGGTCTCGGCGTCCACCTCCTCGACCAGTTCGAAGAAGGCCTCATCGGCATCGTCCACGCTGGTCAGGCGGACGACGTACATGGGCGCGAGCGCCTGATGGTCCTCGGCGCGGATGGTGTAGGTGCCCTTCGGCCCCTCGAAGCTGAGCCCTTCCAGCGCGCCAA
The DNA here is from genome assembly GCA_963721895.1 of uncultured Chloroflexia bacterium. Lineage (GTDB taxonomy): Bacteria > Chloroflexota > Anaerolineae > Ardenticatenales > Ardenticatenaceae > CAVRLZ01. The sequence continues at coordinate 38,282 of CAVRLZ010000036.1, read as the reverse complement.
TCAGCGCATCGGGGGCGGTGTCGCCCTCGGTGACCTCCAGCGCCGCCACCACCGCCTGGGCCGTGGCAAAGCCGCACTCGCTGAACAGGTCCGGCGGGGTGTCGGTGCGCTCCAGGTACTGCTCGGTCAGATAATCGTTGGCCTCGGTGTCGGGCAGCGTGTAGTGGTAGACAATCAGGCCGACGGAGCCAACGTTGCCCGGGTTGAGGAGTTTCGTCAGGTCGTTCGACGAGAAGCCCGTGATGATCGGAATCTCCTCCGTCACGCCCTGGCTGGTAAGCTGCTCGAACAAAATCTGGGCGGAGGTGTTGGTGGCCCACACCAGGATCAGGCCGTCCGGCTCTGCCTCTAGGATTTGCTGGATGTAGGGGGTGAAGTCGGTAGTGTCGCTGGGGGCGAAGATGGTGGGTTGCACAAACTCACCCTCCATAGCGCCGAAGGTGGCCTCGAAGCCCGCCGCCGTCGCCTGCCCGAAGGCGTAATCCTCCGCCAAGATCAGGTAGCGATTGCCGATGTTTTCCAGGGCGTAGTTGGCGATGGTGAGCGCATCCTGCGCCGAGTTGCGGCAAACGCGGAAAGTGTGCTCGTTAAAGTTTGCGCCGGTGATGTCCGGCGAGGCGGCGGGCGCAGCAAAGTAGGGCACTTCGTTCTCGTCCGCGATCTGCTGCACCTGGAGCGCCACACCAGAACTGGTATTGCCAATCAGAATCTCGACCCCCTCCGACTCGATCAACTCGCGCGCGGCGGCACTGCCCGGCCTCCACATCGCCGGTGTCATCGCGAAGGATCAGTTCCACGGGGCGGCCCCCAACCGTCATGCTGCCGTCGGTGGCATAGTCAAAGCCGATCTGCAGCCCTTCCCACATCTCGTTGCCGAAGAGGGCCAGGGGGCCGGTCAGGTCGGACATGACGCCGATCTTCAGCGGCTCGCCCGTCGCCTCTTCCATCTCCTCGGTAGGCTCGGCTTCCTCGGTCGGCTCAGCCTCCTCCATCTCCTCGGTAGGCTCGGCCTCCTCCATCTCCTCGGTCGGCTCCGCCTCTTCGACCTCCTCGGTGGGCTCGGCGGGCTCCTCGATGGGCGGCTCGGCGCCGTCGCCTATGCCACCGTCGGGCTCCACCGGGATGGGGGTATCCGCCGCGCCGCCACAGGCTGCCAGCAGCAGGGCGGTGACGAGCAGCAGGGCAACCAACCAACGCATGTTACTTGAACGGGTCATCGTGTTCTCTCCTCCTGTAACATCAAATCGTTGCGATGGGACAGGGCGTCCCACCACCGTCAGCTTGCGCTGTTCTGCCGTAGATGGGCGTGGAACAGCTCGTTGAACTCGTCCGGCCGCTCGATGTAGGGGGTGTGCCCCGTCTCGTCAAACACCTCCTCCCGGAATGATCCGCCGTGGGCGCTGTACTGCTCCAGCACGCTGCGCGTCTGCGCCACCATCGGCTGCGAGGGGTAGACCTCCTCCCCCGGCCAGCCAGGCACCGCCCCCAACTTGCCCAGGGTGCCCATGTCGAAGAGTGACTGATCCGACACGATCTGGTCCTCCGCGCCGCGAATCCAGAGGATGGGCGGCTTGTGGGCAGCCTGAACGAGGCGCTCCACGCTGTCCCCTACGTATTTGGGCGACAGGGCGTTGGCCGGGCCCCAGCGCCCCGGCCCCACAAAGGGCCAGTTGGCGGAGGGGGTGGAGTCGCCCGGGTAGGCCTCGGGGCCAACGCGCTCGCTCATCACGGAGGAGAGCAACTCCTCCTCGCGGGCGGCGCGAAAGGGGGGCTTCCAGTAAAAACTGTTCATGACCACGCGCGGCGCGGCCTGCGGGTTGTCCGTCGTCCGATCGCCGGCAGCCATCAGCCGCGCGAACTCGGGGTTGACGATCCCCCCGCCCGACCCGGCGCAATCGTCGTAGCAGCTTCCCCCCGCCGTGCCCTTGGAGCCCCCAAAGCCGTAGGGGGAGCCCGGCGCGGCCAGGGTTACCGAGAGGAGGCGCTCGCCGGCGGCGGGGATGAGCCCCCACAGGACGGAGCCGCCCATCGAGTGGCCGACCGCGTGAAAGTGCGCCAGCCCCAGCGTGTCGGCCAGGGCGAGCAGGTCGTCCACCCAATCGCTCACGCCGCGCGTGGCGTCAATGGGCACATCCTCGGTGTCGCCGTAGCCGCGCAGGTCCGGCGCGATGGCGCGATAGCCCGCCGGCAGCGCCAGCATGGTTTCCTCCCAGAAGGTGGAGGAGGAGGCGTTGCCGTGGATGAATAGGACGGGCTCGCCCTCCTCCGGGCCGCTGAACAGCGCGTGCATGGCCAGGCGCGGCGTTTGGACCATCCGCGATTCGACGCCTGGCAGGGTAGGAATACTTCCCATAAGACTCCTTTGTGGTCAACGAGCGAAGGGTGGAAAAGGGGGCGTGCTCAGTCGCGCTCCACCTCGCGCAGAAAGTCGAGCACGATCTGACAAAAGGCAGGCACATCTTCCAGCGCGGCGGCGTGGCCGCGCCCCGGCATGATGTGGAGCCGCCCGTGCGGCACCTGCTCGGCTATCTGGCGCGACAGGGCAGGGGGCGTGAGCACGTCCTCCTCCCCCACCACGGCCAGGGTCGGCGCCTGCACGCGCGGCAGGGCGGCGCGCACGTCGTGCTGCATGGCGCCCTGGATCAGATTCATCGCGTGCTGGATGGGCAGGTTGACCCCCTTCTCGCGAAAGGCCAGCAGGGTGTCGTAGTGCTCGTCCAGAAAGGCCCCGCCCCACACCCACGGGGTCGCCACGTCGAAGCGAAGGGGGCTGCCGCCCGCCTCCATCGCCCGGACCCAGGAGGTCAGCTTGGCACGCAGCAGGCTGTCCACCGTGGCATAGGCCCCACTCACGACGAGGCTTTGCACGCGGTGGGGCTGCTCCGCCGCCACGTGGAGCGCCGCCGCCCCGCCATTGGAAAGCCCGACGACGTGCGCGCCCTCGATGGCCAGCCCCTCCAGCAGGGCCGCCAGGTCCGCCGCATGGTGCGCGGTGGTGTAGGGGTGGTCCGGCTTCGCCGACTGCCCCTGCCCCCGGCAATCGTAGAGCAGGCAGCGGTAGCGCCCCACAAAGTGGGGCAGGTGGCGCGCCCAACTGCTGGTGTCGGTCAGCAGCCCATTGACGAACAGCACGGTCGTGCCCCTCCGCCGGCCCGTGAAACTCGTAGTAAAGCTCGATGCTGTTGGCGCAAATGGTTGGCATCCTGGTCTGTCCCTCATCCTGCCTGCGCGGCGTGGGCCGCCGCCAGGGCGCGCTTGTCCACCTTGCCCGCGCCGGTCCGGGGCAGGGCGTCCCGCAGGAGGACGTGGCGCGGCACCTTGTAGCGGGCCAGTCGCTCGCGGGCGAAGGCGAGCAGCTCCTCTTCCGCGAGCGGGGCGCGGGCCACGACGAAGGCGACGCCCACCTCGCCCCAGCGTGCGTCCGGCACGCCGACCAGGGCCACCTCGGCCACGGCGGGGTGCGCGGCCAGCACGCTTTCTACCTCGGCAGGGTAGATGTTCTCGCCGCCCGAAATAATCATCTCTTTGAGCCGCCCGACGATGGTGTAGCAGCCCTCCTCGTCCCGCCGCGCCAGGTCGCCCGTGTGCAGCCACCCGTCACGGATGGCTTCCGCCGTGGCCTGCGGCTGCTGCCAGTAGCCCGCGCAGACGTGCGGGCCGCGCACCAGCAGTTCGCCCACCTCGCCCGGCGCGCACTCCTGGCCGGAGGGGTCCGCCACGCGCACCCCCACGTGAAAGAGGGGAAAGCCCACAGCACCGGGCTTGCGGCGCACCCACTCGTCGGGCAGCCAGAAGGTGTTGGGCCCGGCCTCGGTCAGCCCGTAGCCGCTCTTGAACGGGACCCCGCGCTCCCAGAAGCGCTCACACACGGGCAGGGGGCAGGGGGCCCCGCCGCTGATGAGCAGGCGGAGCCGGGAAAAGGTTGCTTCCTGCCAGCGTGGGTGCTCCTGCAGGGCCACAAACATGGTAGGCACGCCAAAGTACAGGGTGACCGGATAGTCGCGCAGCAGGTCGAACACCTGCTGTGCGTCAAACTCGCGGCAAACGATGGAGGCACCCCCGATGTGGACGAGCGGGGCCGTGAAGACGTTCAGCCCGCCGGTGTGGAAGAGGGGCGCGTTCAGGATGGTCATGTCATCGGGCGCAGCCCCCAACTCATGACGGTGTTGACCGAGTTCCAAAAGATGTTGCCGTGCGTCAGCACTGCCCCCTTGGGCAGCCCCGTCGTGCCCCCCGTGTAGCAGATGAGCCAGGGGTCGTCCATCCCCACCGCGACGGGCGGGGGGGGCGCATCGGGATGGCTGTCCCGCTCCGCAAAGCGCCAGTCGGCGGGTGCCGCCCGCTCGCCCAGGGCAACCCGATGCTCGATGCTGCGCGCGCCGCGGAGCGCACGCACGGGCTCGACAAAGTCCGAGCCGTAGAGCAGCACGCGGGGGGTGGCATCGTCGAGCAGGCGCGTCCAACTCGGCGGGGGTCAGCCGCCAGTTGAGCGTTTGCAGGATCGCCCCCAGCTTGCCCAGTGCGAACCAGATATCCAGATATTCCACGCAGTTCTTCGCCAGCACCGCCACGCGGTCGCCCGCGCGCACGCCGAGCCGCTGCTGCAGGAAGGCCGCCGTGCGGTTCGCGGCGCGGTTCCACTCGCGAAAGGTGATCGGGCGCCCCCCGTCTGTCGCGTCAATCAGGGCGAGGGCGTCGGGCGAAAGTTGCTCGCGGCGGGCGAGCCAGTCCGGGGCAGGGGTCATAGGGTGCGCTAGGTCCCCACTACCATGCCGCCGTCCACGCTCAGCACGGCGCCGTTGATGAAGCTTGCCTGCTCCGAAGCAAGGAAAAGGTAGGCGTTGGCCACGTCGCGCGGCTCGCCCAGGCGGCGCAGGGGGGTGTGCTCGATCATGGCCTGGAGGATGGGCTCGGGCATGCTGCGCGTCATGTCGGTGCCGATAAAGCCGGGGGCCACCGCGTTGACGGTGATGCCGTAGCGCCCCAACTCGCGCGCCCAGACCTGGGTCAGCCCGATGACCCCGGCTTTGGCTGCCACGTAGTTGCTCTGCCCGAAGTTGCCGTACAGGCCGACCACCGACGACGCGTTGAGGATGCGCCCGTACCGCTGCGCGATGAGGTGGGGCGCGACGGCCTGCGTGCAGAGGAACACCCCCTTCAGGTTCACCGCGAGCACGGCGTCCCAGTCCGCCTCGCCCATCCCCCCCACCTGTTGCCCCTCGCGCATCTTGACCAGTTGGGCGTCCCGCAGGATGCCCGCATTGTTGATCAGGATGTCCACGCGCCCGAAGCGGCCCACCACCGCCGCGACCGCAGCGGTCACCTCCTCCTGGACGGCCACGTTGGTGCTGCTGTAGGCGGCCTGCCCCCCGCCGGCCTCGATCTCGGCCACCAGGGCCTGCCCCGCCTCCTCGGCCAAGTCCCACACGGCCACCGCCGCGCCAGCCTCTGCCAGGGCCAGGGCCGTGGCCCGGCCAATCCCGTTCGCCCCGCCGGTGACAATCGCCACCCGCCCCGACAAATCAATCTTCATCCGTATGCCCCCGCTGTGACGCGCTCCGTGCGGCCCCAGCGTACCACGCTGGCAGACCAGGCGTATCCGATACCGGCGGCCACCATGACCATCAGGTCTCCGTCGCGCAGGGCGCCGCTTTCCAGCCCCTTCTTGATCGAGAGCGGTTGATCCTGCTGCCCCATGTGGCCGTAGTCGGACAGGTAAAAGGATTGCTCGGCGCGCAGCCCCAACTCGCGAAGCACAAAGTCGTGGGCGGAGCGCTTCATGTGCAACAGATTCAGGTAGCCGATGTCCTCGCGCGTGTGCCCGCTCTGGGCGAGCGCGTCGTCCACCACCTGCAGGAAGGTCTGCATGGACAGGGCGTCGAGCCGCTGCTTCATCCCCTCCGGGTCGGGCACGTCGAGGAAGAAGCGGGCGGCGTTGTCGGGCGTCAGGGGCTCGACGGTGCCCCCCACCGGCACGGTCACGTCCAGCGAAAACGATCCGTCCACGATCACTGCCGAGCCGAGCAACTCGTTGCGCGGGTAGCCCCTCTGCAGCAGGAGCGCCCCCCCGCCCGCGCTGAGGTTGATCAAAAAGCGGGCACGCGGGTTGGCATAGTCCACCAGGTCGCTGTTGCGGTAGCCCCCCGCGACGAGCACGGTGCGCACGTCCGGCTCGGCGCGCATCAGCGCTTTTGCCAGCTTGAGCGCCGCCATCGTCGTGCCGCAGCGCATCTGCACGTCTATCGCCCAGGCGCGGCGCGCCCCCAGGTCATAGGCCAGCTTGATGCCCGCCGTCCAGAGCGGAAACTCTTTCCACTCCTCGGTCGTGCAGAGCACCACATCAATCTCTTCCGGCGCTACTGTGCTTTGCGCCAGGGCATCCTGCGCGGCCCAGAGAGCCATCGCGTTGGTGTGGTCGTCGGGCCCGGGGATCGGCTTCTGGGTGATGCCGAACTTGCTGACGATGACCCCCTCCGGGATGCCGGTGCGCGCGGCAATTTCCGCAGCGGTCATGACCGTGCGGGGAACATAGCTACCTGCGGCGACGATACCGATTGGGTCGTGGGTCATGGGTGAAATGCCGGATACGGCCAGGCAAGGGCAAAGGCCGGGGGTGTGACGAGGCGGCGACGAACTGCACGGAGTGTAGCAGGCGGGGGTTACAGCGCGGTAACAGGTGGGTTGCAACGGGGGTACAACCCGCTCAGCCGCCGATCTCCTCGTACACGCGCAAGGTTTCTGCGTCGGGCTCTACGTCGAGTTCGCTCGCGCAGGACGTGGTGCAGCGCTGGTAGGCGCGGAGGGCGAGGGCGCGGTCGCCCTGGCGGGCGTGGATCATCATGGTGAAGCGGTAGGCGTGCTCCCAGCAGGGGTCAGCGGTCGAGGATGCGCTGGCAGACGGCGATGGCCTCGTGGGGCTGGCCGCGCCACAGTGGATCTCCGCGAGGCGGTCGGCGGCGCGCAGGAAGAGGGAGAGGAGCCGCTCGCGCGGCTCGCTCGACCAATCCTCGTAGAGCGCGTCGGGCAGAAAGTCGCCCCCGTAGAGCTCAGGGCGCGCCGGAGGAAGGGTAGCGCCCCCTCGGTCGTCGCCCGCGCTGAGCGCGCCGAAGCCCCGCCTCGCCTGGCCGCCTCGAAGGCGTCAGGTCGAGCCACAGGTCGGCCTGGGGCGACAGCCGGTAGGCGGAGCCCTCGCGGACGCACGTAGGCGCAGGGGCGCGTCGGGGGCGCGGCTCGGGCTCCAGCGCCTTGTTGAGGGCGGTGAGCGCCACCTTGAAGTCGCGGAGCGCCGCCTCCGCCTCCCGCTCCGGCCAGAGCCGCTCGACGATCTCGTCGCGGTGGAGGGCGCGCCCGCGCTCGCTCAGCAGCAGTTGGAACAGTTGGCGGGCCTTGTCGCGCTTCCAGGCCCGCGGCTCCATCTCCGCCTCGCCCCGCCACACGCGGAAGGTGCCGAGGGTCTGCACGCGCAGCTGATAGCCAGGGTGGCAGGCCGCGATCGCTGATGCCCAGCTCGCTCAGCAGGCGGGTGACGTAGTCGCGCGAGCGGCGGCAGGGCGCGCGCGAGGTCAGCAGCGGGACGAGGCAGCGGGGGTCGGGCGGGCCGAGGAGGGTGGGGCGCGGTGAAGAGGAAGTCGTAGCCCTCGCTCTCGCAGAGGGCGAGGCAGATCGTCCAGGTGGCCGCAGTCGCTCCGCGCTGGCGCAGGCGCAGGTAGGCGAGGCTGAGCCAGAGGCGGGTGGCGGCGCGGCCGAAGCGGTCGCCGCACTCGCGAAGGTGACGAGCACGCGGGAGACGATGGTCGACCGCGTCGGCGACGCGTCCCCGGACGATGTGGCTGGCGGCTGCCAGCGCCATCTCGCCAAGCGCGACCACCCACACGTCGCCGGCCCCCTCCCCAATCTCGACCCCCTCCGCCGCGGCGCGCTCGCGCGGCCGCCAGGTCGCCCGCCAGCCCGTAGGCGCGGGTGAGCCCCCACATGGCCTCGAGCCGCGTGCGGCGGACGGCGAGGCGGTCGCCGAGGGCGATGGAGGCCTGGTAGCAGCGAATCGCCTGCTCCGTAGGCGCGGCGGGTGGGGGGGCCAGTCGTTGGCAGGGCTGAAGCTGGACGGCGTGGCCGAGCCGGAGCTGCGCGACGGCGGTGACGAAGGGGGAGCCGAGCGCTCGCCGAGGGCGACCCCTCGCGCGCGAGGGTGAGTGGCCGCTCCACCTCGCCCAGAGCGCGTGGACGAGCGAGAGGAGGAGGACCGTCTCGCGGTGGGCGCGCGGCGGGTGCCCCTGCCCTGCGCTCGGCTCCGGCCGCTCGCGTCGCACCCACGCCTCGAGGATGGCCCGGGCCTCGTCCAGGCGGCCGGTGCGCAGCTTGACGCGCACGCCGAGCACATCCTCGGCGGGGCCCTCGTCGCGCAGCGCCGGGCCTCGGTCGCGCAGCCCCTCGGCGTCGTCCGGCTTGCCCATGTTGAGCTTGTTTTCAGCCAGCAGCGTCAGCAGCCGGACCGCGCCTCGCGGTCGGCGATCCCGTCGGTGACGCGCAGGGCCGCCTCCAGCAGGCGCTCGGCCTGCGCGGGCCGCACGGTGTCAAGGTAGACGAGCGCCTGGCCGCGCAGGGCGCGCCCCATGCCCGCCGTATCGCTGCGGGCGCGCCAGCTTTCTCGGCCTGGGCGTACCAGGCCAGTGCCTCGTCAAAGCGGCTGTGCAGGCGGTTCAAATCGCCCAGAAAGGCCTGCAGCAGGGGGTGCGCGGCCAGCGTGGCGGCGGGCAGGGCGTCAATCCACCCGGCCAGCGTGTCGAGCCGCCCCTCGCGCAGGACTGCCTCGCCGGTGCCCTCGATGGCGACTGCCGCCGCCGCCCAGTCCTGCGCGGCCAGCGAGTGGAAGATGGCCTCGTCATGGGCCGCCGTGGACTGGAAGTAGCGGGCCGCGCGGCGATGGCGCTCCCGCATGGTGGCGGGATCGCCCGTCCGCTGGCGCAGAAAGTCGTGGAAGAGGGCGTGGTACCTATAGTGCCGCTCGCCGAGCTCGATGATGAAGAGGTCGAGCGCATGAAGCTGATCGAGCAGGCGGGCGCTGTCGGGCTGGCCGGTGACCGCCTCGCAGGCGGCGGGGGTCAACTCGCGCAGGACGGCGGTGTCGCTCAGAAAGCGGGCCAGGTCGGGCGGCTGGCGGTCGTAGACCTCGCGGGCCAGAAACTCGAAGAGCGCCGCGAGCGAGGCCGGTCCGTCGCGCGAGGAGCTCGGCAAGGGGCGGCTGCCCGCCCGCCCGCAGCCGCTGCCAGACCAACTGGAGGGCGATGGGCCACCCCTCGGTCTTTTCGGCCAGCAGCCGCACCTCCTGCGCGGAAAGCTGCACCCCGTAGGTGTCGCGGAACAGGTGCTCGATCTCGTGCGGCTGGAAGGCGAGCGCGCGGCGGTCCAATTCGAGCGCCTCGCCCCGCGCACGCCAGCGCACCATCTCGTCGTAGGGCAGGGGGTGGCGCGTGGCGAGGACCACGTGCAGGTCGGGGGGGGCGTAGCGGATCAGCCGCTCGGTCAAGTTGCCCACCTCGGGGGCGCCCGCCACAAAGTGAAAGTCGTCCAGCACGAGCAGCGTGGGGCCCTCCAGGCTGTCCGCCAGGGCGTTCAGCATGGCGTCCAACACGGCCTGCCAGGCGGCGCTGCCCGCCGCGCCGCGCCGCTCCTGCAGGAGGGCGAGCGGGGCATCCGGCCAGCGCGGCAGGCTGAGCCGAAAGCCCTCGATCAGGTAGCCGAGGAAGCGCTGCGGATCGGCGTCCACCTCCTCCGCGCTGTACCAGATCAGGCAGGGCGCCACGCTGGCCAGGGCGGCCAGGGCGGTCGTCTTGCCATAGCCGGTGCCGGCCTGGACGACCGTCAGGCGCACCTCCAGCGCCTCGCGCAGGCGCGCCAGCACCGCTGGCCGCGGCAGCAGGCGGCGGTGGGGGCGGGGCGGCGTCAGCTTGGCGCGGAGGATCAGGTCAGCCTGGGACATGCTGAAAAGTATGGCGAGCTATGCAGTTTGCCGCAAACCGCTCCCCTTTTATAATCTGAGGGTTCCATTCGCTTGTTATACCAGGAGATGAATCCATGAAGGTGGCGTATATTTTTGCGACGTCGGGGCACACGGCAAGTTACAAGCTGGGGAAAATGATTCTTCCCCAGCTTGAGGCGGGCACGCACGGGGTGGATGTGGTGGGGATGATGTTTTTTGACGACAACAACTACGTGCTGCGCCGCGGCGACCCCATCGGCGAGCGGCTGGCCAAGGTGGCGGCAGACAAGGGAATCTTGCTGATGATGTGCGACCAGTGCGCGCTGGAGCGCGGCCTGGCCGAGGGGGAGCCGGGCAACTGCCGCGTGTCCAACACGGTGGAGGGGGTGCACGTGGGCTGCTTCCCGGACCTGTACGGCGCCCTGGCCGGCAGCCCGCCCGACCAGATCATCACGCTGTAGCGGCTGGCCCCCAGCAGGGCTGGCAACGGGACACGTCTGTCGAAGGGCACCTGACGGTGCCCTTTTTGCTTGGCCCAGCAAGAGGGCAGCTTCCGCACAGGCTGCCCGCACAAAAGAGGAAGCGCCGCCATGAACCTGACGCCCCACCTGCTCTTATCCGCCTACGCCCAGGGGCTCTTCCCCATGGCCGAGGAGACGGGCGAAATTTACTGGTATGACCCCGACCCGCGTGCCATCATCCCGCTGGACAGCTTCCATGTGCCGCGCCGCCTGGCCCGCACCCTGCGCCAGGCCCCCTTCGAGCTACGCGTGGACAGTGCCTTTCGCGAGACGATGGAGGGCTGCGCCGAGCGCGAAAGCACCTGGATCAACGATGACCTGATCGAGAGCTACTGCGCCCTGCATCAGATGGGCTTCGCGCACAGCGTGGAGACGTGGCAGGGGGGGAGGCTCGTCGGGGGGGTGTACGGGGTGGCGCTGCGCGGCCTCTTCGCCGGGGAAAGCATGTTCAGCCGCGAGCGCGACGCGAGCAAGGTGGCCCTGGTGGCGCTGATGACGCACCTGCAGGCGCGCGCGTATCATCTGTTCGACGTGCAGTTCACCAACCCGCACCTGATCCAATTCGGCGTGGTGGAAATTCCGCGTCGGCGCTATCGGCGGCGGCTGGCCGAGGCCATGCGTGCGGAGCTCTCCTTCGGGCCGGAAACCTTCTGACATCCTGCACATATCCCCTACGAAGGGTGACCAAACCATGCATAGGCATAGCTATTGCTATTAGAGGCTGTGGCTGGCGGCATGGCTGGCCAATGCTGGGTCTGTGATAGCCCTGTGGCTGTCCCTATAAGACCCTGCAATCTTGTGTTGCGCCCATGCCGTAGCCCGACGTTTTCCCATAAGCAGATAGCAGAAAAGATAGAGCACATGGTAAAAGAAAAGCTAACCCAAAACGATGTAGGCGGTTTTTTCAAACAAGCATGGGAGGCCCTGCGTCGTGTAGCGGTGAGCTACTCCGAAGAGGTGCTGGAAGAGAGCACCAACCCCCAACCCCCCGCGACCCAAAAGCCCCAAACGCAGCCGGCGCAGGCGCCGGACGGCCTGCGCCCCGGCGCCCACGTGGGCAAGGGCGGGGAGGTCACCTTCGTGTTGTTCGCGCCCGGCAAGAAGAAGGTGAGCGTGGCAGGGGCCTTCAACAAGTGGAAGACGGACGCCACGCCGATGACGCCTACCGAGAGCGGCCTCTGGTGGGCCACAGTCCGCCTGCCAAAGGGGGAGCACGCTTATCAATACGTGGTGGACGACGCGCTCTGGCTTGGCGACCCTTATGCCCGCGAGGTGACGTGGGACGACAAGGGGCCGAAGGGGCTGGTGCGCGTCGGGGCGCGCCCGTATGAGTGGGGCGACGACGGCTTCCACGCGCGCCCGCTGGAGGATCTGATCATCTATGAGGTGCATGTGGGCGATTTCACGCCCGAGGGCACCTTCGAGGCGATGCGCAAGCAGTTGGACTATATCCAGACGCTCGGCGTGACAGCACTCCAGCTGATGCCGATCATGGAATTTCCGATGGATCGCTCGTGGGGCTACAACCCCACCTTCTTCTTCGCGCCGGAGCGCACCTATGGCAGCCCAGACGATTTGAAGCGCCTCATTGATGAGGCCCACCAGCGCGGCATCGCGGTCATCCTGGATGTGGTCTTCAACCATGTCCAGCAGGACAGCCCACTCAACCAACTGTGGCCGTATGAGGAAAACCCCTACTTTTCCGGGGCCAACCCCTGGGGCATGCCGGACTTCAACCACTTCTCGGATGTGACCAAGACCTTTATCCGAGACGTGCAGGATTTCTGGCTGTGGGAGTATCACATTGATGGCTTCCGCTACGACGCGACCGCTTACATCGAATCGGACACCCACAACGGCATAGGCTTCTTCACCTGGGCCGCACGCCAGACGAAGCCGCACGTGTACCTGATCTCGGAGCACCTGCCGCAGGACCCCTGGTGGGTGCACAACACGGAGATGGACGCGCAGTGGCACGACAGCTTCCACGATGTGATGAAGGCGCAGCTGCGCGAGGGCTCGTTCGAGGGCGGGCACGAGTGGGGGGACCTGGACGCGGTCGAGCGGGCCCTGAACTACGCGCTGGGCGGCTACAGCCACCCGCGCCAGGCGATCAACTACACGGCCAGCCACGACGAGCAACGTATCGTCCACGAGGCACTGTCCAACCCCTACTTGAATGAAGAGATTGCCTATCGCAAGGCGAAGCTGGGCATGAACACGGTGATCGGGGCGGCGGGGGTGCCCATGCTGTACGCGGGCGAGGAGATCGGCATGAACCGCGAGCGCTCGACTGCCAAGGTCCCGTTCGAGTGGGAGCGTCTGCGGGGGGATGGGGCAGCCCAGCACCTGCACGCACACTGGCAGCGGGTGGCGTGGCTCCGCAACACCCACCCCGCCCTGCGCTCGCCCCATTTCCGCACATTGGCCAAGTATGGGCCGGAGAAAGCCATAGCGTTCCAGCGCTGGAACGAGGAGGGGGACGTGATCGTGGTGGTGCTCAACTTTTCCAACGAGCATTTCCGCCTTACGGTGCCCTTCCCTTCCAGCGGGGTGTGGCACGAGTACCTGTACGACTACGCAGTCGAGGTCGGCGACGACCCGAGCGTCGAGATCGAGGTCGGCCCCTCGGACAGCGCCTTCTTCTGCCTCTGGAAGAACTGGTAGACCAGCAGAGGGAGATGAGCCAAAACAAAGGACCGCTGGCAGCACTGCCAGCGGTCCGTGCGCAAGTTATTAGGGGGAATCCGGCAGAAAGTTTGAGTATGCCTGCTTGTTTCTTTCCTTAACGGCATACGACTTATAAAGTTTGCTACGTACGGCAGCCCCCCTAACCTATCCACGCCCCTTCCCTCCATCAGGCGGCGGTAGAGCCGCAAGCCCGCCGCTGTGGGGGGAGGCACCCTTCTCGCCCGTGAGTTGGGAGGTACGCCGCCCCTACCTGCAAGGCGGCTCGCCTCCGCTCTGCTCCGCTCCGACCCTTGCCCTCAGGCACGATTTGCCAGACAGGGTCGCTCGACGTAGCACGACTCGCTGTACCCGAGCAGCACCCATGTGGCTACCCTGTCTCAGGCGGTCAACTCGATGGGATAGCCCGCGAGCAGAGCATGGACAGGGGCCGGGGGCGTGATGCCGAGCTGGCGAAGCAGGCTCAGGTGGTCCACCGTCAGCCACTGCTCGACTACCCGATCATCCTCGCGCCGCTCCACCAGGATGCCAGAAAAGCAGAGTGTCTTGCCCGTCGGGGCAACGCCGTAAAGCTCACCCAGATGAGTGCCGGAAAGGGTCCAATACGAGAGGCTCTCCTCCCCATCACTGGTCTGCTCGTCCAGCGTCAGGCGCAGGTCCGGGATAGCCAGGCGAAACAGACCTTGCCAACTGCGGCAGAGCGGCGACCCGTGTCACAGGCGCGGCGGGGGAAGCCGCCGCTGCCTTGATGACGTGCAGGTGGCTCTCCTTCCCCTGCCGTCGCACGCGAAAGGCTCGTAAGCGTCCAATCACCAGATTACGACTCATCTGTTTTACCAGGGCCATTTTAGTCTCCTCAACATATCGGAATCATCAGAAAAAGGGGGCTTACTCAGGGCGCGGGCCCAGAATTTCTTGCAGGGTCTCATAATCCACATACTGCTCCTCTTCCAGCAACGCTGCGAGACGGTACAGGGGGCCAATCGCCGCGCTCAGCGTGGCACTGACATACACGTATCGCGCCGCCAGGAGGCGCTGCACCTGCGCGTCGGGGGGCGTCGTGGGTGGCACGCGCCGTCGTCCCGCCGCCCCACGGCCCCGCCGTGCACTGGGGCGCGGGCGCTCCCCTTGTCGGGGGGAGGAATCGAGCGCCAGGGGACCCCACTGCGCCAGAATCAACTCGGCCAGGCGCGCCGCCTTCCCCAAATCCGTCTCCACGCCCGCCAGATACTCTTCCGATAAAAGTTCCGGGCTGATGTGCCCATGCCAGCAGGATGTCCATCTGTGCCAGGAGCGTGTCGTGTCGCTCTGCCCACTCTGGCTTCCCATCCTGTGCCTGGATCAACCACGCGTCATGTGTGGGCCGAAGGCGGACAGGGAACACAGGGTCTACGCTAGGGGTGCACCACGCCACCACGGTTTGGCCCGCCTGACGACGGGCCAGCAGGCGCCGATCCTGCTCGTCCAACAATATGGGCAAGTCCCCCTCGCTCAACATGCGGTCCAGCGCCTCCCCAAAATCATTCATCATCACCTGAGTGCGCCCCGCACGCTCGGCAGCCTGCCCGGCCCCCTCGCACAGGCGGGAAAGGTCCGAGGGGCGCAGGCCCGCCAGCATCCGTGCCAGAAGCGGCAGTTCCACATCAGGGCCAAGCTGAAGCGTTCTGGACCCCTGCCGGAGCACCCGTTCGCGCTCGGTACGGTCTGGCAAAGCCCTGAAGGCTGACTGTCCCTGGTTTGAATCCTCTATCCTCATCACTCCATCCTGTCGTTGGATTGTGCAGCGATAATGTTCTGTGCAGCGACCCGAGTAAGAGCTGAGTTGAAGTGCTTCAAGCAAGAGCATCGTACCACATGGACCCCTGCTGCGTCCTTTACCCCAGAAGTGACTTATCTTAAGGGAACCTTAAGATAGCAGTGGGTAGGAACCCGCTCACTGCCCCGCCGGCAGCACCCTCAATTCGAACATGCGGTAGTCCGCCTGCCCTGTGTCACCGCTGGTAACCGTCACGCAAAAGCTGTGGGTGGCAGCCACCGAGGGCGCACCGGTGAGCCGTCCATCCGCGCTCAGATCGAATGCCTCGTCCAGACCTTGGTTTCCCCCCGCGCAGGGCTCCAACCCATCGTACAGCGACCATGTAAGCTCACCTTGCTCTCCCCATGTCTCGAACTGGAAGGGCGGATAGGGCCGACCGACGGTGGCGTTGGGCAATTTATTCAGACGAGGGTTCGCCCCGTAATCCGAAAAGTTAGAGGTAACGATCGCCAGCAGCCGATCAGGGTGCTCCTCACTATCAAGCTGGAGCGCGAGCAACGCCTGCGTCGCTGCACAGGACGGGGGGTCGAAGCGGTTCGGCGCATGCTGGCTGTTCTCTTCGTATGGATCGGAGTCGGGGTCGGGATCGCCGCCGGGCAGCCTGGCATCCCAATCGCAAAAGCGGCCTTCCAGGTCATAAAACTCGCGCTCCCCGGTGATGTATTCCACATACTTGAGCCCGTCCGCCGTGCGGATGCCGACCCATGCCTGGGGCAGGAACACCTGCGCCATATCATGACTCCCCTGAATCAGCAACGCATCGCGCGCGCCCACCCCCTGCTCCACCAGCGTCTTGAGGCTTCGCCCATCGGTGTGAATCGTGTCGGGGTTCACCCCCGCCAGGTGCAGCACCGTCGGGGCCAGGTCCAGGTCAATGGACACGAGCGATGTAACATCACGAGGCCGCCACGCCGACCCCAGGTTGGCGTAGTCCGGGTGGCGGATGAACAGGGGGCCCCGGATCACCTCCTCATAGGGCTTGCTCTTCTTGATATGGCCGTGCTCGCCCCAGAGATAGCCGTTGTCTGAGGCAAAGATAATGATCGTTTCATCCAAGATCCCCTTTTGCTCGATGGTGCCCACCACGTCGGCAAGGTTGTCGTCCAGCCAGCGCAACGATTCCAGTTGCGCCTGGAGACGCGCCTGCAACTCGGCATCAACCAGCTGATTCGTGGAAGCCTCATAGCGGATGTGGAAGGGCTTATCGGCCAATCCCCTGGGTGCAAGCCGCTCATTGTACCCACGCCCGGTATAGGAATAGCCATCGTAGAGGTTGGCGTATTGGGCTGGAACGCTCAGCCCCTCGCGCATCTCATGGGGGGCAAGGCTGTTGTAGAACAGCATGAAGGGAGCAGCGCAGGTGGCCGCCTCGGTGGGGTGATTCGGATCGTTCGGGGGGCATACGCTGTCCAGGAACTCAAGCGCCCGGTCGTGCTCCCAATCGAGCATGTCGGTGGCAATGTTGTGAGTCAGCACACCCGCCCCATCGCAGGGGTAACCACATTCGATCACGCTATAAGGCTCGTTGATCCAGTCGTTGGGCGGGGTGGGGATGGCGGCAAAGTAGTCCCAGCCAGGGGGATATAGCCGGGTTGCTCCGCTAGTAGCAGGTCATACTCGTTCAGGTACTTTCCCCCCACCAGCGCTGTCTTGTAAGAGGTCCGTTCTTGCAGCAGAGTCGCCAGCGTCTCGTGGGTCGTCCCATTGAAGACGGATTCAAATTTCGCAGCACCGCCGTGGGGGGCCTTGTTGCCGGTGATCCGCGTGGTCTGAGGATAGAGTCCCCCTGACAGGAGGCTGGTCCGTACCGGGCAACAAAGCGGGTAGCTGTAAAACGCTTCCTGGAACCGCACGGCCTGGCGCCTCATCAGGTTGGTCATAAAGGGCATCGGAGGCTGAACGCCGACGGTGGTCGGATCACCGTCAAACTCACAGGGGCTGCTATACGCATCGTCTGGCCGATCCATACACATGGAATCCCACCGTTGATCGTCGGTGAAGATGAACAGGATGTTCAAGTGCCTCGCTTCCCCTGCCAGGTCGCGGGGGTGCGCCGCGGCCAAGAAAGTCGAGGCATCGTGCGGCAGGCCCAGCAGGCACGACAGCCCGAGCAGGGCAACGGTAGAGCGAAAGATGAACCGATGATGCGCAAGCGATTGACCAAAAAGATCCATGTCCAACTCCTTCTTCCCCAGCACGATCCATGAAAAGCCATCAGCTTTGCCTGGGACATGCCTCAGAATACGGGATACGCCCTGCTATGTCCTTAAGGTCAGTCAGAGATGTACTTAACAAAAGCTTAAGGCTCAGACGACAAAGCTCAGGGCACCAACTTGTACCCAACCCCCCGCACGGTGAGCAGGCGGCGGGGATGGGTCGGGTCCTCCTCCAGTTTCTCGCGCAGCCAGCGGATGTACACGTACACCGCCTGGGACTCACCCTCGTAGCCCACACCCCACACGCGTTGGAGCAGTGTTTCAATGGAGAGCACCTGGCCAGGCACGGAGGCCAGGACGTACAGCAGGTCAAAGGCGCGGGGCGGCAGCGCAACGGGCTTGTCGGCAAGCGTCACCACGCGTGAGCCTGCGTCAATAGTCAGGTCACCGACTTTTAGGCGGGTGGTGGTGAGGGCGGGTAACGAGCGATCAGTGCGCCGCAGGGCCACCTTCACGCGGGCCAGAAGCACGTTCAGATCGAAGGGCTTGGTGATATAGTCATCGGCCCCCAGTTCCAGGCCGCTCGCCTCCTCCATCTCGCTGTTCTGCGCCGTGACGAGGAAGACCGGGATATCCAGCATTCCTTTGAAGGCGTGCAGGGCTGTCAGGCCATCCATCCCTGGCAGGCCGATGTCGAGCAGGATGAGGTGGGGAAGCGCCTGCTGCGCCGTGGCCAATCCGTCCTCAGCACTGGCCACGGCCCGGACCTCGTAGCCGGCCCGCCCCAGCACGTATGTCAGGCTACTCCGCAGCAGTTCATCATCATCAATCACCAAGATTGTCTTGCTCACAGCGGCCTCCTTCTACAGCCTTCAACCAAACGCCCTTACTCTTATTTCATTCTACTCAAAGCGTTTTTCCCTGTCATGGGGCCTGCGCCCCGTTTCGGTAGGACACATCGTCCCAACGGGTTCGTGTGCGCTATGCATTAACAGGGTCCTATCCACATCCTCAGGAGCCGCCGCTACCCTAGCGTTACAGCCGTCCCAGTGGATCGCGATGTAGAAAGCTAATCCCAGGAAGGATCGCCCCCCAACCAGCAAAAATTCGTGGGTTGAAGGGGGGCATTTTCTGGTATACTGGTGTCTATAATAGAGATACCTTGGTTGGGCGTACCGGTGGACGCTTGTTTCAACGAGCGATCCTACCTGTGGCGGATAATCCGCACGGGGCGACGGCGGGGACATGGAACGCCTGGGTGAGGGATCGGGACAAGTTGTCCCGTGTAGAGGTGACATCTGCCTGTTGATCGCAGGCTTCTTTGTTTTGTAAGATTGGGATGACAAGAATATATCCTGAGGAGGGGCACGTTGAGGTCGCTTAACTTCGTTCGGAGCCGCACCCTAAGCGGACACGGGTTCCTCCCTGCCAAGCTGCGCTTCAAACAGGCGACAACGCGGTTGGGCACAGCGCTGATCCGATCCCGCGAAGAGTGGAGCGCGCTTGCCGCGATCCTGGGCGGCGGCGGGTTTCTGCTGCTGGTCATTCTTCGGCTCGTCCCCAACAGCTACCTTACCTTTGCATGGTCTGACCGAACCGTTCCCTATCTGACCAACGACGGATTCACCCGCCTTTCCCTGTTTACCACCGCGCTCCTGCTATGCGCGATCGTCGCTTCCCCCGCCAGGCGATGGGCGGGAGGGGGCAGCATGATACGGGTGGGGCACCGTGCGATCGTGACCGGCCTGGTGTTGCGCTGTGGCGCCACGCTGCTGATCCACTGGAATCCGTCGCTCGGCGGCGAGGTGCCGCAATTCCTGCAATCCCAACCTTACCTTTCCTTGAATCCCTCTGTTTTAACATCGTGGTGGCTGGCGAAGTGGTCCTTTATGTTGATGCCCATCGGGATGTTCCTGTTCAGCCTGGGTATCCTGCGCGCCAACTCGCGCCAGCGGATAAATGCCTTCTCCTTCTTTCTGATGGCGCTCTCCTCGCTCTGCTTGCTCATCAGTGCGCTCTTCCCCAAGATTGGAAGCACTGTCACCCTCTTTGCGGTGGGCATCTCCATCTCGAGCCTCGTGTTCGTGGCGCAGGGGGTCATGACCGTCCTGGTGAACCGCACGCTGACCTACAGCTTGCTGACCTTTAGCATCGTCACGTTGTATGCATTCGTGATTATCACCCTCAGCTCGCTCTTTCAGACACGGGGTCACCTGTGGATGTCCCTGGTGGCAACGGGGGTCATTGCTGTGGCGTTCCAGCCGATCCGCGAGCGCAGCCAACGCCTGGTCAATCGCTTCATGTACGGGGAGCGGGACGATCCGTACACGGTGGTCGCGCGGCTGGGGCAGCGGCTGGAATCGACCCTGCAGCCGGAAGCTGTGCTGCCCACCATCGTGCAGACCGTGCGCGAGGCCCTGAAGGTGCCCTATGTGGCCATCCGGATCCAGCGCGGGGATGAACTGGTCGAGGTAGCTGCTATAGGAACGTCCACAGCCGAGCAAATCACCCTGCCGCTGCTGTACCAGCACGAGCCGGTCGGCGAGTTGGTGCTTTCCCCGCGCGCCGCGGAGGAGCGCTTCAATCAAGCTGACAATCGCCTGCTGAGGGATCTGGCCCGCCAGGCGGGGGTGGCTGTCCACGCGGTGCGGCTGACAGGGGAGTTACAGCGCGCGCGGGCGCGGTTGGTCACCACGCGGGAGGAGGAGCGGCGCCGCCTGCGCCGCGACCTGCACGACGGCCTTGGGCCGGTTCTGGCCAGTCAGGTGCTAACCATCGGGGCCGCCTGCCACTTGATCAAGCAGGAGCCCGACAAAGCGGTAACGCTGCTGCACGCGCTCAAGGAGCAGACGCAGGAAGCACTGGCAGACATCCGTCGCGTTGTGTACGATTTGCGCCCCCCCGCCCTGGACGAGTTGGGGCTGGTGGGTGCCCTGCGCGAGCGGATGACCACGCTGCAGGGCAGCGGATTGAAAGCAACCCTTGTCGCGCCGGACCCGCTTCCGCCCCTGTCGGCTGCCGTGGAAGTGGCGGTCTATCGGATCGTGCTGGAAGCCGTCACCAACGTGCTTCACCATGCCCAGGCGACCACCTGCCAGATAGAGATGGCGGTGGGCAACGGGCTTACGCTTACGGTGGTGGATGACGGGCGCGGCCTGCCGGCGAACCGCCATGTGGGTGTGGGGCTGGCTTCCATGCGCGAGCGGGCCGAGGAATTGGGGGGGACATGGGCCATCGAGCCAACGCCGGGGGGCGGGGCTACGGTGCGCGTCTGCCTCCCGTTGCCGAAGGAGGAGTTGTGGAGCGAATTCGCCTCTTGATGACCGATGACCACCCGGTCTTCCGCTTCGGGCTACGCACCTTGCTGACCTCTACGCCGGAGATTGATGTGGTGGGGGAGGCTACCAGGGGGGAAGAGGCTATCGCCCTGGCTGCAAAGCTACAGCCAGATGTGGTGCTGATGGACCTTCAACTGCCTGACATCAATGGGATCGAGGCGACGCGCCAAATCTTGCAGCAGCATCCCAAGATTGGCATCCTCATCATCACCATGTTTGAGGACAGCGACTCTGTCTTTGCCGCCATGCGCGTGGGGGCGCTGGGCTACATCCTGAAGGGCGCCGAGGGCGACGACATGCTGCGCGCCATCCGCGCCGTGGCCCGCGGGGAGGCCATCTTCAGCCCCACCATCGCCCAGCGCCTGATGCGCTACTTTGCCGTCCCACGCCCCGTCACCGACCTGCCCTTTCCAGATCTGACCGAGCGCGAGCGCGAGGTGCTCGGCTTGATCGCTCAGGGGCTCACCAACAACGCCATCGCCCAGCAGCTCTACCTTAGCCCGAAGACGGTGCGCAACCTGGTGTCCAGCATCTTTTCCAAGCTGCAGGTGAGCCACCGCTCGGAAGCGATTGTCCGGGCGCGGGAGGCGGGACTGGGATAAAGAAAAGCGCTGGCGGCGCCATCCCCTCCGGACAGTGCCGCCAGCGCCGGACCACACGTGCCGCGGGCTATGACTCTTCTTCCTCGCGCATCACTGACAGAACCTTCGCCACCACCTCGTCCGACACCTCATTCAGCCCGTGCACCGCGCTCGCGTGGGACGCCACCTGCTGGAGCGCCTCCTCGGTCGTCGCCGCGCGCACCACCGCATCGCAGTCAAACCCCACATCCCGGCAGTGAACAACCTTTTCCATGACCCGACTCCTTTCCAGGGCAAGGGAAAATCAGCGGGCACCCCACACGCCGCGACTCGTTCACCTTGCATGGCGTAGCGGTGCCTTGCTCTCAGCATAAGGCAACAGCCCTCCCAAAGCAAGCGCAGGGGGCCCAGGTCGCTTGGCAAGAGTACCCGCGCCAGGCTACCCCACCCGACGCATCTCTCCGGCACCCTGCATCCTCCCATCGCCCTCCGACTGCGCTTGACGCCTGTAAATAATTTCAAGCATCTATACAGCTACTTGGAAAGGGACTACACTCACATGGCTCACGCAAGATCAGTTTAGAATTTGCCCATCCGCGGCGGACGGGAAAGAGGGAGCGAAGGGAAGCGGCATGGACTCTGTCCGACTCTTGACAGTAGATGACCATCCCGTCTTTCGATTTGGGCTGCGCACCCTCCTGCAGGCAACCACAGATATAGCGGTGGTGGGCGAGGCCGCCACGGGGCGAGAGGCCATCGCCCTGGCTGCCAGGCTGCAGCCCGATGTGGTGCTGATGGACCTTCAACTGCCTGACATCAACGGGATCGAGGTGACGCGCCAAATCTTGCAGCAGCATCCCAAGCTTGGCATCCTCATCATCACCATGTTTGAGGACAGCGACTCTGTCTTTGCCGCCATGCGCGTGGGGGCACTGGGCTACATCCTGAAGGGCGCCGAGGGCGACGACATGCTGCGCGCCATCCGCGCCGTGGCCCGCGGGGAGGCCATCTTCAGCCCCACCATCGCCCAGCGCCTGATGCGCCACTTCGCAACGCCCCGCCCCGTCACCGACCTACCCTTTCCGGAGCTAACCGAGCGCGAGCGCGAGGTGCTCGGCTTGATCGCCCAGGGGCTCACCAACAGCGCCATCGCCCAGCAGCTCCAACTGCGCCCCAAAACGGTCCGCAATTTCGTGTCCAGCATCTTTTCCAAGCTGCAGGTGAGCCACCGCTCGGAAGCGATTGTCCGGGCGCGGGAGGCGGGGTTGGGCAACGAGGCCCATCCTCCCGTTTAGCGGGATGCGTTGTCTCCTGTAAAACGGGACGGCTGACCCTTTTCAACAGGACATGCTTCCTTGTATCATGGTGACAGCATGTGACGCTATGAGGAGGGGTAGGGCGGGGAATGCCCAACCGTCAGGTCGCACAGCGGGTAACCCCTTGACCCGCTCGTGCGATGATCATCCTTAGACAGATGCACAGGACGACGGTCTGATTTGGGACATTCTTCCGCCGATCGGTTAGCGGGAGGAAGGTATGGGGTCGCTATTTATTGGATGTTGCCAATGCACGGTATGTCAGGAAGAAGCCGATGGTTCAATCTGCCACCTGCATGGGTTGATGAACCTTTTCCTGAGTCGTTTGGATGAACAGCAACGACGCTGGTACGCAGGGCTGGAGGCTCATCGCCTTGGGGAAGGGGGCGCCCGTCAGGTAGCCCAGATCACGGGCATCAGCGAAAAAACGGTGCGCCGCGGGCGGGCCGAGCTCCTTGCTGGGCTGGAAGGGTTTGAGCCGGAGCGCATCCGCAGGATGGGCGCCGGGCGACCGCCAAAGCGTGTGCCAACGAGGAGCGGCCCCTGACCAGGGGCTAGGTCACGTATCCACGCGGCGGAATCTGCTCGATGGGGCCGAGGGCCACTGCCTCCTGCAGGGCCGCGCGCAGGGCCCGCTCGGAGGTGCCATCGGTGCAAATGTCGCCGCGGGCGTGGCCGACGCGGAAGCCCGCCGCGCCAGCCTCATAGTAGACGTCCCACTGGTACCCGCTGCCGCGCGCCCCGTTGCCAGCTACCCACCAGTAGCCGCTGTCAGGATACAGCCGACTGGTAATGGTATATTTGGGCCACAGCCCAAAGGTGGAGCCCCACTGCGCATGGCCTACATCGCGCAGCAGCCGTGTGACCAGGCTGTCAAGCTGCGCCAGCAGTTCCCCCGCGCCCGACCCTCGATGATTGCTTGACGACACCTGGTCCCTCGCTTCGATTAGGATTGGTAGGAAGGGGGCTAGCGCCACACGCTCATTCCGTTTGCAGCGCACGACGCAACACAGCGTTGCGCTCGGCGAGCGCGCGCTGGGCCAGCGCCGAGGCTGGGGCCAGCACATCGAAGCCATGGTAGGCCCCTGGAAAGACGTGAAGTTCGACCGGGACATTCGCCGCGATCAAGCGATCCGCATAGGCCATGTCCTCCTGGAGAAACAAATCCAGCTCCCCAACAGGGATATAGGCCGGTGGCAGGCCCGACAGGTCCGTCGCGCGTGCGGGCGCCGCGTAGGGCGACACCTCTGCAGCGTCCGCCCCCACATAGGAGCGCCAGCCTATAAGATTGTGCTCGCGGCTCCACAAAAAGGTGTCGAGCACCGTGTCACTGGCCTGCTCGACATTTCGATCATCGAGCATGGGGTAGATCAGGTACTGGAAAATGAGAGGAACTTCCCCGCGATCCCGTGCCAGCAGCGCAAGCCCCGCCGCCAACCCCCCGCCCGCGCTGGCCCCGCCCACGGCGAGGCGCGCTCCGTCTACCCCTAGCTCCTCCGCATTGGCTGACAGCCACTTGAGGGCCGCGTAGCAGTCCTCAACCGGTGCCGGGAAGGGGTGCTCGGGGGCGAGGCGGTACTCCACCGACACTACAACACACTCCAGATCCTTCGTCATGTTTCGCGCAGCGAAATCATCGCCCTCTACGCTGCCGATGACCATCCCGCCGCCATGGATCCACAAGAGAGCGGGCAACTTCTGCATGCGCGATTCGGGGCGATAGACCCTCACCATCACCTCCGGCGCCCCCTCGGGGCCAGGCACCGTGTGATCCTCGCTGCTCACCCCCTCGACTTCGGGCAGCATTCCCTTGACTGCGGCTGTCATCTGCGCCGACTGCTCGCGCACGCTTGGAATATCATGCAGATTCAACCCGCCACCGAAAAACGACAAAAATCCCTGCAGGGGCTCCATCAGTTCCTGGTCAACACGCTGCGTTGCGTCCATGAATCACTCCTTTGTGAGAAAGCCAGGGGAAAGCAGGGCCATTATAGCCCATCAACCGGCGGGGGAACAGAAGCGCTCCCGGCCAATTCCCGCTTTGGTTCCCCGCCCGCCTTCGGCTACACTCGACCCTATCGCTATCCCGGAGGCCCTATGATTGATCCGTTGACCCACGTGAAACCGCAGGTGCGCGCCATGAAGGCGTACACGCTGCATCCCTACGAGTACCAATACAAGCTGAACCAGAACGAGAACCCGCTTGGCTACCCCGAGGCGCTCAAGGAGGCGGTGTTCGAGCGGCTGCGCCAGCACGATTGGGCGCGCTACCCCGACTTTGACCTGACCGAGATCAGCGAGGCGATCGCGCGCCACGCGGGCGTGGGGGCCGATCAGGTGCTGGTTGGCAATGGCTCCAACGAGTTAATCTACAACACGCTGGCGGTCACCATCGGCGAGGGGGATGCGATGGTGATCCCCGTGCCCACCTTCAGCGTGTACAAGCTGATCGCCACCGTGTTCGGCGCCACGGTGCGCGAGCCCCTCATGCGGGCGGAGGAGGGCTTCGCGCTACCGACGGACGAGGTGATCGCCGCCGCGCGCGAGGCGCAGGCGCGCGTGGTGGTGCTGTGCACGCCGAACAACCCGACCGCGCAAAGCTACCCCCTGGCGGACATCCGCCGCGTCTGCGCCGAAAGCGGCGCCCTGGTGCTGGTGGACGAGGCGTACCAGGAGTTCTCATCGCAAAACCTGATAGGCCTCGTGGCCGAGTTTCCGAACGTGGTGCTGCTGCGGACCTTTTCCAAGGCGATGGCGCTGGGCGGCATGCGCGTGGGCTATGCCATCACCAACGCAGCGCTGGCGCGGGAAATTTACAAGGGCAAGCTCCCCTATGCGCTGAATGCGTTTTCGGCGACGGCGGCGGTGGTGGCGCTGGAAAACATGGCCCTCTTTCGGGGGCAGATAGCGCTGATTCGCTCCGAGCGCGAGCGGCTGTTCGACGCACTGGAAGCCCTGCCCGGCTGCCACCCCGTGCCCAGCGATGCCAACTTTCTGCTGATGCGGCTGGAGGGGCAATCACCCCGCGCCGTGTTCGATCATCTGCTGGCGCAGGGGCTGCTGGTACGCGACGTGTCCGGCTACACGGGGCTGGGCGAGTATCTGCGCCTGTCGGTGGGCGCCCCGCACGAGAACGACGCCCTGGTCAGCGCATTGCAGCAGTTGGTGGTATAATTCGCCAAACAATTGGGGCCGGGCCCGCGCCGCCAGGCGCCCCGGCTGATTTACAAACAAGGAACCGAGGCAAACGATGCCGTATCCAACCAGTAAAATTGCGATTCAGTGCCCCCAATGTGGCACGCCGCAATCCATGACCGTGCAGCAGATCATTGATGTGGGCGAGGAGCCTACCCTGCGCGACCGCCTGCTGCGGGGCCGCCTGAATGTGATGAGCTGCCCCCAGTGCAACGCGCGCGGGCCCATCGCCCTGCCGATGGTTTATCACGACCCCGACAAGCAGCTCCTGCTCGCCTTCGTGCCCCACGAGATGAACCTGCCGATGGAGCAGGAAGAGAAAGAGGTCGGGCGGCTGACCAACCAGGTGCTCTCGCAGACGCCCGCCGCGCAGCGCCGCGCCTACCTGCTCAACCCGGTGCGCGTGATGAGCTACGATGCGCTGGTGGAAAAGATTTTGGAGGCGGAGGGCATCAGCCCGGACGAGATGCGCCGCCAAACGCAGAAGATTCAGCTGGTGATGCAGATGGCGCAGGCCGTGGGGGACGATGCGCGGCTGCGCGCCCTGATCCAGGCGCACCAGGAGGACATTGATCGCGGCTTCCTTACGCTGGTGGCGGCCACCATCCAGCAGGCGCAGGAAAGCCAGGACCAGGCCACCCTCGCGCGCTACAGCACCCTGCGGGACACCATCGTCCGCGAGCTGAAGATACCCGCCAGCGAGGTGCCCACCCTCAGCGCGGAAGAGCAGTTCGACGCCCTGGTGGACACGCTGCTGGCCAGCGAGCCGGAGCGCCTGCAGGCGCTTGTCGCCGCGAACAGGCCGCTGCTCGACTACACCTTCTTCCTGCACCTGACGCAGCGCGCCGAGGCGAGCGATGGGGAGGAAAAGGCGCGGCTGCTGGCGCTGCGCAAGCGGCTGATCGAGATGACCGACGAGATGGATAGCCTGGCCGAAAAAGCCATGAAGCGCGCGTCGGAGCAGTTGAGCCACCTGCTGCAAACCGATGACATAGACGCCGCCCTGCAAGAGATGTATGAGCATCTGGACGAGGCGTTCCTGGTGGTGCTCTCCGCCAACATGGAGCATGCGCAGGCGCAGGGGCGCCAGGACATCGTGGAGATGCTCATGCGCATCTACCAGCGCGTCGTCGAGCTGATGGAAAAGCGACTGCGCCCGGAGCTCCGTGCGATGAACGAGTTGCTCCGCATGGACTCGTCCGAGGCGCGGCAGGCCCGCCTCCGCCAGGAGCTGCAGATCTACAACCCGGCTGGCTTTATCGAGATGGTCGAGGCCATCGCCGGCGACCTGGAAGATTCCGGGCGCGGCGATCCGGCCACGCTGGAGCGGCTGTACACGATAGCGGACGAGGCGCGCGAGTTGGCAGCCACGATGGATATCGCGCCGCCCACCGAAAAGCTCTTCGAGCCCGCCCCGCCGCCTTCTGCGGGTGGCCTGATCCTCACGCCGGATGAGGAGCGCCGTCGCCGCATGCCCGAAGGCCCAGGCATCCTGCTTCCATGACCCTCATGCGCCAAGCAGACATCACGCGGCGGACCAACGAGACAGAAATTACCCTTCGCCTGACGCTGGATGGCAGCGGGGGCGGGACGCGCGCCACCGGCGTCGCCTTCTTCGATCACATGCTGGACCATGTGGCCCGCCACGGGCTGCTGGACCTGGACGTGCGGGCGACGGGGGACTACGCCATTGACGATCACCACACGGTCGAAGATGTGGGGATCGTGCTGGGCAAGGCACTGGCGCAGGCCCTGGGGGACAAGGCGGGCATCCGCCGCTACGGCGATGCGACGGTTCCCATGGATGAGGCACTGGTGCTGTGCGCTGTGGACTTTTCCGGGCGCGGCCTGCTCGCCTTCCGCGGCAGCATCCCTGCCGCCAAGGTGGGAACCTTTGACACGGAGCTGGTGCCCGAATTTTTGCGCGCCCTGGCGGCCAACGCCGGCATGACGCTGCACGTGCAGCTGCTGGCCGGCCAAAACAGCCACCACCTCATCGAGGGCGTCTTCAAGGCGCTGGGCCGCGCCCTGCGCGAGGCGCTCGAGGTGGACGAGCGGCGCGGCGGCGCGGTGCCCAGCACGAAGGGGATGCTGGAGTAGGGCGAGGGAGTGCCTTGCTTCGGCTCCCTTTGCCCTCAGTCTAATCGAAGGCGTCTCTCGGGTGCGCTTCATCAAGAATAGTGAATGAGAAACAACGCAGCTCATTTTGCTCCTCATCATTCAAGTCGCCTACAACATCATCGCTCCGATTCTCCTCGTCACGGGCGTCGGGTACGGCTTCAAGCGCTGGTTTGCGCCCGATGGGCGCACCCTGTCCCGCGCCGCCTTCTACATCCTAAGCCCCGCGTTGGTGATGCGCGGCATCGCAGACTCCACCCTTCAGGCGGGGGAGATGGGCCGCATTCTGGCTCTCGTCCTGCTGCTCGCCCTTGTTTTGATCCTCCTCGGCACAGGGCTGGCCCGCCTTTTTCGCCTTGATCGGGGGTTGGAGACGGCCTTTGTTTTGAGCGTCCTGTTCATGAACGCGGGCAACTACGGCCTCCCCCTGAATGAATTTGCCTTTGGCGCGGCGGGCCTGGAACGCGCCATCATCTTCTTTGTCGGCTCCTCGCTGGTGCAAAGCATCCTGGGCGTCTTCATCGCGTCACGCGGGGCTGCCTCGCTGTCTCGCTCCATCGTCAACGTCCTGGTCGTGCCGCTGCCCTGGGCCGCCCTGGTCGGCTTTGTCGTCAACCAGGGGTATCTCCAGCTACCGCTCGCCGTGGATCGCGCCATCGAACTGCTCAGCGATGCCGCCGTCCCCGTGATGCTCCTGAACCTGGGATTCCAACTGTCGCGCACCGGCCTGCGGGGCCGCTCGTCCCCGCTCCTGCTTGCCACGCTTGCCCGCCTGCTCGTCTCCCCGCTCATCGCCCTCCTGCTGGCCACCCTGTTCGGCCTTTCTGGCCTGACGCGGCAGGTCATCGTCGTCCAGGCCGCCATGCCGACCGCGGTCATTACAACCATCGTCGCCGCAGAGTACGGGAGCGACACCGGCTTTACCAGCGGCGGCGGTGCTTGTCAGCACCCTGGCGAGCGTTGTGACCCTCACCCTCCTGCTCACTCTGATCTTGTAAGCTCCCCATCGGTTGAAGCGTGCCCGAGACGGTGCGGGCGCGGCCTTGCCAGCGGCTCCCCATCCCCAGGAATAGACCTCTGCGCTCGGGCAGCCCGAGCGCCCTATCGCCGCTCTGTCGGAAAACGAACGCCAGTGAGTTGCTCGCAGATAGCCAGAAATTCGTCCTGGAGTGCCGTGTCGTCGGCCTCAGGGCGATAATCGGCTTCTTGCTTGTGGTAAAAATAGCGGCCACTGACCTTCGCCCTGTCGTCGTTGCTCACTGCCAGCCATACCTGCGTCTCATACCCTTTTTCGAGATCATCGGGCGCACCGGGGCCGCCCATCTTTGTGGGCACCCAACCAGGGTCAACTGCATTGGCATACACGTCGGTCCATCGGCGGGCGACTGCCTTTGCCAGCATGACTACGTGCAGTTTGGAGTCCGCCGTAACTGATGCGCCCGGAGCGCATTTCCGCCAGGGCGGGACGCCCCGACAGGTGCGAGCCCGAGCTGAGGTAGATCAGCCGCTGCGGCTTGTGGATCAGGCAGGTCAGGAGGTAAGGAGCCAATGTGTTCACGGCCAGGAAGTCCGGCCCTGACGCGCGGTAGACCCCGGCGTTGTGGATCACAGCATCGAACCGGCCCGTTGCGTTGGCCTCTGCGGCCAGCCGCTTCACCTCTTCCATGTAAGCCAGATCTCCGATCAGCACTGCTTCGGCTCCCGGTACGCCCGCCAGCGCTTCGCGTGCTCGTTGTGGATTGCGCGCATGCAACACTACCTGATGCTTCTGAGCTGTCAGCCGCTGCGCTGCCAGTTGTCCCAGCCCATCTGATGAGCCTGTGATCCATATTCGTGCCATTTAGGTTGTTCCTAACAATGGGTGCAAGGGTGCTTGCTAGTTGAATGAAACTGGTTGGTGTGGGGCTGAGCCGCGAGCCGTCGTGAGTCCCAGCGCTACCAGAGCACAAAGCCGAAGCCCTCACCCGTGCCGGGCACCCCCTGTGTCGCCACGACGCCCGCGTTGGATTTGAAGGAGTCCGGGGGCATCACGCGGTTGTAGATCGCTGCGCCCGTGAGGCGGTTGCCATCGGGTATCCCCATGACGCGGATTTCGGGCACGCGCGGGCCGAAGAGGGTGGGGTGGCAGGCGGCGGGGTGGAAGCGGGCCTGGAGCAGGCCGCCGCGTTCCACCTGCGCGGGCCACGGCTCCAACTCCACGGCCTGGCCGCTGCTGCCCAGGGTGGGCTTGTAGACCTGCCCTGCCAGCCGCTTCCCGTTGCCCTGCTGAATCTCCTGCAACAGTTCCTCTGTCACGAGGCGCGTGGGGGGCAGATAGGGGGAAAGGCCAGCCTGGAAGAAGGGGTCGAAGTCGGCCTTGGTGCCATAGTAGAAGTGCAGGGGATGGTTCACCCAGGTGATAGCGGCGTCA
Organism: uncultured Chloroflexia bacterium; assembly: GCA_963721895.1. GTDB lineage: Bacteria > Chloroflexota > Anaerolineae > Ardenticatenales > Ardenticatenaceae > CAVRLZ01. The sequence continues at coordinate 8,167 of CAVRLZ010000036.1, read as the reverse complement.
CCAAAGAGGCGCTGCATGTCGCGCCGCTCCGCTGCGGTGCAGGCAGGCAGCAGCCGCCCCACAATGTCGCTGTGCACCAACCGTGCGTAGGCGCGGCGAATGGGAATCAACTGCCCGTCGCGGCGGTAGTGGGGGCGCGGGTGGCTGCTGCCAGAAGGAGTGTGATAGAGCACCTCGCGCGGGTCGAGGATGCCCCACCCGCGCGCCGCCCCGCCCGTCAATGCCTGGATGGCGAAGAACTCGCGCCGGGATTTTTGCTCGTAGGGGTGGTAATCCAGGATCACCCCTTGCCGCGCATCCTCCTCGATGCCCGCCAGGTACAGTGCCCGCAGGCGGGCCTCTAGCGTTTCAATGCTCCAGCCGCGCGTGGCCGTGGGGCTGGCATCGGCCAGCGAGGGCCAGGCAGCCAGCGCACAACGCGACACCCAGCAGCCCATCGTCGCGTAGGCGCCAACGGTTTGCCATTCCACATAGCGCGGTTGCAACCCCTCTGGTGTCTCGACCAGGAAAGCGTCCAGCGAGGCGAGCGGTGGCTCGACCTGGAGTTGCTCCCATAGCGCGGTGGCGACTTCTTCGGAGGCGAAGCCCTCGCGCACCTCGTCCGGCATGGTCGCCAGCAGGTCACGCGCATCCCGCAGGGCCTCGCGGCGGGCGGTGACGAAGCGGTTCAGGTCCTCCGTCATCTGCTCCACGAGCGAGCCAGCAACGAGCACAGGGTTGGACACGAACAACTCACCCGCCACCTGCTTTGTCGGCTCAATGCCATGCCCACGCAGACAATCATAGAAGCGCTCCATGGCTGGCTGGCCCTGGGCGAGCACGGCGTCGTAGAGGGCGGCAACGGGGGCGGGGTGGGTTGGGTGCATGGAAAGCTCCTGAGGGGTGTCGGTTTGGGCGTGTCGGTGTGGGGTGTGAGGTGGGTGTTATTCTTGGATGTCTACCCATACACTGTTACACCTATGCGCCCCTAGAGTGCCATCGTCTGCCCCCGCCGCACCCACTGCCCCCGCCCCCGCTCGGCGGTGACTTCGCCTTCCTCAAAGACGACTTCGCCCCGGCTGAGGGTGGTGCGCGGCCAGCCCTGGACTTCCCAGCCGTCGTAGGGGGAGTAGTCGGCGCGGGAGTGCATGGTGGCGCCGTCAATGGTGCGCGTGGCGTCGGGGTCCCAGATCACCAGGTCGGCGTCGGAGCCGATGGCGATGGTGCCCTTGCGGGGAAACATGCCGAACAAGCGGGCGGCGTTGGTGGCGGTCACCTCCACAAAGCGATTGAGCGAGAGGCGTCCCGTCCGCACCCCCTCGGAAAAGAGCATGGGGGCGAGGGTTTCCAGGTCAGCCACCCCCTGCCGGGCAGTGCTGACGTCGAGCGCGGGGTCGAGTTTTTGGCGCAGGGTCCAGGGGGCGTGGTCGCTGCACACGCAGTGGATGTCGCCACTGACGAGGCCATGCCACAGCGCGGCGCGGTCCGCCTCTTCACGCAGCGGGGGTGCCCCTACATATTTGGCACCGTCTGGCTCCGCGAAGCGCTCGCGCGTCAGGTGGAGGTAGAGCGGGCGCGTTTCCACATAAAGCGGGAGGCCTGTGGCGCGGGCAGCGCGGCAGGCGGCCAGCGCCTCCGCCGACGAAAGGTGCACGATGTAGATGGGCGCTTCCACTGCGCGGGCCATGCCGATGGCCCGCTGAACGGAGGTCACCTCGGTAAAGGGGGGGCGGCTGTCGGGCCAGTAGCGGGGGTCGGTACGCCCGGCCTCGCGCAACGCCTGCGTGCAAGCCCGAATCAGCGCCGCATCTTCGCAGTGCAGCAGCGTCAGCATGCCGCAGCGGGCGGCGGCGCGCATGGCATTCAGGTAGGTGTCCCGCTCTGTCTCGATCTCATCCGCGACGAGGAAAAGCTTCAAGCTGGTGTGCCCCTCGGCGGCAAGGGTGGGGAGTTCGGCCAGCACCTCCGGCGAGGGGTGGTTGAGGACCGGGTGGAGCACAAAGTCTGCGACGGCGTGGCGCGCGGCGTTCGCCTGGTCGCGGGCGAGCGCCTCACCTAGCGTCTCGCCAGGGCGCTGGAAGGTCATGTTGCCGATGGTGGTGATGCCCCCCGCCAGGGCCGCGCAGGTGCCAGAGTAAAAATCGTCTACCCACAACTCTCGGTCAGGGCTGGGTTCCGAGTAGGTGCTGAGGTGGACATGCACATCAATCCCGCCAGGGAAAACGAAGTGCTCACGCGCGTCAATTTCCCTGCGCCCCTGCATCGGCCCGCCAAGTTGGACCACCACCCCATCCTGGATGCCCACATCGCACGCGCTCGTGCTCCCCGCCGTGACGACCGTCCCCCCACGAATCACCAGATCGAGCATAGAAGTTTCCTTTATTCATACGAGTTGCGCGGGGGTGGAGATTGGACCGAGGAGGGAGAGAAACGGGACAGCCTCCGGGCGGACGGGCCAATCGTGTAACGCCTGTCATCATAGAGGGATGACCGATGTGCAGCAAACCGACGCCCGACTCTACAAGCACCTCGGGAGATTGACTCATGGCGCGCCGGTGGGAGCATCGGTCAGGAGGAAGGGCTCAGCGATCCAGCCAACCTGGCCGCTGGTGAGGATCACTTCCCGCCAGCGGTAGCCGTCCGCGTCGGCCTGACGCCCGGTCAGTTGGAGGCGGGTGCCATCGGTCAGTGCGCCGAGGGGCGGTGCGAGGCCAGGTGCCTGCCGGAGGAGGCACACCGCGCCCACCGCTTCCCCCGACTAGCGCCTGGGGGAGTGGGGTGGCCGTTGCGGTGGGCGAGGGCGCCAGGGTCGCGGTGGCCGCGGCTGTAGCACTGGGGGCAGGCGAAGACGTGCCCGTGGCCGTGTGGCTCGCCGTCGGGGTTGCTGAGGGAGAAGAAGTGGCGGTGACATCGGGTGGCAGCGTTGGGGTAAGGGTGGGCGGCAGGAACGGGTCCAGTTCGGTCACGGGCACGATCAAAAATTTGATGGCCAGCGGTTTTTGTAAGCGGATGGCCAGCCGCTCCTGGATTCATTGGCTTGTCGGTGGGTAAGGGTACGCGGCAGCCTCATCGTGACGACCGTCCCAGATGCTCCTCCTGCCAGCGCTTGTCGAATTCAACGAGCGTCCCACTCTCGCTGAGTTGGCTCGCACCTCCTCGATGAGGAGGGTGCGAATCAGATTGTTTTCGTTGGCGTCGGCGGAGATGCGCAGCATGAACAGAGCGAGGGGCACTGCCACCAGCAGGAGCATGACGCCAGGCAGCGCCATGATATGGGGGAGCATCCGTCGCCGCCTGCGCTGATCGCTGGGAGCGAAGCCGACGCCCAGGAAGACAATGGCGCTGGTAAAGGCGATGGCTACAAAGTTTGCCAGGAAAAGAAGGAACGCACCTCCTGCAACATCCCATCGTCCCTGGGCAAGGCCAATGCCAACCACGCACATGGGGGGCATGAGCGCTGTAGCGATGGCGACGCCCGGTAAGGTAGCCGAGAGGTGAGGCTGCGCGGTGGCATAGGCAGCGGCGGCACCGCCCGCCAGGGCAATCGCCAGATCAAACAAAGTGGGCTGTGTGCGGTTAAGGATTTCGCCGGGCAACTGGGCCAGAAAGTTGAATTCGCTGCCCGACACCAGAAGCCCCAGCCCCGCACTGAGCAACGCCGCCAGCACGATGCCAACCAGCAGGGTGCCCAGGGCGCGTCCCATGGCGCGCAGGTCGCTCACGACCAGCCCCAGCGCCAGTGAGAGGATAGCAGGCATCAGCGGGGCGATGAGCATGGCACCAATCACCACGGCGCCGCTGTCCAGCACCAGGCCAAAGGTAGCGATGACGCAACTGAGCACCACGAACAGCAGATAATCGCCGCTCACCAGCGCTGATTGCTGAAGCGACTCGCGCACTTCTACCTGCCGTGCCGCCGTGATGGGTTGGAAGATGCGCGTCATAGAGGATGGTCGCTTCGTGTGATGGGCGGTGGATGGTCGCTTCGTACGCCAGGCGCTCCGTCACCGGGTCGTGCCTCGTTCGAGTCAGGGAACGGGGCGGTCCTACAGATAGGCAACCTTACTCTGGGACACGCACGTCATCCGTTGATCGTAGTTGGAAATCATTTCAGGATATGGCTGGTCCCACGTTTTAACGCTTGAGGCATCGAGTGTCAGAACGGGCAGGCCCCGATAGGTGAGCAGGCGCTCCGAAATGGCTTGCCTCATGAAGCACGCCGCCAGGTTGTCTTCGTAGATGATATTCCAAGTACGGAAGCGGCGCCAACACGCTTGCCCTATAGGCGGACATGAGCAGCCTTTCCTGCAAGCGCGCCTTGAACGCCTGCGGACCCACCCACAGGGAGACGGATGCAACCGATTGTCCACGGCGTCGCGTCCATTGACAGGCGATTGGTGGCATCTATACTACCATCATGCAGCTACATACAATAGGTTGTGGTTTTAGTATAGGTGCCCGACGTTGGGCCAGAAGCGTATAATCCGTTTAGCGGCCCATCAATCAGGCAACTGCCTGCTGGAGGAAGAGGGATGAGTCATCGAGTGGTGCTAGTAGACTACGGGGCGGGCAACATCCGCAACGTGGAAAAGGCACTGGAGGCAGTGGGGGTGCCAAGCGAGCGCACGTCGGAGCCGGCGCGCGTGCGGGCGGCGGATGTGGTGGTGATGCCGGGGGTGGGTGCCTTCGGCGACATGATGGCTGCCCTGCACGCGCGCGGCCTGGTGGAGCCCATCCGCGAGACGGCACAGGCGGGCAAGCCGCTCCTGGGCATCTGCGTGGGGCTGCAGGTACTCTTTGAGGTGGGGGAGGAGATGGGCGAGCACGCGGGGCTGGGCATCTTCCCTGGGCGCGTGCGGCGCTTCCAGGCAAATGGGCTGAAGGTGCCGCACATCGGCTGGAATCAGCTTCAGCCGCGCGTGGCGCACCCCCTGTTCGAGGGGATCCAGCCGGGTGACTATGCCTATTTCGTCCACTCCTACCACCCGGTTCCGGCGGACCCCTCGCTGGTCATGGCAACCACCGAGTATGGGAGCCCCTTCGCCTCGATCTGCGGGCGCGACAACGTGATAGGGATCCAGTTTCATCCGGAAAAATCGCAGCACACCGGCCTGACCATGCTCCGCAACTTTGCACGTTGGGCGGGCCTGGGCACGTCACACTAGCCCCTCATGGAACCGCCGCCGCTGCACAGGAGGCCCCTCGGCCCGCCGGACGAGCCCGCATTGCGCGCCTTTTGGGCGCGGGCGCCCCACGCCAGCATCTTCGCCATTCCGGACCTGGATTATCTGGGGTGGGGCGACATGCGGCTGGAGTATACGGGCTGGTTCGCGGGCGATGTTCTGGTGGCCTACCTGATGGTCTTTGGGGTGAGCGCGCAGTGGGACTACACAGACGAGCGGGTGGTGCCGCAACTCGCCCAGTCGCTCCGCTACGCAGGGCGCGCCATCGAGTTTATATCAGGGCTGGAAGAACGGGTCTGGCCGGTGCTCGACCATTTCCCCTCCTCGGCGCTCGGGCGACACGAGCTTAGCACGGTGGCCCACCTGCCACCGGCGTGTTTTCAGGCGGCCACGCTGGAAGCGCCGAGGGGGCGGGCGAGGCAGGCCACGCGGCACGACCTGGAGGCGCTCACCGCCGTGCACGTGGCCGCGCCCGATCAGTTCAACCGCCTCAGCTATCCCGTCCGGCGCCAGGTGCTCCACGCGGCGCTGAACGATGGGTGGCGGCGCATCTTCCTGGCCGAGGCACCGGATGGCACAGTGGTAGCTTCCGCGCAAACCTCGGCGGAGGGGCGAGAGATGGCGGTGATAGGCGGGGTGGTGACGCACCCTGCCTATCGTGGGCGGGGCTACGGCACGCTGGTCACGGCCCACCTGTGCGCGGCCCTGCTGGCCGAGAACAAAGAGCCCTTCCTTTACTACCGACGCGACAATGTGCCCGCGGCGCGGGCCTATGCCAGGATTGGCTTTGTGCCCCTGGCCGATGCGCTGCTGGCCGAAGTAAACCTGTGAGGCACAACCGATGATCCCAAACGACCCGTACACGCAGAGGGTCATCGTGCTGCTGGCCCTGCTGGGGCTGCTGGGGCTGCTGCGGCCCCGATGGTTCCTGCTGGTATCCCGTTTTCCCTTCCTTTTCACCCCCCACCCGCCCATTGATGAGGCCGGGCTGCGGCGGGCCCGCCTGTGGGGGGTCATCTCGCTCCTCGGCGCGGCCAGCCTGGTCGTCCTCAGCGGGTAGCGCCTGCCCCATCGAATAGAGAACTCATGATTATCTTTCCTGCTATTGATCTACGCCGTGGGCGCTGCGTGCGCCTGTTCCAGGGCGACCCCGCCCAGGAGACAGTCTTTTCTGCGGACCCGGTGGCGACGGCGCTGCGCTGGGCCGACGAGGGGGCCCAGTGGCTCCACGTGGTCAACCTCGATGGGGCCTTTGGCGAGGCGAGCGAGAACCCGGCGGCGGTGCGGGCCATCGTGGAGGCCCTGGCGCCGCGCGGCGTGCCCGTGCAGTTCGGGGGCGGGCTGCGCTCGGAGGCGGACATCGAGGCGGCACTGGGGTGGGGCGTGGCGCGCGTCATCCTGGGCACGGTGGCCCTGCGGGAGCCGGAGCAGGTGCGCGCCGCCATCGCGCGGCATGGCGCGGAGCGCATCGTGGTGGGCATTGATGCGCGGGGCGGCAAGGTTTCCGTGGCAGGGTGGCAGGAGACGAGCGAGGTGGAGGCCCTGACCCTGGCAGAAACAATGAAGCAGGTCGGTGTGGAGCGCATCGTGTACACGGACATCGCGCGTGACGGGACGGGCCAGGGGCCGAACATCGCGCGCACGGGGGAACTTGCCCAAAAGACGGGGCTGCGCGTGATCGCTTCCGGCGGCGTGGGCTCGCTGGAGCATGTGCGCCAGGTACGCTGGCTCGCCCCTTATGGGGTCGAGGGGGTCATCGTGGGGCGGGCGCTGTACGACGGCGCGCTCTCGCTGGCGGAGGCGGTGGCCCTGGCCGAGACGTAGCCCTGATACGCTGCCAGGGCGATATCAAGTGACTGGAGGAGGAGCCATGCTTGCCAAACGAATCATACCCTGCCTGGACGTGGCTGAGGGGCGGGTGGTCAAGGGAATCAATTTTGTCTCGCTGCGCGACGCAGGCGACCCCGTCGAGCAGGCGAAGGTGTACGACGAGGCGGGCGCGGATGAGTTGGTCTTTCTGGACATCTCGGCCACGCACGAGGGGCGCAAGACGATGCGCGACGTGGTGCGGGCGGTGGCCGATCAGGTGTTCATCCCCTTCACCGTGGGGGGCGGCATCTCCTCGGTGGAGGACATGCACGCGATGCTGCTGGCGGGCGCCGACAAGATTTCCATCAACTCCGCCGCCGTGCGCGACCCGGAGTTGATCACGCGCGGGGCGCAACGCTTTGGCTCGCAGTGCATCGTCGTGGCGATAGACGCGCGGCAGCGGGCGGCGGGCGGGTGGGAGGTGGTGGTGTCGGGGGGGCGCATCCCGACCGGCCTGGACGCTGTCGAGTGGGCGCGCGAGGCCGAGCGGCGCGGCGCGGGCGAGATTCTGCTCACCTCGATGGATGGCGATGGCACGACGGCGGGCTACGACCTGCCCCTGACCCGCGCCGTGGCCGATGCGGTGACGATCCCGGTGATCGCGTCCGGCGGCGCGGGGACGATCGAGCACTTTGCCCAGGCCCTGACGGAGGGCGGCGCCAACGCGGCGCTCGCGGCCACGCTCTTCCACTACAAGCGGCTGACCATCGCCCAGGTGAAGGCGCACCTGCGCGACGAGGGGATCGCTGTGCGAAGCTATAGGGCTGCGGGCTGAGGGGTGACCTAACGATGAGCGACGAGCCCGTTAACTTTTTTCAAAAAGCCATAGCGATGGTGAGGCAGATTCCCTACGGGGAGGTGACCACCTACGGGCAGATCGCCCTGCTGATTTCCGGGACGGTGCGCGGGGCGCGCGCGGTGGGCTACGCGCTCGCGGCCCTCACGGAGGCGGAGGCGCAGGAGGTGCCCTGGTGGCGGGTGATCAACGCGCAGGGGCGCATCTCCAACTCGAACATGCGCCTCCACGCCGACCGACAGCGTGCCATGCTGGAGGCGGAGGGGGTGGAGTTCGGGGCGGACGAGCGCGTGGATCTGGCACGCTTCGGCTGGGACGGACCCGCCGGGCACTTTTGATT
>CAVRLZ010000035.1:0-8642 GCA_963721895.1 uncultured Chloroflexia bacterium | reverse complement strand
CTGCACGACCTCAGCCGTCACCTCACGCGGCATTGTAAGCCTCCTGGCGAAGATGCGTCAGCAGGAGTGACAGTGCGCTCTGGTAGCTGCTGAGCCAGTTGTCGCCGGTTTCGGCTTGCATCTGCTCAGCCAGTGCCCGCAAGCCCGCCTCGCCGAAATGGGCGCTCGGCGGTGGTAGCTGCCAGTCGGCCTGACCGTAATAGTTGGGAAGGGAAGTCAGATCGGTGATATACAGGCCAAGCACCCCGCGCCAAAGGTGCTGCAGATAAACTGCGGCCGTGTAGAGGTGCTTGAGGCGGTGAGCGGCAGCAGGGGGCAGGGTGCCTACCACGGTGGGGACATACTGAGCATAGGTCGGGTGGCGCAAGAAGAGCGCGATGAGGATTCCCCAGGCGGCCCGCTGTATCCATAGCGAGTGCGCCGATAAGGCAGGGGGATCAGATCTTCTGCTTCGGTCGCGTGAGCGGTTCGCGACGGGAGGATCATGGGCCGCAAGGCTGGTGGCGAGATGAGACGTTCGGCTATCCTTCATGGCGGTGAGCCTCTCTGCTGGTGGGGGGCACGCAGCGTCTCATTGATCAGGCGGATGATCCGCTTCGGCAAGGTACGGTCCTGAATTATAGGGTGCCTTCGGCAGTTGCTCAACTCCCCCAGGCGGTACACGGGTGGCCGAGGACGCTGGACGGAGGGTAAAGGCCAGGTCGTCCCGCGTCCAGCGGGCTGGCGGAAAACTTGCTTTAGCAGGCGCTTCGCATCTTCCTTCCAACCACCCTGGACCCCTTCTCATGGCCCAACCATCCACCCTGTACGACTCGCTCGTGATTGGCGGCGGCCCGGCGGGGCTGGCGGCGGCGCTGCAACTGGCGCGCTTTAACCGGCGGCCCGTGCTGTTCGACAGCGGCATGGGGCGCTCCACCTACCACCAGATCAACCACAACTACCTGGGCTTCCCCGGCGGCATCGCCGCGCGCGAGTTGCGGGCGCTGGGGCGCGAGCAGGCGGGGGCCTACCCCGTGACCTTCGTGGACGAGGCGGTGCTGGCCGTGCGCCGCGAGGGGGACGCCTTCGTCGCGACGACCGAGGGGGGCGCGGCGCACCGTGGCAGGACGCTGATCTTTGCGACGGGGGTGCGCGACCACTTTCCCCACTTTGCCGACTGGGAATCGTATGTGGGGCGGAGCGTCTTCTGGTGCCTGACCTGCGACGGCTACAAGACGCGCGACAAGGCCATCGTGGTGCTGGGCAACGATGACGATGCCGGCGTGACGGCGCTCCAGTTCCTCCAGTTCACCCCCCACATCACCTTCCTGACCAACGCCACCTTCTGCGGGCTCCATGACCGGCTCTGCCACACCCTGGGGGCGCGTGGCATCCCCATCGTGACCGGCGAGATCGAGCGGGTCGAGGGGGAGGAGGGGATGCTGCAGCAGATCGTGCTGCGCGACGGGCGCACGCTGGCACCGGATTTTCTCTTCAACCTGCAGGGCAAGACGCCCAACAGCGAGTTGGCGCAGGCCCTCGGCGTGGCGCTGGACGAGCACGGCTACATCCTCACCGACGTGGACATGCACACCAACCTCCCCGGCGTGCTGGCCGCGGGCGACGTGACGCGCCTCTTCGCCCACCAGATCGCCACCGCCACCCACGAGGGGCTCACCGCCGCCTGCGCCGCCAACTATTTTCTGTACGAGCCCTGGCAGCAGCACGAGACATACGAGCCGGACAGCGAGTGAGGCTGTCCGGCCCTCAAGGGAGCGACGAGGTGAGGGCCGCCGTAACTCCCCTCTCGGGAGGGGTGGCGCGCAGCGCCGGGGTGGGTGCCGTAGCAACGACCAACGGCAACGGCAACGGCAACGACCAACAGCAACGACAACAGCCGACGACACCCACCCCTGCCCCTCCCAGGAGCGCGCCCCTTCCCTGTCATTCCGACCGGGCGCTCCTCCGCAGTCGCATGAGGCATGAAGGCAGGGAGGAATCTGTGCAAGGCTGAATCGTTGAGCTATGCCAGGAGAGATGTTTCGTTGGTTGCATGCCCGATCCTTGTGGCCCGGCGTGCCCACTCAACATGACAGAGAAGGGGCAGGGAAACGGACCTTGCTTCTCAGCGAGGAGTTACGGCAACGGCCACCGTCAAGACACCCACGCTTCGCAGCCTCCCAGGAGGGGAGCTGCGGCAAGCGAGCCGTTGGCCATACGACAATGTTCCGATGCTTCGCAGCCGCCCAGGAGAGGAGCTAGATAGAGGTGGGACGATGAGGGCGGGTAGAGGCCTGGGGGCTACGGCCCGCCTGAAGGCGGAACTACGAGCCAGGGCTGGCCAGTCCGTTCGCCCATTGCTATAGGATTCCTCCATCGTCACGGGTGCCCTTAGCTCCGCCGCCCGCCTCACGGAGCTCGGCAATGGTTGCCTCCTCGGGTGCCCCCCGACTTTTAGCCGCGGGCGCGGCGATGAACCGCTCGTTGTAGGGTCACATTTTGGTACGAAAGGCAGCCCGTCGCACTTCTTTTGTCACTTTGTCACTACCCGCTGCCTTGATGATGCATGAAATATAGGGTGACAACGGGGGGCAGCTATGCTATACTGAGAATAGATGCCAACCAATAGGGTTGCGCTTGGTCGCCATGTTTCCCTAGACCTGGCGCGATCTTCCTATCCCTCCAACGCTCCCCGTCGCGCCTGGACAGCGGGATTCCCGCCTTGCTCTGGCAGTCCCTTCCCTGCAAGAGTTTCCACCCCCGTCCAGAAAGGAAGTTTGTATGCCTTTGCCCCCGCGCCGTTTGAGCCGTCTTCCGCTTGCCCTGCTCCTCTTCCTGCTCCTCCCCCTTTGGCTCCTTTCCCCAGCGGGCACCCCGCTGTCGGCAGAGCGCGCCGTCAGCGCCGCCCCCCTGGCCTGCCCGGCGGCCCCCGCCGGCCTGCCCAACACGGTGGAGCGCACCAACTTCTGCATTTATTACAACAGCGCCAGCACCACCCTGGCCCAGGCCACCACCGCCGCCGACCATGTAGAGGACTACTGGGAGCGCTACGATGTGGACTTCGGCTTTCTGGCGCCCAGCGTGCTCGGCGCCAAGCTGGAGGTGCAGCTGACCGTCAACGGCGGCTGCAACGGCGCCACCAGCTCCGGCTCCAACGTCATGGACACCTGGACCGGCTGCTACACCAACCCGGAATCCATCCAGAAGGTGCTGGGCCACGAGCTCTTTCACCGCGTGCAGTACAGCTATGATGGAAGCGAGGTGCGCTGGTTCAAGGAGGGCACCGCGCGCGCCATGGAAGATCTGGCCTTCACCAACATTGACAACTGGGCCACCACCCTCACCGCCGTCTCCTCCTCCTTCAACAAGCAGGTCAACACCTACCTGAGCGGCACCACCGCCAACGAGGACATCACCAGCGACAACCAGCGCTACAACTCCGCCCTCTGGTGGAAATACTTTACCGAGCAGTACGGCAGCATCATGACCGAGCCGCAGCGCGGCGTGGATGCCATGGTGGAGCTCTGGGAGGCGGCGGACGGCGCCAACGACGTGGCGGCGCTGAACAACGCGCTCGCCGCGCTGGGCGCAGGGGTCAACTTTGATGGGGCCTTCCGCCGCTTTGCCGTGGCGAACTGGACCAAGGATTTGACCGGCGTGCCGGACGCCTCCTACAACTACGCCGACGAGGATCAGGCGGGCAACGGCGCGCCCTACGGCCCGCTCGTCCCCCTCAACGGTGGCACCATCACCCCCGTCACCGCCGCCACCTGGAACGCGCAGACAGTGGACCGCTACGGCATCCGCTACTACTCGGCCACCCCCGACCCCACCTGCCAGGTGATCACCGCGCAGTTCACGCGCACCGCGGGCGGCAGCGAGTTTTACCACGTGGTCACGCAGGCGGGCTCCGCCTTCCGCACGCACGTGGAGGGCAGCGGCGCCAGTTGGACGCAGAGCTTCCTGAACAACGGCATCACGCGCGTCATCGCCATCCTCGGCGGGCAGAACAGCAGCGCCACCGTCAATGTGTCGCTGAGCTGCACCACGCCCGTGCTGGAAATCGAACTGCCCAGCACCGGCGCGCCCGCCTATGTCGGCGCGTCGGCCAGCCCGGATGACATGGTCGTGCAGCTGTCCGTCACGAACGGCGTGCCCACCGGCCCGGTGGTCGGCGGTTTGAGCAACAATGACTTCCGCGTCGAGGTGGGCGGCGTGCTGGCCGCCGTCGTCGGGGGGGGCCAGGTGCAGGAAGAGTACTTCATCCTGGTGGACACCCCCACGCAGGGCGCCAACGGCCCCTATGATCTGGAAGTCTCGCTGGAGGCGCCCGGCACCGCGACGATCATCGCCAGCGACACCGAGGCGGACGCCGTGCTCTACGACAACACCAACGCCGACCACGTCATCGTCACCGATGTGTCCGGCTCGATGAGCTCCAGCGACAAGATGACGGCGGCGCGCAACGCCGCGCATCTGTTCGTGGATGCCAGCAACAGCAGCGAGGGGCTGGGGCTGGTGTCGTACAGCACGAACGTGGTGGACACGCTGGGCGTCCAGTTCGCCACGCTGCCGCACCGCAACAGCGCCCACACCGAGATTGACAGCTACGTGCCGCTGAACCTGACCAGCATCGGCGACGGGCTGAACCAGGCGGTGGCGCTGCGCGCGGCCAGCCCCACGGGCAACACGCGCTGCCAGTTCACCCTGCTTTCCGACGGGATGGAGAACGATCCCCTCTACTGGGCGAACGTGCAGGCGGCGGTGGTCGCCACCGGCTGCCCCGTCATGACCATCGCCCTGGGCCCGGCCAGCAACGAGCTGCTGATGCAGAACATCGCCACGGCAACGGGCGGCGTGGCCTACTACAACGAGGTCTACGTCAGCAGCCAGGAAAGCGGCGAAACCTCCGACCTGACCGAGTTGGACCTGGGCGACAGCTACGTGTACGCGCTGTGCGAGGGGCAGAACTGCGAGCGGCTGCTGTCAGAGCGCGGCTCGCTCGACTATGCCCAATCGGCCCTCCACACCTTCGACGTGGATTCCAGCCTCACCTCGCTGGACGTGGTGCTCGACTGGCGCCCCTATTTCCGCGGGCCGTCCGAGGCGGGCCAGGACGACTTTATCCTTCAGCTTCAGTCGCCCTCCGGCATCGTCTTCGACCCCTCGATGTACGACTTTATTGACAACGATGCGGGCCACGCGGGCTACCACATCGTCTCGCCCGAGGTGGGGACGTGGACCATCGGCGTGACCTCCCTCTTCGACGCGAACGACAAGCCGTACCAGGTGGCCGCCTTTGGCCGCACGCCGATCACCGTCGAACTGCTCCTGCCCTCCCTGCAGGGGCTACGCACCGGCGACTTTTTGCCGATCTATGCCATCTGGCGGCCCGGCGGCCAGGTGCTCGCCACCATCACGCCCCTCAACGGGATCGCGCAGTCGGTCCGGCTCTACGACGACGGGCAGCATGACGATGGCACAGCGGGCGATGGCTTCTTCGGCGGCCTGTACACGCTCGTGAACCAGGCGCAGGTGGTGCAGCCCGTGAACGAGGGCGGCCCCACCCCGCCGGCCCAGGACGAGGGCGGCTACAGCGTCCACCTGGTTGCCACCGATGGCGCGATTCGCCGCGAGGCCAAGAGCGCCTTTGCCGTGCAGGAGGGGGCTGATTCGGGCGGCGACGGGGTGCCCGATGACTTTGTAGCCCAGTACTGCCCCGGCGCGCCCTCCTCCGACAGCGACCTGGATCAGCTTTCCTGCTCCGACGAGTACTTCACAGGCACCCACCCGCTCCACTCCGACACGGACGGGGGCGGCGAGAACGACGGTTCCGAGGTGGCCTACAGCCAGGACCCGCTCGTGCCGACCGACGACCTGATCGAGGCGCCCGACTTCCTCCAGGCGCAGCCACTGCCCGGCGCGGTGCTGCTGACCTACGACGTAAACCCGGACTACACGACCCTGCGCCTGTATCGCGCCACCAGCCCCAACGGCCCGTGGACGCTGCGGGTCAACGAGTTGCCGCTGGGCGGGGCGTACACCGATTCCGCCTCGAACGGGACCACCTACTCCTACCGCCTGCTGGCGCTGAACGACGCGGGGCATGGCAGTGCGCTGCCGCTCAGCACCCCCGCCACCCCCAGCACCGACCCCTACCCGCCGGAGGCCCGCGTGCTGATTGACGATGGCGCGCCGGTGACCGCCGACCTGCCGGTCATCCTCTCCTTCGAGCCGTACGAGGATTCCGGCGAGCCGGGCGAGCCGGACCGCTTCGGGGACATCACGCAGATGAAGGTCAGCCACGACCCGTACCTGACGGGCGCCTCGTGGCAGCCCTTCCAGCAAAACCTTCCCTGGACGCTCGCCTCCGTCCCGCCGGGCGGCATCGCGCGCGTCTACGTCCGCTTCCGCGACGCGGCGGGCAACGAATCGGTGGCCACCGAGGTCGGCCAGATCGTCTACGACCCCGCGGCTGTCACCGGTCACCCGCTCTGGCTCCCGCTCGTCCGGCGGTAGCCCCATCCTCACGACGAAGCGGGGGGCCCTGGCCAGGGCCCCCCGCTTTTTCGTGAGCTTGCCGCGCGTCTACTCCCTGGCGTTAAAGATGACGATGGGGTGCTCGACAAAATCGCCCCACGGCTGGTAGATGCTGAGCCACAGCTCTTTGACGGTGAAGGAGGGTTTGGGCAGGGTGGGGGGCAGGGGCAGATCCCCGTCCTCCCCCTGGACGTTGTGCAGGGCGAGGGTGTGGGGCTTCCAGCGGTCGAGCGTCCAGGGGGACAGTTCGGCCCCCGCGCCCTCCAGTTGCTCGTCCAGCCGCTGGCGCAGGTCCAGCAGGGACGGGACGAGGCGCATCGTCCAGAAGAGGGAGCGGCTCTGGCGAAACTGGCTGTAAAAGCGCCACAGCCCCACAGTTTCCAGCCGGAAGGGGTGGCAATGCTCCAACCCCCGCTGAATATCGGTGAGCAGCCCCGACCAGTGCTCCGGCGGGATGCCGCGCGCCCGCTGCACCGTCAGGTGGAACTCATCGGCCACCGTGCCGCCGTAGGTAATCAGCAGCGGCATCGCGGCGATGCGCATCGTCTGCGCCTCGACCTGGGTCGGGCGGATCAAAAAGAAGGCATCGCCTGGCAAAACAGGGGGGGCCGATGAGGGCATGGCTGGGTTCCTCTTCCATCATGGGAGACGGAGCAAGCCTACAACCAACTGCCCACATGGGCAACTTTGCCCGCCCTACTCCATCACTTCCTCCAGCGGCACCATGTCGGCCCAGGTGGGCCCCACCTTCGCATCCACGACGATGGGCACCGTTAGCTCCATCGCGTCGGCCATCATGCCCACCAGCAGGGGGGCCACGTCGGGCAACTCCTCCTCCGGAATCTCGAAGAGAAGCTGGTCGTGCACCTGCAGCACCATGCGCGAGCGCAACTCGCTTCTCCTGCAGGAAGCGGTGGATGTCAATCATGGCCAGCTTGATAATCTCGGCCGCGCTGCCCTGGATGGGGTGATTCTTGGCGGCGCGCTCGGCGGCGCGCCCCTGGTTCGATTGCCGGTTTTGCAGCTCCGGGAAATAGCGCCGCCGCCCGCGAATCGTTTCCGCGTAGCCGCTCTTCTGCGCCGGACACCACCCCCTCCAGGTACGCCTCGATGCGCGGGAAGGTGCGGAAATAGGCGTGCAGCACCTCCTCCGCCTCGGCATAGTCCAGGCTCGCCTCGCGCGCCAGGCGGAAGGCGCTCATCCCGTACAGCAGCCCGTAGTTGACGATCTTGGCGATGCGCCGCTGGTCGCGGTTCACCGTGGCGAGAACGACGCCGAAGACGCGAGCCGCCGTCGTCGTGTGAATATCCTCCTCGGTGCGGAAAGCTTCGATCATCGCCTCGTCGCCGCTGCAGAGCGCCAGGCACGCGCAGCTCGATCTGCGAATAGTCGGCCGACAGCAGAAGTTCGCCCCCCGCGGCACAAAGGCCCGGCGAATTTCCCGCCCTATGTCGGTGCGGATGGGGATGTTTTGCAGGTTCGGGTTCGAGGAAGAAGGCGCCCCGTTTCCGCCGTAATCATGGAAAAGTCGGTGTGGATGCGCCCCGTCGCGGGCTTGACCATGCCGGGCAGCTGATCCACATAGGTCGAAAGCAGCTTCTGGATCGAGCGCTGCTCCAGGATGAGCGCCGGCGGGCGGGGGTCTCGCGGGCCAGCGCTTCCAGCACGTTTGCCACCGCCGTCGAAAAGTTGCCCTGCTTGGTCTTGCTGCTCTTGCGCTTGTCCAGCCCCAGCTTGTCGAAGAGCACCTCCGACAGCTGGCTGGGCGAGTTGATGTTAAACTCGTAGCCGGCCAGGGCGTAAATCTGCGCTTCCAGCTCGCCCAGCTTCTCGTTCAGCCGCTGGCGCACGTCCACCAGCGCCCCCGGATCAAAGGCCACGCCGGTCAGCTCCATGTCCACCAGCACGCGCACCAGCGGCATCTCGATGTCGTGGAACAGGTCGTCGAGCAACTTCTGCTTCAACTGCTCCACCTGCCGGGGGACGAGGCGACTGGTCATGTCCACGTCGGCGCAGGCGTAGGGGGTGACCTGGGCGATGTCCACCAGGTCCATCGTGATCTGGCTGCGCCCCCGCCCGATCAGTTCGGTGATCTCGGTCATCGGCTGGCCCAGCTCGGCCA
>CAVRLZ010000034.1:0-5842 GCA_963721895.1 uncultured Chloroflexia bacterium | reverse complement strand
CGCCGTCGCCGCCGGAGAGGTTGGGCAGGTAGAGTTGGCGGGCCTGGAGGGGGGCGGGCAGGGGGGCGGCGGGCGCGCAGCGGGCGAAGGTGACGTTGCCGGCCCCGTCGCTGGCGTAGGCGGTGAGGGTGGCGGGCGGGTCCAGGACGGTGGTGGTGCCCGTCACCAGGTCGGCGGGGCGCGTGGCGAGGAGGAGGCGATCCACGTCCAGGCGCTGGGCGCCGTGCCACTCGATGACTGGCTTCAGGGTCGGCGCCTCCGAGCCGCCGTAGTTGCTGGTGCTGTCCACATCCACGAAGAACCACGCCCACCCCTCGCTGGGGAAATCGGCGGCGCGCAGGGGGCGCACGGCCCGCTGGCAGGGGCGAGCCCGCCTCGTCGTAGACGCGCAGCGTGGCCAGCAGGGTGCCGGTGGCGACGGTGTCGGTGCGGAGGCGCAGCCAGAGGCGGTAGTGGCCCGGCGCGGCGGCGAGGCTGGGAAAGGTGAGGCTCTGCGCGGGCTGTGCGCCCGGCTGGAGGGAAAGCGCCGCCCCGCCGCTCGCCTCGCCATCCGCGAGGACGGGCAGCCCTGGGAGAATCTCGGCCTCCTGCTGCCAGGGCTCCAGGCTCCACCCCACGCGCTCGACGCCGCTTGTGGCGTCACTCGCGCTCAGGGCGAGCGAGGCTTCATAGGCGTCGCTCCCCCCCACGGGCGCGCCCAGGGTGAGGGTGGCGGCCAGGGCGGGGGGGCGCGGTCCACCCCCAGGTAGAGCACGGGCAGGGTGGCCTCGCGGGGCCTGGCCGCTGCACCAGGTGGCGTACTCCACGCGAAACTGCCCCTGCGCCAGGTCGGGCAGGGAGCGCAGGTCGAAGAGGTGGAACCAGCCGTCGGCCCCGTTGCCATCCACCTGCCAGGGCCCGTACTGGAGCGCGCCGCCCCCGTCCGGCTTCCACTCGCGGGCACAGGTGCGCGCGGTGTTGTTGGCGTTCAGCTCCAGCCAGAGCGCCGAGCCGCGCTGGAAGGCGGTAGTGGGGCGATTGGCTGCATCGAGCAGCGTCTGCGGGTCCCCTGCGGGGGGCTCGACGCGGGCACTGGTGTAATAGTGGCGCAAAATCTGGATGTAGCTCCAGCCTGCATCCGCCCAGCGCTTCCCCCCCCACTGCGAGAAGCCCCAGCCGTGCCCGTTGCGCCGAAAGCCGAAGGAGATCGGGTCGTCCACCGCACTGATGGTGACGGAGCCCGGGTACTGCTTGGTGGGGCTGCTGTTTTCCGCGCTGAAGAAGGCCTTGACGATGGCGCCGTTATAGCTCAGATGCTGCCCGGCGGTGGCATCCACCGCCGCGTTGCTGTTGGCGTACTGCGGGTCGGTGGTGGGGCCACACATGTACTGGTGGCTGGTGGTATCGGTCACATCATAGTTTGCGCCTGCCGGGGCCAGCACGTAGATCCAAGCGTAGCTGCGCGCCGCCACCGCCTGCGCCTTGAGCGTCTCGATATGCCAGGACGAGGGGGACTCGTAGGGGACGACGCGGCGCACGTACTCCTCAAAGGGAATCACGTCCACCTGCCCCTCCGGCACCTCCGGGCGGCAGCGGTTGGGGTTGCTCACCCCGGAGCCCGGCCCCACGTGCTTGACGCGGATCGTGTCCGGCGGGTCGTGGCTGTCGGGCGCGAGGGCGGGCAGGGCGGGGGGCGGGCTCCGGAGCGGCTCGGCGGTGGTGCGGTCGGCGGGAATGCGCCACACGTCCCCCCCGCGCAAAAAGGCCACCTGGCCCCCGTCCGGGCTAATCGCAAAGCTGCGCTCCTCGCTGTCGTTCGCGGTCAGCTGCGTCCAGCGGCGCGCCGCCACATCCAGCCGCCACAGCTCCCCCAGGGCCGCGCTCTCGTTGCCACGCGGGAAGCGCGCCACGACGAGCCAGGAGCCATCCGGCGCCAGGTCGGCGCGGCCCAGCCGCTCCTCGCTGGTGGCGAAGAGCAGGGTGCCATCGAGCAGCAGGCGCTGGCGCAGCCCCTCCTCCTCCACGGTCAGCCGCCCCCCGGCCAGCAGGGGCGCTGCCCGAAGCGCGCGGCTGCGCCCGGTGGTCGGGTCAATGGTCACGGCAGCGCCATCCGCGGCGCGCCAGCCGTGCAGCGCCCCCGCCTCCGGCCACGCGGCGAGCGCCGCCAGCCCCGCGCCGCGCGTCACCCGCTGCGCCCCGCCCGCCGGCCCCGCGCCCTGCCCTCGCACCGCCAGGGCCCCCGGCAGCGCCAGCAGCAGCGCCAGCAGCAGCCCGAGGACTGTCATGTTTGCCCGCATCTTGTTTTCCATCAAAGGGTTTCCCTTGCTTGCTCTAATACCGATTCCGACGGGTACTTATGCATTGGGTCGTCGTAGCGCGGACAATTTGCAAAATTGTCCTACGAGGGGCGTAGGTACCTGAGCGCTCGCGTTCCAGCGCTTCCACTGGGTCGTCGTAGCCGGACAATTTGCAAAATTGTCCTACGAGGGGCGTAGGGCAATTTTGTCCATTGCCCCGTGGATACCTTTGCAAGCTCACCAACCGAAATTGGTATAAGCGTCGCGGCACGCCGCTTCATTATATCCCCACAATAGTAGCCCCATAGGATGAACGCAGGATGAGAGCCGACTGGCTGATTGATGAAAACGTTTCATCCTGGCGGGGCGTTGTCTGTTCGCGCCCAGATGGTACAATGAGCGAAACGATCTTATATCATACCCAGGATGAGCCATGGCGAAACTAGTATTGTTGGATGGGCACTCGCTGGCGTACCGCGCCTTTTTCGCGCTGCCGCCCGACATGCAGACCAAGAGCGGCGAGCTGACCAACGCGAGCTTCGGCTTTACCACCATGCTGCTGGACGTGCTGGAGCGGGAAAAGCCGGAGTATGTGGCGGCGGCCTTCGACGTGGGGCGGACGTGGCGGCACGAGCAGTTCGCCGCCTACAAGGGGCACCGCGCCAAGTCGCCGGACGAACTGCGCCCCCAGGTGGAGCGCATCAAGCAGATCGTGGGGGCGCTCAACATCCCCATCTTCACGGCGCCCGGCTGGGAGGCGGACGACGTGCTGGGCACGCTGGCGCGCCAGGCCGCCGAGCAGGGGGTGGACGTGCTGATCGTCACGGGCGACACCGACGCCCACCAACTGACCAGCGAGCGCGTGTCGGTGCAGACGAGCGGGCGCTTCTTCAAGGACACGCGCACCTACGACCCCGCCGCCATCCGCGAGCGCTACGAGCTGGAGCCTTCCCAGCTGATTGACTACAAGGCCCTGCTGGGCGACAAGAGCGACAACATTCCGGGCGTGGCGGGGGTGGGGGAAAAGACGGCCACCACCCTGCTGCAAAGCTACGGCTCGCTGGAACAAATCTACGAGCAGTTGGACGCCCTGGCGAAGGGGGTGCGCGGCAAGCTGGAGCAGGGGCGCGAGGAAGCCTTTTTGAGCAAGAAGCTGGTGACGATTGACACGCGCGTTCCCTCCATCCAGCTGGAGCTGGAAGCGTGCCGCACCCGCGACTTTGACCGAACCGCCGTCTTTGAGCTGTTCCGCGAGCTTCAGTTCACCTCGCTGATTGACCGCATCCCCGCCTCGTCCGCCGCCGAGGTGCTGGCGCCGGAGGTCGAGGAAATTCCGTGCGACTACCAGTTGGTGGACAGTGCCGAGGCGCTGGCCCTGCTGGCCGAGCAGGTGGCGACGGCGGCGGAGGTGACGCTGGACGTGGAGACGGACAGCACCGACTCGGTGGACGCGACGCTGGTGGGGCTGGCGGTGGGGCTTGGGCCGGGGCGCGGCTTTTACCTGCCGGTGGCCCACCGCGCACCGGAGCCGGAGGCGCAGCCCAGCCTGGAAAGCAGCGAGGCGCCGCCGGAGCCGCGCAACCTGCCCCTGCCGGAGATCATCGCCGCGCTCAACCCGCCCCTCTCCCGCGAGGGGCTGCGCGTCTACGCGCACAACGCCAAGTTCGATTTGGAGGTGCTGCTGCGCCACGGCTTCCAGGTGGGCGCCGTGCACCACGATTCGATGATTGGCGCCTGGCTGCTCAACCCCGGCTCGCGCGCGGTGGGGCTCAAGGCACTGGCGCTGGCCGAGCTGGGCCAGCCGATGACCGAGATCACCGAACTGATCGGGCGGGGGCGCAGCCAGATCACGATGGACCTGGTGGACATCGCCCAGGTCACCCCCTACGCCTGCGCCGACGTGGACATGACCAGCCGCCTCGTCCCCCGGCAGGTGGAGCAGTTGAAGCAGAAGTCGCTCTATGACCTGTTCCACGACATCGAGATGCCGCTGGTGCGCGTGCTGGTGGACATGGAGCTGACGGGCGTGGCCTTTGATCCGGGGGCGCTGGTGGACGTGCGCCAGCGGCTGAACGAGAAGCTGGGCGAGCTGGAAGCGCAGATTTACGCCCTGGCCGGCTACGAGTTCAACATCAACTCGCCCAGCCAGCTGTCGGAGGTGCTCTTTGACAAGCTGGGGCTGGACAAGCGCAAGAGCAGCAAGACCAAGCAGGGCAACTTTTCGACGGCGGTGAACGTGCTGGAAGCGCTGGCCCGCGAGCACCCCCTGCCCGCGCTCATCCTGGAGCAGCGCTCGATCCAGAAGCTGCTTTCCACCTACGTGGATCAGCTGCCCGGCATGGTCAAGCCCGCGACGGGGCGCATCCACACCGACTTTTCCATGATTACGGCGGAAACGGGGCGCCTCTCCTCCTCGAACCCGAACCTGCAAAACATCCCCATCCGCACCGACATCGGGCGGGAAATTCGGCGCGCCTTTGTGGCGCCGCCGGGCGATTTTCTCCTGTCCGCCGACTATTCGCAGATCGAGCTGCGCGTGCTGGCGCACCTGAGCGGCGACGAGGTGATGATCGAGGCGTTCCGCAACGAGGAGGACATCCACACGACCACGGCGGCGCGCCTCTTCCACGCCGACCCCGCCACGGTGAACCGCGACCAGCGGCGCATCGCCAAGATCGTCAACTACGGGCTGCTGTACGGGATGAGCGCCTTCCGCCTGGCGCGCGAGGCGAGCCTGGACTATGCCGAGGCGGAGGAGGTGCTGCACGCCTATTTTCGCACCTTCCCGCGCATCGAGGCGTACCTGGAGGGGGTGGTGTCGCAGGCGCAGAAGAGCGGCTACGCGGAAACGATTCGCGGGCGGCGGCGCTATTTCCCGGAGCTGCAAAACCGGCAATCGAACCAGGGGCGCGCCGCCGAGCGCGCCGCCAAGAATCACCCCATCCAGGGCAGCGCTGCCGAGATTATCAAGCTGGCGATGATTGACATTCACCGCTTCCTGCAGGAAAGCGAGTTGCGCTCGCGCATGGTGCTGCAGGTGCACGACGAGCTTCTCTTCGAGATCCCCGAGGAGGAGTTGCCCGACGTGGCCCCCCTGCTGGTGGGCATGATGGCCGACGCGATGGAGCTAACGGTGCCCATCGTCGTGGATGCGAAGGTGGGGCCCACCTGGGCCGACATGGTGCCGCTGGAAGAGGTGATGGAGTAGGACGGCGGGAGGGGGTGCCGTGGCCGTCGCTCCCCTCTCGGGCGCATAGGATTACCCACATCTTTTCTGAGAGTGTGGACGGGGCAGTTCCCTCTAAAAAGGAGCAGGTAGAGGGCCAGATGGGCCTACTTACCGAGAATCCTCTCCAATGGGTCCGTTGGGGGCTCGATTAGGCGGAAGCAGGGAAGGCGATGCGTCGGTACGGGGGAAGTCAGCGCTGTCATGGGCGTAGCTATCTCCTTGTCTCTAGTCCTACAGTTGTAGATAGGTGAGATTGGTGCCGCGCCGCTTGTAGTGAAAGACCCTGGCAATGGCCTGATGGTGGCAGCGCCAGTTGGTCCAGGCCAAGTAAGGGCAT
>CAVRLZ010000033.1:0-286617 GCA_963721895.1 uncultured Chloroflexia bacterium | reverse complement strand
CGAACCAGCGCTTCATGTCCTGCTTGGCGAGCTCGATGAAGTAGCTGCCGATGCGGTTCCCGACGCCGCGCGAGCCGCTGTGCAGCATGAACCAGACCTGGTCGTGCTCGTCGAGGCAGACCTCGATGAAGTGGTTGCCGGTCCCGAGCGTGCCCAGGTGCGTCGACGTGCGAGCCGCGATCGAGCTTGCGGGTGCTTGGCGATGATCGCCGCGTAGCCCGGCTGCAGCTGCTGCCCAGCGCGCACGCTGCGCGGACGGGCACGTCGCGACCAGGCGCCCTTGTCGTTGCGCCCGCCGTTGTCGCGTGCGGCCATGCGGCACCGCCGCCTCGATCGCCGAGCGCAGCGCGCGCAGGTCGTCGGGCAGCTGCTCGGCGCGAGGCTGGTCCGCACCGCCATCATTCCGCAGCCGATGTCGACGCCGACCGCGGCCGGAATGATCGCGCGGTGGGTCGGGATGACGCTGCCCACGGTCGCACCGATGCCCAGGTGCACGTCGGGCATCGCCGCCACCCACTTGTGGATGAACGGCAGCGGCGCGATGCGCTCGCAGCTGCGCCTTGGCCTGCGGCTTCGAACGGCACGCCGACCGTCCACGACTTGATCGGCACGCCGCTCTCGCCGGCAAAGACCTCGTAAGACCGCTCGTTCTTCTCAAGCTTCATGACCCGTCCTCCGCTGCGAGCAAGCATTGCAGGCGATATGCCAGCCGGCGGCCGACCGCCGCCCAACCCGCATAACTCGCTGAAATCATTGTAGCACTTGGGCTCGCGCCGACTTCCGCTGGACGCGCGCACGTCGCGCTGAGCTATCCTACGGTCTAGGCCGACTAGCTATGAGATAAAGACGAGCCCAAGAAGGTGGTTGTCATCGGCATGCTCGGCACCACCCTCGACCAGGGTAAGGGGCCCACGCGCTGGGAGCACTGGCGTCCGACGGTTGCGCTGTGCCAGCACGACAATCTGCTGATCGACCGTCTCGAGCTCTTGCACCCCAGGGCGACGGGATTGGCCCAGGTGATCGCGGCCGACATCGCGAGGTCGCGCCCGAGACCAGGTGCGCCGTCACCTGCTCGACTTCACGAACCCGTGGGACCTCGAGGAGGTGTACGGCGGCTGTACGGCTTCGCGCGCGCCTACGACCTTCGACCCCGAGCAAGAGCAGTACCTGGTCCACATCACGACCGGCACGCACATCGCACAGATCTGCATGTTCCTGCTGACCGAGTCGCGCCACTTTCCCGCGCGGCTGATTCAGACCTCGCCGCCGATTGCCGGCAGCGGCGCGCCGAAGGACGGCCGGGCACGTTCGTCATCATCGACCTCGACCTGTCCAAGTACGACCGCATCGCGTCGCGCTTCCAGAAGGAGCGAGCGAGGGCTGTCGTTCCTGAAGTCGGGCATCGCCACGCGCAACGCGGCCTTCAACCGGCTGATCGAGCGGATCGAGCAGGTGGCGATCGCTCCGAGGACCCATTGCTGCTGATGGGACCGACCGGCGTCGGGCAAGTCGCAGCTGGCGCGGCGCATCTACGAGCTCAAGAAGGCGCGCCGCCAGGTCGACGGCGAGCTGGTCGAGGTCAACTGCGCGACCCTGCGCGGCGACGCGGCGATGTCGAGTCTGTTCGGCCACGTCAAGGGCGCGTTCACCGGCGCGGTGCGGGAGCGCGCGGGCATGCTACGAAAGGCGCGACGCAGGCGTGCTGTTCCTCGACGAAATCGGCGAGCTGGGCCCCGACGAGCAGGCGATGCTGCTGCGCGCGATCGAGGAGCGCACTTTCTTCCCGGTCGGTTCGGACCGCGAGGTGCGCAGCGACTTCCAGCTGATCGCCGGCACCAACCGCGACCTGCGGCGGCCGTTGCGCGCGGTGAGTTTCGCGAAGATCTGCTCGCGCGCATCAACCTGTGGACCTTCCACCTGCCGGGCCTGCGCGAGCGACCCGAAGACATCGAACCCAACCTCGAGTACGAGCTGGAGCAGTGTTCGCGGGCGCTGAACCTCCAGATCGGCTTCAGTCACGAGGCACGCACCCGCTTTCTCGAGTTCGCGACTTCGGCGACAGCGCGCTGGTCCGGCAACTTTCGCGACCTTCACGCCGCGATCCGGCGCATGGCGACGCTCTGCAAGGGCGGTCGCATCAGCGTCGAGGAGGTCGGCCAAGAAATCGAGCGTCTCAACCTGGCATGGCGTCACCCGCGTTCGCTGCCGGGCGGCGCGCAGATGCCCACGGCGTGCAGCAGATCGAGTCCGCCTCCTCGGCAGCGAGCGTGCGACCGAGCTCGATGTGTTCGATCGCGTGCAGCTCGAAGAGGTGCTGAACGGTCTGCGCTGGATGCCCCGACGCTCTCGGAGGCCGGGCGCCGCCTGTTCGGCGTCTCACGCTCACGCAAGAAGGTGCCGAACGACGCCGATCGACTGCGCAAGTACCTCGCCCGCTTCGCTCTGGAATGGAGCGACCTGCACCCGCAATGAGGCTGTGTCTAGTGGGCTTGCGTGATCGGGTCGAGCCGGAAGAGAAGGAACCTCTTTCGTTTTTTACGCAGCAAGGTTACGTGCCGCGCTCTGCGTAGCTCCTTGCGCTGCGCAGACCAGTTGTCTTCATCCGTGGCGACCAGCGCGACATGGGTGATCGACTGGGCCCGAAGGTTGCTGAGCAGCACGCCGGGCCTGTATGGCCGCGGTTTGCGATCGAGAAAGCTCGGTCGCATCGTGCGCCACTCTTCGTGCAGGAAACGGAAAGGGCTGCCGTCCGGGCGTACCGCGACCGGATCGAGCTTTAGCCGGAGTCCGAACGCGCCATAGTACTGCTGCAACTTATCGTTGCTGAACGACGCCACCCGCGATCCGTCCGGCAGCTCGTTGAGTAACGTCCAGGGGCTGCCCTCGCGAAGCAAGCGCAGGTCGGTTCCCCGCTGCCTGATCTCCGCTGGACCCATCGTAACCAACAGCAACAACGCGGCGACGGCGGCCAGCCACACCGGCTTGGTGATCCGCCGCAGCGCGACCGGCCTCCAACTCGACAGTGCCCATGCGAGCCCCAGCACCGCGCCGACGGCGAGCCAGGCACGCAGTGGAGAGGATGCAACGATGATCGCGAGCGATCCCCACCACCACATGCGGGTCGTGGCGCCCATCGCGATCGTCCACTGCACAAGACCTTGCACGACGAACAGGATGAAGAAGCGCGAGCGAATCAGCAGGTCGCCCGCGTCCGTGGTACCGGAAAAGGGTCCGTACCCGAACGCGAGCAACCCCATCAGGCCGATGAGGAACGCGAGCGAGGCCGGGTGCCACCGCCGGCGCCCACGCGTGAACCAGCCTGTCGCCGTCGCGATGTAGCCCAGGGCCGCGAGCAGCGCGAGCCCGTGCGGCCAGCGGCTCAACTTTGAGAGCGCCGCGGCAAGCGCACCAGGTTCGAGCCGCGGGAGCTGAAAAACAGCGACGTGACGCGCTGGGTGGTCGTATCGAGCGGCCCGTCGAAGAGCGCGAACTCGGCTGGAAAGAGCGGGTTTCCGGAGAGCACCCAGTTGCGAACGTACCAAGCTCCCCCGCAGCCCGCGGCTGCAAGCGCGAAACACCCTGCGTTGGCGAACGTCGCGCGCAGTCTCTCGCCCGAGCCGCCGGCGCCGATCGCTTCGATGAGTGCTCGCGGCCTCCAGACGCCGGCCGCGAACACCAGCGCTCCGGCCGGCAGGTACGAGATCTTGCAGCCGATAGCCAAGCCGCACAGCGCGCCGCATACGCTGCTGCGCCAACGCGTGCCCCGCCAGGCCTCGTGTGAGATCGCGAGGGCTGCCGCGGCTGTGATCAGCGCGCTGCCAGCGAGCTCGACCGCGGCAAATGAGTGCGCCTGAGCGATGAGTGGCCCGCACGCCAGCACCGCCGCGGTCGCGAGCGCGGCCGCGAGCCCGTCGCCCGTGGCTTGCCGGCAGAAGTACGCGACCGCGACGGAACACGTGGCGCACCAGTGCAGACCCGCCAGGCCGGCAAAGGCGTCCATGCGCGTGGGCAGCACGAAGAACATCGAGAACAGCTCCGCATTGGCGGGAAAGTACGCGTGGTAGTCGTATGGCGCGAGCACCAGCGAGCCGGCGCGGATCCAGTGCGCCGCCATCGTCGCGTGGTAGTTCAAGTCGTCCCACATCGGGTTCCAAGGCCACAGCAACTGCGCCCCCGCCACTCGCGCGCACAGCACCACGATCACACCCGTGACGACGCCCACCGCGGCACGCGAGTGGCGCGCACTCGACGTCGCGGGCTGTGCGTGGTCCGGGACGGGGACGAGTGGGGCGGGTTTCGCAGTGGATCCGAAGCGCGACGCGGCAGCGAGCGCCAGCACCTCCAGCAGGAGCGCTGCCGCAACCCAGCCGGGTTGCAGCAGGTGTATCGCCCCGAGCAGGACGAGCGTGGGCACCACCAGCAGCGGCGCCGCAGCCAGCGTGAGCAATGCCCCGCCCAGCCGCGAGCCGTGCGGGCGCAGCCAGCGCGCCAGCAGCCACGCGCCGACCGCCACCGCGCTCACGCTCACCACGAATAACGACATGGGCGGACCAAGCTACCACGTGTGGTGCGACGCGAGCGAAGCCAGAGCCGCTCGCTGCCTCACGTGGCCGTGGGCAAAGCGTCTTCCGAGGCGTGCTGCTGCACGCGGCCATCCAGCATGCAGCTGACGTTCATGTCGCCCATCAC
This sequence comes from uncultured Chloroflexia bacterium, assembly GCA_963721895.1. Taxonomy (GTDB): domain Bacteria; phylum Chloroflexota; class Anaerolineae; order Ardenticatenales; family Ardenticatenaceae; genus CAVRLZ01. The sequence goes on along the minus strand of CAVRLZ010000033.1, from coordinate 281,928 downwards.
GTTGATCGCCGTGCGGCAGCGGTCGAGAAACCAGTCGACGGGCAGCAGCAGCGCGATGTACTCGATCGGCAAATCCGACGGCGTGAAACACCAGGGTCATCGTGACGAGGCCCGCCTCGGGAATGCCGGCGGCGCCGACCGAGGCCACGACCGACGTCAGCACCACCATGAGCTGCTGGCCGATGCGTGAGCTCCACGCCGAGGCCCTGCGCCGCCAGCATCTGCGAGACGAACAGCGCGGCCATCGCCTCGTAGAGCGCGGTGCCGTCGTTGTTGAAGTTCGCGCCGACCAGCGCGCCGAGGCTGGCCGACTTCTCGCGCAGGCCGACGCGCTTGCGCAGGCACTCGAAGGTGACCGGCATGGTGACCGTCGAGCTGCCGGTGGAGAACGCCATCACCAGCGCGTCGCGGCAGCCTCGCAGCAGCATCGAGCGGCCTGCACCCACGAGCCGAGCCGGATGCGCGCAGGTAGTACGCCGCCTGCAAGAGCAGCGCGACGAGCACGGCGAGGATGAACGCGCCGAGCGCGCGAAACGGCGCCAAAGCCCTGCGTGCCGACGATGCTCGCGACCAGACCGAACACCGCCAGCGGGACCACCTCGATGATCCAGTGCAGGATCGTCGACCAGCGTCTCCAGCCCGACATCGACCACGTCCTTCACGGTGCGCAATGGCTGCGTCGCGCGACGCGCGCAGCGCGATGCCGAACGCGAGCGCGAGGAAGATCACGCCGATGCACCTTGCCGTTGTCGGTCAGCGGGCCGAGCAGGCTCTTCGGCACGTTGTCGAGGAACTGCTGCAGCATGTCGGGCTTGCCCGCGCCGTGGCCCTGGGCGTGCGTCGAGTCGCGGGCGCAGCGGCTCGACCAGCGCCCCGGCTTCACCACATTGGCCACCAGCAGGCCGACGACGATCGCCACCAGCGTGTTGAGCGCGAGCAAGCGGATCAGCCGGCCTGGCCGTGCCCTTCTCGAACTTCGCGTTCATCAGCGCCTGGACGATCGCGAACAGGATCAGCGCCGGCGCGCAGCGCACCGAGCAACCGCAGCACGAGCTTGCTCGGGATCGCCGAGCGCCAGCGGACGTCCCCAGCACAAGGCCCGCCACCACTCCGAGCACCATCGCCCCGACGATGCGCAGATAGAGCGGCGTGCGATGCCACCAAGCGAAAACCCCGGGGCTTGCTTTCAGCGCTCATGGAGCCGGGAGCCTACGGCAGGCACACGCCCTCTCGCGCCACTGTTGCCGGTGCCGGCCGGGTGTTGCCGATCGCAACGCGGGCGGCCGGTCGGAACCGCCGCCCGTTGGTGGTGTGCTCAGCCCCAGGTCTCGGCTTCGGCCAGGCGCTTCAAATAGCGCGGCCGTGCGTACGCGATCAGCGCCCACGCCGCGCTGCAACCCACCAGCACAACCAGCGCGAGGCCCCAGCGCAGCTGGGAAGGATCTTTGAGGACCTTATCGCTGAAGGCCGGTACGAGGTAGGGGCCCAGGCCCATGCCGATGAGGTTCACGAAGAACAGGTACACCGCCGAAACTTGGCCACGCAGCTGATTGGGCGTCACCTGGTTTACGGCCATCGGACCCATGCCGTTGTAGGCGTTGAAGGGCAGGATCGAGAGCGCCAGAGTGATCCACATCAGCGGCACGCTGGGCATGAACGGTACCAGCAGTGAGGTCACCAGCACGGCGGCGATCGCGAACAGCGAGACCACCATCGGTGCGTCCTTGCGACCCTGGGCCGTCAGCCGGTCACAGACGCGACCCGCGATGTAGATGCCCGCGGTGTTGAACACCAGGATGAAGATGCCCATGTACTTGCCGGCTTCACCGACGCTGACGCCGTACGTGCGGTGCAGCATTTCGGGCATCCATCCAAATGAGCCGTAGCCAACCATCGCCATCAGCGCCATGCCGAGGAAGTGCGGCACGTAGAAGCCGCGATGACACGACGTAGCGCAATACGTCCTTCATGGGCACGGTCTGGGTGTTGGACGCGGTCTTGAGCAAGCCGCGACGCGCGGGCTCACGCACGCTCAGCAGCAACAACGGCAGCAGCAGCCCGGGAGCGCCTGTCACGATAAAGACCAGTTGCCACGATCGCACTTCGCCAAGCAGCGGCAGGGTGACGTTCGACTCACCCGAAACCGCGCCCACGACCAGGCCCCCCACCAGCATCGCGACGCCGCTGCCCAGCGGGATGCCCATGTTGTAGACGCTGAACGCGCGGCCGAGCTTCTCGCGCGGGAACGAGTCGGTGATCATCGAATACGCGGCGGGACCCAGCGCGGCCTCGCCTACGCCCACGCCGACGCGCGCGAAGAACAGCTGCACCGCGGTGCGGGCGAAACCACATGCCGTCGCCATCAACGACCAGACCAACACACCCGCCGCGATGATGCCCTTGCGGCTTGCGCGATCGGCCAAGCGCCCGATCGGCAGCCCGAGCACTGTGTAGAGCAGAGCGAAGGCGAAACCTTGCAGCAGCCCGACCTGCGAGTCGGAGATCTGCAAGTCGCGTTTCATGGGCGTCACGAGCATCGACAAGATCTGACGGTCGATGAACGAGAAGACGTACATCACCATCAGGACCAGCACCGTGTACCAGGCCTGACCCGATGTTGGATAAGGCGCCGAGCTGGTAGGGGGCTGCGTCGGCGCGGCGTGCACGCCCGACGGCGGGTTCTCGGTCGCGGAGGGGTCGCTCTGCTTTCGCGCGGATGCAGACTGCGGGTTGTTCACGGCGCCAGGTCCTTCGAGCCACCTGCAAGTCCCGCGAACGCTGGATGGGGAACACCCCCGGATGGCTTGGAGGCGGAGATAGCATTGAATCGATGTGCCGATTGACCCGCGCACACCTCCAACCAGCCGAGCTTGCACTCGGGACACGCGGCTGTCGGCCATTGTTAAGTCAGCGTGAACGTGCCACGCGTGTCCGGCCTTCCGCACGACGCGAGTCCGGAGTCTTGGGCGTCCCGCGCGCGGCGCGAGCGTCGAGCTGACGCTGCTCGGCGAGTGGGCGCGGCCCGCACCAGGGCTTGGCCGGTCCACAGGCTGGTCTGTTTGCTCTCGTCGATGCTGAGCTGACACCCACGACACGCAAAGTGATCACCGCTTCGGTCCCGGTCACCAGCGCGAGCCCCATGCACAGTCGCCGGTAGATCTCCGGCGAGAGCTGCGGCTGCAGAGGGGTGAGCGCCGCGCGGATCCATTCCATACGGCGGCCGGTCGGCACCGGAATGCGCTCATCGTCCTCTGGCGTTCGGGGCGAGGCCGAGCGCTCCAGCAGCACGCGCGCTGCCGTGCGCCACAGGTCCTCGTGATCGAACATGTGCCAGCCGGTCTTGCGGATCATCGCGGCCACGCGCCCTTCGGCGTCCTGGAAGTCGACACCCTCGAACACGTCCTGGGCGTTGGGGTAGCCTGCCCATCCGAGCAACACCGCGCGCCACAACGAGTGCGCACTCGGGAAGTAGCGGTACGCCGTGGCAGGCGAAACCCGCGCCTCCTCCGCGACCTCGGTGATGCTCGGCGACTTGCCGCGACCGATCAGATCGACGGCAGCAGCGACGAGCGCGCTGCGGGTGCGATGCTTCTGATTGGTGCGCCCCTTCGTCGTCATGGAAACTGACTCTTTACGCGGGAATGGGTTCGTGGCGCAACCCCACACCGAGATATCCGCATTGTTTCGCCTCGCAGCGCTGCCATTTGGACGAAAAAGGTAACGGTCCTACGGGCGCGTGATGGCGGGCGTTACTCCGCCAGATTGTCTCGGCTCCTCGATTGCCTTGGCGAAGCGCTCCGGTTGAGCAATACGTAGTTGTCGCAACTTCTGTAGCAACATTAAATATCGTATTGCTATAATTCATAGATTTCTTTCTACCTCTATTCATTAGCTCTGGCTTATACGATACAGTATGGTTGATTAGATCAATATGCTAGGTCTTTAAATAATGGCTATTATTGGCCTCTCTAGCATAATCTTTAACCGTTTATTGATTCTTGTGTATTGTTATTGATGCTTAATTTGATAAAGATTGCCCTATAATGTTCCCAAAGTCTTTAATTTAATTGCATGAGCATCTACTGAGTTATTTAAAACATTTGTCTTTCTGTACTACTTATTGTAAAAATACTGATCTCTACTTTCTTATGAGCACTTCTTTTAGAAAGACAACAAAATACTTTGTCTTTCTTAATGATAGTCATGATTATATGAATTAGGCACAGTAGGACTTACTTGTTCATTCGTTGTATAGTGACTTAAGTTAATTGTTTTTGGATTAGAATAAGAGTATTCATTCTCTCATTAATTTTTAGGCTCTAAATGTGAAGCTGTGGTGTGTTCAAGATTATAGCATGAATGTTACATGTACAAAAAAAAAAAAAAAAAAAAATACGTGTTATAATTTATATAATTAGAGATGAGTTGTGCAACAAATTATTATAATTATATATGCACGTGTATATATGATTATAATTATATATGAATGTGCACATAATTAATATAATTATATATGAATGTGTATATAATTATATATTATATATGAAATGCACATAATTATTAGAATGATAAACACATACATATAATATGATATATAATTATATACACATTATATATAATTATAATAAACATATACACATTATATATAATTATATCCACATAATACATTTATATATATGTAAATATAATTATATATTATGTGCATATAATTAATATAATTATATATGAATGTGTATATAATTATTATAATTATATATGAATGTGCACATAATTATTATAATTATATATGAACGTGTTTATAATTATAATATTATATACACATTTATATAATTATATTAATTATATACACATTCATATAATAATTAATGTACCATAAACACATTCATATATATATGACAAAACTATATACACATCATATATAATGTTATATAAAATTATATACACATTCAATATATAATTATATCAATGATAAATATATTCATATATAATTATTAATTATAAACATATTTATATATAATTATATTAATTATATTCACATATATATATATTAATAATCTAATATACATCATATATAATTATATATAAAATTATATATCATATAATTATAAACTATATATATATTAAAACTAATATATAAATATCAATTAATTAGTTATAAATTATGTATATAAACTTAAAACCAATACACATTCACGCACATTCATAATGGATATACACATTTATATATAATTATATTAATCATACATCTATATAATTATATTAATTATATACACATTATATATAATTATAAATGATATACACATTATATATAATTATATTAATTATATTCACATTCATATATAATTATATTAATTATAAACACATTCATATATAATTATATTAATTGTATACACATTCATATATAATTATAATAATTATATACACATTCATATATAATTATAATAATTATATACACATTGTATATAATTATAATAATTATATACACATTCATATATAATTATAATAATTATATATACATTCATATATAATTATATTAATTATATACACATTCATATATAATTATAATAATTATATACACATTCATATAATAATTATATTAATTATATACACATTCATATATAATTATAATAATTATATACACATTCATATATAATTATATTAATTATATACACTTATATATAATTATAATAATTATATACACATTCATATATAATTATATATTATATATTATTATATATAATTATATTAATTATATAACATCATATATAATTATAATAATTATATACACATTCATATATAATTATAATAATTATAAACACACATAATTATAATAATTATAAAGTACCGGTATATAAACTATACGCACGCCTTTCGTTCTCCGAAAAACGCATGGCAAGTATAAATTGCAGCATAAATACATACATTATGTGTATGTATTTATGCTACACGCATACATACATATATTATGTGTATGTATGCCGCACTTAATACGCGCCATGAGTTGCTCGGAGAACGAAATCCGAGGCGCGGATATAGATTAACACATATAATGATAATGCACAGCATAATAATTCAACAGACCATTGATGACTCTTAGAATTCGCCAGAGCAGGAAGACAATTAGAAGGGCGATGGCCTCCTCCCCCTCCGCCCCCGTCACCCCCTCCACAAACACAAGATCAAGCGTAAACGAAGCCAATATGATGACCCCGTCGAACACTAAATGTGAATTTTATCCAATAGTGATTTAGCTAGTAATAGTTTGTGATGTAGAATTTAGAATTTGAGAGATGTGCTCATAATATATATTTATGTATGTATTTCGGCATTATGTTAATGTTGTTTTTTCTAACAACCGTTCTTTCGTATTTTTGTATTTAATTATGTTGCCACATTTTTTAATGGAAAAATGAATGATTAAAAGATAATATCAGTATTTAGTATTTTTATACACTTTAATTTTTCCAAGTAGTCAAAAAATTTTTGCATACTATAATACCATAAATTCGGTACCATTTGAAAAAAAAAAATTTGTTTTAAAAATAAATCTTAACTTTAAAACTCAAAATAAATTTCTTTAAAAAAATTTTGTATCACTTATCTACATATGACTTATCTGATAATAATTACATCCACATGAAAATGGAAAATTAGACAAAGTAACATAATTTTTACCCCACTATCATCATCTAACAATACACTACTGAATCAAAAACAAAAAAAAAAAAAAAAAAAAAAAAAAAAAAAAAAAAAAGGGGGGGGGGGGGGGGGGGGGGGGGGTGTCGCGACTTTTTTAAAACGGGATTGCTTAGGCCCCACAAAATTGTCATTCGTGGCAATCAAACAGCCAGCTGGTGCAATGGGGCATCACCCTCTCTCCCTTGATGAAGGAGAGCTAAAACAACAACAACAACATGACTTTAATCAGAGCCGAAACAGACGTTAAACTCAAACTTTAAACTTTTAAAATTTAACTTTAACACTTTAATATAAACTTTTCTAAACCATTCTTAAAACTTTCATTAAACCAGATCACGCTTTACCTAAAAGCTGAATGCATACTTAGCAAATATATATTATCATTCCTATAATAACTCTACTATTAATTTTTTAATATTCATGCAAACTAATTTTGTATAACTTCAAATTATTTTATATTTAAATTCATCATCAGAAATTCAGCATCATATAATATAATTAAATAGTAAAAAAAATAAAACCATAAAACAATCAATGTCATTCTGTCATTGGTCACAATGTCATTGGAATTACAAGATATAAGATCGCATGCCTTGCGCCATCCTTCCTCATCAGGTAGGGGTAGATGCCGGGGGCCGCTCGGTGGCATGAATAATGGCTTGTAGTAATTGCACACTGCAGCTATTCTATGGCGGTGAAATAAATGTAAGTCTTCTTAGCAGGAAGTTTATGTGTACAGTACGATTTCAACCTTAATTCGGCACAGACAACTTAATGCAGGCAGTAGGCCTACCCAGAAGTTAATCAGTTTCTCCAAACATGCTTTTAAACATTTTCATTAATAAGACCATAGCATATGTAACTGAACCAAGACCCCTAAAAAAAAAAAAAAACAAAAAAAAAAAACGACCAATTGCTGGGTCGGTGCCACGCCCAGCCCCCTTCTCGTGAATGGTCTGGGCATCCGATCCCTTCTCCTCTTCCTCCCGCTTTTTCTGGTGATGCGGGATCTAGGCAGGGAGCGGAAGATAGCGGACGCAGTCTATGGGACCCTCGTGTTGTCTGCGACGCTGCCAACGCTCAACGGGCTGTTGCAGGCAGGGGAGGTGATCCGCCGCCTTTCTGCTCGACCTGTTGATGCGATGGGCCATGTGTACGGCGACAGGGTGAACTTTATTGGGTATGGGACCATCGGGCCGGACGCTGCCAATACGGCCAACGCATTCGCCCTCTATCTTGGAATCGTATTGCTGTATCTTGTCTTCTGGCTTTATATCAGAGACAATGGGGCCGCTACAGGGAGCGGGTCTGTGATGGCTTCCCTGTACTGCGTTGTACTAGGGGTGCTCATCATTTTGACCTTCTCGCGGCGGGTGTGGATCACCTTTGTGCTGTTGGCCCTCTTCTTCTTGTACCGCCTGCGCTCGGCATGGGTCGGGCTGCTCCTGGTTGGGGCAGTGAGTGCCCTCCTCTTTTTTGCCCTGCCTGCCCCCATCCGCGAGTGGATCGTGGTGCGGGGGCTCACGCTATCAGACGTTGCCAGCGAAGCCTCGCTTTCCACGGTCCGCCTCACCGAGTGGGCCTTTATGTGGGAGGAGATAAGCCAGTCCGCTCGAATCTGGCTCGTAGGGGATGGCTTTGGTACGGTGATGATTGCTTCAAAAGGCATGGCACAAAATAGCGACTACGCCACCATCCAGGGGCACAACCATTTTCTAAGCACATGGTTTCAATTGGGACTCATAGGGGTAGGATTGTTTAGCCTGATGGTGCTGGAGGCCACCCGCTCCACGCTGCGCCTGCTCCTCGCCACGCGCGACGCTGGGATCAAGCGCCTCAGTTGGACGCATCTTTTTATCATGCTGTTGTTCTTCGTCAGCGCCCTGAGCGCCAGTGCGTACTCGCCCCACAACACGGCGCCGCTGTTCTGGATTGTCCTGGGGCTGATGGATGGTCTGTCGCTGGCACACTCAGGCCAGCCTGCGCCCCTTGCTTCGGCTCCGGCATCGGTGCGGGCTTAACCATGCGCCTCGCGATCATTGCTCAAATGCCAGTTGTCTACGAAAACGATAGGCTCTACTGTAGTGACCACGGGAAGGCCAGGTATATCGAGGGGCTGGCAGAGTATTTTCCAAGGGTGATCCTTTGTGCGCGGCAGGTGGACCCGCATGCAAATCCTGTGCAGTATAGGATGGCGCGGGGCAAGGGCTACCTTCTGCGGCACCCCAATCTTGAATTTGCGCCCTTGCCGGACCACCTCAGCCAGCATCCGGGCGCCATGCAAGTGATGATCAAGCACTGGCGCACCCTCAGGCGATTGTGGGAATTGATCCCCCAGTGGGACGCTCTTTTTATCTGGATGCCGACTGTCACGCCCATCTTTGCATGGCTTCTCGCCCGTCTCTTTCGCAAACCGTACATCGTCTACGTGATGGGGCATTGGGAAAGCATAGTGCCCACCCTCCAGCGTTGGCAGGGGGTGCGGGGGCGGCTATTTCTCTTGCTGGGCCACCTGACTGCCCTGGCCCACAAGGCGATGATCGCGCACGCCCCCGTCCGGTTGTGGGAGGCAGAGCTTTTGTACAAGCAGTTCCAGGCTGATGGCAAGCCCAATCTTCTTCTTACCACGGGTGCCCTCAACAAGGCTCCCTTTTATCATCGAACCGATACCTGCCTTACCCGCCCCATCACTGTCCTCTCGATAGGTACCTTGATCGAAAGGAAGGGGTATCGCTACCTGATTGACGCCCTGGCCGTCCTGCGCCAGCGTGGGCATGAGGTGAATCTGTGGATTGTAGGGGAGGGGGAGCAGCGGGAGGCGCTGGAGCGCCAAGTGGAGCAATTGGCCCTCGCCGCCTGCGTGCGCTTCTGGGGTCAGGTGGCATGGGAGGAGGTTTTCGCCCTTTGCCAGCAAAGCGACCTCTTTGCCCTGCCCTCGTTGAGCGAGGGGATGCCCCGCGTGATCGCTGAAGCGATGAGCCAGGGGCTCCCCGTCGTCGCCACCTGCGTGGGCGCCATTCCAGAGCGACTTGCCCCAGGCGAGGAGGCTCTGCTGGTTGAACCAGCGAGGGCGGCGGCGCTGGCGGATGCGATTGAACAGATCCTTGTGAACGAGACCCTGCGGCGCCGACTGATACGCAATGGCTATCGTTGGGCGCATGAGGAGCAGCGTGTGGCTCGCGACTCGGTGCATCATACAGTTGTGGCGATCCGTACTTATCTTCCGGAGTGGGCACGCCTCGGCCGAGACGCGCCCTATGGAGTTGTGATGCGACAGCGACCCAACGTCCTGTTCATCGTGCTCGACACCGTGCGTGCGTCGAATCTTTCCTGCTACGGGTATGAGCGGCCCACGACGCCCCATCTTGATGCCATAGCTCGAAACGGGGTTCGGCTCACCCATCTTGTCAGCGCGTCCCCCTGGACCCTGCCCTCTCACGCCTCGATCTTCACCGGTCTTTTTCCCTCGCAGCACGGCGCCCATGCGCTGCATAAATTTCTTGATTTTTCCCACACGACCATGGCCGAGCTCTTTCAGCGGAATGGCTACCGCACGGCTGCCCTGACCATGAATAGCTGGATCAGCGACACCTTCGGCATGGCTCGTGGCTTCGACACCTTTTTGAAGATGTGGCAGTTGTTCCAGAGCCGCCAGGACATCAACGGGGTCTCCCTCGCCTTTGGCAAGCAGCCGGTGGCCTCGCTTCCCAGGGAGGTGCTGGCCCGCTTGCTCAGGGGGAATGGTTTCAAAAACATAGCCAACCTCTTGTACGGGTACAAAGCGGCGCGCCGCTACGATTACGCGGGGCGCCGCATCACGGCGACTGCCAAACGATGGCTGCAGCGGAACGCGGGGCGGGACAAGCCCTTTTTTCTTTTCATCAACTACCTTGAGGCCCACCTGCAGTACAAGCCCCCGCCGGCGTGGGCCTACCTGTACGGGTCGAACCGCGCCGTCACAGATCGCCTGCTCGGGCTGAATCAGATTCGCTATGCCTGGAGCTTCAACATGAGCCAGGCGCAGGCGCTGCCAGAGGAGGAGCGCACGGCCCTGGTGGCGCTCTACGATGCTGAGTTGACCTACCTGGATACGCTGATCGGTCAGATATACGCATTTCTACAGCGGGCAGGGCTGCTCGACAATACGATCCTGGTGATTACCAGCGACCACGGAGAGAACATAGGCGATCATCAGCTCATGGATCATCAACTCTGCCTGTATGACACCCTGCTGCGCGTGCCCGCCCTCCTTCACTGGCCAGGTCACCTTGCGGCTGGGGTGGAGATCGGCAAGCTGACTCAATCTGTTGACTGGCTGCCTACCCTGATCGAGATGGCCGCCCTGGAAGACGAGGGGCTGCGGCAATCGCTCCCTGGCCTGTCCCTCTTCTCGCCGCAGGCGCATCCCTTCGCCATCTCCGAATACATGGGGCCGCAGCCGCCCCTGCATGCGCTCAAGCGCCTGGCGCCCGACGCGGAGCCGGAAGCCATCCGGCGCTTCGATCGTTCCCTGCGGGCCATCCAGGGGCGAGAGTGGAAATATATATGGGCCTCCGATGGGGAGCATGAGTTATACAACCTTGCCACGGACCCGCAAGAGACCCATAACCTTCGGGGAGAGCATCCCCAGATCGCATCGCACCTGCAGGCATGCCTGACGGCCTGGGAAGCGCAGTCGCAGCAGCGGGCTGCCCCCGTCGCGCCTAGTGAGCCCCTCATTCCGGACGATGTGCGCCATCGCCTCGAGGCCCTCGGTTATTTATAGGAGACGGTTGGATGAGGGAGAAGCAACGAGGGACCCCTGATAAGCCGCGCGTCCTGCTATATGATGCCTACTATGATTCGTTCTATGGCGCGCAGCAGTACTTGTTCGACTTGGTTCGCTGTTTGACGCGGGTCATGCCGGTCGTGATGTGCCCCCAGCGAGGCCCGCTTGTGGAAAAGTTGGAGGCAGTGGGTATCCAGACCCTCCTCCTGCCCTATCCAGATAGCTTGAATCGGTACCGCCGGACCCTACTCCAGGGGTCAGCGCGCCAACGGCTTCGGACGGGGGCAGCCTTGCTGGCTTACAACTTTCGTGTTCGCCGCCGGCTGGAGGAGGAGCAGATTGACCTGGTCTACGCCAATAACCTGCGGTCGCTTCTTTCCGTGGGAACCGCGGCGAAGCTGAGCCGCCGCCCCCTGGTGTGGTACATCCAGCTTCAGCACTCCTCTGGGCCCCTGGACCTGCTGGGGCTGCACCTCGCTGATCGCGTGGTCACGATATCGCACAGCGCGCGCTCGCTGTTTTCCCCGCAGCAGCAGGGAGCCTGCCGTGACAAGTTGGTGACGATCCACCCAGGGATTGAGCTTGCGCCTTTTGCCCGCGAGCCCGCCCCGCCAGCCAGCCAGGGAGCGGGTGCCGACGCGCAGGAGCTCACTATCGGGGTGGTTGCCGTGCTCGCCGCCCGGAAGGGGCAGCATCGGCTGATTGAGGCGCTCCGCGTCGTGCTGCCACGGCTGTCGCCCCGCTATCGGCTGCGGCTCTGGTTGATAGGGGATGCGCTCCCCGGTGATGAGGGGTACAAACAGGAGCTCATCACGCAGGTCCGCGCGGCCGGGCTGGATGAGGTGATCACTTTTTTGGGCTGGCGAGACGATGTGCCACAGTGGCTTGCTCGCCTGGATGTGCTGGTGCTCCCCTCCAGCGCGGAAGGGGTGCCGAGGGCGCTCCTGGAGGGGATGGCTGCCGGGAAGCCCGTCATCGCCACGCGAGTAGGGGGCGTGCCAGAACTGGTGGTGGATGGCCAGACGGGTTATCTAGTGCCGCCCGATGATGTACCCGCTCTGGCAGAGGCGCTCTGCCGGCTGATCCAAGACCCCGACCGTGCCCAGGCCATGGGCCGTGCGGGGCAACGGCGCGCCGAGGCGTTCTTTTCCGTCCGACCTTTCGCTGAGCGATTCGACTCGTTGTTTCTTTCCATGATCCAGGCAGGCGGGACAAAGGTGTCCGCTGCCTGATCGCCGTCTTTCCCTGTACTGCTCCCTATGTCCCAGCGCATTCGCGTCCTACACGTGACAGAAACCACCATTGCAGGGGTGCGGCGGCACCTTATCTCGCTGCTTCGCTACGTGGATCGTGGCCAATTTGAGATGGAAGTTGCCAGTCCGCACGATCGCTTTGGCGATGTACAGGAGCGCGGTTTTGAGGAGGAGGTAGCCGCGCTTGGGATACCCTTGCACAGGGTTCCGATGCGGCGCGACATCCACCCCCCGACCGATGCGTACGCGCTGCTCCAACTGACGCGGCTGATTCGGCAGGGTGGCTACGATATAGTCCATACCCACAGCTCCAAGGGCGGAATCCTGGGCCGCGTGGCGGCGCGGCTGAATGGGGTTCCCACCGTCCACACCCCCAACGGCTTTTACTTTCTCGGCCCGCATGGCCGCAAGAAGCAATTTTATCTCTCGGCTGGAACAGATGGCAGGGCGCCTCACCGATAGACTGATCGCTGTCTCGCCGGGGGAAGCGCAGACAATCTGTGCGCATCGGCTTGTTTCCCCCGGACGGCTGGCCATGATTCCCAATGCCATTGACCCTGACTGCTTCACGCTCGGCCTGGGCGACCCCGCGATGAAGCGGGCAGAATTGGGGGTCCCGCCCGGCTGCCTGCTATTCGGGACGGTGGCGCGGTATACCCTGCAGAAGGACCCGCTCACCCTGGTTCGTGCGGTTCGCTACGTCTTGCAGGAATGTCCGGACGCCTGCTTCGTCTGGTGTGGCGAGGGGGAACTGCGGGCGGCTACCGAGCGGCTGGCGCACACGTTGGGGGTGGGGCACGCCATCCGTTTTCTGGGCTATCGAGCGGATGCGCGGGAGATTGTGGGTGCCTGCGATATGTTTGTGCTGGCCTCTTTATTCGAGGGGCTGCCCTACACGCTTCTGGAAGCTATGGCCCTGGCGCGTCCGATTGTGGGGACTGATGTGATAGGCATCCGCGATGCGGTGGAGGATGGAATAACAGGGCACCTGGTGCCGCCCGATGCCCCGGAGCAGGTGGCGCAGGCGGTTCTGGGGCTGGCGCGCGATCCGGAGCGGCGCGCCGCGATGGGGCAGGCGGGCTCGCGCCGCGTGCGCGAGCTATTTAGCCTCCCCGCGCTCGTTGCCTCGGTGGAGGCTGTCTACCGCTCGCTTGCTCCGAGATGAAAGGCAACCCATTCATGATTCGTGGCAAGATGATCGGGCTTGGGCTCCTAGTTCCGCTGCTGATCATTGTTTTATATGCTGCTCTTCTACAACGGGGTGCCCCCTCCGCCGCGACAGCGATCTGGTCGAGGGCCGCCTCCCCATCGCCCACCAGTGGGCCGGGGATGAGCAGCAGGGGGGCAAGTTCGATCCCGCTGAGCCGCCCCGCAGAGCCATCCGCAGGCGGCCCCCTGACCACGAAGGTTGCCGCGCCTGCCCCAGCACCGAGGCGTAGCGTGACCCTCGACCCGACCACGGAGCCAGTGGCACCCCTCGCCCCCTCGCCGGATGCCCCACCCGATGTGCGCCCGAATATCGTGCTCATCATCTCTGATGACCAACGCTTTGACACCATGGACTATATGCCGCGCACGAAGGAGCGCCTCTTTGACCAGGGCATCACTTTTTCGAGAGCCTATGTGACCACCCCGTGGTGCTGCCCAAGTCGCGCCTCCCTGTTCACGGGGCAATATGCGCACACCCATGGGGTGTTCACCAACTGGTATCTGCCGTCGGGCGACCTGAGCGAGCGGACCTTTCCGGAGCCAACATGGCCGGAGCGCCTTCACGAGGAGGGATACTACACGGGGCTGGTGGGCAAGTGGCTCAACTCATGGCATCCGGGCCGCCCCCGCCCGGAGTTCGATCAGTGGATGGGGGGCGGCTATGTGTATGAGGATCCCACCATCAACGTAAACGGGCGTTGGGCGGCGCATGAGGGCTACCTGACCGACATTCAAAGCGAGTATGCGGTGTCGTTTATTGAAGAGGCGGCTGCAGGGCCGCAGCCGTTCCTGCTCCTGTTCGCACCGTTCAGCCCCCACGCCCCTGCCATCCCTGCCCCCCAGGACGTGGCGCTTTATTCCGACGTGGCGCCGCACCGCCCTCCGAGCTTCAACGAGCAGGAACTCGATGACCAACTGCTGTGGCGTGCCGAGCCGCCGCCCCTGCTCACCGACCTACAGGTAGAAAACATAGATGCCTATCGGCTGCTGCAACTGCGTTCCCTGAACGCCCTGGATAGGGGGATAGAGGCGATACTCGATGCACTTGATGCTGCAGGGGAGGCCGAGAATACCATAGTGGTGTATCTGTCGGACAACGGCTTGATGTGGGGGGAGCATAGAATTTACCTGCAAAAGGTCGTTCCCTATGAGGAGTCCATCCACGTGCCGCTCGCCATTCGCTTCCCTCGGCTGAACCTGGCGCCCCGCACGGACGATCACCTCGTTGCCAACATTGACCTGGGCCCTACCCTGCTGGAATTGCTCGATCTTCCCATCCCCGCCTCGATGGATGGAAGGAGCCTGCTGCCACTCCTCACCGACGAGGGCACCCCCTGGCGGGACGCTATTGTGCTGGCCGGGTGGGATGCGACGTTCGAGGAAGCGTACCTGGGCCTTCACACGGGGCGATACGTGCTGATAGAGTGGGAAACAGAAGAGCCAGGACGCTACATCGAGGAGTTCTACGATCTGGCAAACGATCCTTACCAACTCACGAATCGTGCCACAGACGAAGCGTATTCAGCCATCCGGGATGCCCTGCGCGCCCAACTCCACGCGGAGCGGGATGGCATGGAACCCCAGGTGCGCATCGTGGGGCCGACCGAGGCGAAGGTGGGCGAGGAGGTGGGCTTTCACGTCACGCTCTACCCCTCCGATCCCGCCGAGCCGATTACCTTTGAGTGGGAGGTGACCGGCGATGCCCGCCTGCGGCAAGAGGGCGCGGCGGGGGAAAGCATCGCCGTCGCCTGGGAGAAGGCCGACCAGTATTGGCTCACTGTCACCGCACGGCAGGGCAAGGGCGTGGCGCGCGGCACCCGCGTCATCCTGATCCACCCTAAGGATCCGTAACAGCCACCTGTTCCCACCACAGTCCCGCGCCCTAGCGCGTAATGGGGATGAACAGGTGCTGCTGGGTGAACTCCTGCGGCGGGGCGATGACGTAGACCGTGCCGCCGGAGTGCTGGAGCCAGAGGCGCTCGAGTTGGTCGCGGCGGTAGACGCGCCGCACGGTGCCATCGTTGGGCGCGGCGGGGTCGTTGAGGATAGGATTGCCGAGGGCGTCAAAGCCGATGAGCACGGCCAGGTGGCCTGCGCTAGTGGAAATCGGCGCGCCATCGAGCTCCCCGACCCCCCAGCCGTAGCTTATCACCACCGGCACCCCTTTGCTGATCCACGGCTCTGCCTCGTCGAGGCCGCGAAAGCGCATGACGTACCCCTCCAGCCCGTGAGTGGCTGCATACGCAACGTTGAAGGGCCAGTTGCCGTGGCCCCGATAGGCGGCATCGTAGACCCCCTGTACGGCTGCGCGAACCCGAGGCTCGCACGGGCCCGCATTGTTGCCCGCCACCTGATCCCAGTAGCCCAGCACCATTGCCACGGAGGTCGGGCTGCACCAGATCTCGCCGCCATCCGGGTAGACCATCTGCGAGCAGGGTGGCACGGGCAGGGCCACGTTCCAGAGCGCTGGATTTCCGGCTGACAAGGCAGGCGCGGTGGGGGGATGAGCAGAAAGGGCCACCCCCATCGTCCGGACGATCGGCGTCACCGCTGCCTGCTCGCTCATCAGGCGGATCATGACCTGCACCTTGTTCGCCGCCGCCACACCCTCGCGCAGCACCAACGTATCCACGGCAATGCGCGCCAGGGCATCCTGCTGCCCTGCAACACTGGTTCGCTGCACGGTCCCCCCTGTTTGGGAGGTCCAGGTGCCCATCGTGAACCACTCGCTCCACGCCTCGCCCACCCGGACACGCAGCAACACGTCTACCCATGTGCCAGGGGGCGTCTCGATGTTCCAGGAGACAATCGCTTCCTGGAAGGCGAGCGCGTGCATTTCGGGGCTGAGCGCCTCGCCAAAGTAAATCCCCTGGGGGCCGGGGCGAAGTGCCGCCGCCAAACGGATAGTCCCGTCATAGGCTGTGATCGTGTCGTGGTGCTCCCAGACGGCGAAAGCCCCATCCCGCGCACGCCAGCGCAGCAGTGACGGGGATGCAGCCGGCGCAGCCGCCTCCGTCGCTGCTGCGCCCAGGGCCGCCAGCCCGCCGAGCAGGAACAGCCCGATCATCCCAAGTGTCATGTGTAACCGTCTCATCATTCCACCCCGTCCCCACTTTCCATCTGCACCGTGCGCCAACCACGTCGTGTGTCTACCCATGCAACCTTGTACTCTAATCAGCGAGCGCCATTCGCCCAAATTGAAAAGCAGATAGGGGCCCATGCCATAAAGGTAGCGTAGCAAGACCCCATTCGGTGTGATCTGACGACCGAATCGGAGGCCGCTTGCCTATTCCCATGTCGGTGCCCAGGCAATCCCCTGTCTGTATATAATAACAACTTATAAGTACGTCACATAGTCGCATTAGACATTATAAGGCAAGTGTGTTATTCTGCTGAAGTCTGAGCTGGGAAAAGAGCCGCGTTCCCTGGGAACGCGGCTAAGTGGTCCAATCATGGACATCACCCAGCCCAGTCACTTAATCAGAGGTTGTCAGATGAGGCCCCCTTCGCCTTCAAGTGGAAGGGATAGCACCCAACGGACTTTGTCCGGACAGGGGATGGCCCGGGGCAACCCCTAAAGGAGTAACGCACCATGTATGATGTACCAGCTGTCTTCGAGAGCCGCAAGCAGATTGCCCTCGTTGCACACGATAACAAGAAGCAAGACCTGATCGAGTGGGCACGCTACAATCGAGAGATTCTTGCCCAACATAACATATACGCGACTGGCACCACTGGCAGGTTGCTGGAAGAGGAACTCGGCGTCGAGATCAACCGTGTCCAGAGTGGCCCGCTGGGAGGGGATCAGCAGATAGGTGCCAAGATCGCAGACGGCAACATTGATCTTCTCATCTTCTTCTGGGACCCGCTCGAATCGCTGCCTCATGACCACGATGTCAAGGCACTGCTACGAATCGCCGTCGTCTGGAACATTCCCATTGCCTGTAATCGTGCCTCGGCAGACTTCTTGATCTCCTCCCCCTTGATGGGCGAGGCGTACCAGCGCACCGCGCCTGATTATGACGGGTACAGGAACCGTGTCCTGGTAGCACGTTGACCGACGCACCCTAAAAAGGCTTCCAGCGTTGGAAGCGTAGTGAGCTAGAGCCGGGGGCCCTTTCCAGAGGGTCCCCGGTTTTTTAGTCCCCCGAGGCTTTTGCCGACGCGGAGCCGCGCGCGGCCGCCAGTTCCACCGTTTCCTGAATCACCTTCCAGAACTGGCGGAGGGGGGGCGAGGTATCCTCCTGCCGCCACACCACGTCGAATTCGCCCCGAGGCGTGGGTTCAGCAAGGGTCACGTATGCCACCCCACGATGGGGTTGAATGGTTTTCACAAAGTCGGGCACCAGGAAGACCCCGATCCCTAGCGACACCAACCCCAGAATCGTTTGAATCTGGCTTGCCTCCTGAACCACCCTCGGCACAAAGCCAGCCTGCTGACACAGGCTGAGGTAGCGGGCATGCACCGCCGGTTCGTGCTCGCGCGACACCAGGATGAAGGGCTCATGCTGTAGCGCAATCAGGCCGACCTGCTCCTGCTCTGCCAGGGGGTGGCTGCGGGGTAGCGCCACGCAGAGCGGTGGCCGCATGGCGCACTCGATGTGAAAGCGGGAATCCTGGATTGGGCCATTCAGGATGCCAAGATCAATCTGGTTGCGTTCGAGCGCAATCATCTGCTCGCTCGACCCTAGCTCGCGCAGGGTAACATCCACCGTGGGAAAGCGTTGGCGGAAGGCGTGAAGCACCTCCGGCAGAAAACTGTAAAGCATGGAGCCAACGTAACCGACGCGGAGCCTGCCAATCTCGCCCTGTGCTGCCTGTTGTGCGACCTGGATCGCACGTGCAACCTGCTCCAGAGCCAGGCGCGCTTCTGGCAGAAAGATTTCCCCCACCGTCGTCAATTGGACGCTTTGTCGGTTACGATTGAACAACTGGACCCCAAGCCGCTCTTCCAGAGCACGAATCTGCTGGCTCAGGGCGGGTTGGCTGATATGGACGCTTTCGGCTGCACGCCCGAAGTGCAGGGTTTCTGCGAGGGCGACGAAGTAGCGTAGATGGTGGAGTTCGACCATTGCCCGTTTCCTTGGATGACGGTGGCGACACAAAAATGCCCACTGCGGGGCAGTGGGCATAGGGCGCTATCGAAGACGGATGCTCGGTGAGCTATCCGCCCAACTCGCTCAGAAGCACCTGGGCGGGGGCGTAGCGTGGGTTGTCCTGCAGCGGCAAGCTGCAGCTGGGTGCGCGCCTCGTCAAGGCGGCCGAGCGCACGGAGAGCCACGGCTCGGTGGTAGCGCACATCCTCGCCCCGCGCCATCTGGCCAAGGGTGCGCTCTGTCGCGGCCAAAGCCTCCTCGTGGCGCCCCGCACGGTTCAACGCCTCGAAATATTCGTAGTGGTACCACAAAAAGCGCCAGGGGAGCCCGCCCGTAGCGATGGCCTGCTCGAAGGCACTCGCGGCATCCTGCGGGTAGCCCTGCCGCAGCAGGGCCGTGCCCAGCCCCCACCAGGAAAATGGGTCAGCCGGGTTGGCATTGACGCGATCGGTGCTAGCGGCGCGCAGCGAGGCCCACATCGTGGCGGGGTCCCAATTCGCGCCAACGATCTGCTTCAGCTTTGCTTCCTGGTCGGGCCTATAAGCGACGATGTACTTGAAGTTGAAGACACGCCAGTTTCGTAACACATCGCCATGGGAGCGCCACAGATTCGGCCCGTAGTAGGAATCATTGTGCAGGATCGCCTGCTGCGCGCGATCATAGCCGCGAATGGCCCGGAAGTGCCCCATCCCTCCGTCGTAGTCCATCCACTCCTCGGTCATCACCGGGAAGCCGGCAGCCAGCAACCGCTCCAGCAGCAGGATGTCGCCGTTGTAGCCTACATAGGCCTGCATCCCTATATCGCGTATGGAGGTGGCTACCTGCTCCGCTGTCACATTCACGTCGTTCGCCACCGGCTTCTGGATGGCCGCCATGTCGAACTGCGTCTTGCTCACCCCAAACACGCTCAAGATCATGCTGGTGCTGGTGGGGGCGCAGTTGTTCACCTTCTGGTAGGCGTGGCCCATCTCCAGCACTACGCGCTCCGGCAGAGCAGCGATGACCGCTTCGATGTTGTTCGCGGCAGTGGCCGTTGCCTGCGCGGCGGCCGTCACGGTCGCCCGCATGGAGGCAATCCGTGCCTCACCCAGGGGAATGCGGATGGTCGAGCCGAGACCCAGGTGGCGCGCATCGTCAATGCCGTTGTAGGTCATCAACTCGCCGACGCTGATCCCGAACTGCTGGGACAGAGCGCCCAGCGTGTCCCCTTCCTGCACCTGGTACTCCAACTCCGCGTCCGGGTTAAGGGTAGCCGTGGCGGTAGCGGTGGGCGTGGCCGAGGGCGTCAGCGTGGGCGTTTGGGTGGGCGTGCTGGATGGGGTAAGGGTATGAGTCGGCGAGGCCGTGATCGTCGCCGTCGGGCTTTCAGTGGCCGTGGCACTGGGCATCGTTGTAAGCGTGGGAATCGCCTCGACCTGGCTGGCCGATGCCTGGCCCTGGGTATCCGAGGATGCCTGCGATGCGGGCGCGCAGCCCGCTACCAGCGTTGCAAGCAGCAGGAGCAGCGCGGTAAGGTAAGAGACAGGCCGAAGCCTGGACGATTGCTTCATTGAGACCCTAACTATCATCGTTGGTTGTGCTATCAGTTCTGCAAGCTGTGTAAAAAGCAACTACTGAGCCAGGATGATGGCACCGGTCGGACGAGCGCCAGAAAGCGGCAGTCCCGTTCAAACGCGGGGTCACCCTTTACGCAACCAAGGATTTTACTTTAGATGCACTGTTTTACAAAACTGATTTGCTATAGGTTGGCCTCCTGCCAGGGTGCGCTGTGTATGAGCAAAAAGGGGAGAGGCGAAGTCAGGGCTCCTTTATTTGCCAAGTCCCAACTCTGCCGCTGTCCAAATGACGAGAAGGCAATGTTGCAGGCCATCGGGCAACAGGGAGAGGTCAATATACTCATCGAGACGGTGAGCGTTGTTACCGACCGCCAGCCCTATGCAGATAGCCGGGATGCCCAGGGCCAGTGGAATATTGGCATCGGTGCTGGCGGCGCGCAGGGCTACATCGTGATGGCCCCCCCAGGCCAGCGACTCGCATGCAAGCTCCACGAGCGGGTGCGTGGGGGGGATTCCGCCTGCAGGGCGCTCGCCGATTGAGTCGCTGTACACCGCAACGTTCCCGCGACGCGCGGCGGCGAGGATGGCATCAATCTGTTCGGCTAGGTGCGTCAGCGCCTCTGGCTCTTCAGAGCGCATATCGAGCAGGGCGTTGGCGCGGGCGGCAATGGTGTTGACGCCCGTTCCCCCCTCGATGGTGCCCAGGTTGAAGCTGGTGCGCGGGCTGTCCGGCACGGGCACCGCACGGATAGCCGCGCCGATGGCGCACAGCTCGTGAATGGCACTGGGGGCGCCAAAATCGCTCCAGGCATGGCCCCCGCGCGTTTCCACCCGCAGCCGTCGCCGCTGCACGCCGATGCCGCGATAAATCACGTTCCCGTATGCGCCGCCCTCCAGCACGATCACCGTTCCCACCTGCGGCCCCAATCGCTCCATCGCCGCGCGCATTCCTTGAAGATTGCCCAGCCCCTCCTCCCTGACATTTGCGACGAACCAGATGTCCCGCTTCACACCAAGCGTGTGAAGCTGTTCCGCCAGGACGAGCAACCCTGCCACCCCCAAACTGTTGTCGGCGATGCCTGGACCATAAAGCCGCGTTCCAACGCGCCGTGTCGTGAGGTCCGTTTCCGGCCCAAAGACGGTGTCGAGGTGGGCGCTCACCACCACCGCTGGCCCGGCAGTGCGGCCAGGCAGTCGCGCGAACACATTGCCGATGGCATCACGCGCCACATCTGAGAGAGGCAACGCGCGAAAACGATTTTCGATGTAAGCGGAGCGTGCCCCCTCGGAAAAGGTGGGAGCAGGAATCTGCTGGATCGCCACCGCTTCCTCTTCCAGCCGTCCAGCGAGGGTATGCACGCGTGCCTGCATGGCCCGCAGGGGCGGGCGCTGCCAGAGAGCTGAAAAGGGTCCCATACTCCTCCTTGATCGTGATCGTCCACGGTGGCCGACCTGCTGACTAGTATAGCCGGGCGCCCCACAACGACAACGGAGGCGCCAGAGGGGCAGGGTCGCTGTGCTGTCCTGCCTACGTTCCAGCTTCCAAAGCTAAAAGTGTTTAACGCTCCCGCCCCATCGCTAGCGCCCGAGTTGGATAGCCAGTGCGTCCAACGCCTCGTCGGAAAAGAGAGCTTGCAGATGCTGGAAGAGGACGCGCTCTTCAAAACGGATATGGTCGTGCAGGCGAGTAGCCATGTCGGCTAGCAGCGGGGTGATGGGTGCTTGGATGGCAAGGCACTGCGCCAGATCGTCGGCAGTGGCACGTAGCCACTCATGATCCTGGGTGACGCGGGCAAGGTGCTGTGGCTCAGCGTCCGGATGGGTGCGGTAAAAAGGAAGCAGCACCCTTTCCTCTATGTCCAGGTGGGGGAGCGCGACCGCCTGCCAGAGCCCTATCAGCTCCGTCGCAGCAGCGTGTGGGGTCGAGGCAGACAGGCGCCCTGCCAGGGCCCAACGGAGGGTGCGGACCTGGAGCAGAAGAAGATGATGCTCGCGTGAGAGTGGCTGAAGGGTCGGGTGGCGTACCATGGGCAGAACCTTGACCTTGCGGTGGTGATAGCGATTGGGTATAAATTGGTGAGACACCAAAGAGGATATAAGATAGCGTCGTTCTCTGCCTAGTCCAGCCTCGGTGAAGCGAGGGTGACAGGGCAGGCGAAGCGTGTTTCATCGCAGATCGCGTCGAGTCGTGAGTTTGAGAGAAGGGGAGCTTGGAATGATCCACGATGGGGTCGGGTTTGAGTCTGATGGGCAGACAACGGTGCCCGCCGCCCCTGCGACGTATGAGGGGGAAAGCTACTACCAGGCACTGTTCGCCAGTACGTCCGATGCGTTGCTGGTGGCTGACGGGCTGGGACGCTACATTGACGCCAACCCGGCGGCCAGTGCCCTGCTTGGCTACTCGCGCGCTGAGTTTCTTTCCATGTCCGTGGCTGATGTGGTTTTGAACGACAGCGAATGGGCCGAGAGCGAATACGCGGTCATGAGGGGGGTGGGATCCTGGAAGGGCGAGATCGTCTTGCGCCACAAAGACGGCTCGACCCTCGTGGTGGAGGCCCACGCCAATTTGCTACCATTGCCCGACCAGCAGTTGTATCTTTCTGTCCTGCGGGATGTGACCGAGCGCAGACGGCTGGAAGAGCAACTGCGCGAGGAAGCGCGATTTGTTGAAACGCTTCACCGCATCAGTGGGGCATTCCTGGCAGAATTGGACCTGCACAAGTTGCTCCAGGCTGTGACCGATGCCGCCACGGATGTGATTGGCGCGGAGTTTGGTGCGTTCTTTTACAACGCGACGAGCGAGCAGGGCGACGCCTATCTGCTGTACACGTTGTCGGGCGCTGCGCACGAAGCGTTTTCCGGCTTCCCGATGCCGCGCAAGACCCGCATTTTCGGGCCTACCTTTGATGGCATGGGTCCGGTGCGCCTGGACGACGTGACCAAGTCCTCGCTTTACGGGAAGAACCCCCCTTTCAATGGGATGCCAGAGGGCCATCTGCCGGTACGGAGCTACCTGGCGGTGTCTGTCATCGCGCGCTCCGACGAAGCGCTGGGGGGGCTCTTTTTCGGTCACGGGGATGTTGGTGTCTTCACGGAGCGCGAGGAGCGTATCGTGATGGCCATCGCAGGGCAGGCAGCCATTGCCATTGACAATGCTCGTCTGTTCCGGGCCGCGCAAGACGCAGTCCGTCTGCGCGACATGTTTCTGGCGCTGGCCTCTCACGAACTTCGCACCCCGCTCACCACCCTGCGCGGCTATACGGAGCTTCTGCAGCGTCGTGCCGCGCGGGAGGGAAGGGCCGACGAGCGCGATCAGCGCATCACGCGGCTGCTCCACCAGCAGTCCATCCGCCTGGGCAAGCTGATTGACATGCTGCTGGATGTGTCCCGCATCGAGCTAGGTCAGCTGTCCCTCGAGCGCGTGCCGGTGGACCTGTGCCAGATGGTGCGCCAGCGTGTCAGCGAGCTACGGGAGACAGTGGAGCGCCACACGCTCCACCTGGAATGTGAAGAGAAGGACATGATAGTGGAAGGGGACGTGCTCCGGTTGGAAAGCGTGATCCAGAACCTGCTGGACAACGCAGTCAAATACAGTCCGGAGGGCGGGACGATCCATGTGAAGCTGACTACCAATCAGGATAAAGCGATACTCTCGATTTCCGATGAGGGCATAGGCATCCCTGCGGAGGCCGTTCCGCTATTGTTCAAGCGCTTCTACCGTGCCTTGAACGCTACCGACGAGCACTACGGCGGGCTGGGGCTGGGGCTCTTTATTGTCAAGGAAACGCTTGCCCTGCACGGGGGTACAGTTTCGGTGACGAGCGAGGAGGGGAAAGGCAGCACGTTCGTCATCTCGCTTCCGCTGTTTGTCCCGACTTCTAACCCAACGCCAGGCGGCTCGCCTGCCTGACCCCTGCTGGATCGCCGCGCCTGGCGTTTAAGTTGCTTGTACTCTATTCATCGTTATGCGATCTTCACGCATGCGCTGCGCCACCTACCGTTGGGATGCTCCCTCGGTGTGTGGGTGTGGCGCGCTTGCCGCAAAGGGGGGCACTATGCAGTTAGGCATGATCGGGCTGGGCAAGATGGGCGCAAACATGGCCACGCGGCTGGTGCGCCATGAACATGAGGTGATCGGCTTCGATCTGAATCCCGCCTCGGTCGAGGAGGCGACAGAAGAGGGAGTGAGCGGGTCGGAAAGTTTGGAGGCGCTCGTTTCCGCATTAGAACAGCCGCGTGCCGTGTGGATCATGGTGCCAGCCGGCGTGCCAGTGGAGCGCACGATCGAGTCGTTGGTGCCCCTTCTGGCAGAGGGCGATCTGATCATTGATGGCGGTAACTCGAACTACAAAGATTCCATGCGCCGTGCGGCGATGCTGAAAGAGCACGGCATTGGCTTTATAGATGCGGGGGTCAGTGGGGGCATCTGGGGGCTGGACAATGGCTACTGCCTGATGGTGGGCGGAGAGCGCGAGCACGTGGCACGCGTGGAGCCCCTCTTCCGCTGCCTCTCGCCGGAGCATGATCACAAAGACAGTGGGCCGGAGGCAGAGCGGCCAGAGGTGGGCGCGGTGGGTCGTATCCCAGGCTATGCCCATGTGGGGCCGTGCGGCGCGGGCCACTTTGTCAAGATGATCCACAACGGGATCGAGTACGGGATGATGGGGGCCTATGCCGAAGGCTTTGAGATTTTGAGCAAGAAGGTGGAGTTCGAGTTAGACCTGGAGCAGATAGCCAACCTGTGGATGCATGGCTCGGTCGTGCGCTCGTGGCTGCTGGAGTTGATCACGCGCTCCTTCGAGATCGAGGGCAACCAGTTGGAGGCCATCGCAGGCTTTGTGCCGGACAGTGGGGAGGGGCGCTGGACAGTGGTCGAGTCCATTGATCTGGCGGTGCCTGCCCCCATCATCACGCTTTCGCTCCAACAGCGCTTCCGCTCGCGCCAAACAGAATCGTTCGGTGCCAAGATGCTAGCTGCGATGCGTAACCAGTTTGGGGGCCATGCGGTAAAGCGGGTCGAGAGCGAAAAAGAATGAGTGACAACCCCCTCCGCGTCGGGATGCGTCGTAGCCGGATGCCCGACTCCTCGATCGTAGTGATTTTTGGCGCGACGGGCGACCTGACCGAGCGAAAGCTGATGCCCGCGCTCTTTAACCTGTATCAGGATGGGCGCCTGTCGCCCAACTTCGCGGTGCTCGGCTTTGCACGGCGCGATTGGAACGATGAGCAGTACCGCGCCTACCTGAACGAGGAAGCACGCCCCCACCTGCCGGAGGGATTTGACCAGCAGTCGTGGGATAGCTTCATCCAGCGCCTCTTCTTTCACAATGGCAGCTTCGGCGAGGCGCCAACCTACGAGCAATTAGGGAAGCGGCTGGACGAGTTGGGCGAGCAGTTCCAGACCGACGGCAACGTGCTCTACTACCTGGCCGCCCCGCCGAGTTGGTTCGAGGAGATTGCCACGCAGCTGAAAACGGCGGGCCTGGTCAATCGAGAGCACGGCTGGCAGCGGCTGATCATCGAGAAGCCCTTCGGGCGCGACCTGGCGTCGGCCCGCACCTTGAACCGTCACCTGAACGATGTGCTGGACGAAGATGAGATTTACCGGATTGATCACTATCTCGGCAAAGAGACTGTGCAGAATATCCTGGTGTTCCGCTTCGCCAACGCCATCTGGGAGCCCCTCTGGAACAGCCAGCATATTGACCATGTGCAGATAACGGTGGCCGAGAGCATAGGCATCGGTGACCGTGCGGGCTACTACGACAAGGCGGGTGCCCTGCGCGACATGGTGCAGAACCACATGATGCAGTTGCTGACCCTCGTCACGATGGAGCCGCCTGTGGACTTTGCCGCCGGGCCCGTGCGTGACGAGAAGACGAAGGTGCTCCAGCAGATCCGTCCGATTGATGTGGAGCGGGACACGGCCCGCGGCCAGTATGCGGCGGGCAGCGCGGGGGGCAAGGCGGTGGGGGGCTATCGCGAGGAGCCCAACGTGCCGCCCGATTCCACGCGCGACACCTTCGCGTCCGTGAAGGTACAGGTGGAAAACTGGCGGTGGGCGGGCGTGCCCTTTTACCTGCGCACGGGCAAGCGGCTGCCTAAAAAAGTGACCGAGATCGCCATTACCTTCCGTCAGGCGCCGCGTGTCCTCTTCGACCAGAAGGTCACGAGCCACCTGGAGCCGAACACGCTGGCGCTGCGCATTCAGCCGGATGAGGGTATCTCGCTGACGTTTGGGGCGAAGATGCCTGGCGTGGCCGAGCGCATCCGAAATGTCACCATGGATTTTGATTATGGGGCGAGCTTTGGCGTGGAGCCGCCGGAGGCCTACGAGCGGCTGCTCCTGGATGCCCTGGTGGGGGATGCCACCCTCTTCAATCGGCGCGACGAGGTGGAGGCGGCGTGGACCCTCTTCGATCCTATTGTCCAGGCGTGGGACAACGCCAGCGACATTCCCTTTTACGAGGCAGGCAGCTGGGGCCCGCAGACAGCGGATGATCTGCTTGCCAGGGACGGGCGCGCCTGGCGACGGTTGTGAGGGCCTAGCGGCACAGGCGTGGGCGGGGGCGGGGCTGCTCCAACAGTTGAAATGCCGCGCATCCCCTCGGACGCTTCAACGGAAAGGGACAGGATGGACACGTTACACGCGGAGGCGCATCCGCTGGCAGATGTTGAAGAGGTGGAAAAGGAACTGGTACATCTGTGGCGCCAGTTGGGGGGTGCCGATGATCCGGTGATGCGCGCGCGGGTGGTGACGCTGATCCTGGTGGCAGCCGAAGAGCGCGAGAACGATATGGCAGAACTGCTTGCACAGCTATCGGCCCGTCACCCCGCGCGCAACCTGCTGCTGCTGCTGGGGGAAGGGGAAGCCGATCACCTGGATGCCATGGCGACGATGCTCTGCACCGTGCGCGGGCGCAAGCGCTGTGCCGAGCAGATTCGCCTGCACGCCACCGGCGCGGCCCGTGCGCGGCTGGGCAACGCGGTGCTGACGCTCCTTACAGCGAACCTGCCAGTCGTGCTCTGGTGGACGGGCTCGCCCGCTGCTGACGATGCGCTCTTCGAAGAATTGGCGGGCATGGCGGATCATGTCATGTTTGACTCCGCGCTGCTGTGCGAGGTGGAGCCCCTGCGTGCAGCGTTGCCCAGGTGGCAGGCGCACTGCGCGAGCGACCTGAACTGGAGCCGCCTTGCCCCGTGGCGCGAAAGTATCGCCCGATTCTTTGATCCGCCCGCGCAGCGTGGCTGGTTGGAGCAGTTGCACGCGGTGCGCATCGAGGGGGGGGCGTGCCGCGTGAGCGGGTGGCTCCTCATGGGCTGGTTGGCGAGCCGGCTGGGCTGGCAGTTGGCGGAGGGGCATGACGGCACCTTCCGCTTCACGCGGGAGGCGGGGGAAGCGGTGGAGGTCACCCTGGCGCAGGGTGGGGCGGACCCAAAAAACGTGCAGGCGGTTACCCTGGAAGCGGGGCCTGTCACCCTGCGGGTTCGACGGACCGAGGCGATGGCTATGGAAAGCGTGATCGAGCAGCCGGGGCACGCGGCGCTGCAGCGGATCACCCCCGCCACCGACTGGAGCGACCCCATCCTGCTGTCGCGCCAACTTGACATGATGCTGGCCCGCAACGCTGCCTATTCCGAGGCACTGGCGATGATGGGGGAAGCCCTGGAGATTGTGGCCTGATGGCAACCGTGGTGCTCGTGTTTCCGGAGGAGGAGTGGGTAACGGGGGTGGTCGCCCACATCGTGACGCGCCTGCGAGATGCCGTGCGCGAGCGCGGGCGGGCTACCCTACTGCTGTCCGGCGGGAGCACCCCTGCGCCGGTGTATCAGGCGTTGGCACAGGCTGAGGGGGTAGAGTGGGCGAAGGTACACTTCTTCTGGGGTGACGAGCGTGACGTGCCGCCCGACGACCCGGAAAGCAACTTTCGCATGGTGCGCGAGGCACTGCTCGATCCGCTCGGCATCGCGCCGGATGACCCGCGTGTCCATCGCATCCCCACGGAAAGCCCCACGCCGCCCGCCGACGCGGCCCTGTACGAGCAGAACCTGCGCTTTTTCTTCGATCTCGGGCCTCGATGAGCTACCGCGCTTTGACGTGGTGTTGCTGGGCATGGGCGACGATGGGCACACCGCCTCGCTGTTTCCAGAAACCGAGGCCCTCACGGAGCGCAAGCATCTGGTGGTTGCCAACCCGGTCCCCGCGCTGAACACGACCCGCCTCACCGTCACCTTCCCCGTGCTGAACGCCGCCCGGACGGTGCTCCTCCTCGCGCGTGGCGCAGACAAAGCCGAGCGCCTGGCAGAGGTGCTCGACGGCCCACCCGAAACCTTCCCCATCCAGGGGGTTTCCCCGACGGAGGGGGAGTATTTCTGGATGGTGGATCGCCCCGCCGCCGCCTTCCTTCCCCCGGCCACTCATCCCCAGCCCATAGGGAGGGTGCCGCCAGCGTTCCTTTTCTCCTTCATCACTTGACGGACGATGCCTGTTCGTCGGCGGCTGCCTGCCGCGCCTCGCGACCCGCGCGCCGCATGGTTCGGATGCCCAGGAGCATGGGAATCATGAAACCAAAGATAGGGACCAGGATCAGGATTGTCATAAAGTTGGCAACATCCCCGACCCCGCGCCGGACGTAATCGTTGACGGTCATAAAGGTAATGATCCAGCACAGGAACATGAATACGGCGAGCCCTATCCAGGCCGCGCCGATGTACATGCCACGGGGCATTTTTTGCTTACGTTTTGCTTCGGACATGGCTTCCTCCTTCCAGAAGGGGCGATGGTAGCGCTGGCGGGGCTGGGGTGCAAACCTGCTATCCCTGTCAGACAGGTTGGCAAGCTGCCGCACCTTGTTCTATAATGCGCCTCGTTCCCGCAAACCTTGGCCCCTCGCTGGGCCTTTTCTTTTGTTGGCGCTCGATGCGGGCGCCTGGGGGTGGACAAATGACGACGGACTACGACAACGCCTGGCAGCGCTGGATGACCGATTACAACGAGGGGTTGGGGCTGGTCTACGAGCGGCTGCTGCTAAACGACTTTCTGGATGGACTGGTGGAGCGCTTCGGCATCCGAACGGTGCTGGAGGCGCCCATCTATGGGATGGCGGGGGCCACCGGGCTAAACTCGGTTCGCTTTGCCCAGCGCGGCGTGCATGTGACGCTGGTGGATGTGAACGCGGAGCGCCTGCGCGAGGTGCGGCGCTTGTGGGACGAGTTGGGGCTGCTCGATCGGGTGACCTTCGTCTGTGTGCCGGAGCCAGCACTGTTTCCCTTTGGCAGCAACAGCTTCGATCTGGTGTGGAACTGGGCGGCCCTGTGGCATCTGCCAGCCGCTGACGCTACCCTCGGCGAGATGGCGCGCGTCACGGGCAACCTGCTGTTCACGGCCATGCCCAACCGTTTTCAGATGGGGTATCTGCTGCGCAAGTGGGTGCTGGAGCCCGAGTTTTTTGGCTGGGTGCGGGACGAGCGCTGGGCCGATATTGGCCGCGTGCGCGCCGTGCTGGAGGGAGCAGGGCTACGGTTGATCGAGCAGGGGGTACTGGATGTGCCGCCCTGGCCGGATACCGTCATGCCCGCCAGCGAGGTGCTGGCCCGGCTGGGGCTGGGCCAACGCGCGCAGGCCCGCTTTCAGGGGGATGGATGGGCCTGGTCCACGATGGCCTACTATCGTGGCGAGAAGCCGGAATATCGCACTATGATGGACCAGTACGCCCTGTTGGAGCGTGCCCCCTTGCCCTGGCAGTTGAAGGCCATTTGGGCACACCACCGCTTCCTGCTGCTCCAAAAGCAGCCATGAGGAGCAGGGGGTGGGGCACAGCGCACGCGCCCCTGTTCGGGCTGCTGGCGGCGTTCGTGCTGCTCGCGCTCGGCTATAGCGTGATCGTGCCACTGGGCGAGGCGCCGGACGAAGTGTCCCACTTTGCCTACGTTCGCTGGCTTGCCACGCGCCACAGCCTGCCAGAGCCGGAAGGGGCGGTGTTGGGCGAGGCCTTTCAGCCACCCCTTTATTATGCACTGGTTGCCCCCGTCACCGCCTGGCAGCCGGAGCAGCCCCTTCCCGTAGCCGCCAACGGCGACTGGGAGTTGAGCGACCCGCAGCGGCGCACGCGCGTACTGCTGCAGCCCCCCGCGGCGCGTTGGCCGTGGCGGGGGGAGGCGCTGGCCTGGCACCTGGCGCGCTGGCTTTCCCCGCTGTTCGGCCTCGTCACCCTGCTTGCGACTTACAGCCTGGCGCGAACGGTGCTGCCCAGCCAGCCCTGGGCAGCGTGGCTGGCTGTCGCCTTCGTGGGTTTTTTGCCCCAGTTCACCTTCCAAAGCGCAGTCGTCACCAATGACACGCTCTCGACCATGCTGAGCGCGCTTCTGCTGGCTGTGCTGGCCCGTGCGGCGGCGGGGCACGAGCAGGAGCGCATTACCCTGTGGGCCCTGGCAGGGGTGTTGGGCGGCCTGAGCGTATGGACAAAATCAAGCGGGTGGGTCTTCGTGGGGACAGCCGGCCTGGCCTGGCTGATGGGCGTTGGGCGGGCGGGTCGCTGGCAGCGCCTGGCCGTGCTGGCTGGCAGTTGGCTGCTGGTGGCTGCGCCGCTGCTGGGGTGGAACCAGCTTCGTCATGGCGACCCGCTCGGCTGGTCCCTGATGAACCTGGTCACCGATGAGCGTGCGGCGCCCCTCACGCTGCGGCAGTGGCAGGAGGTGCTGGGCGGGCTGTACCGTACATTCTGGGCGGGCATGGGCGGGGCTGCCCATCTGTCGCTGCCCCCGCTGATCAATGTGCTGCTGGGCGGGCCCCTTGTGCTGGGGCTGATCGGCCTTGTGCGCGGGCGGCCCCCTGCCCCCACGCGATCCCTACTCGGCTGGCTCGGCCTGCACGTCGTGCTCGTGGGGGCGGCCTGGGTGCGCTGGACCCAGACGGTGCTCGGTACCGGGCAGGGGCGCCTGCTTTTTGCGGCGCTCCCCGCCATCGCCGTCCTGATGGCGGCAGGATGGCTTGCGCTGGTTCGGCGGGAGCGCCAGATAGCGCTCTGGGGTAGCCTGACGATGGTCGTGGGGGGCACGGCGGTTCTGGGGCTCTGGGTGCGCCCGCTGTATCAGACGCTTCCCCCGCTGCCCCCCGCGCCAGTCCAGAGCACGGAGGCGAACTGGCGCTTTGGCGAGGGCCTGCTCCTCCGGCGCTACAGCGTTCCCTGGTCGGAGCACGAACTGCCTGGCACCGCTGGCGAGCTCTTCTTCGAGTGGGAAGCCACGCAATCCCTGGAAGACCTGCGCCTGCACCTGTCGCTGGTTGACCCGGAGGGAAGGGTGGTCTGGTTCAAGGAGGGCACCCCCTCGGCTGGCCGCGACACCTCCGATCAGTGGCGCATCGGCCATCCCCTTGCCTCCTGGCACCGAATCATGATCCCCCCTGGCACCCCGCCGGGCTGGCATCGCCTGCTGATGGAGGTGCGCCCGCCAGACGGTGACCCGCTCCCCGTGTATGGGCCGGACGGGGCGCTGTGGGGGCAGCAGGTGATGATCGGGCAGGTGACGGTGGAGCCAGAAGCAGGGGAGAGCGGCGAGGAGTAGCGGCTCGCCTTTAGCGCAGGATGCGCTTGTCCCCGATGCGGCGCGTGAGCTTGATGGTATCAAGATGCTCCAGCAGGGCGATGGCATACTTGCGGGAGGTGGCGAAGCGGTCGCGGACGGCAGCAGCGGTAATGTCACCCTGCTCCGCGAACAACTCGCGCACCCCCTGCACCATCTCCTCATAGGCAACGCGCCCCAGCAGCACCTCGTGGCTCAGGCGAAGCAGATCGCCGCGCGCTATCACGTGGTTAAGAAGCTCCTCCCCGACAGCAGCCATTGCCTCACCGGGGTTGGGCGGCGTGTAAGGTTCAGCCGCGAAGCGGCGAAGCAGTGCCTCCACGAGATGCTGTTGGGGGCCGTCCAACGCCACAATGAAGTTGGGAAGGGCGACCCACTCCCCCTCCAGCCGAATCTGCCCGGCTGCGGCCAGCATGTCCAGAAAGGCCGCGGCGGCCTTGGGCTTGAGCGTGAGGCGGCTGGCGCCCTCCTCGCGCGGGAGGCCGAAGCGCAGCGGGTAGCTGCGGTGGTACGCTGCCAGATCGTGGAGCAGGGCGTCGCGGCGGCGCGCGGCCCCGCCGCCGCTCAACAGCGTCCCGTCGGCCAGGCGGAGCGCCTGGTGGCTGTCTACCGCAGCCGCCAGGGCGGCCCGTGCCACCTCCTCCGTCAGCGGCAGGGCAGGCAGCAGCGTGCGCTCGTCGGTAGGCTCCAGCGCGGCCAGCTTTTGCACCAGCAGGTCGGTGGGAGAGCCCTCGGCGATCAGGCGGAAGCGCTCCAACGTCGCCGGGTGGAAGCGGCGCCAGCGCCCGCGGGGATGGGGGTCCAGCACGCTTCCGCCGCCCAGGGTGCGCGAGGGGGAAAGCTGACGAAGGATGGTTCGATCGCCGCGCGCCACGGCCACCGGGGCGTCCAGCCGAATCTGCGCGAAGCCTTCGGTGCCCGGGGCTAGCTCCTTGCTGCCAATCAGGCGCAGATGGCCCACCCGCTGCGCGGCGGCGCTGAACCACTCGATCTCCTGATTGTGGCGCAGCGGGCGCTCCGCGTCGGCAAGCAGGCGCAGGCGCACGTCCAGCAGCGAGGTGGCACGATAGTCACCGGGGCGGGCAAGCAGATCGCCGCGCGCTATCTCATCCACATCAACGCCGCTCACATTGACAGCCAGGCGGCGCCCTGGCGAGGCGCGCTCCACCCGCGCCTGGTTGCTCTGGAGCCCACGCACGCGCCCACGCTTGCCACTGGGCAGCAGTTCCACCTCGTCGCCGAGGGCCAGCGTGCCGTCCAGCAGGGTGCCAGTGACCACCGTGCCGAACCCTGCCACCGAGAAGACACGGTCCACCGAGAGGCGGGGCCGCCCCAGGTCGGCACGCGGCTCGGTGCGGCGCAGGGCGTCCTGCAAGGTGCCAATCAGGGATTCAAGGTTCTCGCCGCGCCGCGCCGAGACCGGCACTATTGGCGCCCCCTCAAGCACCGTCCCCCGCAGCGTTTCTTCCACCTCCAACTCCACCAACTCCAGCCAGTCAGGCTCGTCCACCAGATCTGTCTTTGTCAGCGCGACGATGCCGCGCGGCACGCGCAGCAGGTCCAGGATCTGCAGATGCTCGCGCGTCTGCGGCATCACCGACTCGTCCGCCGCGATGACCAGCAGGGCCAAATCTATGCCGCCGATCCCTGCCAGCATGTTGCGGATGAAATCCTCGTGGCCGGGCACATCAATGATGCTCACTGCCTCACCATCGGGCAGGGTGAGCCACGCAAAGCCGAGATCAATGGTCATCTCGCGCTCGCGCTCTTCCTTCAGGCGGTCCGGATTCATCCCGGTGAGCGCTTGAACGAGCGTGGATTTGCCGTGGTCCACATGGCCCGCTGTGCCAATAACGCGCATGGGGGAGCTTACCTGCTCAAGCGGCGAGGTTCAAACGTTTGAAGAGCCGCTCTGGAATCAGCTTGATGACGGTCATCACGATCTGCCAGAACCAGGGAACGTAGACCACATCTTTTTTCTTGGCGATGGCATGGTAGATGGCATCGCCTGCCTTGTCTGCGCTGGCGAACAGCGGCCCTTTTTTCAGGTGGGCCGTCATGGGCGTGTCAATCAGCCCTGGCTTGATCGTCACCACGGCCACCCCTGATTTGTACAGCCGGCCCCTCAACCCTGCCAGAAAGGTGCTGACCGCCGCCTTGGCGGCCCCGTATACATAGTTGCTGGTGCGACCCCGGTCGCCCGCGACTGACGAGATGACGGCGATGGTGCCCCCACGCTGCTTCTCGAAGCGGTTGGCCACCAGCGTCAGCAGGGCAATCACGCTGGTGCCGTTGGTGCTCAACTCCGCCAGCGTTGCCGCCACGCTTTGCTCGACTTCGGCTTGATCCGGTAAGGTGCCGTGGGCAATGAACACGGTGTCCAGCCCGCCCATGGCCTCGGTGGCTGCGTCAAGCATCCCCTCGTGCGCGTCCAGGTCGTTGATGTCCAACTGGAAGGTGCTGACACGCTCTGCCCCGCGAACCTCCAGATCGTCTGCCACGGTGCGTAGCTTGTGCAGGTCACGCCCGACCAGGAAGAGCCGATCCCGATCGGCGGCGAAGTGCGTGGCGGCGGCGTGGGCGATGGCCGAGGCGGCCCCCACTATAAGAATTTTCCTCATGCCGGTTCCTTGTGTTGTTGACGTACCAGCCCGTTGGCAGGGGACGCCACGGGCACTGTGACGCGTCGCCAGAAGCTGGACGAGAAGTGCGGGTCTATAAAGCGCGCGAACTCGGTCCATTGAGGGTAGAAGCGCTGAAAGTCTGCTGCTGACATGCGCGCATCCTTGGCGGGGTAGAGGATCCCCCCGCCCTCGCGCACCATCTCGTCCAACTCATTGAACAACTGGAGGGTACGCACGCCCTGGTTCGGAAAGTCCATGGCCAGCGTGACGCCGGCCCGCGGGAAGGAGAGCATGCCCGGCGACGCAATGGCTCCAAACTCTTTGAAGACGTTCAGGAATCCCTGGCCGCTGTCCACGATGTGGGTGATGAGCTTGCGAATCACGCGATGGTTCGGGTCGTCGGGCAGCACGAATTGGTACTGCATGAAGCCGGGCGCCCCATAGGCGCGGTTCCAGTTACGAATCGCGTCCAGCGGGTAAAAGAAGGGTTCATAGTGGACGCTCTTGCGGACCCTGGGTCGGAGTTGTGCGTAGTAGTAGCCCGTATTGAAGAGCTTGACCGTGAGCGGGTTCAGCAGGAAGGAGGGCAAATCAAAGGGCACATTCAATAGCGGGGCACCGCTGACGCGCAGGTCGCGCGCGCCGGTGGCGTGGTTGCCTCGCATGAAGATGCCGCGCCCCAATTGTTGGCCCTGAGCCTGCATGTCCAGCCAGGCCACGCTGTAGGCCCACGTCTGGTCGGAGCGGGCGGAGAGCTCAAAAAACTCGCTCAAGTTTCGGAAGCGGATGCGCTCCATGTCAATCTGGGAGGTCTCGATGGGGATCAGGCGGAACTCGACCCACAAGATCAATCCGGTCAGCCCCAGACCCCCGATAGTCGCGCGGAACATTTCTGCGTTCTCGGTAGGGGAGCAGAGCAGGCGCTCCCCATCGGAGCGCAGCAACTCGAAGCGCGTGACATGGTTGCCAAAGGTGCCGGCTACATGGTGGTTTTTCCCATGCACGTCATTGGCCAGCGCGCCCGCCACGGACACAAACTTGGTGCCAGGGGTAACCGGCAAAAACCAGCCCTGCGGCACTATCAGCTCCAGCACCTGCGCGAGTGTCACCCCCGCCTCGCAGCGCAGGAGCCCCTGCTCCTCGTCGAAGGCTATGAAGTGCGACAGGGCGGAGGTGTCAAGGAGGATACCATCCTCGTTCAGGCAGCCATCGCCATAGGTGCGCCCCAGACCAAAGGGGAGCACCGGCTTCTCCAATGCGTCCAGGCGCGGCGGGTTGTCGCGCCAGCGAATGGGAACGACTGCCTGGTGTGCAACCTTGGGGTATTTGCCCCACGACTCATACTTAGTCATATTTGATTCCACTCTAGCCACTTACCGCCGCTGGAGGTCGGGCTTTACCGATTGCCCACCTTGTCTGCGACGACTGCGCTAATCTCATCATACCAGCGACGCACCTCGTCCAGTTGGAAGAGGGCGGCGCGCTCCTGAACCGCCCACAACTCGCGCAGTTTACCACGATACTCATCCTGGATCGCTATCAGCTGCCGCGCCAGCTTGCGGACCTGCTCCAGGTCTGCCTCTCGTGACTCTTCCAACTGCTTGGTGCGCAGGGTCACTTCCTCGTTACGGGCTATTTGCTGGTTCCACTGCGCCTCGCGCTCCAGGCGGAACTTTGTCCAGCGCTGCTCGTAGGCGGCGATCCACTCTTCAAGCTCGCGGCGCTGGCGCACCTCAGCCATGCGCTGGAGCTCTGTCACCTGCTTCTGCTCGCGGTTGATCGAATCTTTATACTCTTCGATTGCGCTCAGATACTGCTGCACCTCGTCGGAGCGCTGCGTGTAACGCTCGATGATCTTCCGCTGATTGCCCAATTGCTCCTCGAAATGAGCCACGACTGACTGCCAGTCCTTGATCTGGCGTTCAACAAGGGCCTCGCGCAGTCGAAGGTCTTCCGCCAGTTGGGCATGGCGCTTCAAGATCTCGTCGCGGAAGGGAACTATGGCGTTGATCCGCTGCTCGTTCTTGCGCGCCATGTCTTCGATCAATCCCTGCTTGCCAGCGGTCGCCTCGGTGCGGCGCAGCAACTCAAGGATTTCTTCCTGAATCTTTGTGATACCCTGCACGTCCTGCGTGCGCAGCCCTTCCACGTAACTGATGCGATCTGGCAGTGAGGCGGTTTGCCGCTCGTGTGCGGTCAGCCGCGTCTGCAAGCTCAGCAGGGCCTCCCCCAGCCGCTGATCTTCCGCTCTCAGAGTCACCAGGCGCTCCTGGAGGGGAGGGATGGCGTCGAGGTGACGCCGCAGTTCGCCCACCGAGCGCGAGATCGTTTCCTGCTCTAGCTGGCGTACCTTGCTCTGCTCGCGCTGGTAGCGCGCTATATCTTCTTCCTGGGCGCGCACCATCAACACCAATTCATCGCGCACATGCTGGATGGATTGCTCGACGGTGGTGAAGTGGGAAAGCCTGGCCTGCGTGGCTGCCAGCCGTCCTTCCAGCTCCTGGATGCGCTTGTTTTGATCTTTGATCTCGACCGATTGACCCTCGACCCGCTGTCGTAGCTCCGTCAATTGCGCTTTGTCGCGGCGGTGCTCCTCGTCGAGCCATGTAATCATCTGCCCAGCCTGGGTAATGTCCACGCCCTTCTCCTTGTTTTCACGGAACTTGCGGGTCACTAAAAAGGGTATCTTACCCGCGTTCCTGCTTTTCGCAACTGCTTGCTGGGTTGAAAATGGCACTTGTGCTTGACACTCGGTGCAAAGCGTGTATAGTTTAGGCAAGACTAAAAATTATGTTGGAGTACCATAAATTGTATGGACGGAGGGCATGGATGAGCGGGCAGAAGTGGATGGGGCTTGTGTGGCTGGTGAGCCTGCTGCTGGTCGGGTGTGGCGCAGAGAGCTCCAGCAGTCGGGGGGACGTTGCCGCACGCACGGTGCGGGTGGTGACGACGACGGGGATGATTGCGGATGTAGTGCGGAATGTAGGGGGAGAGAGGGTCGAGGTGGTGCAGTTGATGGCGGCGGGGGTAGACCCGCACCTGTACAAGGCGAGCGAGGGGGACGTGCAGCGCCTATCGGAAGCTGACATTATCTTTTACAATGGCCTGCACCTGGAAGCTCGCATGGCGGATGTGCTGGAGCGCATCGGCGAGAGTGGCAAGCGGACGGTGGCCGTAGGCGAGGCGGTGCCGGAAGCGGAGCGCCTAGCACCGCCTGAGTTTGCTGGCTTCTATGACCCCCATATCTGGATGGATGTGAAGCTCTGGATGCACACGGTCGGCGCCGTCCGCGACGCCCTGGTGGAGCTAGACCCCACCCATGCTGAGGTGTACCGCACGCAGGCTGACCGCTACAGCGGCGAGCTAGCAGAGCTGGAAAGCTATGCCCAGGCGCAGCTTGCCACCTTGCCGCCGGACCGTCGCGTGCTGGTCACCGCGCACGATGCCTTCAACTACTTTGCGCGCGGATATAGCTTTGAGGTCTTCGCACCGCAGGGCATCAGCACCGAGACCGAGGCCGGGATCGAGGACATCCGCCGCACCATCGAGGTGCTGGTCGAGCGCGATGTGCCCTCCCTGTTCATGGAGAGCACCATCTCGACCGGATGTGGTTGAGGCGGTGATGGAGGGCTCGAAGGCACGCGGCCACGAGGTGGTCATCGGCGGGTCGCTCTTCACGGATGCGATGGGGCAGGAGGGCACGCCCGAGGGCAGCTATATCGGCATGATCCGGCACAACGTAGACACGATTGTAGGGGCATTGGGAGCACAATGAGCATGACGCATGACGATGGCCTGAACGAGAGAAGCAGCGTCATTCCGGTGACGGTTCGCGATCTGACGGTGGCTTACCGCGAGGAGCCGGTGCTGTGGGACATTGACCTGGACGTGCCCGCGGCGACGCTGATGGCAATCGTTGGCCCGAACGGGGCGGGGAAGTCCACCCTGATCAAGACGATTCTGGGGCTGATGGAACCGGCGGCGGGCGAGGTTCGCATCTTTGGTGAGTCGGTGCAGCGCCAGCGCCAGCGCGTTGGCTATGTGCCGCAGCGCGGCAGCGTGGATTGGGATTTCCCCACCAACGCGCTGGATGTGGTGATGATGGGAACGTATGGGCGCCTGGGCTGGTTTCGCCGCCCCGGGCGTGCGGAGCAGCAGCAGGCGCGCGCGGCGCTGCGCGATGTAGGGATGGAGGCCTTCGCCGAGCGGCAAATATCGCAGCTGTCTGGCGGGCAGCAGCAGCGTGTCTTTCTGGCGCGCGCGTTGGTGCAGGATGCTGACATTTATTTTATGGACGAACCGCTGCAGGGGGTGGATGCCACCACCGAGCGGGCGATCATCTCGGTGCTGCGTATCCTTCGTGACCGCGGGCGCAGCGTGATCGTGGTTCATCACGATCTGGAAACCGTGCCCGAGTACTTCGACCATGTGCTGTTGCTGAACGTGCGCAAGATTGCCGCCGGCCCGGTTGCCGAGGTGTTCAACGAGGAGAACCTGCGCCGTACCTACGGCGGCCGCTTCTCCCTCCTATCGGTGTGATCCTATGGACCTGACCCTTCTTTTTACCGATTACACCCTGCGCACCGTCACGCTCGGCGCGATGGTGCTGGGCATCGTGAGCGGCACGCTGGGCAGC
Organism: uncultured Chloroflexia bacterium; assembly: GCA_963721895.1. GTDB lineage: Bacteria > Chloroflexota > Anaerolineae > Ardenticatenales > Ardenticatenaceae > CAVRLZ01. The sequence goes on along the minus strand of CAVRLZ010000033.1, from coordinate 242,504 downwards.
TTTGCCATCCTGCGGCGGCAGGCCCTGTTGGGGGACGCCATCAGTCACGCTGCCTTGCCCGGCGTGGTGCTGGCCTTCATGCTCACGGGCAGCAAGGCGCTGCTGCCGCTGTTCGGGGGGGCGCTGCTGTCAGGCTGGCTGGGGGCGCGCCTGGCCTCCAGCGTGGTGCGCCATACTCGCATCAAAGAAGATGCGGCGCTGGGCATCATCCTGAGCGTGTTTTTCGGCTTTGGGCTGCTTTTATTGACCTTCGTGCAGCGCCAGGGGAACGCCCAGCAGGCGGGTCTGGATCGCTTCCTGTTCGGCAAGGCCGCTGCGATGGTGACGCAGGATGTGCTCACGATGGCGGGGGTGGGCGCGGTGGCTCTGATTGCCCTTGCGCTGCTGTGGAAGGAGATGAAGCTGCTCGCATTCGACCCCACCTTTGCCGCCTCGCTCGGCTTTTCCGTGCGCCTGCTGGACGGGTTGCTGACCTCGCTGATCGTCATAGCGATCGTGGTGGGGCTGCAAACGGTGGGAGTGGTGCTGATGAGCGCGATGCTGGTCGCGCCTGCGGCGGCGGCACGCCAGTGGACGGACCGCCTGCCCGTGATGGTGCTGCTGTCCGCCCTGTTCGGGGTGCTGGCCGGGGTCATCGGTGCGCTGATCAGCGCCAGCGCCGCCGGCCTTTCCACCGGCCCGCTGATCGTGCTGGCCATGAGCGCGCTGGTGGTGCTCTCGATGCTGGGGGCACCGAATCGCGGGCTGCTGTGGCAGGCGTGGCGGCGGCGGCAGCAACGTGCCCAGCTTCGCGACTCTGCCGTGCTCACCAATCTTTACAATCTTGCCAGCGACCATGGTGACCTGCAGCACGCGCACCCCATCGGCACCCTTCAGGCAGCCCACCCGCGCAGTCGTGTCCGGCCCATGCTGGACTCGCTGGTGCAACAGGGATGGGTACAGCAGAGCGGCAGTGGCGACTGGGGGCTGACGGCGAGCGGCGTGGCCGAGGTAGAGCGGTTGTCGCGCACGGGGGAACCGTCTGCATCCCCTACTACCGATGGCACCCCCCCCGCGAGGCACACCCTATGAGTCCCTCTATCGAGATCGTCCTGATTGCGAGCGTGGTGGCTGTCGCCTGCGCGCTGGTGGGCAATTTCCTCGTGCTCCGACAGATGGCGATGATGAGCGATGCGATCAGCCACAGTGTGCTGCTGGGGATCGTCGTGGCGTTCTTTGTGGTGGAAACGACCACCCACCCACTCGTCATCGTGGGCGCGGCGCTGACCGGTGTCCTCACCGTGTTGCTGGTAGAGGTGGTGACGCGGACGCGGTTGGTGAAGGAGGACTCAGCCATCGGGCTGGTTTTCCCTGTGCTCTTTTCCATTGCCGTGCTGCTCATCAACCTTTTCGCCGGCGATGTTCACCTGGATCAAGACGCCGTGCTGTTGGGCGAGTTGGTCTTTGCGCCCTTCAACCGCCTGGTCATCCTGGGGGTGGACCTGCCCATAGCGCTGTGGGTGATGAGCGCCCTGACCCTGTTGAACGTGGGGGCGGTGCTGCTCTTCTACAAAGAGTTGAAGCTTGCCACCTTTGACGAGGGGCTGGCGGCGGCACTAGGCTTCTCGCCCGCATTCCTGCACTATGGGCTGATGAGCCTGGTCAGCGTGACCGCTGTGGGGGCATTCGACGCGGTGGGGACGGTCCTCGTGGTCGCTCTGATGATAGCCCCACCTGCAACCGCCTACCTGCTCACCGACCGCTTGCCGGTGATGCTGGCAGCCAGTGTAGGGATTGGGGTGGGGGCCGCCGTGGGCGGGTATGCGCTGGCGCGCGTGCTCGATGGCTCGATTGCAGGCTCGATGGCAACCATGGCAGGGCTATTCTTCGTGCTCGCCTTTGCCTTCGCGCCGGAGCGTGGCCTGCTGGCCCAAGCACTGCGGCGCAGGCGGGTGCGCCGCGAGTTTGCGGTGGACATGCTGCTGGTCCACCTGCATCACCATGAGGATGAAACGGATGCCAGCGAGGAAAATGCCATTCCCGCCCTGAGCGAGCACCTTCGCTGGCGCCCCGTCTTTGCCCAGCAGGTGCTGCAGGATGCCCGCGCGAGCGATCTGGTGGAGGCGAATGGGGGAGAGGTGCTGCACCTGCGCCCGGAAGGGCGCGAGCGGGCCGAGCGCGTGCTGCGGCGCTAGAGGGCGGCCCTAACTTGGGTCGCCGTTCGCGTCGGGAATCCAGCCAGGCTGCCAGTCCCAGTGAATGGAGATGGGGGTTCCTATATCGGTCCAGTTGTAAAGGATGGCTGCGTGCTCGTCGCTAATCATCACACAGCCGAAGGTGATGCGCGTCCCCAGGTACCCCTCCCACAATCGCCCGCCGGAATCGAAGGTGACCTGCCCGTGGATACCGTTTTCCACGCTGCCCGCCCAATAGATCCCCTGCCAGTAGGGCATCCAGAGCGACCAGACGTTGGAGCGAGCGTTCTCGAACTTGCTCTGGATGCGATAGCGGCCCGGCACGGTGGGGCGGCCCGCCTCGCCGGTGCTGGCTACCCAGTCCCAGATCAGTTGATCGTTCTCGTACACATACATGCGTTGGGCATTGATGCTGACCACGATGTGCTTGTTGCTGGCGGGCGCGAGCGCGCCCAGGGAGGGCATCGCGTTTTGACCGGGCTGGTTGGATAGGTCGGGTGGCTCCAGCAGGGTGCGAAGGCGCTGCCCCGAGGCACTGGCGTGGGCAACACTTGCTGCCTGCTCGGATCGGGCGCGCGCCTCGACCTCAGCCTGCTGCTGCCCGGCCAGTGCCTGCTCCAGCAACAAGCGGACATCGAGGTAGCCGGGGTCGAGGCGGTACAGCGGTTCCAGGGCCTCGACCGCCCCGCCCCACTCACGGGCGGCCACGGCATCGCGCCCTGCTGTGTAGGCGAGTAGGGCCTGATACTCGTGGAGCACCGCCGGTTCGTCGGGCATCAGCGAGTAGGCGGCGCCCAACAGAGGCAGGGCGCGCTCGGCTTCCCCCGCATGCAACCAATCTGCGGCACGACCCACCTGCGCCCGCGCCAGCGACTCGCGGATATCCGGATTGTCCGGCGCTAGGCGATGGGCCTCTTCCCACCTCGCAAGCGCCTCGTCCCGCTGGCCGGCTGCCCACAGTTCGCCCGCCTCGCGCTTGAGCATGAGGGCGGGGGACGGGGAATCCTGCCAGATCGTTGCCCCAGTGGCGGGGGATGGATTGGCCTGCAAGAGGGTCCAGCCCCCCAATGCCAGCAGGATCGCAACGGCGAACAGAAGCAGCAGAGCGTTCCCCCGTAGCGCGCGGAGGCGGTGCAGGGTGCCGCGGTAGCCCTCCGGCTCGTTGTTTTCTGGTTGCTCTGTCAGGGCGCTCGCCCCATCGTTCCGGCTATCCATGTGCGCTGCACTCTCCGCAAACTTTCCATTTTTGACATAAAAAGTATAACTAAAAGTAGAGCCCCTGACAATCACCCAGCAGAGTAGCGGGATGGCGCTAACGCTTTCTATCGCAGAGGGCCCATCCTGGCACGTATATTCGACAAGGCATCCGAGCGAGTTTATAATCGATGGGAGAAAAAGGGCAGAAGCACGTATGAGTCTGACCCTCTTGCGTATCATTCAATTCACCCCAATAGAGCGGGCAGCATCGCCGATGCTCGTCTTGTACCCGGAAGGAACCCGCGCATTGCGATGCGAATCGGAATAGACGCCAGAATATTAGGCTATCGCCGAGCGGGGATCGGAAAGTACACGCAGCGCTTGATCGAGCGACTTGCCGAGCTGGAGACGGAGGATGAGTTCTTCATCCTTCACAGCTATAAAGATTCCGACACGCTTGTTCACCAATCCAATTTTCACCGCCGGCGGCTGTGGACGCCCAGTCACCATCGCTTCGAGCAATGGCTCCTTCCTGCGGAACTGGCGCTGATGCGGCTTGATTTGCTGCACTCGCCGGATTTTATTCCGCCGTTTCGGCGCAACCATGGCTCGATCATCACCGTGCACGACCTGGCCTTTCTGCGTTTTCCGCACTTTGTGACAACGGATAGCGCCCATCATTATGGCCTGATTGATCAGGCCGTGCGCCGCACCGACCACATCATCGCCGTTTCGCACAGCACCAAGGAAGACTTGGTGAACCTGCTGGGCGCAGACGAGCGAAAGGTAACGGTCATCCACGAGGCGGCGGATCCCAGTTTCCACCCGATTGACCCTGGGCCCGAGACGGAAGCTATTCAGCAAAAATACGGGCTGGCGGATCAGACCTACATCTTTTTTCTTAGCACGATCGAGCCGCGCAAGAATCTGGCAACCCTGCTGCGTGCCTTTCGCATGTTGCTCGATGAGTTTCCGGCGGCGTCGGAGCTCAAACTCGCCATTGCGGGGGAGCGCGGTTGGCTCTTCGACAACGTGTTCGAGCTGTACCGCGAGTTGAAGTTGGAGCCGCACGCCAGCTTCCTGGGGCGCGTGCCCTTCGAGGAGCTCCCGGCGCTGTTCAACGGCGCTCTGATGTACGTGCACCCGAGCTTCTACGAGGGCTTCGGGCTGACGCCGCTGGAAGCGATGGCCTGCGGGACTCCAACCATCGTTAGCAATGTTTCCTCCCTGCCGGAAGTGGTGAGCGATGCGGGGTTGTTGGTGCCGCCGGACGAGGAGACAGAGTGGGCCGAAGCCATTTACAGGTTAATGCATGACAGCGAGTTGCGCCAAACCTTGAGCGAGAAGGGGCTGCGCCGCGCGGCGCAGTTTTCATGGGACAAAGCGGCTCGGCAGCACCTCGATCTTTACCACCGCTTCCGCAGCCGCTAGCGGGCCAGGGCTGCCGGGCCACTTTGCCAGCATGGAGCTTTTGTTCCTGACGCCCCAACTGCCCTATCCCCCGCGCCAGGGGGCGGCGCTACGCAATTGGGGTATCCTGCAAGAGTTGGCCCGCCGCCACGCCGTTCACCTGCTCAGCTTCGGTGCGGCGGACGCTCCCTGTCCGCCGGGCCTTGCCTCGCTGACAACTGTTGAGCCCCCCCCCCAGCGTTCCATCCCTCACCGCCTGCGCGACCTACTGCTGAGCCGCGAGCCGGACATGGCGCGGCGCCTGCGCGCCGCCCCCTTTGCGACGGCGCTGGGGCGGCTGTTGGCCGAGCGGCGCTTTGACATCGTGCAGGTGGAAGGGATCGAGATGCTGCCCTATGCCCGGCCTGCAGGGGCTGGGCCATCGCGCCCGCGCTGGGTGTATGACGCTCACAATGCTGAGAGCGAGTTGCAGCGCTCCGCCATGGGCGCGGACCTGCGCCACCCCGCACGCTGGCCTGCCGCTTTGTACAGCGCGGTGCAGGTGGCGAAGCTAAGGGGCTACGAGGCGGCGGAGCTACGGCGCATGGATCGTGTCGTGGCGGTGAGCGAGGAGGATGCGCGCCTGCTACATCAGGTGAGCGGCGTGGCACCGCTGGTCGTCCCGAATGGGATTGATACCACAGCCAGTGCGCCCCATCACTATGCGCCCGCCGCCGCCCTGCGCGAGCGGCCCGGCGCCGCCCTGGTGTTCACGGGCAAGATGGATTTTCGCCCCAACGTGGATGGGGTGCTCTGGTTTGTGGACCATATCTTGCCCCGCCTGGACGTAAGCCCCCCACCGACGCTCTGGGTGGTGGGGCAGGCGCTCCACCCTTCGCTGGAGCGCTTGCGCGCGCATCCGCAGGTGGTGCTGACGGGTTGGGTGGAGGCTGTGGAGCCATTCGTGGTCGGGGCGGATGTGGTGGTGGTGCCGCTGCGCATGGGGAGCGGCACGCGGCTTAAGGTGCTGCAGGCGCTCAGCCTGGCGCGCCCCGTGGTGGGCACCCCCCTGGGTTGTGGCGGGCTGGGCCTGCGCGACGGCGAGCACGCTCGCCTGGCAGAGACCCCCGCCACCTTTGCCGCAGCCCTGGAACAGACGCTGCGCGATCCTGCAGGCGCGGCCCGCCTGGGCGAGCAGGGCCGTGCGCACGTGCGCACGCACTTTGATTGGCAGGTGCTGCTGCCCCGGCTGGAGCAGAGCTACGAGGCGTTGATGGGTGCTGGGGGATAGCCCCGAGGCTGCCCTGCCCCAACAAGGAGAAAACAATGAACTTGACGGTGAATGTGGATCGCGCCCGGCTCCCGGCGCGCATAGATGAGGACGAGCATTGGTGGTTTGCCAGCCGCACCCGTGCCCTTGAAACCATCCTCCAGCGGCACACCCGCCGACGGGAGCTGATGATTCTCGACATCGGGTCGGGCGCGGGCAACATGTACCACCACCTGAGCCGCTATGGGGATGTCATCGGCGTGGAAAACCATCCGGCCCCCGTGCGGGTGGGGCAAGAGCGTGGCTATGATATCCGCCTGGGGGATGCCAGCAATCTGGACTTCGAGGATGAGAGCTTCGATCTGGTGACAGCGTTGGACGTGATCGAGCACAACGACGACGACAGCGCGATCCTGCGCGAGGCCCAGCGGGTGCTGCGCCCCGGTGGCCTGGTGCTGATCTCTGTGCCTGCCCTGGCTTGGCTGTGGAGCTTTAACGACGATTTGAACGATCACAAGCGCCGCTACACGGCGGGCGAACTGGAAGACAAACTGCGCGCGGCGGGCCTCACGCCCCTTCAATCCACCTACAACAATTTTCTGGTGTTTCCGCTGGCCGCTGCCGCCATCCTCGCTAACCGTCGCAAGGGTCCGCCTGTTGAACTGCGCTCGCACTACTTTGACGACGATGCCTACCAAGTGGACATGCAGCCCACCCATCCGCTCGTCAACACCGTCCTGGGGGCCGTGGGCCGCGTGGAACAGGGGCTCCTCCACCTGGGCTCCCTCCCCATCGGCACGGGGCTGATCGCTATCGCGCGCAGGTAGGGGCAGTATCTGCCCCTACCTGCGGGTGCGTTCCTTCTCTACCTCCGACGCAGAATGCGTCGGGCACCGAGGGCGCCTACGCCCAGCAGGGCCAGGGCCGCCGCAGCGAGCAGCCAGGGGGTGCTGCTTGAGGTGGCATCGAGCTGCCGCACGGTGACAGCCGTGGGCACCTCGATCAGGATGGTGTCGGTCGCGGTATCCTGCCCTACCGAGTTGCTCACGGTCAGCGTCACCGTGTATTCCCCGGCAACCTCGTAGGCATGGGTGGGCGCTTCCTCGGTGGAGGTGCTGCCATCGCCAAAGTCCCACAGATAGGCCAGCGGTCCCCTACCCGTGGCGTCAGGCGTGAAGGTCAGGGGTTGGCCCACGTTGGCGAAGTCGGTAAGCGTGAAGGCAGCCCCAGGGATAGCGAGGGAAAGGGGAACAAACATCGGCCCGGCGAAGCAAGGATAGGTGACCGGATTGGGCTCGCCCTGCACCGTCCAGCAGGCGAAATCGGGCGCTGTGGCATCCGTCTGCATCTGCGCCACATACCAGAGCGCAAGATTCTCGTCGGCGATGGGCTCGCCATCCACGAAGCGCTCGGGGCCGTGGTAGGTGTCCACGCAGCAGCCCCCGATGACCCCCATCGAGGTGTCAAAGATGGGCTCGTGGCGCACTGCGTACAGATACTCGTGGTCCCCCTCGCCCCCATCCCCGAACTGTCCGCGGCCTGGCTCGATGAGCAGGGCCGCGCCCGACGCATCGCTCACCATGCCCCTGAAGCCCTCCGGCGACAGCGTGCTTGGCGGGGTGAGGCGAATCTCGCTCGTCTGCGGCAGGTAGCTGCTTCCGTCCCACAAAGCGAACGAGTCGCCCTCGTCGCCTGCCACTGCCAGGTCCATCAGGATGAGCGGGCGATAGATGGAGTTGGTGCCGCAGCCCTTGCCATAGGCGCCCCCGACCACGCGGAAGCGGCCATCGCTGAAGAACTGGAAGCGCTGCTCGTAGCGATAGTTGCAGCTTTGCCCCCACGACCCCATGCGGAAATCCTGCACCACCTCGAAGCCCACCAGGGCTGAGCGATCGTGCAACTCCAGCACCTGCGTCTCCCCGTAGGGATAGATGGGGTACCCCCCACCCCCACCGCCACAGCCCGTGGAATCCTCGTAGCCGCTGCTGCCATAATCCGCATGCCACTCGATCAACTTGGCGTTGTGGAGCATCGAGACACCCTCGTAGGCGGCGTCGAAGACGCGCAGCCCATCGGTTCCCGTAGTTTCATAGGCGAGTGTCCAGCCGTCGCGGCTGACCGTGCCGGGCGCCGGGCAGCCCCCCGGCTCAAACACCTCGTACGGAGCGGTGCCGTGGTCCGGCGGCGTGGCGGTCCACGCCAGATCCACGAATTGCTCGGTCGTCAGATCTACGTGGGCCCACAGGATGTAACGGCCCAGGTCAAAGGAGGGGGCGACACACAGGTGGCCGCTCTCGCAGGCAGTGCCCACCAGGCTGGCGTCCATCGGCTCCCAGTCTGAGTCGGTCGGCTGCGCGCCGAGCACCTTAATCAGTGCAGGTGCAGAAAAGGCGATCTCGCGGGCGCGCTCGGCCAGCCGGGCGTTGATGCCGGGCTGCATGCCGGGTTGGTGCAGCACGTCCAGCACCGTGCCCGCGTCCACATCCACGATGACGATCACCGCAGCGTCCTCATCGAACAGATAAATTTCCACCTGGCGGCAGTCCGCTGCGGCACAGGCGGTGCTGGCCTGCGTGTACTGCCCGCCTACCTTTAACACCCCAAAGACCTCCGAGCGCTTCCCATTCGTCAGGGCCTGCACGCGGCTGTCCGCCAGCGCAAGGGCCTGCGCACGCGCCTGTTCGGGCTCCATCTGGGTGCTCATCGGTAGCGAGGCCGATTTGCCACGCGCCACCGAGGGCGGGCTAAGGAAGAGCAGGGCGATGAGCACCGCCGGTACCAGCAGCAACACCGCACCAGACAGCCATTTCAACGAGGAGGGCAGGTTCATGGTCAATACCTCACAACAAGGATAGGAAAAGGGCCACGCGGGAACGGGCTTTCAGAAGACGGCAGACCGGCGCGAGTGGGAAAGGAGGAGCAGGATAAAGAGGGGGTACCTTATGCTACGCTGGCTCATCCTGTCACGAATATCTTCATTATAAAGGGTTTTCCAGAAAGGGGAAGAGCTCAGCCTATCTCCTCAATCTCTGCCAGGGTCAGCGCATCGTGCACGTCGGCCATCAGATTGCGCCGCAGGTGGGCGCCGTGGCTGTAGCGCGCCCGCGCCAACAAGGTTAGCTGCGTCTTCGCGCCAAGTTCACCCGTCTCGCTGATAATTTCTGGTGGTTCGGTGATATCGTCAGGGTAGCGCTCCATTGCCTCCTGCGCCACGCGCTCCAGCAGGGCAACAGTGGCCCGCAAATCGCGGGGCGCCACGGTGACGCGCACCGAGGCAGGCGAAAAGGCCCCGCGTGAAAAGTTGCGGATCACCCGTACATCCCCGTTCGGAACGATGAACAACTCACCGCTGTCCGCTCGCAGGCGAGTGGTGCGCAGGCCCACCGACTCCACGGTGCCCATGACCTCCATAATCTCGACCTTCTCGCCAAAGGCGTAGGAGTACTCGAACAGCAGCGTGATCCCCGCCAGATAATCACTGACCAACGGGCGCGCAGCGAAGCCGAAGCCGGCGCTGAAGAGCCCTAGCACCGGAAACAGCACGTTGGCGTCAGCGATGTTCAGCATGAGCACCAGGCTGATGGATGCCATCATGATGGTGAGAAAGGAGGTCAACCCCAGCAGAATGCCTTCCAGCGTGCGTGCCCGTCGCTCGCTGACCACCAGTCGGTCGGTGCGCAGGGCATAGTGGAAAAAGCGCCTCACAGCCCAGCGGGCTAGGCGGTGCAGGAGCAGGGCCAGCAGAAGAATCGTGGCGAAGCGTGCCACGTATCCCCAGCCGTGCGCCAAGCTATACAAGTGTGCCATCTGTTCCGATCTGCTTCCGCTCCCTTCCATGATCCCCCCGACGCTCTCCGTCCGGCTCCCTCCTGCATGCACCCCCTCTAGCCAACAAATCCTTCAGCGGTCAAGCTTTCTGCTCTTCGGGGAAGGGTGATTGTATGGGGGCATAGGGTGAAGTCAAATGGATTTTTGACCCCAACGGCAGCGACCTGTAAAAGGCGCTTCGCGTATTGTGGGGGCATCGGTATAATGGGGCTCAGGGGGAGGCAGAAGAGTCGGACTATGCCTTGCTCCGTGGGTTTCATTGATTGTCCGTCGTCCAGGGTTTCTTGATTTTCCCTATGAAAGCATGTTTACAAGCGTTCCTGCTTCTGACCCTATTGGTCGGCTGTAGCGCGGCCCCCTTGCCCGACATGGGGCTGCCCCCAGCATCGAACGCCCCTCCCCCCCCACGTTGACGGCCACGCGTGCGGCCCTGGCAACCAGCACGGGAGTTGCCACCTTCACCCCTGGCGCGGTCGCCGCGCCTTCTGCCACGCCGGACGCGGCGCAGTTGGCGGAGCAGGTAACCTCGGAGCGCGGCGACCTGACCTTTCGCTACCCGGCTGGCTGGTCGGTCCGCGATGACTCGGACGCGGGTACTACTGAGCTTACCGCGCAGGCTCCTACCGATGGTGAGATGGCTGGCACTTTTGTGGCTAGCATGCAGAACGTGGGGGCCGCCCTCACGCGTGAGGGGCTGCGCGAGGTGGCTGACGGCTACCTACGCTCCCTGTTTGGCGATGGCTATGCCCAGATGGTCTCCTTTCGCGAGGAGGGAGAGACCCTGCTGGCGACCGTTGTCTCTGACGTGGGGGGCGAGCGGCTCCAGTTCGAGATTCGCTTCGCGCAGCGCCCCCCCTTCCTGCTGACCCTCACGCTGATCGCACGCCAATCGGAGTGGGAGCGCACGGCACCCCTCCTGGATGGCATGGCGCGCTCGGTGGCGGTCAACAGCGCCGCCGTTGGGATACTCCCCACGCCCACGCTAGCCGTCGTGCGCACCGGCGATGGGCTGACCGTGCAGAACACCTCGCTTTACCAGGCCAGTACCTCCTCCATCTATCTGGTTGGCGAGGTGGTCAACGGGAGCGCGCAGCCTTACGAGGACGTGCAGGTGGCAGTGGCCCTAGTGGGCGCGGACGGCGCCACCCTGGCGAGCACCCACTGGCCGATCCAGCGCCCCTTGCTGCGCCCCGGCGAGCGCAGCCCCATCATAGCGATTTTTAGCGATCCGCCGCCTGGGTGGTCGAGCTTTGTGGCCACTGCATCGGCCTTGCCTGCCGCCTATGCCCTGTCGCACACGACGGAAAGCTTCCAGGTCAGCGAGGTCGCCGCCACACAGCCTGCCCTGGGGCGCTACGCGCTCACGGGGCAGGTGCTCAACGTAGGGGCGGAGGCAAGCGCGGTGACGGTGACGGGGGTGCTCTACGATGAGGCGGGGCGGGTCCTGGCTGTGGAAAGCACGCGCCTCGCCCCCTCGCCCCTGCCGAGCGGGGCGCAGGTGCCCTTCGAGTTGCTGTTCTTCAGCATGGCGGAGGGGGCGGTGGCCCGGCACGAGATTCTGGTGGAGGGGCAGCTTCCGTAAAGGAGGGGTGCGCCCGCCCCAAACGAGTGACAACAAGGGAGAGGGACTATGGCCTTTCAAGCGGGACACGCACTGCTGATTGGCGTGGGGAGCTACGCTCACGCGCCGCATATGGATGCCTCCCTGATGGTGGAGGACGCGAAGGAGGTCGCCAAGACCCTTCAAGACCCCGACCGTGCGGGCTACCCCGCCAATCAGGTGACGCTGCTGCATGGCGCGGCGGCAACCCGCCAGGGCGTGTTGGATGCGCTCGAAGGGCTGGCGCAGCGGGCGGGGGAAGGGGATACGGCGCTGCTCTTTTATGTGGGGCACGGCGACTTTGATGACAAGGGCGCCTACTACCTTACCACGCACGACACGCGTTGGGAGCGGGGGAAGGTAGTGCCGGGCACGGCCATCCGGGAGGACGAACTGCTCCAGGCGCTCAATAGGATTCGGGCGAAGCGTGCCTTTCTGATCTTCAATTCCTGCCACGCTGGTGCGATCTCGCCGAGTGCGCTTGGGCATCTGGGCGGCGAGCCAGACACGGTGCAGGGGGTGCCGGTGCCTGACGGCACGACGGCGGCCCTGCTCAGCACGGGCGAGGGGCGCGTCGTCATCACCGCCTGCCGCGAAACACAGCGCTCGTACTTTCTCCGCACGGAGCCGCTCAGCTTTTTCGCCGAGGCGCTGTCGAATGGGTTGCAGGGCAGGGGCGTGGAAAGCCGGCGTGGCTTCATCAGCGTCTTTGACCTGTACAGCCAGGTATACGACGAGGTGAAGGCCGAGATCGAGAAGCGCAGTCGGGGCAGCCTGACGCAGGAACCTGAGTTGACCCTCCTCAAGGGGGTGGGGCCGATGGCCATCGCGCTGCACCGTGGAAAGGAAGGGGTGGGCGCCCTGGGGCCGGACGATGCGCCTCAGGCGCTGCCGGAGGGGCTGCGCGAGGTGGAGGCCAGCGAGAGCCAGGCGCGTTTGCAGCAGATCCTTAGCGGTACGATCCAGCACAGCCTCGTCGCTGGGCGGGATGCGCGCCAGGCAGGGCGCGACCTTATCGAGGGGGATCAGTGGGTCGTGCAGGGGGAGCAGGGGGTCATCGCGCACGTTTCGGGTGGCACCGTGAACCAGCACTTCGACAACCGGATTGAGGTGAGCGCCCTGCAGAACAGCGTGGTGGCCATCGGGCGCGGTGCCAGCGTGAATATCCGCTACTATCCCATCGAGTTGCAATCCCCGCTACGCGGCAACTTTGATTCGCTGATCGAGGATCGCGTGCGGTTGTTTGCGGGGCGCGTTCAGGCACTTCAGCAGATAGGGAAGTTTATCGAGGACGAGCAGGGCGGCTACCTAGTCGTCACTGCCCCAGGCGGCTTCGGCAAGACGGCGCTGATGGCCCGCCTGATCCATGCCCAGCCCGAAGCGTTCGCCTACCACTTTTTTTACCCGTCGTACGAGTCCACCCTGCAGGAATCCTTCTTCTTGCGCAGCGTGGTCGAACAGATGGCGGCGTGGCATCAGCACGCGCCCTGGTACGATAAAGAATGGAAAGTGTCGGATGATGCGGATCGGCTGCGCCCGCTCTTTCAACAGTTTTTGGAAACAAAGCAGGAGGCTACCCAGATTTTGATTCTGGACGGTCTGGATGCGATCCAGTGGTGGGACACGGAGCGCTATCTGTTCAAAGCCCTGCCAGACAACATCCATATCATTTTGACGCTGGACGACAGCGATGAGCCGTGGCAGCAGCAAATCCGCCTTCCCGCCCAACGGGTGGTGCATCTGCCGCTCGCTGGCTTGAACGCTGCCGAGGTGAGGGAGCTATTGCGCCAGACAGGCTCGCTCGCTGTCTCAGCGATGTCGGGGGATGAGGGGCTCGTCGCCCGGATTCTTGAAGCTGCCACCCTGGAGGCGCACCCCGCGCTAGGTGCCTCGCCCGCCCTGGTGCGGCGCGCGGTGGAAGCCCTGGCACGCGGCGAGCCGCTCCCGCAACCTGTCCTCCCATCGCAGACCATCCAGGTTGAAGCGTCGGCGGAGAGCGTGGCACGCGCCTCGGTAGGGAACCCCCCGACGGAGGCAGAGCGGGAAACTTCAGCCCCCACCCGCCGCGCAGGTGGACCCGCGCACACTGCGCACCAGGATGGTAGGGGCCTTCTCGCTTGATGATCTGGAAGCGATCTGCCAGGACGTTGAGCAAGAGTTGAAGCTGCGAGGTAAAAACGAGAAGATCAGCCTGGACATTGTGGGGCGGGGGGGGCTGATGATAACCGTCCTGAACCTTATCACGTTCCTGGATCGTCGTGGCTATCTGGATTATCTGGTGATGGTGGTGCGCCAGCACCGACCGGGGCTGGTGTAGGGGCGCTTTCTCCTGCGCGGCTAGGGGCGCCGCAGTTCCATGCCAAACCAGGGGGGCTCCTCCTCGGGAAAGGGATCGGGCGCGTCCATCGTCAGTTCTTCCACCTCGACCTTGGGGGCCCTGCGGGGGGCGCGAGGGCGGGTCGCCTTGGGGGGCGCAAAGCGCTCGCGCGCTTCCGTCTCGCAGGTGCCGCGGTGGGCGTAGCGGCTTTCCCAGGTGATTTGCTCCAGCCCGATTAATCGGTAATCACCTGCCTCAATCGGCTTCCCACAGGCAATACAGATCATGACGGGCCTCGCTGGCTGCTGGCGGACGGTTGGCTTTCTGCCGGAAGCGAGAGCCAGAGTTGGTGAGAATAAGGCTGATAGCCGAGGCGCCGTGCGATGCGCAGCGCAGGCTCGTTGGCGAGCGGCGTGCTCCACTGGACCAGTGAGGCTAGCGCAAGCCCGCCTTCCGTGGCAGCGCTGGCGACCGCGCTCCCCCACCCCTTGTTGCGGTGACGGGTCAGCGTGTTGATCCCCACCTCGAAGATCTGCTTGTGTACGGGCCGAAGGCCGCCTATCGAGACGATCTTGCCCTCGAAGTAAGCGCCCCAGAGCCGCTCGTTGGCGGCTACTCGGCCACCGATGGCCCACGCGTGGAAGGTCTCTGGCTCCCGCGCCTGCAAGATGCGCGCGAAGCGGGCCATCTCCGCCGCATCGCGTCGCCGTAGTTGGCGCACGAAGGGATGAGCGAGCGGCTCAAAGGCGGTTGCCGTCACATACGCCAGGGCGCTGGGGCCATATACCACCAGTCGCTCGCGCCCCACCCCGAGCCGCTCGGCCCAAAAGGCTGGATCGAGCACCTGCGACACGCTCGCGCCCGTCGCCTGCCCGATCAGATGGGGCAGGCCGATCACCGCCGCGCCGTCCGGGGTCGCCAGCACCTGTATCTGCTGCTGCCCGCAGGGCACCAGGCGCACCTCCCCCTGGCGCAGGTCGCGTGGCTCGCAGCCAAGCTCATCTGCCCAAAAGCGGTCCAGCGCCGCCAGCGGAAGCCCCGTTTTCGTGGTTTGCATGGGGTAAGAGTAGCAACTCCCCCCGACGGCTGCAAGTGGCGGCGTGCAAGCGTCAGCGTGCCCCAACCGCGCTCTTGAATCACCCCCGCCGCTTCTCGCAAGACGCACCCTTGCTCTATACTTCGCGGCAAGGTCGGGTGGGTTACTCAGGGGCCAGGGATTGAAGCTATGGAGCGAATTGATGGGGTAGTGTCTGCTATTCGCTTTGCCAGCGACTCGTTTACGGTGGCGTATATCCAGGCGGCTGGCAGCGGCGAGATGGCGGTGGTGGGCGATCTGGCGGGCATCGAGGTAGGCCAGAGCGTGTCCTTCTACGGGCGCTCGATGGTGCATCCCAAGCATGGGCCACAGTTCCGGGTGGACTATTTTCATCCGTTCATGGAGCAGACGCGTGAGGGGATTCGCCGTTTTCTGGTTGAGGAGGTGAGCGGGATCGGCCCTGCCTTTGCGGAGCGGGTCGTCAGCTACTTTTACCCGCTTTTTGGCGCGGAGATGCTGGAGCGCCTGCCAGGCGCAGCCAGAGCGCCTGCACGAGGTGCCAGGGCTGGGTGAGGCGCGCGTGCAGGCACTGATCGAGGCGTTGAACGAGAGTTATGGCTCGCGCCAACTTTTGCTGGAGCTATACGATGTAGGGCTTTCCCCGGCAATGGCGCGCACGGTCTTGAAATGCTACGAGGAAAAGGGGGTGGATGCCCTGCGCGTCTTCCAGCAGACCCCCTTTCAGATGGTGCAGGATGTGCCGGGCCTCGGCTTCGAGACGATGGACCGGGTGGCGCGGCAGCGTGGCCTGGCTTTGGACGACGAGGGGCGTCTCCAGGCGGCCATCCTCCACCTGCTACTGCGTGCGTTCCACCGCGATGGGCACCTGTTTTTGCCGGAGCAGCCGCTGTTGAAGGCGCTCGCTCCGTTGATCTGGCCCGACGAGCCCATGCCGCCCGACGGTGTCGAGCGCGTGGGGGATGCGCTGGAGCGGCTCCGCAACCAGCGTTATATCCAGATTGTGGCGGTGAATGGGGAACTGGCCTTTTATCACCGCACCGCCTGGCAGGCGGAGGCGACGCTGGCCACCCACGTGGCCCGACTGCTGGCGGCGGCTGTGGGCCCGCTCGGCTTTGCGGAGCGCCCGGTGGAGGCGGTGCGACAGGCGGCGGAGGCGCGCGCAGGGCTGTCGCTGGACCCTGCCCAGTCCAGGGCCTTCGAGCATGCCATGGCCAGCGGTATCTGCATCGTGACGGGCGGGCCGGGGACTGGCAAGTCCACCCTGGCACGGGTGATCGTGGAAAGCTGGGAGGAGGCCGGGCTGGAGGTGAAACTGGCGGCGCCCACCGGTCGCGCCGCGCGCCGTTTGACGGAGACCACGGGGCGGCCCGCCACCACCGTGCACCGCCTGCTGGAGTGGCGCGAGGGCGAGTTTCAACGCAACGACGCTGAGCCCATCGAGGCAGAAGCCCTGCTGATAGATGAGGCTTCCATGCTCGACGCACCGCTCGCCTCCTGGCTTTTCCGGGCGGTGCCTAGCGGCTGTCGCGTGCTAATCATGGGAGATGTGGACCAACTGCCCAGCGTGGGGCCGGGCAACGTGCTCCACGATCTGATCCAGAGCGAGCAGGTGCCGGTCGCACGGTTGACGCATATCCATCGTCAGGATACCTCGCGCGACAATTTGATAGTCACCCTCGCCCATGCTATCAACAACGCGCCGCCCGGCGAATCGGTAGAAGGGGGACCGCCCCTGGCGCGGCGGCCCAGCGAAGGAAACGTTTTCCTGTTTGACACTCGCCTGCCCTGGGCGCGCTGTACCTGCGGCGGCGTGCGACTGCCCCAGCAGTGCCCGGCGTGCGGTGGCGGGGCGGTGCTGGCCCCCCTGCCCGGAGACTCGCGCGGAGCGGAGTTGATCCAGGAACTGGTGACCGAGCGTATCCCGCGCACCTTCGCCGTCGCGAGCGCCGACGTGCAGGTGATCGCGCCGCGGTATGCCGGGCCGATGGGGGTGGACGAGCTGAACGAGCGGCTGCGGGGCGCGCTTAACCCCGCCCGGACCGGCCGTGCCGAGCTGACCTTCGGCAAGCGTCACTTTCGCGTGGGCGACCGCGTGATGGCCATTCGGAACAACTATGAAAAGGAGGTGGTCAACGGCCTTCAGGGCGAGTTGGTGGATGTGGATAGCAGCACGCGCGCGGTCAGCGTCCTGTTTGATGGGGAATTGCTGGCGCACTTCCGCAAAGAAGAGGTGGATGATCTCACCCATGCCTATGCCATCACCGCTCACAAATCCCAGGGGGGGGAGTTTCCTGTCGTGCTGCTGGCGCTCGACCCGGCGGCTGGCCGCCTGCTGTACCGACAGTTGCTTTACACAGCTGTGACGCGCGCGCGCCATCTGCTCATACTCGTGGGCGATCCGGCGGTGCTGGCACGGGCGACTGCGAACGACCGCCCGCGCTACCGATGGACCGGGCTGGACTGGTGGCTGCAGGTGGGAATCAACCTGGAGGGGGACGTAAAAAAGCCGCAGGCGCGGCTGCGCCTACGGCTTTCAGCGCGCCCCCTTGCGGCTATAGGATCATGCCGAGGACGAAGAGCAGCAGAACGCCGAGCAAGAAGGCGCTGACAATCAAGAGTTGGATGCGCCTTACTTCGCCTGAAGTGAAAGAAAAGGGGAGATGGTAAAAGGAGGATACAGACTTCCGCATCGCCATCGTGCCGCTGTCCAGCACCCCCTCGTTTAGCGCCGGTCCCTGCGCCTTGTGCGTCTCGCTGATGGGCTCGGCCCGTCGTGCGGAACTGACCGAGAGCAGGAGCGGGCCTGTCCACTCCTCAACGCTTTCCTGCTGTTGCCGGGCGCGTTGGGCTGCTTGCATGGACCTACGAGCTTTTTGCAAGATCAGGTCCTCATTCTGCGACGGCATCGTGTGATAGGGTCGGGGCCTGCTGCTGGGCTGTGCGCCGCTGTGTTGCTGCGCCTTGCGTGCTAGGGGTGGGAGGGCCTCGGACTGTGGCTCTGCCTCGATTGCTCGCTGGGTGTCGCGCTCCGTTTGCCGGGTGATAGCATGGGCGCGCTCTAGCGCGATGGCCAGTGCCTCGTGAAGCTGCTCGCTGTGCTGGCGCAGGGTAGCCACATCAGCCAGGAGGCGCGACCGCTCCGCCTGGGCCTCCTGCTCGATCTGGTGGACTGCCTGCTGCGCCTGCTCATCAATCATGAAGGCGGCGCGGCGCAGGTCGGCGCGTGTGGGGCGTGACCCATCCTGATAGAGCCGCTCGACCTCAAGGCCCAGTTGCTCCTGCTGTAGGTGCGCTTCCCGCACCAGGCGTGCCGCGCTACCCTGCGCCTGCTCCAGGATCGAGTTGACCCCCTCGACCGATTCCGTCACCAGGTGGCGCAACTGCTGGCTTTCCTGCTGGAGCAGCGCAATCTGGCTTGCCAGCTGTTCCTGCTCCTGGCGCGTTATCCTGAGCGTAAGGGTGGCCTCTGCCTGGGCGCGCTCACCGATCGCACGTACCTGTTGGAGGGTGTGGTTCAGGCTAACCCCGGCTTCGTCCTGAGGAGGAGCCGCCGCGGCAGACTCGCTAAGCCGCGATTCAAGCACTTCTACCTGTGCCCGCAAGGTTGCTCGTTCGTTTTCGAGCAACTCCACTCGGCGCTGCAGCAGCCGCCGCAGCAGGTGGCTCTTTGTCAGGTGCATCTCGTTCATTGCCACGTGCGACCCCCTTAACCCAATTCAACGAATGCCGCTATAGTAAACCCCAGTCATAACGTATAGATGAAAAGCGAGAGGGTACTGGATGAATAGTTCGTCATACCCTTATAGGACCAATTTCCTGTAGCTTGTAGGGGGATGCCAGCCTTGTCCATGAGTGTGATTCAACGGGTGGAAGATGTGGCGCACCGGGCCGAGGTTAACCTTGACCTTTCCGTCTATGAGCCCGAGGCCCTGGAGCAAATTGCAGGGGCGCTGGAAACCTATCTGACCCGTGAGCGTGCGCCGCGCCGTCGCGCGTGGTTGCCGTGGCTGCGCGACGAGACGGCGACGGAGCGGGTATCCCCCCTGCTGCTGGCGGGACCGGTGGGGACAGGCAAGACTACCTTGCTCATGCTGCTGGATCGGGCGCTTCCGGAGGCAAGCTGCGCGCCCCTCTTTCAGCAGAGCATCGCCGCGCACCCCAGTACCCCGCCCGACAGCGATCGAGCGTGGATCGAGGTGCATCCGTTGGCGTTGATGGGGCTGACCCGTAACCTGCCGACGGGCGTGCTTCGCCTTACGGAATTGCAAACGTTCCATCGCCGCTTCACCTTCGACCGGCGCACCTCCCGCGAGGACGAGGCGGCGGCGGAGCGCTTTGCCCAGCTGTTCGACGGGCGCATTGTCTTTGTAGACGAGTTTGTGCCAGATGTGGTATCGTCTTTTCCCATGCAGGTCATCAATCACCTGGCCGACCACGGGGTGCAGGTGGTGCTGTCGTCTAACCGCACCCACACGCCCTTTGTAGAGGGGGTGCGGGTCATCCCGATTTTGGGTGAGGATATGCGGAGCGGCGAGTTGGCGCTTGTCTGCTGCCCGTCCGTGCCCGACCCGCGCTTTGATGCGTTCCGGGAGGTGCCGACGCGCTCCTTTGACCATCTGGCGCGCGGGTTGGAGGGGCGAGTTCGCACAGTGGAGGGACAACGGTGGCTGCTGCTGAACTTTGAATCGCTCGCCTATGCCGCGGCGGATTGGCTGGCTTTCCACCGCCTGTTGAAAGAGGCCGACGTGCTCCTGCTGGATCGGGTGCCCCTGTTTGATCCCTCGCGCGGGGCCAGCCCAGACGCCGCGCGCCGCCTGGTGCTACTGATAGACGCTGTCTACGACGAGCGTTTGCCGGTCCTGCTTCGGCTGACCAACGCGCAGCCGCTCCCGCCGGACTTTGATGTTGAGCAGGTGGCGCCCCTGTATCCACCCGAAACAGTGGTAGACCTGGAACGTGCCCTGTCTCGCCTGCGTCAACTCTCGGCGCTCCCGTTGGCGACGCCCTCGACATAGGGGTTGTTAACCCCGCCATCTCCTCTCTCCCTACTATGTCTCACTATAACGAATGGGTGCAGGATCACTATAGCCATCCCCGCAATCTGGGTCGGTTGGCCGATGCCACTTCCTCAGCGCGGACCTTTCGCGGCGATGCCATGATGGAGTTCTTTTTGCGTAGCGCGAACGATCAGATTGAGGCCGCAAGCTTCCGTGCCATCGGTTGCGCGGGGACGGTGGCGGCGGGGTCTGCCATGACAGAGTGGCTGGTGGGGCGCACGATAGAGGAGGCAAGGCAGGTCACGGCAGAAACGGTGCTCGAGGTGCTGCGGGGCCTGCCGGCTGAGCGCTTGTACTGCGCGGAGTTTGCCGCCCAGGCTATCCGCGCGGCGGCCCGGTAGCCGCATCGTTGCCTGCGGGGAACGGCTGTAGGGTGGCCGGACAGTCAGGGGTTGTCCGATGGAGTCTGCCCCTGCCTCCCCGCATAAATGCCCTGCGGGATAGGTCGGGTACTGTCAAGTTGTGGTATAATAGGCCGAAAGATGGCGGATTGATAGTGAGAGGCGGGGCGGTGCGGGATGAGCGATTTGATTCAAACGTGTGATGTTCGAGATTGGAGCCGGGTGGCCGACAAGCTGCGACCTGTCGCGCCAAACGGCAAGCGCGTGGTGGTGGCGATGAGCGGCGGCGTGGATTCGTCGGTGGCGGCCCTGTTGCTCCATCAGCAGGGCTATGAGGTCATTGGCCTCATGCTGCGCCTGTGGAGCGGCGAGGAGGGCTACGAGGACGAGTTTGGCTTCAAGCACAACGGCTGCTGCACGCCCGATGCGGTGGAGGACGCGCGCGCCCTGGCGCATGCCCTGGAAGCGCCCTTCTACTTGAAGAACCTGGAAGAGAACTTTTACCAGGCGGTGGTGGACCCGTTCATCCAGAGCTATCTGGATGGACGTACCCCCAACCCCTGCCTGAATTGCAATCGCACAGTTCGCTTCACCCACCTGCTGAATCTGGCAACCTTTTTGGGGGCCGACTACCTCGCCACCGGGCACTACGCGCGAATCCGACAGGATGCGGCGGGGGAGTACCAGCTACTGAAGGGGCTCGATGCGCAGAAGGATCAGAGTTACGTGCTGCACTCGCTCACCCAGGACAAACTGGCGCGGTTGCTCTTCCCGGTAGGGGAGATGAGCAAGCCGGAGGTGCGGGCGCTCGCTGCCGAGTATGGGCTGCCCACCGCCTCCAAGCACGACTCGATGGACCTCTGCTTTATTGCCAGCGGCGACTATCGCGATTTTTTGATGAGCCACGCGCCAGAGGGCACCATCCGCCCCGGCCCTATCCTTCTCCAGGGCGAGCAGCAGGTCGGCCAGCACGAGGGGCTACCTTTCTACACCATTGGCCAGCGACGTGGGCTGGGGGTGGGCTGGCATGAGCCGCTGTATGTGCTGGGCGCAGACCGTGCGCGCAACGCGCTCCTGGTTGGCCCGAAGGAGGCGCTCCGCACCCAGACCATTGCCATCGAGCGGAGCAACTGGATAGCGGGCACGCCGCCTGACACTGTCTTCGAGACGACCGCGCGAACGCGGTACAAGGCGAACGAAGTGCCCTGCACCGTTGAGGTAACCGGCGCAGAAAGCGCCCGTGTCACCTTCCATGCGCCCCAGCATGCCGTCACGCCTGGCCAGGGCTGCGTGTTCTATGATGGCGAGGTTTGTTTGGGCGGGGGCATCTTTGTATAAGCGCGGCCAGTCCTGGAAGGGCACGAGGGCCCCTTGCTGATCTCGGTTGACGACGCACGCGCGGCGATCCTCCAGCACTTTTCGCAGTTGTCAGCCGAGACGATCCCTCTCTGGCAGGCACGGGGGCGGGTGCTGGCGACGGAGGTGGTGGCCGCGCACGATGTGCCACCCTTTCGCAACGCTGCCATGGACGGCTATGCGGTGCGTGCTGCCGATGTGGCAGGGGCGGCGCCGACGCGCCCCATACTCCTGCGGGTGGTGGGCGACGTGGCGGCGGGAAAGGTAGCCGATCGCCCCCTGGCATCAGGCGAGGCTATCCGCATCATGACGGGGGCGGCGATGCCGGACGGGGCGGACGCGGTGGTCCGCTTCGAGGAGAGCAGCGAGGGGTGGGCAGAGCGAGAGCGCCCGCCGCCGCCGCTGGTTGCCATCTGCCACGGGGTCGCCGCGTGGGACAACGTGCGCGCAGCAGGCGAGGACCTGCGCGCGGGCACCCTGGCCCTGGCGGCAGGAACCCTGCTGGCCCCGGCACAGATTGGACTGCTGGCCTCGCTGGGCTGGGGGCAGGTGCCGGTGGTGCGGCGCCCCCGCGTGGCCATCCTGGCTACCGGCGACGAGCTAGTGCCTGCCGATGCCCCCCTGCAGCCCGGCAAGATCCGAAACTCCAACGAATACACCCTCGCCGCGATGGCCGAGCAAGAGGGTGCGGTCGCCGTGCCGCTCGGCATCGCGCAGGATACCGTAGCGAGCCTTTCCGCCAAACTGAGCGAGGGGCGGGCGGCGGGCGTTGACCTGTTCCTTACCTCAGCCGGGGTGAGCGTTGGGGACTACGACATGGTGAAAGAGGTGCTGGCGGCAGAGGGGGAGATGCACTTCTGGCAGGTTGCCATCAAGCCGGGCAAGCCGCTCGCCTTTGGCTTGCTGCGCCAGGGCAACCAGTGCGTGCCCCTGCTGGGGCTGCCCGGCAACCCGGTAGCCTCGATGGTGGCCTTCCACGTTTTCGCGCGGCCAGCCATTCGGCTGATGGGTGGACGGCTGCCGCTGCACGCGCCGCTCCGTCGAGCGCGCCTGCTGGAGCCAGTCGAGAACAGCGGGCGGCGACACTACATGCGGGCGCAGGCGACCCGCGCCGAGGACGGTACCCTGCTCGTGACCACGCGGGGCAGCGGCGTGCGCGTGCAGGGTGCTGGAATTTTGAGCAGTATGGCCTGGGCCAACTGCTTTGTAGTAGTCCCCGAAGCAAGCCACCACCTGCCCGAGGGCGCGTGGGTGGAGATCGAGTGGCTGGGGGGAGAGGCGTAAAAAAGGAGGCGCGGAGGCGGCCATGTGTCGCCCGTGCTCTGGCAAGCAAGTGACACACGGGAGAATAACCATGGCGAGAGTCCGGCAAAAGAACCGGGGAGCGGATGGGGAAGAGGGGCGCGACACGCGGCGCGGCTGGATTCTGGGCGGGCTGCTGCTCGTCCTCGTGCTCGCGATTGTCGGGATGGTCCTGCTGACACGCGACGATGGTGCGGTAGCGAGCGGCCAGTATGAAGGGATTGCAATCCAGGGGCGCCTCCTCGGCGACCCCGACGCCCCTATCCTGGTGCGCGAGTTTCTTGATTTCAAGTGCCCCCACTGTCGCGATGCGTCCCGCGACCTGGTGCCACAGGTCATCGAGGCCTATGTGAAAGAGGGGCAGGCCAAAATCGAGTTTATCCCGGTAGCATTCAACGCGCAGAGCCTGCCCGGCGCTGAAGCCTCCCTGTGCGCGGAAGAGCAGGGCAGCTTTATGGCCTACCACGACCTGCTCTTTGCTAACCAGGACGACCCGTTCGATATCGCCATGCTGACCCGCCTTGCTGGTAGGGCAGGCATGGATGAGGAGCAGTTTCGCGCCTGCCTTGGGTCCGGCAAGTATCGTCAGCAGGTTCAGGCCAATCTTGCAGACTTCCAGCAGGCGGGGGCAAACAGCACCCCCACCTTTTTCGTGAACGAGGTACCTGTCATCGGCGCCGTTCCCTTCGAGGAGCTTGCGGCGGAGATTGACGGGCAGTTGACCCCCTAGGGCCGGACGATGGTCGCTCTGTGGCAAAGGGAAGGGGGTAGGCCTTGTTCCGCCCTACCCCCTTATTTGCTTGAAAGCGGCTCGGCGCAGTCGGCTACTGGCGGTTGCGATACAGGGCCGGATCCACCACGCGGCTCATGGCAGTCGAATCCAGTGCTCCATCGAAGAAGTCGTTGATGCGCTGGAGCTGTGCAGCGGGCTCTGCGAGCAGCTGGTTGTAATTGACATAAAGCACCGACATATTTGGCTGACTGTTTAGCCAGGCTTCGATCTTTTCCAGATGCTTGGTGAAGAGCATCTGCATCTGGGCGTCATCTGCCTGGGACGTTTCGCCGCGGCGCTGCAGCATCTTCTTCTGCGAGTCCAACACTTCCGGCAGGCTGCGCCGCATGAAGAGCACGCGGTACGATTGCTCGGGGGCAGGTGTTGCAGCAGGGCCGAGATGACTTTGACTACTTTGCCTGATGCATCAGCCACCCAGGCCTTGTCCCCTTTGGGCAACTGCTTGACGCGTTCGAACTCATAATAGCCCTTTGGGTTATCGGCGTCTGCCGTACGCTGGTGGTCCGTCATCACGGGCAGCCCGCCCCCCTCCAGCATCTTCATCATCATCGAAGTGCCAGAGCGAGGCAGGCCGGAAACAACGATTACCTCGCTCGGCTGCGTTCTTTTCACTGCCATAGTTGTACTTCCCTTGTCTTCTGAGCGGATTCAAAACGGGCCAAAGCAGCCGTCTGTTTGGGCTGCGTGGGTCTTGGCGGCATTATAGAAGCAACTCCTCCGTCAGGGAAACACGCAGCGTGGGAACGGCTGTTCTTTTCCACTTGTGCCTGCGTCATTTTGATACAACTTGCTGATTTGGACGAAATGCGATATTCTATAGTTGAGCACCAATAGCCTTTGGATTCTAGACCCTGGTTTTATATGTCTCTAGGCCATCGAGATTTAAATTTACTGATAGCGGAAGCAACGCAGCATTCCTCGCCTTCTTCGCCGCTGAGGCGTCCCGGTTGTTCACCTGAGATTTTATACTGGCAAGGTAGCAAATCCTGTACTGTGTTGTGCACGACACACGCCATAATCTGAATAGGTGACGCCTGACTTGTCAGTGGTTTCCCCTTTTTCCAACAGCAAGCACACGTGACCCATAGCCCGTAAATAGGTTGCTCCTTATATATGGTCGCACCATGATGGTTGAGCATCCTCTAGGTTAAGGGTTTTTTCGCATGTTGCCACAAGGAAAGCGCATACCCATGCTCGATTTCCAGACGATTGCCCTTTCTCCGGCCGGGCTTGATCCTGCTATCGCTATCGCAGCGAGCCGTGCGGGCGCCCTTGGCATACTGAACTTGGAGTACGAGCGAGAGGCCGAGGCTGCCCGGCAGGCTATTGCCCTGCTAGTCCGCTTCGCCACCGCCCCCATAGGGATCAAGCTTTCAAGTGGCAATGCTGCCTTTGTGGAAGCCGTGCTGGCTGACCTTCCCGCTCCGGTCACCACCGTCCTCTTCACCGCCACTGATGCCGATCTGCTCGGCAAGCAGGTGGCCTCCCTGAGCGCTCAAGGCCGGACAGTCCTGCTGGAAGTTACCTCGTTGCAGCAGGCACATGTGGGTGAGTCGCTAGGGGTGGATGGGCTGGTCGCAAAGGGTCATGAGGCGGGGGGGTGGGTCGGGGAAGAAACCACCTTCATCCTCCTGCAGCATCTGATTTCTCAAGTGACCCTGCCCGTGTGGGCATTCGGTGGTATCGGGCTGCACACCGCGGCGGCATGCTTTGCCGCAGGCGCAGCCGGGGTGGTGCTTTCCGCCGAACTGTCGCTCGCCCGCGAGTCACAACTGCCGGAGCCAGTCAAGCGCGCCATCTCCATGATGGATGGAAGCGAGACGTTGGCGTTCGGTGGGGAGATGGGGCAGGTGTTTCGCGCTTACAGCCGCCCCGGGGCGGCGGCGGTGGATGCGCTCAGCCGAACCGCCCTGGACCTAGTGGCGGCGGGGGGGACCCAGGCCAACTGGCGCGATGCGGTCGAGGCGCGGGTCGGCTGGGGGGCGCTCCAGAGCGATCTCTGGCCCCTGGGTCAGGATGCCAGCTTTGCCGCCTCGCTCGCGCAGCGTTTCCACACTGTCAGTGGCATCTTGAAGGCCGTGCAGCAGGCGGTACGCGAGCATGTTTTGGCCGCGCAGGTCGTGCGCCCGCTCGACGCGGGCGGCCCCCTGGCGCAGGCACACGGCACGCGCTACCCGATCGTCCAGGGGCCGATGACGCGCGTGAGCGACCGAGCCGAGTTTTGCTTCGGGGTGGCGCAGGGGGGCGGGCTGCCCTTCCTGGCGCTGGCGCTGATGCGCGCCAACGCCGTGGATGCCCTGCTGGCCGAAACCCGCCAGAAGATGGGCAACCTGCCCTGGGGTGTCGGCATCCTGGGCTTCGTGCCGCTCGATCTGCGCGAGGAGCAGTTCAAGGTCATCCTGGACCATCGTCCTCCCTATGCCATCATCGCTGGAGGGCGCCCCGATCAGGCGCAGCGACTCGAGGCGGAGGGCATCGCCACCTACCTCCACGTGCCATCGCCAGGCCTTCTGAAACTGTTCCTGAAGGACGGTGCCCGCCGCTTCATCTTTGAGGGGCGAGAGTGTGGGGGCCACGTTGGGCCGCGCAGCAGCTTTGTGCTGTGGAACGCCATGATTGACGTGATCCTGGACGAGTTGCCCGCAGGCGAGGCAGAGGATTGCTACGTTCTCTTTGCCGGGGGCGTCCATGATCGCCTCTCGGCGGCAATGGTCGCCGCGATGGCTGCCCCACTGGCCGAGCGCGGCGTGCGCGTCGGGGTGCTGATGGGCACCGCCTACCTCTTCACCGAGGAGGCCGTGAGCGGCGGCGCCATTCTGCCTGCTTTCCAGCAGGAAGCGATCCGTTGCGAGGCGACGGTGCTCCTCGAGTCAGGCCCTGGCCACGCCACCCGCTGCGCCCCCTCTCCCTTTGTGGAAGTCTTTGAGCAGGAAAAATTGCGGCTTCGCCAGGAGGGCAAGCACTCCGAGGATGTTCGCCAGGCGCTGGAAGAGTTGAACATCGGTCGGCTCCGCATCGCCTCGAAAGGGGTCAATCGGCACCCACGCTATGGGCAGGAGCCCGATGTGCCCCGCTACCTCTCCCTGAGCGAGGAAGAGCAGCGCCGCGATGGCATGTACATGATCGGCCAGGTGGCCTCCCTGCGTGACCAGGTAGTCACCGTCGAGGCCCTGCACAGCGAGGTTGCGGTCGAGGGCACTCGCCTTCTGGCGCGGCTGTCAACGGTAGAACCCGCCGTCGCGCGGACCCCCGCCATCAAACCATCCGAGGTGGCCATCATCGGCATCAGCGCGCTGTTGCCCAAGGCGCCGAACGCGCAGGCCTTCTGGGAAAACATCTTGAACGGTGTCTACGCCATCGGCGAGGTGCCGAAGGATCGCTGGGACTGGGAGCTCTACTTTGACGCCGACCGCAGCGCCACCGATAAAGTCTACTCGCGGTGGGGGGGCTTTATTGACGATGTGCCCTTCGATCCTCTCGAATTCGGGATGCCGCCCAACTCGCTTCCCTCGATTGACCCAATGCACCTGCTCGCCCTTGTCGCCACGCGGGAAGCGCTGAAAGACGCGGGGCTGGACATTCGCCCCTTTGATCGCAGTCGAACCTCGGTCATCCTCGGCGCCAGCGGCGGTGTGGGCGATCTGGGCGCTGCCTACGTGCTGCGCTCCGGCCTCCCTATGCTTTTCGGTGAGGCGGGCTACGAGTTGGCGAAGCAAGCGGGCGACGCCCTGCCGGAGTGGACCGAGGACTCCTTTGCCGGGCTCCTCCTAAACGTCGCGGCAGGTCGCATCGCTAACCGCTTCGACTTTGGCGGTTTGAACTATGTGGTGGACGCAGCGTGTGCCTCCTCCCTGACGGCTGTGCATCTGGCAGTCAAGGAGTTGGAAACCTACAACACCGATGTGGCCATCGCGGGCGGCGTGGACACCGTTCAAAATCCTTTCGGCTACCTGTGCTTCAGCAAGACGCAGGCGCTCACCCCCTCCGGTCGTCCGCGCACCTTTGACGCGGCGGGCGATGGCATCGCCATCAGCGAGGGAGTGGTGATGCTGGTGCTCAAGCGGCTGGCCGACGCCGAGCGCGATGGGGACCGCGTCTATGCAGTCATCCAGGGGGTTGGCGGCTCCAGCGATGGGCGCGCGCTCGGCATGACAGCGCCGCGCCCGGAAGGGCAGGTGCTCGCTTTGCAGCGCGCCTATGCCAAGGCAGGCTTTTCCCCTACCACCGTGGGTCTTTTCGAGGCGCATGGCACCGGCACCGCCGTGGGCGACCGCACCGAGGCGCTCTCGCTTGGCCGCTTCCTGGAAGAGGCGGGCGCCGACCCCGCTCAGCATGCGGTGGGGTCGGTCAAGTCCATGATTGGTCATACCAAGGCGTCAGCGGGGGTCGCAAGCGTGGCCAAGGCGGCGCTCGCCCTTTATCACAAGGTGCTGCCCGCCACCCTTGGCGTCACCCAGCCCAACCCGAAGGCCCGCTTTGGCGAGGGGCCGCTCTACGTCAACGCTGAGACGCGCCCCTGGCTTCACAGCGCGGAGGGCCACCCGCGCCGCGCGGGGGTCAGCGCGTTTGGCTTTGGCGGTACGAATTTCCATGCAGTGCTCGAGGAGTACACGGGCGACTTCCTGCCGCTCGCGCGGCGGGCCACCGCGCAGCGCTGGGCGAGCGAACTGCTTGTTTGGGCGGCGCCCTCCCGCCAGGGGCTTTTGTCACAGCTTTCCCTGCTGGAGCAAGCGCTGGAGCAAGGGGCAACCCCCAGCCTCCACGATCTGGCCTACACCCTGTGGCAGAGCGCAGAGCGCGGCATCGTAGGCGAGGCCACTGGTGCGCCGCTACGGCTGGCCCTGGTGGTGGAATCGCTGGACGACCTCCGGCAGAAAGTGGCAGTCGCGCGCGAGGCCCTTGCCAGGCCAGAGCCTTTCGCGCTCAACGATCCGCGCGGCCTGTTCGGGAGCGAGCAGCCGCTGGCCCGTGAGGGGAAGATCGCCTTCCTCTTCCCAGGTCAGGGCTCTCAGACGCCCAACATGCTGCGGGATCTGGCGCTCCACTTTGCAGAGGTGCGTGAGACCTTCGAGCGGGCAGACCGCGTGTTAGAAGATAGCTTCCACGGGCCCCTGAGTCGCCTGATCTTCCCGACCCCCGCCTTTACGCCAGAAGAGGAGCGCGCCCAACGGGAGGCCCTGACCCAGACAGATGTGGCGCAGCCGGCGCTGGGCGCTGCGGACAGTGCCCTCTTCCATCTGCTCCAAACGCTTGAGGTGCGACCCGACTTTGTGGCGGGGCACAGCTATGGCGAGTATGTAGCGCTGTATGCAGCGGGCGTCATAGACGAGAGCACGCTGGCGCACCTTTCTGAGGCGCGCGGGCGAAGCATAGTCGAGGCTGCCGAGAGTGACCTGGGCACCATGGCTGCCGTGCGGGCGGATGCTGCAACCATTGCACCCCTCATTCAGGGTCTGGACGGGGTGTGGCTTGCCAACCTGAACTCTCCCAAGCAAACGATTCTTTCCGGTACGCGTGCGGGCGTTGCGGCAGCCATCGAGCGCCTCAAGGGGCTGGGCCATAGCGCCCAACCCATTCCGGTGGCGGCGGCCTTCCATTCGCCCCTCGTCGCGCCCGCCCAGGCGCGGCTGGCCGCTCACCTGGAGCAAGCAACCTTCCGCACCGCTACCGCCACCGCCTATTCCAACACCACTGCCGCGCCCTACCCGCAGGCGCCGCACGAGGTGGCTGCGCTGCTGGCCGAGCATCTGGTTCGCCCGGTGCGCTTCCAGGAGCAGATTGAAGCGATGTATGAGGCTGGGGCGCGCCTGTTTGTGGAGGTTGGACCCAAAACCGTACTGACCGGCCTGACCGGCCAGATTCTTGGCGAGCGGCCCCACGTGGCCGTCGCGACGGATTTGCCGGGGCGGCCCGGCCTGATGCAGCTTCAGTACGCGCTGGGACAGTTGATCGCACACGGTGTACCCGTGCGGCTTGATCGTCTCTTCCAGGGCCGCGGCGTGCGGCGCTTGAACATGCAGATGCTGGTGCAGGACACCCAGCCGAAGCCGTTGGCCCCCACCACCTGGCTGGTCAATGGCGGGCGGGCGCGTCCGATGCGTGTCGAGCGTACGCCCCGGCGCCCGCCCCTGGCAGGGCTTCTGGCCCAGGCCAAGGGCCATGCCGCCAGCAACGGGCAAGGATCGCCGAAGTCGCTCCCCCTGCCCAACGGGACAGCGCTCAACGGCGCGGTGAATGGCAACGGGCACGTGGCTGCCTCCAACGGAAGTCCGGCACCTATGCCTCAGTCGCTTGCCGCGCCTGCTCCCAGCATGGGCATCGCACCGGCCCCCGCTCCGAGCCAGCCGGCCCCCAGGGCAGCGGCGGCCCCTGCGCCTGCTCCGAGTGGTACGCTCCTGCCTGCCTCGGACGAGGCGGAGCAGGTGCTCGATCACTTCCAGCGGCTCATGGGAAGTTTTCTGGACACGCAGCAGGCGGTGATGCTCTCCTTCCTGCATGACGCGCCCCCCGACCCGCAGGGTGAGGGCTACGTGGACGCTCAACTCACGCGCCCGGCCCCGTTGGCAGAGGCCCCCGTAGCGCTCTCGCTGCCCCCGGTTGCGCCGCCCGTGGCGCAGCCGCAGCCTGCCGCCGCGCCGCCCCCTGTCGAGGCCAGCCTGCCCCTCCCGCCTATCGTCCCCGCGCCCGCCCCTGCGGCGCCGCAGGCAGCCCCGCGCTCGTTGGGGCGCGAGGCCCTGACCTCGCTTTTGCTTGACATTGTCGGCGAGCGCACCGGCTATCCGGCAGAGATGCTGGAGTTGGATCAGGATTTGGAAGCGAACCTGGGCATTGATTCGATCAAGCGGGTCGAGATTCTAGGGCGGCTCCGCCAGGCCCTGCCTGCCGAGGCGGGGGCGGACAAGCTTGACATGGAAGGGCTGGCCGGCCTCAAGACGCTTCGCGAGATCGTTGAGCGGCTGACAACTGCTAGCCCCGCCGTCACACCCAGCAATGGCTGGCACGGCGACAGCAACGAGAAGAAAGCGGCGCCGCCCGTGAATGCGCCAGCCCAGGCTGTGGGGCGCTTCACGATACAGCCAGTGGAGCGCCCGCTTTTGGGGCTGGTTGGCACGCTTGCGCCGGGCGGCGTGGTCATCCTTACCGATGACGGGGGCGATGTGGCGCAGGCACTGGCCGCGCAGATCGAGCGCGCGGGCCACCCTGTCGCACTGATTCGTGCGCTGGAGCGACACACGGAACCGGGGGACAGCTACCTGGTGGACCTCACCTCCTCGACCGAGATTCATCACATGCTGCGCCAGATCCAGGGAGAGAAGGGCCCGATCGCCGCCCTGATTCACCTGTTGCCCCTGCGCGCCCAACCCTCCTTTGCCGCGATGGACCTTGCCGACTGGCAGCAGGCGCTTCAGCAGGAAGTGCGCGGCCTCTTTCTGCTGGCGCAGGCGCTTCAGCCTGACCTGGAAGCAGCGGCTGGGGCAGGCGGCGCGGCGTTGATTGCCGGCCAGCGGCATGGGGGGCACCTTTGCGACTGGCGGCTCAGAGTTCGCCTTTGCCCCGCACCATGCAGCGTTGGCCGGGCTGCTCAAGACGCTGGCGAAAGAATGGCCCACCGTGCGCGTGCGCGCCGTGGACGTCAACCCCCACGAGGCAGCCGAGCGGCTGGTCGAGCATCTGGCAGCTGAACTGTTTGCGGCGGACCCGGACCCCGAGGTGGGCTACGTGGATGGGCAGCGGATCGTCCTCCAGGCGGTAGCGGCCCCGCTTCCGCGCGAAGAACTGGCCAACGCAGAGCCGGAGTTGGGGAGCGACAGCGTGCTGCTCATCACCGGCGGCGCGCGGGGGATCACCGCCGACATTGCACTGGAACTGGCCGAGCGCTTCCAGCCTACCCTCATCCTGGTCGGGCGGAGCGATCTACCCCCGCCCCAGGAAGACGCCGACACCGCCGGGCTGGAAGAAGCGGCTACCCTCAAGGCAGCCCTGATTCGCCGCCTGCAGGGGGGGCAAACCCGCGTCACCCCTGTGGAGGTGGAGCGTGCCTACCAGCGCCTGCTGAAAGAGCGAGAGATTCGTTCCAACATGGAAGCGCTCGTGCAGGCGGGCGCGCACGTGGTCTACCATGCCGTTGACGTTCGTGATGAGGCGGCCTTTGGGGAACTAATAGACGCCCTGTATCAGAGCTATGGGCGTATTGATGGGGTGGTCCATGGGGCCGGCATCATCGAGGACAAGCTGGTAAAGGACAAGACTGTGGAGTCGTGGGATCGAGTCGTGGGCACCAAGCTGGACAGTGCCTTCGTCCTGAGCCGCCGCCTGCGCCCGGACGGTCTGCGCTTCCTCGTGCTCTTCTCCTCGGTGGCGGGCCGTTTCGGCAATCGGGGGCAGGCTGATTATGCGGCAGCCAACGAGGTGTTGAACAAGCTGGCGCGCCATCTGGACCGACACTGGCCCGCGCACGTCGTCTCCATCAACTGGGGGCCGTGGGAAAAGCGGGGCATGGTCTCGCCGGAACTGCTAAGGAGCTTTGCCGAGCGTGGCGTTACCCTGGTGCAGCCCGCGACCGGGCGGCGGATGCTCGCGGAGGAAATTGGCGCTCATCGCAAGGGCGATGCCGAGATTGTCATCGCGGGCTCGTTCGACGATGCGCCCCAGGCGCAGCAGGCCCCCGCGCCTGCCGCAAGCGCGCCGCGCGCCCCCATGCCCCTGCTGGAAGGGCGCCCTGTCACGTGGCATGGCGATGAGGTGGAGATTCTCTATCATCTTGACCCAACCCGCGATTGGATTATAAAAGATCACCACATCGAGGGGGTGGCGGTGGTCCCCTTCGCCGAGGGGCTGGAACTGATGGCGGAGCTTGCCCAGCAACTCTTCCCCCACCTCCACGTGGCGCGAATGCGGGACATTCGAGTGCAGCGGGGGATTCAGTTCACCGGCGGCGAGGAAACGATTCGCCTGGTGGCGCGCCCGGCGGCGCCGGTGGCGGGGGACGCCACCAGTGCCGTGGTGGAGGTGGAAATCACCGACGCCACGCCGGCACGTCGCCCGCACTATCGCGCCACTGTTGAGCTAGACGAGCGCCTTCCCGCGCCGCCGGTCTACGATGCCCGTTACGCCGTCCCGCTCGGTCCTTTCCCGGAAACGGTGGAGCAGACCTACGTCAAATATCTGTTCCATGGGCCGGCCCTGCAGGGCATCAAGGAGGTTGAGGGGATCAGCGAGGCGGGGATCGTTGGGGTTGTAGAGCCCTCCTCTCCGTCAGAGCTATTGGCCTGGCGCCCGCGTGGCGAGTGGATCATGGATCCGGTCATCATGGACAGCGGCTTCCAACTGGCCTTTGTATGGACGGTGCTGCTTTTCAATCGTGGCAACCTGCCCTCCAGCGTGCGCATGTACCATCGCTACGGACCCCTTGTTGGCGACGACATCCGATGCTACATGCACCTGACGGTGGACCCCACGCGCGTGTTTCTTCGCTCCACCGTCTACTTTGTCAACGGCGAGGGGCTCGTGATGAGTGCGTTCGAGGGGGGGGAGTCCACCTGCAGTTATGCGCTTCGTCGGCTCGCCCCCATGTACGCCAATCAGCCGAAACAGGAACAATAGCCGAGACGATAGGAGAAGACGTTGCTATGGCTGCAGGAAATGGAAGTAACGGAAACGGGGCGCATCGTTGGCTCCCCCAGGAAGATATTGCGATCGTGGGGATGTCGTGCCTGTATCCGGGCGCGGCGGACCTGGAATCGTACTGGCAGAATGTCCTGTCCAAGATTGATGCTATCAGTGAGCCCCCGGAAGAGTGGGGGCGCGAGTGGTTCTTTGAAGCCGACGAGCGCACCAACGATCGCATCTACACGTCGCGGGGGGGGCACTTGGGGGCACTGGCCCGCTTCGAGCCAACCGCCTATGGCGTGATGCCGCTTTCCGTGGACGGCACCGAGCCGGATCATTTTCTTGCCCTGCGCCTCGCATCGGATGCCCTGAACGACGCATCCATCAATCTGGATACGGTGGATGAGGAGCGCATCGAGGTTATCCTTGGCGGGGGGACCTATATCAAACGGGGCGGGGCTACCCTTTTTCAGCATGGGGTGGCGATTGATCAGACGATTCGTGTGCTCCACCAACTTCACCCGGAATACACCACGGAAGAGCTTCAAACGATCAAGCAGGGGCTCAAGGCGAACCTGCCGCCCTTCAACGCAGAAACCGCACCAGGGCTCATCCCCAATATCATCACCGGGCGCATCGCCAATCGGCTCAACCTGCGCGGGGCCAACTACATAGTGGATGCGGCCTGCGCCTCCACGCTGATTGCTGTGGAACGAGCGATGCAGGACCTGCTGCTGCGCAAGTGTGACGTGGCCCTGGCTGGCGGCATCCATGCTTCCACCATCCCAACTGTCTATATGGTCTTCTGCCAGTTGAGTGCGCTGTCGCACTCAGGGCAGATTCGCCCCTTCGATCGCCGCGCCGACGGCACCTTGCTAGGGGAAGGCGCGGGGGTCATGGTCCTCAAGCGGCGCGCCGACGCCGAGCGGGATGGGGATCGGATCTACGCCCTCATCAAGGGGGTGGGCGTTGCCAGCGATGGCCGTGGCCTGGGATTGATGGCTCCCCGCATCGAGGGAGAGGTGTTGGCGCTCCAGCATGCCTACGAGATGGCGGGCGTCGAGCCAAGCACCGTCGGGCTGGTGGAGGCCCATGGCACCGGCACCCCGCTCGGGGACGCCACCGAGATCCGCGCCCTGCGTGAGGTGTTCGGTACCCGCTCGAACGGTGCGGGCTGCGCCATCGGCACTGTCAAATCCATGATTGGCCACTCGCTTCAAGCGGCGGGCGCGGCAGGGATCATCAAGGCGGCGATGGCACTCCATCACAAGGTGCTGCCGCCCACGCTCCATTGTGAGGAGCCCATCGCAGAGTTATCGGATTCGCCCTTCTACCTCAATCGCGATACGCGGCCCTGGATCCACGGAAGCCCCTCCCACCCCAGGCGGGCGGGCGTGAATGCCTTCGGCTTCGGGGGCATCAACGCGCATGTGATTTTGGAAGAGTACGTTGAGCTATCGAAAAATTAAGGGGAGTGGCCCATGCATCAACAGGAAAACGAAGTTTTAATCCTGGAGGCTGAGTCCCGCGCTGCGCTGGTTGAAACGGGGCGCCGGCTGCGGCAGGCCTTGCCTGCCCTGTCCGCCTCGGCTTTGAAAGATCTGGCCTATACGGTCAACCATGGGCTGGCGTCACAGCCCTACCGACTGGCCCTGGTCGCCTCCTCGCTGGACGACCTGCAGGACAAGTTGGACAAGGCGCTTGCCTCGCTGGAAGAGCCCAAGCGGACGCAGATCAAGGCGCGCCAGGGAATCTACTTTTTCGAGCAGCCGCTGGGGCGACAGGGTAAGCTGGCCCTGCTCTTTCCCGGTGAGGGCTCGCAGTACAGCCGGATGTTGGAAGACCTTTGCCTCTACTTTCCAGAGGTGCGCGTCTGGTTTGATCGGCTGGACCGCATCTTTCTGGCCAGCGGCAAGAGCGGGACCCTGCCGAGCCAGTTCATCTTTCCGCTCGATGACGAGCAGGCTGGCGACACGCAGCGCCTCTGGCAGATGGATGCAGCGGTAGGTGTCGTCACGACCGCCAACCTGGCACTGCTCAGCCTCCTTCGGCGGCTGGAGATTCAGCCGGATGCCATCGTTGGCCACAGCACGGGCGAATATGCAGCCTTGCAGGCGAGCGGCATCATGGCGGTGCCGGACGAAGAAGCCTACCTGCGGCTGATGAGCGACCTGGACCACATCTTCCAGGGTGTAGAGGGGGAAGAGGGGATTCCCCAGGCGGCCCTGGTGGCGGTGGGGGCGGACCGCGCGACGGTCGAGCGGGTCATCGAGGGGTTGGGGGGCGGGTTGGTCGTGGCTATGGACAATTGCCCGCACCAGACGGTGGTTGCTGGGCCTCAGTCGGTGGCCGACCAGTTCATTCAGGTGGCCCAGCAGAAAGGGTTGATCTACGAATCGCTCTCCTTTGATCGCCCCTACCACACCCCCCAGTTTGAGCCCTTCGCGGCCCATCTGCGCTCCTTCTTCACACGGTGGCTGAGCGCGGCGCCGAGCGTGCCTACCTATTCCTGCACAACAAGCGCCCCGTTCCCCGCCGATGTGGAGCAGATTCGGGAAATCGCCTACCAGCACTGGATTCAACCCGTAGAGTTTAGACGCACCGTCCAGGCCATGCACGCCGATGGCATCCGCATCTTCCTAGAGGTGGGCCCACGCGGGAACCTGACAGCCTTTGTGGACGACACGCTGCGCGCTGAGCCCCATCTCGCCCTGGCGATGAACGTTCCTTCCCGCTCCGGTATCAGTCAACTCAACCATACAGTTGCGCTGCTGGCGGCTCATGCGGTGCCGATGGCCCTTGACTTTTTGTACGAGCGCCGCGCGCCGCGCCTGCTCTCGCTCGACCCAGCCCAGGTGGCACCCGTCTCCCGCGCTGTGACGCTTCAACAGGCGATCCCGCTGCTCCACATCCATCCAGATAAGGTGCCTGTCCGTGCGCCGCAGGGGCTAACGCCTTTGCCGCCCCAACCCGTCCCTGCGCCCGTGCAGCCCGCCTCGCCCCCCACTCCCGTCGCTGCGAGTGTGAGACCCGAGATCACTCAAGCCAGTCGCCCGGCGGCGGAAACGTCCCCGCTTAAGGCCACGCCACAGGAGGAAGTACCCTTGTTCAACCGTCCAACTGACGAGCACGATCCGACCGCGGGCACGCGCGGTCGCGTCATGCAGAGTTACTTTCACACGATGGAGCACTTTTTAACAGTGCAGCAAACCATCATGCAGGCATACCTTGCGGGGAGCGGTGCCGCCCCCATCACCGTGGAGCGTGCCCACGCCCGCCCCGCCGCCCCACGACCTGAGGCACTGCCGGCACCACAGAGCGTGCCCCAGGTTCCGCCTCAGCCACAGCCTGTTGCCTTTTCCCCTCCGCCCCCTCTGGCGCCTGCTGCCGCCCCTCCTGCTCCACCCGTGGCACCCGCCCCTGTGGTTGCCGCGGCTCCGGCGCCCGCAGCGGTGCAGACCAACGGGAAACATGAGGCGGCGCCCGCCCCGCAGCCGCGGGCCGTAGTGGCAGCCAGTGCCCCGCGAGCCACCCCCAACGTGGGGCCACTGCTGCTGCGGCTGGTGAGCGAGAAGACCGGCTACCCCACGGAGATGCTGGATCTGACGCTGGACCTGGAAGCGGACCTGGGGATTGATTCGATCAAGCGGGTCGAGATTCTGGGAGCCTTCCAGCAGGAAACCGGCATCAACCTGAGCAGCGAGATGGAATCCCTGGCCGCGCGCAAGACGCTCCAGGAAATGATAGCCTTCCTTGAGGATGGCGGGCGGACCACGCAGGAAGCGGCCCCGCCAAGCCCTGCCGCCGCGCCCGCCGCCGCCGTGGCTGCGCCTGCGCCCGTGGCCGCCCCCTCGTTGCCCGCGGTGGGGCCACTGCTGCTGCGGCTGGTGAGCGAGAAGACCGGCTACCCCACGGAGATGCTGGATCTGACGCTGGACCTGGAAGCGGACCTGGGGATTGATTCGATCAAGCGGGTCGAGATTCTGGGAGCCTTCCAGCAGGAAACCGGCATCAACCTGAGCAGCGAGATGGAATCCCTGGCCGCGCGCAAGACGCTCCAGGAAATGATAGCCTTTCTCGAAAGCAACGGCTCTGGGGCGGAGGCTTTGTCCACGCCAAATTTTCCCTTCGCGCCATCGGCACAGCCCACTGAGGCACGCCCGGCCTTTCCCTTGATCGGGGAGGTCGTGGCCCTCACGCCGGGTGAGTCGCTGATGGCGCGAAGCACGTTGAGCCTGGATCGCCTGCCCTTCCTGCGCGATCACACCCTGGGTCGGGACGTTTCCGTCCTCGACCCAACCTTGACGGGGCTACCCATCATGCCCCTGACGATGAGCATGGAATTGATGGCTGAGGCAGCAGCCCTGCTCGAACCAGGGTTGCCCCTGGTCGGCATGCGCGAGGTGCGGACCTATCGCTGGATTCCCATTGACCAGGAAGCCGTTGTTGTCCAGGTGAGCGCGCGTCGGGTGGCGCCGGGCGAGGTGCATGTTCAAGTGCGGGACGCGGCGAGCGGGGAGCAGGGGATGCCTATCCTTGAGGGCACCATGCGCTTTGCGGAGCGCTATGCCCCGCCGCCTCAGGCCGCGCCGCTTCGCCTGGGGCAGGCGTCCCCTTCCGCGCTCGGCCCCGAGGCGCTATATCGCGATGCCATGTTCCACGGCCCGATGTTTCGGGGGGTGCGTTCCCTTGACCGTCTGGGCTCGGATGGCGCGGAGGCTACCCTAGAAACCCTGCCGATGGGCTCGCTCTTCGCCCAGGGTGATCCGGCGGCCTTGCAGACCGATCCCGTCCTGCTCGATCAGCCGGGCCAGGTCGTGGGGTTCTGGACCGTACAGCTTTTGGAGGAAGGATACCTAATCTTTCCTTATCGGCTGGAATCGCTAGACTTATACGGACCCCTCCTGCCCGTGGGCGAAAGGGTTACCTGCCAGGCGCGCATTGCCCTTATGGGCGAGCAGGGGGTGCGCTCGGACCTGGACGTGGTGCGCGCCGACGGGCGTGTCTGGATTCGATTCACCGGCTGGGAAGATCGTCGCTTTGATTTTCCGCGCGCCTTCTTTGACTTCCAACTGGCCCCGCGCGACCGTATGCTGAGCGAGCCCTGGCCGGAGGGTGGCGCTCACGCCCTGCGCTTCCGGCTGGATTCTTTCCCCGATGGCTTCTTTGGGGCCCACGGAGGCATCTGGTTGCGCGTCCTGGCGCACCTGCTGCTCAGCCGCGCAGAACGTGCGGCGTGGCACGCTCAGGAAGCGCCGATGCCGGAACGGTTGGCCTGGCTGTTGGGACGCGCAGTGGCTAAGGACGCGGCGCGCGTCTATGTGCGCGAGCAATTTGGTGTGACGCTTTGCCCTGCCGATATCGAGATCGCCCTGGAAGGCGGCATCGCTCAGGTAACGGATCTTCCCTACGCGGTGCCCCCGCTCACCATCGTGCAGCAGGGTGGCATGTTGGGGGTGTTGGTTGGGGCGGCGCCGTCGCCGATGGGGCAGAGTAACGGGCGAGCATCCCATCTTAACCTGTAGCACAGGGCGCCCCGCGGGGCAGGCAGCGGTTTCGGGACGTTCTAACAGAGCAAGTTATAGAGAGGAAGCGAGCCATGATAAGTCGAGATCAGGTAGAAGCGGACATCTTGCCGCTCTTGGCCGACCTGGCAGACGATTGGGAGTACAGCGGCGAAATCGAGATGGGGACGCGCATGTTCAGCGATCTGGGCTTTGAGTCGCTCGATGTGGTGGTGCTCGGCACCTCGATTCAGGAGTTGTACGACCGCGTGTTGCCCTTCCACGAGTTTTTTGCGGAGGTGGGCCAGCGGCAGCAGCCGGACATCACCGTTGAAGAGTGGATCAACTTCATCCATCAGAGTCTGAATGCCGCATCGGCTCCGACGCTTGCTGGAAAGGCGACAGCCTGATGAAGCGCACGGTACTCATTGGCCTTGACGGCGCAACGTTTCATGTGCTTGACAGGCTGATGGAGGCAGGAGAGATGCCGTTCTTGCAGGCGTTGATAGCAGAGGGGGTGCGTGCCCCCCTGCGCTCGACCATCCCGGCGCTCACGCCCCCTGCCTGGACCACCTTGATGACGGGGCGCAACCCTGGCGCGCACGGAATCTTCGATTTCTTCCGCCGCGAGAGGGCAGGTAGCCCGCACATTCGCTTCTTGACCTCGCGCGATGTCGGGACGGAGATGATCTGGTCCCTCGCCAACCACGAGGGGTGCCGTGCTACCGTGCTAAACTTCCCGCTCACCTTTCCCGCGCCCGCTATTGATGGCTACGTGGTGCCCGGCGGCTTTATGCCCTGGAAGCAGTTGCGCCTCGGTTGCCGCCCCCGCGAGCTGTACGATCAGCTCAAAGGGCTGCCAGGCTTCAACCCGCGCGAACTGGCTATGGATATGTCCCATGAGGAAAAGGCGCTGGAAGGATGCGCGCAGGACGAGTACGAGGAGTGGATCGCCCTGCACATCCGGCGCGAGCAGCAGTGGTTCAACGTGCTGCGCCACCTGATGGAGACGGACCCCACCGAACTGACCGCCGTCCTCTTTGACGGGGTGGACAAGCTCCAGCACCTCTGCTGGCGTTTCATTGACCCCGAGTTGGAAGCTACCCTGACCGAGCCGTGGGAGTGGCGGGTACGCGAGCAGTGCCTGGCCTACTTCCGCACCGTAGATCGGCTCATGGCCGAGATTGGCGCTCTGGCCGGGCCTGATGCCACGATCGTCATCGCCTCGGACCACGGCTTTGGGCCGCAGGTGCGCACCTTCTTCGTCAACGCCTGGCTCGCCGAGCAGGGGGTGCTCCGTTGGCGCGACGGGGAGGGGCAGTTGCCCTCTGAGGACGCTACCCTGGGCGTGGGGCAGATTGCCCGCCACGTTTACCAGATGGATTGGGACCACACGGTTGCCTATGCGCCCATGCCGAGCGGCAACGGCATCCACATCGTTCGACAGAGCGAGGAGACCCCCCATGGCGTGCCGGACGCTGCGTACGAGCCGCTGCGAGAGCGACTAATCCAGGGACTGTTGACCCTGCGCGACCCACACGACGGCCAACCCGTCGTCGCGGCTGTCTGGAGGCGCGAGGAGGTGTTTGAAGGACCTTATTTGGCACTGGCGCCAGACCTTACATTGGAGTTGCAGGACGGTGGCCTGATCTCGATTCTGGCCTCTGCTGAGGCGGTGACGCCGCGTCCGCAACCCACCGGCACGCACGCGGCGCTCGGCGTCTTTGCGGCACGCGGGCCGTTGCTGGCCCAAGGGGCCGCCCTGGAGGAGCTTTCCATAGTGGATGTGCCCTCTTTGCTTCTGTACACCCTAGACGTGACTGTCCCTGCAGAGCTAGAGGGCACAGTCCCCCAGGCTGCCCTGCTGCCAGAGGCGCTGCATTCCCAACCCATCCGAGTCGGGCAGGGAGGGCGTGCAGGGGGGCCGGACAGTGGAACCGAGGACGACGACCCTATCTACAATGCCGCTGAAGAAGAAGAAATGATGATGAGGCTGCGCGCCCTCGGCTACGTGGAGTAGCCGGACGTTTTAGCGCAGGGAGCGAGGAGCATCCTTGCCCCTTTCCGCCATTACCTGATATTGCTAGACAGGAACTACCTATGACCGAGCCAAACAACCTTGAAGCAGAAAACGCAGGCGCCGCCGCGGACAACGCTACAACCGATCAGCAGGCAAACCCCCAGACGGGTAGCCCGGCTCCGGATAGCGAGGAAGGCACCCTGAACGCCGAGGCCGAAGAAGAGATGATGCGTCGGTTGCGTGCGTTAGGGTATGTGGAGTAGCGAATGTCGAAGATTAACATAGATGGAATTGACTTTCATTACTGGCAGGTAGGGTCGGGGCCGGACATTGTCATGCTGCACGGGTTGGCGGGCAACCTTGCCGTCTGGCACCTGAAGATGGTGCCCATCCTCCGGCAGCACTATCGCGTCACGACCTACGACCTGCGCGGGCATGGGCGCTCGGACGCCCCGCCCACTGGCTATACCACCCGCGACATGGCACACGATCTGATAGCGCTGATGGATGCCCTGGGCATTGAAAAGGCGTATCTTGCCGGCCACAGCTTTGGGGCGGATATCGCCTTGCACACTGCCCTGCTTTTCCCGGAGCGCGTGCGCCGCTTGATGCTCATCGAGGTGAACATTCCGGCCCTGGTCAAGCTTCGCAAGGCCGAGGATTGGGAGGGCTGGCGCTTCTGGGCGGAGACGATCGAGCGGTACACAGGGATGCAGGTGCCGCGCGAGCACTGGCGTGACATAGGCTACATGGTCAAGATGAGCGCGGAAGTGCCCGTTGTCTACGGGCCGGCCAAGGGGTTGCCCCGCAAGAAGGACTCGGTGGAGCGGCTGCTGAACGAGACGACGATGATGAGCGATTACGAGGTTGTCAACGAGATGACGCTGGAAAATCTGGCGACCATCCCTCACCCGAAGTTGCTCATCTATGACAAGGGCTCGCCCTACATCCATTCCTACGAGGTGCTCGAAGGGCTGTTGACCAACTGCGAGCCTATCCTTCTTCCGGCAGCGGAGCACGGCCATTTCAGCCCGCTGGACCAGCCGGACCTGTTAGCGGAGCACATTCGCTCCTTCTTTCCAACGGACGATAGGGAGCCGTGACGCGCCCCTGAGATAGCGAGAAGGAATCTTGGCAGACAGTATCCTGATAACGGGCGCGGGGAGCGGCATCGGGCTGGCTACCGCCCTGCTCCTGGCGGGGCGGGGCTTCCAGGTCTTTGCCACCGCCCCGACCCCGGCGCAGCAGGCAGATATCGAGGCCGCCGCCAGTGCGCATGGCGTCGCGCTCCGCGTGCTGCCGTTGGATGTGACGGACGAGGCCAGCATCACCCGTGCAGTCGAAACGGTGGTCGCCGAGGCGGGTAGTCTCTACGGGGTAGTTCACAGCGCCGGGTTGGGGCTGCGCGGCTTCTTCGAGGACATCTCCGATGAGGAACTGCGGCGGCTGTATGATGTGAACGTCTTTGGCGTCATGGCAGTCACGCGCGCGCTGTTGCCGCACCTCCGTGCGGCGCGGCGTGGCCACATTCTTATCATCACCTCGGCAGGGGGGCGCATTGCTTCGTTGACTCTGAGCGGCTACTGCTCCGGCAAGTTCGCGCTGGAAGGCTTTGGGGAAGCGTTGTCGCTGGAAATGATTCCGTTCGGCATCCACGTCTCGCTGATCGAGCCGGGCCTTGTGATGTCCCCTCATTTTACAGTCCATCGTGGCCGGGCCAAGGCGGCGACCAGCCCCGACAGCCCCTACTATCGCTGGTTTGCCCAGCATGAAGAGATGGTGGATGGCATCCTCAATGCCAACCGCATCACGCCCGCTGACGTGGCTGAGGTGATACACAGGGCCCTGGTCGCCCGGCGCCCGCGCCTTCGATATGTAGTAGGCTGGCGTGCCAAACTGCTTATATCGGCGCGCAAGTACCTTCCGGGCGAAAGCTTTGAGCGGATCTACCGATGGCGGATGCGGCGCACCATTTTTTCCAGCGGTGCCGCGCCTGCCCACCTGAACGAGCTTGCCATTTCTGGCGAGCGTCCGACGGAGTACCTTGGCCTAGCCCGCGAGGCCACCGAGCCGCGGGAACCCCACGTGACCCCCTAGCGATTGGTCGAGGAAGTGCATGGGCCGCAACCATCACGGAGCGTTCGCGCTGGACAGTACGCGCGATGCGCCCTATCTGCCGCTGCTACAAACCGTGACATTTGACCCGGTTTTCATCCTGGGCGACCATCGCTCCGGGACTACCCTGCTTTATCAGCTTCTCACGGCGACGGGCCGCTTCAGCTATGTCACAGCCTTTCACATAGTCAAACGGGATGACCTGCTCTTCCACCATACCCTTGGCACGACGGACGAAGCGCACGGGGAGGTGACAGCGCTCTTTCAGGCGTTGGGGCTGACCGATCGCATCTTTGATGGGGTGAAGGTCACCCCTGACCTGCCGGAGGAATACGGCTTTGCTCTGGACAACGGGGGGATCCGCCCCCAACTGAAGCCAGACAATCTGGAAGGATTCATGACGTTCGCTAGAAAGGTGCAGCTTGTCTCCGGGGGCAACAAGCCGCTTCTGCTGAAGAATCCTTGGGATCTGATGAACTTTGTCTATCTCAAGCAGGTGTTTCCCCAAGCCCGCTTCATCTTCCTGCACCGCCATCCCACCCATGTGATCAACTCGCAACTCAAGGCCAGCCGCTCCATGTTCGAGGGGCGCAACGAGTACCATGCGCTGATCGCTGAGTGGTATCGGGAACTGCTGAAGAATCGGCTGCGGTTTTACGGGGGCAAACTCCTCTTCTCGCCGCGGCTGGGCCTAGGGTTGCGCGTCGTCATGCGCCATGCATCGCGGGCGACGCGCTAC
Source organism: uncultured Chloroflexia bacterium (assembly GCA_963721895.1). Lineage (GTDB taxonomy): Bacteria > Chloroflexota > Anaerolineae > Ardenticatenales > Ardenticatenaceae > CAVRLZ01. The sequence goes on along the minus strand of CAVRLZ010000033.1, from coordinate 198,836 downwards.
TTTCTGGATCACGTCGGCTCCGTTCCCCCCAGTGACTACATCAGCGTCAAATACGAGACCCTGTGCGAGGCACCTGATCAGACAGTCTCGAGCATCCTCTCCTTTCTGGGGGTAGCTTCCCCTTTGCCTTTGGCGCTAGATGGGCTGGTGAACCCGCGCCCCGTGCGCCTTCTGCCCGAGGTCGAGCGGCAGCGGCCACAGATTCGGCAGCGGTTGCTGCCTTATTTTAGGGCGATGGGGTATGAGGCGTAGCAAAGGCGAGACAACCCTGTTTCAAGCAGCCAGTATAAACGTAGCGATTCCTTTGCCAGAATGGACGATTCTGCTAAGCTATGTGGCAAGTTGTAGCTGGCCGTCAGGTCGCATCCCAGGTATAAATTCACCTGCTATCGCTGCTACGCCGCTCCTTCCTCTTTACAACCCCCTGGGTACTTTTCGCTACGACAGGAACCGATTGTTCAGGCTTTGTCAGTCGTTTTCCCCCCTTTAGTGAAAGCGAGTCGCATATGGTGAGGCAATCCGTCCGATGGTTGGTAATTGGCGTTTTGTTCCTGATGCTGGGCGTTCTGCTGGGACAGCCCGCCCCCTCTGCGTCGGCGCAGGAGCCGCAGGAGCCTGCTTCTGCGGAGACCCTGCTCCCCCCGCAGCCGCTGACCGCATCAGACTTTGTGGAAAGCGCGCCCCAGGGCTTCGGTGATCGCCAGAACAACGTGGCCTGGTCCATGGCCTGGTGGAAGCAGCATGTGTACGTTGGCACGGGTCGCTCCTACGCCTGTATCCAGGCAGCGATCCAGCAAGTCTACTATCCCTTCCTTCCGTACCCCCCGCGCGATCCAGAAATTGATTGTGCCCCCACGCCCCAGGATCTACCCCTCCAGGCAGAAATCTGGCGCTGGACCCCGGCCACCAACGCGTGGGATCGAGTCTACCAATCGCCCGAAAATATCGAGATTCCGGGTCACCCCGGAAAGTTCGTGTCCCCCGATGTGGGCTTCCGTGGCATGACCACGCATCGCGAGGCGAGCGGGCAACTAGCGCTCTATGTATCAGGCTATAGCTCGCGGGATTTCAACGAGCCGGGCGAGGACACTCAGGCTCTGCCTTACCCACGCATCCTGCGCTCGGTTGATGGCACTACCTTCGAGCCCATCCCCCAGGACCCGGGCACCTTCCTGGGCGAGCTTGACGACACGGTGGACTGTGAGGACCATGATCGTGTCTACGGCTTCCGCGAGATGACTAGCTATGACGGGCGGCTGTACGTTGTGGCCGGGGGCGGCTATGGCGACGGCTGCGTGATCGAGTCCGACGATCCGGAGCTTGGCAACAGCACCTTCCGGCAAATTACCCCCTACGAGATGGACATCGCCTCAATGGCGCCCTTCAACGGCTATCTCTACCTGGGAACCGGCGAGAATCCAATTCCGCCCGTGCCAGGGGTGCCGGGCTATACTATCTACAAGACCACCGCCCAGGCAACGCTGCCTTACACCTTTACCCCGGTGGTCACCGATGGCGGGTGCCGCCCCGACAGCAAGACCATCACGCATTTCATGCAGTTCCGCAACCGGCTTTATGCCGGCACGAACCAGCCTGCCGAGTTGATCCGCGTCAACCCGGATGATACATGGGACCTGCTGATGGGGGACCCGCGCACCTGCCCGAATGGCGAGACGCTGACGCCGCTGAGCGGTTTCGGGGATGGCTTCGATTGGGCGCTCAACATCCACGTCCATCGGATGCAGTCCCACGAGGGGGTGCTCTATGTCGGCACCAACGATCACAGCACTGCACTGCGCGATATCCGTCCGTTTGACCTGATTGCGCGGGGCAAGTACGGGTTTGATCTGTACTCGACGGTGAATGGCACCTCGTACACGCCGATCACGATCCAGGGCCTGGACGATCCGTATAGCGAGTCAGCACGCACCTTTGCTTCCACACGGTACGGGCTGTTCCTGGGCACACAGAATAACTACTATGGGCTGCGGGTGTGGCAGGGGTTGCCTGCCGCGGCGGGGCTTTCTGCACCAACGAGCCTGTCGGGCGAGGTGGCGGGGCAGAGGCGCGCCGTTCTGGCGTGGGAGCCGGTGGCAGGGGCAACGCGCTATCGCGTCTTCCGCTCTACCTTCACCTCCAATGCGGAGCTTGGTATTGCAGAGGTGGAGGCGGATGCCTGGTTGCCCGGTGCGTTTGTGGAGATGGGGGTGACCGCTCATCCTTACTTCCTGGACGTGACCGCCCGACCCGAAAGCCACTTCTATCATTACTATGTCGTTGCGGAAAATGCAGCGGGCGCGGTCTCCGGCACGTCCAACTTTGCGCGGGTGCCCTCGCTGGCCGCCACGGTGACGCTGGGCCACGTTCAGGGCCAGTTGGCCCGCTGGTCCACCAACGGGGTGGCAGTGGCTGACGAAAGCAGCGCCCTGCTGGCTCAGGCGCGGCGGGATGCTGCGGCTGGTAATGTGGATGGCGTGTTACTGCGGGTGGCACGCCTGCGCGACATGATGCAGAGCCAGCCCCCCGCCGCCCTGCCATCCTGGCGCGTGGCGGATGCGGAATCGCTGCTGCTTCAATTGGAACAGCGGGCCAAGCTGGCGAAGGTGGGGCTGCTGGCGCCGTCGGCGCTGGACTAGACAGGGGTCAGTGGGGCTGGGCGGGGCAGGGATGCCCCGCCCATGCTGCCGACCTATCGGGCGCGTTGCCCATGTCCTATAGAGGGAGAGCAGGAATGACTAAACGTACGTTCAGTTTGTTAGCCATAGGGCTGTTGCTGATTGGCAGCGGTTGGCTATTGTCGCAGCCGACCGCGCGCGGGCAGGGGGGAGAGGCGCAGCAAATGTATCTTCCGCTGGTCTACGGCCCAGAGGCGGGGTATGACCTTTTTGGCGCGGAAGATTTCACCGAGATAGCCCCGCAGGGCTTTGGCGACCGCCAGAACAGCGTTGCCTGGTCCATGCAGTGGTGGAACGATCATTTGTATGTGGGCACTGGGCGCGCGTATGCCTGCTTCCAGGCAGCCATCCAGGCAGCGTACCTCTCTTACATTCCCTATCCGCCCAACGATGCGGATCTGGACTGCGCCCCGACCCCTCAGGAACTGCCCCTTCAAGCAGAAATATGGCGCTGGACCCCAGCCACAGCCTCCTGGGTGCGGCTGTATCAGGCACCGGAAAACATCCCCATCCCCGACCATCCAGGCCAGTTTGTCTCGCCCGACATTGGCTACCGCGGCATGGCTACCTTTGAAGAGCCGGATGGCAGTTCGTCCCTGTACGTGGCAGGCTATAGCTCACGCGACTTCAACGAGCCAAGCGATACCGGACAGGCCCTCCCCTACCCGCGCATCCTTTACTCGAACGACGGCACCACCTTCGAGCCTATCCCGCAGGACCCCGGCACCTTCATGGGGGACCTTGACAATCGCGTCAACTGCATTGACCACGAGCGCATCTACGGCTTCCGCGAGATGACGACTTACAATGACAAGCTGTACATCGTAGCGGGGGGCGGGTATGGCGACGGCTGCGTGATCGAATCAGCAAACCCTTCGGAAGGCAACGATGCCTTCCGGCAGGTGACGCCGCCCTCGATGTCCATAGCTTCCATGACGCCCTTCAACGGGTATCTCTACCTGGGAACCGGGGATAACCCGCTTCCGCCCGACCCGACCGCGCCGGGCTACACCATCTATAAGACAACCGCTACGGGCGTAGTCCCCTATCAGTATATCCCGGTCCTCACGAACGGCGGGTTCCGCCCCCAAAGCAAGACGATCACTGACTTTGAGGAGTTCGAGGGGCGCCTGTATGCGGGCACGAACCAGCCTGCGGAACTGCTCCGCGTGAATCCGGACGACACGTGGGACCTTCTGGTGGGGTCGGCTCGTACGGATGTGGAAGGGAATGTCATTGCGCCACTCAGCGGTTTCGGGGATGGCTTCGATTGGTACTTCAACATCCACATGCACCGCCTGCAAACGCACAATGGCAGCTTCTACGTGGGTACCAATGACAATAGCACTGCCTACCGCGATATTCCGATCATCAGCAACATCACTGCTGGGGAGTACGGCTTCAGTTTGTATGGCACGCGTGACGGGGTGCAGTATACGCCCATCACCGATACCGGCTTCGGCGATATCTTCAACGAGTCGGCCCGCACGTTTGCTTCGACCCCGTATGGCATGTTCCTGGGGGCGCAGAACTCCTACTACGGGCTGCGCGTCTGGCTAGCGGACCACGAGGAGCCGACGCTGGCTGCCCCCGTCCGTGCAGAGGCAGAGGTGATTGGCGGTCGTACCTTGTTGTCCTGGGAGCCGGTGGACGGAGCGCTCCGCTATCGCGTCTTCCGCGCCACCTTTACCTCGAATGAGACGCTCGGCATCGCAGAGCTGGATCGCGAGGCGTGGTTGCCCGGCTCCTTCATGCAGGTTGGCAGCACCACCCGTCCGTTCTATGTAGACGACTCGGTCCGGTTGGACGAGCACTTCTATCATTATTACCTGCTGGCCGAGGACGGACAGCACCGCAGTTCCCCCGCCTCCAACCTGGTGCGCGTCCCATCGTTGGCGCCCACCATGACCTTCCAGGAGCTATCCGCAACGGTCAGGCGCTGGGCGCGCCCCGGCACTGCCGTGACGCCCGCCGCCGCTCGTACTGTGGTGGCAGCGCTGGACGAGGCCCGCCTGGCGCTGGCACAGGGCGATGCCACCGCTGCTCGACAGCGCCTCGCCCAGCTTCGCCTTGCCTTGCATACCAGCCAGGCTACACTTTTGCCTGACTGGCGCGTGACGGACCTGGAAGCCCTGCTCGATAAGCTGGAGAGGCGGATCGAGCTTTCAAGGCTTGGTCTGCTCCCCGCGGCGAGCATCAACTAATCGCGGGCAACCACCCTGGGGCTTGGAGGGCGAGCGCCTTCCAGGCCCCACTCTTTTTTGTAGGAGCCTCGATGCCTGAACGACCTAATATTATCTTCATTGGTGTGGACACGCTGCGTGCGGACCATCTGCACTGCTACGGCTACCCGCGCGACACCAGCCCCAACATTGACCGCCTGGCGAGCGAGGGTGTGTTGTGCGAGCGGATGTTTTGCGCGGGGATTCCCACCCACCCCTCCTTCACTACCTATTACACTGGCCAGCACCCCATGACACATGGTGTCGTTAGCCACGGTGGCCGTGCTGAGCTGTCGCGGGAAACGCCGACCCTGCCCGAGTTGCTTTTGCAGGCGGACTATACCACCTGCGCGGTGGATAATCTGTGGCGCGCCCGCGCCTGGTTTGGGCGCGGCTATGAGTTTTATCTGGACCCCAGTGTGCGGCGTGGCCTGACCCTGGCGGTGACCGCTGAAGAATTGAACGGGCGCGCCATCCCCTGGCTGCGCCGCCATGCGGACGAGCAATTCTTTCTTTTCATCCACTATTGGGATCCGCACTACCCGCTGAACCCCCCCGCCCGCCATCGTGGGTTGTTCTACGAGGGCAACCCCACTGACCCGGCCAACCACGAGTTGGACGAGTGGTGGCGCCATCCGCTGGGCGCTCTGGCGCGCGACACCTGGCTGCGTCGCCCTGATGGCAAGGTAACCGACCCGGAGTACGTCGTCGCGTTGTATGACCAGGAAATTCGTGGGTTGGACGACGCCATCGGGGAGTTGGTCGGCACGGTGGACGAGTTGGGGCTGACCGAGCGGACCCTGATCGTCTTCGTGTCGGATCATGGGACCAGCCTGACCGAGCACGGCATCTTCTTTGATCACCACGGGCTCTATGACAACACCATCCACGTGCCGCTCATCGCCCGATGGCCGGGTCGGCTGCCGCAGGGGGTGCGTGTTCCCCAGATGCTTCAGACGACCGATGTCGCCCCGACGCTGCTGGAGGGGGCGGGGTTGCGCGTCCCCCGCACGATGGATGGGCGCAGCGCCTGGAAGCTCCTCACTGGCGAGGCGACCGAGGGGGGGCACGAGCGGGTCGTCAGCCTGGAATCCACCTGGCAATCTAAGTGGAGCTTGCGCACCCACACCCACAAGTTTATTCTGGCGCGTGATCCAGGGCTGGATGGCGGCCCCCTGCGGGAGCTTTACGACCTGCTAGCCGACCCCACCGAGGCCCACAACCTGGTGGACGAGCAGCCGGAGGTAGCCGCCAGCATGGAGGCAGAACTGGAGGCGTGGATTGCTGAGCGCATGCGCGTCCTGGGGCGCGACACCGATCCACTCATCGAGCAGGGGATCAGCCTGCGCCACCTCTCGATGTGATGGTTATCCAAGCGCGCCACGGGCGCCGATATTAAAAGGGAGACAACATGGAACAGGCAGAGCCGCAAGCTGTCATTGAATCTTACATGGAGGCCTTCGAGGCGAAGGACCTGCCACGCTGTCTGGCATTCTTCGATGACGAAGCGGAGGTGGAGTTCATGTTCAGCAACTATCGGGGCAAGCAGGCTATCGAGGAGTGGCACCAGGAGCGTTTTGACGCAGGTATCCAGGTGAGCAGCTTTGAGGTAGTGGAGGCGGAGGAGGACACCGTGGTGGTCCATCTCGATGGCACGAGCCGCCGCCTGCAGATGTTCAAGATTCCCAGCCTGAAGGGCACCGGCACCTTTCGCATCGAGCGGGGACAGATTCAGGAAGCGCGGTTCGCCGCGCGCAAGGGGTTTGCCGGCAACATGAACTGGCTCTTTCGGTAGCGCCTCGCCCCGGAGCAAGGGTAAAGTAGAAGGAGCGCCCCCGCTTGCTCGGAGCGCTCCTTTTCTTATGGGGTACGTTCCTTAGCGGACGGCGCGGTGTGCTCGTGTCAGGACGCTTCCCTCGGGATCAAATATGTAGCCTGATCGGAACGCGTCCATGACGGTCAGGCGATAGATGCCCGCGCCGCCTGCCGCCCGGAACAGGGCGATGCCCTGATCGTTGGTGGTCGCGCTCTGCAGGCGAACCGCGCCGCCCGGCAGGCGCCACTCAACTTCCACTTTGGCACCGGCAACGGGTGCATTAGCCTCGTCGCGCACCGCCACCTGGCCGGTGACAACATATCCGTTGCCCACCGGGCGATCTTGCAGAACGATGGCGGCGGAACGCATCGGCACAGCCACCACCGAGTCGCTAATCTCGTACACTGTCCCGTTGGAAATGTTGGAAAGGTACAACGTTCCCGCCTCATCCTCCCCAAAGGTGGCGATGCTGTAGGAGGTGTCCGTCAGAAGTTGGTTCTGCCAGGTGCCATCCACCTGCTGTAGGCCCCACACCCGGCCAGAACAGTAATCCCCATACAGATAGACTCCCTGCATGCGGGGATACATCAGCCCTCGGTAGATATGGCCTCCGGTTACGGAACAGCCACTGCTGTGGCTGTACTCGGCTATCGGGAAGGTAAACGACGCGATGGGGGGGCACCCCGTCAGGTTGGCCGGGTGGTTGCCCTCATAGCAGCGCCAGCCATAATTTTCGCCGCCGTTGCTCGTAGCTGGCTGAAAATCAATTTCCTCCCAGGCATTCTGGCCCACATCGCCGATGAACAAATCGTTCGTGGCGCGGTCAAAGGTAAAGCGCCAGGGATTGCGCAGCCCCAGCGCCCAAATTTCTCCGCGCGCGCCCGGCGTCCCGACGAAGGGGTTGGTTGGCGGGATGCCATACGGCTCCACGCCCGATTCTACATCAATGCGCAGTAGCTTACCGAGAAGCGTGGCGAGATTCTGCCCGTTGCCCTGTGGGTCGTTGCTAGAGCCGCCATCGCCCATTCCAATGTACAGCAAGCCATCCGCCGGGCCGAAGCTCAGGTGCCCGCCGTTGTGGTTGGCGAAGGGTTGATCCACCGTCAAGATGATCGCTTCGCTGTCCGGGTCCGCTATGTTGGCGTCAGCGGTTACCTGGTAGCGGGCCACGACGGTATCGCCGGCATTGTCTGTGTAGTTGACATAAAAGTAACCCTTGCTGGCATAGCCCGGTGGGAAGGCCAGCCCTAGCAGGCCACGCTCGCTGCAGCAACTGGTCTTGCTCTGGATGTCCAGAAAGGGCGTTGCCAGAAGGACCCCATCCTGGACAATCCGAATCTTGCCCGCTTGCTCGATCACGAACAGGCGACCGCTACCATCCCCTGCATTTGCGATGCCAAGCGGCGATGCCAGCCCGCTCGCAATCGGTGTGAAAATAAGCTCCGGCCACTCCACCTCGCTCTGGGCAGTCACGGGGGGTTGGGCCAGGAGGCCGCCCCCCAGGATGAGCAGGAGTCCCAGTAAAAGTCGCCAGGCAGGCCGACTGCGCCTTCTCCTGCCTGGTTGGAGTGCTAGATCCCATCTTTAATCTCTCCTTACTGAATGACGGCACGCTTGATAAGAATGCTGTTTTCCGCATCAAACGTTAAACCCGCCTTGACCACGCTAAGAAGCTGGAGGGTATAAACGCCATCGGGTCCGATCGTTGAGAAGGGCACAACGCCCTCCGGAGAGGTCAATGACTGTTTGGTCACGATAGTACCATCCGGCAATCGCCATCGTGCCTCGACGGCGGCGTTGGCAACTGGGTTACCCTCCCCATCCTTGACCAGGGCATACCCCATGACACGATTTTGCTCCCCGAAAGGCCGGCCCCGTATCACCATCCGCTCCACCCTCATCGTCGGTAGCACTTCCGGCTCGACGACGACGACGCCCGACATGCCTTCGCCGCCAGGGCCGCCATGAATCGAGCAGTAGTAGGCATACGTCCCTGCCTCGGCAAAGGTATGGCTGTAAAGCCATGGGGCGGCAGCGGGGGGGCCGCTCGAAAAGGAGCCGTCGTCGGCTTGTATGTCATGGAAGCCCTGGACATTGTTCCATGACACCGTCTCGCCTGTCTGGATGGTGCTCGTGTAGGGCGCAAACTCGAAGTTGCTCACCTCGACCACCGTATCACTGGATTCAAGATCCACCAGGCGATAGACGGTGCCGCTACCGTAGTCGGCCAGATACAACTCGCCCGCCTCATCCTCGCCAAAGGAGGTGATAAAGAAATCTGTATCGGCGAGCTCCTGATTCTGCCACTCTCCACCGTCCTGCCGGAGCCCCCACACCTGCCCACCACAGTAATCGGCGTAGAAGTAGACCCCTTCCATCAGGGCGAACTCGCTCCCCCGGTACACGAAGCCGCCGGTTACCGAGCACCCCACCGTGTGATTGTACTCCCAAACGGGCGGCGTAAACCCTGTGGGATCACACTGGCTGCCCTCCGGGTAGCAGTGGGTTCCTTCCATGGGCTTCCAGCCATAGTTCTCGCCGCCCGTGCTCGCGGCGGGCTGGAAGTCAACTTCTTCCCACTCTAGTTCCCCCACATCACCGATGTACAGGTCGCCGGTGGCTCGATCGAAACTGAAGCGCCAGGGGTTGCGCAGCCCGAGGGCCCAAATCTCGCCCCGTGCATCGGGTTGCCCCAACAGGGGGTTGGTTGGAGGGATGGCATAGGGCTCAACCCCCGACTCCACATCCAGGCGCAGAATCTTGCCCAGCAGGCTGGAGGGATCCTGCGCCGGGTTGAGCGCAGTGATGTCGCCTGTGGAAATGTACAGATATCCATCATTCGGGCTAAACGGCGATTTGACCGCCGTAGTGATGCCCACTTACCTGAGGAACGATGAGCAACCGCTCCTCGCTGGACGGGTCAGCCTGGTTTGGCGTTCCATCAGCCACATAAAAGCGGCTTAGCACGGAGCGATTGTCAAGGTTGGTGTAGAAGACATAGAAGTAGCCCTTGCTGGCGTATTCAGGCGGGAAGGCTACTCCTAGCATCCCTTGCTCGAAGGTGGTCAGGCTGACTCGATCTGTGATGTCGAGGAAGGGCGTGGGCAGCAGGGCGCCATCCTGAAGCAGGCGAATCCTGCCAGGGCGCTCCAGGATGACCAATCGGCCGCTCCCATCGCCGGCATGGGTCACCTGCGTGATTTCCTGCAGGTCACTGACCACTGGCTCGAAGGAGAGGGTAGGCCACTCTGCTGGCGGCGCAGCCAGTGTGGCAGGCACGAGTAGGCCCAGCGCCATTAGAAAAACGAAACCTACAACCAACAGGGCGACCGGCATGATGGCCCGCCCTGACCTCTGGGAAACGCGATGCTGCATGAAATAAGTCCTTGTAGGGGAGTTCATAGTATCGGAAAACGGCTGCCAGACGAGCATGGCAGGTGAAACATGGTAGCCCAGCAGGGGCCGCTCAGCAAGCAGAAGGCGAATCGCTCTCCCCTGCGCCCTCCTCCCCGTGTAGCGCAGGACGCACGAAGATGGCGCCTGCCACCAGCGTGCTGCACAACACATGCATGGGGCCACGTTGAACGGTGAGCAGCCCCCCTGTCAACTGCCGCTCCAGCAGCGTGATGGGTTTACCTGGAAGCAGGTCATGCTCCTTCAGATAGTGTAGCATCGCGGCATCCCCCACCACGCGGTTGATGAGTGCCTCCTGGCCGACAAGCAGCGTAGTCAAAGGCCGCTCGCGCACGGCTCGCATTTGCAGGTCAGCGGTCGGGATGGTGTCTCCGTGGGGGCAGGCAACAGGAAAACCAAGCAATTGCTCCAGCCGGACGGCGAACGACTCCGTCATCGCGTGTTCCCACTCGTCGGCTACCTCGTCCACCTCAGACCAGTCGTAGCCTAACTGTTCGACCATGAATACCTCACCGAGCCGGTGAAAGCGAAGTACCCGCAGCGCATGCTGACGCCCCTCCTCGGTCAGGTACACGCCCTGATACGCCGTGCGATGTAAAAGCTTTGCCGTGGCTAGATGCTGGGTCATCCGGGTCACGGCGGCGCTGGAGACGCCCAGGCGCTCCACCAATGCCCCCGGCGATACAGGGGTGTTCTGACCGTGCGAGAGCTTGAAGATAGCCTTTAGATAATCCTCCTCACGAGCGCTGACGGGACGAGACATTAAGGACTCCAAAAAGGGGAAGGGTGATTTTTAACCGCAGTTAGAAGATTAGAGATTCTGCTAATCTTGACCAATTTGCTTGACTTTGGCTAACTGCCTCACTATAGTAGCGCGCGGAGCCAGGGCATTGCTAGAGGGCTTCCTCAAAAGCAACCTCATCAGAATACCCTACTTCTTGAGCCTTCTCGCGGTCATGCGTTGTCATGTGCCACTTTTCACAAACAGAAAGAGATTCAAACCCTATGCAATCTTTAGTTAACTCACCCTTACGTGGAAGCTTGCTGTTGCTCCTCATGCTGCTCCTGCTGGGGTGTGGGGGCACCGCTACCCCGCAAACCTCCCCACCCGACGCCTCTGCCACCGAGCCTGCTCCGGCACCTGAGGCCGACCCCGAGGCTGACCCCGAGCCCACGGACGGCACCTCACAGGAGGATGCGTCCAGCGAGGGGGCGGAGGGCGAACTGCTTGTTTACTCCGGGCGCAGCGAGGAGCTTGTGGGACCCTTGATGGACCTCTTCGAGCAGCAAACGGGGATCGAGGTAGCCGTGCGCTATGGGGACACGGCGGAGATGGCGGCCACCATCCTGGAAGAGGGGGCGAACAGCCCAGCCGACCTGTTCTTTGGGCAGGATGCGGGTGCGATGGGTGCCCTTGCTGGAGAAGGAAGGCTGCGCCCCCTACCCGCCGACATGCTGGAGCAGGTCGGAGCCGCTTTCCGTGCGCCGAATGGTGAGTGGATCGGCGTCACCGGGCGGGCACGGGTTGTGGTGTACAACACAGAGCAGCTAAGCGAGGCGGATCTTCCGGCTAGTATTTTGGACTTCACTGACCCACGATGGGAAGGGCAGATCGGCTGGGCGCCCACCAATGGCTCGTTCCAGGCCTTCGTCACCGCCCTGCGCGTGACAGAGGGGGAAGAGGTAGCCCGCGAGTGGCTGCTTGGTGTCCAGGCCAACAATCCGAAGGTTTACGCCAACAACAATGCCATCGTCGAGGCAGTGGCGAATGGCGAGATATCGGTGGGCTTTGTCAATCACTATTATCTTGCACGTAAACTGGCGGAGGAAGGGGAGGGGGTTACGGCTCGCAATTACTTCTTCCCAGGGGGGGACATTGGCTCTATGGTAAACGTGGCCGGTGTAGGGATTCTAAACTCCGCCACGCACACGGAGGCGGCGGAAGCCTTTATCCGGTTCCTCCTCTCGGAGGAGGCGCAGCACTATTTCCGTGATGAGACAAAGGAGTATCCCCTCGTAGCAGGGATTCCCGCTGATTCAGCATTGCCGCCCCTGGCTGAGATGACCCTGCCAGAGATGGACCTGAACGCTCTTTATGATCTGGCGGGCACTCTTACTTTGCTCCAGGAGCTAGGCATCCTGTAGGATGCGCTCTGCCGCAGCAGAGCTACTATTGTTCCTTGGCAGCAGTTGGTCCAGCACCCGTGCTAGCTCCTCTATCTCATAGGGCTTGCTGATACAATCGCTGAAGCCCGCCTCCTGTAACGACTCGTGGTGGTCACTGCGCCGCAAGCCAGTGACTGCCACGATGGGCAGGTCGGACCATCGGCCCGCGCCCCGCACCTTTCGTACCAGGTCGTAGCCATTGATAGAGGGCATCATTAAATCCATCAACACGAGGTCTACCGGCTTGCTTTCCAAGCAGGTTGGCAATTCAAGCCCGTTCCGCAGCAGACAGACCGTTGCATTCGGGCGCAATTCGCCAATAAATTCAGCCAATAGCTCAAGATGATCGGCTGTGTCGTCCACTACTACAATCGTCATGGGATGTTGCATCATTCTTTCACCAGCGTATAGCGCAGACAAAACAAAGTGCCAGTGTTTGTTAAGGACTGGACCTAACGCAGAGCAAGTATACCACAATAGTCAGAGAAAAATCCAACAATGGTTGCCTGAAATGCCTGGCTTTTCAGAGTAGCCATGCGGCGTTGGGGGCTTACTTTGCTCCTATTTTTCGGCCTTGCAGCCTGCGGCCTGGTGTGACAGCTTGACAGGCTGCTTCCCCCCTTTGATAATTAGGGGAGCGACCTATCTTTACTCTGGTGACGAAAGCATCTCCATGTACGTAAAAATTTGCGGGAATACCACGCTGGCCGATGCCCGCGCTTCGGCCCTGGCGGGCGCAGACATGCTAGGCTTTATCCTTTACGATCGCAGCCCGCGCTACGTGTCTGCTAAAGCGACGGCTGAGATTATCGTAGCGCTCAGGGACGAACTGGGTGAGGGTGCCCCGACGATGGTCGGTGTCTTTGTGGACGAGTCGCCCGACATCGTCCGCGACCTGCTGGATCGAGGCGGATTGGATAGGGCTCAACTCCATGGCAGTGAGCCCCCCGCCGAGGTGCGAATCTTGCAACCGCGGGCCTTCAAGGCAATTCGCCCCCAAAGCCGTGGCGATGCTGAGGCTGTCGTAGCCACCTACGCTAACGTTATCGAGGCGTCGTCGGACGGGCCAGATTTTCTGGTGGATGCCTATCATCCCTGGGTCATGGGGGGCACCGGCCAGGCAGGGGATTGGGCCATCGGGCAGGTGCTGGCACGCCGGTTCCGCATCATGCTGGCCGGGGGGCTGACGCCCGAGAGCGTGGGTGCCGCCATCGCGCGCGTGCAACCGTGGGGGGTGGATGTCGCCAGCGGGGTTGAACGTGCGCCTGGCCAGAAGGACCACGATCGGCTCCGTGCGTTCATCCAGGCTGCCAAGCGCGCCCCAGTCGAGGAAGGAGAGCTCCGTGGATAGCTGCATTTTTTGTCGAATCGTCAAGGGTGATATTCCCGCTGCCCTGGTTCATGAGGACGAGCAGGCTATCATCTTTCTGGATATGAATCAGGCGGCGCGCGGCCACCTCCTGCTGGTCCCGCGCGAGCATGCCGCTCAGTGGCACCAGTTGCCCGATGGCGTGCTGGCTCACCTGGCGCGGCTGGCCGCAGAGCTGGGCGCCTGCCGTGGTGGAATCACTGGACGCGGACGGCTACAACCTGCTGCAGAACAATGGTGCTGCGGCAGGGCAAGAGGTTATGCATGTTCATCTACACCTCATCCCCCGCTGGCAGCAGGACGGTTATTTTGGGGGCGGCTCCCAGCACCGAATTGCCGAACCCGATGAATTGAACCGGACGGCTGCGCTGCTTCGCGCTGCCCACCTGGCTCGCGGATGAGCTAGCCGGTTTCTTTCTAGCCTTTTTTATCCCCATCCACCAGGAGCATCCACCATGAGCGGTTCAGTCGCCACGGCCCCTGTATTCCCAGACGAACGCGGGCGCTTTGGGCGTTTCGGCGGCGCCTTCGTGCCGGAAACCCTGGTCCCTGCCATACGCGAGATCGAGGCGGCCTACCGTGAGGCGCGCGCGGACCCTGAGCCTTTCAAGCGGAGCTCGACCATCTGTCAGAGACCTATGTCGGTCGTCCGACGCCGCTCACCTTTGCTGGACGGCTTACGGAGCAGCTAGGCGGCGCGAAGATCTACCTGAAGCGGGAAGATCTGGCGCACACCGGCGCGCACAAGATCAACAATGCGCTCGGGCAAGCTCTGCTCGCGAAGCGGCTGGGCAAACGGCGCAGTCGTGGCGGAAACCGGCGCGGGGCAGCATGGGGTCGCAACCGCGACGGTGTGCGCGTTGCTGGGGCTTGACTGCGTGATCTACATGGGCACCGAGGACATGCGGCGACAGTCGCTCAACGTCTTCCGCATGCGCCTGCTCGGCGCGGAGGTCCGCGGGGTGGACAGCGGCTCGCGCACGCTGAAGGATGCCATCAACGAGGCGATGCGCGATTGGGTGGCGAACGTCGCAGGATACCCACTACCTGCTCGGCTCGGCCCTCGGCCCGCATCCGTTTCCCATGATGGTGCGCGATTTCCAATCGGTGATCGGGCGCGAAGCACGCGCACAGATTCTTGCGAGATGGAGGGGCGCCTGCCCGACCTGCTCATCGCCTGCGTCGGCGGTGGCTCGAACGCGATCGGTCTCTTTTACCCGTTTATCGAGGATGAGGGGGTGGCGATGGTAGGGGTGGAGGCAGGCGGCGAGGGGATAGAGGGGGGGCGGCATGCGGCGCGCTTCGGCGATCCATCAGTGGGGCGGCTCGGCGTGCTGCAGGGCACCGAGACCTATGTGCTGCAAGACGAGGACGGGCAGATTGCCCTCACCCACTCCATCTCTGCCGGGTTGGACTACGCGGCCGTTGGGCCAGAGCACGCCTATCTGCGCGAGAGTGGTCGCGCCAGCTACACCTTCGCCACCGACGACGAGGCGCTGGAGGGGCTGCGCCTGCTCGCCCAGCAGCGAGGGGATCATTCCCGCACTGGAATCCGCTCACGCCTTCGCGAGCTGCAGAAGCGTGCCCCGGAGATGGGGCCCGAGCAGACTGTTCTCGTGAACATGTCGGGGCGGGGCGACAAAGACATGAAGACGGTGATCGAAACCCTGAGCGCGAGGGATGACGCTACGCGCCACGCCGCGCATCGCTCACACTCGCACTTCATCCGCCACCTTCGCCTGCCCTTTAACCTGC
Source organism: uncultured Chloroflexia bacterium (assembly GCA_963721895.1). GTDB lineage: Bacteria > Chloroflexota > Anaerolineae > Ardenticatenales > Ardenticatenaceae > CAVRLZ01. The sequence continues at coordinate 183,419 of CAVRLZ010000033.1, read as the reverse complement.
TGCTCTCGCCCATCTACCTGTGGGGGGTGCTGCTGGCGGGCGGCACCCTGTGGGATCCGAGCTTCTGGCTCGGCTATGTCACGCTGCATCTGTTTTTGTACGGCGGTGGGACAGCGTTCAACTCGTTCTACGACCGCGATGAGGGACCGATCGGGGGCATGGCACATCCGCCGCCCGTGGATCGTGGGCCTGCTCTGGTTCTCGTTGCTCGTGCAGGCGCTGGGGCTGCCCCTCGCCTGACTGGTGGGGCGCTCCTTTACCCTGGCGTGGGGGATCATCTTTGTGCTCATGGCTGCCTACTCCCACCCGGCGATTCGCCTCAAAGCCACTCCGGCGGCGGCGCTGGCGGCTGTCGCTTTCGGGCAGGGGGGGGTCGGCTTTGCGGTGGGGTGGCTGGCGGTTCGCCCCTCCCTGCTTTTTGAGGAGCCTGCGTGCCCCTGCTGGGGATGGCGACCACCGCGCTGATCGTCACCGGGCTGTACATCGTCACTCAGATCTACCAGACGGCGGAAGACCGGGCGCGCGGCGATCGCACCCTGCCCGTGCTGCTCGGGCCGCGGCGCGCCTTGCGAGTGGCCGTGCTGGTGCTGGGCGCGGGCGGGGGGGTGCTGGTGCTGATGTTCGGGCAACGGTTCGGCTGGGCGTGGGCGATTCCCCTTACCCTCTTCTTTGCCATCGTTGGGATGGCACTGCTGCGCTGGTCGCAGACATTTGACGAGGGGCGGGTGATGGACAATTTTCGCATGGCCATGCGCCTTGCCACGGTAAGCTCCTTCGTGCTAAGTCTGTTCCTCGTCGTCCACCTCCTTTAAGCCTCCGCCAGTCACGCTTCTGACCTCCATCTCCCCCTGCGCTTTTGTGCCTCCCTGCTCAGCGTCGCACTATCGTAGTAATCTTGTCTAAGATTCGGCTGGCTTGCCCCGTTTTTCTCATCTGTTTCTCATCTTTCTCGGTACACTAAATGCTACGCAAGGAACGCCACGGGCCGCCTGCGCCGAGCGGTACCCTGGCTGCAAGCCGCCGCAATGGCAAAAAAGCAAGGAGAAACGTAATAATATGGAATCAAGGGACATTCTCGAGCGCACCCGCCAGGAAAATGGTAGCCTGGAGGAGATGGATACCGAGAACCTGGTGGCGATGTACCTTCGCGAGGGCGGCCAGCACGACCTGCTTGAGCGTGAGGAGGAGATGGAGTTAGGGCTGCTGTGGCAGAGCGCCATGGCCGCGCGCGACGAGTTGGAAAACAGCCAGGATGGGGCCGATCGGGCCCGGTTGCGCCAGGTGATTCGCCGCGGCGAGGTGGCCCGCCAGCGGTTGATCCGCTCGAACCTGCGCCTTGTCGTCAGTGTGGCCACCCGCTATCAGGGCTATGGGGTTCCCCTCGGTGATCTGATTCAGGAGGGCAACCTGGGCCTCATGCATGCGCTCACCAAGTTTGAGCCGGAGCGTGGCTACAAGTTCAGCACCTATGCCACCTGGTGGATTCGCCATGCGGTTGGCCGCGCCGTGGCCGATCAGGCGCGTACCATCCGCCTGCCTGTCCATGTGACGGAAAAGGTGCGCAAGATGAAGGAGGCGAGCCCTGCGGGTGTCGCAGCGTACCGGCACCGAAGCGACAATCCTGCAAATTGCTGAGGAAATGGAACTGCCTATCGAGGCGGTGGAGGCCCTTATCCAGGTGGCCCAGGTGCCTCTCTCCTTCGATGGGCCCGTGAACGACGACGACGATGGCACCACTATCGGCGACCTGCTTCCCGACGATGACGCAGCCTCGTTGGTGGAGGGTGCGTTGGATATTGACCTGCATGAGGACCTGCGCAAGGCGCTTACCACGCTCACCCCGCGCGAGGCGCGCATTATCTACCTGCGCTATGGGCTGCAGGACGGGCGCGAGCATACGCTGAAAGAGATAGGTTTAAAGTACGGCCTTACCCGCGAGCGTATCCGTCAGATCGAGAAAGAGGCGCTGCGCAAGCTGCGCCACCCGAGCCGAAGCCGCAAATTGCGCTCCTTTCTTCACTGACCCCTCTTTTCCACTCCCGACTATCAAAAAGCGCGCCATTTGGCGCGCTTTTTGTCTTTCCAACGGACGAGCCTCGCTATTATTCGTGGCGCAAGGCGTCAATCGGGTTCAGCTGTGCGGCACGTTGGGCGGGGTAGATCCCAAAAAAGAGGCCCACCGTGATCGAGAAGCCCAGGGCTGCCGCCACCGCGCCCGGCGTCACGCTGGCCTCGAGCACCCCGCTCAGCGTCACCAGCAGCGCAACCGTGCCGCCCAATGCCAGGCCGAGCAGCCCCCCGACCAGACTGAGCACCAGTGCCTCGCCCACAAACTGGAGCAGGATGTCGCGCGCCCGTGCGCCCACCGCCTTGCGCAGGCCGATCTCGCGCGTGCGCTCGGTGACGGTGACCAGCATGATGTTCATGATTCCGATGCCCCCGACCAGCAGCGAGATACCGGCGATGGCGGCAAGGAAGAAGGTCAGCAGCGTGGTGATGCTAGACAACGCACCCAGGAAGGTGGCCTGGTTAAAGACGTTAAAGTCATCTTCCGTGCCGTCTGGGCTCAAGCCGTGGCGCTGGCGCAGGAGCGCCGCCACCCGCGACTGAATGGCTGTCAGGTCCTCGCTGTTGGTGGCCGACAGGGTAATCAAGGAAACACGCCAACTGTTGCCATCGGGCGTCCGTCCGCCAAACAGCCGCTGCTGCGCCACGGTGATGGGGACAATGGCCTGCTCATCCACCGAGCCAAAGCCGCTGCCCCCCTGCTCTGCCAGTACGCCGATCACCCGCAGGGCCTGCCCCTCGATGCGCACTGTCTGCCCCACGGCCTGCCCGCTGCCGAACAACTCCCTCGCCAGCGCAGAGCCGAGGACGATCACTGGCGCGGCGCTACGTACCTGGCTCTGGTCCAGGAAGGTGCCTGCGCTCAAGCTTACGCTGCCGACAACCTGGTAGGCAGGCGTGGTGCCGACGATGGTTGCAGTGCTGTCAGCAGCCGGCGCCACCAGTTGCGCGCCAGCGTTGAACTGGGGTGCCACCCCCGCCACGGGAAGCTGGAGCGCCTCAATCGCATACGCGTCATCCAACGTGAGCACCGCCGTGGCAGAGCCGCCCGGGCCCTGGTTGTTGGGCGACCCCGGGATGATCGAGAGGAGGTTGGTTCCAATTGCCTCGATCTCGCTCGTGATGGCATTGCTCGCGCCCGTGCCGATAGCAAGCAACGCCACCACGGACGCCACGCCGATAATCACGCCCAGCATGGTGAGCAGCGACCGCATCTTGTTGGCCAGGAGGCTGTCCAGGGCCAGCCGCATAATTTCCCACAGGTTGATGCTTCCCTCGCGCTCCTCGCCTAGCTGGGCCAGATCGTCCTCGAGGGTGGGAGTGAGGGAGGTGGATGGGGAGGGCAGGCTCATGGCTTCTTGCGACCGATGGCGCTAGCCACTGGCCCTTTTGTCCATAACCCAGAACCTTGTTTTTCCCCAACTCTCCCGCACCCTAGCAAGATGCCCCTTGACCCGACCCTTGATAGGGATGGCGAAGACGCGCCGACGACCCTCATGACAGCCATTTCAGGAATGCTCCCGCTTTATATTCAACTTCACCCTCTTACGATGACTCAACAGCACGAAATCGCCAACTCCGGCTGCCCCTGGGTGCATGCTTCGTCCATTCTGCTTGGGTGGCCTGCGCTTACCCACGCTCCCACTCCGCCGCGCGCTTGCCGAGGGAGCGCCACGCGGGTGCAAGGGGCGTCACCCCCAGGTCCTGAACGATCTGTCGCGCGGCGAGGCCAATGATGGCGGCGTAGGTGGGGTAGGCCAGTTCCAATTCTGCCATCTGCTCGACCCACATGTTCGCTGCCATGCCCGCCGCCACGATATGGACCAGCTCAAGCGCCTGCTCGCCCACCACATGCGCCCCCAGCAGGCGATGCGTCTCTTCTGAAACAATCAGCTTGCAAAACCCTTCCGGGTGGCCATCAATCAACGCGCGGTCCACATCGGTAAAGGGCACCGTTGCCACCACGCACGGTCCTTGCTCCCGTGCCTTTTCCTCCGTTAACCCCACCGACGCATACTCCGGGTCGGTGAAGCCGCCATGCGGCACAACCTGATGCGCCTTCCGTTGCGTCGGGCCCAGGATCGCATTTTCCGCGGCGATGCGCGCCTCGTATTGCCCGGTCTGCACCAGCATCACCTCTCCGGTAATATCGCCCGCCGCAAAGATGTGAGGGACGTTCGTCTGCAGGGTAGCGCTCACGGGGATATAGCTCCGGTTGGTGTGAATGCCTGCCGCCTCGGGGTTCACCGCCTCCGCGTTGCCAGCCCAGCCGACCGCCAAAATCACCGCGTCCACCTCCAGCGCCTGACCCGTACCCTCCGCATCCTTATAGTGGAGGATTCGTCGCTCACCCTCGGCCTCAACCCGGTCAACCCCGCCGATCCCGCTCATCACCCGCACCCCGCGCCGCTCAAACGCTTCCGTCATCGCCACCGAGACTGCCGCATCTTCGCCTGCCAAAATCCGCGGGGCCAGATCGAACAGCCACACCTCCGAGCCGAAGGTGTTGAATACTGTGGCCAGTTGGCAACCGGTAGCCGCCGCACCAACGATGACGATGCGGGAGGGCAACGCCTTCAACCGCCACACATCACTGTGCGTCAGCGTGTGTTCGACCCCGGGCACCGGAAGCTTCTTTGCATGTCCCCCCACGCAGATAATAAGCTTCTCCCCATGCAGGCCGCGTGCCATCGCCCAACTCGATGGTATGCGCATCCCCAAAGCGCGCAGCACCTGCGTCGCCGAAAAGCGCAACCCCGGAGTCCTCCAGGTGCTCCTGAAGCTGCTTCTTCTCATGGACGCGGTAGACTATTTCCTGCGTGCGGGCCAGCAGGCCCGGAAAATCCACCTCAGGCACCCCGCCCTGGAGCGCGTAATCACCGAACTGCTCGGCATCGCGTCGCAGCCGCGCGGCCTTCGCCAGCACGCGGGTGGGCACGCAGCCATCATTGGTGCACGTCCCACCGAGCCGCCCCCGTTCCACCAGCGCCACCGAGGCGCCCAATTCCTTTGCCCGTAGGGCTGCCGTCACCCCGGCAGGCCCCCCGCCAAGAACTATCAAGTCGAATTTTTGAGTGCTCATGGTTGGTCCCATTGTTATAAGATAATTGCGGAGAGCGGTTCCAGTCCGCCCCCGTCTCGCTTGATGTTACAGCACCTGGGCAGGCTTTTCCGCTGTCATCTGTCGTGGGGCAGCCTGTCAGATGCCACATGATTCCTATCAAGGAGCGGCCCACATGCGCCGCAGCGTCATGCTCAATAGCAATCCATACACCAGGTGAGCGAAGAGGAGGTGGAGTGGCGAAATTTCCACCAGGGTCGAGCCGCTGCCTGGCAACACCAGTGCCACGGCCAGCCCCCATAGCGCAAGCGCGTAGACAAGAACTAGGGGGACAAAGGGCAATCTCAACCGCGCTACCAGGCGCCACCCCAGCGCAAAGAGCAGCCCGTATACTCCCGATACCGCAAGGTGCATGAAAAGACCCGACAGCGGGGTTCCGCCATCAGGGGCAAACCGCTGCAGCATCGCCGCCACCCCCTCGCCCTCCAACGCGCAGGCCACCACCAGGTAAAGGGTCATCCCCACCCCGCCCACCAGCCCGCCCAGCAACCCATCCACTGCTGCGTCCCCCCACGCTACCCCTACCACGGGTGCATCTGCCCGGCGAACCATTGTGACCTCCATGACCAACCTGTTATAAACGTTACCCTATCAGCAGTTTAGGCTGCATCCGTCTTGAATCCGTCAAAGCCATTGCTCATCTTTTGTGTGGCGGAACGATTGACAAGCATAGGTAGGGCTGCTATACTCGCCCCCATCATGAATCGTCAATGCTTCCGAAGCCCTAGGACCCGCTCAGGCTCTGTTCTGAGTTGTTCACGCTTGGGCTGACAAAAGGCGCAGCAGAACAACCCCCCGGACAGAGCACTGTCCGGGGGATTTTTTTTGGCTCTGCCCCTCTCATCCCCTTGTGCCGCGAGCACCCACAGGGACAAAGAGGCAAAGAGCAAGGAGAAACGATGATACGCATCGGACTCGTCGGCGCGACGGGGTACACTGGCTACGAAACCATACAACTGCTGGAGCGCCACCCTCAGGTCGAGCTAGCATTTGCCACAGCCCGCAGCGATGCCGGGAAGCGTCTGGGGGATCTGTTCCCAACCCCCATAAACCTGACCCTTCGGCACCTGGACGAAGTGGACCTGGGCAGCGTGGAGGTTGTCTTTTTGGCCCTTCCCCATGTGGCGGCTGCCGAGGTAGCGGGGCGCGTGCTCCAGGCAGGGGCACGCGTGATTGATCTTAGCGCCGATTTTCGCTTGAAAGAGGCGGCTACCTACACCGCCTGGTACGCCCACGACCACCCCACCCCCCACCTGTTGCCCGAAGCCGTCTATGGGCTGACCGAATGGGCACGCCAGCCGCTCCAGGGCGCGCGCCTCGTGGCAAACCCCGGCTGCTACCCCACCTCGATCTTGCTCGCGACCGCCCCCCTACTCCAGGCTGGGCTGCTGGCTGATGCTACCGTTATTGCAGACGCCAAAAGCGGCGTCAGCGGTGCGGGCCGCGCGGCTAAGGTGGGGTCCCTCTTCGCTGAGGTCAGCGATAACCTGAAGCCCTACAACATCGGCCACAGCCACCGCCATGTAGCCGAAATCGAGCAAGAGATGGCCACGCTCGGTGGCGCCCATGCCCCGCGCGGCCTGGTTTTCTCACCGCACCTCCTCCCGGTGACGCGGGGCATCCTTTCCACGCTCTACCTGCCGCTACCGGACGGGTGGAGCGCTGCCCAGATTCACGCGCTTTATGCAGAATGTTACGCAAACGAGCCTTTCATCTGGCTCCTGCCTCTGGGGGAGAGCGCCACCCTGGCCCACAGCGTCCACACCAATCGCTGCACCCTCTCCCTCCACCCCGTGCCAGAGCGTGGCCAACTGATCGTCGTCAGCACCATTGACAACCTCATCAAGGGGGCGGCGGGACAAGCTGTTCAAAACATGAATGTGATGCTCGGCTTGGAAGAAACGACGGGCCTGCCGGGGCAGGTGCGCGCGTGATTGTCATCAAGGTGGGGGGGAACGAACTGGACAACAGCGCATTTCTGGCGGGGCTGGCCGACGCCGTGGCCGATCTGCCGGAATGGCCAGTCATCGTGCATGGCGGGGGACGCGGCACCACAACCCTGATCGAGCGGCTCGGCTTGCCCACGCGCTTTATCGAGGGGCAGCGGGTCACCGACGCCGAAACGCTGGAACTGGTGGTCATGGGGCTGGTGGGGCAGGCCAGCATGCAGTTGGTGCAGGGGCTCACGCGCGCCGGGCTGCCCGCACTCGGGCTGAGTGGCGCAGATGCCTCCCTTGTCACAGCCGAGCCCCTGCAGGCAGCAGGCGGGGCGCTTGGCGCCGTGGGCAGGCCGACCGCCGTCAACGCGGAGCGGCTGCACGCCCTGCGGCACGCAGGCTTCCTCCCCTGCATCGCCCCTGTCTGCGCCAGCCAGGACGGGGCGCTGTTCAACGTCAATGCGGACAGCGTGGCCCAGAGCGTGGCTGTTGCCCTGGGGGCCGAGCTTCTCCTCTTGCTGACCAACGTGCCCGGCGTGAGGTTAGGCGACACGCTGGCCCACGAACTCACGCCGGAACAGGTGGAGGCCGCTATCCAGCAAGGCGAGATTCACGGCGGGATGATCCCCAAGACGCGCGGCGCCGTCGCCTCCGTGCGGGCAGGGGTGCGCCGCGCCCTTATCACCGATCTGGCACGGGCTCCATACCATCGCACGGGGCAAGCCCGCAGGCACCAGCATCGTGCTCGCCCCCGCCCAGGCCCTATGACCCTTTTTCTGAAACCCTCCGGAGGAGCCGTGGACGCTCACGAAACGATTCGTTTGGATCAGCAATACCTGCTACAAAGCTACAAGCGTCCCCCGTTCGTCATGGAGCGCGGCGAGGGTGTTTACCTGTATGACAGCGAAGGGCAACGCTACCTCGACATGGTGGGCGGCATAGCTGTCAATGCTCTGGGCTATGCCGATGCAGGGATGCTTGCCGTGATGCAGGAGCAGGCGGCACGGCTTCTCCATACCTCTAACCTCTACTATACCGAGCCGCAGGCACGACTGGCGCAGAAACTGGTCGAGTCCTGCTTCGCCGATCGCGTCTTTTTTTGCAACAGCGGAACGGAAGCTGTGGAGGGCGCGCTCAAATTTGCACGCAAGTGGGCCCGCACGAGTAGCGGTGATCCAGAAAAGAGCGAGATCGTCTCCTTTTCCCAGGCGTTCCACGGACGCTCCATGGGTGCCCTTTCCACCACAGCCAACCCTGCCTATCGTGAGCCTTTTGGTCCTCTCCTTGCAGGGGTCTCGTTTGCTGAGTTCAACGACCTGGCGAGCGCCGCGGCCCTGATCCATGCTCGAACCGCCGCCGTTATCGTAGAGCCAATCCAGGGCGAGGGCGGAATCACCCCCGCCCGCGAAGATTTTTTAAGGGGGCTCCGCGCGCTCTGCGATCAGCATGGGGCGGCGCTCATCTTTGATGAGATACAGTGCGGGATGGGCCGCACCGGTGCCCTCTGGGCCTACCAGGCGACCGATGTGATCCCAGATCTGATGACAAGCGCCAAACCGTTGGGCGGCGGGCTGCCTATCGGCGCAATCCTGATGACGCAGCGGATCGCCGATGCTATCCAGGTCGGCGATCATGGCTCAACCTTTGCGGGGGGCCCCTTCGTCACCGCGGTTGCGACCCACGTATTTGATCGTATTGCCAACCCGACCTTCCTCGCCCATGTCTGCGAGGTGGGCACTTACCTGGGTGAGGCGCTCAGCGAGTTGGCCGAGGCTTTCCCTGTGATACGGGAGGTGCGGGGCCGCGGCCTCATGTGGGGGATCGAGCTAGACCCGAGCCTGCCCGCCCCCAGCGTGGTGAGCGCGGGGTACGAGCAGGGACTCCTGCTGGTGGGGGCGGGCCGCAACACCGTCCGCCTCATCCCCCCCCTCGTCCTCCAGATCGAGCATGTAGACGAGCTAGTCAGCAAGCTGCGCACGCTTCTCACACCGGCCTGAGAGTACTCTATCCCTGACTTTATCACGAGTGTTGCAACTGGGCTATCATGGACACACTTCAACCCATCACCACTACCATCCGCAAGGCCACCCTTGCGGACGCGCCCTCTATCGCCGCGCTGGTCAATCACTTTGCGGAAAAGGGGCTGATGCTCCCCAAGACGCTGGTGCAGGTCTTTGAAACCCTGCGCGAGTTTGTCGTGGCCGTGGATGAGACGGGGGAGGTCGTAGCGTGCGGCGCTCTGCGGCTGATGTGGCACGACCTGGCGGAAGTACGCTCCCTGGCGGTGCATGAACGCGCCCAGGGGCTCGGGCTCGGCAGCCAGATCGTGCGCAGCCTGCTGGGCGAGGCACGCGAGATGGGGCTGGCCCGCGTGTTTGCTCTTACCTATCAGCAATCCTTCTTCGAGAAGCTAGATTTTGCCGTATGTGATAAGGACATATTCCCGCAAAAAGTTTGGGCTGATTGCCGCGCCTGCCCCAAGCGTCACTGCTGTGATGAGATAGCCATGCTCCATCTTCTCGCACCGTCCGCCCAGGGACGGCCCCCGCAGCCAGCCACCCAGCCGGAGCCAGGGGCGATTCTAATCAATTCCATCACGATTGCCGCATGAGCGACGACCCATCCGCCCCCCCTGCTGCCACAGTCTCTGGCAAAGAGCCGTGGCAGCTTCGCAGCGAGGTAGTGGAGATTCTTCACCGCCGCCAACGCGGGTTGCCAGGCTTCCGCCAGGAGGGCTCACCGCAACCTGTCCGGCCTGCGGCAGAGCGGGCTGCCGCCGCCCTGGCGGAGGGGCGCACGCTCTTCGCGGCAGGCAACATAGCCGAGGCCCTGCTTCGCGCCGACACGGTCATTGGCCTGGCTGGGGCGGGCAGCGATCTGATGGTGGAGGGGTTGACCCTGAACGGCGAGGGGCGGCTCCTCCAGGAAAACCCGCAGGCAGCACGAGCTGCCTTCGAGCGCTGCCTTGCGATTAATCCAGCCCACATTCCCGCCCGCATGGGGCTGGCCGTGGCCTATCGCCGCCTGTACCGTCCTGCCAATGCCATCCCGATCTATTTGGAAACCCTTGCGCTCGTCAGCGACCCGCAGCAGCGTGCGCACCTGAAGCGGCTCATCGCGGATACCTACCAGGAAGCGGGCAAGCCCCACGCCGCACGCCACGTTCTGCGCATCGGGTCCGTCAAGCAGATGGCTCCCCCCGACCGCATCCGGGCGGCCCTCGCCCTGCTCCTGCCTGCCACCCGCGCCGAGTGGGTAGGGGTTGCCTTGCTTCTTGCCGCCCTGCTCTATCTTGCCCGGCGCGGCGAGGGAGCCATCGCCCTCCTCCTCTTCGCCGCCCTTCTCGCTCTGCATGGTATGCTACGTTGGCAGCGTGCCAGCCGCCGCTAACCTTTGCAGCCGTTATTCCTCCCCTTGCATTGCCCAGCCGAGACCCTGTTCTGAAGATGGGGCCAACCTGTTCGCAAGCTCCACTGCCTCCTCCGCACTGCGCGCATGCGCATCTGCTCCAACCGTCATCCATATATCGGATGCCATGTTGAAGCAGTACCCTCCAACGATTATCTTCAACGCCTGGCCTTCCGGCAGGGCACGCACCTCGCGGATGGACTGCTGGACGCTGATCAGGTGAGAAGCTATAGTGGCCGAGAGGGCTAGCAGAGCAGGCGAATAATGTCGTACTGCCTCAATAATAGCGAACGTTGGCGTGTTGGCTCCCAGGTAAATCGTGTCCCATCCATCCTTTTCCAGAAAGGTAGCCACCATCTGGGCTCCCAACTGGTGAAGCTCGTTTCCCACGCAGGCTACCACAGCCGTCCGCTTCTTTTGTGCGGCCTTCTTTAACTGGTTGGATAACTGTACCATGATAAATTCAGTGACAGCCGTGCAATAATGCTCCTGCGCCACCGAGAGTCGCGCCTGCTCCCACAGCAACCCAACCTGAGCCTGACAGGGTTCCAGCACATACAGGTAGATGTCCTCAACCGGCGTGCCCTGCGCCACCGCTCCTGCGATCACCTGGCTTGCCCGATCGCGATCAGCTTCTAGTAGCGCATTGAGATAGCTCTTCGCCAGTGCTTCGTATCGCTCCCTCTTGTCAAAAGGGATAGGGATATGCGACACCTCGAGAAGAGGCTGAATGCCCGCATTGATATATTGATGAATAAATGGAGCAACCTCTTCCGGCAGGGCTGCCAGCAGCACCGTACGGAGCCGCTCGAAGTAGCCTAGCAACGCAGGGTCGCTGCCATCCCCCCTGCTCACCTTTTCCCTGACGGCTTTCACATATGTTGCGAACTGCAGCGGATCATTCGCTGCCATTGCCTCGCTTAGCAAGCGTAGGGAATCCTCGTAAGGCTGCCCTGCGAGGGGTACTCCGGCCCCAGCCTGTGCTTTCAGTTCGGCCATACGGGATGCATCAGCACGCAGGGCTTCGACGGAAGATACAGCAGTTGTGTTCAGATCATCCATGTGGCTTGCTCCCCTCTTATCGTCCTCGTGTCGCTATATCAGAACCTATCACACCGTACCCTTTGCATCTATCATACCACGCTCTCACCGCAGTGAATAAACTATATGCATTTTTATAACAAAGAATAATCTGGCAATCATACAATTTTCCTATACCCCCTTGATAGAGGAAGCCCAGAGAGTGGTCTGATCAGACCCCCTCTAGGCTTTATTAGGCGAGCATCATCGCTGTATTGAGTGCATTGCTACTGCACGGCTCGCTCAGGGCGTAGCCGTAGCCTGCCCGGGGAGAGGCCCGCCTGGGCCGCCCTCGCCGGGCGTCCCTTCGGGGCGGGGGCCGCGCGTTCCATCGGGCGGCGGGCCTCCCTCGCCCGGTCCACCTTGGCCGCCGGGTCCGCCAATCTCCTGTGGTTCCACCGACAGGTCCAGGCCAATATCAAAGGTAGCCGCGTACCCATCCCCGGACTGGCTGGCTGCGAGCAGCAGGAGCTCCTGATAAATGCTGTCGCTGCTGTTCGGGGTGTCCGGCACCGCGCCATTTGACAGGTACGGCTCCTGCGTGAAGAGCTGCGCGCTCAAGCTCTCATCAAAGAAAAGCTGAGAGGTGAACTCATACCCCTCCTCCGACGCGGGGTCCGTTCGTACCTTGAAGTGAATGTGCACGGTACGCCCCGAGTACCAACCGGGGTAGATCGTGGTGAACGAGGCCACGCCATTGGCATCGGTGGTCTGAAACCCACGGAGCCATTTCTGGTCAGAGGTGTCGAAGCCCGGATCGTTCACAGCGGAGTAATCCCCCAGCGCATCGCAGTGCCACACATCCACAACCGCCCCCGCCAACGGCGCGCAGCTGCTGGCGCTCACCTGGGATACGTTGAAGGTTAGCGCCAGCGGGACCCCCGCCCTGACCTCTCCCGTGTCTGGGTCGGAGCGAATATCCGAGCGATCCAGCATCACATCCACAAAGTAGGGCCCCTCCGTCACCGCAGGTCGAACCACGCAGCCCGGCACGGTCGTGGCATTGGCGCTCTGCACGGTGGCAACCACCTCGCTCGCTGCGGCCTCCATGGTCGGGGTCCCTTCCATTGCTACCGCCGTAGCGGCCTCCGCGTTCAGGGTAGGGGTACCCGCAGCACTACCGCTGCCACCTGTCGAGGTCGGCCCACACCCAACCAGTGCCAACGCCCCCGCCGTCCCAAACAGAGCCAGCACCTCACGCCGGGTCAAAATCCGGCCCACCATCACGTCATCGTTGTCCATCGCACCTCCTGCGTATAAGCACCGAATCCAACCTGCCACCATCCATGGCAATTGCCACCGACTGGCCGCCCCACTATATCTTCCCCTTATTCAGAAATTGTTCAGCCAGGACGGAATTTCCGAATCTGGCCACTCAGCCCGTAATCTGAAGAAGATTCCTGTCATTTCTACACAATATCTAAACAATCGCACGCTATGCTCTAGTCATGTCGAACGGTTTGTTTGACTGCCTGATCAACCGAGAGGAAATTCAAATGAAGAACATAGCTCTGGTAGGACTTGGAATTGCCGCGATCGTTGTGGCTTTGGTGGCCTATGCCTTTTTGAAGCCCACCGCAGAGGCTACTGCGCCGATTCAGGCTATCCCCATCGCGATAGCAACCCCAACCGAAGAACCCGCAGCGGCACTCCCCTCAGCGACGACGGAAGGCTCGGTCGCAGTCGCTGCCACTGCAACCGAGCCCGCTGTTGCCGAGGCTGACCCATCGCCCGTAGCAGAAGCCACCGAAGCGCTCGCCGAGGCACCCACCGAGGCACCCGCCGCGCAACCAACAGTTTTCGAGATAGATCAGAGCGCCTCCCAGGCCCGCTTTGTCATTGACGAGGTGCTGCGTGGCAGTCCGGTTACCGTGGTAGGCGCCACCGACCAGGTGGCGGGGCAAATCGCGGTGGACCCGACTACCCCTGCCGCTACCCAGCTCGGCACCATCCAGATCAATGCCCGCACGCTGGTTACCGACGATGACCGCCGCAATCAGGCAGTGCGCAATCGAATCCTCATGACGGACCAGTACGAATACATCACCTTTACCCCCACCTCCCTGGTGGGCCTGCCGGACAGCGTCACGCCCGGTGAGTCCTTCTCGTTCCAGGCAATCGGGGAACTGACCATCCGTGACCAGAGCAGGGAGACGACCTGGGACATTACCGTGAACCCGCTTTCCGCGACGCAGTTGGAAGGCACAGCCACGACCACCATTGCCTATGCGGATTGGGGGCTGGCCATCCCGAGCGTCCCTTTTGTCGCCAGTGTGGGGCAGCAGGTGGGGCTGGAGCTTGACTTTATAGCCCTCTCACAGTAAGCCGAAAGGAGCCGCGCGATGAGCAAGACCGTTCTCATGGTGGATGACCAGCCGAGTATCCGCCAACTGGTAGAGATGTACCTGACCCAGGAAGGCTTCCGCGTGGTCACTGCCTCGAATGGGCGCGAGGCTCTCTTTCTGGCGCGGCAGGAGCGGCCAGACCTGATCATCCTCGACCTGATGATGCCAGGGATGGATGGCCACGACTTTATGCGGGCGCACCGCAAAGAGCGTGACACGCCGGTCATCATGCTCACCGCACGGGTGGAGGAGCACGACCGCGTGCTGGGGCTGGAACTGGGGGCTGACGACTACGTGACCAAGCCCTTCAGCCCCCGCGAACTGGCGGCGCGCGTGCGGGCCGTGCTGCGGCGGCTGGAGCGCGAGTTTGCCGAGGGCGACATCATCCGCATCGGTGATCTCACCCTCGACGAGCCTATGCATCGCGTGCTGATGCGCGATCAGCCGGTGGACCTGACCCCCACCGAGTTCGACCTGCTGGCGGTGCTGATGCACACCCCAGGGCGCGCCTTTTCCCGCTGGGAGTTGCTGGAGCGGCTCCAGGGCGATGCGTTCGAGGGGGTCGAGCGGACCATAGACGTTCACATTCGGAACCTGCGTAGCAAGATCGAAGACGATCCGCGCCGCCCCCGCTACATCGAGACGGTTTACGGGGTTGGCTACCGCTTCATCGAAAGTTGACCCATGCGCTCGCTCGCCGTCAAACTCACGCTAGCCTTTCTCTTCATCAGCCTGTCGGGCACGCTGCTGGTTGCCCTGCTCGTCGGCTGGCAGACGCAGAAGCAGTTTGACCGCTACATTCGCGAGCGCTACGCCGATCAGATAACCGAGCTGAGCGGCCAACTTCAGCGCTACTACCAGCGCACCGGCTCCTGGGATGACGTGGAGCGCGTGGCGATCCGCGACGAAGTGGGTCCGGGTCAGTCGAATGGGGGGGCGGCCGGCGCCCTCACTGGCAGCCTGTCACCCTGGCCGATGCCGAGGGGCGCGTGATCAGTAGCGGGGGGCCGCGCCCTGCGGGCGAGCAGCTGTCCAGCAGCGACCTGCGCGGGGCCAGCCCCGTGCAGGTGGATGGGCAAACGGTCGGCTGGCTGCTGGTGGATCCAGAGGGGGGCCCTGGCCCGCCTCGCGACACGTCGGAAGGGCAATTCCTGGACAATGTCTGGCAGGCTATCCGGTGGAGTGCGCTGGTGGCGGCAACCCTGGCGCTGGGTGCGGGCGCCCTGCTTGCCCGCACCATCGCCCGCCCGGTCAAGGAGCTAACGGCGGCCACCCATGCCATTGCCCGCGGCGAGTTGGGGCGGCAGGTGCCCGTGCGGGGGCGAGATGAGGTGGGCGAGCTCGCCATCTCCTTCAACCAGATGAGCAGCGACCTGGCCCATTCAGTGGAACTGCGCCACCAGATGACAGCCAACATCGCGCACGACCTGCGAACGCCGCTCAGCGCGCTCCTGGGGTACACCGAGGCCCTGAGCGATGGCACCTTTCAGGGCACCCCGGAAATCTTCCGCGTCCTTCACCAGGAGACGCAGCACCTTCAACGCCTGGTCGAGGATTTGCGCCTGCTTTCCCTGGCGGACGCGGGGGAGCTTCCGCTGCACCGTCAGCCCACCGCCCCCCAGGCGCTGCTGGAGCGCGTCGCCATTGCCCACGGTGCCGAGGCTGCCAACCGAGATATTATCCTCACCGCCGAGGTTCCCGCGTCGCTGCCGCGCCTTCAAGTGGACCCCGAGCGCATGGTGCAGGTGCTGGGCAACCTCGTCAAGAATGCCCTGCGCCACACCCCGCCTGGGGGGCGCGTGACCTTGCGTGCCAGCACCACTGCCGGGCACCTCCACCTTCAGGTGCAAGACACAGGCAGCGGCATCGCGCCGCAGGACCTGCCCCACATCTGGGAGCGATTGTACCGGGGGGACAAAGCCCGCTCGCAGGAAGGGTCCTCCGGGCTGGGGCTGGCCATCGCCCGCTCCATCGTGCAGGCGCACGGTGGCACCATCACCGCCCATAGCCCTCCTGGGGAGGGTGCTACCTTTACCATAACGTTGCCCGTCGAGCCAGTCGGTGGGGGAGTTACCTCCCTCGTTCCATCAGAAAGCAGAACAAGATGAGCCAGGACAAGAGTCGGCCCCAACCTATCACCCGCCGTCAGTTCGTGCAGCGGAGCGCGAGCGCCACGGCAGCCATTTTCCTTACCGCCTGCGTGGGCGAGGTAGCCCAGCCCGATGCCGCCCCGACGGGGGTGGCCCAACTACCCGCAACGAGCACCGCTGTGCCCGCTACCGCGACCACCGCGCCCAGCGCAACCGCCCTGCCCAGCACCGCCACGGCCACAGCCTCTACAGCGGCCACGGCCACCACGGAGCCAACCGCCACGGCCACCACGGAGCCAACCGTCGCGCCGACCGAGACGCCGGCCCCACCGCCCACCGCTACCGAGGTGGTCGTGCTGGAGCCGACCCCTGCTTGCGATGACGGGGATGACGACGATATCACGATCGCGCAGACCGAAGGGCCCTACTTCACCCCCAACTCGCCCGAGCGCACCTCGCTGCTGGAAGCGGGGGTCACGGGAACGCCGCTTATCATCACCGGCTACGTGCTTTCCACCAACTGTCAGCCCATCGCCGGGGCCCTTGTAGATTTCTGGCACGCGGACGCCAGTGGGGCATACGACAATGCAGGGTATCGCCTGCGCGGCCATCAGTTCACCGATGCCCAGGGGCGCTACTATCTCGAGACCATCGTGCCGGGCCTGTATACCGGCCGCACCCGCCACCTTCACGTCAAAGTTCAGGCCCCCAACGGCCCGGTCCTCACCACCCAACAATACTTTCCCGACGAGCCAGAGAACGCCCGCGATGGCATCTTCCACCCCTCCCTCGTCATGGCCACCCAGGCAACCAACAACGGCGTAGCTGCCACCTTCAACTACGTGTTGACCACATAGGGCCAGGGTCGCGATCAGCGACGCCCCGACAGACCCTGTAGTTTTATCTGGTAGCCTCGCCCCTGCTAGCCAGGGGCGAGGCTATCCCGTTCCTTGTGTATCCTGCCTGCCCGTGCCTGCGCCTAGGGGCTCATAGCTTTTCCTGCGCCACAAGATCCATTCTTTCGGGCCAACGGTCGCTGGCATGCGCGTCAGGTCAACCGTCGGGTCTAAGAGCAGGGCGCTGGCGCGCCCGTTCAAGCTCACCCACGCCTCCGCCCGCACCTCCACCTCCGCGCGCCCGGAGCGCCGCGCCTCCTTTTCCAAAAACTGGGCAAAGTCCCAAATCATGTCTGGCTGGAAGCTCATCTGCCGCTCCTGCTGGGGTGTCAGGTAGCTTCCTGGCACGACCTCCCACACCTCACCGCTCTGCGCATCACGCAGCGTGAACGTTACGTGCCCTGTCTTTTCCACCAGCATCACGTTCCACGCAAAACGAAAGCCCTCCTCCGTCCACAGCACATCCCCCGGATAAAGCCAGTGGCGCAGCGGCACCACGCATTGCAGCGCGAACCATAGCCCCAGCAGCGGGATGGCAACGCGGGCGAAGCGCTGACTTTCCCCTGCCGCTGCCCCGCGCCGTAGGGGAGGGGCGCTGCCACGCATCCTCGCCCAATCCCTCTCATCAAAAAACGCCAGCGTGCATGCCATCATGATCCAGGGGAAGAGCCCGATGGGGGGAAGAGCAGCCCCGTCAGTCCGTGGAACATCAGCACGGCCCCATAGGCCGCCGGGCGCGTTTGCCGATGAAAGAGCAAAAAGGGCACTGTCAGATCAAATAGCAGCCCTGCCCAACTCATCGCATAGGCGACCCATAGCTGATCGAAGAGAGGGCCGATCAGGGGAAAGCCTGTGTGGCCGGGGAGCCACAAGCGCAGCGGTAGCGCGTGCAGCACCCAATCCCCCTTTAGCTTGGCTACCCCCGCAAAAAAGTACACCAGCCCCAGTTGTAGCCGTACCGCCAGCAGTGCCCAGCGGGGCACCTCCGTGCGCCGCAGTTCCGGCTGTCGCCACGCATCCACCGACCAGGCACCGTGCAGGGGCAGGAAGAGCAGCAGCCAACTCAGCAGCGAGACGAAATAGTAATGATTGAGGTAGTACGCCTTGTCCAACAACTCGACGTAGGTAAATAGCACAAAAAAAGCAGCCATGCTCGCGCGGTACCATAGCCCCGCGGCGATACACAGCGCCGCCGCCACGAGCGCTGCGAAGACGAGGTACATTCCCCTCCCCGGCAGCGGACGCACCCACTCGAAGCCCAGGTACGTAAAATGAAAGGGGGGTGCGAGGTACAGCGCCTCCACCCACCCGTTCGCCACAGTCCGTATGCTCCCCGCTGCCATCACTAGCCCGAAGAGCACCCGTAGCCACACCAGCGGCAGTACGCTCGTGGGCTCGTGCAACCCCGCAAGGGGCGCGTGCCATCGAGCGCCTTGCCAGCCCCCCGCGCGGTCAATCCCCATCGTTGTCGCTGAAGGTAATCGTGATCCCCAGTTGCGCCGCAAGGTCCGCCTTGAACAGCACCAGCAGGGCGCGCACCTCATCGTACGCCGCCGTCACCTGCTCCGGCTCCTCCTCCACCGCAACCCTCAGCGGCGACTCGATGGCACGCAGCGCAGCAAGCGTGCGCTCAAACTGGGCCGCGATGCGCCCCGCCAGGGGGTCCCCCTCCTCCGGCACGCGCCGCGCCGCCAGCAGGTCATCCAGCCCGGGGGCATCCGCTGCTGCCCCGCCCTGGAAAATGCGCTGGAGCGCCTCGATGTTGGCAATGAGAAGAGGCAACGACTGATCGCTGCGGAAAGCCTCCGCCGACTCAGGCCAGGGCTTGCCAAAGGTGCTGCGGCCCAACGGGGTCGCCAGCTTCAAATTCGCCGCCCCTTCCAGTTCCACCACCATCTCGTTGACCAGCATGCTGATCGAACTGTTCAGCTCCCCCCCATCCGAATCCGCTTGGACGAAATTTGTCACATAATCGTCGCCCGTCTCGGCCCATATATGGTGCAGGGCCTGCGCCGTCCGGTGCGCGTTCTCGCTCGCTGCCACCACGTAAGCCAATCGCCGCTCGCCCCCCGACGCGGTGAATCGTTCCAGCACCGCCTCATCCCCCGTCGGGTCAAAGAGCAGATACTCGATAGCGGGCAGCCCCTTCGCTGTCGAGCCTACCCCTTCGATGAACGCCTCATCAATCGGTGCCTCGCCCGCCAGATGCTCCTCGATGAGCCGCGGGCTGGTGGGCCACTTGTACAGGCGCGTGTGGATGAATGCATCCCGCACCGCCCCCACCTCCCATATCTCCACCGCCATCCACGCCTCGGCGCTCGCCTGCCAGTGCGCCTGCAAGGCGTCCAGCGTGCCCACCGTCGGGGCCGCTGCAAACGCTCGCGCTGACTCAGCCAGGCTTGATGTTTCCGCCTCAAACGTCGCATGAGCAGGCAGGATCACCTCCTCTGCCAGGGACGCCAACATGGCCCCGCGATCAAACCCCCTCGCTCCCAGGCCGCCGCACCCCACCAGCAACGCGCACAGCAGCATCCCGATTATCCACCGCCACCCCGTCATACGCCGCCACCCCTCTCTTGTGCCATCCGATCCGCCCTCACAACGACTCCAGGAAGGCTACAAGCGCCTCCCGCTCCGCCTGCGTCATCCGCACGAACCGTCGCCGCGCCGCCTCCGCCTCCCCCCCATGCCACAAAATCGCTTCGCTCACGCTGCGGGCGCGGCCATCATGAAGAAGGAAGGTGTGGTGGTTTACCGTTTGTACCAGACCAATCCCCCACAGCGGCGGCGTCCGCCACTCCTGACCCGTCGCCTCAAAATCGGGCCGCCCATCCGCCAGCCCCTCTCCCATGTCGTGCAGCAACAGGTCTGTATACGGGTGGATTGTCTGGCCAGACAAAGCCGGAATCGTGGCGTGGGTGCCCGTTTCCAGGGTGGGCACATGGCAGGCAACACAGCCCGCCTCGTTGAACAGGCGCTCGCCCTGTAGGGCCAGCGGATCGTCCAGCCCCCGCCGCGCGGGGACCGCCAGCGCGCTGGCGTACAGCACTACCTTCTCGAAATCGTCCTCATCAATCTCGGGCGCGCCGCCGCGCGCTGCCGCCAAGCACGCTAGCTGGAAATCCGCACAATTCTCTTCCGGGAACAGGCGCGTCGTGATGCCGATGTCCCCTAAAAAGGCGGAAGCCACCTGCTGCCGCACCGTTGGCTGGTTCGCTTTCCATCCGAAGCGACCGAGCGCTCGTTGCCCCGCCCCCACATCCCATACATAGTTGGGTCGCCCGGAGATACCATCCCCGTCCGCATCAGAGGGGTCTGCCAGCGCCAGCAGGGTAGCCTCTGGCACCGCCTCCAGCAGCCCCATCCCTACCATCGTCTGCGCCACGCGCGGCGACACCATCGTATCCGGATGCAGTTCCCCATAGCCCAGTCCCGCAATCTGGTAGGTAGGCTGCCTCAGCGAGTAGGGAGTGCCATCCGCAAAGGCACCCTCTACCTCCTCATACTCGATCAGCAGTTCCCCTTTTTCCGTCACCCCCTCGATGGCATGGTCCTGCAGTTGCTCGCCGTAGGTAGGCTCCACAACGGGTGCGCCCTGCGGCGTCTCCCCTGGCATGCTCAGCCGAAGCAACATTCCCGTCCCGCGCTCCCCCTCCAGCACCGGCGGGCGCCCGCGCCCATCCTTGAAATGGCAGCCCGCGCACGAGCGCGCGTTGAAGAAGGGGCCCAGCCCATCGCGCGCGGTGGTCGAGGCGGGTGCCGTGACCCAGTTTTGATTGAAAAAAGAGTTGCCGACGAAGAACAGCAACCCCTCCTCTCGCCCCAGCCCTGGCGCAGGCTGCCCGAAGGCGTTGGGGGTCGTGTTGAACACCGTCGCCGCCCCGCCGGACAGGGCCGCCGTGGCATCCACCCGTGGCACCCGCCACAGCTCCGCCCACAGCCCGACTAGCACGAGCAGGAGCGCGCCGACCACCACCGGCGCGCCCTCCCGAAGCCTTTGCACCCCGCTCATCGCTCAGGGCAGCGCCGTGTTGATCGAAAGATCGAGCGCGGCGGCAACCTCCGCGATCTTGTCCCCCGTATCCTGGAGTGCGTTCACCGCCTCCAGCACCTGCGGGCGCTGCTCCGTCACCACGATAGCCTGATCGAATGGCACCGGAATCTCGTTCACCTCGCTCAAGCTCTGCTCCAGCAGGGCCACCATCTCCGCGTTTAGCTCTGGCGCCACCGCCTCCATCACTGCCTCCAGCCCGGTGCCGCCCACCATGCTGCCATCCGTCCGCTCGTAGCTCCCCATGTAGACGTTGCGGATCCCCTGCGCGTTCAAAATAATATCGCGGTGGGTGTTGTCGCTGAAGCAGGAGTGCTCATCCTCCTGATCCTGATTGTCATATGCCGTGAAGATCCGCTCCCCGGCCAGTTCCGATTTGGCCAGCACCCCGATGCCGGTCAGCATCTTTTGCAGAGCCTCGTCCGGCTCCTGCGCCAAAAACGCTGCCCGGTAATTTTCCTCCGTCTCCGGTGCCCACGCCTGGGTAAGCTCCGCCAGTGTCTCCACCAGCAGCGCAGTGCTCACCTGCAGGTACTGCGCGCGCCGCTCCGGGTTCGGGGCGGACCCCCCTGCCACATAATCGGTGTAGGGGCGCTGCCCCGCACTGCCGGCACCCGCATCCTGCCCCCAAAGCAAAAACTCGATGGCGTGGAAGCCCGTACTCACGTTTTCCTCCGCCCCCGCCTCGTTCAGCGACACCAGCAGCGCTCGATCAATTGTCGGGTACGCCTCCACCTGGTTGATGATTCCGCTTTCCGGTGCGCCATTGACATAATCCACATAAGATTCGTCCAGTGGCCAGGCGTTCAGCAGCCCCTCTGGCCCGTCCTCATCGTCAATGGGGCCCCCGTAAAAGCGGTATGCTTCCGTCTGGCCGTAGGGCTCGCGCGCCGCCAACCATGCTTCCCGCGCCGCCTGCAGCGTCGTCTCGGAAGGGGCCGCCACAAACTGCTCGATCGTGCCTTGCAGCACCACTGCCGCATTCAGCGAGTCCTCATAGCTGGCATGAACGATTGCTGCGTAATCTTCCATCGCCTCCTGCTTCAGCGGTGCCACATCGCCCGCCTGGGGGCCGCTTCCCCCACAGGCGCTCACCATCAGCAACATCCCTATCAAGTAGGGGAGGGCTATCCCTCGTACTATCCTCTGCATCAGTTTTCTCTCTCCTGCTGCGCTTATTGACTCTTGCGCGGTGGGCTTGCCGCCTGGCGGCGTTGCCCCCGTGCAAAACAAAGGGGCCGCGACGGGCCCCTTCACAACGGAGGTGACTATAGGGAATGGCCGGAGCAAAGTCAAGCAAAATGGTCAACAATCCAGAAACTCTAATCTTCTAACCTCGGTAAAAAAACAGGCTGCCGATTACGGCTCGGCCGAGCCCCACTTGCCGAAGCGATTGTATAAGATCAGGCTCAACCCCATGACCCAGGCCAATGCTGCGAGCCATCCTGCGATCACATCGGAGGGATAATGCACACCCAGGTAGATTCGTGAGAACCCGACCAGCCCTACGAATGCTCCGCCTATCAGCAGTGCTGCATAGCGCCAGCGGGTGGGCCACAGCAGCACGATCAGCGCTGCCACCAGCGCCATGGATCCCATCGCATGGCCGCTGGGAAAGCTGGCATTGGGCTCCGGCGCCAGCGACACCCATAGCTTGGGACGCTCGCGCCCAAAAAACAGCTTTGCCGCTTGATTGAGCAGGGCCGCGCCGCCCACCGACAAGCCGAAGAACAGAGCATCCCGCCGATGGCTCCGGAGCAGCAGCCAACAGGCGATCCCCACATCCAGCGGCAGAACCCCCCACTGATACCCCAATTTGGACATGAGCAGCATGGCGGCATCCCGTTGTGGACTCATCAGGCTGTGGGCAAAGAGCAGGAACGGGTCGTCATACACAAATGCTTCCTGCTCCAGCACCTCGCCCGCTAACTCGCTGAAGGCGTATAGGGGTAGCAGGACCGCTACGAACAAGAGGAATAGTGCCCCACGATGGGCCACGACTATCGCCCATAACCGTTTCCAGGGCACATGAAAGGTCATCCTATCCGTTCCTCAAAGGCTCGAATCCCTCGCTCTAGCAGCTGTTATGCACTTGCGCGGTGGCTGGGTTACCCTGTGGATCATAGTCAACAAGCTGAGCCACGTCTGCTGGAGAGTGTTATGGTGCGTGTATGAGCTTTCGCATGTCGGAGGCGATGACATCCCGCGCGCGAAAGCCGAAGCGGGCGATAGCGTGCCTTTGTGGATTGACGACTGTGACGTGAGCGATATGCCCCCCATCAGGCAGCCAGATACCGACTCGCTCTCCTGCTTCTGAAAGGAGGCGTCAAAGACCGTAGCGACCGCCCATATCTCCTCGACCGCGCCAGAGGGGCTGTTAGAACAAGAAAGAGGATGGGAGAGACAGGTACGGATAGATCATGGGGTTGACCGCATTTTTATCGATATTGTTGTGATACGCTGGGGTGTCAGGCCTCACTCAGTGAAGCGACATCGCTTGCTGGAGTTTCTCAAGCGCCTCATCGAACGAATGCACCTGCCCCCCAAAGCCCTGCTGGAAGCGCATAGCGTCACGAAACTGGGCGAAAGCGAGCACGGTCGGGCTACAGCAGATGGTAAGCTCGGGCGCCAGTACATAGGTGGCTGCCCCCGCGTTCACCATCTGCTGGAAGAGGAAATCGGGAACCAGTGCAGAGCGCACCTGCTTCTCTCGCCGGGCGATGGCGAGGAGGCCGCAGTGCGCACAGCAGGCGCGCTCTTCCTCCCCATTGTCGAGATGGATGACCATCGGGGCACGCCGTGAGGGCGTAACATCGCATACGATGCAGCGCTCATGAGCTACTGCTTCGCTCCCAATTCGCACCGCGCCACCATGGACCTTGTGGAGGTGGCCTGCCTCAGCCAACTGGTTCATGTCGCGGTGAACCGTCATGGTCGAAACGTTGAGCGCCGCACTGACTTCCTGGGTGCTCACGCTGGCGTGCTCGTCGAGCATGCTTAGTATGAATGCTTGCCGCTCGCTGGGGAGCATGTTGAGCCTCTTTCTGTCTCGATCAGCCAAACGCGCGTCGTAGCGCGGGAATGCGTGAGAAGAGGAGCAAGTCGAGCACCAGCACGCTGAGCAGAGTGATTCCCATCAGCGGGAATGCGAGCGACATCAGGATCATGATTGCCACCGCGCCTTTCCACAACGGCATTTTAGCCGGCAGCGGTGGAGCATTCAACCGTAAAACACCGCGCGGTCGGCGTAGCCACCACATGGCAATGCCGCTTACTACCAGAAATTGCACACAGAGAATATAAACCGTGTTGAGGAGCTTGTTCCACCCCCCCATATCCCCCTGGTGCAGCGCGATCCCTGCCGCCATGCCTTTGGCCCCCAGCGAGTAATCGCCCCAGCCAACATCCACAAGCTTCTTCCCGCTGTACTGATCCAGGTGAATTGTCCGGTCTTGCCGTGCATCGCTGATGTCGCCACTCATCGTGTCAGCGGACACAGTATAGACGCCTTCTGCGTTCAATGGAAGGTTGACGCGGAACTGAGTGAAGCCGTTGTCGCGCGCGTAGGCGATCACACTATCCAGCGTGACGGGCACGCCCGCCGGAATGCCCGGCGCACCCGCCATGGAGCCGGAAAGGGGTAGGGGGGTCTGTTCAAGGTTCCAGGGTACTTCTTCGAGCACTCCATCGTTCAATGACTCATGGGTGTGGTGCGACAGAGGCGCCTCATCTTTCTCTGCAGGGAAGGTGTTCCAGGCCTGGACGAATCGTTCTCCCCAGAAAGCGGTCCATGACATGCCGGAGATCATGAAAAAGAGGATACCGAGCGAAATATACATTCCTACCGCAGAGTGTAGATTCCGCCATATGATCGCGCTTCCCACCCCGCAGCCGCGGCACGAAGGCGCGGTAAAGCCCTTTCCGATCGCGGGGCCACCAGAGGTAGAGTCCGCTAACCACCAGCATAATAGACAGGCCCGCGGCAATTTCAATCAGGCGGTCCCCAAACTCTCCCAAGAAGAAGGTCCCATGAACCCCATTGGCCCAGGAGTAGACACTGGTGCTGTAGTCGAGTGTCCCTAGAATTTGGTTATCGTAGGGGTTCACAAAGATGGTAAGCGGGTTCTGCCCTTCCACTTCGACTGTAAATTGGCTACTACGCTCTGCGTTGGAGGGAGGGATGTATTGCGAGATGGGGGCATCCGGGAAGGCGCTCGTTACAGCGGCGGCTTGCTCGCTCGCCGCTGTAAACGCTGTGCCCTCCTGCGGCGGCGTGACAAAGAGGCGGTCGCCATACTGGTACGCTTCAATAGGGTCATGATAGAGCATGAGCAACCCGGTCAACGACAGCATCAGCAGAAATGGGATCACAAAAAATCCGGCGTAAAAATGCCAGCGCCAGGTTGCGAGGTAGAATGCGTGGCTGAAGCGCGGTGAGGCAGCAGAAGTCTTCTCCTGCGAAGGCAGCGATGTTGCACCCATTGAGTTGATTCCTTATGTCAGGGGATTCGGGGTCTGACCCGGGATGAGGCAGGGCAAGAATCCTGAGAAGCGCAAAGTATGAGCACAATGTCGAAAGTTGTCAAACTTTGATAAAAATTGTGATCTATATCAATAGATAACAGAAAACTCGGGCAGATGCGGTCACCTTTGGAAGGGCACGCATTTGCTTTGCTGCAACGCCTTGATGGTAGCGTCTAAACGCTGGTATGAACTTTTAGGCAGCCGCTGGAAGCGGACCAGCGAGAAGAGCGTTCAGCCAGCGTGCGCCTGTTGATAGACTGGTTCCCAGGGCGGGCGGTCATGGGGTATCAAGGGCTAGGGCGAGCCCGCGTGGATAAAGGTACGGAAAAGGAGAGGAGGCGTAAACTATAGAGAAGCGACAAGCAGAAGCGTATGGATAGAGGCGGGGATAAGGCAAGAGGGTGCGATCCGAGTTGAGCAAATGGGCCAAACGCTGGCCGATATGCGTGAGTTGTCGTTGAGCGCGGCCCATCGGCGCACGCGCGAGCGCTTCCTGGCACTGTACAGGTGGGGAGCGAGCAAAGAAGCGCCCACCAGTGCGCGCAGGAGATTGGATGGCAAACGGAGACGTTGTTGACGTGGTGCATCGCTACAATGACGCAGGGCCAAAGGCGCGTCTTAACCTAAGACAAACGCCATCGGGCCACTACCCGTACGGAGGCCAAACAAGCCCCCCGTGTGCTGGCGCATGATGTAACCGCGGGTCTTTGTGGGCAATCGTCGCTGCCGCGCGCGCGTTCAACACGGCGGTGTGATTCTATAATGGCAAGCCGCCTGTCCCGCTGCGCCGGGTGCTGATTGGTGGCCCCGCCGCCCCCTATGCGCTGGCGACGATTCTCGCTACCAGAGTTCATTACACGTTGGCCCAGCTCGTGGGATGGTTCGTGCGTCGCTGGCAGATGGAAGTCACTTTCGAAAAGTGCGTGCCCATCAATAAGAAGGGGAGGATGGCAACCATCCTCCCCTTTATCTGTCACCCCTATCACCCAAACTCGGCCTGGGCGAGGGCGATGGCGCCGAGGACGCCGGCGCGCGAGCCGAGGCCCGGGGGAACGATGTAGCTGTCAATATGCTCCAGGATGGCAGGGGACTGAACGTAGCCATTCAGGAGCGCCTGGACGCGCTCGCGCACGATGGGGAAGAGGTGCGGCTGCTGCATGACGCCGCCCCCCAGGATGATGCGCTCCGGCGAGAGCATGACTATCATGTTCACCAGCCCCAGGGCCACGTAATGCGCTTCCAAGCCCCAGGCAGGATGGTCTTCCGGCAAGGTCTCGGCACGTTGGCCCCAGCGGGCCCCCAGCGCAGGCCCCGCCGCCATCCCCTCAAAGCAATCCCCGTGGTAGGGGCACGCGCCAGGGAAGGGGTCTACCTCCCAATCATGCGGGAGGCGAAT
The DNA here is from genome assembly GCA_963721895.1 of uncultured Chloroflexia bacterium. Taxonomy (GTDB): domain Bacteria; phylum Chloroflexota; class Anaerolineae; order Ardenticatenales; family Ardenticatenaceae; genus CAVRLZ01. The sequence goes on along the minus strand of CAVRLZ010000033.1, from coordinate 156,504 downwards.
GTGGCCCATTTCAGGATGCAGCAGGCCATGTGCCAGTTGGCCGTTCACGATGGCCCCGCCCCCGATGCCCGTGCCGACTGTCAGATAGATCAAGTTCTCTACGTCCTGCCCCGCGCCCCAACGATATTCGCCCAGTGCGGCCCCGTTCACATCAGTGTCAAAGGCAACGGGCACCCCGATGGCGTCGGCGATTTGCCCGCGCAGGTCCACGTTGCGCCAGCCCGGCTTGGGGGTCTCCGTGATATACCCGTAGGTGGGCGAGCCGTGGCGGGGATCTATCGGCCCAAAGGAGCCGATACCTATAGATGTCACGGGCTCCGGTTGCTCTTGAAAGAAGCGAATCGCTCGAGCTATGGTTTCTTCTGGGGTGGTAGTGGGGAAGGAGGGGCCCACCTGCAGGTCATCTGGGCCGCTGCCCACGCCACAAATAAACTTGGTTCCGCCAGCTTCAATGCCGCCATATAGGGTCATGATCGTGCTCTTGTGGTTGGAGGTTGGAATAAAATTATCTGCCAGGGCAGATTAAAACGCAATCGTTTGGGCAAGTCGCTCCTCATCCACACCCTGCCGCCGCAGGGGGTCCGCCAAGTCCTGCTCAAGGTCTGGAACGTAGGCGCGCAGCAGGCGCAGTTCGGGCGCGGAGGGCGCTATCGTGTAGCGCCCCAGGGCCGCCGGAAGCACCACCGAGGCCCCACGGCGCAGGGGCAACTCCTCGTTTGCCCAGGCTAGCCTGCCCTCTCCCTCGATCACCGTCCATATCTCGAAGGTGCCAGAATTTGTTTGTTGTGCCACCGCATCGGACAGCGTCCACCCTTCCAGCGCAAACAGCGAACAGGCGACCAGCAGGCTGCGGGCCTTGCTGAAGGGGAGGGGCGGGACCGTCTCGCGGGGGGCAGGCGCAAGGTCGCTCACATCCAGTGCCTTGCCCAAGTGCAACTCGCGGGGCTTTCCGGTGCGCGCATCACGCCGCCCGTAATCGTAGACCCTATAGGTTAAGTCTGATTTCTGCTGAATTTCAAAGAGCATGGTGCCTGCGTCAATCGCATGGATGGTGCCCGCTGGCACAAAGATGACATCGCCCGCCTGGACCGGCACGCGATGGAGCAACGCTTCCACTTGTTCCGCTTCCACGGCTGCCGCAAAGGTCTCACGGTTGGTGGGTTGCTCCAGCCCATACACCACGCTCGCCCCCTTGTCGGCGTGCAGGATGTACCACGCCTCCGTCTTTCCGTGGAAGCCAGTTGCCGCCTCGTGCTCGTGCGCGTAGCGGTCATCCGGGTGTACCTGGATGGAGAGGGGCTGCGCCGCATCAATAAACTTGGCGAGCAGGGGAAAATCAGCCCCATACTGCTGCATGGTGCGCGTGCCAACCAGAGCGGCCCCGTAGGCCTGCGTGACCTCGGCCAGCGTCTGGCCGGCCAGGGGCCCGTTCAGCACCGGGTTGCTGTCGAATACCTGCCACGTCTCGCCGATGCGTTCGGGGGCAGGCTCCGGCAGGGACAGCCACGGCGCCAGCCGCGTGCCGCCCCAGAGCGGCTCCATTATACGACGCTCGGTCAGCAGAGGGTAAAGCGGCAATGGGTTCATGGGAGCACCTGACTTATGGAGGGGAGACCCCTTCGTCGGGCTGCGCCTCGCGCAACTCGCTGATGGGGATGATGATCAAGCTCAACAGCACCTCGCGCCCGATGGCCTCTGTGATGGCGGCATCCAACCGCTGCCGCGTCTCGGGCGATACCTCGTCGGCGGCGTAGACCACCAACCGCACCGGCAAGGGTTGATCCGGCGGGGCGTCGCGGTCCCAATCAATGCTGAACAGCGACAGCGTGGCTTCCTGATTCAGGGTCTGCTGCAACGATTCCGACAACGTACGATCCAGAAGCGTCTGGGTCGTGGTGCGCGCCAGCGTGCGGGCCAGCGGGATCGATAGCAGGAATAGCAGGAGCAACGTCACGGTCAGCCCGCGCCTCAGAACGGGCGCACGCTCTTCCCGCTCCTGCGGGAAAAAGCCAAGCAGGACGTACACCACCGCTGCCGCAAAGCTGATGGCCACCAGGTTCGTGCTGAAGAGCAGCGTGGCCCCCGCTGCCGCCATCCATCGGCTGGTAGCCAGACAGATACCGATCACGCTCAGGGGCGGCACCAGGGCTGCCGCAATCGCCACGCCGGGTAGGGCCGCGGCCACCTGCTTGCGCGAGACGCTGTACGCCCCCGCCGCTCCCGCGGCTAGGGCGACGGTGAGGTCCAGCAGGTTCGGCTGCGTGCGGCCACTGATCTCCGAGGTGAAGATGACGAAGGGAGAGAGCCACGCCAGCACCACCGAGGCGACGATAGCCATGAGGATCCCCTGGGCTGTGCTTTGCGCTGCGATGCGAAGGAGGCGCAGGTCGCCCATCACGACGGCAAGGCCCAGGGCGAGGATGGGGGACATCAGTGGGGCAACGAGCATGGCCCCGATGATGACCGCGCCGCTGTCCAGCAGCAGCCCCATCGTCGCGATGACCACAGACAGAAAGATCATGATGTAAAAATCAGCCGTGGCCCGCGCGCCGCGCCGCAGCCGCTTGTAGCTGTCGAGCCGGTCCTCGGCACTGGCGTTGGGCAGGCTCTGGTCCAGCCTGCGCCACAGGCGGCGCAGCCAGAGTTGGGTGACACCCGTGTGGCGCTTGACGATGAGGACGGGTTGGGGGATGGCCTGCGCCAATCGCTCGACGACGGTGCCGAGGAGCAGTTGGTTGAGCACCGAATCGCTGCTGGCCCCCAGAAAGAGAAGGTCGTGGTTGTTGGCCGCCTCGATGATGGCTGGCTCGACCTCTGGGGCGCGGATGGCATGGGGAACTGCCTCGTCCGAGTGTTGCTGGCTGGCTGACCCATGCTTGCGGATCAATGCTTGCAGGCGCTCCATGGCTTCGTCCTGCTCCTCCTGGCTCGCCTCCTCGTCGAGGACGGTCAGCAGGGTGACAGTGCCTCCATAGGAATCGGCCAGGCGCAGGGCAAGGCGCGCGGCCCCGTCTGCGTGCGGCCCCCCCGCCATGGCGACGAGGAAGCGTGACTTTGGCAGCAGTTCGCCTAGCTCCCCTTCCAGCAGGGCCACATCGCAGGGCGCTTCTTCCAGCACGGGGTCCAGGATGTGCCCCAGGCGATTTCGTATGGCGCGCGCCTGACCGCGCCAGTAGAGAAGGATCAGATCACATTGTTCCTCGCTGGCCACCTCGAGGATGCCACTGGCCACGCTCTCGTGCTCGTACTCGATGAGGCGGTGCGGGACCCCCACCCCGTCAAGGTTTGGGTGCGGACGGTCGCCCCCGTCTCCCTCCACAGGGGATCGTACCTGGAGGACGAGCACCTCTCCCTCCAGGGCGTGGGCGAGCAAGCCTGCAAAGGCTAACAGGCGCTGCGCGTTCTGGATGTCGCTCGCGAGCGGCAGCAAGATGCGATAGGGCGGCTCTTCCTTGTCAGCCATGAGTCCGCTTGATGGGGATTTTGGGGGGCAGAGTCACGCGGGTAATGTCCGGCATTGGCGAGGCGAAGCGCACGATCAGCAGGGGCCCCTGGAGGCGTGGCGCCACGATGGCGGATGCGCCGCGTAGCGTAGGTCGTGAAGCTATCGGCCCCGCACTGGCGATCGTGCGCTTCCTGGGAATAGAATACGTCAACCCCCCTGCGGAGCAGCCAGTTCCCGTCGGTGAATTTCATAGGTGCCCCCTACCTGCCGGTCTATGCTTGTTGATGTTCCGGCGATCCCCCGTTGAGCCGCTGGACCATCTGGGGGGCCTGCATGCGGAAATAGTCGCCGCGCTGGGCCAGCAACTGCTCGTGGGTGCCCATCTCGACGATTTGTCCGCGCTGCATCACGACGATGCGGCTGGCCTTTTGGATCGTAGAAAGGCGGTGCGCCACGATAAAGGTGGTTCGCCCCCGCATGAGCCGCGCCAGTGCCTCCTGGATCAGTTGCTCGGAAAGGGGGTCCAGCGCGGAGGTCGCCTCATCCAGCAGCAGCACGCGCGGGTTGCGGATGAGCGCCCGCGCGATGGCCAGCCGCTGCTTTTGCCCGCCGGACAGCCGCGCCCCGCGCTCCCCGATGGGGGTGTGCAGGCCCATCGGAAGGGCCTCCACAAACTCAAGCGCGTTGGCATCCCGCAGCACGGCCCGCACCTGCGCTTCGTCTGCGTGGCGCGCGCCGTAGGTTACGTTGTCAAAGATCGTGCCGTCGAACAGGACGATGTCCTGCGGCACCAGCGAGATGTGGCGGCGATAGGTGCGCATGTCAATCGCTTCCATATCCTGCCCGTCCAACAGGATCCGGCCCCCGGTGGGGCGCAGGAAGCCCAGCGCCAGGTTAAGAATCGTGGACTTGGCAGCGCCGGACGGCCCCACGAAGGCGATGCTCTCGCCAGGGTGGACCTCCAGCGAGAAGTCGCGTACCGTCGCCTCTTCCGAATCGGGATAGGCGAACCTCACCCGCTCGAACACGATGCGCCCTTCCACCTGGGCGACGGAGGCCTTGCCCTCGTTGTGCTCCAGGTCGGGGCACTCCAGCACCTCGCCGATGGAGCGGATAGACTCAAAGCCACGCATGATCTGCGGGATCAGGTTCATGACGCCCAGCACGGCGCTGGTGATCTGCGTCGAGTAGGTGGTCACTAGGACCACATCGCCCACCGTGATAGGCAGGGTGCGCGTGGCGGCCAGCCATGCCGCCAGCCCCAGCATGGCCGCGCCAAACAACTGGAGCGTGGTCCAGTTGATCGCCCCAAACAGACCATTCACCACGTCCAGCCCCAGCCCAGCCCGGCGGACCTCGCCCAGCGTCCCCTCGACGCGCCGGATCGCCTCCTCCTCTTCCCCCAGGGCCCGCGTGATGGGGATCATCTCCGTCATCTCCACCACGCGCGAGGCCATCCCCTCGATCTGCTGCCGGAACAGCGCGTTGCGCTCGGCCATGCGCCGCCGCAGGGCGCGCACCACCACTACGACGATTGGCAGCACCAGGGCGTACAGGGGCAGGAACCAGGGGAGCCGCACCGTAATCGTGACGAGGGCCGCCAGCAGCATCACGCTCAGCCCCAGCGTGCTTTCAAAGACAAAGACCATCAACTGCTGCACCGCCTCCACGTCACGCACCACCTTGGTTTGGAGCGCGCCCGTGTGGGTGCTCTGGTAGAAGCTGAGCGACAGGTGCTGCAGGCGGCGGCAAAGGGCGGCGCGCAGGCTGCGCTCGGTGTTGCGGGTCGCCAGGCTGAGGAGGCGGATGTACATCAGCGCCGTGGGCACGTTCTGCGCGATGACGAGGAGCAGGATAGCGATGCTGCCCAGCAGTTCCCGCTGGAGGGTGGGGGTCGGGCGCGACAGCAGGTCTATGATGTGGGCGGTGACGATGGGCAACACCCACACCGGGCTGTGCTTGATGATCTGGAAGATGCCCGCAGCGATCAGTCGTCCCCGCTCCGCGCTGTAAAGATGCAGCAGCGTCTTGAAAGGGATCTCGCCTCGGTAGCGATGCTCCAGCAGTTCGGGGACCGGCTCATCTTCCGAGTCGCTCCGCCACAGGCGGGGTATCCGCATCATGGCCAGAGCTCGCGCAGGAAGCGGATTTTTTCTTGGGTCTGATACCCCCCGCCGCCCTCGTGGTGGTTGTACCGCCAGATGCGAATATCCTTCGGCCCCGCATAGTGATTGTAGGCGGCGAAGATGGTAGAGGGCGGGCAGATCTCGTCCATCAGGCCAACGGAGAAGAGGGCGGTCGCTTTTGCCCGGGCCGCCAGGTTCACCCCATCAAAGTAGGAAAGGGTATGGAACACCGCTTCCTCCTTGTCACGATGGGTCTGCAGGAAGCGGGAAATTTCCTCGTAGGGGTGGGCCACCGTGATTTCCGTCGCGCGGCGAAAGTGGCAGAGGAAGGGGACATCGGGCATGGCGGCCTGTACGTCGGGCAGGAGAGCGCTGACGGCGAGCGTGATTCCCCCGCCCTGGCTGCCCCCGGTGACGGCGATGCGCGAGCCGTCCACCGCCGGATGCGCGCGCGCCGCTTCCACCGCCCGCACCGCATCGGAAAAGACGCGCCGGTAATAGTATGTTTCGGGGCGCAGCACCCCGCGCGTCATGAAGCCCGGAACGTGCGGGTTGCCCCCCGCTGGCTCTGGATCCGGGGTGTCCCCATGCAGGTAGCCGCTGCCCTGGCCTCGGGTATCCATCACAAGGTGCGCGTAGCCCATCGTGGGCCAGAGGAGCCAGTCGGTCGGGAAGCCGCGCCCGCCGCCGTACCCTATAAACTCAACGACGCAGGGGAGGGGGGCTGTACGGTGGCGCGGCAGTTGGAACCACCCCTTGATGGGCTGTCCGCCATATCCGTGGAAGGTGAGGTCGAAGGAGTCAATGAGGGCGGGACCCACATCCACCGGCTCGAAGCGCGGGTCGAGCGGGGTCTGGCGCACCTCGTCCAGCGTTTCCTGCCAGAAGGCGTCAAAATCAATAGCCTCTCGTCGCACCGGCACGTAGTCCCGTAGTTGGTCGAGTGGCAGGTCGAAAAAAGCCATAGAGGGCTCCTTGAGGGGGCGGGATCAGGCAGAGGGTGTGGAGCAAGCTTCGCACCTTTGAAGCGGGGAAAGGTGCACAATCTCGAACTTTTATAAGCAGCAGGCTGTACTCGGCAACCTGCGGGATGGCAGTTGCCAGCAGTTTTACAAAGGGTTCTCGCGTATGTGCGCGCGGTTGGTTGCCGCGCGCCATCGCCTACCTGCTGGGCTTTGCACTCAGAGTGTTCGAGCCGCTTTCTGTGGAACACGTCACGCTTCGACAGGTGCTGGCCATGCTGGCTGATCGTGAGGCGTGACGGCGGAGAGCGCTGCCGGGCTCAATTGCCCGGCAGCGCTTCAGGGAGCTCTTATCACGCTCGCGCCGGGGTATGATGCTACTCCATGTCCCCCACGATGTTGTGGCGAAGCTGCACGGGTGGGACCGCGCTCTGGCGGGTGCGCAGGTTAAGCATCTCCACAAAGACAGAGAAGGCCATGGCAAAGTAGATGTAGCCCTTGGGAATGTGAGCCTCGAAGCCCTCGCCAATCAGGGTCACACCGATGAGCATCAAGAAGCTGAGCGCGAGAATCTTGATGGTGGGATGGCGCTCCACGAAGCTATTGATCGGCCCCACAAAGATGAGCATGATGATCACAGCGATGACGACGGCAATGACCATGATGCTCAACTCTTCCGCAAGGCCGATGGCCGTGATCACCGAGTCTATAGAAAAGACGATGTCCAGGAGCAGGATCTGAATAATGACGCTGGCGAAGGTGGCACTGCCCTTTTTCGAGGCGTGCGTTTCTTCCCCCTCCAGCTTCTCATGTATTTCTAGGGTGGCCTTGCCCAGCAAGAAGAGGCCACCCAGGATGAGGATCAGATCCCGACCGGAAATTTCCTGACCTACCACGCTAAAGAGGGGCTGGGTCAGGCGCATGATCCATGAGATCGAGAAGAGGAGAGCGATACGAGAGAACATGGCAAGGCCCAGGCCTATCTGTCGTGCGCGGGGCTGCTGCTCTATTGGAAGTTTCGCCGTAAGGATGGCAATGAAGATGATGTTGTCAATACCCAATACGATTTCAAGGGCGGTCAGCGTTGCCAGGGCAATCCAGGCTTCAGGATTGGCGATCCAGTCCACAGGTAGGCTCCTTGTGCGTGAATGAACAGCTTGGAAAAAGGCCGTGTTACTTCATCCCGATGGAGTACTTCCCCCGGCGGGATGAAAACGATCCGCGCAAGTTTTGTGCCTTGCCTTGTGGGTAACGTGCTAGGATGCTGACACGAGTCCGCTGACCGCCTCGTGTACCCACGTTCGCTCGTCGGATGTAAGGGAGCGAAGGGGCGGGCGGGGAGGGCCCCCATGGCCGCCACGTGCCTCTAGCCCCGCCTTCCAACCAGCGATCCCGAAGCGTCCCACGGCATCTGCCACATGGCGGAGCGCCGTGTCATGTGCCCGCACCGCAGCCAGATCGCCCCGCTGTGCTGCCTCCACCAGGGCGACGCTCGCCTCGGGCAGCACGTTGGCTGCTGCCAGGATGACGCCATCCGCCAGCCCCATCAGAAGCCAACCAGGCGCGGCATAGGGGGAGCCCGAGAGGATGATGAAGCGCTCGCTGCCCGCCGCCGCGCGATACGCTGCTGCCAGTTGGGGATCGCTGCCGCTGTTCTTCATGCCTACCACGTTCGGGTGCGAGGCCAGGGCGGCGACTACCTCCGCCGGGATGGTGATGCCCGTGACGCCGGGCACACTGTAGAGCATGATTGGGATGGGGCTGGCATCGGCTACCGCTCGGTAATGCGCCTCCAGGGCGGGGGCACCCATCGCTTTCTGGTAGTAACTCGGCGTGACCACCAGGGCGACATCCGCGCCCGCCTTGGCCGCGTTGCGCGTTTCTACGATGGTTAGCCGCGTGCTCGCAAGGCCGGTGCCCGCGATCAGCACTTGCTCTGGGGGCATGGCGCGGCGGGCGACCTCCAGCACGAGCGCACGCTCGAACTCGCTCAGATGGGGCTGCTCGCCGGTGGAGCCGAGGAGCAGATGCCCCGCCAAGCCGCGCTCGTTCATCCAGCGAAGGTTTGCTGCAAGGCCGGCATGATCCATGTCTCCGTTGTCGGTCATCGGGGTCACTGCGGCTTCGAAGGCACCGCGCAGGCGGTCAAGTAGCTGGTCCTGGTTCATGGCTCTCCTGGAGATGTCTTGCAGGCACAGGGGTTGTGCGCTGTCGCGGGCAAGCGGTAGAGTTAGAAAAATAGCGGCTGGATTGTGTCACAAGAGGGTAACGATGACGAGCGATGAGGTGCTGAGCGAATTGGAAGCGATGGGCACGACGCAGAATCGGAAGATTTATGCGCGTCACGGCGTGCAGGGTGAGATGTTTGGGGTGAGCTATGGAAACTTGAAGCAGTTGAAGAAGCGCATACGCAAGGATCAAGCCCTGGCGCAGGCGCTGTGGGCGAGTGGCAACCACGATGCTCGCATCCTGGCCACCATGTTAGCCGATGCGAAAACGCGGATAGGGCTATGCTGACAGCGTGGGCAGAGGGGCTAGACAGCTATCCTATCAGCGATGCGTTTTCCGGCATGGTCGCTGGAAGTCCTTTGGCGCGGCCGCTGATGGAGCAATGGATTGAATCAGAGAGCGAATGGATAGGGCAGGCCGGCTGGAACGTGCTGGCGCACCTGGCCATCCATGACCGTACGCTGCCCGATGGCTATTTTGTGCCATTCCTGGCTGTCATCGAACGAGAGATTCATGCGCGCAAGAATCGCACGCGCTATGCCATGAACAATGCCCTCATCGCAATCGGCATTCGCAACGACGTGCTGGAGCAGCAGGCGTTGGTCGTGGCGGCCCAGATCGGCTCTGTCTCGGTGGATCACGGTGAGACCCAGTGTGAGACGCCCGACGCCGCAGCCTACATTGCCAAGACGCGGCAGCGCCAGCTTAGCCGCGCCTGAGCGGCGAGCCCGCTCACTTTTTACGGCGGCGTCGGGTGGGGCGTCGGGCTGGGGGAGCTTCCTCGTCTTCTGGAAGGTCAGGCAGGCGAACCACCCAGCGTCGCCCGCGCTTGTTGAAGGGAATGTCATAGCTGGGGATGATCACCACCGGCTGCCCTTCCTCGTCATCAAACCCTGCCTCACCCTCAAGCGGAGCTCCCGCAAGCTCTAGCGGATCGGGGGCACTTTCCACCAAGAGCAACAGAAATTGGTGGAAGAGGAAGCTTCCCACCAGGGTGGTAAGGGCTGACGCTTCGAGGTAGCTCAATGACGTTACCACCACGATCAACCCGGCCATCAGCGCGAACACGGTGATGACAATCGGAAGGACCACTAGGCCCAACACCACTGTCTGGTCGAGCGGCAGCCCTCCACCGCGCTGGCTTCCCAGGGTGTACACTCCCACGACGATGCCACAAATCAGGCTTGCCTGGAAATACGTTAGTTCGGTAGCGAGCGCGAGAAGCCACCCCAGCCCGAGTGTTGCGGCAAGCGCCAACAGGAGGAAGCTGAATAGGATAGCCGCCAGGCCAACCAGTGAGGTAAAGGACGCGCGCAAGCTGTGCATGAGATAGGTCTCCTCGTCTGCTTATCTCCTATAAAGCCGCTTGCTTAGCGGATCGGCTCATCCGGCGCTAGGACCCAGGCGCTTGGGTGTGGGGAAAAGCCAATGTGGGGATAGTACGGACGCGCATCGGGCGCTGCCAGCAGCACCAGTTTCGCCGGGCCCGACTCCTGCTGCGTCATGCGTAGCAGCGCTTTGCCGATTCCCTGCTGCTGGTGGGTGTCTCGCACCGCCAGATCCGACACATAGGTCACATAGCTAAAATCGGATAAACAACGCGCGATGCCAACCAGCAGTGGCCCATCCCAGGCTGTCACCACCAGGGTCGCGTTGGCAAGCATCTGCTGCATGCGCTCGCGCTCTTCCAGGGGGCGACGAACACCGAGGGTGGAAGCACGGTACAAATCAAGGACGCTGTCCAGGTCCAGATCGTTTCCCACTTTGTAATCAATCACGGGGCTCTGCTCCCAGCCTGCGCTGCGCCCACTCCTCCTTTAAGATCGAGAAAAGCAGGAAATCCTCTCGGGTGCCATCGTCGTGCAAAAAGTGGCCGCGCTGGCGCCCCTCCTGGAGCATGCCGCCCTTTTCTGCCACCCGTGCGCTGGCGCGGTTGCTGGCGTGGCACACCCACACCAGCCGCTCCCAGGGCCACTCCGTGAACCCCCAATCTATTAGCGAGCGCAGGACGGCCGTGCCGAGGCCGCGGCCCGCCTCGCTGGCCCGAATCCACATCCCAATCTCGGCACGCCCGTGCGAGACAGGGCCATGCCTCATGTGGAAGCCAACGCCGCCCCACAGTTGTGCCTCGTCTGGCGAGAAGATGCCCATGATAAAATCTTCTGCCAAAAGGTAGCGCGCGCGAAACGTTCGGACCTCCCGCTCGGCCTCCTCCTCACTTTGATCCTTCTTCGCCCATAGCATGCGCGGGCGCAGATAGTCATAGGAAGAGACGATTGCCTCCCTCAGCAACGGGCCATCACCGGGCTGGTAGGAGCGAAGGACAAATGCCTCTGTGACGTATCGTTCAGGTGCGAAAAGATAGTCGTCCATGATTACTCTCACTCACGAATGCGATAAGCGTGCATCGTCTCGGCACGGAAGAGCCAGGCCAGGCCAAGAAGGGGCTGGAACAGAGGAAAAAAGCCGTAGTCGGCCCCGAAGTGGCTCCACACGGTACGTCCGATGAGTTCCGGCGCCGCCAGGCTCAGCCCGCCGACAAGGAGCACCATGACCATCTCGACAGCGAGCACGATCACCGACAGCCACCATGCCCAACGCTGCCGCACCACGAAGCCTACCGTCGCGAGCAGGTAGAGGCTGGCGGCCAGGGCGCTCAGCGCAGGGGGTAGCCTGTCAGCCACCCCCTCCTTCAGGAAAAGTTGATAGGCAGCACGCACGCCCGTCGAAAGCGCGAGCACGGGATAGGAAACAGCCAGCACGCGCCCCGACACGCGAGCAAAGTCGGAGAGTACGGTTGGGGTAGGGGACGATGTGTTCATGATTTTGATAGGATCCGCAGGGGACGAGAGCTTCTATAAGTTGGAGTCATCCTCCTTATGCCAACTCGAGGCGGAAGCCGCTGCCCGAGTTGGATAGTAGCCAGCGGCCATCCTGCTGGGAGAGGGGGTGCCCGTCAAGGGTGATGGTTTGGGGTGAAGCGCCGTGAAAGACTATCTCGAACTCGCGGCGCGCGAACTCCGGGTAGCCCTCGCCCGACACCGATGCCTCGAGCGTCAGGCGGGGACCCTCCTTGCGGAGCGTCAGGTCGGTCCGCAGGTAGGCCCCGTCACGGAAGGCGAAGGTCAGCCCGTCATCCTCATGGAGGAAGGAGTGGTATTCCCCGTCCGCCTCCGGCACGAAGAGATGCAACTCTATCCGTTGCGGCTGGTAGCCCATCGTCGTGAGGGGCGCTTCCGGCCAAAGGGGGATCACCGCGCCGCCCCGTGCGAAGAGGGGGATCCAGTCCATGGGGGTGGGTGCCACGATGAAGCGCTTGCCGACAAAGCGCTCTCCGGTGTGCCAGTGATACCAGGTTCCCTCGGGCAGGTAGAGCGGGCGCGCCGTCACCCCTGCCGCATAAACGGGCGCCACCAGAAGGTGGCTGCCCAGCAGAAACTGGTCGTCTATGTCGCGCAGCGTGCGATCTGCCTGAAACTCGAAGAGCAGGGGCTTCTGTATCGGCTCGCCGCTCTGCGCCGATTGCATGAAGGCGGCGTAGAGGTAGGGCAGCAGCCTATAGCGCAACTGGAGCGCCTGGCGGCTCAACTCCTCGATGGCCTCACCGAACGCCCACGCGTACTGGTCCACGTTGTCAAGCTCGCTGTGATTGCGACAGAAGGGGGTAAGGGCACCATATTGCATCCATCGAGCGAACAACTCCGCGTTGCTGTTTCCCTGGAAGCCGCCGATGTCCGCCCCCAGGAAGGGCTGCCCGGACAGGCCGTAGCCCATCGCCATCGGCATGCTGACCCAGAGATGATCCCAGCGTGCCTGATTGTCGCCCATCCAATTCGCAGCGTAACGCTGGATGCCGGCGGAGCCCGCCCGAGACAGGATAAAGGTGCGCTTGTCCGGCATGGCTCGCTGAAGCCCTTCCAGGGTGCCCATCGCCATCAGCAGGGCATACTGGTTGTGATAGCGCGCGTGGGAGAATTGGCCGTTGCCGAAGCGCATGGTGTCGGGTAGAACATCGCCTGTTGCGGGCTCGTTCATGTCATTCCAGATGCCAGCCAGGCCCGACTGCACGTGTGCTGCATTCAACTCACCCCACCACTCACGCGCCGATTCAAGGACAAAATCTGGGAAGGCGGTTTTGCCGGGCCACACCTGTCCTACATACAGGTCGCCCCCCTCCGTCTTGCAGAGCACGTCGCGCTCTACTGCCTGATCGAAGATGCTGTAGCCTGGCTCATACTTCACGCCTGGGTCAACGATGGTGATGGTGCGGAATCCTTGTGCCTGCAGGCTAGCGAGCATGGCAGGTACGTCGGGAAAGGCTGCCTCGTCCCAGGTGAAGACGCGGTAGCCATCCATGTATTCGATGTCGAGCCACAGCGCGTCACAGGGAAGCTTCGCCTCGCGCAGGCGGGCGGCAAGGCGCTCGATGGTTTCCTGAGTGTAGCGGTGCCAGCGGCATTGATGATAACCGAGGGCCCACAGGGGCGGCGGGAGCATGCGGCCCGTCAGCCAGGTGTACCCCTCCAGGATCTCCCGCATGCTTGGCCCGGCAAAGAGGTATTCGGTGTACTGCCCCCCTTCAAAGTGGAAGCTGTAGTGCGTCTGCGGCGCAAAGTCAAAGTGGCCGCGGTAGCCATTGTCAAGGAAGAATCCCGCCGCAGCGCCTCCGTCCTCCGAGAGATGGTAGAAGAACGGGATCGAGACATAGTAGGGATCGAACTCCACGCTGGTTCTATCCGCGCGTGGGTCGTCCGCAGGGAGACCCGCTGCGAAGCGGCGTGCGGAGTTCGGATCGAGCACATCATTGTTCCAGAGCGTGTACTCCTGCCCCTTCCGATTGAGCCGCCCGCCCTTTTCCCCCAGTCCGAAAAACCCGTCCCCCCGCTGGCACCGCCGCCCCACTACGAACGCATCGTTGAGGGTCGCGTAGCCCCAGGGTTTTCCATCCTGGTCGCTATGGGTCTCGAAGAGGACGCTCCCGTCCGCTCGGTGCGCCTCCAGGCGAAAGGGGGTGCGCCACAGGGTGAGCGTCATTCGCGCCGTGCGAAGACGCACCCACTCATCGTTCTCTTCAATGGTGAAGTCGGCGTGGGCCGTTTGAAGATCCGCGCAGACAGCAAAGGTTGGCGTCTCGTCGAAGATCCCCCCACGGCTAATTTTCAGGCGGATGATGTCATCGCGGATCACGTCAACCCGTAGTTGCTCGCTGTCCACGCTGGCGAGCAGGCCCCTGTCCGAGCGGACAATCCCGGCCACGGTTCCGATACGCGTGAAGTACCGAGTGTCCACAAGGCGGGAATCAGCAAAGGGAGAGGTGGCAATACTCACAGGCAACGCTCCTAGAGATCAGAGGGGTTGAAGCGCGCATCGCTGTATAAGCGCGCAGATGGCGCAAGCTTACATGGAGGCAAGGAACTGGACAAATGCGAGCGGGGTATAAGTCGCTTGATCCGGCGCGGGCAGGTCGTCAGCGGTATGCGGGCCAGGATGAGTTGGGACCGATACTTGCTTGCGCCGAGCCGGGAGCTATAGGAGCTCTCGGCTAGCGATCAAGGTGGATGATGCCACATATTCGTTTGGAAGAGGTGCGGGTCGGGAGGGCGGGGCAGCGGCTGCTAGATGGGGTAAACTTGCAGGTGCGCCACGGGGAAACGTTGAGCTTGGTCGGCCCTGTCTGGTAGTGGGAAGGAGATGGTGCTACGCGTGATTGCTGGCCTGGCTGAACAGGATGGCGGCCGGGTGTTCTTTAACGATATAGATGTGACGCGGCTTCCCCCAGCTGGGCGGGATGTGGGGATCCTCTTTGATTATCCCGCCGGACACCCCGCCTACGAGAGCCACAGCCAGCGGCTGTTCGCGCTGCAGCTGAGCAAGCAGCCGATTTCCGAAGAGCGTCTGCAGCGGGTCGTGCGTAGCCTGAACGTGGACCGACAGCGCCTGCTAGCCTTGCAGCCCATGAGCCTCCCCGCGGGCGAGCAGCAGCAGCGCCTTGCCCTGGCACGTGCCCTCCTCACGACTCCCTCTATTCTTTTGATGGAGGAGCCGTTGGCGCGGCTGGACCCGCAGGATCGCACCAGCATGCGCGCCCAGCTGAAACGTCTTCTGCAAGAGCTCCAACTCACCACCGTACTCGTTACCAATCACGAGCCGGATGCCCTGGCTCTCGCCGACCGTATCGCCGTGATGCACAAGGGGCGGATGGAGCAGGTCGGGACGTGGGGAGAGGTCTACCTGCGGCCCACCAGCGTCTTCGTCGCCCGTTTCCTGGGAAACACCCCCATGAACATCCTCAGGGGCCACATCCGGGAGGGGGCCCTGTGGATTGAGGGCGCGCAGCAGCCGCTTGTTCCCCCGCCGACGCGACGCCGCCCCCCCGACGGGCCGCTTCTCATCGGGGTACGGCCCGAGCATCTTGTGCCTAGTGATGCGGGCACCCTGCCCATGCGGGTCTTAACAGTCGAGCGTCACTTTGACCGACGGCTTGAGGTGGTGTCCGGACAGGTGGGGGAGCAACCCCTCATCGCCCACCTTCCCCCTTACCCTCGCTATCAAACGCGACGACGATCTGTATCTCACGGTCGAAGCTGAGCATCTGCACCTGTTCGATGCGGAGACGCAGAGGCGTTTGGATTAGAGCCCGAGCTGGCATGAGAACGATCAGGGCAGGTTAGGCTCATCGCTTGGTTCGGGTTCCGCACTGCGGTTACGCTTGCGCAGGTTGCGGACGCGCGTTTGGAGTCCCTGGAAGTAGTCGCTGTCCACGATGGCGCTGACGTGTGCTTCCCGCTTTGCCTCGTCAATCTCGATGCGGAGTTGCTGAATTTCCTGGCGCAACCTCTGCTCGCGGACGTAGGCCTCTAAGGCCGCCACAGCCAGCGACGAGAAAGATTCCATCATCTGCTGAAGGTTTACGTCGAAGGC
Organism: uncultured Chloroflexia bacterium; assembly: GCA_963721895.1. Classification (GTDB taxonomy): domain Bacteria; phylum Chloroflexota; class Anaerolineae; order Ardenticatenales; family Ardenticatenaceae; genus CAVRLZ01. The sequence goes on along the minus strand of CAVRLZ010000033.1, from coordinate 140,821 downwards.
GATCACCTCACCGCTTTCGGGGTCGCGCGCGTTGGTGAGTTGGAGCACCCCCAGCACCTCGCCTGCGCTGTTGCGCAGGGGCAGCCCCAGCAACGTGCAGGTGTTGCTCGGCATCGCGGGGTCGCCATGCAAGGAGAAATCGAAGTTGTCTGCGGCCTCGATGTCATTGAGGTTCAGGGTATCGCCACTTAGAGCTACATGCACGGCGACCAGTCGGTCATTCGGTTGGCCGTCTGGCTCGTACAATGCCAGTGGTGCGAGGGAGGCTGCCCGGGTCGCTGAGCCTCCAAGGGCCTGACCGGTCGTGTCGTCACGCACGATCATATGCTTGAGTTCGTCCTCTTGCGTGCGCAGGTAAAGGATACCGCTGGCAGCATGGCAGAAAGTTTTGGCCTCCACCAGCATTTTTTCCAGCAGACGGTTGAAGTCCTTTTCCGACGAAAGGTCCACGCCTATCGGGATAACAACGTTGAGCAGGTCGTCAGCCCGGCGCTTTTCTTTGCGTACCTGAGAGAGGGTGCGGCGTAATTGGTGGGTCATATTGTTGAAGGTAGTGGCCAGCTTACCGATCTCGTCCTCGGATTCGACTTTGGCATTCACTGCCAGGTCGCCCCCACCGATCTGCTCTGCCACCTGCGTCAGGCGACGCACTGGCCCGGCAATGTTTTCACGGATGATCAGCGCCAGTGCCATGGCGAGCAGCAGGGCTGTAACCCCTACCCCTAGCGTCTGTTGGTTGGCCCGCGCAAGGTCCTGGCGCCCCAGTGCCAGATCTGTGCGGAGTTGTTCCTGCTGGTTCATTGCCATGTCCGTCAATAGGCCGAGCATCGTATCGGCTACAGGCACCGCCTCGGTGCGGAAAAGATACAGGTCCTCACGCCAGCGGTCACTTTCCAGAGTCGTGAACATTTGCTCTGGCAGGGCCAGGAAGGCATCGCGGTTCTGGCTGACTTCGTCTAACATGGCTTGCTGACCCTCAGTCAGATAGGCACGCTGGGCCACGAGCCGTTCCCAGGCAAACTGGTTGAGCGCCAGGTTTGCTTCATACTCGCCGCGAAAGGCGCGATTGCGCGTAGTCACATACCCGCGTAACCCGGAGAGCATCGCACCAAAGGAACCCTGCATGTTAGCCATGTCAGCCAATTGCGATACGTTTCGTTCTGACGGATCGCGTTGTCCTTGCTCCTCGATCATGGTGTTCAAGTCAATGAGCACCGTTCCGCCGTAACGTAGGCCCTCCGTGACAAGCAATCTATAGGCTGGCTCGCGTTCTAGTTGATCGTCGCGCAGTTCAAACAGCTGATCTGGCAGCACCACCCACTGGTTAAAAGCCGCCTGCAACTGCTCCAAGCGATAGCTGTTCAACGAACCCAGTTCTGGAGAAAGCGCTTCCAGGTCGTCCAGGTCTGTCTCAAATGCTGTTCGATGCTGTGCGTAAGAGGTGCGATACTGCGGATCACCCAGGGTGAGGTAGACATGGACATCGGACAGCATCTTGAGAAGGTTTGCTTCTGCGCGGGAAGCTGCGATGCTTGTTGGCACCCGCACTTCATCGGTCTGATTGATCCGCACAGTCGCCGCCGTGCCCGCCCCATAGGTCAACAGTACGAGTAGTAACGTTAAAGAGACAAGGATACCGAAGCCGAGCGTCAGCTTGCGCCCAATGTTTAAATTACTCAGCAGGCGAGTGGCTGACAAGTTGGCGTACCAGGGCATCTTCATGGTGAAGCGCGTCTCCAATCTTTGATGTTCCACAGGTCTGCGTCCCAGGGGGTCAGTTCAACTCCTAGCAAGGATTCGTTCACACCAGAGACGAGAGCCAGATTGACCAGCGGAATCAGCACTACATCCTCGATGAGCATGTCATTCATGCGGATGAACAGTTGCTGGCGTAGCGCCAGGTCTACCTCGCGGGTAGATTGTTCGTACAGCGCATCGTAGGAGGGATTGCACCACCGCTCCACGTTTTCCCCTGGTCCAGCCGTTCGCTTTTTGGGGAATCTGCTCACAGGTCCAGTAGCGCATGTAGGCACCCGGGTCGGGGCTGTAGTTGCCATCAGCGTATTCCATCAGGTTTGCGGGGAACTGGTGGTAGTTGTGGGGGTTGGCGGTGTCACTGCTGAAAATGACACTGGCGTCGGAGATGCGTAACTCCACCCCGATTCCGATAGCCTCCAGCGAATCTTTGACAATAGCCTGAATCTGCTGGCGGATGGGGTTAGAGGTGGTAACAAAGCTAACAGTCATCTGCTCGCCCGCCCGATCACGGATGCCGTCTCCGTCACTGTCTCGCCAGCCAGCCTCGCTCAGGAGGGTGGCCGCGCGCTTTAGATCAACAGTGTATCCGGTGTTGGGGGAGCTATAGTTGGCGGGGGCTACCAGGATGTTACTGGCTACCTGGCTGCCCGGATACAGTGCAGCAATGGCGTCGCGGTCAACCGCGTAGGAGATGGCCTGGCGCACGCGCAGGTCGCTCAGGAACGGATGGGGAAACTCCAGGCTGGATCGCTCGCCATCAGCAGTAATGCGCCTTGGATCGGTCAGGTTGATCAGGATATGCTCCACATAGGAACCTGGATTTGCGAAGGGCTCGCCTCGCCCCCCTTGAAGCTCAGCCAGCCGATTGCCATCTACCTGAAGATACCATGCGTAGTCCACGTCGCCAGTTTGGAGTGAGGAGCGTGCAGCCTCGGTGGGCGTACCACCCCCCTTCAATTCGACGCGCCGGAAAAAGGGCTTGTCCTCCTCGCGAAAATAGGGATTTGGCTCGAAGACTATCTTGTTGGTTTGAATGAGCTCGTTGCCCAAAAAGAGCACTTCTTCTGGCCTGAACTTGATTACGCGGTACGGTCCCGTACCAACAGGCATCAGATTGGCTGGCGCTTCCCGGGCATCCGGGCCGTTGAACGGCTCAAAGATATGGCGCGGCAAAATCATCCCCTGCAGCCCTACGAATGGGAGAAACCACGCAGGGGTGACATCCGTGAAGTGAAGGCGAACTGTGTGGTCGTCCACTACCTCCACGCGCTCAATCCCATCATACGTGCTTGCTGTGGCAGCGCCTACTTCCGGGTTGGAAATGAACTCATAGGTGAAGAGCACATCATCCGCTGTGAAAGGTTGACCATCCGACCATAGCACTCCTTCTCGCAAGGTCCAGGTTACAGAGCGCCCATCCTGTGCCACACCGCCATTGTCTAGGCTGGGAATTTCTGCTGCCAGGAATGGGATCATCTCGCCATCCTTGTTGAAACTGGCGAGCGGTTCATAGGTGACGCGGCTGGCGTGCGAGTCCTTTGGGTTGGCCGTCAAATGGGGGTTCAGGATGTCAGGGGCCTGCCAGTAGAGGATGCGCAGCGTGTCGCCCGACCCCCGCCCAGCGGGCACAGGGGTCGGGGTGGGAACAATGGGCGCGACCACGCCAACCGTAGCGGGGGTGCTGCAACCTGCAAGCAGAAGCAGGCACAGCAGAGCCAGCGCCACCCCCCTGACCCACGGTGTGACGTGTCGGGCATGTTTCATTGGTTGTTCTGCTCTTCCATTTGTCGGCGCAGGCTCAAGGGTCGCATGTCCGTCCACACTTCTTCTATGTGGGCTAAACACTCTCGCTTGGGGCCAACATATCCCTCACTCTTCCAGCCCAGGGGGGCTTCTCGGTCAGCCGGCCAGATAGAGTATTGCTCCTCATGGTTTACCACTACTTTATAAAGTGTGGTGTCTTCCGCTTCGTCATGGTCGGTCATGTTTTCCTCCCCTTATGAAAGAGATTGTGGTCGAACAGGCAAAAAAGACAAGGATGAGGGGATGCAGAGAGCCCTACCCTGTTGTTTCTGACAACAACAGGCGAAGCCGCTCAGCCAGGTATGCCACATGCGGCGGAGTCAGGAGGGTGTAATGGTTGCCCGGCACCTGCTCTACCTGAACTTCCTTGCCAGACAGTGCCCCCCAGCCCACGGTGGGGTCGTCGGCAGTTGGTGGTGACTCGCTCTCGCTGGCGCGAAAGAGAGTCACGCGGCCATCATAGTAGGACGGCTCGTAGTGCAAGAAAGCGCGTGCATTGGCGCCGAATACTTCAAGCAGCCGGGATAGCTCCTCGCGGCGCATGTCGGGTGGCACTAAGTTCAATGTGCGGGCCAAGGTCAGAGCATAGTCCCACTGTGCCTCCTCTTCCAGGGGAAGAAGGCGCTCAGCGATGGTATCGAGTTGCGGGTTCGCGCGACCCGCTAGGTCCTGGAGAAAACCAGCGAGCAGTGTGGTGAGGGTTTCCTTATTGTCAGACAATCGCACGTATGCGGGGGGCCAACTGTCCAGCAGGGCCAACAGGGCAACCGATTCTCCTTGGGCTACAAGCTGGCACGCCATCTCGAAGGCAATCACGCCCCCCAAGGACCACCCACCGAGCCGGTAGGGGCCGCAGGGCTGCACGGCGCGGATAGCCTTGATGTAGCTTTCGGCCATTGCTTCGATGGTGAGCAGTGGGGTCGTGCCCGCGGCTAGCCCCTGCGCCTGCAAGCCAAAGAAGGGCTGCTCTGCGCCGAGATGGCGCGCCAAGCTGGCGTAGCTAAGGACATTGCCGCCAATCGGATGCACACAAAAGAAGGGGGGCAAAGCGCCAGCCCTCTGGATGGGCACCAGCAGGGGCCACTCGGTAACTATGGCACGAGACCGCAGGCGTGAGGCTAGGTGCTCCACAGTGGGGCCCTCAAAGAGAAGTGCGAGCGGGAGGGCTTGATCAAAGTGACGCTGGATACGTGCGAAGAGTTGCAGCGCGAGCAGGGAGTGCCCCCCCAAATCAAAAAAGTTGTCGGTCACCCCGATGGGAGCAAGCGCTAGCACCTCTTCCCAAAGTCGTGCTAGCTGGAATTCGACAGCATCACGTGGCTCTACAAAGGCATCCCCGCGTGTGAGGAGCTGCGTCTCAGGCAAGGGCAGTGCTGCACGATCTAGCTTACCGTTGGGGGTAAGAGGTAGGGCATCCAGCCAGAGATAGACGGTAGGGAGCATAAAACTGGGCAGTCGCTCGGTTAGAAAGTCCCGCAACTCGCCCGGTTCCGGGGGGAGTGCGGTGGCTGATACAAGATAAGCCACCAACCGCTCGCTTCCATTTGCGCCTTGCACCAGCACTCGCCCCTCGCGCACAGATGGGTGCGTGCCCAAGGCCGCCTCAATCTCTCCAAGCTCGATACGGAAGCCCCGTATCTTCACCTGCTGGTCGCGCCGCCCGATAAATTCGATGGCACCGTCGGGGCGGTAGCGTCCCAGATCCCCTGTGCGATACAATCGTGTGCCTGGGGGGCCGTAGGGATCAGGGATAAAGCGCTCTGCCGTTAGGGCAGGGCGCTTCGTGTAGCCACGTGCCAGCCCAGCACCTCCGATATATAATTCACCAAGAACCCCAACAGGCACAGGCGCAAGGTAATCATCAAGGAGATGTAGCTGTGTGTTACTGACAGGCCGGCCAATAGGCACCGTTACCGCTTCCATTGGAACCTCCACAACAGGATACCATGAAGCGAAGGTAGTACTTTCCGTGGGACCATACACATGCACCAAATGTTTAGGAGCACCATGCACTACGACCTCACGCACCCAACGCGGGTCCGCTGCCTCCCCGCCAAAGAGAAGATAACGTAGTGAAGCAAATACGTTCGGCCCCACACTGGCTAACTGGTTGAATAGCGCAGTGGTTAAAAACAGCACAGAAATAGCCTCATCCCGCAGCAGAGCCGCTAGGGATACAGGAGAGAGCATAGTCTCCTTCTGCGCGACCACTAGTTGTGCCCCATGCAGCAGTGCCCCCCATATCTCAAAGGTAGCGGCATCGAATGAAATATTAGAGGCATGAGCTACAACGTCCGTGGTAGATAGATTGACATAATTGGTGTTCAGCACAAGACGGGTGATTGCCCGATGGGGGATACCGATCCCTTTAGGCCTCCCGGTTGAGCCGGAGGTATACATCATATAGGCTAATTGCTCTCCCCCCACCATAGGTAGAGACAGCAGTCCGTCCGATGATACATCTTCCTCCAGCAGCATCCCATCCTGGTCCAGAAAAATAACTGAAGCCTCTCCCTGCACTAGTTTATCGTGCAAGTCAGGGTGAGTCAGCAGGAACATAGTACCACTGTCACTAACCATGAAGGCTAGTCGCTCCGTAGGATAGGTAGGGTCTAGTGGCACATACACGCCGCCTGCCTTGACAACAGCCAGGATTGCTACCACCGCAGCCAGTGACCGTTCCATGAGCACAGACACCAAGACACCGGGCCCGACCCCTATCATGCAGAGCCGCTGCGCCAACTGTCCCGCCCGCTCATCCAGGGCCCGGTAGGTCAACTCCTGCGCCACGCCCCCTGCCAGAGCAGGCACCCGCACGGCCACCGCATCAGGTCCCCGCTGCACCTGCACCGCGAATAGCGAAGCTAGGCCTTCTTCACGAGGAAAAGATGTGTGCGTCGCATTCCATGTCTCAATCGCACGCAACCGTTGAGCCTCAGAGAGCAAGGACAAGGCGGAAAGACGTTGCTCCGGCTGAGCAACAATGGCCTCTAGCAAGCATTCAAAGCTATCAAGCAGGCGCTTGATGGTCTCCCCATCAAAGAGATCACAGTTATATTCCACAAAACCATTCAGCCCCCCGGCGCTTTCTTCCAGAGAAAGTGCCAGATCAAACTTGGACGCAGCGTTATCAGTAGAAAGCGGACGCATCGTCAGGCCTGGCAAGTGCACTTCACTATTGGGGGTGTTCTGCAAAGCAAACATTACTTGAACAAGCGGGTGATAGCTCAAATCTCGCTGCGGACGCAACACTTCAACAAGCTTTTCAAAGGGAACATCTTGATTGGCGTAGGCACCCAAAGCAACTTCCCGCACTTGTTCAAGCAGCAGACGGAAGGGCGGATCTCCCGACAGATCAGTACGGAATACAAGCGTATTGGCAAAGAAACCAATGAGGGACTCCAATTCACTCCGATGACGATTCGCAACTACCGAGCCCACTAGAATATCCTGCTGGCCTGTAAAGCGGTACAGCAGGGTTTGAAAGGCAGCTAACAGCGTCATAAATAAGGTACTACCATTCGCTTGACCAAGGGAGCGAAGTTTATCAGCCAAGTAAGCGGGAAAAGAAAACCAGTGGGTAGCACCCCGATAAGACGAGAGGGCAGGGCGGGGGCGATCCATTGGCAGAATAAGTACCGACGGCGCCCCTGCAAGCTGCGTTCGCCAATAGTCCAACTGCTGCTCCATCAGACCACTTTCCGCCAGCCAGTGCCGCTGCCATACGGCAAAATCTCCATATTGAATGGGCAGTTCTGGCAAAGATGAAGGTCTTGCCGCAGCAAATGCTTCATACAGCGTAGCGATCTCCTGCAGAAATATTCCATCTGACCACCCATCGGAGACGATATGGTGCATGGTAATTAGAAGCACATGGTCCTCGACACCCAATCGAAGCAAGGTCACCCGCAGCAGGGGCCCTCGCTCCAGATCAAAAGGTAGCCGCGCCTCTTCGTTGGCCATACGCTGCACTGTAGATTCGATCTCATCCGTCATGTCAATCAGCGACACGTTCACTTCTAAATAAGGAACTACTACTTGAACGGGGTAGCTATCGCCCTGCACAAAGGTAGTTCTCAACACTTCATGGCGGCGGACCACCTCATTGATACTTCGCTCTAAGGCCGGTAGATCCAACACTCCCTCCAGACGAATAGCGGTGGGAAGCGTATAAGCAGGATTGTCAGGCTCTAACTGATGAAGGAACCATAGTCGTTGCTGGGCAAAAGAGAGAGGAAGCACCTCGCCGACGGCACGGTGAGGAATACGATCGGTATCATCCAAACCCAGGCCAGCTTCTGCCAACAGAAGCGCTAATAAAGCTTCCTGATCATCAGATAAAGAAGAATTGGATTGCACTGCACCGCCTCGGGTTGTAAGAGTCAGGGATCAATGGGAGGGGAGTATCTGCAAAGATGTCCACACCATCAGGACGAGCCATCCGTTACCGAGCTATGACGCCGCTTATGCAGCAGCTCGCGAACTTCTCCAGAGGAAAGGCGGCTCACCTGCTGGCGCAAGGCAGCAATGGCGGCAACCTGGCCCGGCTTACGCTCATGACGGATAAGGATACCTGCAAGCTCAGTAACAGTGGGCGCTTCAAAGATCGTACGCAGGGGCAACTGAATAGCAAATTGATCGCGGATTCGTGCTAACACTTGGGTTGCAAGTAGGGAGTGCCCACCGAGTTCCAAGAAGCTATCTTCTACCCCGATGCGTTCCAACCCCAACACTTCCTGCCAAATAGAAACAAGCACCCCTTCCACCGGTGTACGGGGGGGCTGGTAGGACTCCGCAAGCTCTAATGGCGCAAGGTCCGGGGCAGGGAGGGCACGGCGGTCCACTTTTCCATTAGGAGTCAGTGGCAGAGCATCCAGGAACACGAAACGCGCAGGGATCATATAGTCCGGCAAGGTAGCCTGAAGGGCATCTCGGAGCGCCGGAATCAGCTCACGACTCACTTTCGCAGCAAGAGGGTTATTCGCATAGGCATTCCATAAAGGCGTCGGTAAATCATGAACATGAGTATAGCATGGAGACAATACCAGTTGCGACACATCTGACAAACAGAAACAAGCATCAAAAACTCCACTATCGGCAGAATTAGACCAATACAATCGAAGCTCGTACCCCAACTGCTCCGCAACAGACCATAACACCTCAGGCTCCACACCCTCAACTTCTATTTCTGCTTTAACCTTCTCTCGTAATGCTGCAACCGTATCCAAACCAGCGGCTGCCAAACACTGAACTGCCATCACATCCGCCATCAAGCGCGCATTGGGGATACCACGCACGACTAGCATTGGGGGCCTATCCTTGGCCAAAAGATCCGACAAGTGTGTCACAGTAAGTCCATCGCCTTGCCAGTCCATCACAGGCGGAGGTGAGGAAAACGCTTCCGTATACTCGGATGCCACGGATAAATCACCAACATACAGCGTCACATCATAGCGAAAGCGCACATTCTCATTCGCCGCATGACCCCGTTTGAGTTGTACATCAACATGGCGAATACGAGGAAAACGTTTGGGAAGGGCATAGAAAAACCTGGAATCCAGCAGCAGTCCTTCCTCACGAGCCACATGTCGTTGTACCTGCTGACGAAGTCGCTCCACAGGCAATGCATCCGATGCCTGAGACAGGAGAACTGACGTGTGAAAGGCCTCCAGCAAGGGCAAACTCCTCACATCGCCCACAAAGATGATACCACCTGACGCAACACGCTCAATAGCTTCCTCCAAAACACGCAGAAGGTATTCCACGGTAGGAAAGTATTGAATCACAGAATTGAGGATCACTGCATCAAATGAGGCAGGAAGAAGCCCTTCCCACTGATCAGCAGGCTGATGCAGAATCGTTACATGGTGCAATGACTCACCCGCCCGTGCCACCTGCTGTGCTACATGGACAACGGCTGACTCAGTAATGTCCGTAGCAACATAATCCTCACACATAGGGGCAAGCTGAAAAAGGAGCATACCAGTGCCACAACCCAATTCCAGTACGCGCCGCGGCTGATGCATACCAATACGTGCTACTGTATGATCCACCCACTCACGCACTTCCGCTTTAGGAAAGGGAAGACCAGTATAGCTACTAATCCACCCACTCGTGTCGAAAGCAGGGTCTTGGCCATCCGACACACGGCTATAGGTCCGCTCCCAGATTTCCTGCCACGTGGAGGTTTGCTCAGCAGGAGCACTACCAGCATCCAGGGTTTCCGGCACCACATAGGCCACCAAACTACGCTCCCCAGAAGAATCATCCCGCAGCATTACCACCCCATCCCGCACTGCTGTATGCTCCCGTAACCGTTGCTCAATTTCTCCCAGTTCAATGCGGTAGCCACGCACCTTCACCTGATGATCCACACGCCCTAGAAAATCGAGCGTGCCATCAGCTCGCCAGGCAACCAGATCACCAGTGCGGTACAAACGCGCTCCCGGCATACCACTAAAGGGGTCTGGAACAAAGCGCTCAGCAGTCTGAGCAGGCTGACCCCAATATCCACGTGCGACTCCCGCCCCCCCAATATACAACTCACCCGGTACACCTATAGGAACCAATGCAAAGCAACGATCCACCACATAGAGATGCGTGTTTGGAAGTGGCCGACCAAGTGGGACATCTTTCTGCCCAGCTTCCACCCGAAGCACACTCGACCAAACTGTGGTTTCAGTGGGACCATACAAATTCCATAGAGCATGATTGCCCTGAATCAGCCGATCGGCCAAATCAGGCGACAGTGCCTCACCCCCGCACAGAACAGTCAATGAAGGATCGCCGGACCACCCTGCAGCAATCATCATCCGCCACGTGGCAGGGGTGGCCTGCATCATCGTAGCGCCAAAGCGCTCAAGGGCCATCCGTAGGGTAACCCCATCCCTTGCAGCATCAGCACTGGCAATAGCCACAGATGCCCCCACTGAGAGGGGTAGAAAGAGCTCTAGAGCAGCAATGTCAAACCCAAGCGTTGTGACCGCTAACATCACATCTCGCGCATCCCGCTGAAGCAGGTGCTGCATGGCATGGATAAAGTACGTAATGGTTCGATGGGGAACTTGAACCCCCTTAGGCTGACCTGTCGAACCAGATGTATACAACACATAGGCCAGATTGTCAGGATGGGGAGCAACAAACATCCCATCCCGGGGCGAGGATGGAGATTCATGCTCATCAAGGAAGTAAGGACGGACATCCGTATCCGGCAGAAGATGACGTAGCGCATTCTGAGAAAGCAATAAGGGAGCACATGCATCTTCCAGCATATAAGCAAGACGACGCGATGGAAAAGCAGGATCAAGCGGTAGATAGGCCCCACCCGCCTTCAAGATAGCCAGCAGTGCCACTACCATCTCAACGGAACGCTCCAAACAAACACCCACAAGCACTTCTGGCCCTACTCCCCACATTCGTAGCCGCCCAGCCAGACTCGTGGCCTGCTCCTCCAACTGCTTGTAGCTCAGGTAGAATACACCCGCTCCAGGCGCATGCAGGGAGGGACCCATAAGCGCGAGGGCATCCGGCGTCCGTGCGGCCTGTGCTTCTACCAACTCGTGCAGCAGTCCATCAGGGAAGGAAAAGGATGACCGGTTCCACTCATACAACATTTGATGCCTCGTCTCATCATCCAACAGGGATATCTCACAGAGCGGACGGGCAGGATTACAGAGCAACCCCTCCAGCACACTAACAAACTGTTGGGTCATCCGTGCTACCTGCTCCGCAGAAAGCGCATCTGGATCAACCAGCCATTGCAAGGAACCATCATCCCGTATCAAGCAGGTCAGCTGGGTACCAGGGATAGCCCCCTCACCACCGAGAGCCAAGCCTACAGACACCGCACTGCCTCGCACGGACGCCTCTTCCATTGGCGAATGCACCTGGCTCAGTTGTGCCTCCACCATAGCTATCAAGTTGCCAAGGTCTCCACAAATATTCACTCGAACAGACTGTGGAAATGACACAAATGCCCCTACGGGGCGAAAGGCAATCGTGAAGGCAGTCACATCATCAAGCCGCGCCAAGTAGAACAGGAAGGCAGCCTGGAGAAAAGCGCGGGGCGACCCCCATACGTTGGGAGACCTCAGACGCGCACCTATCTCATCTGGCAGGTCAACTGAGATTGCTAGATGCTGCGAGGGTGCGGCGGCAGGCTGAATAGAAGAGACAGAAGTATAAGGAAGCCGCAGCGGGTCAAACTGGCGTTGTCGTCTCACATTCACCTGTTTCTAAGTAAACTGATCATACAATTTGTGTAACTCACGCGGGCGCGTGCGTGCCAGATCAGCAATGCGATCATTGGCCTCACGTAAACGGGCGCTAAGCACATTAATTAACTCCAATGAGAGCGCTGGATTTTGGCGGGCAAGGGCAATCAAAGGTTCCCGACGTAGCCGAAGCGTGAGCGTGTCGTCTATAGCAAGGGCAGCAGAGGAACGTGGGCTTGCATCAAAAAGATTCATCTCACCAAAATACGAATGAGACTCAATGGTAGCTAGCCGCGCAAAAGAGCCCTTGCGCTTTTCCTGCTCCAAGCCCACCCGCCCGCTCACCACCACATAGAGGGAACCGCCGGGGTCACCCTGATTGAATATACGACTTTCTGCTGGGAAGCGCTCCTCCTCACAGACCGTTGCCAGCACCTTCAATTGCTCAATGGTCATCCCCTTGAAGAAGGGCACTTCCTTCAAGAAGATGATCTTTTCGATGGTGGATAACATATATTCCTCCTCAGGAAGCGGCAAGGGAGAAGACCCCACACGCCGACGCAAAGCTGCTCTAGCTGCATGGTGCACCTCCTCGACAGGGTCCGTCAAAGCACGCTGAAGGACCGCCTCAACCTCGGCTGGCGAGAAAAATGCTGGCTTAGCTGAAACGAGTGGGGGAGGGGTATCTGCCTTGGATGGCTCCCCCAGAGATGCAAGCAAATCCACAGGGCGCCTGCGACGGGCGCGACGCTCAGGCATCCCAGCAGGCAAGGATGGGTTTGGCACCGCAGATTGGTCTTCCCGATCAGGTCCAGTCAAGGATGCACTAGGGGTCATGTTCCCCAATGCAACGACCGCCAGGGCCCGCAGCAGGGGATCTCCTTCTAAGCTCAACAGTTGCTCAATAGCACCCTTGAATCCAGGAGCGATTCCGCCCGCCTCCCAAGTAGCCTCACTAATACGCAATAGGTCGGCCCGACTCAACCCTGGCTCTGCCAGGGGGGCAATAAGGCTTGCCGTAAGGGGGCTAGTCAGAGACTCCAGTGCCTCTAGCGCATTGGCCCGCATGCGCCCCTCCCTGCTACGTAGCGAGCCTGCTATCAGCTGGATGGCTTCCTGCCCATGTAGGGAAGAAAGAAGATAAAAAACTTCGTCAGTCAGTTGCGTAATCCGCTCACTCAAGGCACTTTGTAGCAGGACAGTTGTGGCAGGCTGGTCCCCTACGGCAACGCCCTCCGCCAGCCCCACTATACGATAGATAGTCAGAAGGTTACCCATGATCTCAGCATCCAGCAGGCCCCCAAACTCGCGCGGGCTGATCCGACTGAGAGCAACCGTCGCCATCTTCCTCAATTGCGGGTTGGAAGCATGAAGCCGACCATGGATGAGAGGGATAGTCGAGCGGCCAATTTGAACGAGTGACTCCACAGCAGTCGCTCGTAGGTGGGGGCTGGTAGCGGAAAGAGCTCCGACGAGTAAGGGATACTCATCAGAGGTACCAAGCTTGCCCAAGATGATCAACGTTGCCTGACAGACGCGCTCTACCGAGTCACGCAGGCACGGGCTTATCGCCTCTATGATCGTTACCCTCATGTGTGCTGGTAGCCCCCCTTGCTTTGCCATGATTTCCATAGCCAGCGCAGTTTCCAGGCGGACCTCATCAGCAGGGTCCTGAAAGAAGGGAAGCAGCCGAGACACGACCTGAAGAGACTCAGCTCCAGTAGTGGGCTGCTGGCCAACCCGAGCCAGAGCCCGAATGCCACACGCGCGCGCACCCGGGCTGGCACTCTCCAATAGCACTTGCACCGCCGCTAGCGCAGCCTCCTGAACATGCACATCCCGAGCGCGCAGAAGAGCAGGGAGGAGCTGCGCCTGCATCTCCTCCTCCATCTCGGATAGCATGGGGAGAGCAACGGACAGAAATGCGCTATCCACCACGCCTGCCAGTTGCTCCAGCCCCAGGAGCGCCATCTGGCGTACCTGAAGGTCGGGGTCAGCGAGGCTCTCCAAATAGAGATGGCGCACCAACTCTCCATCCATCTCCTCCGTCACCAGCACACTGAGCAGCCCTGCCCGCGTGCGACCCCCATCCACCCCTCGATATACCTCCAACAGCAGGGAAGTCGCCGCCGCACCCCCCAACTGGCAAAGCAGTTGGGCCAGAAAAAGGGTCAATTCGTAATTGTCGCGGCTCTCTTCTAGTTTGCGACGCAACCAAGCCAGAGTCGTGGGGTCAGCCACATCCAATTCTGAGGCACTGCTGGCCAGTAGAACTGTATAATCCTCGTGCTCCAGCATCTGGATTAGGGCACGCGCGTATTGCCGACGTACCAATAGAGCGCTGGCAGCAAAACCAAGCGCCAACGCCACAATGCTTACAGGCACCATCCAGCTTATAGGGAAGCGTTGCAGGGCCAGCAATAACCCGCCTCCCAGAAGCGACCCTACTGGGACTATGAAGCCACCAATAAAGGCGCGGGCACGTCCTTTCAAACGAAGAGGTACAGCGTTGTAGAGAAGGCTATCAATCGGGTTACGAAAGCTGGCAAAAAATGCGTTGCGATCAAAATAGGCCAACCCCGCCATCAACAACCCCGGCCATACTGCCAAACTCGCACTGATGGCGAGCGTACCCGCAGGAAAGATCAAGTTCGCCGTGCCCAAGCCAACACGTCCAATCAGACGACTCAGACCAAAGAGAAGGATGGGCAACACTAGGAGATTGGTCAGGCCATTGATGAGTCCAATAAAGTTGGAAATGGCCTCAGTAGTTTGAAGCTCAACCAGAAGAATCTCACTCGTGTGATAGGTAAGCAAGGCAATTAATATGGTGAGGAGGAGGGTCGAGAGTGCCATCCAGCGCAGGAAGGCAGAGCCCCGAACATAGTGGAAGCCCACACGCAGATTTTCCACATAGGTTGAGGCGTGATCAGGGGACGTTGTAGAAGGCGGGGTTTCCCCTGGCAAGGCGTCCCTACTCTGAATCAGACGTGGCTCAAGCATGGCTAGCGCCGCCATTCCCCCAAGGCTGGCAAGCCACAGGGCTATCACTCCGGCCGGGGAAACAAGTCGGTTTACAAGCGGCATCGTTAGCCCTGCCAAGATGCTGGCGATGCGAGGACTGGTGACAATAAGGGGGACTATACGCTTGGCAGCACGGGTATCGTAGAAACCGTTCAGATAGGTGAAGAAGTGAACTATAAATATGTCTGAGAGGGGAACATAGATGAGCAGGTAAAGAAGAGGATAGGCGAGGCGAGGTAGGCCAGCGGCCAGCAGCACAAGACCGAGAAGAATACCAATGATTCCAATGAGGAGAATTGCAATGAGCAGCCGGTCGTTGGCAGCTCGGTCCGCAAAGGCTGTGTAGATTGCTGTGGACGGGATAGACACTAGAGCGATGGCGACGAATAGCCACGGTAGCGTCTGAACCCCCACCTGCTGCAGAAAGGCTGCCTCGACTATGGTATTACCCCACAGGGATCCCATAGCAAACAGAAAGATCATCGCATACAAGATCAGAACGCGAGGGAGCTCTTCCTGACGGAGGTTGAGGAGCCGAGTAAGGAGAGTCATAGAGGATAGTGGAGCTCTGCTATTGAAGCTCCGGCATGTCTATAGGCTCAGGAAGGGGTTTACAGGTGCCACAAAAGAGGGCACCGCTGACAACTATAGCTTTAGGGACCTGGTCCTTGGCTACATAGAGGGTCAAGATATAGGGCATGGGACGCTGATGGCTATCACAGACACCCCGCCCACAAAAGCGGCAGACGCCGCGTGCCTGTTTGTCACATTGATGGCAAAGCAAGAAAAATCTCCTCCAGGAAGAGCCCTCGACAGGCTACTCCTCGTTTTGTTCCTCATCCACTTTTTGGTCCAGGGCACCCCATAGATCGGCAGGAAGGTCGCGTGTGCGCTTAGCCGCCAAGCGCACGCGATAGCGCGGCTCGTCTGGCAACTGCAACTCGCGCACAAACCCTTTTTCCACCAGTTCCGCTACAAAGCCGCGTGCCGCTTCTGGCTCTTCCTTCACATGCGCAGCAAGCTCGCTCAGCGTCACCTCGCGCTGGCGCATCATCCAGCTCAGCAGCTTTTGGAGGGGTTCTGGCAGAACGAGCATGTCTGCAATGCTCAGCCCGGCCGCTTTCTCACGTCCTTCAATTTCCGACTGCAGGCGGTCAAAAAGTCCCATAGGTCACTGCCTACCTCCATGGATGGAGCATTGAATTAGGATCAGGCTATGCGTCAGCGGCCATGTTCCAGGGTGCGCCCACCCTGCGATCTTGCGAGGTTGTCCGCGATGGCGCGGAATGTCGCCGTCAAGGGATGGGTAGGGTAGGCATGGACGAAGGGGAATGGCTCCATCAGGGCAGCCAGAGCCTCCTCATGGGGGAGCAGAGCAATAACGGAGGCCCCAAGAAGCTGCTCCAATAGCATCGCAAGCGCAGCATGCTCGAAGTGTGCGGGCACCTCGTTGACGAGCAGGCCGGTATGTGGAACCCCCAAGCGACGGGCTATCGAGAGGAGCGTACCCGTACCCTGATGATCCTGCACGTCCGGACGCAGAAGCAGGGCCACTGTGTGAGAAAGGGCCATAATCAGGAACGATTCTTTGCACAAGCCTGCAGGCGGATCAATCAGCAGGACATCCAGAGCCAGTTCCGCCTGCAGGTTGTGGACAGCAGCACTGAGGAGCATGGTGCCATAATCCTCGTGCTCCTCTCGGAACAGGTGGCGCACGGCCCCGAAATGGGTGTTGGGCAGCAGAAAAAGCTTCCCCGCTGCTAGGGGCGGCGTGATGTCGTGAGCGGCTTGCTCGATCCGGCACTTGCCCCACAAGAAATCATTGAGGGTGAAGCCTATATCTTCTTCTCGCAGCCCAAGCAGCAGATGGATGCCCGGCGCGTGCAGGTTGGCATCCATCACCCCAACACGCTGCCCGGCCTGCGCCATGAGCAACGCCACGTTCGCAGTGACTGTGGATTTACCAGTCCCGCGACGGTAGGAGTGAATGGAGACTATTTGCGCCATGTGAGGAGGACCACCCTAACTCATCAGTGCAGCGGCGGCGTGCTTGTACTGTTCGGTGATGGGGTGGGATGGGTAACGCAGCACGAAGATGCCTGCACTCATCAGTGCCATCATCTCGTCCGAATGGGGGAGCACTGCGATCACAGGGCAATTGTAGCTCTTCTCCACCTTGGCCTTAACTTCCATCGGATCAAAGACAGAGGGAACTTTGTTGACAATCAGCACCATGAACAGATCTTCAACGAGGCGGCGAGCCACCTCGACCGTGACGCTAGTGCCCTGATAGTCCTGCTGGTCCGGGCGAAGGATGATGGCTGTGGCATCGGAGATGGCAATGGAAAGAAGCGTTTCCTCATTAAGACCAGGATGGGTATCAATGATGAGCACATCCAGATTCAACGCTTCGATCAGATCATCATAGCCATCGTGGAAGAGGCCCACATCGTAACCGCCCTGGAGGATGCGGGTGATCTCGCTTGCCTTGATACTGGCGGGCACTAGAAAAAGCTTACCTGCCATCTGCCCTATCCGGGATGTTACATCATATGCCGCCTCAGCAATCTCGCAGCGCCCCCAGAGGTAGTCATTCAGGGTGTAACGCATGTCGGACTCCTGGAGACCGAAGGGCACATGGACACCAGGAGACTGGATGTCTGTATCAATGATGGCCACACGGTTACCTTGCGCGGCAAGGAGGGTGGCGATGTTGGCAGTGGTATTGGATTTGCCCGTTCCACCCCGGAACGAATGGATCGAAATAATGCGAGACATGGTTCCTCCTAGGGCCCATCCCTATTGAGAAGGGCTGACAGTCACTATGATTCGATTAGTCTGGGCAGGAATGATAAGAGTGCTGGTGGCTGCATCGTAACTCAGGCCAGTGATCGTGGCGCCCACCAGGGGGCGTAGCCCGCTCTCTTGCGCACTGTCCGACTGGAAACGGGAGGTGTTAACTGATACAGTGAACCCATTCGGATAGTGTCGGCTCTGACCTAGAAATATCTCGGTTGGTCCTGAGACACCCGTCCGTGGCTGAATAGTGATTGTAAAAAGGCGCGTGGTGGGCTCAAAGCTCCACAGGGGGGCGTTTCCAGCAATGCGTGTGGGGTAGGGACGGGCGACATTGCTCATCTTTTCTGCGTCTGTGCCATCAGCATTCACGGTAAATCGCCGTGGCTCATACCCATACCAGGGCCGCACCGCCCCAATTCCCGCCCCATCTATCATACTTGCATAAAGTCGCTCACTGTCAGGGGTCCAGGCAGGCAGGAAGGTTAGGTCTTGGTCCGGCCAGCCGAACTCGCCAATCCAGAGAGGCGCACCGGTGTTGGTGGCCTGCGTTCGCATGTAGGTCATGCGGGCGGTGAAGGAGGCAAGATCGCGCGGGTAGAAATGCGGTGCAAAGATGGCACGTGTGTCCTGGATGGGCATCATCTCATACTCGGTGAAGCCAAGCGGCTGAAAGATAAGTGCCACATCCGGATCTACCGGGCGCAGGGCCGTCGAGACACGATTGTAGTAGGGAGTGAGATAGGTAGAAACAAAGTTGTCAGTCACAACACCATGTTCTGGCTCATTAAGCACATCGTAGCCCACCACTTCCGGGCGGCCCGCAAAGCGCTGCCAGACTCGCGTCCATCCCTCTATCAACTTGTCCTGCTGACCCCCTTCGTTGTCCCAGAACTGCTGCCACCGATCGTCACTGGTGGCGTTGGACTGCCCCCAACTGGGGGCATCATAGGTGGTCATCTTGAAGATGGTATACATACCATTCTGAGCAGCAAGCGTGGTCATACGGTCCAGCCGCTCCAGATAGACGGGCGCAAAGGGGCACTGGGTATCAAGGACGGCCCCAAGACGACAGGATTCTAGGCGAATTACCTGCACGTTGAATCCCCACCCGTGCATGCGCTGATAATCCGTTGCTTCCACCCGCGTGGTATTGCCTGCGCTGTCGGCGGTGTTAACGACCAGGCCGCGAAGAATCACCGTACGTCCCGCCGTGTCCTGAAGGTACGTACCCGCCGGGGTAATCCGATCAAGAGTCGTAGTCGGCGCAGCAGTACCAGACAGGTCTACGTTGGAAAGCTCACAGCCTGAGAGGAGGAACAGAACCAGTAAGGTTACTAAGAAGCGGCAGTTTTTCATAAATGTGGGTCTTTCGTTCTTGGTCATCATTGCATTTTGTCGCCGAGGTTAGACCAAAGGTTGAGGCCAGTTGGCGAGGAGGGAGTGGCTTGCTTCTCTATCAACGATTGCTCAAGACGGGACCAGAATGGTTCGGTTTCAGGTGGAAGAATCGAGCGCACATAGGACATACAGTAGACACCTACCGCACGGCGTAAGACATCCACCCTGTCTCGTAATTCATCCACCTGTAAGGCAAGTTGGGCACGCAGCTTTGGGTCTGGGGTCAACTCCTGAGTTTTGCGCTTCAGGCCCAGACGTGCCTGCAGGCGTAAAAACTCTTCTACCTGCTCGCGTTTCTCCTCGCCAAAGCGCTCGGCGATGGGCGCAAGGAGGGTATCGAAGTTTTCGATGCGCTGCACCATGGCCGATTCACCTACAGAGACACCTACCCCCAGCCCAAGGGTGTCCCGCAACCAACTCCGCTCCTCGCGTAGCCCCCACAGGATAAACATGACGGTGAGCGCTACCCCACTCAGGCCGATGGCGACCCCCATCACCAGGACAAGGAGTCCCCTTGGGCCGTTGACTACATGGTTGAAGGCCATGTGGAGGGCGATAGCACCAGCCCAGCCCAGCAGCAGCGAGGCAACACGCGTGGGGCCATGCCCAAAGCGTAGGCGTCCTAGGGCTACGCCAACCAGAGCACTGGCACTGCCATGCATCAGGGAGGTGGAGAAGGAGCGCAGGAGGGCCATTTCCAGACCGCCCCCGCGTGTAACAAGGTAGTACGGGGTTTCCAGAATGGCAAAGGCAGTACCGACAGCGAAGCCATAGATGGCCCCATCCACAAAGTAGGTGAAATCAGGGCGGCGGACGTGGTATACCAGCACCAGAGACTTAAGAAGTTCCTCAATGATGGGTGCGACCACCACGACCAATAGCCCGCGCCCCACCCAGGGCAAGGCCTCACGATGGATGAGATAGGCCGCGATGAAGCTTAACACACCCCATGAAAAGCAGACAATGATTGCATCGAAGGTTCCTGAGGCATACAGGTCAAGCCGACGGACCAGCCACAAAAACACAAGCGGGATAGCGATACTTATCCCAGCGGCCAACACGAGGGTCATAGCGGCACCCTCCTTCTCAGGTAGGTAGGAAGAGGAACAGACCCCCAACAGACCGGTATGTAACAGCTATCACGGAACTATACAGGATTATGGGTATTCTGGCTAGGGTTCTGCGGTACTGGGGACAAGAGCCCACGTTCTTGCAGGCGTGCAACCAGTTGATCAGGGCTAAGACCATGCAGGCGCGCAATTTCCAGGGCACGGCTCTCGCCCGTGGGCGGCCCAGGACGAATGGTAAAGGTGCGAGCAACGCCATCCGCAGATTGCTCGTCAGTGTGAGTCGTAGGGCTGGCAACGAGACTTATCACGGGTGCAGTGGGGCAGGCGTTGGTGAAGGTGGTAGCCTCGCGGGCCAGCGCATGCAGGTGGGTCACGAGTAGGGCGCGTGCACCCAGGTGTTGGAGGGCATGGACCACACCACGCGCCAGCAGCAGGGCTTCGTCCTGATTGGTACCACTGAGCGGCTCATTCAGCAGGATCAGGCTGGAGGGAGTAGCTTGCTCGAACAGGAGTGCCAGCCGACGCGCCTCCTCATCAAAGCGCCCGAAGCCCATTGTGTGGCTCTCGCCGGAAGCGAACTGCGTGAAGATGGCATCCACTGGGCTGAGTCGGGCACGACGCGCGGGGACGGGTAGACCTGCCTGGGCCATGACATGAAGCAGCCCAAGCGCACGCGTGAAGGTGGTTTTGCCGCCGCGATTGGGGCCGGTCAGGAGGGCCACGCGCCCATCTACGCTAAAGGCTGTGTCGTTCAGAACCAAACTCGTGGTAGAGACCCCTTGGTCCAGCAGTTGAAGGGCGAGCGTTACATCGTACAATCCTTCTATCTCAGTGGTTCGCGCCTCGTCCGGCAGCCACTCGGCGGTGGCGAGGGGAAGCCCAGCACGATCCAGTCGCTCGGTTAGCCGCGCAGCACCCAGGAAGAAAGCAAAGCTTTCGCGAAGCGGGGCAAGCACGCTACCTTGCAGGCGGCTAAAGCGGGCAAGCCCTGATGCCAGGGTGCGCCCCACATCGCCCACGAGCGATTCAAGGTCCCGTAGCAATTGGATGGTGAGGGAAGAATCGCTGCTGTGGGCATTGGCAGGGCGCAGGGGGGTCAGGCCATCGCCCTGTCCCTTGCCCAGCAGACGGCTGAGCAGATCATGGCGCCCGGAAAAGCTAAAGTCGTTGATGGAAAGGAGGGTCGCGCTGGTAGGCCGCAGGTCGCTGTCGAGGTTAATGCCGATGGTAACGCTCGACAGTTGCTCCAGCGGGCGCTTGAGCCCCGGTAGGTCGGCGGCGAGGCGCATAAAGATGGGGTCGGCGGCGAGGTCGTCCAACTCTTGTTGTAGGGTGCGCCACCCCGTTGCCCGTACCTGCGCCACACGCAGTGCCTGGCGCAGGGATGAGATTGTGCCTACGTATAGTTCCAGTTCGCCGAGCCGCCGTGCAGCAGCGAGCAGGGGTGATTCTTCTGCCCAGAGCAGTTCCTGTCCGGCTGAGGCCAGCAACCCCAGGGGGGGCAACTGGGCTTCCAGGGCAGCGCGGAAGGTGGGGTTTGCCCGCACATCGGCAAGCATGGCCTGACGGTGATGGATCGTGGCCAAGTCGGTGGTGAGGGCAGTGAGAAGATCCTGGATGAGCCGTGTTTGGCGGCTGTCCCACTCGAGCCCACGGACGAGCACGGCCAGGTCTAGGTCGGCGGCCCAGGTAGCAGGAGATGCAGAAGATGGGGAGCCATTTGGCCAGAGTAAATGTTGCATTTTTTGATGGACCAAAGGTTGCTTTTAGACAGGGTGAGGCAGGTGGGGCGTTGCTCCACTGCGGACGGAAGGGTCCTTCATACGCTGCGTTCGAGCGTCTATCACGGTGCAAGTGAGCGGATAACTAGAGTGGGACGTCGGTGCGACTACTTACTGCACCTGCGCCTGCCTGCCCCTCAACTATAGCATACCATGCCACCCTGACAGGTACGAGCAACGGTACCCAATCAGGCGAGCACCCTGTGTGAAGAAGGAGTCCTGCTGTGACCACTACTACTTTCCAGAAAGTTGTCCACCTTTGGAAGTGGTGGGTGCCGGTGCTGGCATTGGCCATGGCGTTGATAGGGCCGACGGCTACCTTTGCCCAATCCTGCACATACACCGTACGCGCCGGGGATACCCTTTCCCAGATTGCGACTCGCCAGGGCACGACGGTGGGGGCGATTCTTCAGGTAAACCCAACTCTGACGAATCCGAACCGGATTCGTGTGGGCCAGCAGCTTCAGTTGCCGAGCTGCGCAGGCGCGACCAGCACCCCAGCACCTGCCGCGCAGGGGACGCAGGGAAACGATCGTTGGGTAGCGCCGCCCCTTATTCCTGCCCCTGCCCTTCCTGCGGATCTGGCCCCTGCGCTGTGGCAGCGTGTTCATGACGCTACCATTACGATTCGGCATCCCATTGATGCTCCGGCTTTCAGCGGCAGTGGGGTGGTGATTGGGCAGGATGGGAGGACTTTCCTGACAGCCTATCACGTGATCGGTAATTCGATGACGGGCGAGGAGGCACGCGAGGTATTGATCGGTCCCTTTGCGGACTGGCACTATACGGCGGAGGTGATCGCCACCGATCCGAGCCTGGATCTGGCGGTGCTACGGGTTCGCGAACCGGATTTTCCTGGCTTTGCCCGGGTACCGCTTGGCTCTTCAATGTCTATGACTTATGGTACACCTATCTACACGCTGAGCTACCCTGGCATTGATGCCAAACTGGTATCAGGTAAGGGGGGATACCTGCGCAGTGTGATGACGTTTTATAACCGCGCTCCTCTGATTGTGACGAATGCGTATGCCGACTTTGGCTCAAGTGGGGGCGTGGCGGTGAATGCACGGGGCGAGGTGATCGGGATCATCTCGGCGGGGCTGATTGGCCAGCAGCCTATGGAAATGTTAGGATATGCGGGGTTGGACCGCGGCACGATGCTCGTCCCCATCGAAGCGGCCACAGAGTTGCTACGCCAGGCGGGGGTGAGGTAGCTGTCGAACCGCTGGGTCGAGCAGAATCGAAGATGGCGAGTGAGCCAGCAGGCGCGGGGCGATGTCCCTGCGCCTTTTTGGTTGTCTTGTGAAGGTACCTCATTTGCTTTCGTGCACGATGGCGTGACTTGTTGTCTTTCACCGAAGAACCAGCAAGAAGGGACACTCAACCATGGGGAGCGACTTGACAAAGGCGACGAGGCGCATCGCGCTCAATACGGGGGGCGGGGATGCGCCCGGGCTGAATGCGGTTATCCGAGCGGCAACTTTGGCGGCGATTAATCGCGGCTGGGAAGTATATGGCATCCGCGATGGCTACAATGGGTTGTTTTTGCCAGAGGAGTATACGAATGGAGGGCTCATTCCTCTGACACGCGCCGCGGTGCGCGGCATCACGCATCGTGGGGGGACGATCCTGGGGACTACCAACCGAGGCAACCCGCTAAAGTACCCGGTCCAGAATGCGAGCGGGGCGTGGGAAACAGTGGACCGCTCGGACGAGTTGATAGAGCGCTTTCGCGAGCATGGGATTGATGCGCTGATTGCGATTGGTGGGGATGGCTCGCTGGCGATTGCGAATGTGCTGTCGGAGAAGGGGCTCGAGGTAGTGGGGGTGCCGAAGACGATTGACAATGATCTGGATGGCACGGTTGTAACGTTTGGGTTCGATTCAGCGGTTTCGTTTGCAACGGAGTGTATTGACCGTCTTCACTCTACAGCCGAGGCGCACCAGCGTACGATGGTTGTGGAGGTGATGGGACGCTACGCGGGCTGGATTGCGCTGGAAAGCGGGGTGGCTTCGAGTGCGGATGTGGTGCTCCTGCCTGAGATCCCTTATGACATCGAGAAGGTGGCGGAAAAGATTCGTGATCGGTACGAGAGCGGCTCGAACTTTGCGATTGTGGTGGTAGCGGAGGGGGCAGCACCGAAAGGGGGGTCACATTCTGTGGTGGCGCAGGAGATCGGGCGCGCGGAGCAGTTGGGTGGGATCGGTCACAAGATTGGAGCGGAGATTCGTGCGATGACCGGCGCGGAGACGCGCGTGGTAGTGCTGGGGCATCTGCTGCGCGGCGGGTCGCCTACGAACCGAGATCGGCTTATCTCGCTCCGCTTTGGGGCCGCAGCGGTGCGTGCACTGGCGGAGGGGAAGTCTGGGGTGATGGTGGCACTGGATCCGCCGGATGTGAAGTATGTACCGCTGGCGGAGGCTACGAATCGCATGAAGACGGTGCCACTGGATGGTGATACGGTGCTGACGGCGCGCGATCTGGGAATATCGTTCGGAGATTGATGATGCGTCGGCACCCTGTATGAAACTTCGAATTTTCTGGGATGATCTGCGCGCGACCCTCTGGTTTCGGCCTGCGTTGTGGCTGGGGGGTCTTTTGGTGCTGGCGCTACTGCTGCTGGAGATGGATCAGCGGTTGACTGCGTATGAGGTTGCTATCACGTTGCCATGGTTGTATGTAGATAGCGCGGAGGGAGCGCGCACGATGTTGGGAGCCATCGGTTCGGCCATGCTGACGGTGGCGACGCTGGCTTTCTCGATCTTGATGGTGGCGGTGGTGCAGACCGCCAATGCGTATTCGCCGCGCATCCTGCGGCAGTATCTGTCGGACACGAACAACCAGCATGTGATGGGCATTCTGGTGGGGACCTTCTTGTACACGCTGTTGGTGCTACGGCGCGTGCAAGGATCGGATGAGGATTTGTTCATTCCGATGGTTTCCATCTCTGCGGCGTTGGGGTTGGCACTGCTATCGGTGCTGGCATTCGTATATTTTATCAACCATGTCGCGCACTCGATCGAGGTAAGTGCGGTCCTACAAAACATTCATCGGGAGTCGGCAGCGCTGCTGCCGGATTTGTTTCCGGATTCCATAGGCCAGCCGTGGGTGGGTGAGGGGATACCCAGGCCCCCTGGTGTGGCGACGGTTGTGTTGTCCCGCTGGGATGGGTATGTGGAGGCAATCAATGGGGAGGCGCTGCTCGATTTGGCTGTGGAAGCGGATGCAGTGATTGAGATGGAGCGGTTCGTGGGAGATTTCGTGCTGCTCCAGACGCCGCTGGCAACGGTGTGGATGCGGGGAATAGTAAGTGCGGAGATGGTCAGGCGAGTCCAGGACGCGGTAACGTTGGGGGTTGAGCGGACAATGGTGCAAGACCTGCATTATGGGGCGCGCCAGCTCTCAGATATGGCGCTACGGGCGATCTCAACGTCCGTCAATGATCCGAGCACGGCGGTCAACTGCTTGGATGTGCTGGGGAGGTTGTTGGGAGAGGTAGCGAGGCGGCCAGTGGTGTCGCCCTATCGGTGTGATGACCAGGGGCAACTGAGGCTGATTGCACATGGGGTGACCTTTGAGAGTTTGCTCGATTTGGCGTTCACGCAGATCCGCCAGTATGGAGGGAAAGATTGGGCGTGTACGGTGCGCCTCATCGAGGTGTGCACGGAATTGGGCTATGTGGTGGGGCAGGAGGAAGAGCGGGCGGCGCTGTGGCGGCATGTGGGGATGATGGCGCGGGCGGCAGACCGATCCATCCAGGAGCCTTGGGATCGGTGGCTGGTGAACCAACAACTGCGGGCGGCAGGGCAAGTGCTGGGGCAGGTTGCCGGGCCACTGTTGCTGTCGGTGGATAGTGCCGTAGTGAATGTGGAGGCTACACCATCGTTGCCTTTGCATGGGTGAGCAGTGGAAACAGTCCATCGAATCGCAGCGGCTCATGAGGTTACAGGGAAAGCTGCTCAGTCATGAGTGGCCCCACCAAGCTTAACTCCTTCGTTCGCGACCTCTGCACGCTCCGCATATTGGAGCGGCATCGCGGGGGAGGCCCATCCACCGGCATCCTGGAGGTCCTTGATGTGCGTGCCGTGCCGTACAGCCGTTGTCGCCCAATAATGACGGCAATCGTGGGCGCTCAAATTGTCCAGGCCGAGACGCGCCCCGAGTTCAGATACTCGTTTGGTAAGGCCCCTTGTTGTCATACCCGCCCGGCTCAACGTGCCGTGCTTCGTGCTCGTACGCAGGAGCGGACCGCTGGCTAGCGCATCCTGCTTGACATAAGCAAGTGCTGCATGCCGGGTGTCGCGCGTCATCCGATGAACCTGGGTGATGTCCACCTTGCGTCGATAGAATGTAAAGGTGCCGCGTGCGAGATCAAAGTGTTCTACCTGCAGGTCGGCTACCTCACTGCATCGTAATCCATGATCAAGTAGCAGTGCCATCAATAAGGCATCGCGCCGACCCTGGGGCGTGTCCGGCTGCTGCTTTTTCAAGTCCTCTGCCACATCGTCCGGGATCGGGGTTGCTGCTGCTTTTTTCGCTCCAACGCGTGTCGCTACCTGCTGTTTCGAGCGCTCCTCGTCGGTATTCCGCCCCTGCTTGCGTCCATACCCCTTTATCAGCTGGATGCGACTGTAGCTCTCCTGGTCCAGTGCCTCTGCCTCGTGTGCCAGCCGGCAGTAGCTCTTGATGGTCGAAAGCCGTGCATTAACGGTGCGGATCGCATACCCTGCCTGTAGAAGCCAGCGTACATAGCCCTTCACCAGCCCCCACGTGACATCGGCCCAGGCCCTGGGATCGGAGGCCAGCCTGGCGACCTCAACCCCCACTACGCCTGCCTCCCCAAGGTAGTCCGCAAAGGAGGCCAGGCCCGCCAGGTGTCGCCGCCGGGCGTTGGCGCTGATCCGTTCATGGTAATCCGTGAATACACTCCCAGCCGCTGCCTGGTTGGCTGCTGCGCCAGCCTGGGCAAGCGAGGGTGAAAGCGGAGCCAGCGCGGAGGAGGCTTCGGAATCAGGTATGGGCTGGGTCGGCAGGAGTGAGTTGCTGCGGCGCTGCATGGGTGGGCACCTATCCTATACATGGAAGCGAGCAAACTTTGGTGTCTCTATAAGGAGTGGCCCAAGCGTACTGCAAAGCGCGCCGATTGTCAAGTTCCGATATAACCAAAATATCAGAACTTGAGTAAGTTGTCATAAAGACAGGAGAGTCTATCCGGTTTGGCTGATTTTTTAGAGATGACTTGCCTGGTTTGCTCTTAGTCATCTCCATGAGTATAACAGCCACGGGGTGCAGTTGAGCAGATGGCAAGCCTTGCCGTGAGCATGAGACACCGAAAGGGAGAAGCAATCAATGCAGGATAAGAAAGCGTTGGACATTACCATGTACGCGCGACCCGGCTGCGAGGACAGTGACATGGCACGGGAGTGGCTACGTGAGCGCACGATTCCCTTCAGTGAGGTAAATATCAATGAGGATGCCGCCGCCGAGCGGTTCGTCCTATCGGTAAACGGTGGGTTTCGCAGCACGCCGACGCTCGTCTTTGGAGAGACAGTGTTTATCATTGTGGAGCCAACGGCTGAGGAGCTCCAGGTGGCGGTCGGTCGTGCCGGCTATCAGAGTGAGGCGTGAACGGTACAGAGCCAGGATGCACGGTGGCCGCTACGCTCGTGGTTGACCGGACCAACACCATCCTATACTGTCGGGCGTGGCGGGCTACGGTCCACTTCTACCGCACCTTGTTGGCCCTGCCCGTATCCTTCGAGAATGAGTGGTTTATCGAGTTCCAGCTGACGGCGTACAGTTTCCTCAGCATCGCTGATGCCAGTCGTGCCACAATCCGTGCGGTCGAGGGGCAGGGTATCACCCTCTCGTGGCAGGTGCCGGATCTCAATCTGATGCGGGAGCACCTTCTTCATGAGGGTGTAACGGTCACTCCTATCCAGCATAAATGGGCGGCAACACTTTTCTACTGTCATGACCCCGAGGGGCACCGCATTGAATTCTGGGCGCGCGAAGCGGCCGCGTAATGGAGCGCCGAAGTCAGATGACAATATTGAGCCGCGACTAGGTGCAGTGGCTCTACCATCGCCTGGCCCCGCTCTACGATCAGGCGGTGATCCCCTTCTGTTGGCTTGGTCTGCAGCGTCATTGCAGACTGGTGGTCAACAGCGTTTGGCTTAGTTCCAGCGATACAGAGGTCGACCTGGGGTGCGGCACGGACTTAACCTCCCTCTGCTTCATGTGGCGGTCGAGCCGGGCGGCCGGATCATCGGCGTGAACCTCTCGTATGTTATGTTACGTTGGGCGCGCGTGTAGGGTTTGGTATGGCCTGTGCAATATTTTTTATGGGTTGTGTTACTATGGCTATACGAATAAAAACGTGAAAAAAGAGACGATCTTCAGGTTCTCGCTCGCCCATCAATGGCTGCCACAAACACAGTCGCGCGCTATAGCGACGCAACCTTTACAGAAGCACAGTTGCCTGACCGGATAGAAACACATAGTATCATTGAGCGGTGAGAGCGTTGAGGAAGGCTACGAGGAGATTTGGGGGATAGTGGCAGGCGAGGCCGCTCGCTGCTGAACCTCAACCCATTCGGCGGTAAGGAAACTCCATAGGGCTGCGAAACTCGCAAAGTCACACGGGCGCACGAAAAGGAGAAAGCATGGCCAACATTCTGATTCATGTTACGATGGTCCAGGACCCACGAAGGCAGCCCGCCTCTTGTTGCGAAGTCCGCCATCGCCAACAGGAGCCTATTCCTTGCGGGTGACGGCGTGCATTTGTTGAGCGCTGACGCGCTTGCAGGCGTCGAAGGGGTTGGAACAGGCAAGCTCAAGGAGCACTTCGACGCGATAGTTAGAACCGCTCATCTTCCAGCCTGTCTGCGAAGCGCGCGGCGATGAGCTATCCGATCGTCCGCCCTGTGAGCATGGCGCGAGGATCGCACAACCAACAGCCCCAAGCGACGAGCGTGTCTTGAGTGCAGGGATCACCCTCGCCACCGTAAACTTGCAGTCGTCACGTGGGAGGCCCGCATACCATGAGCAGCTACGGCTCCGATAAAGACTTCGTCGGTTCCATCCCGGAACTCTACGCCACGCATCTTGTCCCGTTAATCTTTGAGCCGTACGCCGCCGACCTCGCAGCGCGCCTTGCGACATGGCCGCTGGGACAGGTGCTCGAAATTGCGGCTGGCACGGGGTGCGTTACCCGCGCCATGGCCGCAGTGTTGCCCGAGAGTGTCACCATTGTGGCCACGGACCTGCAGCAGGACATGCTCGACCAAGCCGCCTCACGCGGCACCACGCGGCCCGTTACGTGGCGCCAGGCCGACGTGATGGCCCTCCCCTTTGCCGACGGCACCTTTGACGCGGTTGTCTGCCAGTTTGGCGTCATGTTCTTCCCGGACAAAGTCGGGGCCTATGCCGAAGTACGGCGCGTGCTAAGGTCAGGGGGCCTTTTCCTATTCAACGTGTGGGATCGTATCGAAGAAAATGAGTTCGCCGACACCGTGGGGACTGCACTGGCGTCCCTCTTTCCCGAGGACCCACCGCACTTCATGGCGCGAACACCTCATGGCTATTACGACCCTGAGACCATCAAGCGAGAGCTGGCCGCAGGCGGTTTTTCCGCCCCACCAGCTATCACGACACTCGCCGCCCGTAGTCGCGCAACGTCTTGCGAGCGTGTCGCCGTCGCGTACTGCCAGGGCACCCCGTTGCGCAACGAGATCGAGGCGCGGGACGCCTCGCGGCTGACGGAGGCTACCACCCTGGCAGCCGAGGCGATCGCACATCGGTTTGGCCGCGAGACGCCAGAGGGCAAGATTCAGGGATACGTCATCACCACGGTGCGGTGACGGCCAAGACGTGGGGCGCGAGCATAAGCGGGCGTAGGACGCTCTGCCAAAGGGTGTCATCTCTTACACCTGTGCAATAAGCATCCTCTCTCATCACAGTAGGCGGAGCGCGGTTTATAAATGGCAGAACAACTAACGCAGATGAAGTGTATCGCATGCCGTCGGGGCGCGCCCACGGTGACGGAGGAGGAGATTGCGGCGTACCGGCCACAGGTTCCGGCATGGGAGTTAATCGAACCGGACGGGGTGAAGCAACTGCAACGAGTCTTCACCTTCCGCACCTTTGCCGAGGCCCTGGATTTCACGCAGAAAGTCGGGGAACTGGCGGAAAGCGAGGGCCATCATCCCGCGATTCTTACCGAGTGGGGAAAGTGCACGATTCGGTGGTGGACCCATAAAATTCGTGGGCTTCACCGTAATGACTTTATCATGGCCGCAAAAACCGATGACTTGTACGATCAAGCAGGCAACGAGGGGCAGGGGGAGGCAGGGTAACAAGGCTCGTCTGCTCCCCTATCTAGGCTACCGATGGGACGCATGATCGAACAAAAGCTAGGATGTATTATGTAAATCTATCTTCTCGCGTACTTGTCACTCTTCTTCTTGTGAGGGACATATATAATCGTCCCCTGACATGAGATACAATCCCTGCCTCCCCCGCCGATATCTCAATCGCGTAACTTCCTCTATAATCTTTCCACGACCCGCCCACCCTGCGCACCCTGGATCCTCCTATGCAACTTGCCCTGGCCGGACGCTCGCTCGGTGTCACCACCCCGCTGGAAGAAGATATTCGGCTCGCCGCCGTCACGGGCTACCCCTGGCTTCTCGTCGAGCGCACCAAGCTCGACCATTTTCTCGACCAGCCTGAGTTGGACGCGCGGGACTTGAAGCGCCTCTTTTTGCGCACGCAACCCGCCGCCCTGGAGACGCTCATCCTGCCCAACACGGCAGCGGAGCAAGCACCCGCGCTAGAGGCCCTGTGCAAGCAGGCGCGCCGCCTGGGCGCCCCGGTGCTCGTCGTGCGGGTCGAGCAGGCAGACGAGCACCTCGCCGCCCTGGCCGACATCGCCGCCCGATGGAGCACTGCTCTCGCGCTGACGCCTGCCCCCACCGCCAGCAGTGTGCCCTTTGCCGACCTGCGCCGCCTCATCGAAGCACTAGGCCACCCCGCGCTCGGGCTGTACACCGACCTCGTCTCCCTCTGGCAGGCGGGTCAGGCGCTGCAGCCGGAGGATGCCGCGCGCACCATCATCGTGGCCATCGGCGATGTGGACGAGCAGGGGCGCCCCACCCTGCCCGGCGATGGCGTCCTGCCCCTGGCAGAGCTCCTCGCCCCGCTCCACGAGGGCGGCTACGACGGGCTCGCTGCCCTCGCCCTGAACGGGGCCGACGCGCCGCTAGAGCCCGAAGCCTTTGCTGGCGCGGGTCGCCGCGCCCTGGCCGACCTGCTGCAGGCTGTGGGCTGGAGCGTGGAGACCGCCCCATGAGCCACCGCCTTGCCATCTACCCCGGTAGCTTTGACCCCCTCACCGAGGGCCACCTCAATATTATCCGCCGCGCCGCCAACCTCTTCGATCGGCTGATCGTCGTCGTCGGCTACAACCCCAACAAGCAGGGGCTCTTCTCTGTCGAGCAGCGGCTGGACTTTGTGCGAGGCGCTGTCGAGGGGCTGCCCAACGTTGCCGTGGACAGCTTTTCTCACGAACTGCTGGTGCACTACGCCGCGCGCGTCGGTGCCACCGTCATCGTCCGTGGGCTCCGCAACGAGGGAGACTTTCGCAACGAGTTTCAGCAATCCAAGATGAACCATCAGATGATGCCTGACCTCGAAACCATCTTCCTGCTCAGCGATACCGACGACATCTTTGTCAGCAGCACCCTGGTCCGCGAAACCATCCGCGCGAAGGGGCAGGCCGCCCTCTTCGTCCCCGACGTGGTCGGGGCAGCCCTGCCACCGCACTCTTGAGGCCCCACCCCCCATGACCGACCGCTGGCTCATCGCAACCGACCTGGACGGCACGCTCTTCGACCATAGCCTCACCGTCCTGCCAGAAGTAAAAGCTGCCCTGCAGCAGGCCAAAGCCGCAGGCCACGCCATCACCCTCGCCACCGGGCGCATGGTTCGCGCCACGCAGCCCATCGCCGACTCCTTAGGGCTGGATCAGCCCTTGATCTGTTACCAGGGCGCCCTGGTGCGGGACGGGGAGCACGTCATCGCCCACCACACCCTGCCGCTCCCCATCGCGCATGAGGTGCTTCGCTTCGCGCAGGAGCGCGGGCTGCACGTCAACGCCTATGTGGACGATCGTCTCTTTGTGGCCGAGCGCACCCCGGAGGCCGAGCTGTACCTTTCCCTTTCCCCCATGGTTCCCCTCGAGCCCGTGGGCGACCTGCAGCGCTTTCTGACCCAGGAGCCGACCAAACTGGTCCTGATCCAGAGCGTCCCACAAACTGAATCGCTCCTGCCCCTCGTCACGGAACGCTGGGGCGGCATGGCGCAGGTCGTCCGTAGCCACGCTCAATTCATCGAGCTCACCCACCGCGCTGCCAGCAAGGGCAACGCCCTCCTTGCCCTTGCCGATTCCCTGGGCATCCCGCGCGAGCGCACCCTGGCCGTGGGCGACAACCTTAACGACCTGAGCATGATCCGGGCGGCAGGGATCGGCGTGGCCATGGGCAACGCGCCCCCCCTCCTGCGCGAGGCAGCCCACTGGGTAGCCCCCTCCGTCGCCGAAGCCGGGCTGGCCGCCGCCATCCATCGCTTCATCCCCCTTTGACCCGCCCGGAGCGCTCCCCATGACCAACCCACCGACCAGCGAGGCAGAGTTCTTGCAGTGGCTTCGCAGCGAATCGCAGCGCCGCGACCAGGCCCGCCTGCAGGGCCGCCTCGCCCGGCTGGAAACTTTGCAGTGGGTCAGCATCGTCCTTATCTTCTTCTGGGTGACCGCCATGTTCTGCGGCTACCAGCTACGCCCCGCCCTCATCACAGCCGATGTGGCTGGGCTCGTCACCCTGATCACCAGCACCGGGGGGGCATACCTCCTCTGGCACATCGTCCGACTCAAGCGGAGCACACAAAAACAATTGGACACGATGGGCGGCTCGCTGACCCCTGAGAGCCCATCCCGGCAAAGCCATGCGGAGGAACCATGAAACGAGTGGGCCTGCTCGTCGGGCAAGAGCGTAGCTTCCCCGAAGCGCTTATCGCACAGATCAACCGCCAGGATCGCGGCGTCGTCGCAGAGATGGCCAGCCTGGGCCCCACCCCCATGGACGCCCCCTGTCCCTACGATGTGCTGATTGACCGCATCTCCCACGAGGTCCCCTACTACCAGAGCTACCTGAAGAATGCCCTGCTCCAGGGAACCTGTACCATCAACAACCCGTTCTGGCGCATCGCCGACGACAAGTTCTTCGACACCGCGCTCGCGCAGCGCCTCGGCGTCGCCGTGCCGAAGACCGTCCGTGCTGCCCGTCAAGGGCTACGGCGACGACGTCACGCTCGCGACTCGCTGCGACAACCTCAGCTACCCGCTCGACTGGGACGGCCTCGCTCGCGACCTCGGCTTCCCGATGTTCCTGAAGCCGCACTGGGGCGGCGGCTGGCGCGACGTGTACGAGGTCGGCTAGCATGGAAGAGCTGCTCGCCGCCTACGACAAGAGCGGCACGCATGACCATGATCCTCCAGGAGGCGATCCGTGGGACGCAGTACGTGCGCTGCGATCGTCGTCGGCAAGAGCACGTGCTGCCCGCGCTCTGGGACCCGCGCTCGCGCCACTTCGAGCGCTACGCCGCGCGACGAGCGATGCCGCCGCTCACCGACGCCGCTGCGAGGCGCGGGTGATCGCCGACGCGCGCACGCTGTGCCGCGCCCTCGGCTACGACATGAACACGGTCGAGTTCGGCGATCCGCGACGGCGTGCCCTACGCGATCGACTTCATGAACTCGGCGCCGGACTTCGACATTTCCAGCCTGGGCGACACCTACTTCAATTGGGTGGTGGAGCGCATGGCCGAGCTCGCCATCCGCGCTGCCCTGCGCCCGCGCCCCGCGCCCCCGGAGCACTGGCCAACGCTCTTCAACGCCCCGCCCCAGAGCGACAGCGACAGCTAACCTTCCCGCCCCCGCATGAGGCACACCATGACCCAGGACCTGGTTGCAACCTACCACGACCTGCTTCTCGCTGGCGATCCCCTCGCCGAATGGGAGCAACTGCGTACCGGCATGGAAGCCTTGAATCTGCGCTTCAAAGAGCGCCCCATCTGCAACGTCCTGCGCCCCCTCCTGCTGGAGCGCAGCCGCTTTGAAATGGTAGAAGCTGCCAGTACCCACTTTTTCGGCGCCATCCGCACGCTGTACGACTGGCTCATGGAGGACGCGGCCCTGCGCGCGCAGGTGGGGCTGACCGACATAGAAGAAGCCGCCCTGCACCTGGATCCGGGGTTCCCCTCCCCGGACGGCATAGGGCGGCTCGATGGCTTCCTGGACACCCAGGGCACGCTTCGCTTTGTCGAATACAACGCCGACAGCCCCGGCGGCATGGCCTTCGGCCACGCCCTGGCTGACCTTTTTCTGCCCCTCCCCACCATGCGCCGCTTTGCCGAGCAGCACGCGCTTTCCGCCCCCTTCGCCATCTCCGACGTGCTGCACACCCTGCTGGCGCACTACCGCGCCTGGGGCGGCCAACAGATGCCCCCCACCATCGGCATCGTAGACTGGGAAGGGCTGGGCACCGCCCCGGAATTTGTCCTGTGCCGCGATCACTTCATCCGCGCCGGCTTTCCCGCCCTCATCACCCATCCCGGCGCCCTGGCCGTGCGCGGCGGGCAATTATGGGACGAGGCCAGCGGCCAACCGATCCACATCGTGTACAAGCGCGTGCTCGTCGGCGAGCTCCTTGAGCGGCTCGGCCTCGACAATGTCCTCACCGAGGCCATCCGCCAGCGGGCTGCCTGCGTCGTCAACTCGTATCGCGCCCAGCTTATCTTCAAGAAAGCGCTCTTCGCCCTGCTGTCCGAGATGGCCGCCCACGCTCCTTTTCCCCCAGCCCAGCGCCGCGCCATTCAGGAGCACCTTCCCTGGACGCGCCTCGTCCGCGACACCCACACCGACTTTCATGGCCAGCGGGTGGACCTCCTGCCCTGGCTCGCGCAGAACCGTCAGCGCTTTGCCCTGAAACCGAACAGCGAGTATGGGGGCAAGGGGGTGCTCCTGGGGTGGGACACCTCCCAGCAGACCTGGGAGGAGGGGCTCCTGCAGGCGCTCGCCAGCCAGCAGCCCTATGTCGCGCAGGAACGAATCGTCGTGGCCACCGAGCCCTTTCCCCTCGTGCGCGACGGGCAACTTCGCTTCGAGGAGCGCTTCATGGACCTCGACCCCTACACCTACGCCCCGGATGTCGTCAAGGGGGCCGGAGTGCGCCTCGGCGCGACCAGCCTGCTCAACGTCACAGCGGGCGGCGGTAGCGCGGTGCCCCTCATCCTGGTGGACTAGGGCGCCCGCGCGGTCCGCCTCAATCCAGCCCTACCAGCCGCGCGATGGTGGCGTGGACCTCCCCGTTCAACAGGAGGTTGCTGTGGGCCACCGGCGGCAAAAAGTCTGCGAAGTCAAAGGAGGCCACCCCCGGATCGCCAAGCTGGATCGTGAACGCCCGCCCCCACGCAAAGGGATGAAGCGATGGCTCGGCCACCGGCAGCGTGCTCGCGCTCGCCATGGGGATCAGCAGGTCGCCAAAGGTCACCATCCGCTGCCAGAGTGGCAGCGTGCCCCACCGCACCGTCACTTCAAAGCGCACGTCCCCCCACAATAGCGCGCTTTCTATGTCGGCGGGCCAGCTTGTGCCCTGGTTCAGCTCGTTCAAGAAGGCGCTACCCGCCGCCATCTGCCGGACGGCGGGGCTGTCCAGGTAGCCCTGTGCGACAACCGGCATCTCGGTCAGCCCATACCTGCGCCTGAAGTGCCGCCACCTGCGCGTTCAGCTGCCCTAACTCCGCGCGGGCACTGCCCCCCACGAATGGCAGCCGCTCCAGCCAGCGGAGCACCGGCCAGATGATCGAGTCATCCGGCACAAGGGCCGTCAGCCGCGCGAGTTCCAGCCCCTGGTGCGGGGTTGCCAGCGTAATCAGCCGCCCCACCACCCCCTCGTTCACCGTTCCCCACTCATCCGGCACGCGCTGGGAGAGGTAATAGCGCGCCACCAGCCCCCCCATCGAGTGCGCCACGATTGTCACCCGCGCGGGCCCGCCCCGCGCCACGCTCGCCTCGCTGAGCCGCGCCACCTGCGAGCGCAGAACCTCCGGCTCGCTCGTGTCGCGCCGCACCAGCCGCGCCGCTATCTGTCGGATGTCCGCCTGCGCGTTGTACCCGGGCGGTGGCCCTGCCGCTGCCGCCGGCCCCAGCAGCCCGGCGCGTTCCGCCAGCGAGGGGCGCGGGGGCGCGGGCTCGCCCCCTGCCCCTTCCTGCCACCCATAATGAAAGAGGCGAATCAACTCCGGGTCCGCCCCGCGCGCCACCAGTGCCTCGTAAAGCGGCAGCCACCCCTCCGGATAGCCGTTGAAGCCATGAATCAACATGATCGGAACGGGACGACTCACGCGGCAGCCTCCTTAAACCATCATCACGATGGGCAAAATCATGGGGCGGCGGCGCGTCTCCTCATAGAAGAGGCGCGACAGGGCGTTGCGAATCTTGCCCTCCGCCGCTGCGCTGTCGCTGATCTCCCCGCCCCTCGATAGTGCCTGTACCACGCTGTCAGCCGCCTGCTGGCGGAGCGCCTCGCTTTCCCGCTCGAACAAGAAGCCACGCGACACGATCTGTGGCCGCCCTATCAACTGCTTGCTTTCTTTATCCAGCGTCACCGCCACGCCAACGAAGCCGTCGCGGCTCAACGCCTCGCGGTCGCGCAGCACCGACGCACCGATTGCGCCCACGCGGCTGCCATCCACGAACACCCATCCGCCCGGCACCCGCTCGCCCATGTGCGCGTAGGACTCATCGAACAAAATTGTTTGCCCGTTTTCCACGATGAAGATGTTCGAGAGCGGAATCCCCATGCGCGCCGCCAGCCGTGCGTGCAGCACCAGGTGGCGGTATTCCCCGTGCAGGGGAATGATGTAGGTAGGGTCGAGCAAGCGCTGCATCAGCATCAGGTCATCGCGCCCGCCATGCCCCGACACGTGAACATCCTCGATCGCGCTGTAAATCACATTTGCCCCCAGGCGGAACAAATTGTCTATCACGCGGCTCACGCTCTCCTCGTTGCCCGGGATCGCCCCCGCGCTCACCACCACGGTGTCCCCCGGCTCAATCGCAATCTGCCGATGCGTGCCGTTCGCCATCCGCGCCAGGGCCGCGCGCGGCTCCCCCTGCGAGCCGGTGGAAAGGAAGACCACCTGATCGTGCGGCTTTTGCAGCGCCTCCTCGATCGAGACGATCAACCCCGGTGGCACCTCCAGATAGCCTAACTCGCGCGCCACCTCCACGTTGTTGATCATCGAGCGGCCCGTGGTCGCGACCACGCGGTCGTGGCGACGAGCGATTCGCAGCACCTGCTGAACGCGCTGGAGCTGGCTCGCAAAGCTCGCCACGATGATGCGCCCCTCCGCCTCGTTGAAGACGCGCTCCAGCGCATCCGCCACCACCGCCTCGCTCTGCGTCGGGCCGCGGCGCTCCACCCCCGTCGAATCGCCAAGCAGCGCCATGACCCCCTCGCTGCCCAGGCGGGCCAGGTGCCCCATGTCCGTCGTCCGCCCGTCCACCGGCGTGTGATCGAAGCGGAAATCGCCCGTCTGCACCACCATGCCAACGGGCGTCCGAATCGCGAGGGCCACCGCATCCGGAATCGAGTGGCTGACACGGATAGGCTCCACCTCGAAGGGCCCGATCCGCACGCGGTCGCCCGCCTGGTAGGTGTTGATCTGCGCCCCGCGCAGCAGCCCGTGCTCGTCCAGTTTGCGCTCGATCAAGCCGCGCGTCAACCGCGAGGCATAGATTGGCACATCGGCGAACCCTTCCTTCATCAGAAAAGGAAGCGCGCCAATGTGATCCTCATGCCCGTGGGTCAGCGCGATCCCTCGCACCAGGTCGCGCTTGTCTTGAAGGTACTGCCAGTCCGGCAGCACCAGGTCTACCCCCAGCATCGTTTCCGTTGGGAACATGACCCCCACGTCTACGATCAGGATGTTCTTCCCGTACTCGTACAGCGTCATGTTCTTGCCGATCTCGCCGGCTCCCCCCAGCGGGATAATCTTCAGTTTTTGGCTCATCGTCTACGCTCCTAACGTGGTAGCGCTCGCGTTACTTCTCGAACAGGGATGTTCGGCGTCTGTGCGGCGCGAGCAATAATTAAAAATAGTCCAATCCCAAAAAAAACAGATTCTCCGGCAGTTCTAAGCAAAGGCCCCGCACAGCTTCAAGGCTGGCGGGGCCTCTGCCAACAAGCAGTCGAGCGCTACAGCCTGCGCCTAGAGGCGGCGCACCGCCTGCGCCCGTGGGCCCTTGGAGCTTCCCTCCGCCAACTCAAACTCCACGCGCTCCCCTTCTGTCAGCGTGCGGTATCCTTCCATCTCGATCTCGGCATGATGCACGAACACATCATCCCCGCGCTCCGGCTGGATGAACCCATAGCCCTTCGCATTGCTGAACCACTTCACGACCCCTTGCATCCGATTACTCATGCTGCTCTTGTATCTCCTTTACATCACTAGAGAGGGGGCGGCCGATCGGGCGTCAAGCGGAGGGCAACAAAAAAGCGCGACAGAACGTCGGCGCGCGCAGACGGAGAGGCTATCTCCCGTTTGGTTCTTGCTGATAATTTCCATGACGCACGAACGGCCTTATAAATGTAGCATACGCCGCCATTCATGTCGAAAAGGGACAAGGGGGGTCCGCTTTTCAAGCATGGCGCGCATCTTAATAGGAGTTTAAGAAGCCGTCAAATCGCTTGATTGCACGCGCTTGTACGCGCTCCTTCGTTGGGTACTGGAGTACCAATGGGTGTGGAAGCCTCTTCATTCCCCACAAGTGAGCGTAGCCTGCTTTCCATGGCCTGCTCGCTCGCCGCGGGCAGGCCACGAACCCATTCCACCACCGTGGCACTCGCGCGGCAAAAATCGTACAGGTGCCCGAGCACTGTCAACCCGCGCTCGTGTCGGTCCAGCACTGGCGCGTGCAGCCGCGCATCGCTCGCCGCCTCCATCGCCCCAACAATCGCCTCCATTCGCGCCTGGGCTGCCGCCAGCGCTGCTTCCCATGTGGTCGGCGCAATGGCCTCCACCTGCGCTTGGAGGGCCTCCTCCGTCGGATGCCTTCCCTGCAGGTACACCCCTTCGAGCAGCGCCGCGTAGCGCAGGTGGTGCGCCAGTCGTGCCGCTACCTCATCCGTCCAGGCCCGCCCCTCCGCCGCGGCTTCCAGCCGGAACAGATCTGTCCGCAAAAACATTGCCACCGTCCGCCGATGATCAGTCATGCTGCCCACTCCTGTACCACTGCGCGCCGCTCTGTCACTACAGGCGCGAGAGTTGCTTCAAGCAACAAGCGCACCTTCTCAGTAGGCGGTGTCTCCCTCTGCACCGTCCCATTATTCGAACCAGTACCATGCAACGTGAGGCAAGCCTGAACAGGAAAGCCGCCGTCACCGCCACTTTACTCCTCACCCTGGCAGCGCTTGTGCTGTGGCAAGGTGCCAGTCAGGGGAGGCAGCAGGCGGCAGTCCCCCCGGCCAACGTGCGCCCCGACTCTACCCTGCGCGTCGTGGTAGCCGACGAGCCGGAGACCCTTGATCCGCATCAGAGCGTGCGTGGCATCACCAATAGCATCCTCTGCTGGGTAGGTGCCTCGCTGGTAGCCCTGGACCCGGAGGGGGAGATTGTCCCCTATCTCGCCGAGCGCTGGACTACCTCTGAGGATGCGCTGACGTGGACCTTTTATCTGAAGCCAGGCATCCTCTTTCATGATGGGACCCCCCTCACCGCGGACGCTTATGCCTACGCCTTTCGCCGTGCGATGGACCCTGAAACCGCTACGGGGGCCTCGCCCGCCTTGCTAGGCCCCGTCCGGGCTGTCGAGGCCCGGGACCCCCTGACCCTGCAACTCACGCTGTCGGACCCCTTTTTTCCCTTGCTCATCAACCTCACTGCCTGCGGTTTCCTGATGCCCCTCTCGCAAGCCTGGGTGGAAGCCCACGGGGGCGAGATTGCTCGGCACCCCATGAGCGTGGGCCCCTACCGCTTCGTGGAGTGGCGCAGCGGTGAGCGGCTGCGCCTCGAGCGCAATGAGCAATTTGCCTGGGGCCCTGCCTGGGCTGCTCAGGAACCGTTCTCCCTCCCTGCCATCGAATTTCGCTTTCTACCCGACGCGGCCACGCGCCTCGCTGCGCTGGAAGCCAACGAGGCGGATGTAGGGGAGATTTCCCCCCGCGACATCCCCGCCATCGAGCGGAGCGGTCGCTTTGAGGTGCTCTCCGCCCCTGTCGCCGGTGCCGCGCCCATCGCCCTGTTCAATGTCAGCCAGCCTCCCTTCGATGACGTGCGCGTTCGGCGCGCCTTCAACCTGGCAGTCAATCGCCCCGCCCTCATCAATGCGGTCGTCCAGGGACACGCCGAGCCGCAACTGGGCCCCATCTCGCGCAGCGTGGTGGGCTACTGGCCGGGGGTCGAAGCGCAGGGCTACGCCTACGAGCCCGAGCAGGCCCGCGCGCTCCTCGCCGAGGCGGGCTATCGCCCCGGCCCCGATGGAACGTTGGAGCGGGAGGGCGCGCCCCTGCGCCTCACCCTGCTGGCCACGGCGGAATTTGAAAAGGATGCCGAGGTGCTACAGCAGCAGTTTGGCGAGCTTGGGGCCGACATCACCATCGAGCTCCTTGACAATGCCATCCTTGCCGCTCGCCTCTTCGCGGGTGAGTACCGCATCACCCTTGCCGGTGTGGCCTTTCCCGATGCTGACATCCTTTACCTGCTCTTTCACTCTACGGGCGCGGCCCTGCCCATCAGTCAGTTGGACGACCCCGAGTTGGATCTTCTCCTGGAGCGAACACGCTCTACCGTAGATGCAAGGCAGCGTCAGCAGTGGGTCAACCAGGCTCAGGCATACCTCGTCGAGCAGGCCTACAGCCTGCCGCTTTACACGCCCCTACGCTTTACCGCTGTGAGCAAGCAACTGTCTGGCCTCCGCATGGCCCCCAACGGAGAGCTGCTCTACAACCAGACCACCCTCACTGCTCCCTAACCGGTATGGGTCGGACCCTCCTGCGTCGGTTGCTCCTTCTCCTGCCGCTCTGGCTGGCTGTCACATTCACCACCTTTGCGCTCTTTCACCTGCTGCCGGGGGACCCCGTCGCGCTCCGGCTGGGCCCACACGCCACGCCGGAGCGGGTCGCCGCCCTGCGCGCCCAACTGGGGCTGGATGACCCCCTCCTGGTGCAATATTGGCGCTTCGTGCTGCATGCACTACGCGGCGACCTGGGGCGCTCGCTCACCAGCGGCACGCCTGTTCTGGACGAGATCCGCCATCACCTGCCTGGCACCGTTAAGCTGGCAGCAGCAGGGGGGGGAGTGGCGCTCCTGATGGGGTTGCCAGCCGGAATTCTGGCCGCCCTTTTCCACACCCGGCTGCTGGGCCGCCTTCTGCTCGCCCTTGCAACGGTGGGCTTCGCCATGCCCATCTTCTGGCTCGCCCCCCTCCTCATCCACCTGCTCGGCGTCCGCCTGCGATGGCTTCCCGTGGCAGCCAGTGGTGGATCGCTCTCGCTGCTGCTGCCCGCCCTGCTGGTGGCGCTCTCGCCTGCGGCGGCGCTCGTCCGCCTCATGCGGGCCAGCATCCTAGACGAGATGGGCAAGGACTATGTGCGGAGCGCGCGGGCAAAGGGGCTGGGCACGCCCTCCCTCGTCCTGCGGCACGTGCTGCCCAACGCGCTACTACCCGTCGTCACGGTGCTCGGCCTCTTTCTCTCGTCGCTCCTCACCGGCGTCTTTTTTGTGGAAGTGATCTTTGGTCTGCCTGGGCTCGGGCGGCTCACTGTCAGCGCCGTGCTCCACCGTGACCTGTTCCAGCTTCAGGCGCTCGTTCTCTGCTCCATGCTGCTGTACACTCTCTCCTCCCTCGCCGTGGACCTGCTCTACCCCTTGCTGGACCCGCGCATCCGCTATGAGTAGCCGCTCCCCCACCCCATCGCATGGATGGCGCCGCCTGCGCTATCAACCGGGGGCCCTCGTCGGCCTCCTCCTCCTCGCCGTCGTGGCAGTGCTGACTGGCCTTGCGCCCCTCCTCGCGACCGCTTCCCCGTTGCACATCCGGTATGACGCCCTGCTGCAGCCGCCCGCCCCGCACCACTGGCTTGGGACGGACGATCTCGGTCGGGACCTGCTCAGCCGCCTGATGTGGGGTGGCCGGGAATCCTTGAGCGTGAGCATCGCAGGGATGGCGCTGGCCCTCCTGGGGGGGCTTGGCGTCGGGCTGCTGGCGGGCTACGGCGGGGGGCGGGTGGATGGGCTCCTGATGCGTGCGTTGGACATACTTTTGGCGTTGCCCGATATCCTGCTCCTGCTCGTGGTCGTCGCCCTTCTGGGCCCCGGCTCTTTCTCGCTGGTCGTGGCCCTGGCTGTCGTCACCATGCCCGGCTATGCGCGGCTGGTGCGGGGGCTGCTGCACGCCGCGCGTCAGCTTGACTTTGTCCTGGCCGCCCGCGCCCTCGGCGCCTCCGATCGGCGCATCATCCTGCACCATCTGCTGCCCACCATCGTCGGGCCACTCACCGTGTACAGCACGCTCGGCCTGGGCAGCACCCTCATGGCCACCACTGGCCTTAGCTTTCTTGGGCTGGGCGCACAGCCCCCCCAGCCTGAGTGGGGAGCCATGCTGAGCCAGGGTATCCCCTTTCTGCGGGAAGCCTGGTGGGTGGCCACCTTCCCGGGGCTCGCTATCTTTCTTACTGTGCTGGCCTTCACCCTTCTCGGCGACGGCCTGCGGGAGCTACTGGCCCCCCCGGCGGGCTGAGCGCCCCCTCTCACACGACCCGCCCTGTCTGCCAGTCGAGCGTTACCGCCTCGCGCAGCGCAATCGCGCGCGCGCGCAGCGTGACCCCATCGCTGGTAACATGCTGATAGCCCCAGGGGCGCACCTCCGCCTCCATCTCTGCGCGCCACTCTTCGGCGCCGTCCAGCGTTAGCCGCAGCACGTTGGAGATGCCGCGCCAGTCGTAGCTTGGCTCGAAGCGCAGCACCAGGCCCTCCCCATCGGGTGCGGCAATCAGCGTCTCGATTGGCCCGCCGCGCACCCGCTCGTGCACCAGCTCTTCCCCACTCTCGATGTCTGTCGCCAGCAGCAGGTTGCCGCGTGCCACGTACAACCGATTGCCTACCAGCAGCGTGCGCCCCCAGCGTGCCTCGGTGGCGTGCTGCGCCACCCGGAGCGCCCGCTCCGGTGCATCCCCCACGTACCCGCTCGCGTCCAGCAGGTCGCGCGCGCGCTCCGCCGGCACCCACTGCGTGACCGCCGGATCGGCCACGAGCGATGCGCTGAGCGGGTTCGGCTCGCCCGCGCGCAGGGCATCCCACGCTGCCAGCGAGTGCTGCCGGATGGTCTCGTGCATGGTCTGGCGGTTCGCGCCCGCCTTGGCCGCTTCCATGAGCAGCCGCTCCGTGGCAGCGAACGGGCCATAGCGTTCCAGGTTGGCGCGCACTGCCTGCTCGTTGACCTGAAGGTCGCGCAGCAGCCGCGTCGCCGTGCGCAGAATCTCGTCCATCTCCAGAAATGCTTCCGGCAGCACCAGCCGCCGGTTGGCGCTGTCGTCCAGCGTGCGCTCCAGCAGGCTGTGTGCCGCATTGTGCCATAGTACGGCGGGAAGCGTCGCCACGTGGCGCGCCAGGCTGTCAATTTTTTCCGCATTGATGGGGTTTCGCTTGAAGGGCATCGCCGACGAGCCCACCTGCTTGGCCGCGAACGGCTCCGCCCACTCGCCGATAGGGGGGGATTGGAGCAGCCGCAGATCAAAGGCGAACTTGTAAAGGGTGCCCGCCAGCCCGGCGAGCGCGTTCACTACCAGCCAATCCTGCTTGCGCGGGTAGGTCTGCGTCGTCGCCTCAAAGGCATCCAGCCCCAGTTTTGCCATCACCCGCGCCTCCAACTCGCGCGCCGACATGTCGCTCTCGCTGAGCAGTTGCATGTAGGATGCACTGCTGCCGACCGCCCCCTTAAGCCCCTTCCCGCGCAGCCCTCGCCGCACCCGCCGCAACTCGCCCAGGTCCATCATTATGTCCTGGGCCACCTGTGCCAGCCGATACCCGACAGTGGTTGGCTCGGCAGGCTGGAGGTGCGTGAACGCCATGGCCGGCGTGTCGGCCCAGCGCCGCACCTGCTCCACCAGCCAGCCGAGCAGTTGCTCCGTTCGCCCGATTACCAGATCGAGCGCGTCGCGCAGCCGCAGGGCGTCAGCGTTGTCCTCGATGTCCATGGACGTCGCCCCCAGGTGCAGGATGCCGCCGCCCACCTTTGCCTGCTCGGCAAAGGCGTGCACCTCTGCCATCAAGTCATGGTGAATCTCCGCCTCAATCTCGTGCGCGCGCGCGATGTTCACCTCGCTGGCGTGCAAGCGCAGGTCCGCCACCTGCGCCTCGCTGACCAGTCCGGCCTCCTGCTGCGCTTCCGCCAGCGCCACCCAGACGCGCCGCCACAGCCGCCGCTTGCTCACCTCGCTCCACAACCGCCGCATCGGCTCCGTGCCGTAACGCCACGTCAAGGGGGACAGATAACTCTCGTGGGTGTAGCTCTCGCTTGTTGCCATAAAAGGAGTCTCGCTTCATGGTGTCGGGAAACAAAGCATACAATGGCGCTCCTGAAATGTGAAACTCTGCCCCGTGTTTCACATTTTGGCGGCGAGCAGGCATAATGCCCCCTGCCCGCCGCTCGTGCCACGGTGCGCGGTGGGTGCTTGTCCCACCCTCGTGATCCTAAAGGTGCCGAATGGCTCAACAAACTATTCTTTTTACCCGCGGCGTCCCCGCGCCGGAAAGCTTTCCGCTGGAGCGGGTGGCGGAGGCAGCAGCCCATGTGGTGCGAACCCAGGGGCAGCAGACGATGCAGTATGGCAAGAGTGCTGGCTTCCTGCCCCTGCGCGAGGCCCTCGCCGCGAAATATGGCGTCACCCCCGATCAGGTGCTGCTTTCCAACGGCTCGCTGCAGATCCTTGACTTTCTCGGCCACGTCCTACTTGGCCCGGGAAGCGTGGTCTTCACCGAGTCGCCCACCTACGACCGCACCCTGACCCTCTGCCGCCGCCATCAGG
Organism: uncultured Chloroflexia bacterium; assembly: GCA_963721895.1. Taxonomy (GTDB): domain Bacteria; phylum Chloroflexota; class Anaerolineae; order Ardenticatenales; family Ardenticatenaceae; genus CAVRLZ01. The sequence continues at coordinate 95,830 of CAVRLZ010000033.1, read as the reverse complement.
CGCAGGTTGTTGGGATCCCCTTGCAAGCTGATGGACCCGATTTGGCCGCGCTGGAGGCGGCGCTCGCCACCCATCGCCCCGCCTTCTTTTATCTGATTCCCGACTTTCAAAATCCGTCTGGCAGCACTGCTTCCCTTGCCAAGCGCCAACAAATTGTTGAACTGGCCCGTCAGCATGATATCTGGCTGCTGGAAGATGCCCCGTACCGCCCCCTGCGTTATCGTGGTAATCAGTTGCCTTCTCTTTATGATTTGGCTCCCGAGCGGACGTTGTATATGTCTAGCTACACGAAACAAATATCGCCCGGCGTGCGCGTCGGCTACATGGTTGGCCCGGAAGCGCTGCTCGCGCGCGTGGCAAAGGTGGCCGAGGACACCTACATCACCCCTAACCTTCTAGGCGAAGGGGTGGTCTATGAGTTTATCCGGCGCGGCTGGCTGGACGAACAACTGGAGGCCCTGCGCGCCCTGTACGCGCCGCGCCTGGACGCCCTTGTGGCAGCCCTCCGCCGCGACCTGCCCGACGCCCAGTGGATTGAGCCGGATGGCGGCTTCTTTCTTTCCCTGACCTTGCCCGCCGGCACCACCGCCGAGCGCCTCCGCGCCGAGGCGGCCCAGCGCGGGCTCGTGCTTTCCGATGGGCGCGGCTTCTTCCCCAACCCCGACGACGGCGAGCGCTTCATCCGCCTCCCCTTCTGCGCCCTCACCGAGGCTGAGCTGGCAGAGGGGGTCCATCGGCTGGCAGAGGCGGTTCAGTGCCCTCCAGTCGGTGCCCGCCTGACCCGGGAAAGGAATCGCCATGCCCTTTGAGCCCTGGACTGTGCTGAACGAGCAGCGTGTCTTCGCGAACCGCTGGGTGGAGATCCGCCTCCAGCAGGTGCGCCTCCCCGATGGCCGCGAGTATGAATATTCGCTGGTAAACCGCCCCACCCAGGGGGTCGCCGTCCTGTTGTTTGACGACGCAGGGCGCCTCCTGCTGGAGCAGGAATACCGCCACGCCATCGGTCAGGTGGTCTGGCAGTTGCCCGGCGGCCTGATCAATGACGCCGAGGCGCCGCGCCTCAGCGCCGAGCGTGAGCTACGCGAGGAAACCGGCTACGAGGCCGAGTCGTGGCGGGAGCTTGGCTTCTTTTATGACAATCCGGCGCTCGGCAATGCCTGCTCGCTGCTCTACGTCGCGCGCGGCGCGCGGCACGTCGCCGACCCCGCCTGGGACGAGGCCGAAGCGGTGGAGCTCCACTGGGTAGAGCTCCCCTGGCTCCGTCAGGCGATTCGCGACAACCTAATAGTGGATCGCGTGGTGCTCAGCGGGCTGGCGATGCTCTGGGCGCAGGGTGGATTGGACGGGGCGGCAGGCACCCCGCAGGGCGAGGCGTAGCGCAGCATGGTGACGCGCGAGGTGGTAGTCATCCCGGGCGACGGCATCGGGCGCGAGGTAATTCCCCTCGCCACAGGGCTGCTGCGCGCCGTCTGCCCCGACGTGCGCCTGATTGCCGCCGAGGCCGGTGCGGGCCACGCGCGCCGCACGGGCCTCGCCGTAGACCCGCTCGCCGTCGAGCAGGTGCGCCTCGCGGGCAGCGCCCTGATGGGCCCCGAGGCCGCACTGCCGCCCGGCATCCCCTCTGCCTTTGCCACCCTGCGCCGTGCGCTAGATCTATACGCCGTCCTCTACCACCTGCAGGACCCCGCCCGCGCCCTGGATTTGCTCCTCATCATCGCCCTTGGGGCGGACGAGCGCGGGCGCGCCTCCCTTTCTCCCGCCGCCGCATGGGCCGCCACGCGGCTGGGCAATCTGGCTGCCTCGCTCAGCCAGGGGCGCGCCCGTAGCGTTGCCATCGCCCACGACTCCGAGCTAGCCTTTGCCCACGCTGTGGCAGGCGGGGTGGGGAACGCTGCCACCGTGGAGCGGCTAGACGCGATCTTCCTCACCAATAGCCTCGACCTGCTTCTCCCCGATCTGAACCTTCTCGTCGTAAGCGCCCCAACCGGGGCCCTGCTGCTGCCGCCCCTCAGTCGCGCCATCCAGCCGCTTGAAGCGACCGGCTGCCTGCTCCTCGGCGCGGAGGCTGTCATCGCCATGCCCGCCCACGGGCCGCTCAAGGAGCAGATCGGCTGGGGCTTCGCCAACCCGATGGGGGCCGTTCGCGCCGTGATCGCACTGCTCCGCTACGGCTGGTCGGACGAGGCCGGCGCCGCGCGGCTGGAGGCCGCCGTCAGCCGCGCGCTGTCGCGCCGCCGGACCCCCGACATGCAGGGGCTCCATTCGATGTATGAGGTCGCCCGGGCGATCACGCAGGAGCTAGCGCGCCTCCCCTGAACGTGCCCCCTCCCGTTTGGGAAAAGCGTCCCCCGCTCCTATAATTTGCCCTTGTGAGAATCCGAGTGGGAGCCCCAGCCAGCGCAGCAACGATCAAACGAGGGAGCGCCACCGCGCTGCTGGCGCTCTGGCTGCTGGTGGCCTGCGGGCGGGTGCAGAACGAGCGCATCATCGGCAGCGCCGCCCCCCCCGACGACCCCCTCCGCATCGGCTGGACGATGGAGCCGGCCGGTCAGCCCACTGCGCTTTCCCGCACCGATTACCTCGTCACCCTATCCGACGGCGACCCCATCGAGGGCGCGCAGGTGCTGGCCCACGCCACCATGACCCACGCCGGTATGGCACCCGTCCGCGTAGGAGCCGAGGCGCTCGGCGCCGGCGCCTACCGCGTCCCGCTCCGCTGGACGATGGCCGGCGAATGGGTTGTCACCCTCCACATCACCCTGCCCGATGGCAGCGTGCTGGAGCGACATCTCCTGAACGTCGAGGTGGTCGCCCCATGATCCACCGTGCCCCTCCCTGGCCCGCCCCCCGCGCGCGCCGGAACCTGCTCCACCTGCCCCTGCTCGGCCCCTTTCTCCGCTGGCGGCACGCCCGCGCCGCCATGCAGGCAGTGCTGCTGCTGGCCGTCTCCCTGCTTCTCTTCGACGGCTGGCTCGGCCCGCAGATGGCCTACAAGAACCTTGCGACGGTGGGGGTGTGGGTCCATTACCGGGGCTGGCTCATGCTGGCCCTGCTGCTCGCCGGCAACTTCTTTTGCATGGCCTGCCCCTTCATGCTGCCGCGCAAAGTGGCCAAGCAGCTGCAGGCACGGGCGGGGCGCGCGAGGGCCTGGCCCGCCTGGCTGCCCCCCAAGGCGTTGGCCATCGTATTGCTGGGCCTCTTCTTTTGGAGCTACGAGGCGTGGAACCTGTGGGCGAGCCCCTGGCTCACCGCCTGGATCATCGCGGGGTATTTTCTCGCCGCCTTCGTGACCGACCTGATTTTTAAGGGCGCTGCCTTTTGCAAGTATGTCTGCCCCGTCGGGCAGTTCAACATGGTCTACGGCACCCTCTCCCCCACCGAGATCGCCGTCGTCGAGCCCGACCGCTGCGCGCACTGCACCACCCACGACTGCATCGCTGGCCGCGACACCCTCCCCGGCTGCGAGACCTACCTCTTTCAGCCAAAAAAACTGGGCAACCTGGATTGCACCTTTTGCCTGGACTGCGTCCATGCCTGCCCCTACGAGAACGTAGGGCTGCTCACCCGCGTGCCTGGTGCGGAGTTGGTGAGCAACGCGCGCCGCAGCGGCATCGGCTTTCTGTCCGAGCGCGCCGACATGGCGCTCCTCATCCTGCTGCTCAGCTTCGCGGCCTTCATGCAGGCCTTCGCCATGATTCCGCCCGTCTACGCGCTGGAAGCCTGGCTGGCGGAGCGGCTCGGCGCCACGACGGAGGCACCGGTGCTGGCGATCATCTTTCTGGCGGGGCTCGTCGGCCTGCCCCTGCTGCTGGCGGGAAGCGCCGCCTGGCTCAGCCGCGCGGGGGGCGGCCTGCGGGTGGACCTTCCCGCCACGGTCGCCCGCTTCGCGCCCAGCCTCGTCCCGATGGGTGCTGGCATGTGGGCCGCCCACTACGCCTTTCACTTTGGCACCGGCGCCCTGACGCTGATTCCCGCCCTGCAAAGCTTTGCCGCCGATGTGGCTGGCGCCCCCGTCCTGGGGCAGCCGCGCTGGGAATTGGCTGCCCTGCTGCCGCTGAATGGCATCCTCGTCCTGGAAATCGCATTCCTCTATGCGGGGCTGCTGGGGTCGCTGGTCGTGGCATGGCTAATCGCCGCCCGTGTCTACGGGGGGCGCACGCAGGCACTGCGCGGCTGGCTCCCCTGGGCAGCCCTCTTCGTGCTGATGGTGGGGGCCGGCATGTGGATTCTTTCTAACCCTATGGAGATGCGCGGAACCATCCTGTTCCGCCCTGCCTGAGCCCCGCCCATGATCCCGCTTCGCGCGCTCCCCCTCCTCCTGCTCTGCTGCCTGCTGGCGTTGCCCCGCCCCGTGCTGGCCGAGGGGCCGCTTTCCGGCGGCACCCGACTTTACATCGAGGATGAGCCGCTTGGCCCCTTCACCGTGAGTAGCTTTGCCGCGCCGAACCCACCCGTTACCACCGACAACCTGTGGGTCACCGCGCAGGTCCGCGATGGCGCGCGCGCCGTGCTAGACGCGCGCGTCTGGATCACCGTGACGCCCCTCGGCGGGGGGGCGCCCGAGCGTGCGGAGGCCCGCCACGAGCTAGCAGCGCAGCCGCTAGACTACACAGCCTTCCTTCCCGTTCCCGCCGAGGGGCTCTACCATGTGCTGATCGAGATGGAGCACCCGCAGGGCAACGGCACTGCCAGCTACGACGTGAACGTGAGCGAGCCGCTCACACGCTGGATTATCCTGCTGCTGGGCCTCCCCTTTGGGCTGGCCGCCCTCTGGGTGGCGCGCCGCATGGGGCGGCGGCTGCCCGCCAGCGCCCGCGTTCTGTCCGGGGACGATGCTCCCCTTTCTTCCAGAGAGGCTTTAAAAGAATGATGAAGCGATGGGCATGCCTGCTACTGCTGCTGCTGGGGCTAGTTGCCTGTGGGGGCGACCGCGTGACCCCCGCAGACGCCAGCCCTTTTCAAATGATGATAGCCAGCTCCGACCTGGCGCCCGGCCCCTCGCGGCTGGTTCTAACCTTCTGGGACGGCCCTGAGCGCCTGCGCGGGGTGCAGGAGATGGAGGTAACCATCTTCTCGCTGGACGAGCAGAACAGCATTTCCGAGACCGTCTGGAGCGGGAGCGCGCAGCGCTACCAGATGGAGGAGCTTGAATACTGGGTCAGCTTCCCCAACTTTCCCGCCCCCGGCTACTATGGCGCGCAGGCGCTTATTCGCACCGCGGAGGGGACGCGCGTCGAGAATCGCGCCCTGCTGGAGGTTAAAGCTGAGGCTGAGGCCCCCAGCATCGGCGAGGCAGTGCCCCCCAGCCAGACGCGCACGCTCGCCGATGCGCCGCTGGAGGAGCTTTCCTCCGCTCCGCCCTATGTGGAGCACTTTTACCAGATGACCGTCGCGGAGGCTGCCGCAAGCGGCAAACCGTCCATCATCGTCTTCAGCACCCCCGGCCATTGCACCAGTGCCCTGTGCGGGCCCGTCCTCAACGCGGTGGCACAGGTAGATGAAGAGGTGCCCGGAGCCCTCAACGTCGTCCATGTCGAAATCTACCGCGACTTTGACAGCCAGACGGTTGACCCCGCCGTCACCGAGTGGAAGTTGCCCAGCGAGCCCTGGGTCTTCGTCCTCAACGCAGATGGCACCGTTGCGGCGCGGCTGGATGGCCTTGTCGGGCCAGAAGAGCTGCGCGAGGCTGTGGAGCAGGTGCAGGGATCATGAGCGCGCGCCAGAGGGGCAAACACAAAAAAGGCCCCCTGATGGGGACCCTGGTGCTGCTTCTGGTGGCGCTCTTGTGGGGGGGCGTGCAGCGGGCGAATGCCCACGCGGAGATGGCCGAGGCCGTGCCCGCACCCGGAACTATCTTTCGCTGGAACCGTCCCACTGAGGTCCGGCTCCGCTTCACGCAGCGGCTGGATGCGGCAACCATCCTCGTGACGGACAGGCGCTTTGCCCCCGTTCACGCGGGGGAGGCCCAGGTGGACGGCGACGACCCGCGCGTGGCCAGCGTAGCCCTGGGGTCGCTTACCCCCGCCACCTACACCGTCACGTGGCGCACCAGCAGCGTAGACGGGCACCATCTGGATGGGGCGTATGAGTTCACCGTGCTGCCACGCGAACCCATAATCACGATGGTCGTGGCTGCCGTCGTCCTGTCCCTGCTGGGGCTCCTACTCTTCGTGCGGCGAGAGCGGCCCGACGAGGCGTGACCCCCGACGCTACAGGTTAGGCTCGCGCAGCAGCAGCCGCAACGTGTTGACCAGCAGTTCCTGCTGGACGCGGTTCATCCGGTCTTCCAGATCAACCAGGCGGTCAAACTCGTAAATCGGCACCGGCTGCTGCGCAATGACGCGCGCAAATGATTCAATTCCCGCCAGCAATTGCACGGATACCTGTGCCTCGCGGATAAGCCCGGCGGTATACGCTTCGTAGGCACGCGAGATCGGGTTCTGGCCGTAGGGGTCGAAGAGGGGAAGCTGGCCCGGAAGGCCGCTTTGCAGGTTGAGCACGCGGTTCTGAAAGCGCTCGAAGAAGTCCTGGGTGAGCGGCAGGGTCCACCCTGCCAGCAGCACGAGGTCCGGCTCAAACGCCTCAAGCTTGTCCGCCAGTTCCGTCGAGTACTCTGATTCAGATTTGTCTAGCAAGCGATAGTCGGTAAGATCGTGCAGGATCGTGGGGATGCCCTCGCGCTCCGCGCGCAGCAGCCCGTACCCCCACCGCTCGTGGGATGCCACGGCCACTACCTCTGCATCCAACGTGTCCCACCGAATCGCATCAAGGATTCCCTGAAGCGTCAATCCCGTTCCAGCAATCAGAGCCACCAACCTCTTCTTCGTATGTTCCACGGCCCCCCCTTAATAATTTCGCTGCTAGCGCCTCCAGGAATGTGTGCAACTGCTGCCATAGCAGTGGGTCACTTTAAAGACTTGTCCCTGGTAAATGAAGACAAGTCACCGCTCGCTTCTTTTACCATACGTATATCATACTAAAAAGCAAATGTACTGCCACTGGGTCATCCGTCCTATGGATTATACCTCATCTGACGTACAAACCCCCTCGACGGATGGGGACACCTCGGCGGGAAGCGCCAGCCCTTGGTGGAAAAAGCGGACCAGATGCCGATTGACCAGCGCGGGGTGGTCCGCCATCGCATTGTGCCCGGCACGGGGGATCCACTCCAGCGTCGCCCGCGGGATGCGCGAGGCCATCTCCACCCCCAGCGCGGGGGGGAGCACCGTGTCGTTCGTGCCCCACAGCACCAGCGTGGGCGCCTCGACCTTCGACATCATCGTGCGCGCATCCACCGTCAGAATTTCCTGCGCCAAGCGCAGCAGCCGCGGCAGCCCCGTTCGCAACCCGTCATGAACGATCGTGGGAAAAAAGGTGGGCGAGCTGTACCGAATACCGGCCAGCATCCGGCGCGCCATCTGGTGGAGCGGCGCGTTGATGGGGACCCCCACCGAATCGAGCAGCGCCAGCCGCGCCACCCGTTCCGGCCGGGTGGCTGCCAGGTGCAGCGACACGTAACCGCCCATCGAATGGCCCACCAGAAACACGCGCTCCAAGCCCATCCGGTCCAGCCAGGCGGGCAGGCTGGCAATCACCTCATCCAGGGTGCAGGGCAACTTGCTCCGGCCGAAGCCTGGCAGGTCAATCAGGTACACTTTGAAGCTCTTGCTCAGGGTGCGGGTATTGCGCCGCCACCAGTTTGTGGAGCCAGCCAAGCCGTGCACGAAGACCAGCGGCGGCCCGTCGCCCAAGGTGGTAAAATGCAGTGGGGCCATCTTGTGTGCCTCTACTCCCCCATCCGTTCCAGCAGGGACACCATCCGCCAGGCGGGCGGCTCGCTCTGCCACGGGATCGCCTCCATCGCGCCAAAGCGCTCCCGCAGCCGCCACTGCCCCGACGCACGGATAGCCGCCTCCATCTCGCCCGCCAGCCACAGCCGCGAGGGCACCGTCTCGCTTTGGCGGAAAAGTTCCTGCCCCGCGCGCGTGGCCACAAGCGTGACCGTCAGTTGGCCGACCTGCGTGGTAAAGTCGAATGGGTCGTCCGGCTCTCCCCACGTCGCGCGCACGAGCACCTCCCCGCTCTCATCCTCGTTTTCCCATTCCGTCGCCATGCCCTCCTCGCCGAAGGCGTCTCGCGGGTGGCTCTGCTCCAGCACATACAACCCGCCGGGCACCACCGCCCCCGCGACAGCCGCCAGGTGGGCCAGCAGATCGTCCAGCGTCAGCAGGTGGCTCAAACTGTCCATCAGGCAGCACGCCAACTCCACCGGCGGCGCCAGGGTGAACGCGCGCATGTCGGCCAGCAGCCACGACACATCGCGGTCATTGCCGCCCGGTTGCTGCGCTGCATATCTCAGCATTGCCGGGCTAAGATCGAGCCCGACCGATCGGAGCCCCAGCGCCGCAAACAGGCGCGCGTGCTGCCCCGGCCCGCAGCCTAGCTCCAGCACGCTGCGCGCCGCGCGCCCGCGCGCCGCCCGAAACCGTTCCAGCATCCACTCGCACTCGGCCCGCACATCGCGCCAGCCGAAAGCAATGTCATAATAGCGAGCTGCATCATACAAAGCCATGCCCGCCATCTTACCACAGGCAGCGGTTGCGACAAGAGCGCCCCTGCCCTCGTATGGATTCCATGGCCTCACCCTTGCACACCAAAGAGGAAGCACCATGCCCGTTTCCATGGCGAACTCGCGCCTGATCTACGATGCCCTGAAAACCTGCGACATTAAATTGCTCTCGGCCCTGCCAGAAACCTGGCTGGTGCACCTGATACGGATGGCCGAGGACGATCCGGCCATGACCCTCGTTCGCCTGGCCAAGGAAGAAGAAGCGGTAGGGCTCTCGGCGGGCGCGCATCTGGCAGGTGTTAAATCAGCCATGCTGATGCAAAATCATGGCTTTCTGGCAAGCATCAACGGGATCGTTTCCCTGGCGCACCTCTATCGTATCCCGCTGCTGATGCTCATCAGCTTTCGCGGCGAGTTCGGGGAGCGTGACCCCTGGCAAACGGAGGGCGGCGGCGTCACCGAAGAGTTGCTGCGTGCCCTGCGCATCCCCCACGCCCGGCTCGACGACCCGAGCCACGTCTTGCAACGCATTCGCAAGGCTCAAACCCTGGCCGATTCCTCCCTGCGCCCGGTGGCCCTGCTGCTGGGGCGGGATTTGATGTGGGAAGACTCATAAGGAGAACACCATGGCTGGCACCATCCTGGTAGTAGACGACGACGACGCCTCGCGCGAGTTGATCACAGATGTTCTGATCGAAGCGGGCTACAACGTAGAAACAGCAACCCACGGCAGCGCCGCCCTATTCCTCGTCAACGAGACCCTGCCCGACCTGATCGTGCTGGACCTCAAGATGCCCATCATGGACGGGCCTACCTTTGCCCGCCGCCTCGCCTCGCGCGGGACGCCGGTCCCCATCATCGTCATCACCGCCGCCACAAGCGGGCAGTTCACCGCCGAAGAGATTGGCGCATCGGCCTGGCTGCTCAAGCCGATTGACGATGAGCACCTGTTAGAAACCATCTACGACCTGCTGGGCGGTCAACGCCACCAGCGGCCCATCTCAGACTTTCTTTAGCCCCACGCCAGCCTATCCATCCACAAAGGGGAAGACCCATGCTGCGAGTACAAGCCCTCGAAGCGATCTACGATAGCCTCAAGGCCCACGTCGTCGTCACCATCATGGGAGCGGTTTCCGCCGAGCTCCAGTCCCTGGGCCACCAGCCGAACTTCTTTTACCTGCAGCATGCGATGGGGCTGGCCTCCTCCCTGGGCCTCGGCATCGCTCTCAGCCGTCCGGAGCTCCAGGTCATCGTGCTCGACGGCGACGGCTCCATTCTGATGAACCTGGGCGGCCTGACGACGCTCGCCCGCTACCGTCCCCCCAACCTGCTCCACATCATATTCGACAATGAGAGCCTCCTTTCCGTTGGCGGCTTCCCCACCGCCACCGCCACCGGCAGCGACCTTGCGGCCATCGCCCAGGCTGCCGGCGTGCCCCGCACCGCCACCGTCCACACCCTCCCGGACTTCACAGTCGCCGTCGCCGACGCCCTCGCCTCCCACACCCTCACCACCCTCGTCGCCAAGGTAGAAGCCAAAGGCCCCCCCCTCTTCCTCACCGACCTCCCCATGCTCGAAAACCGCTTCCAATTTGCCCGTCACCTGCGACCCCCTGCTCCTCCCTAATCCTCATTTGCCTTTTGACTCTTTCCATAAAAAAAGGGGGCCTCGCCCAGCGAGATGCCCCCTCCTGCCTCCATAGCCGTCCGCCCCTCTATCCCTCGGCGGCGCGGCTCCCCTCTAAATCTACAACCAAACGTAGTAAATCGGTTACCGTAATCATTCCAATCAACGTCGCCATCCCGCCCCCATCCACCGCCACCACCGGCAGCCCCCCCACCCCATGCGCCATCATCTGGCGCGCCGCCTCCCCTACCGTGGCCGTCGGGCCAATCACCACCAGATCCGTCGTCATGATTTCCCGCACGCGGATCAACTCCAGCGTAGCCACCGCCGCCTCCACATCGGTGGGAAGAAAGGGCGACTGCATGGCCCCCCTCACATCGCGGGCACAGACGATCCCAACCAATTGGCCGCTTTCCAGATCAATGACCGGGAGGCGACGAATCCCAAACTCCACCATCAGCGCGAGCGCGATCCCCAGGTCCTGGTTCGGCTCGACCGTAATCACATCGCTAGACATCAGATCAGCCACTTTCATCGAATTCCCCCGTCGCATCCAGACGGCGCTGCTCCGCTTCAAGCAACACTATCAAATAATCCACCAGCATCGAGCGCGTGATGAGCCCCACCAGCCGCTCATGGTTCCCCGTCTCGTCATACTCCACCACCGGCAAACTCCCCACGTTCGCCACCCGCATCAACTGCGCCGCCTCCACGATCGGGGCATCCGCCTCAATCGTGTGCACCGCCGTCGTCATAATCTCCTGCACGGTGTGGCGCCGCAGCGTGTCCATAATCTCCGCCGGTGCCTCCTCCTCCAGCGGCGAGTCCGCGGCCAGCCGGAGATCGCGATCTGACAGGAGCCCCACCACCTCGCCCGAGGCATCCACCACCGGCAGCCGCCGCTGCCCCGTGTCCATCATCGTCCGTCCCGCCACCCCCAGCGACTCATGCGGAGCCACCGTAGGCGGGTCGTTCAACATCACATCGCGCACCAGTCGTGCCTTCATTGCTCCCTCTCCTTCCTCATCAAGATGGTCCCTCGTCCCCGCGACGCGCCTCCACCAGCGCATCAAGCATTGCCTGAACATGGCTAAACTTCACGCGGGGGCGCCCCAGCCCCTTGCCCCGCTCGCTCTCGATCCGATCCAGCAGCAGCCAATCATCAAAGCGAACCACCTCCGGCTGCCGCTCCCTCACCAAGCGTAACGCCGCCTCAGGGGTCGCGTGCGTCTCATCCACCGGCGCAAGGTGCAGGGCATCCTCCAGCATGTGGCTAACCGTCTCCGCCGCATCAGCCTTGTTCGTCCCGATCACCCCGCTCGGCCCCCGCTTCGCCCAGCCCACCACGTATTCCCCCAGCACCGGCATGCCGGACAGCGGATCAACCACCCGTCCAGCGCGGTTCGGGATGACCCCCCGCCGCTCGTCAAAGGGCACGCCCGGCAGCGGCACCCCCCTATAGCCTACCGCGCGGAACAGCAGCCCGACCGGGATCGTCTCGAAGCGCTCAGTTCCCACGGGGCGCAGCGTGGGGCGCGCGGTGGGGTCCGCGGCGGGGTCCGCTTCCAGAACGTTGTGCTGCAGCCGGAGGCCCGTCACCATCCCATGCTCGCCCCTAACCTCCACCGGCGAGACGAGGAAGCGCATGTGAATCTGGCGGGGGGCGCCCGTCAACCCCCGCGCCGCAAACTCCCGCAGCGTCCGCAGGTTGCGCGCCTTGTCCTTGTCCTGCTCCACCATCGCCTCGCTCCAGGCATCCAATTCCAACTCCGCCGGGTCCACCACCACGTCCACCCCATCAAGCTCCCCCAACTCCCGCAGTTCCGGGTTCGTGAAGGCAGCCTGCGCCGGGCCGCGCCGCCCCAGCACATAGACCCGCTCCACGCCGCTCTCGCGCAGCGTGGCGAGCGCATGATCCGCAATATCTGTCGTTGCCAGCGCCTCCGCCGGCTTGGCCAGAATGCGCGTCACATCCATCGCCACGTTTCCGTTGCCCACCACCGCCACACTCGCCGTCGAAAGATCGAAGGTCCGGTGCGCGTAGTCCGGGTGGCCGTTGTACCAGCCGACAAACGCCGTCGCCGCCTCGCTGCCCAGCAGATCCTCGCCGGGAATACCCAGCCGCCGGTCGCTCGGCGCGCCCACCGCATACACCACCTGATCGTAGTAGCGCCGCAGGTCCTCATGCGTCACATGGGAGCCGAACGATACGTTCCCAAAAAAGCGCACGCGCGGGTCTGACGCCGTCTTCTGATAGACCTTCGTCACCGACTTGATCCGCTGGTGGTCCGGCGCCACCCCGTCCCGCACCAGCCCGTACGGCGTAGGCAGCCTGTCAAACAGGTCGACCGAGACGGCCACATCGCTCTGCTCCAGCAGCGACCCCGCCGCATAAAAGCCCGACGGCCCCGCGCCAACAATCGCCACCCGCAGCGGACGAAGGGTTGTGCCAATCCTGCTCATGCGCTATGACTCCGATTTTCTACACCAGGTGCTCGTTGAAAAAGGCAAGGACGCGCCCCAGGGCATCCGCCTGCGTCTCGCGCCGCTGGAAGCCGTGGCCCTCATTCGCGTACACGTGGAGAAAATGTGCCTTCCCCGCGCTCGCGAGCCGTTCTGCCATCGCCTGCGCCTCCGTCAGCGGGGTCCGAACATCCATCTCCCCCTGCAGCAGCAGCAGCGGGGCAGCCACCCGCTCCACAAAATTCACCGGCGAGCGCGCCAGGTAAAAATCGCGGCGCGCCACCGGATCCCCGATCTGGTCCAGCAGGTAGGGGCGCAGGTCACCGGGGCGGCTGCTCTCGAACAGGGTGAGCAGGTTCGCAATCGGGAAGAGCGCCGCCCCCGCCTGCCACAGCGTCGGCTGCTGCGTCAGCGCCATCAGGGTCAGGTACCCGCCGTACGACCCTCCCATGATGCCGACGCGGTGGTAGCCCTCCGCATGCAGCCAGCTATGCGCGGCAGCCAGGTCCTGCAGGTCGCCGCCCCCCCAGTCCAGGCGGTTCAAATCACGAAACGCCCGCCCGTAGCCGGTGCTGCCCCGCACATTGGGGGCCAGCACTGTGTAGCCACGCCCGCAGAGCAGTTGAACATCCGGATGCCAGCCATTGCGGTGGCTCGACGTCGGCCCGCCGTGCACCATCACCACCGCCGCGCCATTGGCCTCGCGCGGCCTGTAGCAGAGCGCCGGAACCGGCCGACCATCAAAACTGGCAAATGTCACATGCACCGCAGGCGTCAGCGCCGCCCGATCAAGCTCCGGCGGCAGCCCGTTCGTCAGCTGCTCCTTGTGCCCGTCCAATGTGACTCGCCACAAATCGCGCGGCTGCGTCGCACTCTCGTAAAGCACAGTCAGCGAGCGCCCATCCGGCGCCCAGCGCGGCTGCCGGTGCACCCCATCCCCCACGCTCAAATCACGATCGTCGCCCGACTCCCCCTCGCGCACGAGGAGCCGCCGCTCCCCCTCGCGGCCCAGCAGAAACGCCAGGCGGCTGCCATCCGGCGACCACTGCGGCTCGCTCTTGTCGCCCCCGCCCTCCGTGATCCAAACCGACTCGCCCGACACCGACAGCAGCAGGAGCTCCTGGAAATCCCCGTGGTCCGCCGCGAAGCACAAGCGCGGGCCATCCTCGCCCGCGCGCCACGACCCTTCCACATCAAAAAAATCGCCCCCAAAGTGCCCAAGCCCAAGCCGTTCGCCCGTGTGCGTGTCTACCACCTCCACGCTGAAGCGGATAGCCCCCCCCTCATCCGCCGCGTCCATCCGCGCCACGCTCAGCCAGCGTCCCTCCGGCGACCAGAGCAGATCGCGCGCCGCCCGCACCCCCGGTGCCAGGGCTGTCAGCGTACCCGTCTCCAGATCCATCAGGAACGGATCGAAATTTCCCTCCCGGTTGCTGATCAGGGCCAGGCGACCATCGGGGGCAAAGCGAGGCCACATGTAGGTGTGCCCATCCCGCGTCAGCGCGCGCAGCGTGCCCGTGCGAGTATCCAGCCACATAACATCGTCCGCCTCCGCCCCCGACTCGTCCCGCAAAAAGACCACCTGCTCCCCATCCGCCGACCAGGAGCCATAGTGTCCCCGCCCCGCCACCACCTGCCGCGCCTGCCCCCCCGACGCATCCAGCACAAACAGCGCGTGGCCGCCCTCTGCGTTGCCCGTGAACAACACAGCGCCCGTGCGCGGGTTGACCTCATGATCGCCCACGCCCACGACCGCCGCAAGCTGCTGGGGGGTTACCTGATTTATCATCCTTGATCCCATCCCTATCTTATCCCAACCGACCCCGCAAGCCTATCAGCAATCTTCCCCCCCGTCAAAGCACCCCCGCCCCGCTGCCCTGCTTTGCAACGATAGGCAATGGCAACGGCATCCCACTATACCCTGGCCGCTGGAAGCCTGCTCCCATCCCCTTGCCCTCACCCAGTGACCGATTGGGAGCGGAGCCAGGCGATATCGGCATCCTGATACCGTTTATAAGAAAGCAGCACGTGCAGCTTGCTCCCCTCACGACGATAGTACAGCCGCCCGTCATCGCCCTGCCCCGTCGAAACATGCTCTTCCCACCATTCCGACGCGGAGCGCACCCGCTTTGACGAGCGGATCGCCTCCGGTGGCTCATGGTGAAGCCGGAACAAGAGGCGTAACGTGGGCAACATATTCTGGAACTCCAAAGTCAGCACATCCAGGCAGGCTCGGCACCAACTCACCTGGGGAAGCAGGCACTGGATCAGCGCCTGCACATCACGGACGGCTGGATCATCAGCCTGGGCCGCCGCCCGTTCACGCGCCTCCGCCCGCTCCGCCTCCTGGCTCTGGCGCTCGTTTTCTTCAAGCTGAGCCTTCAAGCTGGCGATCTCGTTCTCTTTGTGCAAAAGCCGATTCTTGAGGTCTCGTTCCCCGGACGAATAGGCCTGCACGATCTCGTTCGAATAGTCCACATCCCCGCGCGCCTCCTCCAGTTCACCCAGCAGCCCCTCTCGCTCTGATTCCGTCTCAGTCAGGCGCTTGAGCAGGCGGTTGTTCTCCGCCTCCAGCAGTTGGCGGTTGGCGCGGCTTCGCCGCTCCTCCTCCTGCTGACGGCGCGCCCGCTCGTTGTCAGAAACCAAGTCGTACTGCTGAAGAAAGTATTGCTCTATCGCCTCCTGGCTCACCCCCGCTCCGGAATCAAGCCGGATGAACCAGCGATAAGAACGTCCATTGCTGGACGGGCGAAAGCTGATCCCCGTGGTCGGGTCCGCCAGGCCGAGCGATGCCAGCCCCTGCTTGGCCTCGTGGAAGCGCCGCTCCGTGCTATCAATCATCAGGTAGGTGTAATGCGACGTAGCGTCGAAGAAGAACGCCAGGGGGTGAGTGTGATCGTCCAACGTGGCGCGCGCCCGCGCCCGCAGCGCAGGCGGCAATTGAAGCGTCACCCGCAGCGAGAGCGTGTCATCATAATAATTGCAGCTAAGCGCTGTGACGGTGGCAGTTAGCTGGAGCGGCTGATCGTCCAGCGCAGGCGCCAACTCCGCGGCCAGGCGACGGCCCAGGTAGCCGCAGGGCTGCCCGTTCTGCCGAATTACCTGAATCGCGTTGGGATCGAACGGGTTGTGCGGCTCGCGCCGGAGTTGTAGCACCTCCCGCAGGGCAAGCTGGGAGACCGCTGCCGGAAAGTGCTGCTTGTTCACAGCCATCACGGGCACCTCTAGCGGCTCCACACTGTCCGGCGGCGGCAGCGACGGCGGGGGGGCAATCCCTAGCCGTTCGACGCGCTCCAGCGCCTTGGCGCGCTCCTCCTCGTTGCCCAGCACCACTGCCAGCAACAGCCATGCAAACGGGTCGTGGCGATCTTCCCGCACCGCCTGGATCAGCAGCGTTCGGGCCCCCTTGAAATCGGCGCCCACCACTGCCTCAGCCGCCTGACGGGTTAAAAGATTCAATGCTACCTCCCTGGGTTGTATCAGCTAAGCCTGCCTCACGCGCGTCGCCCTCGGATGCGAACCGGCACGCTGTTCGCGTGTCCCTTGCCAGAGCACATCCGGCGCATACTGATAGTAAAGCCGCTTCCAGATGATGGCGCTGTCCCAAATATCCAGGTCTGAGGTAAGCAGATCAATCACCGCCCGCGAGGCGACCACAACAAGCTTCTGGCGGGGACGGGACAGGGCGACATTCAAGCGGTTCAAATTCAAGAGAAAGCTGGCCTCCGCCAGCACGTAGGCCGGGTCGGAGGCGGTGGCGCGGTCTGCGCCACGATCTGCTCTTCCAAAGCGGAGCCAGACGCCTTTAAGGCCCGACGGGGATGACATCCCCGTCGGGCCTTGATCTCAGCCGAGAAGTCGCCCCCTCAATCTTGCAGCGTACTCGTGTCTCCCACTTCCTGTCCCATCGCCTGCGCCTTCAGCAGGCGGCGCATAATCTTGCCGCTGCGCGTCTTCGGCAGGCTCCCCACAAACGTGATGCGGGTGGGCACCGCAATCGGCCCCATCTCCTGCCGCACATGCAGCTTCAGCGCCCGCTCCAGCCCCTCCGACGCCTCGTGCCCGGCCCGGAGGATGCAGTAGGCGTGGATCACATTCCCCTTCACCTCGTCCGGCACCCCGATGCACGCCGCCTCGGCCACCGCCTCGTGCGAGACCAGCGCAGACTCAATCTCCGCCGTCCCCAGCCGATAGCCGCTCACTTTGATCACATCATCCGTGCGCCCGATAATCCAGAAAAAGCCATCGGTGTCCCGCCGCGCCGCATCCCCCGTCAGGTAATATCCCTGCGCCTGGTACTTTTCCCAATACTGACGACGGAAGCGATCCGGGTCCCCCCATACCGTACGCGCCATGCCGGGCCAGGGGCGCTTGATCACCAGGTATCCGTCCTCGTTCGCCCCCACCGCGTTTCCATCCTCATCCACTACCTCCGCCAGAATGCCGGGGAATGGCTTTGTTGCACTTCCTGGCTTCAGCGGCTGCGTGGGCACCGGCGTAATCATGAAGCCCCCGGTCTCCGTCTGCCACCACGTATCCATCACGGGTAGCTCCCCGCGCCCGATCACGTCGCGGTACCAGCGCCACGCCTCGGGGTTGATCGGCTCCCCCACCGTACCCAGCAGTCGCAGCGACGACAAGTCATGGCGGCGCGGCCACGCATCCCCGAAGCGCATCAAGCCCCGGATCGCCGTCGGCGCCGTGTATAAAACAGAGATTTCATACTTTTCCACCAACTGCCACCACCGATTCGGGTAGGGGTAATCCGGCCCCCCCTCATACATGAAGCTTGTCACCCCCAGGATCAGCGGTGCATACACGATGTAGCTGTGCCCCGTAATCCAGCCAGGGTCCGCCGCGCACCACCAGCGATCTTCCGCCTTCAAATCGAACACATGCTGCAGCGTCGTCGAGGTGAACAGCTGATACCCCCCGTGCGAGTGCATCAATCCCTTGGGTCGCCCGGTTGTGCCTGACGTGTACAGGATGAAGAGCGGATCCTCCGCATCCATCACTTCCGTCTGCGCCTTTGGCTGCGCGATGGGCAGCGCCATCAAATCGTGCCACCAGTAATCGCGCCCGGCCTCCATCTTGACCTCTTGCCGCGTGCGCTGGTACACGATCACCGTCTGCACCACCGGCGACTTTTCCACAGCCTCGTCCACGATGTTCTTCAAATCCACAGTTTTGCCGCGCAGCCACGCCCCATCCTGCGTGATCAGCACCTTCGACTGTGCATCCTCGATCCGGTCCGCCAGGGCCTGCGCGGAAAAGCCCCCATACACCACCGAGTGGATCGCGCCGATCTTCGCGCAGGCCAGCATCGCGATGGGTAGCTCCAGCACGCGCCCCATGTAAATCGTCACCGCGTCGCCCTTGCGCACCCCCATCGAGCGCAGCACGTTGGCCGCCTTGCACACCTCGCGGTTCAAAGCAAAGTAGCTCAGCGTGCGCTGCTCCCCCGCCTCGCCCTCCCAGATAAAGGCCAGCTTGTTGCGCGTCGCCGTGGGCTGATGGCGGTCCAGCGCATTCAGCACAATGTTTGTCTTCGCGCCCACGAACCACCGATAAAACGGTGCATTCGACTCGTCCAGCACCTGCGTCCAGCGCTCGTACCACGCCAGCGACTCCGCCTGCTCCGCCCAGAAGCCCTCGATATTCGCGTTCGCGCCCTCGCGCCACGCGTCATAATCCTTTACAAGCGCCTGCTCCACCACCCACGCCGCAGGCGGCACGACCTCCGCATTTTGCGAGATCGCCGCCACCTCCGCCGAGCGATCCATCGAAGCGCTCCCCGCCATCACCGCCCCGCGGCGCGCCGCCTCCTCTTCCTCCCCTTGCCCATTCGTCTGCCCCACCTCGCCGCTCGATTCTGCCATGATACCTCCTTGTATGATGCGCTCCAGGACAGCTACCCCAATCATACCATCCCCCCATCCCACGAAAAAGCTGCGCCTCCCGCTCTATCGCGCCCCCGCCCTCCGTCTGGCACGGATGTTGCCGAGGAGCAGAGGCAACGCCGCCATACCATGACCGACAGGGGGAAAGACACCGATGCCACCCACCCGCTTGCCCGTGACACTCACCGTCAACGGTGCCGAGCACGCGCTCCTGCTGGAGCCGCGCCGCACGCTGCTGGACGCCCTCCGCCACGACCTCGCCCTGACGGGCACCAAGAAGGTCTGCGACATGGGCAACTGTGGCGCCTGCACCGTCCTTGTAGAGGGCGAAGCCATGTATGCCTGCCTCCTCCTCGCCGTGGAATGTGACGGGCGCCCCATCACCACGATCGAGGGCCTCACCCGCGACGGAACCCTTGACCCGCTCCAGCAGGCCTTCATCGAGGCCGACGCCTTCCAGTGCGGCTTCTGCACCGCGGGCCAGATCATGAGCCTGCGCGCCCTGCTGGATCAAACCCCAAACCCCACCGACGAGCAGATCCAGCGGGCGGTCAGCGGCAACCTGTGCCGCTGCGGCGCCTATCTCAACATCCTGCGCGCGGGCCGCCTGGCCGCCACGCGCGCCGCCACCCCCCAGCCGGAGTAAGATCATGCCTATCCTGCACGTAGACAAACTCCGCAGCGGCGAAAGCAGCGAGGACGAGTACAAGGTTGTGGAAACCCGCCCCCTCCCCGCGTGGGAAGCCGATGCCCCGCTCACCCTCGTCGGGCGGCGCCACCCCCGTGTGGAGGGCGATGACAAAGTAACCGGGCGGGCCCGCTATGCCTACGACGTGCGCCTGCCCGGGCAACTTTACGCCCGCGTGCTGCGCAGCCCGCACCCCCACGCGCGCATCCTCCGTATAGACACCTCCCGCGCGGAAGCCCTCCCCGGCGTGCGCGCCATCCTGAGCTCGGCCAACGCGCCCGACATCCCCTGGTACGAGGAAGGCCACCTGTTCGACCCGATCGTGCGCTTTGTCGGCGACGAGGTAGCCGCCGTGGCCGCCGACTCGGAAGAGATCGCCGATGATGCCCTGCGCCTCATCGATGTCGAGTACGAAGTGCTGCCCTTCGTGGTGGATCTGGCGCGCGCCCAGGCGCCCGACGCCCCCCACGTCCATGCCGGCGGCAACATCGCGGGCGAGCCCACCCACTACGAGCGCGGCGACGTGGAGAAGGCTCTGCGGGATGCCGAAGTCGTCATCGAGCAGAGGTACGTCACCCAGAGCGCCCTCCACAACTGGCTGGAGCCGCACGGCTGCACGGCCCCCTGGGAGGGCGATCACCTGACGCTCTGGGATTCGACCCAGTCCATCTTCGACGTGCGCGAGCAGGTAGCCGAGAAGCTGGGGCTGCCGGAGCACCACGTCCGCGTCATCAAGCAGTTCATGGGCGGCGGCTTCGGCAGCAAGCAGATCGCCTGGAAGCACAGCGTCATCGCCGCGCTCCTTTCGAAGCAGAGCGGCCGACCCGTCCAACTCATGCTGGACCGCGAGGCGGAAAACCTCGCCGCCGGCAACCGCAACCCCACGCGGCAGCACGTGCGGCTGGGCGCCCGCCGCGACGGGACCCTGACCGCCATCAGCCTGCGCGCCGAGCTCCAGATTGGCGCCTACCGCGTCGGCGGCGAGGCCAGCGACGTGAGCGGCATCTTTCAAACCCTGTACCGCTGCCCCAACGTCCGCACCGAGCAGACAGCCTTCTACACCAACACCGGCCCCGCCGTCGCTTTCCGCGCCCCGGGCCACGTCGAAGGGGCCTTCGCCCTGGAATCCGCCATGGACGAGCTTGCCCGCGCCCTGGGGATGGACCCACTCGATCTGCGCCTGCGCAACTACACCGACAGCCATCAGAAGCGCGACCTTCCCTACACCTCGCCGGATGGGCTGCGCCAGTGCTACGACCCGCGCCACGGAAGTGTTCGGCTGGCAAAACTGGAAGCGCCCAGAGCCAACCGGGCGCAAGCGGCGCGGCATCGGGATGGCCGCCCACGACTGGGGCGGCGCCGGCCACCCCCCTGGCTATGCCTGGGTGAAGATCAACACCGATGGGACGGTCGACGTGGTCACCGGCACCCAGGACATCGGGACCGGGACCCGCACCGGCCTCAGCCAGGTGGCGGCGGAAGAGCTTGAGCCTGCCGATGGAGCGCATTGCCCTGCACCTCGGCGACACCGCCAACGGGCCCTACTCGCCCATCAGTGCCGGCAGTGCCACCCAGGCGACGATCGGGGTAGCCGATGCGCGCCGCCGCCGCTGATGCACGCCGCCAGCTGCTGGAAGCCGCCGCGCCAATCCTGGAGGAAGACGCCGGAGCGGCTCAACTCCGCGATGGTAAGATCTTCGTGAAAGGCCAGCCCGACACAGCCGTCAGCCGTGGAGGAAGTGATGGGGCGCATCGCCCCGCACATGATCCTGGGGCAGGGCGCGCGCGGCCCGAACCCGAAGGACAAGGCGATCCGCACCTTCGGCGCGCAGTGCGTCGAGATCGAGGTGGACCTGGAGACGGGCGAGTTGACCATCCTTCGCGTCGTGGCCTCCCACGACTGCGGGCGCATCATCAACCCGACGATGGTGGACAGCCAGATCATCGGCGCGGTCACCCAGGGCATCGGCTTCGCGCTGACCGAGGAGCGCGTGGTGGACGAGCGGAGCGGGATCGTCCTGAACGCCAATCTGGAAGAGTACAAGGTGCCCACCGTGGCCGACATCCCGCCGATCCAGCACGCGGAGGTGAACCTGCCCGACCCCGACGCGAACCCGACCGGTGCCAAAGGCATCGGTGAGCCGCCCCTGGTCCCGACCGCTCCCGCCATCGCCAACGCAGTCTTCGATGCCGTGGGGATCCGCCTGCGCGAGCTTCCCCTTTCCCGCCACCGGCTCATCGCCGCGCTTGCCGCCGCCACCCCCCCCACGCCCTCCCAGCAAGGAACGGAGCCATGAGACAGTTCGAGTACAGCGCCCCCCACACCCTGGAAGAAACCTTTGCCCTGCTCGGTCAGGGCGACGACGGCACCGTGCGCCCCTTTGCGGGTGGCACCGACCTTCTCACCCTGATGAAGGCCGACATCGTCGCGCCCGAGCACCTGGTGGACCTGAAGCGCCTCCCCGACCTCCCGCGCGGCATCAGCGCGACCGAGGGGGGCGGCCTGCGCCTCGGCGCGCTGACCACCCTGACAGAAATCGAAGTGGACCCGCTCGTCCAGCAGCACGCCCCGCTCCTGGCGGAAGCGGCCTCGCTGGCAGCCACCCCCCAGCTTCGCAATCTGGCGACCCTGGGCGGCAACCTTCTCCAGCGCCCCCGCTGCTGGTATTTCCGCAACCCCCTCTTCCACTGCTGGCTGAAGGGCGGCGACATTTGCCACGCCCGCGACGGCGAAAACCAGCTTCACGCCCTTTTCGGGGATAGCCCCTGCGTGGCCGTGCATCCGTCTGACCTCGCCCCCGCCCTGGTGGCCCTGGGGGCGGAGGTGCACCTGCGCGGCCCCCAGGGGGAGCGTACCCTGCCCCTCGCCGAGTTCTTTGCCCTGCCAGAGCCGGAGCGGCGCACCGAAACCACGATCTCGCCGGACGAGCTTATCCTGTCGCTCCACATCCCCGCCGCCGCCGCAGGCACTCGCAGCACCTACGTCAAAGCGATGGATCGCAAGGTCTGGTCCTTCGCCCTTGTCAGCGTGGCCGCCACGCTGCGCCTCGGTGGGCCCGACAACCGCCGCATCGAGGGGTGCCGCCTCGTCCTCGGCGGGGTGGCCCCTGTGCCCTGGCCCCTGCCCGCCGCCGAACAAGCGCTGATTGGCCATGAGGCGACCCCGAGCCGCATCCAGCATGCCACGACCCTGGCCCTGAGCGAGGCTGAGCCCCTCGCGCACAATGGCTACAAGCTCCCCCTCGCGCGTGGCCTCATCCAGCAAGCGTTGAGCACGCTCGCCGACGAGGGCTGAGGGAGCCATGGATAACCGACAACTGACTGGAAGTCGCTCTTGCCACCAACGCGCACCTGGTGTTAGACTTTCCTTTCCAGGCCGGTGTCTCCCTGTCCGCCTCGATCCGACCTTTCGAACATCAACATTATGACAACCAATCACAGCCTCGCCTCTATCCCCCATGGACGTCGCCTACCTACAAGCCTTTGATCAGATTGTCCGCGAGCGCTCCTTCAGCCGCGCCGCCCAGGTGCTAGAAATTTCCCAGCCCGCCATCAGCGGGCGCATTGCCGCGCTGGAGGCGCTCCTGGGCGGCGCGCTCTTCGTGCGCGGGCGGCGCCCCCTGACCCTCACCGAGCGCGGCGAAGTCTTCCTGCCCTTCGCGCGGCGGGCGTTGGCTATCCTGGGCGAGGGCGCGGAGGCAGCGCGGCTGGCCGGGGCGGGGCAGCGTGGGCGCATCACGGTGGGGGCCATCGAATCGCTCACGGGGGGATTTTTGGCCGCCGCCCTGGCTCGTTTCCACCGCACGCAGCCGCAGGTAGAGCTCTTCGTGCGAAGCGGCCACACCGATCAGATCCTGCAGATGCTGCACGATGGCATCGTGGGGCTTGGCCTGCTGGCCTGGCCCCAGGTGAATGTCGAAGTTGTACCGCTGCTGCGCTTCCGCGAGCCCCTGCTGCTGGTGGCCCACGCCGCGCACCGCCTGGCGCACGCGCGCGGACCGTTGACCCTCGACCAGGTTGCAGCCGAGGGGCCGCTGCTGTCCGTGCGCTGGGGCCCCTCGGCGCGCCCGCTGATGGCGCGGCTGGCGCAGGGCAGCGCGTCGCCGCTTGAGGTTCCCATTGACACGGCGCGGCAGATGGTGCTGGATGGGGAAGCTGCGGCCTTCCTCACCCAAACGCTGGTGGCAGACGATCTGGCGGCAGGAGAGCTTGTAACCCTGTCCGTGCAGGGGCTCCCCACGCTCGTGCGGGAAAGTGCCCTCGTCCGCCTCCCGCGCAACGAGCCATCCAGCGCAGCGACCCAGTTGGTAGCCATCCTTGGCGAAGAGGCAGCCCGCGTCGGGATCGCTGCCCCTAACCCACGATGCGCGGCCTCCCCATCAATAGCCCTCTAAAATCGCCTTCATCTCGCGGATTTCCCGCTCCTGCGCCTCAACAATCTCGTCACAAAGCTCTATAATGCGTGCGTCAGTTAAAGCGGCCTCGTGGCAGACAAGAATCGCGGCAGCGTCCAGACTAGGGCCATTCCCCACGCCAAGCGCGACCAACAGCCGATTGAGCCATCCGTTCGGTTACATTGGCCCCATCACCAACGGCATGATGAGTAGGATGGGTGCAACGGGGAGGACCTCATATCCCCCAGCCGGCCCTGACGCTTTTGTCGAATCCGTCGCTTCTGCAATAATGGAAGCTGCGACGGGAGCCGCATGGGCCCCGTTGTGCCAGTTGGGATACCTGATGCGCATGAAAGGACGGGGACGATGAGAAGGTTGGTGTGGGTAGGGCTGCTGCTGGCGTTACTGGCGATACCGAAACTAGCCTGGGCCGGACCCGGGGCACAAGTTGCCCAGACAACCTGTGCCGCCGAGCAAAGCGCGATGGCCTCGCTCGGGAGACCGTCGGCAGAGGCGCGCCTGCTGGTGAGCGGGGCCAGCCAGATGGGCCTTCAAACCACAGTCGCTGCAACCCCCAGCACCACGGCGACCGCCTACGCCGTGCGCGCCGGCGACACCCTGAGCGGGATCGCTGCTCGCTTTGGCACCTCCGTGTATGCGTTGATGGCATCCAACCAGATTCAAAACCCCAACCTTATCTTCGTGGGGCAGCGACTCGCCATCCCGGGGCGGGCCGCTGTCCCGAGCGCCGCCGCCCCGGCGCCCGCTGCCGCCGCCGTGCTGGACGCCGCCTGGATCGAGGGCGAGGCTGTCCAGGGCGATGCGGCGATGATCTGGCTGCGTGCGGCGACGGGGACCAGCGTGACGGGCAAGCTAGGCGAGCAAACCATCTACTTTCATCCGCACTGCGGCTTGCTGTGGGGGCTGGTGGCCTTCGACGCCCTGCGGGATGAGCCGGGCACCCACACCCTCAATCTGACAGCCACCACCGCCAGCGGGGCGCGCGTCGTGGGGCGCGTGCCCATCACGCTCCGAGCAGGCAACTTCTGGTCGGGGCCGATGCTCCAATATCCTAGCAGCAAGCAACCGCTGCTGGAGCGCTCCGTCATTGACGGGGAAAATCGCTGGCTGGCGCAGCGCTTCGCAGCGCTGACAAACCCGGCCAGCGCGCCCGCCTGGTCCGGCGTCTTTGCGTTGCCGCTGAATACACGGCTGACCGGCTCCTTTGGCGCGCGCGGTGAGGTGGATGGCAAGCCGGTGGGCTACCACGAGGGGCTGGATTACCGCGGCCCCACCGGCACTCCCTTCTATGCGCCGGCGCCGGGCACAGTCGTGGTGGCGCAGCCGCTCACCGTGCGCGGCGGCACCGTGTTCGTGGACCATGGCGCGGGTGTCATCACGGGCTACTTTCACATGAGCGACTTTGCGGTGGAGCCAGGGGATTGGGTCAACACCGGCGAGCCCCTCGGCTGGACGGGGGACAGTGGCCTGACGACCGGCCCCCACCTGCACTGGGAGGTGCGGGTCAACGGGCGCTGGGTGAACCCGGCACCGTGGCTGGTGCGAGCGGTGCCGTGAGGGCCGACTTTTCATTCGACAAGCCGATGCTGCGCTGTATGGAAGGGCGCCGCGCCAAAGGGGGAGACGAGGACGATGGATAAGGTGACAGTACGGCAGATTTTTGAAGCGATGCCGCAGTATACCAACGCGGCAGCAATTCGGGGCGTGGACAAAACGATCCAGTGGGAAATCACTGGGGAGGAGGCAGGGCTCTACTTTCTGGTGGTGAAGGATGGGACAGCAACGATGCACGAGGGGCGCGCCCCAGCGGCCAACGCCACCATCGTGGTGTCGGGCGAGGTGTGGAAGCGGATCGTGACGGGCCAGGAAAGTGGCGCGGCTGCCTTTATGCTGGGCAAGTTCAAGGCATCCGGGGAAATCCCACTGTTGATGACCATGCAGAACTGGTTCACGCTGCCGCGCTAAGGAGCCTTGGTGAAGAGTACTATGGCACATGAGAGGCGGGAGCGGGTCATGCGCGGCGTGGCACTGGGGGGCGTGCTGCTGCTGGTGGCGATGATCATGGGGGCAGCGCGCCCCCCAGCGAGGGGCATCACCATCACCACCCTTTTGACAGATGGAGGGCGGGTGGCTTGGTCCCATGCGCTGAACCTGATTGCCTACGACCGCGAGGGCGCGGATGGCTACACCGACGTGTACGCGATGCGCCCCAACGGGCAGGACCAACGCTGCCTCACCTGCGATCTGCCAGGGCTGACGACGCGGCATGTCGGCAACCCGGCCTGGCATCCCAATGGGCTTTATCTGGCAGTGCAGGTGGAAAAGCAGGAGCACGAAGGAGGCTCCGACCTGGCGTGGCCTGGCTTCGGTATCAACAACGATATCTGGGTAATCCGCCGCGACCGCACGGCTGCCTATCCGGTGACGAACGTGGCGGAAGGGATGGGGGTGCTGCACCCCCATTTTTCGCCCGACGGCAGCAAACTTCTCTGGTCGGAGCGGCTGTCGGGGGATAGCGGTAGCGCGGGTGTCTATGCGCTAAAACTGATGGAGGTCAGCGCCACGGCGAGCGGGTTCGAGGCGGGCGAGGTCACCACGCTGCAGCCGCTTGGTCCCATCTGGTACGAGAGCCACGGCTTCTCCCCCGATGGCACGGCTATCCTGTTCACCGCCTACTACACGCGCGACCCGACCAACGGGGCGTGGATGGATGGCTTCAAGATGGAGCTGGCGACGGGGCTGGTGCAGCCCTTGACGCAGAGTGGCCAGCAGTGGGATGAGCACGCGCACGTCCACCCCAGCGGGGAGTGGATCAGTTGGGCCAGCAGCAACCAATGCGGCTGCGACCCCCTGCTGGAGGATGGCCGCCGCCTCGACCTGTGGATGATGCGCCCGGACGGGACGGGAAAGCGGCGGCTGACGTGGTACAACGTGCCGGGGCACCCCCTCTACTCGGAGACACCCCTGTTGACCGCCGATCACGCCTGGAACGAGCAGGGCAACGCCCTGATCCTCTACGTGCTGCGCCAGGAGGGGGAGCGCCCCTACCCCGGCAGCATCGTGCGCCTGGACTTTTCGCGGGAAGCACTTGCCCCGTAGCGCTCTCCCCTGCCAAAAGTCCTCAGCCTGCCACCCCATGCGCCCCACCGGGCGCATTGCTTTTTGGTAGGCAAGCCACCCATGCGGCAGGTATCTTGCTCTCGCCAACCCCTGTGAAAGCCGATCGTCAGAGCAACTACCAGGAGACAGCTATGTATAAACCAAAAGTCGCCGCCCTCTTTTACAGTTCGACCGGCAACACCTACCAGATGATGAAAGCAGCGGCAGAGGGCGCGGAACAGGTGGGGGCGGAGGTAAGGCTGCACATCGTCCCGGAACTGGCCCCTGCTGAGGCCATCGCGCAGAACGCTGACTGGCAGGCCTTCCGCGACGAGGTGGCGTCCGACCTGCCCGAGGCCACCCTGGATGACCTGGAATGGGCCGATGCTTACATCTTTGGATCGCCCACGCGCTTCGGGAACATCGCTGCACAGTTAAAGCAGTTTATGGACACGGCGGGGGGGCTGTGGTTCCAGGGAAAGCTTGCCAACAAGGTGGTGGCGGGCATTACCAGCGCCAGCAACCCCCACGGCGGGCAGGAATCCACCCTGCTGGCCCTGTACAACACCATGTACCACTGGGGCACCCTCATCGTGCCACCGGGCTATACGTCGCCCGTGACCTATGAGGCGGGGGGCAACCCGTATGGCACCTCCAGCACGGGCGCGCCGACCGAGGCGGACCTGGCCGCCGCACGCTACATGGGCAAGCGCATCACGGTGGTGACGCAACACCTGCACGAGTGCTGGGACGATCTGGGCAAGCTCGAGCGCTGAGGCAGCCCCGCTATTCCCCGCCCAGATCAGCCAGCAGGCGCTCCGTCTCCGCCGCGTGGAGAGGGGAAAAGTAGGGGTTAATGGCGAGCGCCTGCTGCAGGTGCTCGCGCGCGGCGGCCTCGTCGCCCTGCGCGTGGGCGATGACGCCCGCGTGGAAGTAGAGCATTGCATCGCGCGTGCCCAGGCGCAGGGCCTCCTCGATCAGGGGGCGCGCGGCGTCCGGGTCGCCGTTGCGGAAGAGCGACCAGGCCAGGGCATCCGCGCTGTAGATGCCGGGTCGTTGCTCGTGAGCTGCGCGCGCCTGAGCCACCGCCTCGTCAGGGGCTGTGCCGTGGTTGGCGTTGAAGAGGGCCAGTTCCATGTCCACATTCATCCCTGCGGAAGCATTCAACTGCTGCATGGCCCGCACGAGGGCATACTGGATGTTGGCCTCCCCCTGCTGGCCGGTGTGCTCGTATAGCTCGCCCAGGGCGATGACCAGTTCCGGCAGCGGGAGTTGCTCCACCAGGGAGCGGTAAAGAGCGATGGCCTCCTGCGCCTCGCCGCGCGCGGCGAGCACGCGGGCCATCCCGGCCTGCGCCAGCAGATCGTCCGGGTCCAGGCGAAGCACCTCCGCAGTAGTGGGCCTCGGCCTCGTCAGGGCGGCCACTGTTGAAGAACAGATGGCCCAGTTGAACCGAGGTCCAGCGCCAGCCCTCTGTGCCGGTCATGGAGGCATCCACAGCTTTTTCCATCGCGGCAATGGCGCCCGGCACGTCGCCGTGTAGCTCGCGCACGTAGGAGATCCGGCTGTAGGAGGGCACCCCCGGCTTCAAATCCACCATCTGCTGCAGCGTGGCGATGGCCTCGTCATAGCGCCCCAGTTCAACCAGGGCATCTACCTTGACGCCAAGCGTCTCGGAATAATAGGGATTCACCGCCCAGCCGCGCTCGGCCCAGACGAGGGCGCCTTCAAAGTCATGTCGTGCGTTGGCCAGGATGCCCTGCCCCACCAGGGCGTCCAGATGCTCCGGGTCACGGGCGAGGGCCTCGTTCAAGGCCTGCTCCGCCTGAAGGTAGAGGGCCGGGTCAGCCGTCTCGCGGGCACGCTGGAGGAAGGCCAGCCCTAACTGACCGTAGGCGTAGCTGTTTTCTGGGTTGCCCCGCAGCACTTCCTGAAAGCGCAGGATGGTGGCCTCGGTGGAGGGCTGCGCCGCCACGAGGGCCGCGGGAAGCGGCTCGCGGCTGATGGCGCGCTCCCGAAGCACCCGCACCCCCACGGCGGTGACCAGGAGGAGCAGGGCAGCAAGCAACATCCACTCCGGATGACGGTTGCTGCGGCGGACGGTAGGGGCTGAGTTGGTGGTCATAGGTAGAAACAGTTGAGTTGGGTCGCAAACGATAGAACAGAGAGAAAAGGACGGAGGGCGGGCGATCCTCGGCCCGCCCTCCGTTTTGCGTTACATCTTACCGTCCGAGGACGGGTTTAGCGGCTCTGGCGGCGGCGGCGCAGGAGCTCGAGGGCACCCACGAAGCCAATGCTCAGGCCGGCGGCGGCAAGCTGCAGCCACGGGGCGCTGCTGCTCGGGACGGTGAAGTTGCCGAACGAAAGGCTCAGCGGCGCTTCGGTGGCATTCTGGTGGAAGTGCTCCTGGCCAGACTGGGCGTTCGCGAAGTACGGGAAGTCGCTGTTGAAGGGCAGGTCGTTCTCGTCCACTCCGTCGTCCAGCACGCCGATCAGGTCGGCGTTGAAGGCGAAGGCCTCGTCACCATCGTCCAGGATGTCGTAGGCAGCACCGGCCACGGCCAGCAGTTCGATCTCGACGGTGTCGTCAAGCGGGCGGCGACCGTTCGGGAAGCCACAGGCATCCCCACCGAGCACACCGAGGCGGCTCGGCTCCGGCGCACAGGTGTCGCCAGAGATAGCGGTGTTGATACGAATCATCTCCGAGGGTACGGCACCGGCCGGCTGGTTCACGTTGAAGCCAGCGGGCAGGGTAACCGGGCCACCTGCGGTGTTAACCGTGAAGGGCTCCTGCAGGACCATACCCGTCAGGAAGATCTGGAAGATGTCCCCACGGCCCGTGCCCGGATCAGTGTACTCGGTGTTGCAGTCGTCGTCACTGTCTTCGGGCAGCGGCACGCCATACAGCGCGCACAGCAGCGTGCCCACTTCCGGGTTCTCCACGCTTTCCTGGAGCAGGCCATAGGCGCCCAGGTCATCCGAGGGGGTCAGCGTATTGAACACGTCCTTCAGGCCCATCGGGATGACAACCTCGTTCACGAGGGGCATGCCCAGGCGGGATACCTGCGTGAAGCCTTCCGCGCCCTCGCCCATGACGGGCATGCTGCTGCGCTCTGCCGTGGCCCAAACACCGAGCACTGTCTCCTCGTTGCGAACCAGGCGGCTGATGGGCAGCTCGAGGATGAGGCTATGTACGTTGAAGCCCGACACCGAGTCTACGGGCACGTTGTTGCCCATCTCGTAGCCGATGGGGGGAGCCTGACCGCGCAGGGTCAGCAGGTCGAAGACCTGGAGATCCACCCAGAAGGCGTCATCGGTCTGACCGCCGTACACCGTAACCATGTCGCTGTTATCGTCCATGTAGGTGTAGGTAGCCTCTTCGCGCAGCGCGTCCCAGTCCGGCGTGGACTTGCTGCCGATGTTGGCGGGCGCAGTCAGCTGACCGTCAACGATGACCGTCTCATGAGCATCCGGTGCAGCCGCGGCCATGGGGCCCGGCTGGACGCCCGGCTCGAAGGTCTCGGTAACGGTGATAAACTGGCGGCGATTCCAGTCGGCGTCATCGAGCGTGGTGATGGGGCCGGTGTTGTACAGGAAGGTGTCAGGGTTCTGCACCTCCGTGCGGCTGGAAAGGGTGTATGTCACCTCGGGGGCCGGGTCGCCGTCGTTGCTAACAAAGATGTTGTAGCGGACGCTATCATCCCACTCGTAGTAGTTCGGGCCACCTTCTGGCCCCTCAAAGGGGATGTAGCTGGCGGCAAGCGCGATGCGCTCGGTCTGGCCGGCGGGAATCCACACATACGTATCGGTATTGTCCGCGAAGGCATCCTTGGAAATGGCAGGGGCTTCACGGTGGCTCGAAGCGTTGACGGAGCCAATGTTGGCTAGCACGAGCATCGCTGCGACCACCAGAACGGGGGTGAGGGCGATACTCAAGAATACGAGGATACGGCGCTTATTACTCATGTACGGTGCTCCTGTTGAACGACCAAAGGGGTAGCAAAGTCGGAACGGCGGGACGGCTTGTTCGTCAAGGGTAGTTCCTTTCAGATGGGTCGCGGCGCTGGTGCGTCAAAGAGTTGTCGCCCCTTAGAACCATTCAGCGCTTGCCACGACAATGTGTTGAAGTGCCCCCGTTTGTGCCAATGCTTGCAGGGTGATACCCAGACCCAACAGGGCTATCAAGAAGGCGCTTGCAATCGGCACGACACGGAATAGAGGCCCAGACGCGGGGATGTGGTTGAACAGCTTTCGGGCGTGAACCAGGACTATCCCGATTCCGGTAAGAACGCTTGCCAGCCCGATGCTGAAGGAAAAGATCAAGAGAAGGCCCAGGCCAACCCGCTGCAGGGCGATGGCCCCCAGCAGGACGACCAGTGCGGAGGGGCAGGGCAGCAGCCCGCCCGATACGCCCAGCGCCAGCAGGCTGCGCCAGGTGACGGGGCTGCCGTCCGCCCCCGGGGGGGCGTGGCTGTGCGTATGCCCGCCATGCGAGTGGGTGTGGCCGTGGTCATGGCTGTGATCGTGATCATGAGTGTGATCGTGATCGTGGTCATGGCTGTGATCGTGGATCGTGGTCATGGCTGTGGGCCGCGGCAGGGCTCATAAAGGCGCGCAGCCGCTGGCCAAACAGCGAGAAGCCGATGCTGACCACCAGCAGGCCAGAAAGCACGCCCAGCCAGGGGTAAAGTTGCTCCGGCAGGATGTAGCGGGAAAGAAAGAGCGTGGCCAGCCCTAGGGCAAAGACCCCCGCGGTATGCGTGATAGTCGTAGTCAGGCCCAGGAAGACGGCGTGCCGGGCGGTGCCCCGCGTACCCACCAGGTAGGCCGCGACTATGGTTTTGCCGTGGCCGGGGGTGAGCGCGTGTGCGGCGCCCCAGCCAAAAGCGGCCAGCAGGGCAAGCATCAGGGCGCCGGGTCCCAGGTCGGTGCGGTGGATCAGCGCCTCGAATCCCTCCACGGGCGCTGCCTGCACGCTGGCGAGCGGTGCCGCCGCCGCGGTGGATGCGGGCACCCCACCCGGCTGGAAGGAGAAGGAGGCAGTCCGCAGCGTCAGCGGGTTCTGCAGCAGGTCAGCAGGATAGTTGCGCAGTTCCTGCGAGCGGTCCTCGGCGGGAGCAGTGGAGGAAAGCAATTCAACCCCCTCGGTGGGGGCAACGACAATCTCGCGCCAGCCAACCAGCCGACGCATATCGTTGTCGTCGCGGAACTCGACGCTCCACAGGGTTTCACCCTCAGGCAGGGCAGCGACGAGCCGGGCGCTGAGCCGCAGCGTGAGCAACCCACCCTGCCCCTCTGGAAATTCCAGATCGTTGCTCTCAATAGTCAGCGGTAGCTCCGCACCGTTGACGGTGAGGTGCAGGTTGCTTACCAGATCGGCGGTCTTGCTGTCACGGTAAGCGGCAGCCTCCGCCTCGCTCACCTCGCCGTCACGGTCGCTGTCGAGCGTCTCCGCCCGCTCTTGGAAGGCGGGAATCTCGGCCATGTCCAGCACGTAGAAGAGGGCGATTGCCTTGCTGCCCGGCTCCAACCGCGTGTAATGGTTGACTGTGAAGTTTCCGAGCGGATGGGCCAGCGCGAAGACGGGCGATCCAAGCAGCAACAGCAACCCCAGCAGCAGGGGCAGGGCGCGCGGCAGGCGACGAAGGGAGTGGGAACGGTTGTAAGGATAAAGGCGCATGACAATCCTTTTGCGAGAAGTCAGCTCGTTGCTTGCTCTGACGTAGGGGCAAGGCTACTGGATGTATCAGATTTGTGCGGACAAGTTTGGGCTTTGTTAGGGCCTGGGGATGGCTTCAGCCCCAGGCCCCTGAAAGGGAGCCCTACCCCTGATGACGGTGGCTATTTTCCGTTGGCTGCGTAGACGAGCCCCACCACGCCTGAACTGAATGACCGGGATTCCAGCAGCTTCAAGGTGGCGCTGTCACCCTCTTTGAATAAGCGCTTGCCCTTACCGATGAGCACCGGGTAGACAAGGAACCGATAGCGATCCACCAGATCATGCTGGATGAGGGTTTGTACCAGGGTGGCGCTACCATGGACGATGATGTCCTGGCCATCCTGCTGTTTGAGACGGGTGATTTCTTCCACGACGTTTTCCCGGATCAGCGTCGAGTTGTTCCACTCCGCCTGATCCAGGGTCGTGGACACGACGTATTTGCGTACGCTGTTGAAATATTCAGCCCCTTCATCCTTGCTCTGCGGCCAAGCGGCGGCGAATCCCTGATAGGTCACGCGCCCAAGCAACAACGCATCGCTGGCGTCCGACTCCTCGCCCTTGAACTGCGCAATCTCGTCATTCCAGTACTTAAATGTCCAGCGCGGGTCTTCCATGACGCCATCCAGCGACAAAAATTCCGTGACGACTAGCTTTCGCATTCTGTGCTCCTATTCCTGATGGTTGCCGCGTTGCCACCAGCGTAGCTCGACGGGACCCGCGATTGAAAGGGTGCGGGTCGAATGAAGCTTACAGTCTCGGCGCGACACGTTGTGCCCGCAAGTGTCCCGGTTTACTGGGGTTCGTCTTGACAGCGAACTGTCGAGAGTCCTGTCGCGCTACAGGATGCGCCCAGCCGGCGCCGCGCCAGACCAAACGGCGCTTGTTGTTTGCTCATTTGAGCAATCCGGTTCAGGATGGACGGGTTCTATAGGAGCACCATAACAGGGGGCGGCACCCTGAGCAGTGGCATAGCTCACTAGGGTAGGCAATGCAGGAAAGGAGAGGGATGATAACGACACTGGTTGTCTTGATAGGGCTGCTGTTGCTGGTCGGGCTGGTTGGGCTCATCTTGCTGTGGACGGTCACGGAGGAGCTTCCGCGCGTGACACGCGTGCCGTACTACGAGCGGCGCGAGGCCGGAATGTGGGAAGTGCGGTTGCTGCGGGTGGGGCGCCGGAAGAGTCGTGCTCTTCGTATCATCAACGAGGTGCTGGGGGGGACCTGGCACGGGCAAAGCACGTGACGGAGCATCCCCCCGCGCAGGTGATCGAGGGAATCAGCGAGGCCCTGGCGCGAGAGGTGGTAGCCGATCTGGTCAGCGCGGGCGCGGCGGCGGAGGCGGTGGAAAATCGCCCGCCGAACAACAGCGGTTCATAGAGGGATCAGATAGAAAGGGGCGGATGGGCTGGCGGTGCACGCCGTGGTTTGTAATTCCGCCTTCAGGCGGGCGGTAGCCTCCAGGTTTGGCCTCACCCTCATCGTCCCACCTTTATCTACCTCCTCTGTAATAGGGGTCCACGCTGTCGGAGTGAGGTTCGTTTCCCGAACGCACGTCCGGCGAGGGGCTACGGTTGACGGCAACGGACATAGTGATAAGATGGCTCATCAATTTCGTGGCGCTGTGATAGGAAGCCCGTACGAGGCTGGCGCGCTACTCTACTGTGAAAGGAAGTCTTGTGATGCGGGATTTTATCCGGCGACATGGTGTTCGCGGCTTGTTGGTAGCTTTGCCTGTGCTGCTGGCCGTGCTTTTCTGGAATCAGGCTGCGCTCTCGCAGGGGCCGGAGAGCGGCAGCAAGGGGCTGACGCCGGAAGCACGCCGCGCGATGCTGATGGAGCGGCAGGCAGCGGATGGCGCAGCCATGCAGGGAGTGACGGAAGCGGCGGCCGCCGCGCCGTGCGTGGAGGGCTTCGCGGGGGCGTTCCCGTGTGCGAACGTGGACTTGATGGCACATCTGCCCACCAGCGCGATCGGTGGCGGGGATGGGGCCGACATGTGGGGTTGGACGGATCCGGAGACGGGCACGGAGTACGCTGTGATGGCGCGCACCAACGGTACGAGCTTCATTGACATCAGTGATCCAGAGAACCCGCTCTACCTGGGCAATCTGCCCAGCCATACCGGCACGTCTTCGTGGCGCGAGTTGCAGTCGTATCAGAACTATCTGGTGGTGGTAGCTGACTTGAATGGCAACCACGGCATGCAGATTTTTGATATGACCCAACTACGCGATGTGACGAACCCGCCCGTCACCTTTGCGGAAACGGCACATTATAACGGGATCGGGAGCTCGCATACCGTGGGGGTGAACGAGGCCACGGGCTATGCCGACATTCACGGTGGGTCGTCGGGGGGGCAGACGTGCAATGGCGGGCTGCACTTCGTCAACCTGCAGAATCCGCTCGCCCCAACCTTCGCAGGGTGCTTCAGCGCAGATGGGTACAGCCATGATGCCCTGTGCCTCGTGTACGAGGGACCGGATGCTACGTACCAGGGGCGCGAGGTGTGCTTCGCCTCGAATGAAGACACGGTGACGATCGTGGATGCTACCAACAAGGCAGCGCCCGTGCAGCTTGCTCGTAGAACGTATGCGGGGTCGGCCTATACCCATCAGGCGACGATCACGCCGGATCACCGCTACCTGCTGGTGGACGATGAGTTGGATGAGACGGGCAACGGACACAACACCTACACGTACATCTTCGATGTGTCCGATTTGAATGCGCCTGTGCTGATTAATGTCTACATGGCTGAGACGACATCCATTGACCACAACCAGTACATCCACAACGGCTTTGATTACCAGGCCAACTACACCAGCGGGCTGCGTATCCTGAACATCTCGGATATTGCGAATGGCAACCTGACGGAGGAAGCGTACTTCGACGTGGTGCCAGCCAATGACGATCCGGAGTTTACCGGCGCGTGGAGCGTGTTCCCCTATTATGAGAGCGGGTTGGTGGCGATCAGCACGATTGACCAGGGCTTCTTCCTGGTGCGCCCGACCCTGGAGCCGGACTTCTCGCTGACAGCAACGGGGGCAACCCTGGCACGCTGCGGCGACGGTACGGTCAGTACCACTCTCGAACTGGCACCGCAGGCGGGCTATAGTGGGTCAGCCACACTGAGTGCGGTAGGGCTGCCCACTGGGGCAAGCGCCAGTTTCACTGTGAACCCCGTGTCGGTGCCGGGCAGCAGCGAGCTGACGGTGACGGTGAGCGGCGTGGCGGCGGGAAGCTACCCGTTCACGGTGCAGGCAACGGACGGGACGCTGGTGCATGAGGTAGCACTGACCCTGGCGGTTTATGAAGGGGTGCCGGATGCACCGACGCTGCTGACGCCCGCGAATGGGGCAAGCAACGTGGGCATCACGCCGAGCTTTACGTGGAATGCGGCGGCGGGGGGGGTAACCTACACGTTCGAGCTGGCGACGGATGCCGCCTTTACGGAGTTGGTGGATAGTGCATCCGGGCTGACGGAGGGCAGCTATTCGACCGATGTGACGTTGGCTGCATCCACTACGTACTACTGGCGCGTGCGCTCGGAAAATCCCTGCGGGACCGGGGCGTTCGGGGCAACGTTCAGTTTCACAACGGGAAACATCGTGACGGAAACATTCGTGTCCACGGATGTTCCCAAGGCGATTGGACCGAATAGTGGGACAATCACAGTATCCTCTCTGACTATCGCAGCGCAGGGCGAAGTGGCGGACATCAATGTGGTGGATATGCGAGGCGCGCATACCTATGTGGGCGATGTAAGCTTCCGCCTGATTAGCCCCAGCGGTCGGGCCGAGGTGGTGCTGATTGATCAGGCGTGTGGCAGCAGCGATAACTTCCGTATCTCACTGGACGATGAGGCGCCGGCACCGGTGGCATGTCCGTTGGCTGATAACGAGACAGCGCAGCCCCAGGAGCCCCTCTCTGCCTTCGATGGGGAGCCAGTGGCAGGGACGTGGACGCTCCGTATCGAGGATCACTTCAATCAGGATGGCGGGGTGCTGGCTGGTTGGGGGCTGGAGGTGACGTATACAGCGGCAGGCGTTCAAGCAGGCACGCTGCGCGGGGTGGTGACGAGCGCGGAGTCGGGCGAGCCGATTGCCAATGCTACGGTCTTTGCCGGTGCGGCATCCACTTCAACCGATTCGCTAGGTGCCTACTCACTAGAGTTGCCCGCCGGGGTGTATGAGGTATCGGCGAGCGCCGAGGGGTACACTCAAGAGACAGTCGAGGGTGTGGATGTGCCTGCGGGCGGGACGGC
Source organism: uncultured Chloroflexia bacterium (assembly GCA_963721895.1). GTDB lineage: Bacteria > Chloroflexota > Anaerolineae > Ardenticatenales > Ardenticatenaceae > CAVRLZ01. Next base: position 59,089 of record CAVRLZ010000033.1, on the reverse strand, counting down.
AGAAGTAGACTTTGAGCTAGAAACGGCGGTAGCCACGGCGGTAGGGCTGGTCCGGATGGCGTCGGACGGGCCGAGCGCGCTGCCAGCCGTGTTGATGATCGCGGCGGGGGTCCTTCTCCTCGGCGGCGGGTCGCTGGTGGCGCGCCGGAAGCGCAACAGATAGGGCCGTGGGGTAAACTGATTCGGAAGGGGCCGTCCCGCAAGGGGCGGCCCTTTTTGTTAGATGGGACCGGATGGGTGGGGGCATGGGGCCCCTTAAACCATCGCTCTAGCGTAGCACAGCGCCTTGGCACATCCCTCCTTGTCCAAGCAGCGCGCGGCAAGAGCAACCCCTTTCAGCACCTCGCCCGACCGCGACCCTTCCTCCCCCACTTCTAGTTGGCTGTTTCCCGGAGGCTATCGTCTATGAAAAAGGGGGCAGCGACGCTGCCCCCTTTTTACTCGTCGGGCCAACATGGCCCCCTGCCCGGTCCGCTTACTTGTTCTTCCCCTTGTCGTGCGGCACTACCACTGTCGTGCTGCACGTGGCCGTGTTGCCCGAGCGATCCGACCCCTGGTAGGTTAGGGTGTAGACGCGCCCGTTGCCGCTTCCGGCCCGCTTGGCACGGAGTTGGCCGCTGGTATCGGGGGTGTTGACCGTCCAACCCACGATGTCCCCGGTGCCTGCCTCGTTGCTAACGATCGAGACGAGCGTGAACCCGGCTGACCCCGACTGAGCGTCGGTGACAACAACCGTCGTTGTCACAGGAACCATCTTGTTGTTCGCTGGCCATAGGCTATTCGGGGTGGCACTGCACGTCACCGTAGGCGGTGTGCTGTCTACATAGATGGTGACCGTCGCAATGTTCGATACGCTTTGCCCGTCATTGGCGCGGAAGGTGAAGGTGTCCACACCGCCAAAGCCAGCATCCGGCGCATAGGTCAACCCCGGCGCCACGCCGAGCAGTGCACCGTGGGTAGGCCCGGCCACTACTTCGTAGCTCAGGGTGTCGCTATCGCTGGCGGTCAGCGTTATGGGGGCAGACTCGCCCTCCCCTGTCACGATCAACTGATCGTCGGCGACGGGTGCTGTGTTCAACACTGTCCAGGTGAAGGCAGTGGGCGTGCCCGCGCCGCCCGATACGGTACGAGCGCGCACCAGGAAGGTGTGATCGCCGTAGGTCAAGCCCGTGTAGGACTGAGGGCTTGTGCAGGCGCTGAAGCCGCTGCTATCCAGAGCACACTCGAAGCTGACGGCCCCGCTGGCGCCCTGGAAAGCGAAGCTGGCACTGCGGCTGCTGGTCGTCGCGGGCGGGCTGGCCGTAATGAAGCTTTCTGGCTGGATGGGACTCACCGTCCAGCTAAAGCTGGCGGGCGACGGGTCCACATAGCCCTGCCCATCAATCGCTCGTACGGCGACGGTATGCGAGCCCTTGCTCAGGTCGCTGTACTGCCACGGACTGGTGCAAGGCTCGAAGGCTCCCTCGTCCAGTCGGCAGGCGAAGCCAGCGGCCGCCTGACCGCCTGAGGTCCCCTCGAAGCTGAAGCTGACCGGATTCGCGCTGCTCGGGTTGGACGGGGTCGAGGTGAAGCTGGTTTCTGGCGGTGTGGCGGAAGCCAGGTCTACCCCGATCTCCTCGGTGGTCGTGGTGACCCGCCCCGCCCGGTCAATGGCCCGCACCATCACTACGAGGGTCTGCCCCTCGGGATCCGGCACGGCCAGCGCCGTCTGCCAGGTTCCGTCTCCGAATGTGGCATCCACGAACGGGTTGTCGCCTACCCTCACCTGCACCGTTGCCAGCCCGACACTGTCAGCCGCTGTGCCATGGAAGCGCAGGATATCACTCTGCAAGCCATAGGTGTCGGCGATCGTGAGCGACGTGTCGTCGAAGGAAGCGCTAGGCGCCTGGCTATCCAGGGTAAAGCTCATGGCAAACGGCGAGCCCTGGGTGACGCCTGACCAATCGGTCGCTCGCGCCTCAAGGGTATGCAGCCCCTCGCCCGTGATCGGGATGGAAAGGGTGCGCTGGGTACGTTTCACCGCATCGCTCTGAGCAAAGCTGAGCGTTTGCACATCTGTTCCATCCAAGCGGAGCGTCACGCTTTGAAGCGAGGCCCCCGCTTCCGCAGCTACCGTCACCAGGACGGACCCCTCTGCTGCCACATACGACAGGTCGCTCGGTGAGACAATGGTGGCAAGGGGGGCACCTGGCGTCGGCGCCATCATCGTGCTCATCCCATTCAACGCGCCCAAGGGTGTGCTGTCCGAGGCGCAGTGCCCAAAGCTGTCGCAGGCTTCCACCGTCGCGCTCGGCGTGGTGGTGGGTGCCCACAACGTCCACGTATTGAACAACCCATCGCGAAGGGTCAGATCCGGGAACAGCGCCTGCACCGCTGGGTTGATATCGAAGGAGCGTGTGGGCGGCTGCTCGCTGTTGCCGGGGCAGATGAAGCCTAACTCAGTCAGATGCCGATCCTCCGCCGCGCAGGTAAAGGTGACCTCGTGCAGCGTTGCACCGATGGCAGGATTCCAGTAGCTGGCACCTGTGGGGGTGACCGAGAGCGCCACACGGGGCGCCAGGGTGTCCACGACGCCGCGCCACACGTTGACGGTCAGGCTCTCGTTGCCGAGCAGGTCCGTGGCGCGGAGGTCAATCTGGTACTGATTTTCCAGCCCACTCGGTACGGCGAAGCTCCAGCGCGTGCTAGCTACGCCAGGGCCTCGCGCGTCCAGGGCAACGGGATGCCAGGTGCGGTTCAGCTGCGCCTCGCTCTCGTCGCTAGTGATGTCGCCCGGCAGTGCCGCCACCTGTTCCACAGGGGTAAAGGCGATTTCCAGCGTGTCCAGCCCTGCCACGCTGTTGGTGTCGGTGATACGCCCGCTAAGGCTGAGCGTTTCCGTGATGACCTGCGTTCGGGCCGCGTCCCATTCCAGTGTGGCCACGGGGCCCGTGCTGTCGAGACGCAGGATGCCTGTAGCGGCATCATCCGCGCTGCGGTTGAGCACGCTGTCGCTGGCCCGCACGCTCACGCGGTAGCTGCCGGTCGGGTCGGTCAACTCGACGGGGAAGCGGTAATCGAGCGCCCACGTATTGCCGCTGACGGTCGCGGGCTGCCATGCATTGACAGGGCCCACGCCGGACTCTGCCTCGAGCAGCACCTCGACCGAGCCAGCCGCGATGCCACTGGCGTCGCTGAGGGTGCCGTGAAGCGATGCTAGCCATTGACCCTCGTTGTTCCGGGTCGGCACCACCGGTGTGGTTGGCAGCGGAGCCAGGGTGACGGTGGGCGGCGTTGCATCGGCAGTGATGGAGACGATATGGGTGAAGGACTGGTTGCCCGCCACGTCGGTCGCCCGCATGGAGATGGCGTAGGGTCCATCTGTGACCTGGAGTGGGAAGGTCCAGGTTTCAGCACCGTCGGCGCTCTGGTATGGGCCAGAGTTGATGCTTACCTCAACCCTGGCAATGGAGGAGGTGACATCACCGGCGCTGCCGCCAATGATGACCGTGCGTCCTCCCTGAATGCGCTCAAGCGGCTGGAGCGAATCCAGGCTCACGGTCGGTCGGTCACCATCAATGATGAGGTTCAACCCACCGCTGGCGCTGATCCGACCCCCGCGCGTGTCAGGCTGCGTCAATTGGACCTTTGTCCACAACGCCTCGCTATTGTCTGGCGTGGTCTGGGCGGCAGCGCAATACGATTGTTGCGTCCGGTTGTAAATCGCTTGTACCATCTCGCTGCTCAGCGCCACTTGGAACAGCTGGAGGTGGTCCAGGTCACCGCGGAAGGGACGGCTGTTGTTCGCTTGCTTGCCCAGGCGCCATGTTGCCGTGGCAGCAAGCGCCGCAGTGCTTCGGGTGACGTTGATAACGCTGCTCCCGTCCACCCGCACCACGACTTGGCCTGTCTCCTGGGTACGGGAGACAGTGACGAAGCGCCATTGCCCGTTGTCTATCCTGGCGGATGCCGCCGCTTGGCTCTGGGACACCTCGACGGTCGGCACCCCGTTGTTCAGCCACAAACCGAACCCGTTGCTTTGGCCAACCCCACCGTCCACCAGCATCTGCTGCGTGTTCGACTGGGACGCCTTGATCCAGAAGGCTATAGAGAAGCTATCCTGCACCCTCCTTGGCAGGGTAATCACATCGTCTGTCCCGTCGAAGCGGAGGGCATAGTCCGAGAGCGGGGCGTTTGGCGCGCCCGGCACACCCGCCGCCGGGGCAGTGCTGCCTGTACCCGTTGCGTTGTTGCCACGTCCAGACTGATCGGCAAACGAGGTGCTACCGGGTGCCTCCTCAAAACGAAGGTCTGCGAGAGGTACGGATAAGAGGGATGGGCACGCCAGCGAGGTAGCGAGCTGCGACCCGTTTGTCTGCCAACTGGCCCACTGTATGGACTGCCCGGTCAGGTCAGCGGGGAGATGGTAGAAATCTCGGTAGCTGGGCTTGGTGAATACGCTGACCAGCCAGTGTTGGGTTACCGGATGGTAAACCGGCACCATCTGGTGTGCCCCCGATACCAGGGGCAAAGTCCGTAGGGCGGTTGTACTGCTGGCGTTGGCGTATACATTCAGGATGCCCGTTTGGGAGGGCGATGAGTTCGTGTAACTCAGTAGCCATCGTCCGGTTATGGGATCATAGGCAAGTCGTGGCGTGTAATCGAACGCGCGGTCGCTTTGATTGTCAGGGATCATGGCAGAATCTGTGGCAACTGTCGTCCAGCCACTGTTCCCGCCAAAGTTTGCAGCCGTTTGGGTGAAGTCGCCTGCGTAAATGGTGCGGCTATTGATTGCCTTCCACACGACGCGGTAACGATCGCCGATCCATGCGACATCCAGGCCGAGCTGCTCTTGGGAGTTCGTAAGGTTGTTGGACGATGCGCTTCGATGGTTGGTGCCCTGGGGGTTGCCATTCCTGTCGAATGCCTGTACGGTGAGCAGGACCATGGGGCCCTCCGTACCCGATCCTGAATAACTCGATTCCGTGGTTGTAATCGTCTCATATGCCACCAGGAAGCCATCACCGTTGCTTGCAACAACGGGATGCCGATTCATTTGCTTGAAGGCGGTCGGAACGGTGGAGCGCGGGAAGGAAAGGGCCGTTGTCTCGTTCCCTGTTGGACCGACGATCTCCCCAGTGATGGTATAGTGATCTTTGACAGGGACGGTCACGAATAGCTCAATGACGTGGCCTGCGCCGATAAAGTGCATTAGCTGGTTGTTCCTTGCAACCCAGGGATCGGTGACGGTCTGACCCACCAATTCATTCAGGGCTGGGTCGTTGACAGGCCCATCCGATTCCATCACCCGCAAGGTGCTGCTTCCGCAGATTGTGCGTGTGATGGGGAAGCCTCCCGCATTGGGTCCGCGCTGGTGCCCACTCTGCATCTGATCGGATCCACCTGCCGCGTCCCAGTACCATACGTCTTCTTCATCTGGGTTGTAGTGATCCTCATACTCCAGGACGATGTAGGGCTCGATGCCGGGGGTGCCGTTGTCCTCCCCTGCAATCACAACCCGCAACGAGTGAATAGTGATTGTGTTACAGCGATCCAGGTGATCCCAGGTAACGAGGGTATTGCCTCGGCTGTTGGCGGCGCTGCTGGGCCCACTGGTGCCGGTAAGGAAGTATTCAGTTGGCGTCGCTGTGTTCGTCTCTAGAGCACGGTAGTGACCTTCCAGAAGATCGAACCCTTCGGTGTGCCCGAAACTGAACCCACCCCCCGAAAAATCACGCTGGCTTGTTAGGAGGAAGCTGTCCTGGCGATCCTGCCGGGTTGCCTCCACCTCTGTGCCATATATAGGATATTGATCCGGTGCTACGCCCAGAGGGGGCTGGCTGGTTATCGGCCCGAATGTCCACCCGGTCGAGGGGCTTCCTTGAAGTCGCCCTCGCACGGCACTGTTCAGCGTTACCGTTTGAGAGGTACTCCCCGATGGGACTGTGAGGCTTGTTTGCTGGGTCACGCTTTGTGAGCCATTGAAGGTGGCCGGGTTGAATCCTAGCGCATAGGGGACGGGCGAACTACCGAGCGCACCGGGCACTGTTACGTCCAGCACGCTGGGAGCCATGGGTGTGTTGGCCACGACCGTGGTGGTATACACGAATGATTGACTAGGGCCCACGACACCATCTGCGTCGGCGATAGCTGTGTGGATTTCCAGGGGTGGCGTGTTTGCGACGCTGGGGTGATAGGGGCGGTTCTGGTTGTCGAGCCGATTTGCCGGGTTCGGGTCCATGGCTAGCTGGCGCTCCGCTTGATCGCTCACGCCATCGGCGTCGGCATCGGCGTCGAGCGGGTCGGAGGAAACGCGCACCGTGAAAGGTGTTGCAGCGTTGATGCTGACGTCCCAGCCGCCTACCCACGCGCCGGTCGGCTGTCCGGTGCTGGTGTTGTACTCCTGGTGCCAGAGCTCTGTTCCGTCGGTGAGCCCATCGTTGTCTGTGTCAGCACGGCCCGGGTCGGTGCCGAACTGCATCTCTTGTCGGTCAGTGAGCCCATCGTTGTCCGTGTCGCTCTGGATAGGGGAGAGCGCCAACCCCGCCTGCCGCCGCTCCAATTCATAGGCGTCGGCCAGCCCATCGTTGTCCGTGTCTGCCCGTGCGTCATTGGGGTCCAGCCCGGCGTGCGCGCTGGAGCGCAGGCCATCACCATCAGCGTCGTGCAGGGAGGGGAAGGCACTGTCCCAGTTCAAGCCCAGGCCACCATCTGCCTTGGTTGCCAGGGTCATGAATCCGTCTAGCGTGGCTGGGAAGATGTCGAATTTGAGCGTATCAACGTTACTGGAACTGTTGCCTTTCAGGTCGCTGGTGTAACAGACAGGGATGATAGGTGGGAAGAAGGCTGGGATAATGTTGGGGATGCCCCAGCACTCATAGGCGGGCACGGCATAGCCCATATTAAGGTAGAATGGGACGGAACGGTTCAGGCCTACTTCCGGCGTAAGCCCTGTGATGGGGGCATGGCCGCTTCGAGCCTGCCCACGGTACATGGGTGTCAGGACATAGTTGTGGTCCGTGCTCACGCCTTGCCACGTGCTTGTCATCTGATCCAACTCCACATCAATCGTTTGTGGGTTGGGCTGCGTCAGGCTGTATCGGAAGGTGCTGGAGCGCAGGTTGTCCTGCGAGAAGAGCCAGAGATACAGGTTGATGTAAAGGCCATTTGCCGGATCCGGATCTTTGTGGATGGCGGTGGTCGTAATCGGCAGGTTGACGGAAAGCGCGTTCCCCTCTACGTAGCCCTTCGACGGATCGGCAAGCGTCACATCGGGTGAGCCGACGACCACCAGATCGTTACGGCTGGTGTCCACCATCACGTCATAGTTGTAAAGGAGGTAGGCGATTGCCTTGATAGCCACGTTGCTTAGCGTGAAGCAGGCACCGCCCAGCCCTGGCACCGTACGCAACTCGTCTACACCCAGCTCACAGATGGCCGTGAGGATCCCATCAATTACGCCGACGATCCCTACGATGATCAACCCTACCACGGTAGCAGAAATGACTGCCAGCAGGATCAGGTAAATTGTGGCTGCAATCGCTTCGGCCAGACCCTTGTTAAATTCCGGACTGAAAGCTGTGACATTGCTAGCCACCATGCTGTAGATGAAGAAGCCCCATGCGATGGCGATGCCGATGACTGCCCCAATCACGCCCGCTGCTCGTGCGGTGCCGAGCACGGCTGAGCCAGCGCGTAGCACGGACCCTGCCGTGCCTCCCACAAGTTTTACTGCTTGCACCCAGTCTTTAATGGCTAGAATAGGACTTATGACGCTTAGGAAGGTTGTTATACCGATGATCGCCACTTTGATGGTGATCTGTTGGGCGAGGTCGTATTGAGCAATGATGATCGCGAGGGTCGTGATAACCGCTGCCGCTGCCAGGATAATCGCGCCGCCTGCACGTGGGTTCGACTTGAAGCTGGCGATGGCACCGGTTACGGGGGCACGCAGGTTCCCTCGTATCTGCTTTAACATGTTGCCCAGATATTGGAGCACCGGTATTTTGTTCACATAGCGCGCCATGAGCGCTATGTTTGCGACGGCGGGCACCCCTGCTTTGGCAACTGCGCCCACCGTTCGAATGGTGGTTTCCAGCTCGCTGTCGCTCTTCATCGAGTAGATTGATGAAACAAGCCGGGCATCGCTTTGAACCAATTGGTTCACGCCCTGTATCATGGCAAGCGAGTAGAGTTGCATCACCATGACGCGGCCTGCTTCTACATCAGTGTCTGCCGGGTCGCCCGGTTGCGTTGCAAAGGCGGCGTGGCGCTGTTCTAGCTCTTCCCAGTAGATGTCTGCGTCACAGGGGGACCACTGGGGTGAGCCGGCGGCGGGGGCGCAGTAGGGGGTCCATTTTAGCCCTACCATCACATCAATGGGGGCGCGGGCCTGGCCAGCAGGCTGCATGTTGAAGGTTGCCCCCGTTGGGCTGATACTGATGTAGCCGCCGGATGCCCCCGCACCATCCAGCCCCAGCGTTCGGATGCTGGACTCGTGCGCGTAGGTTAGCAAGGGCTTGATCTGGTTATCGGTTGCCCAGGCAGCATCAAAGGCGGAGGCCAGCACCTGCTTGGTATCCGTCATGGCCGTGAAAATCATGGCCTGATCGAAGCTGTCGTACGCTTGCCGCTCGACGCGCAGGATGTCGGGTATGCTCCATCGCTCTATCTCCCCGACGCCGGTGTTGCTGGGATGGTCAAAGCGGCGGACAATCTCGCTCAGGTCTACATCCCGCTGGTCGTTGCCGTCCTCGTCACGCCCGGCGAGGAAGGTGTTTTCAAGACCATGAGAGAGCGAGACCAGAGCCGCATCGTCCTTCAGGTCGTTGTCTTTCAGCGGGTCCTCGTAGATGATTGCAACGCTGGTGCCGTGCTCCTCGCGCACCGTTAGTCCGCTCAAGCTCCACTGATCGTAGTAGCTCTGTACCATCTGTGGAACGTTGTGATAGTATCCGTCTGCCGCGCAACCCTGTGCTACCTCATCGGGGTCCTCGGCATTGCAGGGGATATCCTGCAGTACCTGTACTACCCAGACAAGCCGTACCTCGTGTGGGGTGGTCCATTGCCCGGTGGGCTGATACCGCATGCGTGCGTTGAAGGCCACCCGCTGCCCGCTCTGCTCGTCGGTCACGATGGTGAGGGGAACGTACGATACCTGCCGGCTTGCATCCTCAGTCAATGGGTTGACGCTGATTCCATAGGGGGTCAGGTCGCTCTGTGGCGGCAGGTTTGCGTTGGCTGTGTCCATCCGAACTTCCAGCATGGGGACCAGCTTCATATCGCCGAATTCTTCGTTTGCTTCCGCGCTTCGCCCCGCAGCGGCTGCCAGGTCTGCATAGGTTGCTTGATCAATGTTGTGTATCTGTGCCTCGCCGTCCTGCGGCCAGTCCAGTACATTGAAGGCAAACCACAGGTGCTCCTGGTTTTGCGGGCGTACTTGAAAGTCTACCAGGGTTGGAATGTTTGCCTGGAGGTTCTGCAAGCTCAGATTGAACGGGCTGCTTTCCGAGAAGTCGCCGGTGCCCCCCATGGCGGTGAAGGGGGCCATGTCTTTTCGGTCGGGTACGCGGTCGTTGTCGTTGTCCTCATCAAAAATATTCGGCAGTCCGTCGTTGTCGGTGTCATCCCATTGGCCGTCCCCGTTCGCGTCCCACTCCAGGGTGTCGGCAATGCCATCATTGTTGCTATCGGCGTTTAAAGCATCGGCATACCATGTCTTGCCAGCCAGGGTGAAGCCGCGAACTTCTTTTCCATCTGTCAGGCCATCTGCGTCCGTATCCGCGTTGCCGGGATCGGTACCAACGCGCTCTTCTGTAAAGTCGCTAAGACCGTCTGCGTCGCTGTCTGTGCCGTCATCTGTTAGCAGGGCGGTGGGTGCCACAGGGGGCAAATTTAGCCCTGTGGTGATTGTGTTGAGTCGTGCTGTGGCTAGCGCACGTGTCTCCGCAGCCTGCACGGGGTTAACTTGGGGGTGAAAATCGGGGGTAGGGATCAGGGTTGCCAGGTCGCGCGCCATCTCGCTCTGGCTGCTCTGGGCTGTTTCTGCCGCTGCTTTTGCGGACTGGGCATCTATAAAGGAGCCTAGCTGAAAGGTGCTCAGAAGCGGGCCAATAACCAGGTTGGTTATAATCGCCACGACTAGCGCTTTCTGCATCCCCTGGACATGCCGATAGCGCACAAGGGTGAGGATGAATGCTACCACGATGGATAGCACTAGCATCGGAATCAGGTTTGGTAGGGCGAGCGGCAGGGTGGATAGGATGCTGCCTAGCCCACCGCTCAGCGGAAATCCGCCCAGGGTTGCAGTGGGTTCACCAAATTGCGAGAAGTCCACGGTGATCTGGGCGTGGACCGATTCTGCGTTATGTTCGGGGAAGCGAAGGGTTAAGATCTGTCGTAGCGGTAGCCCGTCGCTTCCGACCCAAAGCTCGCCCTCGCCTGTCATGTCACTGTAGTAGCTTGGTATATCTATCCGGGTGCCTGCCAGCATTTCACCCTTTTGTCGCATCGCCTCCTCAGTCTGCGCGCGCACGAAGGCTGCGAAGGCAGGTCCGTCGAGTTGGAAGCTGTAGCGAGTAAAGGTGATCCCCGCGCGCGTCTCCGCTGGGTGTGCGGTTACATCACGCATCGCATGGAGGTAGGCGAGAAAGTCGCCCTGGGGGGCCAGCGCGTCGGTGAGGTTCCCGCTCTCTTGCCACTCACCCGTGCCCTGACGTACGAAGGTTTTCCCATCTTCCACGCGCACGCTGATGGCGCTTCCATCCTGGAGCAAGCTCCCGCCCTCGGACCAAAGCTGAAATTCCAGTCGGGTGCTGCGTAGGTCGCTTTCCCCTTCCAGGTACAGCTTTTCTGTGCGGCTGCTGCGTCCCACATTCGCGATCGTACTGCTTGGAAGTACCACCTGTACTACGTTGCTGGAAAAGTGGTAGGACCCCGCAGCGCGTGCCTGTTCCCAGGCGCTGAGTACGGGGTCAGCCTCGACTGCATGAGCCATTCGGGTGGCCCCCAGGCTCAGGAGGAGAAGCGCTGTCACACACACAAATAGTGCTGGAAGGTACAGCTTGATAGCTTTGGAGGAACGTCGGGCGGGCTTCATTTTGCTTGTCTCCTTAACAACAGAAGGTGTGACAGGGTTGCAAGTGTTAGGGGGTCACTTGCTCTCGTTGGGAGTGGTTGCTGTCTGTGATTCCAGGAATGCACACAGGGCCTCGGTGCCTGTAAAACCTTTTCGCTCCCGTGTGTGGGGGTCTTCCAGACTGAAGCGCCATACAGTGGAGCAGAGATCGTCCTGGAGGCGCTCCTGCCATATCCGAAGCAGGTATGTCTGATAGCGCGGTGGTTGGTCGCTAGTGGGCATAGTAGGGGGGCTCCTGATATGGTGAGTGCTTAGCTTATATGAGGCGCGTATCCTATCTGTGACAAGGGGCGTGACAAGGGGTCTGGTGCTTGTCACGTTTCTCTGGTTAGTTGGGCGGGGAACTCGAGGGGGTGGCAACGCTCTTACGATTTCAACTGGAAGTCATATTCCGATGAAAGTGCTTTCCGCTCCTTTTCTGCCCTGTTATACTTGTTAAAAGTAGGTAACGAGTGTTAGCAGAGGCTTGAAGAGAATGCGATCAAAGTTATCCCTTTCTTTTCTGGGTGGGTTCCAGGTGGAATGGGGGGATCAGGCTGTCTCGCGCTTTGCGACAAACAAGGTGCGGGCCCTTCTTGCCTACCTCGCTGTGGAAGCGGGGCGCCCGCATGACCGCCTTGTCCTTGCTACGTTGCTATGGCCCAACTTGCCTGAGCGGTCGGCTCTTCAAAATCTACGACAGACCCTTTCCCGGCTTAACAAGTCACTGCCTGTCGCGCCAGGTGAAATGTCACTTTTGCTAACAGTGCAGCAGGAAGTAAGTCTCAATCCGGCTTTGTCCTGTAGCTTGGATGTGACTGACTTTCAGCAACTGGCTGTGGGGGCCACTTCGGAGTTGGAGGCGGCTGCTGCTTTGTACAAGGGTGAGTTTCTGGCAGGGTTTAATCTGTCAGACAACGAGCTTTTTGAGGAGTGGGTGATTCTGACCCGTGAGGTGCTCCATCGTCAGGCACTGGAGGTGTTTTACACGCTTGCAACCTATTATGAGGAACAGGAAGTCTATGAGAAGGCGATCCACTATGCGCGGCGGCAACTTGCACTGGAGCCCTGGCGGGAAGAAGCCCATCAGCAGTTGATTCGTGTCTTTGCGCTGAGTGGTCAGCGCGGGTCCGCGTTGGCACAATACGAGGTGTGTCACCATCTGCTCACCTCGGAACTTGGTGTTCAGCCAAGTATCGAGACGCGCTCCCTCTATGAGCGTATCCGAACGGGTGAGCTTTTGCCTGCGGTGCTCAGTGTACCCTTGCCCCGTCATAATCTACCTTCTCATGCTACCCCCTTCGTTGACCGTGACGTGGTGCTAGGGGAGCTGAGTGAACGCTTGCATCAGCCGGATGTGCGGTTGCTGACTCTTGTTGGTGCCGGTGGTATGGGGAAGAGCCGTCTGGCAGTCGAGATTGCCCGACGGCACCTGGAGGTGTTTTCCGATGGGGTCTTTTTCGTTCCCCTTGCTGCGCTTAGTGATGATGCGGCATTGTTGCCTGCTATTGCAAGCGCTATGGGCCTTACCCTGCATGGGGATGTGTACTCAGCCCTCTTGCGTGTGCTTCGTGATAAGCATCTGTTACTGATCCTTGATAACTTTGAGCATTTGCTTGGCAGTGTTGGTGAGTTGGTTGATCTGTTGCAGGCGGTCCCGTTTGTTCAGGTAATCGTTACCTCTCGTGAGCGGTTGAATGTTCGTGGTGAACATCTTTATGTTGTGCAAGGAATGTCCCATACCGATGGAATAGAAGGGATTGATTCGCCAGCGGTCCGGTTGTTCGCGCAGAGTGCCCGCTGGGTTCAACCCCGTTTTCAGGTGGATCAGTCAAATCTTTCGGTGGTGCTGCGTATCTGTGAGGTAGTCGAGGGGATGCCCCTTGCTCTGGAGCTGGCGGCGGCGTGGGCAGAGATGCTACCGTTGGATACGATCCTTGCGGAAATTGAGCGGAGTGTGGACTTTTTAGGCCACCAGTGGCGGGACCTGCCCGCACGCCAGCAAAGCATTCGTGCCGTATTCGATTGGTCGTGGCGATTGTTAAGTGATCGTGAGCGCCTGCTGCTGCGTCAGCTTGCGTTTTTCCGTGGGAGCTTTACGTGGGAGGCTGCTCACAAGGTGGTGGGGGCTTCGCTGAGAGAGTTGACCGCCCTGGTGCATAAGTCGCTGCTGCATTGGTCGGCGGGCTCCAGGGGTAGTGGTCGGTATAAGATTCATGAGACAGTGCGTCAGTTTGCTCTGGAGCATTTAAACAACTGCCCTGATGAGCGCTCAGGGGTGCAGGAGCGGCATAGCGTTTTTTATCTATCCTTTGTAGCTGAGCGGGAAGGACGGCTGCTCCGTCATGGTCTGAAGCAGGCAGCAGAAGAAGTCTGTGCCGAGCTTGATAATGTTCAAGGGGCGTGGGTGTGGGCGGCCCAGCATGCTCGCTTCAAGGAGTTGGAGTCGAGCGCCTTTGCTCTTTGGCATGTTTATCTGATGAAAGGGCTATTTTCTGAGGGTGAGCGCTCGATGCGCTTGGCTGCTGCGGCTGTCCAGGCGATGCAGGGGCAGGGTGGCGGGGGGGGTGACCCTTCTGAAGGTGGCATGACCCAGGGGGCGCGCCTGCTTTTGTGCCGGCTGTTGGTGCATCAGGCATCGGCCTTTATCACGCTGGGCCGCTACGATGTCGCGCTGCAGGTGGGGCAGCAGGCCATTGAATGGAGTCAGATTGATGCCGATATTCAAGGTGAACTGCTGGGAAGTGTGGCTGTAGCTGAAGCACTTATCCATAAGGCACACTATGCTGTTGCGCAGGGCCATCTTGAGCGGGTGTTGCAACTTTTAAAGCAATGTAGGGATGCTGCTTTGGATTCGGCAGTGGTGCGTCTGGCAGAAAGTGCAACTTACTTTTGGTTGGGTCATATTGCGTTCCAGCAGGGCAATTACGTGGCGGCTAGAAGGCTAATGCGCCATAGTCTGGCTATTGGCCAGCGCCAGGGGTTTGTGGCAATCGAGATGATCAGTCTTGCTAATCTGGCAGAGGTGGCTCATAAGACAGGAGAGTTTGCTGTGGCCCGTCAACTGGGCGAGCAGGCCCTAGCCATTGCACGCAACTTGGGCTTCCGTTGGATGGAGGGGGTCATCCTGCTGGATTTGGGCGAACTGATGCGCAGGTTGGGAAATTATTCACTTGCTCAACTGTACGGTGAGCGGGCGTGGCCTATTGTTCGTGAGCTTGGTGCGTATCGGGAAGAAGTGCTGGTTGGGGTCGCGCTACTTCGCCTTTATAGCTGCCTCGGGGATGTGGGTCGCGCGAGGGAATGGCTTGGTCGGTTGGAGGGTCTGCTGGGGGAGGTCGAGTCGCCTGCTGTAGAGCTGTCGGCACGGTTGGCATTTGCCATTCATGGTTATTTGATGGGAGACAGGAAATTGGCTTTGGGTTCTGCGAGGCAGGCAAGGCAGATTGCCTCGGAGGTTGGCTCTCGCTTGGGCGAGGCAGAGGCACTGGTTATCATGGGGCATCTTCAAGGGCCTTTGTACCCCGCAGAAGCGACTGTTTTGTATCAGCAGGCTGTTGAGATCTATAAGGAGCTGGATCATCCATTGTTGGCGGTTGAGCCTCAGGCAGCCCTGGCCTCGCTGGCATTGTTATATAAGGAGGAGTCAGAGGCATGTAGTCAGGTGGAGGCGATCTTGTCTGTCCTGGCTGTTGATCAACATGTGGGTCTGGATACTCCGTTCTATGTCTATATGCAAACCTATAAGGTTTTGGAAGGGTTGGGTGATCCTCGTGCCGTGACCCTTTTGGTGGAAGCGCGTGCGCTTTTAGAGGAGTATGCTTCATGTATCACAGATGAAACGCTTCGTCGTTCCTTTTTAGAAAATATATCTGCGCATCATTTTCTTGCTCAGGCTTTCTCTTTTTCTCAGTCTTCTGGTTGATTTTTGCGTTTGGTGGGTTATAGGGCAATTATTTCCTATGCGAAATTACCGTACCATCTCCATATGATCTCTTGTCCGCTCTGACGCCTGGTTGCGCTAGACGATCTCTATCTCCTCCTCCTCTTCCCTATGCAATGCCTCATGAGCCCTGGCAAGGGGGCTGTCGGGACGCTGCTCGGCTAGTACGAGGAGGAGTAGTGCCGTCAGCGCAATGGCGATGGTAATCAAGGGTGATACCCCCCCGACCATCACAAGCCCCGCCGCCCCCGCAAGTGATAAAATCAGGCGCAAGAGTAGAACACGGCGCGTCGCCCTCCAGAAAGCGAGAGCTACCCCCCCACGAACAGCAGCAGCCCCGCGGCTAGCGCCAGCCGCAAGCTCAGCGACATCGGCTCCGATGGGTGAGTGATAGCCTCCTCGATCGCGACAGCATACACAATCACCCCGCACATCATAGGAAAGTGCAGGAGGCTGAACACATCGCGCGCCATCGAAGACTGAGCAGCATGGCGGCGCCCCTCAAGCGCATGTTCCAGAGCGGGTTTGACCTGCGGGAAGTAGCTCCACCACAGCGCGCAGGTCAGGGCTACGGCCATTACGGCAACCCCCAGCAACTCGAAAGTCCACACAGCCTCCGACACACCACTGGCCGCAACAATCAGTGTCTCACCCAACGCGATGATGACGAACAGCGCGTGACGCTCCGCAAAATGCGCAGGATGCAGATTCCAACTTTCCGCCCGGGCACCCCGTGTAGCCGCCACCACATCAAGCAGGATTGCCAGCCCCCATAACCCGTATTGGGCAGCACCCGTCGTGAGGCTCCCCACCAACACTGCCGCCAGGCCGCCCAACGATGTCAGCCCGAAGCCTTGAATGGCTGCTCGCTGTAACGGGTTGGCCGTTGCCACCCATAGATACAGTCCTAACCCTAAGACGCGCACGAGCACATACGGCACCGCAAACCAGAGAGCTCGCTCCTCAAAGGCGCCAGGCAGCGCCACCGCCATAAAGAAAGCTATCCCCGTTGCAACCAGGGTGCCGAATTCTACCAGGGGATGCGTCGTATCCGCCGCATTCAGTGCCCAGGTAAACTGGGTCCATGCCCACCACACCAGCCAGAACACCAGCACCGCCTGCCCCACCCCTGCTCCATCCAGGTGGTGATGCAGCAGGCCTACCACCTGCGTCACCGAAAACACAAAGACAAGGTCAAAGAACAGTTCAACAAAGGTCACATTCTGGTTCTCTGGTGCAACAATACTCGTTGTGCCGCTCATCTTGATCAATCCTTTCGTCAGTATGGATAGCTTCTCCCAATCATCCTCTATCCTCGGCAAATGTCCAACCACCGCCCCCAGGGCAAAGCCGTTGCAGCACTTCCTCTATAGGGCTCTTGCTGATACAATGGCTCTCCCTGGCGTGCGATTCCCCATAATTCTTGATGCGAGGCTGTATGTGGTTTGAAGAGCTAACCGGATTTGTCGAGAGCTCCCCTGCCCAGGTGCGTGCGAACCTGCGGCTGGAAGGCGACACCCTTCATTCAACCGTCAATGGCAACACCTTTACCTATGGCTCGCTCACAATTCCTACCCTGGCTGAGCTTCGTGCCGCCGTGGAGGTGCTTCCGCCCCACCCCATGCCCCTGGAGGTAGAGGAGTGGGTGGGAAACGTCAGAGAGGCACACCAGATGGCTGCCAACGCGGGGGCGCTCTTCCAGGTGGCCTCCCAATTCAACCTGCTCGAGATGGTTGGCCCCTCTGTCACCCCGGAGCAGGGCGTGGGCATCTATGAGCATGACCGTACACAGGGCCCTGCCTGCGCGATCGCGGCAGGGGCTGGAACCATCTATCGCAACTATTTCGTTCCCGTCAACGGGCGCATAGGCCAGACAGCGGACAACCAGGTAGATTGCCTGCACGATCTGGGCGAAGCCCTGGGCAACAAGGACGAGCGTCTGTGGCGCATGCAAAATGGCTACGTTCTCCCAACCCGAAGCAGCTCTTCAGGAAATCCACGATCGTCTGGGGGCCATGTCCGAAGCAGCGCTTGACGCTCTGCGCCAAACGCTCCGCATTGGCATCCAGTGGGACACCCAGGTGACGTTGCCCGGCTGCGCCCATCGGGTAACGCAGGCCTACTGCTCTGCGCTGCCGGTCGCTTACAGTTCCCACCCCCACGCCCTGTGGGAGCCCTTCGCCCGGCTGGTGCTGGAGGCTGCTTATGAGGCAACGCTGTGCGCCGCTCAGCTGAATGCGGCGCGCACCGGCAACCGAACTGTGTTCCTGACGCTACTCGGCGGCGGCGCGTTTGGCAACCAGAGCGAGTGGATATTTGCATGCCCTGGCACGCGCCCTCCGCCTTTTCGCCGCCAGCGGTCTCACGGTTCGCATCGTTAGCTATGGGCGCTCGAACCCCGAACTGCGCGCTTTTCTGAAAGCCAGATAGCTGAGCGCCTTTCCGATATAGGATTAGCCTAGCACGGGAAGCGCCTATCGTTGTAGCCCATAACCAGTTACTTGCGCCCGCCGGACGAGTATAATCGGCCTATCGTGACGGGAATGGGTAGTGCTGCTCTGATCGAATGGTGCTGGGGGGGAAATCCTCATAAGATAGGTAGCGGATCGGCTGTCATGGGCCGGCAACACGCTTTGTGGGGCGCGTGGCCGAGCGGGAACTGTTCCACGCTGCCCTCCTCGCCAATGAGTTCCCCTTCGTGGTTCTGCACATGTTTGGGTCGGGTGTCGTTGGCAAGAGCACCTTGCTCCACGAGCTAGCGCGCCCGGCAGAGGCGCATGGTCGGCCGGTCCTACACCTGGACGAGCGCCACCTGGAACCAACCACCGACGCCCTCGAGTGCGCCCTGCAGACCGCCCTCCAGAGCACCCCCGCCCCCATTCTCTTTCTTGATACCTACGAAACGTTCCACCTCCCTGGACAGATGGTTGCGCCACTTTGGTTGTAGAGACATGGCTATACGAAGCCAGAGACCGAGGTGGTCGAGGTAGGAATGGGGTACGCCGCGCATCTCTATGAGCGACGCTCGGAGCATTTGGGCGGGGACCTGCTTGTCAATGTCACCCCCATCCCCCACAACCGTCGCGCCTGCGGCATGATCGCCCAGGAGGGCGATTGCTGGATCGTCACGCTGGCAGGCTACCTCGGGGATCACCCGCCGACTGACGACGCCGGGTTCCTCGCCTTCGCACGTCGCCCTGCCAACCCCCGATGTCCACGAGCTGATTAGCCGCGCCGTGCCCCTTTCCGATCCGATTCCCTACCGCTTTCGTTCCAACCAGCGGCGCCACTACCAACGTCTCGCCGCATTCCCGAAGGGCCTGCTCGTCCTCGGCGATGCCCTGTGCAGCTTTTCGCCCATCTACGGGCAAGGGATGAGCGTGGCAGCGATGGAAGCGCGCGCACGGCAGGCATGCCTGGCCCAGGGGCGGCACAACTTGGCCCCGCGCTACTTCCGTTCGGGGCGGCCAGCCAGGCACTCGATAATCCCTGGAACTTGACAGTGGGCAACGCTCAGCGACTTTCCGGTGCCCCGCTCCCCGCCTCTCCCCGCCCCTCGGCGCCTCCTCAACGGATACCTGGGTATCCTTCAGCGCGTTGCGCGCCACGACCCGGAGGTAGCCCTGGCCTTCATGCAGGTGAGCAACCTGCTCGCTGCCCCGCCCTCGCTGCTGCGTCCGCGCATTGCCCTGCGCGTGCTCCGTGGAGCCCTAGCCCCTGCGCTTCCAGCAACCTGCCTCGCCCCTTCCCTCCCCTACGCAGCTAGGCAACCAGTCGAGATAGCCCCGCTGTGACGGCGCACGCGGCGAGCAAACGCTTGCCCGCCGCGTGCACTACGCTCCTCCCTCGTCCCCTCTCCCCATGCCATCACTTGCCTGCGACCCCCATCTCCGATACGCTATAGGGTACATGGCGACAGAGGGGCATGGCCTCCCCCAACCCACCGATCCCCCACACCAGGAACCCTCTATGACCTCCCACAAACTTCGCGTTGCAATAATCGGTACCGCACGGCGCTCAGCCTACATGTACGCGCCCATCGTTAAGGGCCTTCCCGACGAGGTAGAACTCGTGGGCATCTGGGGGCGCAGCCAAGACTCCGCCCGCGCCCTGGGCGAGACCCTCGGAACGCCCTGGTACACCGATCTGGAACAACTGATGCGCGAGCAGAACCCAGACATCGGCATCGTCAGCGTCAGCTACGGCGCCAACGGCCAGGTCGGCCTGATGGCAGTCGAGCATGGGTTACACGTTCTGCTGGAAACCCCCATCGCCCACAATTTGAGCGAGGCCGATGCCATCATCCAGGCCGCTCAGGCGCGTGGCCTTAAAATCGAGGTGGCCGAACAATTCCACCGTCGCCCGCCCGAAGCGATCAAGCTCAAGCTCATCCAATCCGGTCTCTTCGGGACCGTCTACAGCGCTTTCAACGACTTTGCAGGGCACGGCTACCACGGGATCAGTGTGCTTCGTAGCTACCTGGGCTTTGATGCCCGCCCCACCCATGTGAGCGGCGCCGAGGGGCGCTACATGCTCGCCGCGCATGCATCCCGTCTGGCGGGCACCTACGGCCCGCGCGAAGAGTCGCAGGAGCACGCCATCATTGAGTTTGAAAGCGGGCAATTGGGCCTCGTACACTGGACGAGCGTCGGCTACGACTCGGCCCTGCGTTGGTGGCGCAGCAGCCGCTTTCTGGCCGAGCGCGGCATGGGGGTCACCGTCACGACCGGGGGCGAGCCGCAAGAATGGCTATCCCTGCTCCAACCCGGCGGCGAGGCGCCCCGCTTTATCACCCTTGAACGGCGCTGGGAGCGCAACGACGGCGGCGCCCTGGTCGCCATGATCGCCCACACCGGCGACCCGTCGCAGCCCATCCTGCGCTGGGAAAACCCCTTCCTGCGCGCCGAGCCAGGGCGCACCCCCCAATGGCATGATGACGAGATAGCCGTGGCCGGCTGCCTGATGAGCCTTGTTCAGGCCGTGCGCGACGGCGGCGAGCCCACCTACGGGCCCCACCAGGCCCGCCTTGACCAGGAACTGACCCTCGCCCTTTACCTCTCCGCGCGCCAGGGGCGGCGCGTGGCCCTCCCGCTCGACCCCCACACCGAGGTCTGAGCCAAACGCAAAAAAGGGGTAGCGCCGGGCGCTACCCCTTTTTCACAATAGCTTTTTCGGTTAGCTACCCAGCCGAGCCAGGGCCTCGCTGGCAGCCTCAAGACGCGGATTCAGCGCGATTGCCCGCTGATACTCCGCGAGAGCCTCCTGCGGGCGCCCCAGCCCTTCCAACGCCAGCCCGCGATGGAAGTGAATCTCCTCCACATTCGAGCCCGTGTAGGATGCCGTCACCTCCAGCACCCGCTCGTAGCGACCCGTCGTATTGAATGCTTCCAGGTGTGCGAACAGATACCAGGCCATGCGCACCGGCCACTCAAAGGCCAATGACTGTTCGAAGGCCTCCACCGCTCCCTCAGCATCCCCCAACCGCAGCCGCGCTTCGCCCAGGTTGTACCAACTATACAGGTTCGGGCTGGCCTGGAGCTCCTGGCTTGCCCGCTCGGCTGCCTGCTGCCACATCACCTCGTCTGGCCAGTTGGCCTCGCCAATGATAGCCCGGACCAGCGGCTCCTGCTCCGGTGGGTAGACCGGGATGAACATGCGATGGTAAGCCACCCACCAGCGGTCAAAGTCAGCTTCCGTGTAGCGCAGGTTTGGCCCCACGTACGAGTCGTTGACGTAGATAAGGCCCGCCGCCTGATCGTAGCCACGCACCGTCCGGTAATGGGCAGTCAGCTCGTCGTCGGGCCGCTCCAGCCATTGCTCCACAATAACGGGAATATTGTTGGACAGAAGCAGCCGCAGGGTATCAAGATCGCCATTCACGCGCACCGGCGCGGCAAAGCCTTGCGCCTGAATGTACTCGCTCAACTCGAAGGGGGTAGCGTTGGTATCGGTGGCCGCTCCCTTCACCTGTGGCGCGATGTCATACTGCGTCAGCGTCAGGCCGTAATAAGAAAGCGCCATCGAGGTGGAAACCGGGCCGCAGTTGTTCAACCGCTGCCACTCATGCACCATCGTTTCCAGGTTCACCTGCGCCGCACTGGGCGACACTGCCACCGCAGATGTAACAGTAGGCGCCGCCGTCTCGGTTGGTTCGGGTGTCAGGGTCTGAGTGGGCTCCAGCGTCTCAGTCGGCACCGGTGTCTCGGTCGGCACCGGTGTCTCGGTCGGCACCGGTGTTTCCGTAGGAAGCGGTGTCTCGCTTGGAACCGGCGTAAAGGTTAGGGCAATAGTCGCCGTAACAGGCAGCGGCGTCAGCGTTGGCACCACTGCCACCGCCTCGCC
This sequence comes from uncultured Chloroflexia bacterium, assembly GCA_963721895.1. Taxonomy (GTDB): domain Bacteria; phylum Chloroflexota; class Anaerolineae; order Ardenticatenales; family Ardenticatenaceae; genus CAVRLZ01. The sequence continues at coordinate 37,709 of CAVRLZ010000033.1, read as the reverse complement.
AGCGGCGGGCTGCCCAGCAGTGCTACAGGCTGTCAGCGCGCTCAGCGCCAACAAGCAGATCAGACAGCGTGTGACGTTCATCAATGAATGGCTCATCGTCCTCGAAATCTTTCCGTAACCAGTAATAATCATAGCCATCGGGGAAGTCCTTCAATTCCCCTACAACCTGGTAGCCCTGCTTCTCATAAAAGCGCAGTGCCTGAAAGTCATAGGTGGTGGTCTGCGCCCGCGTGCAGCCGCGACGGCGCGCCTCGGCGTGGGCAAGTTGGATCAACCGCTGGCCGAGCCCGTTCCCGCGCCGCTGGTCATCGAGAACCAGCAGTTTGATGACTAGCCAACCCCAGTAGGTAAGCGCGATGATACCACCCACGACCTCCCCCGTCGGGTCCTCCACACGGATATTCAAAGGCTTGGCATCGGGCGGCTCCATCCGAAGCGCGGTCCGCCTATTATAGTCACGCAGCTTCTGTTGGAGCTGATGATAATACTCATTGTCCAGCTCCGTACCAAGAACAAATGAATAGGTGGAAGGGAGGATACCATTCATTCCGTATCGCTTCTTTCTCTTAGCTACACTAACTTATAGGACAATAGGCCGTCCCCACCTTCTTGAAAAAGAAGGGTAGGGCGGCCTCTGTCTGGCGATCCGCACAGTGCGGCTAGTGATCGTGTTCCGGCATCTCGGTTGGTGCGGGGGGGGCTACCCCGCGTGCGGCCAGCAACGTTTCCATATAGGTTATCTCGCTGCTTTGAGCGTTGAGGATAGCCTGCGCCAGCCGCACCACCTCGGGCCGGCTGCTCTGGGCCAAGACATCCTCGGCCATGGCCACCCCGCCCCGATGATGACGAATCATCAATTGCAAGAAGGCGATCTCTGCCTCGGCAAGGGGTAGGCTCACAAGTTGATTGACCTCAGTCTGGCTTGCCATCCCCATACTATCGCCATGCCCCGCCATGGGGGCCGCCGCCCCGGCCAAGGGCACCCCCCATGCGGCGAGCCACCCCTGCATCTGCCCAATCTGCCCCTGCTGTGACAAGGCGATGTCTAACAACAGCGGACGCAATGCCTCATCCGCGCTACGCTCGCGCAGGATCAGTGCCATCTCCACTGCCTGCTCGTGGTGCGCGGCCATGTCCCGCGCGAAGACAACTTCCGGGCTGCCTTCCGTTGGAGTACGGTCCCGCTGCCCTGCCCACACCCCTAGCAGAAGCGCAAGCGGCAGCAGGGCCAGCAGCAGCCCCCAGGCCCAGGGGGGCGGGCTCAGTGCTCCAGCACTTCCCCGCCTCTCTTTCTCAAACACAGGCTGTCCGATCATCAATTCTCGTCCGGCACACCCAATGCGCCAGTGCAGATGGCACCCGGCTCAGGGGTCTGCGCTCCCTGGATATAGGTTCGCAAAAACTGGTTGAGGCGCGGGTCTGATGGCTCCTCTGCCTGAATCTGCACCCCCCAGGCGGAGGCAACGATCGGCGCGGGCAACCCCTCGTAGGGGGAAAGCAGCGAGAAGGTACGACCCCGCACCAGGTTCCTCAGCGCCTCGACCTCCTCTTCAGGCAAGGCTGGGTCGTAGGTGATCCAGACAGCACCATGCTCAAGCGAGTGAACTGCGTTTTCATTCGGCACCGGCTCGTAGTAAATGCCGCAATTCAGCCACGCCGCGTTGTGCGGGCCGCCCACCGGCGGTGTCTGGGGGTAGGTCAATTGACCATCTTGGTGTGCCTGCGTCAGGTTCTCAAAGGTCTGCAGCCCCGCAATCTCTCCGGAGGCAGGACGATTGGCCAAGAAGGCGGCCCCAAGCACGATCAGCAGCAAGGCTCCCGCTCCCACTAATAACAGCCATCGCCGATCCTGCTCCGGCGGCTTGGCCACTCCCTTTGCGCGCAACCCACGCGATGGTTGCACAGGTGGACGCTCAGTCGAATCTTTCACGCTTATCTCTCCTACTAGAATGGTATGAGCCTATTCTACACCATTTTTCGCTATGGCCAGTGTGGCACCTCTCAGCCCCCAAAGCTGCCAGCAGCAGGGACCAAAGCCACGACCCCACTCTGAACTGATTCCACTTCACCCGCACCGCCACATCAGCCGTGCCATGATAAAAAATTTGTGTTCAGGAATTGTTTAGAGCAGCCGCCACTTTTCAAATCGGGATGACAGGTTGGCAGCACACGCAAAAGGGGCGCGACCGTAGTCGTGCCCCTTGTCCGACAGGTTGGCGAAAGGGCCTTTGACGACTCACCCTCTCGCCAACCTGCTAAAGGTCGCTGTCTGCTTCAGCAGGCGTCACCGGTGCGCGGGTGCCGCGCCCGCCGAAGCCCCCATGCCGACCCCCGCGCCCCCGGCCAAAGTCAGGCGTCGCCTCAAGTTGATCGGCCTGCTCCTGGGTGATGACGCCGTTGGCCACCGCCTCCTGCACTGCGGCTTCGTACGCGGCAGTCATCGCGTCACGCAGGGCTGTCTCATCCAGCCCCTGCGCCGCCGCAAGGTCAAACAACGACTCCCCCGCCTCGCGGGCCGCCTCAAGCTCCTCGACTGTGATGCCGAGCGCCTCCGCCTGGACAGCCTCTTTGTCAATCGCCTTGCGCAGGGCCTCACGGGCGATCATCAAATCCGCCTGCTCCTGCGTCAGCGTGCCGTCGGCCACTGCAGCCGCTAGGGCGTCAGCGCGTACCTGCGCCTTCGCCGCGTCGAGCGTCTCGACCGAGATGCCAAGTGCCTCTGCCAGCAGACTTTCATCCTCACCGCCCAGGTGGCCACGGCCACCGAACCGATGCCCGCGCTCGCCGCTCGCTATCGCGTCCGCCTCCTCCTGCGTCAGGCGCCCCGCCTCGACGGCCTCCTGCAGCCGGGCCGCCTGGGCCTCGGCCATCGCGGCCTCCAACTGCTCCAGCGAGATTCCCAGCTCATCAGCCAGCGCCTGCGATGAGGAATGAATGCCGCCCCGTGCCCCAAACCGCTGGTCCGACTCACCAGGCACCGACTGGGCAGGCGGTGTCGGGGTGGCTGCCTCCGGCGTCTGCGCGAAGGTAGATGACGCCCCCACGGCCAGGACCACTGCGAGCGCGCTGCTCCCAAGCAACGCAACCCATTGTTTTCGACTGTTCATAACACGCTCCTTTTGTCAGGATGATGGATGGAACCACGCCACTTGGCGTGGCGGTCCGTATAGCCCGGACACATCTCAATCATAAGGCAGCGGTCTTTAGAACCTGTGAAGGAGCCAAGTAAAAGTTGTGTAGTTGATAAGGGGGGACAAGGAATCAAGCATCAAGGTCCACCTCCGCCGCCCGCACCACCGTGATGCCGTGTGCCTTATACGGGGCCACCATCGCCTCTGGCACACCTGCCTCCGTCACAAGATGGGTCAACTCGCCAATCGGTGCCACCACATAGGGCGCAGCCGTCCCCAGTTTTTCCGCCCCCGCCAGAGCGATCACCTCGGCTGAGATAGCAATCATCGCGCGCTTGACATGCGCCTCCTCCCAATCCGGGGCACTGATCCCCACCTCCGGATGCAGGCTGCAGATGCCGAGCAGGCACACATCCGCCCGGATATCACGCAAACTCGCCACGGTCGCTGCCCCCACCGCCACCCGGGAAGGCTTGTGGAGCCTGCCGCCGATAAGCACTACCTCCATCAGCGGATGCTCAGCCAGTGCTATGGCGATGGGCGGACTATGCGTGATGGCCGTGGCACGAAGGCCGGCGGGCAGTGCGCGTGCCACAAGCAGCGTAGTCGTCCCACCGTCGAAGACGATCACCTGTCCATCCTGCAACAGGGACGCCGCCGTGCGGGCAATAGCCTGTTTGATAGGTTGAGCCTGCCCTTCTCGATGGGCAAAGGCTGTGGCCGCGGGGGAAGCAGGCAGCGCCCCGCCATGCACACGCTGCACTAGCCCCTGCTCGGCCAACTCGCGCAGATCGCGGCGGATCGTGTCTTCAGACAGGTGGTACGCCTCGCTTAGCTCCGAAACGAGCACCTTCCCATCCTTCCTCAGCCGCTCGATAATGTGCGTCCGCCGCTCAGCCGCTAACATCCTGCGTCCTTTCGTGTTTATGCACGATTAGTCGGCCTACCTTGACTATTTCAGCCGACTACATATTATATTGGAACTATACGTGCATATTCGTGAATGTCAACCTGCACGATCAGGCACGGCCACCATGCCCGCCTGCTATCCAATGGCACCCTCTCCCTGCGAGCACCCGCACATGGCAACCAATCAAACCTCCCCCGCATTCAGGCGGGATCCGTTGACTTGGCTCGTCTACCTCCTTCTGGCCTGCTATGCCTTCGTGCAGGCGGGCCTCGGCCCGGCTATGCCCTTCCTGCGGGACGAGTTTCGTCTCAGCTACACGGTGGGCGGGTTGCATCCAAGCGCTTTGGCGGCGGGCACTGTCGTCATGGGTGTGGTAGCAGATCGTATTATCCGCCGATGGGGGCGGCAGCGCAGCATGTGGGGCGGCGCACTCGGCATAGCACTGGGGGCACTGCTCTTGGTCCTTGGGCGCGCTATCTGGGTGACCCTGCCTGCTACTCTTCTCATGGGCCTGGCAGGGTCGCTGGTTCTAGTGCTGATCCAATCCGTGCTGGCAGATCATCATGGCCCGCACCGAACCATAGCCCTGACCGAGTCCAACATCGCCGCCAGCGCCAGCGCAACCCTCGCGCCCCTGGCCATTGGCACCCTCGCGGCCAGTGGCGCGGGATGGCGCGCCGCGTTCCTGCTCGGCGTGGGGGCGTTGGCCTGGTGGGGGTGGCGCGCCCGCCATGTGTCCGTCCCTAGCGCCCCCGCTCCCTCGGAGGCGAGAGCAGGGGGCGGGAGCCTCCCCCCGCACTTCTGGGCCTTCTGGGCGGTGATCGTGCTGGCAGTTGCGGCGGAATGGTCAGTTATCCTATGGAGCGCTGACTTCCTCGAACAAGTGGGGGGGCTCCCGCGTAACCAGGCAGCCCTGTGGGTCAGTAGCTTCTTTCTGGCAGCCGTCGGGGGGCGGGTTGTAGGTAGCCTGCTTGCCCGACGCGCGCCCAGCGAGCCGCTCCTACTGCTCGCCTTTGCGATTGCCGGAATCGGTTTCCTCCTCTTCTGGCAGGCGCCCGCGCCGGCTGCACGCGTGGTTGGCCTCTTCCTCAGCGGTTTGGGAATCGCCAACCTCTTCCCACTCACCCTCTCCCTGGCGCTCGGCCTGGCCCCTGCCCAGAGCGATCAGGCCAGTGCCCGAATCACTCTGGGGGGTGGCCTGGCAATCCTGCTCGCCCCCCTTCTGCTCGGCCGGCTGGCAGACATGTGGGGCCTGGCCCAGGCATTTGCCATAGTCCCCGTGCTCCTCGGCGGCGGGGCATTGCTGGTTGGGCTCGCAATGCGCCCCGCCGCGTTGCGGCCCCATCCAGTCATTCCTACAACTCAGGAGACTTGCCCATGACACCCCCTATTGAACTGATTGCCCTGGACCTGGACGGCACCCTGCTAGACAGCCAGCATCGCCTGCGGGATCGCACTGTTCAAACCCTGCACGCTGCCATGGCGCAGGGCGTCCACGTCGTGCTCGCAACAGGCAAAACACCCGCATCCGATGAGCCCGCTTTGTCGCGGCTGGGGCTGACCCTGCCTGGGGTATACCTTCAAGGATTGTTGGTAGGGGATCGCCAGGGTACGGTGCTGTACGAGCGCACCCTGCCCCCGGAAGCCGCGCAGCAGACCATAGCCTTCGCGCACGACCGAGGGCTCACCCTCGTGGGGTATCAGCGCGCCAACATCCTCTGCGAGGCATCGAACGAGTACACCGATCAACTCCTCCATTACAACGAGCCAGCCCCCCAGCCCGTGGGCCCCTTCTCCCAACTGCCCCCCGAAACCACGTTCAACAAACTCATCTTTATAGCTGAGCCCGAGCAGATTCCTGCTATTCGCACCGAGCTTGAGCCGCTTCTTGGCAGCAGTGCATCCATGGTGCAGGCGATTCCCACCATGCTGGAAGTTCTGCCCCCTGGTGCCTCTAAGGGCGATGGCCTGCGCCGGCTCCTGGCCATGCTCCACATTCCCGCAGCGCACGTATTGGCCGTGGGTGACGCAGAAAACGACCTTGAAATGATACAGTTGGCCGGAGTAGGCGTGGCAATGGGCAACGCGCTCCCAAACTTGAAATCTGTGGCCGATTATGTTACCCTCAGCAATGATGAGGATGGGGTAGCCGAGGCGATCATCCGCTTCGTGCTCCACGCTCAGCCAGCGACCTGAATCCATCCAATCAGGATTCGCTAGACCTCTATCACCATTCTCTCCGACTCTGGCATACAAAGAGACTTTGCGGAAGATTCTCGCTATCCTCTCCATTGAATAGCTATGAGGACCGAAGGCTTACTCTAGCTGCCCAATGTCAACCGAGCAACGCACCCTCCAATACAACCGACCATTCAGCTCTGCCTGGGTGCCGCCTATCAAGTGCTAATCGCGCCTGACCCGCATCCCTCCAACCGATTTAGCCCCAGCTTGCAACGTCGCAGCGAGCGATGGTGCTCTTTTGAGCCAATGAACAGAAGAGGTCCCTCATGTCCATTACCTAGGAGGTCCTATGTTCCGCCGCGACCAAAAAGGAAGTCATCGCCCCCCCACCACCGAATCTGATCAGCAAGGTTCGCCCACGAAGCACTCGCGCCGCACCTGCCCCCAGTGCGGATCACCCACCTACAGGGTTCATCGGACCATCGCGGATCGCCTGCTCTCTCTCGTCATGCCCCTTTACCGCTATCGCTGTAACAACTGTAGCTGGAGTGGCCTCCGTCGCTACCAATAGCTCAGCCTGGAACAAAAGGTGCTATGCTCAGGCCATTCGACATGTCCTCAGCCGATTACCTGATACAGGAGATATCCCATGACTGACTTAGGAGCCGCCCCCCCATCCCCTAGCCCCGGAAACGTCCCCCAGCCGCCCGAGCAGCCGCCTCTCTCTGCAGGCCCCTCCCACCACGAGAGCGAGGTGGCGCGCCAGGAATACGCAGACAAGCAGCAGGCGCCCCATCCCCGTCTCGAGGACGCACAGGCTATCGCCGAGCGGTTCCTGCGCGAGCATCCCATCACGTCCACCGACGAGGCGCAAAGCACTGATGAGCGCTCCAAACAAATTGCCACCCTTACCCTCGCCGAGTTGAACGCGCCTGGAGATACCCACCTCCATGAAGCAGTGTTCGCCCTGGTGCACCAGTTGGTTTCAACCCAGCAGCACGGCAACACCCTCAGCAGCGATGCAGCACCTACCCCCATGTAACCCGCCATTCCGGCACGGTTAAGACACAAGGCTCAGGGCCAGTCAGGAGTTCCCCCATGACCCACCTGTCCACCTCGCGCCTTGGCGGCGCCCTCCCGGCTCGGCCAGAACCGCCCCTGCGCGCCGGGCGCTGGCCATGGGGTGTCCTGCTCGACTACCAGCGCATGGGGCCGATTGCCTTTTACACCGAGTGCGCGCGTCTGGGCGATGTTGTACAGATGCGCTTTGGTCCCAAACAAGCCTACTTCTTCAACCATCCAGACTTTATCCAGCACGTGCTGCAGCGGAACGCGCGCAACTATAGTCGCAACGAGTTCAGCAATTCGGTTCTCAAGCTCTTCACGGGGGAAAGCCTTCTCACCGCAGAGGGCGACTACTGGTTGCGCCAGCGCCGCTTGATGCAGCCTGCCTTCCATCGCAAGCGTATCGCGGCCATGGGCCAGATGATGACCAATGCCGCCACGGAGCTTATCCAGCGGTGGCAACCTGCGGCTGCCAGGGGGCAATCCGTGCTCGTAGATCAAGAGATGATGCAGCTAACCCTGCGCATCGCGGGCCTCGCCCTCTTCAGCGTGGAGCTCAGCGGGGAAGCCAACAGTGTGGGCCAGGCTGTGACGCGCGGCAGCGAATTCTTTAATTACCGTAGCAGCAAGCTCCTACCCTTCCCGCTCTGGGTGCCAACCAGGTGGAACCGACAATTTCGCCACGCCCGCCACGTCATAGACCAACTCGTCTACCAGATCATTGCTCATCGGCACCATCACCCCGACGAGCACGACGACCTGCTTGCGATGCTGATGGAGGTACGCGACGAAGAAAGCGGGGAGGCGATGACGGACCAGCAGCTTCGGAACGAGGTGGTGACGATGCTTACCGCTGGCCACGAAACCACCTCAAACACCCTCACCTGGACCTTCGTCCTGCTCGCGCAGCATCCGGAGGTCGAGGAGAGGCTTCACGCGGAACTAACCCAGGTGCTTGGCGAACGCACCCCGCAGGTGGACGACCTGCCCAGGTTGCCTTATCTGCGTAACGTCCTGGAGGAGTCCATGCGACTGTACCCCCCCGCCTGGGGGCTGGCGCGCCAAAGTATCGAAGAAGATGAGGTGGGTGGCTTCCCAATCGCGCCCGGTTCAAGCATCGTCCTTGCCCCTTACACCATGCACCGCCATCCCGCCTTCTGGGAAGAACCAGAGCGCTTCGATCCAGAACGCTTTAGCGATAGCCGCTCCGCGCAGCGACCCAAATTTGCTTACTTCCCCTTTGGCGGTGGGCCGCGCCAGTGCATCGGCAACATCTTCGCCCTGACCGAGGCGCAGCTGATCCTAGCCCAGGTCATCCAGCACTTTCAGCTGCGTCTGGTGCCGGGCCATCCCATCGCCGTTGAGCCACTCATTACCCTTCGCCCCAAGTATCCTATTCACATGACGCTCCATGAACGATAGCATCCCTAACAGTCCCGTTTGACGCCACTGCAAAGCACCTTATCATGGACGCATCCATCCGTCTCATGCGGAACCCAATGTGTCCACAAATGTAAGGAGAGGCTGCCATCAACGTCAATGCTATGGAGCAGGCCATTCGTCAACTTCCCTCTGTTTATGCGGTGCGGGTGGCTCTTGATGAAACGACGGGGGAACTATTCGCCATTCATGTCATGACCACGCCGGGGCGCAATCCCAAAAAGGTGGTTCGGGACATTGAGACGCTCTGCATGGTCAAATTTAGCTACCGGGTTGACTACCGAAAGATTAGCCTGGTGCAGGCCATGCCTGACGAGTTGAGTCCCTTCCTCCGCGCGCGCTTGCGCCTGATCACAGTTGAGGAGCGAACGTCCGATGACGGGCACCGCGTGATGGTAAGTCTCGCCGACGACACCTCTACCTATCTAGGGATAGCCGAGGGCGATCCGGACGCCCAGCCGCTCTGCCTGGCCGCTCGTGCTACCCTTGACGCCTTGAGCTCTCTGCTATCCTCGGTAACCTTCAAGCAGCCCGACATCGAAGTCGTCCCAATCCAGGGGCAATCCGTCCTACTTCTGGTATTGACGTTGAATGACAACCGGGGGGAACAGCAACTGCTAGGCTCCTCCTTCATCAACGCCAATCCCCTCACCGCTGCGGCGCGTGCAACCCTGGACGCCGTTAACCGCCGTCTGTTTATCAGCGCCTGAGCGAAAGGCTCACACGCACGAGGGGAAGCTGTCCGGCTAACAAGTGCTCCCAACGGAGTCACACACCGCCGTCCCCAACCTTTCCAAGGATTAAGCGTGCTACCCTAGAAAGTAACAATGCTTCCTGCCTTAAGGGACGTGCGGCAAGGATTTACACGCAGTGGCAGCACAGTCCGCTAGAGAGAAAAGTATGCCATTCAGCGAGCCTGGAAGGGGTCGTTGCGAGCACAAACTCTGCCTACACCGCCTCCGCAGAGCGTACCACGGCCTCTGAAGGAGGGTGGACCCGACCACCTTTCAGAGAGGGGATGGACTTTGCGCGCTCCGGGAGTGCGACCACAAACGTAAGCGTAAAACTTTGCCGCACACCCTGCCTTAAGATATCCCTTGCCTTTAGAAAAAACCTGTGTTATATTTGTCGTCATAGCAAGTGGGACGTGATAGACCGGGGGCATTAAGCCCAGAGCGGAGCCTAGGGAAACCCATTCCTCACATTATCGCTTAACGCGAAAGGGATTCCCCATGAACTGGCATCGTGCAAAGCTTCAGGCATACTATATCTTGGCTGTCCTCCTGACTCTGGCGGCCTCGGGCCTGGCAGACGCGAAGTGGCATTGATCTCAATCTAGATGTACTCGTGGCGTTCCACTTGCTATATTGAAACAAATACGCTCGGCAATGCCGGGCGTATTTGTTTATATACCCACGACTCGCGCTCTCGCGGGCGAGTCCGATTTTGCCAAAAGCCTTTCCTCCGCCTTACAGTAGGTTAGACGTGCCAACTCTTGCACCGGGACTATTATACTTTTTTCATATGAGAGAAACTTTGATATCCTAGAAACCTCTCACAAGCCTACCCGAAAGAGCTGGACCTACGTAACCTGCATCCCCGCTAATGAAAGCATTTCCGCGCTCTGCTCAGGCTTACATCTGGCTATTGGCTACTCTTTCAGGGTGGCTCATCGTCCTCGCCATCCTACGATTTCCTCTAACCTACCCCATCGTTCAGAAACCTGCTCATCTTCGCTACCCTCTCAACCCTCGCGGGGCTATATCCCGTTGTTCTGCCGCGCAAGCAGGTGGAAATCACCGCCGGCGTAGCTGTCAACATTGCCGCCATTGCCCTCTTCCCCGTAAGCCTTGCCATCTTGATCCCCGCGCTCGGCGCCTTCGTCACAGAGATCGTTAAGCGACGGGTCTGGTACAAGACGATGTTCAATGTCAGTCAAACCATCGTCACCTATACCCTTCTTCACCTCCTCATTCAGCAGTTTTACCAGAGAATCGGTTTGTTGGTGGAATCCTGGGGCGACATTGTTGGGCTGCTGGCAGTAGGCGTATGCTATTACCTCCTCAATACCTCGCTCGTGGTGATGGTAGTCTCGTTGACCGCCAAGGTGCCCTTCAAATACATCTGGCAGACCAATTTTCGCAGCATCACCTGGCACCAGGTCAGCATGGTCTGTGGTGGTTTTCTGTTAGCCTTTCTCTGGACTGTCCAGCCGTGGAGCATCGTCTTGATTGTGGTCCCCATCGTCATGCTGCGGCAGGCTATGGCCCTCACCGCCCAACTTGAAACACAGACTCATGAAGCCATCGAGATCCTGGTTAACACAGTAGATGCCCGTGATGTCAGCACCTTCCAGCATTCAGAGCGCGTCGCAATCTATGCAAGAGATATAGCGGGGGCGATGCATCTTGATCAGGCAGCAATTGAGCAGATAAGTCTGTCAGCCCGCCTTCACGATCTGGGCAAGGTAGGCATCGGGGACACCTGGCTCTACAAGAAGGGTCCCTTGACCCATGAGGAGCGCCTCCAGTTTGAGCGACACTCGGAACTTGGCGCCAACATTGTGGCCCGCTTCTCCATCCTCGGAGTGGAGCATGCAATGGTAAGGAGCCACCATGAACGATGGGACGGTCATGGCTACCCGGACGGGTTGATGGGCGCAGAGATTCCGCTGGGGGCGCGCGTCATCTGTGTGGCGGATTCTTTCGATGCCATGACGAGCGATCGCCCCTATCGTAGCGCCTTGAGCCATGCAGAGGCGCGACGCCGCCTCGCCGAGGGAGCTGGCACCCAATTCGATCCGGCAGTTATCGCCGCCGCGCTCCTTGTACTGCCTGGCTTACAAGAGGAGCAGGAAAAAATCATGCTTATGCCCACAACAGCCTCATCGGTGTCGGTGTAGGGCTATGCTCATCCTGGTTGTCATTCTTATTTTTCTCGTGATCGCTCTCCTGAGAGGTGGCAGATTCGAGCGGCTGGGCGAGGTTCCCCTTCGCTGGACCCCCCTCTTTCTGCTGGGTTTCCTGATCCAACTCTTCATCTTCACCCCCCTACTGGGTCCGCATCTTACCCCATCGCAAACCGCCGTCGCGTATAGCCTATCCATGATCCTCATATGGGGCACCCTCCTGCTCAATTGGAAGATCCCCGGTGTGCCCTGGATGGCCCTGGGGGTTTTCTTGAACTGGCTAGTCATCGTGCTAAACGGTGGGTTCATGCCAGCAAGTATCGAAGCCCTCCAGCTGGCAGGGCTGCATGATCTGGCAGCCATGACAGACGGTCAGCACCACAACAACTCCATCCTTGTCAACCAGCAGACCCGCCTGCCCTGGCTGGCAGACGTAATGGCAGTGCCCGACTTTGTTCCCCTGTCGAATGTATTCAGTGTCGGGGACGTACTACTCGCCATCGGGGCCGGTTGGTTTCTGCAACACGCCCTTCTATCAGGTCAGAAAGAACCAGAGCCGACCGCCGATGTCAACAGCTTTTCAACACCTACTTGACATTCTTGCGTTTCCTTCGTATGATGGCTTCCTAAGCGCATGAGCAGAAGAAAGGGGGCAGGCAGAATGAGCAATCGAACAGCACGAAACCAGGCAAAGCACCCCCCTGCCAAGACTATCTGCGCCCGCCCAACTTCGCTAGAACAAGGGCTCGTGCCAGGCAGCGCCGTGGGGAATCCAACCCCCACGGCCTTTTTTATTTTTGAAGAAAGGGAAATTTCTGTGATAGCTCCAACCGTTTCGCATTCTCCAATCACCCTGCGCGCAGCATCCCTCGACGATGTTGAAGCAGCGACCCGCCTCCTTAACCTCTGTGCGGTAGATCAAACCGGTGCGCCGGAGTTCACCGCCCAGGATCTCATGATGGAATGGCAGTCACCAGGATTCAATCCTGCCCGAGACATTCGACTGGTCGAGGGGCCCGATGGCCAACTGATCGGCTACATTGAGGTATGGACCACCCCTGAGCCGCCAGTGACTCCCTGGGTATGGGGCCGCGTTCACCCGGATTTCGAGGGGCAAGGGATCGGCTCTGCGCTCATGGATTGGGCCGAAGAGCGCGCACGCCAGGCCATCCCCGAGGTGCCAGAGGGTGCACGCGTGGCCATGCAAAGCGGCACGCTCAGCAACCATGCCCCATCCATTGCCCTGTTCGAGGATCGTGGGATGAAGCTGATCCGCCATTTCTGGCGGATGACGATGGACCTAGAGCAGGCACCCCCTGCGCCACAGCCTCTCGAGGGGATCGCCATCGTCTCCTTCGAGCAGCACGCCGATGCGCTTGCCGTGTACCGCGCCTTCGATGAAGCCTTCAAAGATCACTGGGGCCACCTGGATCAACCGGAGGAGCAGGGCTTTGAACGCTTCAAGCACTTTACCTTGCAAGCCCCTGACTTTGATCCTTCTCTCTGGTTTATCGCGCTCCAGGACGAGCAGATCGCGGGCGTGGTCCTCTGTTCCCCGCGTGTGACCGAAGACCCCGAGATGGGCTGGGTCAACATCCTGGCGGTCCGGCGTCCGTGGCGGCGCACCGGCCTGGGGTCTGCCCTCCTGCTCCATGCGATGGGGGAGTTCCATCGGCGCGGCCAGCAACGTGTGGGGCTTGGGGTGGATGCCAGTAGCCTGACAAGCGCCACCCGCCTCTACGAGAAAGTGGGGATGCGCGTGAGCCGCCAGTGGAGTCGCTACGAACTGGAACTTCGGCCTGGCTACGAGCTTGGCGTGCATGGGGACGCCCTTTGACAAGATGATCCAGGAGAGGGCGGGCGACGTCCGTCCTCTCCTGCCCTCTCCTCCATCCCTCTTTAGCCTTCGGCCGGTTCCCCTGGCCCTACCCCTCGTTGGGCGTCGTCGCACGCGCGGAGGGGGAAAGGCGCCGCCACACGAGGCGCGCCAGCAGCAACAGCAGCAGCACGCCAAGAATCGTCTGGGTGACGTTCTCGTACCGGGCGAGCGCTGACCAAGATCTCTGACCACCGCGCGCCGAGCAACACGCCCGCATAGGCCAGCAAGCCGCTCCATACCGCAGAGCCGAGGGCCGTCAGGAAGAGGAAGGGTCCAAGCTTCATCCGGTACAGCCCTGCCGGGATGGAAACCAGGCTACGAATAAGCGGCAGCACCCGACCAAACAACACCAGGGCACCGCCATACCGATCAAATGCCACCAGCGAGCGGTCCAAATCCGCCTCGGTCAGCTGCAGCAGCCATCCATAGCGCCGCACCAACCCCCGCAGCCGCCGCTCGTCCACCGTGCGCCCAAGCCCGTACAGCACCAGGGCACCCAGCACCGAGCCGAGGGTAGCCGAGACCACCACCCCCCAGTAATTGAACTTGCCACTTACCACCAGGAACCCCGCAAAGGGTAGAACCACCTCCGATGGGATCGGCGGTATCACATTTTCCAAAAGCATCAGCAGCGTAATACCAGGATAGCCGAACAAGAAGATCACCTGCTCGACCCATACCCTCAACTGCTCCACTAGCTCAATCATGGCTTCCTCTCCTTGCGTTGTCTGCTGCCGCCCCAACGCAAGTTCAAGGCCAGGAAGCGCCCGTCCCTTACCGCTTTTACCCGCTTCCTGCTAGGATGTACCCTATCACTACCCTTCTCACACCTGATACGCATGAAACCCCTAGCACACCTACTCCCATACCTGCCAGCCTATACCCTCGTCGGTGAGATAGACCCCGATCTGCCCATTACCTCTCTCACCAACGACAGCCGGCACATCCAGCCTGGCGCTCTCTTCATAGCTTACCGTGGGCGCACCAACGACCTGCACCGCTTCCTCCCGGCTGCCGCCGCCGCAGGCGCCGCCGCCGCCGTCGTGGAGCAGCCCGACCCAACGCTCTCCATCCCGCAGTTCGTTGTGCCCGATGGGCGCGAGGCGTGGGGCTGGCTCGCCGCCGCGTGGGAGGAGCATCCCTCCCGCTCGTTGCGCGTGATTGGCGTCACGGGCACCGATGGCAAGACCACCACCACCAGCCTCATCGCCGCCGTGCTGGACGCCATGCGACTGCCGCACGGTATCATCACCACCATCGGTGCCCGCATCGGCGCGCGCGAGGTGGACACCGGCGAGCATGTGACGACCCCCGATGCGCCAATCGTCCAGCGCTTCCTGCGCGAGATGGTGACCGAAGGCATGCAGGCCGCCGTCATCGAAACCACCTCGCACGCCCTCTCCCAACATCGCGTCACGGGCATCGCCTATGACGTGGCAGTCGTCACCAACATCACCCATGAGCACCTGGACGAGCATGGCTCGTTAGAGGGATACCGCGCCGCCAAGCGCTCCCTCTTCGAGCGACTGTGCGAGGGCTATCGCAAGCCTGGCGTGCCCAAAGTAGCAGTCCTCAACGCGGACGATAGCTCCTACGACTATCTGGCTCCCCTGGCCGCCGACCAGCAAATAGCCTATGGCATCACCAGCCCGCACGCCACCGTGCGCGCCCGCGACATCCGCTTCCAGCGCGACGGTACCCACTTTCTGGCCGAGACCCCCCTCGGCACCTTTCCCATCGCCTCGTCGCTGCTGGGGCGCTTCAATGTGTACAACATCCTGGCCGCACTGAGCGTCGGGCTTGCCCTGGGTGCCCAGGAGAGCGCAGCCCTGCAGGAGGGCATCGCCGCCTTGAAGATGGTGCGGGGCCGCATGGAGCCCCTTGACGAGGGGCAAAACTTCCTCGCCATCGTGGACTTTGCCCACACCCCCGTCTCGCTGGAAAACGCGCTCCAGACGGCGCGCGAGATGACCAGTGGCCGAGTCATCGCCGTCTTCGGCTCCGCTGGCCTGCGGGATCGCGCCAAGCGCGCCATGATGGGTGAGATCGCAGGCCGCCTCGCCGATCTATCCGTCATCACCGCCGAGGACCCGCGCACCGAGCGCGTGGAAGAAATCTGCGAGGAGATCGCGGTGGGGGCGGAGCGGGCAGGGGCGCAGCGAGGCGAGGGCTACTTCATCATCCATGACCGCGCGGAAGCCATTGCCTGGGCCGTGCAGCAGGCGCAGCCCGGCGATCTGGTCATTGCCTGCGGCAAGGGGCACGAGCCCAGCATGTGCTACGGCACCACCGAGACCCCCTGGTCCGAGCATCAGGCCATGCGCGACGCCTTGCGGGGGCGCGCTTCCGATAGCGTCTAGGGCCATCCCAGGGCCGGCAGAGCCAGATCCAGCGCCGAGGGGTCGCTGCTCAGGGCGAAACGGAGGCGTGACCCATTGACACGCACATACGCAGCGCGCCCGTCGCCCGTCAGGCGCGTCGCGCTCTCCGGCTCCAGGCCGCTGGCGCGCAACCACTCGCGTAGCGCAGCAAGTGCCTCGGTAGCATCACGCTCGCTGTCCCACACGACCTCGATAGCAAACAGCCCACGCGGACCGTTCATCAGGTACACATACTGGTCCCCGTCCCACCCGGCCCCCGCAACCTCGGGGGCCACGCTTTGCAGCGGCTGCTGCGCCAGCAGCAAGCGCAGGTCGTACTCCCCCCACACGTCGCGCAGCGGTTCCGTCCAGCCCTCCCCCAGTGCCGCCGTCAGCCCATCCGCCAGCATCACCTCGCTCGGCACATCGTCCGGATAGCGCTCCGGATGGAGCACCTGCTCGGTAGACAGAGGAACCTGCTGCCAGATGGCATTGACAGCGGGCCAGCCGCCCTCCTGCTGCACCCGCTGCACGAATGTCATGCCAAACAGGTAAGGGAAAGTGAGCGAATCGCGCAAGAAGGGTGGGGTCGCTTCCAGCGACGCATCGTTCAATGCCCCGCTCTCCTCCAACAGCTCCCCAATCTCCTCCGGCTCCAGGTAGGCCAGAAGATACTGCGTCGTGGCCCACTGCGCATCCCCCTCCACCAGTGCCTGGAAGGCGCGGCTCTGATCATGGGTCAGCGTCTCGCCCGCTTCCGTGAAACGCTTTAAGTCAAACTGCTGATCCTGTAGCGCATGCACATACTCATGAACAAATGTCACACGGTCCAGAATGCCGAGCGGTGCCTCCTCGGCGCCCTCGCCCACCAGATAGAAGGTGCCTTCTGCTGGCTCGTAAAAGCCTGCGATCTGTGACGAAAATAAATCAAGCGTCAGTTCCAGCAGGTCAGCCTCCTCCGGGATCAATCCGAGCAACTTGCTCATCTGCTCCTCCGCCGCCACCTCCTCTGGGGACACCTCTGCCGCCACGTCTGCTTCCAGCCGCTCACGAACCCCCGCACGCGAGAGCAGTTCAAAGGGCACCGAGCGCTCCGTATCAAACTCGCGCACCGCCTCGGCGGCGGCCACCAACGCGGCCCGCTGGGCCTCGGCAGGCGACGGCGCGGCACTTGCCTCTACCGTTGCCGTCATCGTAGGGCGGGCCGTCGGCTGCGCTGTTGCAGAAGCGGGGCGACTGGCCGTAGGGATCAGCGTAGCGCTCACCAGGACCGCCGAGGGGGCGAGTCGGGGTCTCAGCCACCTCGTCGGGCGGTCGTTGCTGGCAGCCGCTCAGGCCGAGCAAGACCAGGAGGATAAGATAAACCGCAGACAGCAGCGCACGGCATTTCATCATGAGAAAAACTTTCAAGACAGCTCGGGCCGCACTCTCGTCGCTTATCATTTTCTTTGCTTCCAGCTAAACTAATAAAAGATGGTGGGAACCCAGGTGAACCATGCATGACCAGTGGACGTGGGATTGGTTTGTAGACGACTGGCAAAAAGCAGTGCGGCGCTCGCTCATTCGCGCCTTCACGCGCCGCCAGATCACAGCGCTCCGCTCGCAATGGCGCATCGGGCAGGCAGTAAAGTGGACGCTGCTCATGCTGCCCTTTCTGCTCCTCTTTTCTTTTCTTGCGCCGGACGCAGACATCCTCCTGCTGGAAAGCCTGCTGGCCTGGAGCACGCTGGAAACGCTGCTGCTAGCAACGCATGTGGCCCTGGGGCTGCGCCATGGGGTGAGCTATAGCTGGGCCTTCCACCACAGCCGTCCCCTCCTGCTACATGGCATGACCGCGCGCAGCGACCTCAAACACAAAGCGGGCCTGACCGCACTCTGTGCCACCATTGCCCTACTGACCCTCAACGCGCTCCGGTAGGTGGGGCGGCACAAGCAGAAATATAACCAGCACCCAGGAGACAGAAGATGGCACAGCCCTTACACGACTGGACAGTGTGGTTCCCCGACGCAGCAGCGACCGGGCTCCTGCTGGCGCGTGGTCGAATCGAACCGAGCGACACGATCCTGCTCCATGCCGCGCCCGCCCGCATCTCGGTGGAAGTTACCGATGAGGAAGGCCACCGACTGGCCTTCGGGAAAAATCTGGAGCGGACGCAGGAAACCCCCATCTGCCGCCTGCGCCGCCAGGGAGAGGAGATCCAGCGTGAGGACATTTGGCCCACCGAGGCCGATCTAGACACCATCGTACTGCTGCCCGGCGGGGAAGCAGGCTACCTGAAACAGTGGTGGCACGCCGACGACCGCCAGTCATGGCGCTGGCAGGCGGAGTTCTTCAACTCGATTGAGCCGTAGTCACCGCTTCCACCGGGGGCGCCACCGGGTCGCGGGGCCACTCTACCCGCAGGTGGATTCCGTAGTGGTCCGATAGATGCGCCTGCCGCCCGTTGATCAATTGCACCTTGTCGCGCAGGATGATCAACGACTCGTACTGCGCGTTCACGCCTGATGGAATCCGCACCAGCGCGTGATCAATCGCAATCGTCAGCAGGGACGAGAGTAGCGCGGGCAGGCGCGGGTGGGGCCGATAGGTCGGGCCGTCCTGCTCGCCGAGTGGGTCATGCAGCCCGGATTGCGCCAGAAACTCATGGTACAGCCAGGAGTAGCGCGGAATATTAAAATCTCCCACCACGATGACCATGTGCTCGGCAGGCTGCTCGTTAACCACCGCCGCCAGTTGGGTCAACTGCGCCGCTTCCAGCTTGGCGTAGCGGTTGGAGCGTTCCCAGTTACCGGAATAGTTGGCAGCTAGGTGCGTGTTGATCAACGTGATAGGCATATTCCCATGCTGGAGACGGGACAGCAGCATCCCCTTGTGCAGCATTCGGTCCGCCAGGCTGGGGCCCAGAAAGCCGCCGCGCTCCTCGAAGGGGATAAACCGAGCATCGTGCTGCGGCTCGCGGGTCATCGTCATCAACCCACCCTTTGGCGCGTACAAGTGCGGCTCCCACGAGGCGAAGGGGAGCGAGGTGAAGGCCCGCGAGATGATCGGTACGTAGCGGTACCACTGCACCTCTTGCAGGCACACCGCGTTCAGCGCCCGATCGTTTAGCTCCCGCGCGATGGTACGCAGCCGGGCGCGCGTCCACAGCGACGGAACGCCAAACGCATTAAACGTAACCAGATTGAATTGGTGAAGGGTGTCTAAGCTAGTCATAGGCGCTAGTGTAGCAACGCTCACAATGAAGGAGAAACCGCGTGCGACCAGGATGGAAAACACGTGCTGCAACCTGGCTGATCCTTGCCGAGTCGGCCCGTGCCAACCGTGCAGCCTTTCCCACGTTGCCCACCACATGGCTCCCCCACGGCCTGGGCAACAGCGTGCTCCTGTGGATGCCCGAATGGGTGGCCGCGCTTGATCGCGCCCTGGGGCTGAACGCGCTTTGCCAGAAGGAACCCACCCTCGGTGCCTGTTACCGAGCGCTCGACGCCCTATGCGTCAACAATCCCACATGGGCCTGGTACGTGGCCCCCTCCGCGCTCGGCTATGCCGTGTCGCACCCACGCTTTAATATTTACAAGGGCGACCTGGGCGAGTGGCAACTGTTCGGCTTCGGGCTGGACGCGATCCCTCACAGCACCACGGCCTTCGCAGTCACCCTGCTCCTGCAGGATGGCATTCAAACCCTGGCCGACGCCCTCCCCGAGGAAAGCCCGTTGGCCCCCCTGGTGCGGCCCCTGGGGCGCCATCCCGCGCTGTTCAGCGCGGCCATCCTGGCCACCCTCTCCGCCGTGTGGGAGACTGGCGAATGGAGCATGCAGCAGGAAGAATTGCGCCGCACGGGTGGCGACGCCAGCGCCATCAACATGCAGTGGGACCTTCGAGACACGCTCTACGACCTGATAGCCAACAGCGCGGGCTGGCTCGCCGCCACCTGGTATCGCTCGCGCGCCACCGAACAAGCTCATTGAACCCTTATACCTGAGCCTTCTTCTTTTTCACAGGAGTTCTGCATGCACCCCACGAGTCGAGCTACAGGCCTTGTCGCGCTCTGCCTGCTCTGCCTGGCAATCATCGGGCTAAGGATCGGGGGCCTGGGCACCCCCTCGCTGGCCGCGCAGGCGCCGGCCACGCCCTACGCCCCACGCCCTGCCAGCGAAACGCCGCGCCGCCTTCTTTCCCCCACCACGCCCGAGCTAATCGAGGCGGCACGCGAGGCGGGAGCCCTGGACCAGGAGCGCGCAGCCCTGCTCCTGGCCTATGCGCTGTTTGACTACGATAGCCTGCCGCCGCGCTTTCGCAGCGAGCGGCCCTGGGATGGCACCCTGCCCCTTCTCCGCCTGCAGGAAACCCTTTCCCGCCTCGAGGCTGGCACGGAGCGCACGGCTGCCCTGCGGCTGCTCAGCGCCGCCTGTGGAAGCTCCAGCAACGCGCTACCCAATTCGACCAACAGTCAGCATTATTATGTAGAGTATGGCACCATCGGCGGCGGCCTCACGCTCGACAGCTACCTCGCCGCCCTTGAGACCACCTGGGGAACCGAGGTGGATGGCTTCGGGTGGGCGGCCCCGCCTGTCGGCACCAACCCGCCGCCGGGCAACCGTTACCACGTCCGCATAGATGCCCTGGGCGGTGGCCTGTACGGCTACGTGACGAACGGCGGGCTCCATGCGGGCTTTGTGGGCAACAACCCGAACACCCCCTGGAACGAGAACGACGCCTACGCCTCCTGCATGGTGCTCAACCGCGACTACAGCGGCTTCCCCGGCACCGCCCAGCAAGCCCTGGAGGCCACTGTGGCCCACGAGTTCCATCACTCTGTCCAGTTCGGCTACGGCGCCATCGTCGGCTCCGACGCGCCGGACGACAGCTTTGTTGAGGGCAGCGCCACGTGGATGGAGGACGAGGTCTTCGACTCGGCCAATGACAATTACAACTACCTCTGGCCCTCCTTTAACGCCTGCATGGGGCAGTACAACCCCTCCCCGTACCCCTACTGGATCACCTTCCGCGGCCTCACCGAGCGCTTCGGCACCGGCAGCCCCAATGCGGGCGAGCAAATCATGCAGGACTTCTGGGAATCGGTGAGCCAGGGGGCGCCCACCGGCCTGGATGCCCTCAACGCAC
The DNA here is from genome assembly GCA_963721895.1 of uncultured Chloroflexia bacterium. Lineage (GTDB taxonomy): Bacteria > Chloroflexota > Anaerolineae > Ardenticatenales > Ardenticatenaceae > CAVRLZ01. Next base: position 16,710 of record CAVRLZ010000033.1, on the reverse strand, counting down.
CGCTGGTCGCGCGCGGGAGTTCCCTCGCTGCCGCCTACCACGACTATGCCATAGCTGCCAAGTTCAACAAACCCTGCACGGGCGGATATTCCCTTCCTTATTGCTTCGAAGAAGGGCCCAACTATGTTGCCAGCGCCGGGGCTACCAGCGTCCACGGCACGGTCAGCAGCGTCGGTGGCAGCTATAGCGGCTCCATCCAGAACCACTACACCCTCAACTGGATTCGCCTGCCCGGCGGAAGCGCGCCCTACAATGTGACCCTGCAAAACACCTCCGGCGGCGGGCAACTCCGCGCCAGCGTCGTGTGCGATACGGGCTCCACCCTGACCGTGCACCCCCTCTCCGCCATAGCCGGCGCGGGCGCCACCGTAACGCTCGCCAATTTCAACCCCGCCGCCTGCACCAGCGTCGTGGCCGTGATCACGAATCAGGAGCAACTCTCCTCCGATCCCTCCTCCTGCCCGGCGCAGAGCTACCAGATTCAGACCAGCCCGGGGGCAATCAGTACGCCTACGGCCACCCCTACCGCCACGCGGACCCCCACCGTTACCGCCACCCGCACCGCCACGCGGACCCCCACCGTCACCGCTACGGGGACCCGCAGCCCAACCGTTACCGCTACTGCGACCACGACCAATCCGTCTCCCTTCCTCTATCTGCCCATAGTCCTCCGCCCCTTCCTGCCCACCGCCACGCCTACCGCGACCGCCACCGCCATCCTGCCTAGCGCCACGCCCACTGCCACCGCCACCCCCCTCCCTCCCTTCTTCCCGCTGCTCAACAGCGGCTTTGAAGAGGGGCACGTGGGGTGGAGCGAACTGTCACTCACCGGCTACCCCATCATCTACGCAGTGCCGGACTTTCCGCTGCCGCCGCACAGCGGCAGTTGGGGCGCGTGGCTCGGCGGCGCCTTTGACGAGATCGCGCTCATCCGCCAGCAGGTCACCGTCCCGCCAAGCGCTCCCTACCTGAGCTACTGGCACTGGATCGCGTCCGAGGATGAGTGCGGCTACGATTTCGGTGGCGTCCTCGTCAACGAGACAACCGTCCTCGAGGTCTACTCCCTCTGTGACGCCAGCGAGACCAATGGCTGGGTCACAGCGCGTGGTGAACCTCAGCCCCTATGCGGGGCAGACCCTCCTGCTCGAGATTCGCGCCGAGACCGACTCCAGCTTCAACAGCAACCTGTTCATTGACGATGTCGGCTTTATCAGCGCCGCGCCGCCACCCGCCGCCGCGCTGCCGCCTGCCGCCGCACCCCCGAACGCCACCCGCCTGAAGCCCGGCGACTAAGAGGGCGTTTGGCTCCCAAGCAAAAAGAGGCTCCCCGGGGGGAGCCTCTTTGTTATACCAGGGCACGGCCCATGGTCCCCCGCTACGTGGAGCGCAGCACATCCATGACCTTCGGGGCGGCAGGGCGGCGCAGCATGGAAAGGCCCAGCAGCAGAAACTTTGGCTGTCGAAAGGGCAATTGCCAGATTCCCCCCGCCATCTCGTCGCGGTTGCGCTGGCTCAGGAAGCGCTGCACCGAGGGGTTGATCGCTTCAACCAGCCGATCATAGCCGCGGTTGTCCAGCCGCTCCAGCAGCAGGCGCACCAGCCAATGCACATCCAACTCGCGCTTGAGCGGGCGCAGCGCGCGAGCGTACGGGATCCCCTGAAGCAGCGACTCGGCGGCGGCCGCCGCGCCCCAGAAGCCCGTCACGCTCCCCCCCACCGTGCTCACCTTCACCTGGCCGGCCGCATCCCCGACCAGCAGCACGGGCGCCCCCCCCACCTGGCCATAGGGCTTCAGCGACGGGTGGTGCATGGCGACGCAGGCACCCTGATAGGCCAGGGCCTCCATGCCCTGCTGGGCCAGAAAGCCCTCCAGCGCGGGCCGCGTGTTGCGTCGCTCGTTGCCCACCAGGCCAAGCACCCCGCGACTACTCGACTCTGGAATCAGCCAGTAAAAGTACTTTGTATCGTTGACATCGAACCACACCTTCGACACGCGCGGGTCCCAGCCGGAGGGAAGCCGCACCTCCGCCTGCAGGATGGGCACTGTGCTGGGGCGCGGGATCCCCGCCGCCGCCGCCACATCGCTGAAGGGGCCATCCGCCCCAATCACGGCGCGCGCCACCACTTCCTGGCGCCCCTGCGGCGTGGCGAAGGTCAACGCGCACCCTTCCGCATGCGGGGCCAGCCCCTCAAAGCGGAAGCCATAGCATAGCTCTGCGCCTGCCTCTTCGGCCCGCGTCGCCAGGTGAAGCGCCATCGCGTGGCGCTCGATGATCAAATCTGGATCACTGAGCCGAACCGCGGTGGAGGCGCTGGGGGTTTCCACAGCCATCCACTCGATCGTGTGGAGCAGTGCCTCATCCGGGGTATAGCCGATAATCTGACAAAGCTGCGGGGTGATAATCAGCGTCCGGCGGGCGGGCGCCAGTTCGGCCTGGCGCTCGAACACGGCCACGCGCCGCCCCGCCCGCGCCAGCAGGGCCGCCGCATAAAGACCTGAAGAGGAAGCCCCAACAATCGCGACATCTAGAATCACAGACAAACCCCCTTAAACAAACAGTATAGTAAGCACGAGCGGTCCGCCACCCGGACCCGCATCCAGGGAGAGTATCCTATCTTGTCCTGATACCCAAATCCCCCTCAGCGTCTCTCATAGCTTCTTCCCGCGCATCTCCCAGCGCCCGCGGATGCTGAGCCAGCCGGAAAGCAGGATCAACCGCAGATCCAGCAGCACGCTCTGTCGTGCGATGTAGAGGCGATCGTAGCGAAACTTGGCGCGATGCGGAAGGTACTTGGAGCCATACACCTGCGCGATCCCCGTCAGGCCCAGGGCGCACCGCCAGGCGCGCCACGAAGCCCTCGAACCGTCGCTGCGCCAGGAGCTCCGGCTCCAGGTGAACGGGAATCTCGGCCACCGCCAGGGGGCGCGGCCCCACAAAGCTCATCTCGCCCCGCCAGATGTTGATCAGCTGCGGAATCTCATCCAGCCCCCGCGCCCGCAGAAAGCGCCCCACCCGCGTAAAGTGCTTTTCCCCGGTGGGGCTGGGCAGGGCGCCCGGCTGATCCGGCGAGCGCGCCACGGTGCGAAACTTCAGGATGCGAAAGCCCACCCCTCCGCGCCCCCAACGCATCTCCGGATCGAAGATCGGGCCGCCGTCCTCCCTGCGAATCGCGCCCACGATCAGCGGCCAGAGCGGCGCCGACAGCAGCAGCCCGAGGCCGCTCAAAAACAGATCCATCCCGCGCTTCAAAGCCGGCTGACGCACGAGGGGAACCGCCGCGGGCACCCGCGGCAGGTCGCGCCGCCCCGACGGCAACAAAAAGGGCCGACGACGCGCCAGCCACCTGCCGACGCGCCTCAGCCCCCCCGATCCCAACCATTGTCCCATACCGCGCTTTATTCGCCGCCGACCCCCCGCACCGGGCAGCTAAACCTTTCGCTCGCGCGACTCCCACTTTCCATTAAAGCTGATCCAGAAGGAGAGCGCGATCAGGTACACATCGAGCAGGAACGTTTGCCGACGGATGTAGAGCAGGTCGTAGCGGAACTTGCGGCGGGGCGGCGAATCCTTCGGGATAAAGATGGTGGCCAGGCTCGTCAGCCCCGGGCGCACCGCCAGCCGCGCCCGAAAGCCAGGCACCGCCTCGTAAGGGATAGCCGCCCCGTCCGGGCCCGTCACCACCTCGCCCACGGCCAGGGCGCGCGGCCCCACAAAGCTCATGTCTCCCTGCCAGATGCTAACGATCTGCGGCAGCTCATCCATGCCCATCGCCCGCAGGGTGCGCCCCACCCGCGTGATCCGCGAATCATTCACCGTTGCCTGAAGGATGCCGAAGCGCTTGTCCGCGTCCGCCACCATGGTGCGGAACTTGCGCACCCGGAAGGGCTTTCCGTCCCGCCCCCAGCGCGTCTGATAGTAAAAGGTCGGCCCCCCATCTTCCAGCTTGATCGCCAGGGCGATGAGCAGCCACAGCGGGGGAAGATGCCAGCAGCATCAGCGACGCCAGCAGAAAATCGAGCGGCCGCTTTAAGATTGGCTCGCGCGTGCGCCGCGCCGCCACGTCGCCCAACAGGGTGCCGGGCTCCGACCGCGACAGAGAGCCATGAACGAGTGGGGAGTGAGTACTCATATCTACTTCTCCTCATTAAGATTCTGGATAGAAAGATAGAGGGCGTTCCCACCTGTGCAGAACGCATAGCAAAGATTGCAGCGGACAATAGGGTCATGCTGAAAAGAGTGAAGAGGGTGCGAGGTCAAGCAGAAACCCCCCTCGTCAATGAGGGTATAGGGAAGAGCGAGCGGCAGACGGATGGGGGAAACTGAGGATGCAGCACTGTGGAAAAAAGAGGGATGCTCTGCCTAACACTTCGTCCCGCCGAAGAAGGGGTCCAAGTGATAACCAATCAGCAAGGGAATCTTCCCTGATTTCCAATATGCCCCCCACACCAAAAACTCAGCCTAGCCTAGACAACCCCCGGCTGATGCCAGGAAACCAGTTTCCGTCCTATCCAATGACGGTCACTATACACCAGTTTGCAACCAAATGCAACTTCAAAGCGAGCGGTGATTTGCATCACACCCTGTCGGTCACCCCGCTCAATCAAGGGGTCCCCGCCCACCCGCCCGCACCGCTTCCAGCAGGGCGACATAGCGTGCCGCCACCGCCTGGCGCGAGTACGAGGCCTGCACCACCGCGCGCCCGCGCTGCCCCATCGCCTCGCGCAGCGCCGCATCGCGGTACAGCTTCAAAATCGCATCCGCCAGCCCGCGCGGCGCCTCCGGCTCCACCACGATGCCGCAGCCGCTGCCCTCCACCAGGGCCCACACGTCGCTGCCCGGGTCGGCGCTGGCCAGCAGGGGCCGCCCGCTTGCCATGATCTCATAAATCTTCGACGGCATCGAAAATTGCGCCGAGCCGCGCTTGTAAAGCGACACCTGCACGTCCGAGGTGGCGCGCAGCAGGGGGAGCTCGTCGCGCGGCTGGAAGGGGAGGAAGCGCACATTGTCGAGCGCCAGCGCCCTCGCCTTTGCTTCCAGCGCCGCCTTCGCCACGCCATCGCCGATGATCAGGAAGCAGAGGTTCGCCTCGTCGCGCAGCAGCGCCGCCGCCTCCAGCAGGGTTTCCAGGTCGTACACATAGCCCAGGTTGCCGGCGTGGGTGACGACGAACTGCTCGTCCAACCCCTGGCGCGTGCTCCACGCGTTTGCCCTGGGCAGGGGGCGGATAAAGTCGGTGTCCACAAAGTTGGGGATGACGGCAATCCGGTCAGGGGCGATCCCCTTGGCCTCGATGTTCTGCTTGAAAGCGGGGGTGATGACGCTGATCTGCTGCGCCAGGCGGTACATCGCCCGCTCCATCTGCTCCATGCCCCGGATGGCCCAGCGGTTGGTGAGTTGCCCCGCGCGCACGGGTGTTTCGGGGTAGAGATCCTGCACGTTGTACACGAAGGGCGCCCGCTTGACGGCACCGATGAGCGCAGCGGCGAAACCCGTGAAGAAGCCCCCGTTCGGCGCCAGGATCACGTCGTAGCGCTGCCGCGAGAATAGCCCGACGAGGGTAGCGAGGACGCTGTAAACCAGGTAGCTGAGCAGGCGGTTCACCATGTTGCCCTTGCTCCCCCCCGTATAGGTCCACACGCGCCACACCTCCATCCCCTTCCACCCCTCGCGCTCCACCACCTTCCCCCGATACGCCTCCCAAATCTCGAAGCGCTCGTAGTGCGGGAAGGCAGTAATCACCGTCACCTCATGCCCCCGCGCCACCCACTCCACGCCCAGCTGCTCCATCAGCTGCCCGGAGGTGTTCACGTCGGGGGGGAATTGGATGATTAGAAGTAGGATGCGCATAGCGTTGAAGCCTTGAAGCGGTGGAGCGGTGGAGCGATAAAGCGGTAAAGTCCTGCGGACATTTATACGACGAGCAGCAGTGACGGCAGTGCCGTGGCATTGCCCATCTCCGTCCGTAGGGGTCAGCTTTGGGGTGAGGGTGCTCTCTGGTATAGTTCAGTTCTATACGATGTAGACTACCACTATATAGGGGAGGCGTATGAGCGCAACTACCTCACGAGCTTATCAACTTCTGGAACGGGCGACAGCCGTGCTCCCGCTAACAGACGAGGAGCTGATCCAGAAAGGGGTTGCTGCCGGTGTCACGGAGCGATTGCTCGAGCTGGGAAAAGTGATTGATCAGATGCAGCAGCACTATGGCACCCTTTCGGAGTTGGAAGAGCGTATTCAAGACAAAGGGGTACCACCGGATGACCACTCCCTATACGCCGATCTGTTAGAGTGGCGAGCTATGCTTCATGAGAAGTCAGAACTTATCATACTCCACATATAACTGCTCCATCAATTGCCCAGAAGTGGTCGCGTCGGGGTGGCGCGTTGGTTCAGGGAGCATGGTGGTCAGATGTTGGAGTGATGGAGGGTTGCGATGTGGGGATGACAATCTTGCGTATGATGCGGGCAGGGTTGCCGGCGACGATGGTATGCGGTGGAATCATCTGCTCCATCATGCGCTCTCCTCGCTGTTGGGTGGGTTCGTCGCGGGCGCACGGAGCAACTCATCCAGATGGATGTCCACCAGGAGGCGGTACCAGAAAGCCTGCAGGACATGAAAGATGAAGCCCTGCTTGCCATCCCGAAAGCCGAGCCGCACCAGATACCGATAGGCGAAATAGATGAAAGGGCGCAGGAAGAGAGGCAACTGGTACCAGCGCTGCTTGACCCAGGTCACGCGCTCGTCCGGGGTGCCCAAGAGCCTGGGGGAAAGAGGCCAGCCCGCCCCAGGCGTCGCAGCAACTCCTCCTGCGCCTGTCGCTTCGCGTACCGATTGTGCTTGTCAATCCAGAAGGCAATGTCGTTTTCCTTCCGGTTCTCCTCGATGATGTCGTGGGCGAGCGCGAGGGTGTGCCCGTCCACATAGAAGTGGTGGTCCACCAGATCGGCCTCGCTTAGGCGCACGCTGTTGCGGCGAAAAAGCTTGAGCAGATGTTTGGGGTAGAGCCCCCCATACCGCAGCCATCTGCCCCGAAAGATGTGGCGCCGATTCAAATAGAGCCCCTGGATGCCCTCGAGTCGGTGCGGTTCCTCGGAAAACAAGCGGATCAATTCTTCCCTCAAGGCGGCTGTCACCCGCTGGTCCGCATCCAATCCCATGACCCATTCGCTCTCAATGGGTAGAGTGGCAAGCGCCCAGGCCCACTGCTTCGTATGCGTCTCGAAGGGATGCGCCACGATTGTCGCCCCGTGCTGCCGCGCGATCTCCAGAGTGCGGTCGCTGCTGCCCGAGTCCACGACGAAGAGCGCCTGGACCCAGCCGCTCAGGCTGGCGAGGCAGTCGGGCAGGTTGGCTTCCTCGTTGAAGGTCAGGACGATGGCGGTGAGGGGGATGAGGGGAGTCATTGTGTACACAGGTTAGTCAATTTCCATGTTGCCACGGCTCGAGCTCCTATTTGCCCCCACCACCGCCTCATACAACCCCACCAGCCCGCTCGTCATCTCCTCCAGCGAAAAGCGCTCTGCCGCCAGCGCCCGCCCCCGCGCCCCCATCGCCTGCCGCGCCCCCGCATCGTCCAGCAGCGCCGCCAGCGCCCCTGCCAGGGCGTCGCTGTCGCAGGGAACGACGCGGCCCGCGCCCGCCTGCGCCACCTCGCGGTGGATGGCTACCTGGTCGGTGATCAGCACGGGCAGCCCCGCGGCGAGGGCCTCGACGACGGCGATGCCGAAGTTCTCGGAGTAGCTGGGGAGGACGAAGAGATCGGCGGCGGCCAGGGCGGCGAGCTTGTCGTTGCCCTCCAGGTAGCCGGCCCAGACGATGCGCTCCTCGATGTGCAGCTCGCGGGCGAGGCGTTTCAACGATGCCACATAGCCCTCGTCGCCGCTACCCGCAATGACGAGCGTGGCGTGAGGCACCGATGCAAGGGCCGGCAGCAGCAGTTCCAGCCCCTTCTTCGGGTCCACGCGCGACAGGAAAAGCACGAGGGGAGCGACCCCGCAGCGCGGGGAAGCGCGCCAGAAACCGTTCTGCGAGTGGGAGGGCGCGGAAGGGCGCCAAGTCTATGCCGAGGGGTAGAACCACGGCGGGCGCTGTAACGCCAAGCGCCCCCGCCTGCTCCCGCTCATCCTCACTGGTAAAGTGCACGCACGCCGCGTGGGCCAGGATGTGCCGCTCGAAAAGCTGAAAGGAAAGCTGCTTCAGCCAGGGATGGCGCTCCCGCATCCCCCACTGGTTGAGCGTGCCCAGCGGCCGCACGATGGTGGGCACCCCGGCCTGCCGGGCATACCACGCCGCGGGCACGCTGGCATAGGAAAAGAGGGCATGGATGTGCACCACGTCATAGTCCCGGACGTGCGGCCGCCAGCCAGCGGGTGAGGGGCCAGGAAAAGGTGTAGAAGCCGCTCTGCCGCCGGAAGTAGCGGTAAGTGACGCCCCCCTCCTCCAGCGGCTGCTCCAGCGGCACCGCCATCCGCCCCGCCCCCTCCGCGTCGGTGGCGACGACATGCACCGTGTGCCCCCGCCCCGCCACCCCCTCCGCCATGCGCCGCACCGCCACGCTCGGCCCGCCGTGGCGCAGGCTGAGGGAGGGGATCACGTGGAGGATGCGCATGGCGGATTTGGGATTGCGGATTGCGGATTTGGGACAGCTATCGCTTCTGCGCGATGGCAATCATGGATTTGGCAAGCAGTGGGATTCTGCCAACTCGCTTGAAAGCAACAGAGACAAATCCTGCTTCGTTGAGTAGCTGGTGTAAGGTCTTCTCAGACCAGAATTTGATGTGTCCGTCGTCCCACAGTGCCGTGAAGTGATCATCCATTTTTCCCGAAACGGCCAGAGCAAGATTCTTGAAGTATCCGTGGTAAGGGGTAGAGACAATTGCAACGCCGCCTGATTCAACAAGCCCAAAGAGCGTCTCAGCAAACTTCCGAGGATAGTAAACATGTTCTACCACTTCCAGGCTGATGACGACGGGAAACTGTCCCATACTTAGAAGGCAAATCATCATAAGCGGACCCCTCGTGCAAGCTTCAGGTAAGGATAGGTCCGACGACCTTCCCGGATTCCTTCGATAGAGGGGTCAACCCCTGTTACGATGTAGCCTTTGCTATGCAGCCAGGCTGCTACGGCTCCGTTCCCACAGCCCAGATCAAAAATGTGCCTCTGCGATTCAGCCGGATGTAGCGAGGCTAAACATTCCTGGACGGCTGGTAGCAAATAAGCGTGATGGTGCCCCGTATCGGCGTTACTGTACTGGTAGCGTTGGGCATCTATTTGATCACTCATCTCTCTTACATCCTTATAGCATTGAATGCACGACTGTATAGAACGGGCATCTCTTCTCTACTCTGCTGCGCCCCGCCCTCTGCGCGTCGGTGGCCACGACGTGCGCCGTGTGCCCCCGTGCCGCACCGCCAGGCTCGGCCTGCCGTGGCGCAGGCTGAGGGAGGTGATCACGTAGAGGATGTATATGCACACGTTTTGTAATGCCGCTACTGATTTCGCACTAGCTGTGACTGGCGAATGGCCACTTCAAAAACCGAGATAGACCTTTCTTCGAATGCTCAATAGCCTCGTATTTTAGAGAAGATGACCAACGTTGCGAGGGTCGTTCCACAAGCATGTACATCACGTAGGCAGCAACAAGGGTACTCGTGACAGCCAACAAAAGAATTGTCACATAAAGAAATAGAGATGGTTGAAATCGAGTACCAAGATTCATTGCCCGGCCCCCAATCGGTACATGAATGAGATATATTGAATAAGAAATAGAGCCAATCCAGGCGAGACCGCGCACTTTTACTCTGGACAAAAAGGCAATAGAAAAAGCGCATGTCAGGCCAACAATTGCTATCACGACACCAAGAGCACCAATACTTGCAGATACTATTCCTGCCATCAATATGAAGTAATCTCTTCGTGAAACAAGGCCAACATAAACATAACACGTTGCAATACCAGCCGCAAAAAGACTCAGGTAGTGCGGCAGGAACATCCCATCGGGAAAAACAAACGCAACCATACACATCGCGAATAGGGAGAAGGTACGAACTGATTGAGAGGGATGAAGTATGACGGGAAAAAAAAGGCAACAAATAAATAAAATTGAAATTCAATAGCTAGAGTCCAGAACACAGGATTTAACCATTCATAGCCCAAAAACGCATTGAGGTAGCCAACGTGCGCAAGCAGTTGGGGCAAACTGACAGTGGGATTTGATCCACCAAAATCCGGTAATAGCGTTGATGCATACCACAGGATCACACTAAGAGCAATAGCAACAAAATATGGCGGGTCAAGCCTCACAATACGCTTCATCATGAAGGTAAAAAGGTGCCGATGAACGCGATATCGTTGTTGGTACATAGAATATGGAATGATAAAACCTGATATAACAAAGAAGGCTTCTACGCCCAGCCAGCCATATCTGCCCGAGTGCCACAACCATGACCCCTCTAGGTATGAGACTACCGCCATTCGTAAAATGAAACCACATGACTGAAAGGGCAGCAATCCCTCGGAGCACCCCTCAATGACCTCAACTCTTTGATTAGCCTTAGTCGGAAGTATTCCATCCCCTCCCATGACATCCTACTCCATTCCCAGGTTCAAATCCTGAATTTGTATCTAAAGAGAAAAAGTCATCAAGCTGGCATAGCGACGATAGGCGGACCCAATCGAATTGTGTAATGGAACGGTTCCAGCACCGCGGCCACCTGAGCCAGCGTCGTATCGTCATTGTAATCAATGACAAATATGGGACGATAGCGTTCAATGGCCTCGCGGGCGCCCCTGACGACATCCGCTTCATGGCCCTCGACATCAATCTTAAGGAGTCGAGGAGGTGGAATTGAAGCCGACCGAACCAAACTGTCAATCGTGCGTACTTCGATCAACCCAGTTCCCTGTTCGCTTATCCTTCCTTGACTGTTCCCTGCGGATGTGTTGAATCCCACCTGTCCTTCGCTGCTGCTCAATCCATGCGAAAGTACGGTGATCGGTAGCTCAGGATTCAAGCGCACTTGCTCTTCCAGCGAAGCGCGATTGGGAGCGTAAGGCTCGAAGGCAACTACGTGACCGCCCGGTCCAACAAGGTGACCTAGGATCAGACTATGAAAACCAGCGTGCGCTCCCACATCGTATACCACATCGCTCGAACGGACGTATTCACTAAGAGCATCCTGCATGTAAGGCTCGTAGGTGGCTAAGATGTGACGCTGCGACGTCAGGTGGTCAACCTTCCAATGAATGACACCTACCTTTGTCTGAATGGCAATGATGCGACCCGGTCTATACAGAAACTGCATGAGGGGCTGCAGTCGTACGAGCCGCAATTTCACGCTGCTTGGCATTAGCGAAACCATCTTCGCAGCAATCTTTGTAAGCATATCAGTCATCGTTTCTCCATAAGAGAGTAGGTTCCAGTAAGCCCAGGACAAATTTCAAATTTGTCCTACGGGATCGCTTCGACCAGCCGCGCTTGAAAGTACTGCGCCGTAAAGTGCCGCTCATAGCGCGCCTACGCCTGCTATGAGCACTGCTGCCACGCCTCCCCAGGCGTAAGGAGTCAGATATAAGCGCTTCAGAGATGGCATCAGCGTTTGCTTGGTCCGCAGTAAGGGTGGCGCCGCCAGGGTATTAACTGACAACCTCCCGGCCCGCATCGTGGGTGCTGACGAGGCAAGGGCGGCCCTGACGTATGGCCTCGAGTATGAAGAGGCCGTGGCCCTCGTCGTGGCTGGGTAAGGCAACAGCAGCGCTGGAGGCGCGCTTCTTTCTCTATTCTGCTGCGCCCCACTCCCTCCGCAACGGCGGCAACAACTTTTAGCATATGTCCCCGCCCTGCCACTCCCGCCGCCATGGGCCGCACCGCCACGCTCGGCCCGCCGTGGCGCAGGCTGAGGTAGGAGTGTCTGAGAAGCACATGGGGCGCTACTACGTCTTCCGTGTGTTCTAATCGCTTGCTCGCTCGTAGATGATTAATCCTTCTGGAAAGTCCATGCTACTTAGCTCTCGATACAGGCCAATCTCTTCTTACCCAGTTTTGGACAGTTTGGGCATCGGTTAGCTGCGTGGATCGCCGCTGCCCCCATTCGGATGCTCGGAAGTCATCGGCAACAAAAATATAGGTCGGCGGATTCTGTTCTATCTTCTCCATGTAATCATCCCATATCACCAGATCGAAGATTTGTATCGTAGATAAATAAGTAGGGAAAAGCAGGTATAAGGTTCTGGGCCAGCACGTAATAGCGCGGGGGATTGCCTGCAAATACCTGAATCGTTCCATTAGCCAAAGCCCGCACGTTTCTATACTCTTCAAGCTCAGTAAGAATAGTACCTCGGCGCAAGGCGAGCGTAACAAACAATAGCTGAAATGCCACTGCCATTACAGCCAGACAAACTAAGGCGACAGCCTTGATTTTACTCAGTGAATTGATCTGATGGCGTAGTAGAAAGCAAATCCACACAATACAGCATAAATTAAACAAGCCATAATGTGGAAAGGGACGCAGCACAAGAACAACAAGAAGAACGAAGTGCATAAAGATCGCAAGAATTATGTCCCGAGAGATTTTTCTATTCGAGAGGGCAACCCAACTCAACCACATGAACCAGGGAAGAATCAAAGAGCCAAAAAAGAAACCTCCAATAACAAGAGGGGAATTCTGGTTGAAACTAAATAGAAGCTTGGAGTTATTAATAAATACTTGTTGATAGAAGGCGATCATATTGTTCTCATGGATCAAAAAAACAGCAACCCACACAAGTGGCATTGCTATTCCAATTAATGACCCAAATGCCTTCTTTATGAAGTGCAGAGGACATCGCTGAAAGAAATAGAGGAGGGGCGCCACAAAATAAGCGGAGCAACAGGTTTAATAAAGAACACTAGAGATGCACCCAAACTTATGAGGATTATGGATAAATTCCAAGGAACTCGAAGAGAAAGAAGCGTGAATAGCAAAAAGCAACTGAGAACAAGCACTTCTGTATGAAGACTGTATGATTGAAGAGTGAAGGCAGAACTTAAAAACAGTCCTGCAAGTACAAGCCGTTTGTATCTTGAAAGCGGCGAAAGAATAGAATAGAAGGCGATCCCATTCACAATCCACAGCAGAGCGAGAACAACTCGATGCACAAAAATATTACTTGATATAGTCCATAGTAACTGTGGAAATAAAGGAAATATTGGTGGTTGCGTGAAATAGATATCTCGGTACAACACCCGCCCATTGTTTAGTGACCTACCTACTACCCAGAACACAGAATCATCCATAACCCCTGTGAGACGAAGCAAAAACACAGGTAGTGCTGTCAAAACAACACCGGTAAGCAATGAATAAATAGCAACTTGTACCAGCCTCAGTTGCTTCGCAGACAGTCCCTCCAGTTTCGCAGGCAACTCTATAGATGTCATAAAAAAAATCGGTAGTGGGTCTCAAGTAAGTGAAAAGCGATGAGCCCAACGCAGGTTGTGGTCAATGATGAACCAGTGGGTGAAGAGCTTGTGCCAAGCAAGGGACTTGGAGAAAGAGAGAGTTTTACGGGTATAGCGGCCCAGCCACTGGCGCAGGGTATTGTACCAGCGTTCTTGATGAGCGGTGTGGCCGGTTTCCTTGCCCACCGCCTGGTGCTGATCGGCAGGGAGTACGGCTTGATAGGCACGCCAGAAGTCGCTGTAGCTGTAGCAGGTGCGGTACTCAGGCGGCAGTTGCTCCCACAGGCGCTGACAGGTCGCAGCGCTGTGGTCGCCGAGCGCATAAGCCACGATCTGGCGCGTGCGGCGACAGAGCACGGTCCACAACCATACCTGTTCCTGCTTCTTGCCGACAAAGCTCCACACCTCGTCCCACTCCAGCACATCATCCGGCTGGGCGGGCACTAACGTCTCAGCTAAGCTAGGCAGGCTCTTGAAGTGCTCGATAATCCACGCGCGCAGGGTGTTGCGCGATACCTGGAAGATGCGTGCCACGCCCCGTAAGCTACAGCGTTCCAGACACGCCTTTAGCGCTTGCGGCTTGTCGCTATTCGCCTCTTTGGGCGTGCGACGCGGTTCCAGCACGCGCCGTGCCCCACACGCTTTACACCAATATTGTTGCTGCCCTAACCGATTGTGCCCATTCTTCACCAGTTGCGTACTGCTACAACTCCGACAACGATACGTTAGGACGCCTTCCGGTACCTCTTGAGTTATCATACCCCCATTATACCTCCCTTCCTCACTTACTCAAGAACCACTACCAAAAAATGGTTCCTATCCGTCGAACAAAGAAACTACTAGCCTTGATTTGAAGCTACTCGCAGTAAAGTTCGTTTTATAGCGCTCCCGTGCCTGCCATGACCACTGTTGCCACGCCTCCCCAGGGGTAAGGAGCCGGACAAGCGCGTCAGCCAGATGGCATCCACGTTCGCCGGGTCCGCAGCAAGGCCGGCCTCCGGCGGGTTGACAACCTCGCGGCCCGCATCAAGCGTGCTGACGAGGCAGGGGCGGCCCTGGCGCATGGCCTCGAGGTAGACGAGGCCGAAGCCCTCGCCGCGGCTGGGCATGGCGAGGCAACGGCAGCGCTGGAGGCGCGTCTCTTTCTCTGCCTCGCTGATTCGCCCCAGGAAGTGAACCTGGCTGCTCAAGCCGAGGTGCTCGACCTGTTGTTCCAGGATGGGTCGCAGGTCTCCCTCCCCCGCGATCCATAGCTGCGCCGTCGGCAGCCGCTCCAGCACGCGCGGCCAGGCCTGGATCAGCTCGCGGTGCCCCTTGTAATCCTCGTCGCGCGCCAGGCGGCTGACCACCAGCGCGGCGGGGGGATCGTCGGGCGGGGGTGGGGCGCTCGGGAGCGGAGTGCCCAGCCCCAGGTGGACGGTGCGGTGGGGGCGCGCTGCCAGCGACGGATGGAACTCGAGGCAGCGTTGCCAGGTGAAGTCGCTGTTGCTCAGAAATGTGTCCACTTGCCCCAGGAGCAAGCGAGTCAGCGGATCGAGCGGGCGCCAGATCTCGATGCCGTGGAGAAAGAGCAGGACGCGGGCGTTCCGCAGGCGGAAAAAGGGGAGTAGCTTCAGCAGCCCCACATGCCAGACAAGCACGGTGCTGGCCTGCCATCGCTCGCGCGCCGCCCGCCACGCTGCCTGCGCCTTCGAGGCGGCCACCACATGAGTGGAGTCGGGATTCCAGCCCGTCGCATCCGGGCCGTACATGAACAGGCGTGCCCGCTCGCTATCCCGCTCGATTCCCTCCCAGGCCAGCCGCCCGCTCAATTCGATCCCGCCGACCGTACTGGACGAGAAGCAGGGAAAGAGGCCGAGGAGATCGCTGGAGGCGTTGACAGACATAGGGTTGTCCGAGCCCATTACCTCGCAACCGAGCTGGGGGATGCGGGCAAAGGTTGTTCGGGCTTCGACCCCTGGACCATACCTGTCGTCATACTGCGCCGTGCCAGGGCGTCCAGCCCCAGATTGATACCATAAAGCAGCGCGAAGCCAGCCGCCATGCTACCCAACGCATCTACCGCCGAGCCGCCCGTAAACTGCAGCAGTACAATACCCGCAACCATCCACATAGCAAAGCGTTGCTGATCCCCCTGTTGCAGATAGCCGGACGCCCTTTGATCGAAATAGGCGATGAGCAGGCCCAGTAGAAAGCTGCCTATAACTACTCCCTACAAAGCCGAAGTTCATGTACAGCTCCAATATCTGCCCCACGCCCACACTGGTACCGTCCGCAAATACGACCCCGGTGGCGTACGTCACCAGGCTTCCACTGCCCGCCGCAACGGATTTGCCGGGCCAGAGGATCCGCGGGACCATCGCAAGGAATCCATCACGAATTGTCTCGCCAAGCAGGAGGGGGGTCTGGTTCGCGATCATATGCTCCTGCGCTGCCCCCACCAACCAGTTCTGATCGAGCCGATCCGCGACCCTGCTGAGATGGGCATCATTGTGGGGGTCGAACCATTCGAAATTCGAGAACATGGCAAGGGCAATCCCAGAGCGAGCCTCATAGCTCTCACCACCCCACACCACAGCGCGCAGTTCACCACGATCCCGCATATACGTCACATAGAACGAGAGGAGGAGGTAGACCACCAGTAGGCCCCCGAGCAGATGGCGACATCGGAGGCGAACGTGGCGCCCAAAAAAGGTGCCCACCACCGAAAGATGCACGATGCCGTACCCCAGAAAGCCAATACGCACGAGAGTAACAACCGGAAGAAGCAACGAGATGGCACCCCAGAACCAGAGGCTCGAGGACCTGCCACTCTGCCACGCGTGGTGCATGCCAAGACAGATACCAACGAGGATGAGCAACTGCCCCGAAACCACCAGCGCGCGCACCGTGGGGATAGCAGCCAGCACGGGATAGAGAAGAAGAATGAGGAGACCGAGCAGCAAGTAGATTATAGAAAGAGGCAGCAAAGCGTGTACGCGCTGCTCCGGCACTTGCTCGAACAACCCTGACGGGAGCAAAGCGATGCGGGAGGGCCAGCGCGCCCATGCAAAAGGCTGCCAGCCCCCACAGCGACAGGCCGAAACCCCGCGTCGTCCATCGGCGTATAGCTGCTGAACCAGGGAAGGAGCGCGACCACAGCGCCCGGGCAGATGGATCAGGGAGAGGTTGAGCAGGTAGGCCACGACCAGCCCGATCCCCCACCTGCCGCGGCGGGAGAGGTAAAACGCGGTGATCACACAGATCAGCCCCCACAGAATCACCTGATCCA
>CAVRLZ010000032.1:0-120279 GCA_963721895.1 uncultured Chloroflexia bacterium | reverse complement strand
TCGGAAATTGGCGCTCAGGCTTCCCGCGTCATCGCATTCCCGTGAACCAAGGTGTTCATGGGTCCCGGCTTTCGCCGGGATGACTATGGGTGTCGATCAACCTGCTTGAGTATTCAGGCCGCACCCTCGGGCGGCAGCAGCTCGGCGACCCGGTGCAGGGGCGCGTGATAGAGCCAGGCGGCCGAAAGGCCCTTCAGGGCGCTGCGCTGCGCCCGATAGTCCGCCTCGTCGCCGGCCAGCAACGCCTGGCGGAGACGGAACATCGCGACGTTCATTTTCTCGAGCAGGGCCACGGCTTCATCGTCGCCCAGGCAATCGTAATGGAATTGCGCGCGACCGAGCACGCCGTCCGAACCCGGCGCCGGCGGGCGCTGGACCGAGTGCGTCTCGGCGGCGAGTACGCGGTGCACGCAGTCGTGCAGCTGCGCGCGCGCCGCGGCGATCTCGTCGCTCCTGATGTTGTACCTGCATGAGGAGGTTTCTGGCAGGAGATGGTTAACGTCGCGTTTGTTTACGCCGGATCGGACCAAAAATTATGTTCATGAACACCCAGGCCAGAGCCGCACCAACACCGTAGATGAAAGCGTCGCGCGGCGTATCGAAGATCAGGAAGGTCAAGTGCCGGGTGAGGCCCATCATCAGGGCGCCCTGCCAGTCATCGAGGGCAGCCCCGATGCGTGATCTCAGCCACTTCATGCCATGGATTTTAGCAGATACAATAAGGCCCCGCTATGTCCCCGCAAGACCGCCTCCCTCTCCTCGCCGGTGCCCTGCTCGCCGCTTTGGGCGTCATGCTCGGCGCATTCAGGTCGCGCGGCCTGCGCGCGGCGCTCAGCCCGGAGGCGATGGGCTGGTGGCAGACCGGCGTGCAGTATCAGATGTGGCACGCCATCGGCCTGGTCGCAATCGGCGCGGCGCGGCTGCCGGGGACGCAGCTTCGGCATTTATGGGGCAGGGCGGGCAAGGGGAAGCACCGCCTGTAAGTCTGACTCACATCCCGTCCGCGTCGTCCGTCTCTTCGACACCTCCGTGTGCTGAGCCGCTAGCTGCTTTTCCAACGATTCCAGTCCCTGGCTGATCATCCGCGCGCGACCGACTGAATAAGGCGTTGCCCGACCTGGGCGATTTTCCCGCCCACCTGGGTCTCGCCGGCGAAGTGGATCGCGGTGCCACCGTCCACCTCCTCCAGATCCACAGTGCCCTCGCCCTTCAAGATCCCTGCCGCGCCGCGCCCCTCCACGAGCAGCACGAAGCTGCGCTTCGGGAAATCGCTGATCGCTGACCTGCACGGTTCCTCCGTAGGTACCGTTGATCGCACCGACCTTAACGTTGACCTGCGCCTCGTAACGGTCGTCGGAAAGCCCGCGCGTGAGAGTCGTCGCGCCCGGCATGGCCTGCGCCAGGGCATCGGGGTCCCGCAAGAGGGTATAGACCGTCTCACGAGGTGCATTGAACGTATGATCCCCCTCTATCCGCATTCATCCTCCTGTTTCCGATGGGCAATGCCGCGCGGCAACAAAAAAACAGCCAGGGCCCTGCACTTTCAATGTCTCAGGCTGGCTGCTTTCCGGGGTCCAAGCGGCTCTCGCAATCGTTGAGATAGCTGGTGTTAGTTTTCAGATGGGTCTGAGCCCAATTATACAAGCCCGCTGGACTGTGGGCAACCCCACCTGTTCGTCGCTCCCAAAAGCCTGCCCGCGATGCTGGGATTATGCTCTCCAATCCCTCGAACGGGGTGGCATGCCGTTCTCAGACACTGGTCCGTCACAATGGCCCAAAATCCCTCAAAATTAGACCCGCCAACTTACTGCGTGCTAAACCAATCTCGATGGCGATAGAATGCAATAGAGGCAAGAAGGCAAAGTGCGGCACCCAGACCCCTGCGCGGCACGCCCTCGTCCTACTTCGTCCTCATAGTCTCATTGTAGGATTCGCTGCCCTCCCGCAGGCGGGCGGCCCAGGCGCGCAGCCCCGGCGCGCTCCCCGCTGGCCAGCCGTGCCTCGGCGCGGACCAGGGCGGAGAGGGCGGCGGCACGCTCGCCGCGCTGATGGTGAAGCTCGGCCAGCCAGAGGTCAATCTGCGTTTGCAGGTGGGGGTCAGGCAGGTTGCGCGCCGCCGCGCGCGCGCTGTCTAGCCGCAGCAGGGCACTGTCCAGGTCGCCGCGCCCGCGCTCGGCCAGGGCCAGGTTGGCCTGATAGGTAACTGCCTGGGTGCGATTTCCCTGTCGCTCTGCCTCGGCCAGGCCCCGCGTCAGCCACGCCTCTGCCTCGTCCCACTGCTGCGCCGCCAGGGCAATCTCGCCGCGCGTGCTGTAGAGGTACTGGCGCGGCAACAGAAAATCTCGGCTCTCGGCCAGGAAGAGCCCCGCCTCGACGTGCTTCAGCGCCCCCTCCTGATCGCCCAGCAGCAGGAGGTGATAGGCTGTGTTGTTGTGGGCAAGGCTGCTTTGGAGCGGGTCCCCCTCTGCGTCGGACAGCGCGATGGACTGCTGGAAGGCTTGCACGGCTGCCTGAAGGTTTCCCCGCCGCGCCAGCAGGTTGCCCAGTTCGAAGCGACTGCGCGCGGCCACCCGGCCAAGCGAGTGCTCGGTGGCCAGGCGCGCGGCCTCGTTCAGGTGCTCTTCGGCCTCGGCCAGCGAGCCGTCGCTCTGGCCCAACCCCGCGCCGAGGAGAAAGTGCGCCTGGGCGTGCTCTTCCGGCTGGCGCTCCACGTCCAGCGCAGCCAAGGCCCGCCCCACCCAACGCCGCACCTCGTCGCCGCGCCCCATCGGCAGGAAGAGGGCTGCCATTTCCAGATTCGCCCGCACGATCCCCGCGGGGTCTCCTTGCTGCTCGTAGCCCTCCAGCGCCCGCTTGAAGGCTGCGCGCGCCTCCTCCAACTCGCCACGCGCATAAAGAGCGCGCCCCAGCCCCACCTCACGAGCGGGGGTAGGGTCGAGCGCCAGGGCCTGATGGAAAAAGTCTATAGCCTCCACCGGGGCTGCCAGGGCGAGGGCACGCTCGGCGGCCATCTGTGCAAAGTGGGCTGCCCGCTGGGGGTTGCCCGCCTCCCGATGGTGCACCACCAGGGCCGCCGCCCAGGCGGGCAACTGCTCGGCGGGCACGCTTTCCCGTGCCTCGGCGGCGCGGCGATGGAGGAAGGCGCGGCGCGCGCTGCTCAGTCCCTCCCCCACCACTGTAGCGACCAGGGGGTGCGCGAAGGCGTAGCGCCCCCAGCGCTCGGCCAGCACGCCCGCGCCCAGCAGGGCATCCAGCGCGTCGAGTACCTCTTCCTCGGCGCGCCCGCTGGTGCGGCGCAGGGCGGGAAGATCAAAGCTCGGCTCCAGGATGGCCGCTGCCTGCACCACCTGGCGTGCGGGGTCGGGGAGGCGCTCCAGCCGCGCCTGGATAAGCTCGGTGAGGGCGGGCGGCACGTCGCCGGGCGCGGCCTGCGCGAGTTCGATAAGAAAGTAGGGATTGCCTGCGCTCTGGGCCTTGAGGGTGGCGAGCCCGGGCGGGGGCGAGGGCAAAAGGGCCATCAGGAGGGAAGCGGCCTCCGCCTCGGTGAGGAGCGAGAGCGGAAGGCGGCGCACCACTGCCTGCCGCGCCCAGTGAGCCAGCAGGTTGGCGAGGGGAGCGGATGCGTCTTCGGGCCTATAGGCCAGCACGAGGAGCAGGGCTTCCTGCCCCATTCGATGGAGCAGAAAGGCGAGCCAGTCCAGCGTGGCCTGATCCGCCCAGTGGGCATCATCGAGGAAGAGGAGCAGGGGGCGAGCGCCCAGGGCGCGGAGCACCTGGACAAAGGCCTCGAACAGACGGCGACGCTCCTCGTCGGGCGGCAGGGGGAGCGGAACGGGAAGGGCGGGCCACGCCTCACGTCAGCTCGGGCAGCAGGCGCGCCATCTCTGCCAGCCAGACGGAAGAAAGCCGCGCCTGCCCTGAGAATAGCTCGCGGCAGAGCGGGTCCCCGGAAAAGAGAGTGATGAGGGGCGCGAAGGGGAGGGACTGGGTGCTGGGCAGGCATTGGGCTTCCAACACCAGGGCGTGGGGGGGAAGCGTGGCACGCCACTCCTGCCAGAGGCGCGTCTTGCCGATGCCCATCTCGCCGGTGAGCAGCAGCACGCGGGCCTCGCCAGCGATGGCGCGCTCCCATTCGTCGGTCAGGGCTGCCAGTTCCGCCTGTCGCCCGATGAAGGGAACCGTGGGGCGGCGGCTCGGGGGGGGGCGGCGCGCCGGAAGGAGGGGCAGCGGCGGGGAAGCTTCCGCGGAAAAATCGCCCTGAACGATGCGCTGCCGCAGGGCCTCGGTGTCGGGCAGGGGCTCCACCCCCAACTCCCGCATCAGGACGGCGCGCGCGCTGTCAAACTGGCGCAGCGCCTCCGGCCGCTCGCCAAGCTGGGCGTGGGCTTCCATGAGGGCGCGGTGCAGGGGCTCCTGCAGGGGGTCCTGAATGAGCGCGCGCCGCGCCACGGTGACGATCTCGCCCCAGGCCCCCGCGCGGCGATAGCGCTCCACGAGGGCTTCCACCGCGCGCAGATACAGTTGCTCCAGGCGCTCGCGTTCGGCGATCAGCCACAGCTCAAAGTCGGGCGCATCGGCCAGCGTCAGCCCATCGGCCAGCGGCCCCCGATAGCTGTCCACCACGGCGCGGAGGTGCGCGGTGGGGACGTCGGGCGCGGCGACCCCCTGCTGGAAAGCCCGCGCATCAACCCAGAGCGCATCAAGGAGGGTGAGCCGCTCCCCCCCGCTGTCCAGTGCGCCCTCGCCTACCTCTTTGCGCAGGGCCCATAGGGTGTTGCGCAGGTTCTTGCGGGCGGCGTCGGGCAGGCTGTCCGGCCAGAGCAGGTCCACGAGGCGCTCGCGCGGCTGCGGGCCAGGGGTGAGCGCCAGCCACGCCAGCAGGGCTATGCCCTTTGCGATGGTCAGGGGGATGGGCTGCTCAGCCCGTTCCAGAAAAGGCACCCCGAGCAGGTGCAAGCGCAGGTCGGTCATGGCTGAAGTGTACTGTTAAGGGGGGGAAAGTCGAAAATAGGGGGTTGCGGCTTGCTATGTTGGGGCGCGATGTGCTTTGTTCCTACAGGGGGCAACGAAAGCTATCAAGCAGGATGCGCGAGGGAGGGGCGATGGGAGAGTGGATGTGTGTGGGGCAGGGGGAGGGGGTGGCTGAGGGGCAGATGGTGGAGGTGACGGTGGGGGAACGCCGAGTGGTGCTGGCGAGGCTGGCGGGGAGGCTCGTGGCCTTCAGCGCAGGGTGCCCCCATGCCAGCGCGCGGCTGGCGGAGGGGACGCTGCGCCCCGGCTATGTGGTCTGCCCGCTGCATGCTTACCGCTTCGATTTGAAGAGCGGGGCCTGCTTGAAGCCGCGGGATGGGCCACGTCTCACCCTCTTCGCGGTGGAGCAGCGTGGGCAGGAGGTGTGGGTGCGGCTCGGCTAAGCCGTGGCACGCCGCTGCTTGTGGCGCACGCGCTCCAGGCGGTGGTGCAGTTGGTCGTAGTCGCTGCGCGTCAGGAGCAGGTCGGCGGCGAGGGCGGCAAGGATGGCACGCTCGGCGGCGGGGAAATTTCGGGTCTGGTGCTCGTGGTACTTGGCGAGCTCTACATAGGGATACAGGAAGCCAAGATCGAGGAGGGAGCGCCACAGCTCTGCCGCCTCGTCCCAGCGCTGGTGGCGCTTGAGGAGGAGCGAGAGGCGGCCCACACACTCGTGGCGCAGGCTGCGGGGGATGGGGGCCGTCAGGGCGCGGCGGTAACAGCGCTCGGCCTCGTCGCTGTGGCCGCTCTCGTCGTACAGGCGGGCCAGGGCATACAGGTCTTGCCCGTGCGGGATGGTCTGATGCTCGGGGTCGGCGCAGAGGCGCACCATGTGGACGGCAAGGGCAGCGAGGGCCAGAAGGTCCTGGTGGTTGTGGTAAAAGATGCCTTGCAGGGGCGCGGGGTTGCCGTCGCGCAGGAAGGTGTTGTACAGCTGAGGGATGAGATAGCCGGGCACATCTGCCTCGCTGCGCCGCGCGCCGAGGATGCGTTGCTCCAACGAGCCCAGGGAGCAGGAGTCGAGGCGCCATTTCCACAGGCGGCGCGCCGGGTGGAGCAGGTCGAGGTGCAGGCGCCCCTTCAGGGCAGCGCGGTTGCCGGGCAAGGATGTAGCGGGTTTCCAAAACGGGCAGGTCGAAGGACTTTCCGTTAAAGGTGACGAAGCTCTCGTAGCGCTCGAAAAGCGGGGAAAGGTGCGCGAGGAGGGCGTGCTCCTCCCGCGGGTGGCGCATGAAGAATTGCTGGACGTGGAAGCGCTCCTCTTCCCAATAGGCGACACCCACCAGAAAGGCATAGGTGCCCGCGCCCCCCGCCAGCCCGTTGGTTTCTGTGTCCAGAAAGATGGCTCGGCGAAAGTCAAAGCGCTCCATCTCTTTGTCTTTGGCGAGGGTGGCGAGCACGCGCCCCTCGCACGCCCAAAGCGCTTCCAGGGGGATGGCCGCATGGGCATGGGTTCGCTCGTAGTGGGCGGAAACCACGTGGCAGCCTTCCACCTCCGCGCCGCCCAGCACCCCCGCCAGCGAGGCGGCATCGGTGGCCACGGGCCCCTGCGGGGCGGGGCCAGCGTCGGGGCGCACGCCGATGCCGCCCTGCCGAAGACGTTGCCGGAGGGTGTCCATGTTGAGTCGCCGCTCGCCGAGAGAAAGTGTCATAGCGCTAAGGAGATGGTATTCAATTTGCAAAATCGAACAACTTTTCTGACCCTCCTGCGTCGTCGGGCAGGCAGGGGGCCTACCGCCAGGGGCGCTCCGTGCCAGGCAGGTAGGGCTGGCTGCGCCCGCCGAGCGGGATGGCGAAAAGGAGCCCGATGAGGAAGCCGCCGATGTGGGCCCACCACGCGATGCCCGCCTGCGCCATCATGGGCCCGAGGGCAGCCACCCCGTTGAACAGTTGGGAGATGAACCAGAAGCCTATAAAGAGGAAGGCCGACACCTCGGTAACTGTAAGAAAGAAGAAGATGGGGATGAGCGTCACGACCCTGGCGCGCGGGAAGAGGAGCAGGTAGGCGCCCAGCACCCCCGCGATGGCACCGCTTGCGCCGATGGTGGGCAGCATGGAGGTCACGAGGAGGAACCCATGCGCCAGCGAGGCGACAATCCCGCAAAGGGTGTAAAAGAGGAGATAGCGCAGGTGCCCCATGCGGTCCTCCACATTGTCGCCAAAGATCCAGAGAGTGAGCATGTTAGAAAGAAGGTGGAACCAGCCCCCATGCAGGTACATCGCCGTGAGCAGGGGGAGCGCCTGCTCCCACGACAGCGTTTCGGCGTTAAAGAAGCGGGCAGGGACAAACCCGTTTTCCACCACGAAGGCAGTCAACTCAGGGGCGGGCATGGACCACTCGAAGAGAAAGATGAGGATGTTGGCGAGGATGAGGGTCACATTGACGATGGGGAAGCGTCGGCGCAGCGTCTTGTCTTTTATCGGGATCATCGGATGCTCTTTGGGTATGAATGATGCTAGAAACGCGCAACCAGCGGGGCCCTGTGTGCCGCAGCAAAGAAGGGCAAGGAGCGGGCCTGCGCCTGGCCAGCCCTGAGGGCTGCACAGATTAGAGCGGCAGAGGGGAAAAGCTACAAAGGATAAGGATGAGTGGACTTTGTTATAATTAGTGTATAAGGTACACTTACCGTAAGATGGGTTGGTGGGCTATACGGCACGAAAAGGAGCGAGGCATGCGGCGGGTTCGGCTAGCGATGGCGCAGATTAACGTGACGGTCGGGGCGCTGGAAGCAAACCAGCGCAAGATGGTGGACTACATCGAGCAGGCGCGGGCGCGGGGCGCGAGCATGGTGATGTTCCCTGAGCTCGCTACCAGCGGCTACCCCCCGGAGGATTTGCTGCTGAAGCCCGACTTTCTGGAGGCGAACCAGCGGGTAGTCGAAGAGCTATGCCGTGCAAGCCACGGGATGGTGGTCATCGTCGGCTTTCCTGACCGAGACGATCACGACATTTACAACGCGGCGGCGATCCTCCAGGATGGCAAGCAGTTGGGGGTATACCGGAAGCACTTTTTGCCCAACTATGGGGTCTTTGACGAGAACCGATACTTTGGCACGGGGGTGGAAAACCCGCTCTTCGATTTTGAGGGCGACATCGTAGGGGTGAGCGTCTGCGAGGATATCTGGTACCCGTCCGGGCCGCCGCAGTGGCAGGCGCAGGCGGGCGCCGAACTGCTGGCCAACATCTCCGCCTCCCCCTATTACCGCGGCAAGGGGCACCTGCGCGAGCGGATGCTTTCGACCCGCGCCGCCGACAATGTAGCGATCGTGGCCTACTGCAATCTGGTGGGCGGGCAGGATGAGTTGGTCTTTGACGGCTGGAGCCTGATTTACGGGCCGACCGGCGAACTGCTGGCGCGCGGCCCCGCCTATGAGGAAGCCCTGATTGTTGCTGACCTGGACCTGAACAGCGTGTTTCGCGAGCGGCTGCATGACCCGCGCCGCCGCAAGGAACGGGTGGCCGCCGCCGCGTGGAACGATGTCACGCCCCGCATCGTCGGCGCGCGCGTCCATCATTTGAAGGACGAACGCCCGCTCTTGACCGATGCCCTGATTGCCAGCGCACCGGGCGCCGTGGAGGAGGTGTACCTGGCGCTGACGATGGGGATACGAGATTATGTAAAGAAGAACGGCTTCAGCAAGGTGGCGCTGGGGCTGAGCGGCGGCATTGACTCGGCGCTGGTGGCGACCCTGGCGGCGGACGCGCTGGGGCCGGAGAACGTGCTGGGCATCTCGATGCCCTCACGCTTTTCTTCCGAGCATTCCAAGGACGACGCGCGCGACCTGGCGGAGCGCCTGGGCATCCGGTACATGCAGGTGCCCATCGAGAAGCCATTCGTGGCCTACCTGGAAGCGCTGGAGGAGCCGTTCGCCGGGGAAGAGGTAAATCTGGCAGAAGAAAACATCCAGGCGCGCATCCGCGGCAACTACCTGATGGCGATGTCTAACAAGTTCGGCTATCTGGTGCTCGCGACGGGCAACAAGAGCGAGGCGGCTGTGGGCTATGCTACCCTGTATGGGGATATGGCGGGCGGCTTCAGCCCCATCAAAGATGTCCCCAAGACGCTGGTGTACGCACTGTCCCAGTGGCGCAACGAGACGCGCGGGGCGGTGATCCCCGACTCTTCCATCTCCAAGGCGCCCAGCGCGGAGCTACGCCCGGACCAAGTAGACCAGGACTCGCTGCCCCCTTACGACGTGCTGGACGCCATTCTGGAGCGCTTCGTCGAGGAGGATTACAGCGTGCAGCAGATCGTAGATGATGGCTTCGATGAGGCGACCGTGCTGCGGGTGATCCGCATGGTGGACGCCAACGAGTTCAAGCGACGCCAGGCCGCGCCGGGCATCAAGATTACCACGCGCGCCTTTGGCAAAGATCGCCGCCTGCCCATCACCAATCGGTGGCGGCCCGGACTATAGGGATACCATGCTCACAGCAAGTTTCGCCCACCCCCGTCGTGCTACGCTGCTCCTGGGGGACATCCTGACGTTTTTGGCCTTTGCCGCGCTGGGTCGTCGGGCGCATTCGATGGGCAGCGCCCTAGACGATGTGATAGGCACCGCGCTGCCCTTCATGCTTGCCTGGGCGCTGGTGGCCCCGTTCACGGGCGCCTACGGGGAGCGGGCTATGGAAAGCCCGGCGCACGCCGCACGCACCTCGCTGCTGACGTGGGGGATCGCCTTCCCGCTCGGCCTGCTGGTGCGGGTACCCATCGTGGGCCGCCTGCCCCATGTGTCGTTCGCGGTTGTCGCTGGCGCTTTTACGCTGCTCCTGCTCACAGGATGGAGGAGTGTCTTTGCGGGGGCGGCGGGACGCAGATAGCAAGGGGGCGGCCCGCTTGCTCAATCATCGTCGCCATCATCGTCGTCCCCGCCCCGGCCTCGCCCCCGCCCCCGCCCCCCCTCATCGGAGCCGTCGCCGAGGGTAGCCTCCAATCCTTCTGCCAGCATCGCCCGATCGCTGGCAGAAAGGTTGGCTTCGGGGTGGGCCAGGATGTAGCGGAAAGGGGGCATCTCCCCCTCGATGACCTTCTCGGCGGCTTCGTCGGCTTCCTCCTGCTCGCGATCCCACTCGGAAAAGTTGAGTTGGGCGCGCCCCGCCATCACGTCGGCCTGCACCCCCCACGAGATGGGCGCAATGTTGTGAAACCAGAGCCACTTTGTCTCGTTGCTGTGGCAGTCAAAGCAGGCACGCTGCGCCAGGGCCCGCGTGGTGGGGCTGTCCCACTGGGGCTCCATGCGGACGGGGGGGTTGGTATGGTCCCGCCCGTAGGGGACAAGCTGGATGAGCCCAAAAAGCAGCAGTCCCCCCACAACGGCACAGGTCATCAGGCGTCTCATGTGGCATCTGTCTCATGGTTGGTTGACATGAGAGTAGAGCGCGAGCGCGCCCATCTGATACCAGCAGGGGCCAGGAGTGCTGTCGGTCTATTGACCCGCCGTCACGCCGGGCTGGGGCGCAGGGCGCAGGGCGGGGTCGCCAAGCAGGTTGAAGGTGGCGACGATGTCATGGTCATTGGCAGTGTTAAGGATTACCGTTCGCTTCGCCGCGTCGAGTGCCTCGCCCACGGTGGGGCGCTCCGCCGAGAGCAGGGACTGGAGGAGCGAGATGTTGAGTTGGGTTTGGTTGGTGGGCAGGGTCAGGCTGGTGGGGGCCACAGCGGCGATGGCACCGCCCTCCGCCGCCCAAAGCAGCGACTCGGCCAACGATTCCTGCTTGGGGTGGCTGAACAGCCCGGCCAGGCAGGTCATGTTGATAAAGATAGGGAGCCGCTGGCCGTTGGTGAGGGCGCTAGCGCTCTCCGCGGTCAACAGTTGATCCTTGCCCCACTGCTGCACGCTCCCGTGGCCCACGTAGTTCACCACCAGGCTCCCCTCGTTCAGGCGCGGCAGCATCTCGGCCAGGGCATCGCTTCGGGCATTGGGGTAGACGGTGAGCGCCTCGATGTCGGATGGCACATCCTCGCGCAGCCGCTCGCTGTGCGCCTGGAACAGGGTTTCTTGCCCGTCGGCGGCCAGCAGCACGCGCTGCCGCCAATCCCCCTCGGCTGGATCGTTGCTGTACGCGAGCGCCTTCTCGACGTAGCGGCTCACCTGCTCGGGCGTGCGCGCGGGCAGGCGCCCCAATGCCACATCCGGGTAGCCGTCATCGTCCACGTCCGCTATCAGGTTATCACTCACGGTTTCGCCGCCAAAGACAGTTTCCACAAAGGGGGATGGCAGGTAGGCGGTGGGCGGCTCGACCTGGAAACCATGCGGGTCGTAGGTGCTGTCCCCCACGAGCAGCACGAAGCGCGGTTTCGTTTCCCAGGAGGCGCTCCCCTCGCGGAGCAGGGCCTGGAAGGCAAGGGGGTCTACCTCCCCATGGCTGTAACTGTCATACACCTCCTGGGGCGTGACGAGTAGGGTGCTGAGCCCCTCTTCCTCGTGCATCGCCAGCAGCGGTTGGATGGCTTCCACCAACTCAGGCGAGACGATGGCAACATAGTCCGCGCCCGCCTGCGAGATGGGTGCCTCGTCGGCGGCTTCCAGCGTTGCCACCTGCGCCAGTTCCGGCTCGGTCAGCAGGAGCAGGCGATTCGCAGGCAGCGTCACGCTTGCGCTCCCCCCGTCGGCTGTGACAGGCAGGGGGGCAACGGAAGGCTCAAGCTGCCAGGCCATCACCTCTGCGCCGACCGACTCGAAGCGAACGACCCCTGCCTGCTCGCTCAGGCCGCGGAAGCTGCCATCCACCGCCAGGGGCGCGCTCGGGTAGCGCACCACCATCTCATCCAACAGGCTGATGTCCGCGCCACGCGCGGACTCGGGAACCTGGAGGCTAATGGCCAGCGTGTCGCCCGCCGGCAGCTCCAGGGACAGCACCCCCTCGTGCCGCTCCTCGCCGAACCAGTGCAACGCGCCAGCCTTCTCCCCCCCTACCAGCACGATCACATCGTGCTCGGTCCGCGTCACCCCAGCCATCTTAAGAGTAACCTTGACCAGCCCTGCCGTGCGCCCCGGCGTTTCAAGCGCATGCTCGTCCGTGGCAGGGCCGACCAGGGTCCGCCAGAACCAGGGATCGCCCACGAACTTGGGGCTATACTGCTCCGCGCCGGTCAGCCGCTGCTCGGCAACCAGGGTGTTCAGCGGCTCCGTGTCATCCGGCGGCTCCGACGCCACCAGCGAGCGCCCGTGGGTGAACCAGAGAGTATGCTGGCGGCTGTAGCGGGCGGGGGTGCTGTCCGGCAGATAAAAGTAGAGAGCGCCCCCTCGCTGCTGGAAAGGAAGTGCCTTGCCGCCGAGCGTCAGGGTCAGCGGCATCCTCGGGCGTCCAGCCCAGGGCGGACAGGGCGCGCGGCTCGACCTTGAAGAGGCCGCTTCCCTGCACGGTGACGCGCGCCCGCGCCGCGGGTTCGCCCTGCGGTGGCAGGGGCGCGTCATCATTCCGACAGCCCGACACCCCAACGAGCAGCAGGCAAAGTACACATGAGCGAAGTAGCAGACGACCGAACAAAGCAGGCTCCCTAGCGCCCTGATGGGCAGATGCAAGTGATTGAGTAGAAGGCGAGCGCCCGGCTCACGAGCGGCGCATGAGGGTCCAGCCCACAAAGCCCAGGAGCGATGCGATGCCCAGCACGATCAGGGCAGTGATCCCCTGAATAACGCGGTCGAGGCCGTCCTGGCTGCTCTCATCCGCGAATAGCTCTTCTGAAGGGGCAGCGGGGGCCTGCGCGAGCAGCGAGGCAAGTGTTGGGGTAGCAGCCAGCGACTGCCCGCTCAACGCTTCATCGGAGCCCGCGCTTCCGCCCGGCGGCGCGTTGTCCGTGCCCAGCGCGATGGCAAGCGTAGGGGTGGCAGCCAGGGCATCGGCAGCGGCACCGGACGCTGCCGATGCATCGCTGCCGCCCGTGCTTTCGCCGATGCTACCACTCGCGCCCACCACGCCGGCCTGCGGGGTGGCCCCCGACAGAGCGAAGGGGGAGGACTGAGGCGCCCCATTTACCAGAGGTGGCGTGGTCGGTTGGGGCGCAAGGGTTGGCTGCCCTGGGGGCACCGGCGCTCCCCCGCTGGGGGTGAGTGTCGGGAGGATGGGCGCCCGCGTAGGGGTACCGACGGGCGGCACCCCGCCCTGGGTCGCGGTGGCTACACCCGCGCGCGTGCTGGTTGCAGCAGCCGTGGCCGCGCCTGCACGCGTGCTGGTTGCGGCGGCAGTGGCCGCGCCTGCAGGGGTGCTGGTTGCGGCGGCAGTTGCGGCGGCAGTTCGCCGCGCCCGCCGTCGTGCTCGTCGGGTTCACAGCAGGATTCGTGCTGGTCGCAACGGGCACGGGGGTGTCCGCGGCGCGGGTGGGCGATGGATTCGCCGCGCCCGACGTGGCACTCGGCGGCGGGGTCGCGCTCGGCACGCTCGTGGCAGGCGGCACCGTCGCCGTGCGGGTACGAGTGGGGGTGCTCGTGGGCGCCCCACCCGACGCGTTGGGATTGTCTAGCGGCAGGCCACCGCCCTCTTCTACGCCGCCATCCCCGTAAAACACCGAGCCGGGCCCACAGTTCTGGCTTTCCAGGTAGTAGTAGTAGCGCGGCTTCTGCGTGTCCACCGTCGTATCCACCCACTCATAGTCATTCCAGCTAAAGGCGTCGCAGGGCGGGCTGTCCGGGTTCGAGATGATGGTGGAGTTCAGGCGCACCGCACCGGCGGTGTTGATCTGGCCATTGGTAATCGTCAGATTTGTCTCACTGCGCCATACCCAAAAGCCCGCGCTTTCCGCCTCGCTCTCGGTCCCCCAGTAGAGGATTGCCTCGCTCGGCTCGCTCCACTCACCGAAGAAGTAGCTTAACTCCACAGCAGCCTGTGCGGGCCCGGCGAGCCAGAGCAGCAGCACGCTGGCAGAAATAATTGTGACGACTCGCTTCACCTTTTGCATCCCATACCCCATAGACATGGCATCATCGTTGGCTTGTTCGGACAGAAAAGGGGGACGATTGTACAACCGTTCCCGTCATCCGCTGCGCTGGCCCTTTAAGGGGTCAGGGCTCGGTCACCACCAGCGGGAGGAAGAGTTTTCCATCGCTCTGCTCCACGGCCAGGCCGCTTTCCCCTTCGCCATAAAACTCGGATCCCACACTGCAATTGAGGCTTTCCAGATAGTAGTAGTACACCATCTGCTCTTCATCCACGGTGACATCCGTGAAGGTATAGTCGTAGCCGCTCTGCGGGTTGCAGATTCCGTCCGGGTTGACGATGGGGTCGCTCGTGACACGGGTCGCCTGGCTGGTGTCTATCTGCCCTTCCACGATGGGCAGGTCGCTCTCGCTACGCCACACGTGAAAGCCGGCAGTATCCGTCTCGCTACCGGTGCCCCATACCAGTACGACTGTGGCATCATTCCAGGCGCCAGAAAAGTACTCCAGTTCGACGGCTGCATAGGCTGTCACCGCCAGTGCGAGCAGGAGAACTAGCGAGAGCATCAGCCACCGGACGCGGTTCCAGGAAGAAATCATGGTGAGGGTTCCTTTGCGGGGGTTGCAGGAATGATACGGCACCAGCGCACGCGGTTGGCACGCGCGGTGCAGGAGCGCATCGTCGGCGCGAGGCGCTGAACAGAGCGGATCTGCACCCAACGGGGGCGGGAAGCGGCCACGGTGGCCGCTTCCCGCCTCCGCGTTTGGCTAGCGGTTCACCGTTGGCAGGTAAATGGGCCCACCGATGCTGCAGGCGGCGCTTTCATTCAACAGGCACGGATCCAGGTTCAGCTTCATGGCGGGGTCGCCGAACAGGATGTAGGTGTAGATGAGGCGGCTCCATGAGGTACCGCTCACCTCCAACTTGGCGGCAAGCGTCAACGGCCCCAACTGGCTGGAGGGCTGCCCGCCGTTAACACCGAACAACCGCTCGAAGAAGCCGCGCGCCAGCCGATCATGGCCGGAGGCAGTGTCGAGCCCCACGGGCGAGAAGGCGGCGATGACGCCGCGATCATCCAGGCGAATCATGGACTCCGCCATGGCCTGCTCGTCCGGCTTGACGAAGTACCCATCCCAGCACGCCCAGGTCAGGCTCATGGGCAGGCGGGTGTTGGGCAGCAGGAGGTTCAGGTCACTGCTGAAGGTGCCCGCGCCAATCGGTCGCCGCAGCGACCACACGCCGCCGTTGCCGCTTGCCCACTGGTTGGGGCTGCCGTGGCCAATGTACTGCACGATCAACTGACCGTAGTTCAACGAGTTCTTGATCAGATCCCGCACCGTCAGCACGTCGGTGCCTGGGTCCGGCAGATACCCCTTGCTCACGAGGGCGCGCGGCGGGAAGAGGGGCAGCAGGTTGTCCGACAGGGTGTGGAAGTTGCCGGCCCCATCGGGGTCGTCGGCAGCAAAGAGGATGCTGCGCTTCCAATCGCCCTTGGCCGGGTCGCTCACGTAGCGCTGCACCTTTTCCACCAGAATGGCGGCCTCCGTGACCGAGTTGACCGGGAAGCGACCGATGTGCATGTCTGGGATGTCATCGCTGCCCGATGCCAGGTCAGCCACAAAGGCATTGTCCGAGGGCACCTCGCCCAGATAGTTGTCCCGGTAGACAAGCATGGGGGGCATCCACACCTGCTGCCCTGTTCCCATGATGTCGAGCGGGTCATAGGTGCCATCCCCCACCAGCAGCACGAACGAGGGGGGGGTGCCGGCCCAGTTATCGTAGGCATATTGGAGGAAGGCGCGGATGGCCTCCGGGTCCATGGTGCCCACGCCAAAATCGTTGTAGATGGCATTGGTGGTCACCAGGCGCGTGGCTAGCCCCTGCGACTGATGCCATTGGACGAGCGGCGCCATGGTGGCGGCAAAATCGGGGTGCGTGATCAGCAGGTAGTCGGTATGGGTCAGGTCGGTGCGCAGCCCCTGATCCTGGTAGGGGGTGATCGCCTCAACAGCGCGGGCGCGGCCCCAACTGGTCACCAGGTATTGCTCAGAGGAGGAAAGGGGGCGCCCAAAGGTGAGCGCGGTGCCGGAGGTCGTGGTGCCTGTCAGCACCCGCACCGTGCTGGCGTCGCTCACCTCGAAGGCTACGCTGCCGGAGGAGGCTACATTGGAAACTTGATAGTTGCCATTCACCTTCGCGTTGTCGAAGAAGAGCGCGCTTGCGTCCGCATTCAGGCCGCGAGCATAGCGCACAATGAACGCGTTGACCATGATCGTATCGGCCACGCTGGTGCCACAGATGGAATGCTCCATGTGAATGGAGTTACCCGTAGGCGATAGAGCGCTGTGCGGGAGCGTCACCACCTGCTCGAAGCGGTCCGTGCCGCTCCACTCCTGCTGAACGCTTGCGCTGTTCACGCGCATCAGCACGCGCCGACAGTTGCCATATTCGTAGCCCGTCAAGGGTCCGACTTCCGGCGTGACGGTTGCGCTCCAACTGCCCTGGGTGAGGTGCGGCAGATCGAATGAGGCGTCGAAGGTACCTGTGCTGGGCGGCGTGCTGAAAGCGTTCAACTTCTTCCAATACCAGCGCTCGCCCAGGCGGGCGCTGGAATCAAGGGACATGTAGGTAACATCCTGCTCCAGGCGAAGGTCGTAGGGCACGGCGGTGAGCGGCGCACCGGGCTGGGTGGGCGGGCTGTACAGGTCGGCCATTCGCTTGCCCGAGCCGCTCGGCAGGACCTTCAGGCGGAACACCACTTTCTCGCTCCACCGACTGTGGGGCCAGGTGTTCACAAAGTAAAGATAGCTGCTGTCCACACGGATTGCCTGCTCTTCTTCGGTTGCGCCGGAGCCGTAGAAAAGCGCCAGTCGTTCGGGGCGGGAAATGTCAACGCCCTTGGCTGCCAGTTCCGACAGGGGGACACGATACAGCCCAATCCCCTCAATCTGGATCATCCAGCTACTTTCGGTGGGCTGGGTTCTGGGCAACTCAAGCTCCGCTGCGGGCGCCGCCTGGGTTGCCCAACTTCGCGTCTGCTCATAATTGATGAGCACTTCCTTGAAGGTGTCCTCAAAGTGAGGGTCCTCGGCGCGAAGGGTAAGGGGCGGCAACCCTCCCTCGGCCCAGTCAAGCGTGATGTCCGCCGCAGGAATCCAGCGCAGTTCGCCTGTTCGCAGGTTGACCTGTACGGGGGTGAACTCGACGCGCACCATCGCCTGCTCGCGCAGGGTCAAGGGCTCGCTGACGGTCACCGGCTCGGCGGGGTACCACTCGCTGCTATTGTATAGCTCGCTGTTGGGCGCGTAACGCTCCACCGGGGCAAGCTGCTCGCCCTCCGAGCCGGGGAGTCGCTGGGACTGGTAGCTCGGCATCGGTTCAAGAAGATGGGGGGCGGATGGCATGGCCTGGGGGGCGGCGAGCGTGGCGGCCACCTTCGGCGCGACGGCGGCCGGAATCCCTACTAGCCGGGAGACCACAGGCAGCGCAGGCGCGCCCGGCTCGCCCGACAGGGCTCCCTCAAAGGTGGTGAAGGTGCCGTCAGCACGCTGGCTCTCGCGCAGGCTCGGCTGCGTGCTGGTCAACGAGACGCTGACCTGCACGTCACCCGCCGTCTGGGCACTGACCTCGGAGCGGGAGGGGTCAGCATGCGCGCGCCCGGCATGCAGCGGGACGAGCAGCAGGCTGCCCAGGAAGGTTAACAAGCAGATGGATCGTAGCAGGCGTTGCATGGATGAGCCTCTCTTCATATGGAATCGCAAAGGGCGGGCTACCGCAGGAACGAGTGGGGCCTCATCACAGCACGCTGCACCTCTGGCAGCCACTGCCACCCTGTTGGATAAGTCATGCGATAGATGGGCACCTCATCGGCGCACTGTTGAAGCAGTGGCCAGATGCGTTGTAGCTCTTCCAGCGGAAAGCTCGGGCCCAACAAAATCGAGGCGAGGAGCGACATGAAGCCCTCATGCCCCGCCACGCGCTCCAGGTGAACGATGCCGTGCTCATCCCCCTGGCGCTGGAGCAGGTATATCCTAGTCAGCGGGTAGAGTCCCTCCAAAAAGCTGCCCCAAGAGTTGCCAACGGCAACTCGGCGCTTGTTCCCCCCCTCGAAGACTGTGGGAAAGGGCGCGGCGCTACCGATGAAGCGCTCGATCGTTTCTGGCCAGAGGCGCATCTGGGGATAGGCGGCGGCGGCGCTCAGAGTGTCGCCAGGCCCCCGCTGAACCGTGACAAAATCATCGCTGAGCAGGGGGATGCCCCCGCCGACCAGCGAGGCCATGAGGGAGGATTTGCCCATGCCGCTTTCGGCAACGAAGAGGACTGCCCCATCGTCCACCTGCAGGGCGCCAGCGTGCAACGGCAGCCTGCCCGCCTGGAGGAGCCACCAGGCCAGGGCACTGCCGACCAATCGCACCTCGACAAAATCGCGCTGGATGGGCGCGTGCCGCACGTGGCGGTACTCGATGGCATCGTGTCGGATGACCATCTGGTCCCCGCCAAGACAGAGCAAGACGTCGGCGTCGCCGAGGCGGTAGGCGGCTTGAATCCCTGCCCCGTTTACGTAGGCTTCCGGTGTCGTGGAAAGGAGGCGAGCCTGGTCCAGCGACAGGGTGCCATACGATTCGGTCAGATGGAGGTCAACAGGACGATCGGAAGGGGGGAGAGGAAAGCGGAAGTCAAGCGAGGTTGCTATGGAAATGCCGTATAGGGTGTATCTATTCATGGATGTGCCCGTCGTCCGTCCTTGCTTCGCTACAGACTGGAACTACGGGCGTAGAGGATAGGAAGAGAATCTGCAAAGTCAAGCAGGGGTGGCAACGCCCATCGCGGAGGGTCAGGTCAGGTATAGGGCTTTCAGTCACCTAGCAGGCAAAGCGAAAAGGCCGCAGGTGGTACCTGCGACCCCTTCAACCAACTATGAGGCTGGGATGCCTTAGAGGCCGGGTTCCGTCTTGTACGTGCCAGCGTCCGGCAGGCTGCCCGAGCCGCCCTTGGTCAGATCGCGGAGTTTGCCGTAGGTCTGAAGGCGGGGGGTCTCATAACTGGTGGTCTTCTCTGCGCGCTTCTGCATGGATATAACCTCCTCAAGCAGGATGAACAAAAGGGGGATCTGCACGAGGCAAATCCTGGGGCGACAGGACGAATAATACACGAAAGTCAGCAGGCTGACAACCCCTGGGTTTCAGGGCGCAACCCCGTCCTGAAACTGTTGGGGCGGGGCGTCTTTATACCCTGCAATAAGTGTGCCCAGAATAGGGCAAACCTCTCCCAATCGAACAATTGGCGGCTTACAAACAAGCGAGCCATTGCTCCAGATGGGCGATGCGGTACAAGGTGATGGTCTGGGTGGGGTGCTCAGGGGCGGTGGCCCACTGGTGCCAGACGGTCGGCTCGATCAGACCGGCTTCCGCAAGGCGCTGGGGCAGGGCCAACGCACGAGCACGCGCCTCGGGGGCGATGCTGTCAGCGGTGAAGTGGGTAAAATCGGCTTTGGAGGTGCGATCGCGGAGCAAAGGGGGAAGGTCTTGCGCGAGGGCTCGCTTCATCGCATAGCGGTTGCTGCCGCGCCGGATGCGCAGGCGCTGTGGCATTTGGAAGGCCAGTTCGATCAGGCGACGGTCATAGAAGGGGCAACGTAGCTCGATGCCATGAAGGGCCAGAATCTCGGCTCGCTGCTCGAACGGTTGGAGATTGAAGGGGGAGGTTACCCCCTCGTAGAGGGCGCGTCCAAGCGGGGAGTGGCCCCTGGGGGGAGCGGGCATCGGGCTGTGCGCTGACAGCTCATGGGCCCGCTCGGTGATGAGGGAGGGGCCGGCGCGAAGGCGCTGCCAGCGCGCGCGGAGGGGGCGCGGGGTGACGTGGCGCTGGAGGGCGCGCGCCAACCGCCAGTAGCCGCGCACGCTGTGGCGCGTGAAAAAGGGGGTTTCCGCCAGCCGCTCCTGCCAGGGCAAAGAGAGCCATGCCTCCAGCAGACTGTAGTCCTCCGCGCCGCTCACCAGATCCCCCCCCAACCCGCTCACTTTCACGCGGCTTCCTGCGCTGCGGGCATGCTCGTAAAAGGAACGAAACATAAAGGCATTGGGGAACGCGGAGGGCATACTCATGCCGCGATGCCACTGCTCCACGGTGTCCCACTCCCAGGCGCGCTCGACAGGCTCCCACCCGCTTTCAAAGCGGGGCAGCCGCGCCACGGCTGCCTCTCGGTAGGCGCTCTCGTCGGTGTCCGGCCAGCCGGGCATGGCAAGCGAGAGGGCGAGCACGGGACGGGGCGGGACGCACTGCGCGTCGTGCATCAGGCGGTGGGCGACCAGCGCAATGGCAGAAGAGTCCAGCCCGCCGCTGACCGACAGGGCGATGGGGGAGGGACTGAGCAGGGCGGAGGCGACGGCCTCCTCAAACGCCTTGTGGAAAGCGGATATCCATTCGTCGTCGCCCCAGCCCGCGTGGGGGTCGGGCGGGCGGGGTGACCAGAAACGATGGCGCGCCTGAGCACCGCTAGCAAGATCAAGGCGGATCAAGTGGGC
Organism: uncultured Chloroflexia bacterium; assembly: GCA_963721895.1. Lineage (GTDB taxonomy): Bacteria > Chloroflexota > Anaerolineae > Ardenticatenales > Ardenticatenaceae > CAVRLZ01. Next base: position 99,868 of record CAVRLZ010000032.1, on the reverse strand, counting down.
GGGCGGCACCCGCTCTATCTCGGAAATGGCACTCTGCTCTGCAAGGTGCTCCATCTTCAGTGTCAGAAAGCTGGCGACCCAGGGCAGGTTCAGCGTGCCGCCTGGCTCCAGGGCAATCACCCCGCGGAGCGAGCTTGCAAATAAGAGCCGGTCGGAGGCGAGCCGGAAGTAAAGGCCCTTCAGGCCGAAGGGAGAGCGCACGAGGCGCACGGTCTGCTCGAGGGCGAGCCCAGCACGTAGGCGAAATCGCCTACCAGGTGGGCTGGGGCGTCATCGCCCCAGCGCTCGTGGGCGGCAAGGATCAGGGCACCATCTGTTGGCAGGGGCGACGACTCAAGGCGGAGGGCACGCATCAACGCCTGACGATTATCCAGGCGCGCATCGGCGATGAGCCACTCCCCCCGCGCGCCGCGCAGGGGCCACCGCTCGGAGGCGGCCCCCGGCGTGGCATGGGCCGCCAGGTGGGCCACTGCCGCGCCGCCCTCGGACCAGGTAGAGCCTCCGTCCGGCCCCCAGGCCGCCAGTTCGCGCCGCGCAGGCTCCACGTCGTGGGCAGACGCGGGGCGCTCATCCAGGTACACCACGCCAGCGATAGCGCTCATGGACGCGCCCGTCGCCATCGGGTCACGTTTCGACTTCCTGCGCAGGGGGGGTGGGGCGACGTGGGCCCGGGAGCAGCCAGAGCAGGGCGAAGGCGACCAACAGGGCGCTCACCACTTCCCAGCGCAGGTAGGCAAGACGCGAAAGGGGGTCGCTCCCCGTCTGGAAGGTCACCGTCTCGGGTAGCGGCGTGAAGATGCCGTTGCTTTCCAATTCCTCCAACTGGTAATAGTAGAGTTGCCCGGGCTCGACTGTGGGGTCCCGAAACTCATAGTCGCTACCGCTGAAGGGATCGCCTGAACTGGGGATCAAACTGTCCGTGACACGCGTGTACGGTCCCCCCTCCTGCGTGGCACGGGTCACATGGAAGCCTGCGGTTTCCACCTCGCTCTCGGTGGACCAGCGGATGATGGCCTCCGGGGGGGTAATCAGCCAGCCCGTGAAGCCAAGCCCTGCTGCCACCCCAAACAGCGCCAGCGTGAGAAGAAGTCGTACCGTCTGTGACATGCAAGTCCTCTTGATGGATCAACCGCCGTTGCCGGGCGGTATGCTTACTGGGAGTCGGCTCCGCTCCCCCGCAGGGCGTCGAGGGCCTTTGCAATGCGGCGCTGTCGGGTCTCCGCGCTTTTGGCCCCCTCGATTGCCAGCACGTGCTGCCGCTTGCGGCTGTAGGAAAGTTGCTCGAAGGTGGCTTTCGCCTCTGGCGCCTGCGCCAGGGCCGCCGCAAGGTCGTCCGGCACCTCTACCTCGCGCGGCTCGGTGTCCAACTCGATCTCCACCTCGACCTCGTCGCCCGCCGCAACGCCCGCCGCCTCGCGATTTTCCGCGCTGAGGGGGAGCATAAACTTTCCGCCAAGAGGCGCTATGGTGCTGCGATAGGTATGGCCCCCCAGGGTCACGCGGACCGCCGGGCGCTTGTGCGTCCCTAGGGCGGCAAGGATTTCTGCCGGAACCTCGAGGCCCGTTGCTGTCTTGCCACCTAGTTCGACTAGGGTGCGAAATTTCATTTGATTGCTCGATTCTCCACGCGGCGCGGCGCGGACTGATGGGACACTTGTTGTAGCTACGCGCTTAGCCCAATTTGGGATGAGGGCCAAGCTGAACTTCTGACGCGTCGTCTAGCCCGGCTGCTGCCAGTGCGCTGGCAAGCTCCTCATAGCGCTCGACCTCGCTGACCTGCTGATCGCGGACGCGGAAGCGTGTTGGCAATGGTGGCCTCGCTGGGCACGCCGTCGGTTTCCGCCGATTGCCATCGCGCCTGCTGGGCAAGCACCACGCTGTCGCCGCGATGGAAGAGGCGCAGCGTGGTCAGGGTCAGCCCCGCGCGAGCCACCCATTGCCGCAGCAACGCATGGCCCGTGCCACGCCCCCGCGGGCCGACAAGGGCAATGTCCGCAGTGGAGAGGGCGAGGAGACGCGCGATGTCCTGCTCATTTGCAGCTTGCTGCCATGCCTGGACTATGGAAAGTTCTGGTGCCATCCTGTCCCCCTACGACAGCGGCTCAAGCATACCCAGTTTCAAAGCTCACTGTCGCCGCTGCCCGCAATGACGAATACGGCAAAGGATGTTGCGCCCCCACTGTGGCGAGGACGGCCAGCAGCGGGTCCAGCCTTTTCTTCGGGTCTACTCGCAACAGGAAGAGAAGGAGGGGCGACCACACGGCGCGAAAAAGCATCTCCCAGGAAACCTCCATAGGTTGCAGGGCGCCGAAAGGCTCCCCGTCTATCCCCAAGGCATCACGTGGAGGACACCCATCCATCCTGTAGCTCTATCCCTATAACGGAAGATACTGGACCTGATTGAGGAACTCTTGTGGGTATCCCGTTGCAGCTATCAATTCCAAATCCTGAATGCACTTGCCAACCGAAACACGCAACTGATGGGCATAGACAATCCCATAAAATGGGACGCCTGTTCTTTGCCGCCCTGTGGCCTCGTTCAAGAGATCCTCATCTTGAGTAAACAAGATTCGCTCTAAAAAAGTGGCCCGATCGAGGAGAGCCGAATCACTTTCTGCACTCATTCCATCTTCATACGCTGTCAACACATCTACCCCACGAATACGCAGCCCCGCGGTTATAGCGCGGGGAATATGGTGGTCCATGTAGAAGGCAAGCGCCACTAGCCCAAACCCTGTTGCTTCAAGCGCACCTCGAACGGAGTGGGGCCTCGGAACTGGCGAAGCTGATCCACGCGCTCCAACTGCCGCTCGATCGCTTCATCAAGCTCTTTCTGATGGTCCCAATAGTAGGCCAACGAGGAATAAATCTGGCCCAATGAGAGATAGGGGTGCTGGAAGTATAATTCCTCCGGGCTCCATCCATAGGCGCGCTGTTCGATCACCAGTTCAAGCACCTTCATTGTGGTACCGGCAATCATCGCCACGCCTGCTTCATCCACAACGACGTGCTCGTAGCGTGTGGGAATAGCAATCATGGGAAGCCTCGCCTCTCAGAAATGATGAATCGCCAACTCATTATACCACACCGTCTGCCCCTACCCCAGGCTCAAGGGCTTCTTGCTCTCCCGTGTCTGTTTCGCCATGCTTCCCGCGCCATGCCTGGACTATCGAAAGGTCTGGTGCCATTCTGTCCCCCTACGACAGCGGCTCGAGCATCACTAGTTCATCCACTGCCTCGAAGCCCAGTTTTTCAGCCAGCCGCCACGAGGCGGGGTTCTCTTCCAACGCCTGCCAGACAGGCTGCTTGCCCTGGGCGGCCATGTGGCGGGCCATGAAGGTGAAGGCGCGGGCGGCATGCCCCTTGCGGCGATGGGCCTCAAGCGTATCAATGGCCACGTCCCAAAGCGACTCGGTGGTTGCGCCCGCATAGCAGAAAGCCACAGGCTGCTCGTCTACCAAGGCTGCGGCAATCACTGACACCTCTGCGCCAACGAGGAGCTCCTCGCGTAGCTCGTCCGGCAATGAAAGGTGGGCGATCCGTGCGGGATCGAGAAAGCCAACCTGCTCGGCGGATAGCTCTGGGAGCCGCTTCGTCTCCGCAAGGCGGTACACAATGATGCGCGCCTGGGGCCGTTCCGGCAAAAGGTCAGCCAGCCAGCCAGCCAATGCCATAGGCGCAATCACCTCGCCCTGCCTGCCCGCGCCCAGAGCCGCCCACACCGCTTCCTCGCTCGGCCTGCCAACCACGAACAGGGTGCCATCCTCGGCGTCACGAATCACCATAGCCAGATCGGGCTCCTGCTGCAAACCAAACAGGGTGCACAGATCGTGGAGCAGCAGCGAGCGCGCCTCCACCCAACGAGGAAGGTCGGGCAAGCGTTGGGCTACCTGTTGGGGGGTCATTTGTCATCTACTCCCCTGAAGGGTGGACGCGTGCTCCACCCTGGCCTGCCTCAATCGTGCAGAGAACTGGCGTGCCCCGCATAGATTGAGATGGTCGCTGTCGCTAAATAGGCGATAGTCCGTACTGAGAAAGGGATCTGTCGAAAAGTCATAATATTCAATTCCATACACCTGCTGGAGTTGGGCCATCGTTTCCTTCATGTAATAAATAATTTCGCCATCAGAGAGTTGAGTGTAGGTCTCGAAATAAGGAGGGGTATAAAATACAACATCAATCCCTCGAGCTTGGAGCAATTCGATCAATTGAACCGTGGTGTGTAATGTAGCTTTGGTCAGAGACGAGTTAGAATTTTGCGCTCTTTGCGTCATTCGATAGTGCGACCTCGCCCGTCGCTGGGAATTTTGGATGAGTGCCTGAGGAGAAGTATAGATGCAATGGTATAATGCGCTGTGATAGCCGTCCGGCTCAAGCGCTTGAATCAAATCCGGTATCGTACCATGAGCGAAAGCCTTCAGCACTTGACGCCAATGATCCTTGCGCATGATGTAGTCCAGCGGCACAAGGTGATGAAGCTTTCCGCGCACAAAGTTTTCCCCATCGCCTGGGATAAATCGCCAGCCGGGTAAGGCGGCATAGCTCTGCCGTCTACGTATATCTGTAACAGTTGGATTATTACGGTTATCATGGAGGAAGAAAGGGTAGGGAGTGGCCACATAAACAGTTTTGAGGTTGGGGAGGTGAGGAAGCAAAACAGTTAATTGGTGTTGAACCTCGAAGACATCTGTCCCGCCCCGCCAATAGTGGAAGCCCTGCTCGCCAAGTGTCTCAAAGTTGATGGCAGCATTATGGGATGCGCCAACTGTTAGGGCCTCTACAGAGGGTGCCCGGTCAAGCAGCATTGTGAGTAGTGCAGCACTGTTGAGATAGCCATAGGCTACGGGATCACGCGTAACCCGCGCCGCCGAATAGCCTGCCACTCTGGCAATCATGATGAGCATAGCCATGAATAAGGTAAATCGGAATAGAAGGTTCATGTCAGAACTGGAAATAGATGAATTCTTGCACCCCGAACTCGCCAAAAATCAGGATAGCAAATATTAGTGCGTAATAAAGCGACCAGCGCAACCAGGGACGTTGAAGATAAATCAATGGTCGCATGTGCACGCCTCTTTCCTGCATTCCATGTACGCCTTCCAGAAACAAGATTGCCCCAACGGCGAGGACGAACTCGTATAGACCCAAAGCATAGCGATAGGGTGCTTCGAACCTCAGGCCTACCATCAGGTGTTGAAAGATGTAACGGGCATCTGAAAGCGTGTTGGCACGGAACAAGATGATAGTAGCCGCAAACAGATGAAACGTGCCCGCCATTTGAAGGGTCGTTACCAACCGAGGCGGCCACCTGTTTATAAGCAGGCGGCCGGAAACTATCCTGCGGAGCGGCATCGTCCAGATAGACAGTGCCATCAATAACCCGTGAATTATGCCAAAAAGCACGAAGTTCCAACTGGCACCGTGCCAGAGGCCGATGAGGGTGAAAAGCAGGACGAAATCGAGCGCGGGATGCCAGCGGAAGCGGCGGCGGCGAGCAAGCGGGATGTAAACGTAATCCCGAAACCATGTGGTGAGCGAGATGTGCCAACGCGACCACAGATCAGCTATGGAGGTCGCATAAAAAGGGCGCCGAAAGTTCTCCATCAAGTCATATCCCATGACTTTGGCCGCGCCTACGGCTATATCGGAATAGCCAGAAAAATCACAATAAAGCTGCCAGGCAAAGAAATAGGTGGCCACGATCAAGGGCACGCCGGTATAGCGCGTCGGCTCGTTGTAGATCGTATTGACGTAGAGGCCGAGGCGGTCTGCAATCACCAACTTTTTAAAAAATCCCCACCCCATCAGCAGCAACCCATCCACCACTCGATGGGGGTCGAAGCGGTTCTCCCGCCGAAACTGCGGCAACAGATGCGACGAGCGCTCGATCGGTCCGGCCACAAGCTGAGGGAAAAAGGCTACATAGAGCGCGAAACGACCCAGATGCTTCTCGGGCTCCTGGCGATTGCGATAAACATCAAAGGTATAGCTCAGGGTCTGGAACGTGTAGAAAGAGATGCCGATTGGCAGCAAGAGCGAGAGCAAAGGCGGATTGTAGGTGAGGTGAAGGCTGTTGAGGAGCACCCGAGCCGAATCGCTGAAGAAGTTGAAATACTTGAAGAAACTCAGGACACCGAGGTTGACCACAATGCTGCAAAGCAACCACGCCTTTCTTTTACCTGGTTCGCGGGTGCTTCCCAGTTGCAGCCCTGCTACATAGGCGAACAGGGTGGTGGCGCCAAGGAGCAACAGGTAGGCAGCATTCCAGCTCATGTAAAAGTAGTAGCTTGCAACAAGCAAGAAGATGACGCGAAAGCGGTGAGGCAGCGCGAAATAGAGCAAGACAACCGCAGGAAAGAAAAGCGCAAATTCAAAGGAGTTAAAAGACATAGGTGACGCTCATTCCACCAAACAAACGAGGGGGTAAGGCAAAGGTGGGCTCAGGATCGAGGTCGGGGATAGCTGAGCAGGCTGTGACACAGGGTTCAGGGAAATGGAAGCCAGTTTTGGAATGGCTCGCTGGACGGCGCTGATAGATTAGCGGACTTGCTCATCCAGATACTTTTTCTGGTTGGCGGAGCGCGCAATCTTGCCGCTAGTCGTTTTGATGACCCACCCTCGCGGCACGAGACGAACATCGCCAAGCACGATGTCGAGCGCCTGAAGGACCGCCTGGCGGATCTGGCGTTTGATGGCCCTCTGCTCCTCATCAGCAAGGCGGCCCCGACTCTCACAGACGACGATCGGGCTCTCCGTGCCAAGGAGTGGGTCCGCCACCCCAAACGCTACAACTTCTCCCTTCCCATCCATTATCGAGCGGGCTGCCTGTTCGATATCGTAGGGACGAATATTTTGTCCGCCGACTATGATGATGTCACTCTTGCGCTCGTAGACATACAGTTCCCCGTCCGCCAGGTATCCCAGATCGCCGGTATGGTACCAGCCGTCGCGCAATACCTGCTCCGTCAGCCCAGGTTGCTGATGATAGCCTGAAAAGAGAGAGCTGCTCTGCAGGGCAATTTCTCCTATATGGCGATCTGGCAGCACGTTACCCTCGTCGTCCAGAATGGCAGCACGAGTGCCACGAAAGATGAGGCCACAGCTTACGACCAGACGGGCGCCATCCGTATCGTCGGGAACCGATTCTGCCCTCAATACGCCGCACTCTTCCTTGACGCTCACCCATTCCCGCCTGGGAAATGATGAGGAAGGGGTGTTCGAGACACCCACCACATTTTCCGCCATACCGTAACCGACCATCAGCGCTGCGGGGTTAAATCCATACGAAGCGAAACGCGTAGCGAATGCTTGAAGCGTGTCCCATTGGACGGGTTCTGACCCACTTCCCAGAATCTGCCAGCTTGCCAAATCGCACCCTTCCAACTCTTCATCTCGAATGTAGCGGACACAATGATTGAATGCAAAGTTTGGCATCCATGTCATGGTGCCCTGATGACGGTGAACAGCGCGCAGCAGCGTACTGGGCCGACGGACCCAGTGTGCGGGCGTCAGGACTACAGAGCGGGCACCGATCAAGAGGGGCATCAGGATTTGAGTTACCAGCCCCATATCGTGAAATAGGGGGAGCCACCCCACGCTCACATCATTCTCACCGAACTGTAGAGACATGGGCAGATAGGACATGACATGACTCACGACAGCCTGATGCGAGAGAACCACTCCCTTCGGCACCCCCGTTGTGCCGCTGCTGAACTGAATGTAAGCCGGATCCTGGCCTGATCGAGAAGAGAGGACGAACGGGACGTGCGTCGTGGCTGACGTGGCCTGAGCCAGCCATCGTTATCAGGCGGCATGTCGTCGGAGCAAGCAAAGGGGCGAGAGCACCTGCTAGCTCTGGTGCTGCTACAAGGGCGTGGGCGCCGCTTGCCTGCGCCCTGCGGACGACACGCTGGGTGAAAGCCTCCATGCCCACGCGTGGGTCGTAATAAGGCATGATGGAGGGAACGGCACCGCAGTAGATAGTTCCCCACAGGCTTGTTACCACTTCATAGGGGTGTTCCTGCAGCAGAAGCACCAGGTGGCCCTCCTGGACCCCCTCGGCTTGCAAGTGGGCCGCGCAGGAGAGGGCGTCACGATGCAACTGGGCGTAGGTGATCTGCTGTTCTGATCCATCGGGCTGAATAAAGATGAGGCAAATCTGGTCAGGCGTTCGATGAACCTGAGCCAGGAGGGCATCAACCAAGGAGGCTATCATGAATTAAACTCTCGCATAACGCGATCTGTCATCTGCGCCAGCGTATCAAGGTTGGCTACGGTCAGGTCAGCATCGGGGATGTGCACCCCGAAGGCTTCTTCGATGAACAACGCAACTTGTACAAGGAGATAAGAACTGATGAGCCCCCCACTCATGAGCGGCTCATCGGCCGCGAGAGGATAAGAGGGGTCTTTCAACAATTCCTTGCAGATAAAATATTTTAGCCGATCTTGCACATGCTGCCTGTTCATCCAGCGATGATATAGCAGCTTGTCCTGGCTGTCTATTGATACGCTTCAACAGGCTATGATACAATCAGGGGCAAGGTCGCCAGGGAAGCAAGAGGAGGAACGAATGCGCGTTCTGATCGTGGATGATGATTTACCGAGTTTGAAGATGAACAGCTACCTGCTTCGTGAGGAGGGGTATGAGGTGTCCACTGCCACCAACGGAGCGGAGGCGCTGGAAAAGCTGGAAAACGAGATTGTTGACCTGGTCATCCTGGATGTGATGATGCCCTTGCTGGACGGTCACGAGACGCTGCGGCGGTTGCGACAGCGTTACGACCTGCCGGTGATTTATCTATCGGCCAAGGGCGAGACCGCAGACAAGGTGAAGGGGCTGGAAATCGGGGCCGATGATTACCTGGCAAAACCGTTTGAGCCCTCTGAGCTCCTGGCGCGGGTACGCTCCGTCATGCGGCGGAGCGATATTTTTTCCAAGGCGGATTCCAACGTTCAGTTGCAGGTGGGCGAGATGCGGCTGGACCCGGTGAGCAACCGCGTCTATTTTGCCGATGGTCGCTTTGAAGAGCTAACGCCTATCGAGTTCCGGCTGTTGCACGCCCTGATGCGCAACGTGGGGCGGACGCTGACGCATGACGTGCTGCTCAATTCGGTATGGGGCTACGAGTATGATGGATACTCCAACCAGATTGCTGTCTACATCCGTCGCCTGCGGGCCAAGATTGAGCCGGACCCGGGCGACCCGCGCTACCTTGTGACGGTGCGTGGCCTGGGCTATAAGTTCGAGCGACCGTGAGGACGGGACCCTACCCCGCGCGGCGCCGCGCGCGCCGCCGCGAGAAAGCAGGAGCCAGTTGGACGAAACGATGAGGCAGTCGGTGGGGGTTGCGCTTCCCCTGGCATCCGCTCGGGCACCGGAGGACGAGTGGCTGGAGCAGGCGCGCCTGCTCCGCCTGATTGCGGACGAACAGTTGTTCGGCGGCTCCGTGCGCGCCTTGCTCCTGGCCCTGGTGCCATCGGTGTGGGCGCTGAACGGTCGCATTTTACCTGGCGCACTGCTGTTCGCGGTATGGGGGGTCCTGTTGGGGGTGGCGCTCCTGTCGTGGCGGGTCCTGCAGCCGGTGAGCCGTCTGAGGCGACCGATGACGCTCCAGTGGATCGGCATCGGGCTGGTGGTGGACGTGCTGTTGGTGGTGTTGATCCAATTAGCAGACAGCTCCGTGCAGGGGGATTTGTACCTGCTCTTTCCCCTGCTCGCTCTGAAGGTGCTCTTTTTGTATGGAAGCTGGGGATGGGTGCCGCTCTTCCCCTTCCAGCTCATCCCCGTGTATGCGCTATCCGTCATGCTGCATGAGCGCAGTTGGACCATCATCCTGGAGCACTTTTTCTGGGGAAGGGTGGTGCTGCTGCTCTTCTGGGGCATGGCTGTCACCTATGTGGCCGGAGCGCTGTACGAGGCGCGGGAGCAGGCGTGGAACCGCAATGTGCGCCTGGCGCATGGCCAGGCGGACCTGGAAACGCGAACCCAGGTGCTGGCCAACACTGCCACCAATCTTGCCAACCGCGTGCTGGAGCTACGCACCCTCCAGCAGGGGATGAAGGCCATCAACGCCTCGCTGGATCTGGCGGAACTGCTTGACCTGGTGGTGGAAAACGTAGCCAAGGTGTTTGGGGGGGCGGAGTGCGCCATCGGGTTGCGCGACGGCGCAGGCCAGATTCGCATTGCCGTGCGGAGCGCGAGCGCCGAGCGCACGCTGCTGGGCACGCCGTTGGGCACCCTGGAAGCACTGGCAGGGCAGGCCATGGCGCAGCCTGGCCCCATCCTGGCAACCAGTGGCACCCGTGACGATGAGGTGCTGACCTCCGCGATGGCGGTCCCCATGATTTTGGAAGGGGAGCCGATTGGTGCCCTGATGGCGATGCGAATCAGCCGCGCGCCCTTTACGGAGGATGACCAGCAGCGCCTTACCGCCTTCGCTGACCAGGCAGCGCTGGCGGTCAACAACTCCCGCCTGTACGAGCGGGTGGAGCAACTTTACCAGCAGGTGAAGGAGCGGTCGGCGGAGTTGGAGGCGGTGTTGGACAGCATCGGTGACGCAGTGCTGGTGACGGACACAACCGGCGCTGTACAGCTGTCCAATCCGGTGGCCAGCCTGATCCTGGGGCTGCCTGACGAAAAGTCGCCGGGCACGCCACTGCCGGAGCGGGTGCGGCGCTCCGGCTTTGAAGAACACCTCCGCTCTACGCTGGGGAGCGAGAGCGGCGACCCGGTGCTGGGGGAGTTGATAGTCCATAGCGGTCATCTTGACCGCAACCATACCTACCAGGCCCTGTCGGCCCTGCTCCACGAGCAAGACGGACGACCACGCGGTGTGGTGACGGTCCTGCGCGATATTACGGCCGCCAAGGAGTTGGAGCAACTCAAATCCAACTTTGTCGGCACGATCTCTCACGAGCTACGCACCCCGCTTCATTCGATCAAAGGTTTCGTGGATATTATCCTGACGCGCCAGTCGGTGGGGCCGCTCACTGAAACCCAGCGCGACTTTCTGACAACGGTCAGCGGGGAGACGCAGCGGCTGGAGCATATTATCCTGGACCTGTTCGAGTTCAATCGGCTGGAGTCGGGGCGTATCAAGCTGAACCCGGAGCCGTTCGATGCGGGGGTCGTGGCGGAGTCAGTGATCGAGGCGCTGCGCCCCACGGCAGAGGAGGCCTCGGTCACCCTGCTGTGCCTGCTGGATGAGGCGCTACCGGTGGAGGGGGATCGCCTGCGCATCGAACAGGTGCTCAAAAATCTACTGTCCAATGCCATCAAGTTCACCGAGCCGGGGGGACAGGTTAGCGTCACGGGGCGGATGGCGAACAACGAGGCGCTTTTGAGCGTGCACGACTCTGGAATCGGAATCCCCCTGGCGGAGCAGGAGCGCATCTTCGAGCGCTTCTACCAGGTGGATTCTTCCCAGAAGCGACGCTACGGTGGCACAGGGCTGGGGTTGGCTATCTGCAAGCATATCATCGAGCGCCACGGCGGGCGCATCTGGGTGGAAAGCACGGAGGGGCAGGGAAGCACCTTCCACTTTACCCTGCCGCACGAGTTGGCCAGTGCCGCAACGCTGACGATTGACTTTTCGCGGCTGGAAAGCGCTTGAGTATCCGACCGCCACGAGGCAGTTTGATGGGGCTTTACAGGTCGCAGGGGCTGATGCTGGCCCTGTTTTCCGGGGTGGCGGCGGGGCTGATGCTGATCGGCACGGCGCGCTATGGAATCGGGATGAGCACCGACCCCGTGGCCTACGTGTCCACGGCGCGCAACCTGGTGGCCGGCAACGGGTGGGTGGGCTATTATGGCGGCTTTGCGGGGCAGCCCCTGCTTTACTGGCCCCCCCTTTATCCTGCCCTCCTCGCGTTGCTAGGCTGGCTGGGGATGGAGGCGATGGCCGGGGCGCGCCTGCTCAACGCACTGTCCCTGGCGGCGGTGGTCTGGCTGGGGGGCGCGTGGTTGGCGGCGCACCTGCGCCATCGCTGGCTGGCATGGATGGGAACGCTGGCCATCGTGCTCGCCCCCGCGCTTCTCCGCTCCGCCCTGCAAGCCTTTTCCGAGCCGCTCTTCGTGGCGCTGCTGCTTGGAAGCCTCCTCGCCCTGGAGCGCCGGATGGCAGGCGGGCGCTGGCCCTGGCTCGCCCTGGCAGCAGGGTCCGCTGCGCTGGCCTGCCTGGCGCGTTACCTCGGTTTCACGCTCGTGGTGGCTGGGGTGGGTCTACTGCTGATAGGGACGCGCGGCGGCTGGCGGGCGCGGCTGCAGGAGGCGGGCGCCTTTGCGCTGGCGGGCTTGCCCCTGGCTGCGTGGTGGGCGCGCAACTGGAGCGTGTCGGGGACGTTGATGGGCGAGCGCGTGGCAGTGTCCATCCCCATCGAGCGCAATGTGGCAGGCCTTGTGTATCATCTGGGGCGCTGGCTGGTGCCGAATCCCGTGCCAGCACCGCTCGCTTTTTTGGCGCTCGCTGGGCTACTGCTGCTGGTTGGGGTCGCTCTGCTGCGGGGCCACGGGACGCGCGCTCGCCATGTGGGATTGTCGCCCCTGCTGCCAGCGCTGGCATTTATGGGCACATACAGCGGCTTCTTGTTTGTGTCAGCCTTTGCCCTGACCTACGTCGAGTTGCTTGAGCGCTATTTCGTGCCGCTGTATTTGCCTATGCTCTGGGTTGTCCTGTTCGCGCTGGATCGCATCGAGTCCCCCCGCATCCGGCAGGCCAGCGTTGCGGGGTTGGCGCTCTGGGTGGCCCTGAGCGGCGTGCGCGGGGCGGGCGCCGTGGCACAGGCCGCGCGCGAGGGGGCGGGGGGGTACACCTCGGCGGTTTGGCGGGAAACAGAGGTGATCCGCTTTCTAGCAGAGGCACCGTTGGAGGGAGCCGTGTTCAGCAATGAACCTTATGCCCTGTTCGTGTACACGGGCATGGAGGCCACGCTCACGCCGCGGCAGGTCATTCCCTCGATAGTGCCCGGCAGCCCCGAGGAAGACCTGCGTCGTTTTCGGAACACCGTGCTGGCCGCGCCCGAAAGTTATCTGGTCTGGATCAACAATAGTGAGACGCGCGCGAACGACAGCATGCTTGAGCCGGAAGCGCTGAGGGAGCGGGCCGGCGTGCGGCTGGAGGTGGTCGCTCGCCTCACTGATGGGGTCGTGTATCGGGTGGTGACCGAGTAAGGGGCCGCGCTAGCCGCCCAACGCCAGCGCCCACTGAAGCAGGATGCGGCACCCCATGCCGCCCAGCAGCACGCCCAGCGTGAGGAGCACGAGCAGCAGGCCGCGGGCCGCGCGCGCCCGCGTGCGGAGCGCCGGAATACGCCGCATGAGCGCAAGGAGCAAAAAGCGGCTACGTTGGATCAGGTACAACCCGCTACCCAGCAGCAGTGCCCCGCCGAGGAGCGTGGTTGGAGAAAGTGGCTCGTTCATCGGGCAAGCATAGCGCTGGCGCGGCGGGGAGCAAATCCGTTATTTTCTACGCACTTGATGAAAATACATTCATAGCCGCATTTGAAGGGATTCATGCCTCTTTCATTTTGACGCCCTAGCCTTCCTCCAACATCCAGATCAGGATTGATACTCGATGAGGGAGGCAGAGGATGGCACTTTATGTTCGAGACCTGAAAAGCAATGAGGATCTCCAGCTGCGGCGCTGGCTAAATGGTACGGACAAGGAATTGGCCCACCGCGCCCGCGTGATCCTGCTTTCCAGCGAAGGGTACCGTGTTCCCGAAATCAGCCCGATGGTACAGGCCCACCCGACGAACCTGCGCAAGTGGATTCATCGCTTCAACCAGCGCGGCACCAAGGGGCTTATCTCCCCGCGCAGTGGCGGGCCGCCGCCGCGCTTCACCGACCAGCAGAAGGAAGGGATCATTGATCTTTCCCAGCGGCGCCCTCGCGACCTGGGCCTTCAGTTCAGCCGGTGGACGCTGCACAAACTGGCGGAGCAGGCTGCCCGCACGGGCATCGTGGATAGCATCAGCCATGAATATGTGCGCCAAATTCTAAAAGGCGCTGGCGTAGATTACCGCCGTCGGCGCATGATGAACCGCGCCTGAGCAAGCCACCCAAAAAACGAGGCGCGCTGCCTCGTTTTTTGCTGCCCAGGGCGCAACCTATCGGGCGGTGCGTCCGTATAGCCAGCAGTATCACGCATCGAATGGGAGCACGCTCTGATGAGAACACATGGTAAACTGCGCCGGCAAAACGGAATTGTCACGGGGGTCTGTGGCGGCCTGGGGGAATTTTTCGGGCTAAGCCCCTGGCTGTTCCGTCTGATCTTCCTTATCTTGATCCCGCTGCCCCCTGCCGCCCTACTGCCGTATCTGATCTTGTGGATCATCATGCCGCGCCGCTAAGAAAACTTTGACGCCGGCCTCGAGAGGCCGCGCCCGACGGGCGCGGCCTTTTTGTTGGTTGCCCGTGATTGACGGCGGCGGGGGGCGAGGGTAGCATACGGCTGCTTGCCGTTACGCAATCATAACCCATGCAGTGAGGCATCGGAGGGAGCATGTGCGCCAATTCCAAATGTCGGGTGCGAGCCATCGAGCTAGGACCCTGCAAGCGCTGTGGCGAGATGGCCTGTTATTCCTGTGGCTACCGCACCCTACGGGCCGTATGGCATGATGGGGCCTTCTGCCACGTGGCGGGTGTCGCCCATGAAAGTTCGGTGGATTCCGAGCTACGGGGGCGATCGTGAGGGGCCCGTGCATCGTGCTGCTTGGCCCCCCAGGCGCGGGCAAGGGCACGCAGGCGCAGCGGCTGGCAACGACGCTTGGGGCTGCCCATCTTTCCTCAGGCGAGGTCTTGCGCCAGGCGGTGGCCGAGGGCACGGATCTGGGGAAGCAGGTGGCGGCGCTCCTGGATGGGGGGCAACTGGTCCCTACTGAGCTGTTGGCGCCGCTGCTGGAGGAGCGGGTGGCAGGGCTGCCTGCGGAGCAGCCCATCCTATTCGACGGCTTCCCTCGCAGCGAGCCGCAGGCGCGCCTGCTCGACGAGATGCTGGCGCGGCAAGGGCGTCGGGTCAATGCAGTGCTTTGTCTGGATGTGCCGCACGCGCACCTGCACGAGCGCCTGCTTGCCCGGCGGCGCGGGGATGATCTGCCAGAGGTGATCGCGGAGCGGTTGAACGTGTATGAGCGGGAGACGGCGCCGCTGCTGGAATGGTACCGCGCACGCGACCTGCTGCGCGTGGTGGATGGCACCGGCACGCCCGATGCGGTGGCAGAGCGGGTGCACGAGGCCACCCAAACCGATTTATAACTGAAAATAGGTGGAAGCAACGAGGCTTCCGCAACGACAAGGGAGTGGCGAATGAGTCGGGATGAGACATTTCTGGTGCTGGGCGGCGGGGGCATGATCGGCGCGCAGATTGTGAGGCAAATCGCTCGCCATCTGGCCCCGCGCCGCATCGTGGTGGTATCGCTTTACCAACGAGAGGTGCGCGAGGCCATCGAACAGTTCGAGCGCGAGTTTCCAACCGTCCACTTTGTGGGCTTCTGGGGCAACGTGTTCTGGCGGACGGAGTGGAACACGCAGGACCGTCAGCGTCAGATGAATCGCACCCACCTGCTGGAGTCGGAGGAGCGGCGCACGGCCCTTTACGACGATCTGTTCGGCGACATCGAGACGGCTTACGAGCACTCCCAGTTGGTCCAGCTGATTTTGGAGCATCGGCCCGACGTGGTCGTGGACAGGATCAATACGGCAACGGCCATCAGCTATCAGGATGTGTACGAGGCCTCTGAAACGACGCGCGAGCGCTGGTCCGCCTGATGGAGCAGGCAACGACAGAGGGGGCAGCCCCGCCGGGCGCACTGCGCGCGATGCAGCAAGCGCTTGACACGCTGCTCATCTCGCAGTCGGTGCCGCAGCTGATTCGCCATATTTTTCTGATCTCCCGTGCGATGTCCGAGGTGGGCACGCGGCTGTACCTGAAGGTCGGGACAACGGGCACGGGCGGCATGGGGCTCAACATCCCCTACACGCACTCGGAGGACAAGCCGTCGGCCAAGCTGATGACCAAGACGGCCATTGCGTTTGCGCACACGGGGCTGCTCTTCCTGATGGCGCGCACCGTGAACGGGCCGATCGTGAAGGAGCTCAAGCCGGGCGCGATGGTGGGCTACACCAACATTACCTGCCAGACCATCCGGCGGCGCGGAAACCCAGTGTTGGTCTACGCCCCGCGCGCAGAGCCGCTGGGGGACACCTTGTGCCTGAGCCGCTCGGCCAGGGACTTCGAGCCGCTGGGAAAGCTGGAAATGGTAGTGGTGGACACGGGCGAGAACGGCCTTTTTGCCAAGGGCGAGTTCGAGACGATCACCCACCTGCGGCAGATGGAATTTATCACGCCGGAAGAGATCGCGCAGCAGGCGGTACTGGAAATTCGCGGGCGCAACACGGGGCACGACGTGATCTCGGCCATTGACGGTGCGGTGATGAATCCCACCTATCGGGCGGGGGTGCTGCGCCACTTTGCCCTGGATGAGATCGAGCGGCTGGAAGAGGAGACGGGGCTGCACTCGGTTGCGCTTGGCGATCTGGGCCCGCCTGAGCTTAGCAAACTACTGTGGGAGGCGCACCTGCTGAAACTCCGGTTTGGCACGCTGACCGAGGTGCTGGCGCATCCTGCGGAGGATCTGGCGACGGAACTGTTCGAGCTTGTGCAGCGCGAGGAAGCGCTAGTCCGCATGATGACCGCCATCGGCCTGCCCATCCTGACGCCGGACGGGCAGACACTGCTGCGGGGGCCGCTGATCCGCATCCCGGAGCAGACAGGAAGCGCGCCGGTGCGGCTGACCCCGGAGCACATTGAGCAGTGGGCGAACAAGGGATGGGTGGATCTGCGCCCCCAGAACTTCGAGCACTGGCGCAGCCGATTCCGGGCGATGCAGCGCGAGTCGCAGCGGCTGCGCGGCCACGGCTCTGCTGCGGTCACGCGGCAGGCGTATCTATCCGACACCATCTCTATAGGGGCTGTGGTGGGGTGGATCTTCAACAACGAGAAGGACGCCAGCGGGCAGGAAAAGTACGGATACCGCATCAAGTAGGTGCGAAAGGAGTGGATTTGGCCTTGCCGATGAGCCGACCGGAGCTATTGCCCAACGTCACGGTGGATGTGGTGATCTTCACCCTGCTCGATGATGAGCTAAAGGTGCTGCTGGGGCGGCGGGCGCATTCGCCTTTTGAGGGGGCGTGGACCCTGCCGGGGGGATTCGTGCGCGTGGAGGAATCGCTGGAGGAGGCGGCGCGGCGCGTGCTGGCTGCCAAGGGGCGCGTGACCGATGTGTACCTGGAGCAACTTTTTTCCTTCGGCGACCCCGCCCGCGACCCGCGCGCCCGCATCGTCACCGTTGCCTATTTTGCGCTGGTGCGGGCAGATCGGCTGACAACGTCGCCCGGCGAGTCGGAAACCGTGGCGTGGCACCCGGCGCACGCTCCGCCCCTGCTCGGCTTTGACCATGCACGCATCGTCAGCTACGCCATCGAGCGCCTGCGCTACAAGTTGGAGTATTCGGCAGTGGCTTTCCAGTTGTTGCCGGAGGCTTTCACGCTGACCGAGCTGCAACACGCCTACGAGCACATCCTGGGCGAGACGCTGGACAAGCGAAATTTCCGCCGGAAGGTGCTGGCGACTTCCATCCTGGAGGAGACGGGGGCGCTGCGCGGCGGCGATCACCGCCCGGCCAAACTGTACAGTTTCCGTGACAGTGCGCGCTTCGAGGGGCAGGCGCGGCGGTTATTTCCCTAGATGTCGGTGGCTCAAAGGAGGTCATGCCCGCTATGCGTCTGCTACAGGTTCGTCCCCTCGGTTGCCGGGGCACCATGGTAGCGTTCGACCTGCACCAGGGCGCGCGCCCTCGCCTGGCGGTGCCCGTGGCCCCCGACGGGCGGCCCAGCATGCCGCCCCCCGACGTGCGCGAGTTGTTCACGCTGTGGGACCCCCAGGGGCGCCCGCACCCGCCTTACCCAGAAATTGTTGTCGAACAGGCCATGACAGGGCGGGACCCTGCTGCTCCTTCAACAGGAAGCGTGGCGCGCCCACGTGGCCACGAGCCGCCGCTTGTTTGGCGCCGCCCCGCTGTCCGGCACGCCCAGGCCGGGGGTGCCCGTGCGCGGGCTGCTGCTCTTTTCTGTAACGCTTTTCAGCGAGCGTGGCCGCTGGACCCTGGCCCATCGAGAGGGGCCTTACTGGTACTTTACCCCCTCTCAGGTGCGGGAGGGAATGCCCTATCCCGTCCTGCCAGCAGGCGGTGACTCCGCTTTGTAGGATGGGGCTCTGCCGCTTTAAGCCGATGGCTGCTGCCCCACCCGCCATCCATCCCTTCCCTCACCCCGCACCTTTCCCTTCACATGAGCTTATTCAACGGAACGCGCCTAACCAATCAAACCTTCAAGCTCGATGACGAGCGGATGCGACGTGGGTGGTACAGCGACAAATATTTCGAGAACATGGTACTGATCCTGGGCGGCATCGCCGAGCAGGGCTTGCGGCTGGGCGATTTCGGGGTGTCAGAAAGCACGTTGCTGCCCGGTTTGGACCTGGCAGGGGTGGATGTGGGAAACATCGTGGTTGAGATGCAGTTCTACACGCGCCGCCGCTTTGCTGTGGTGGCAGGGGTAGACAAGGCCCTGGCGATGCTGCGCTACGGGGCAGGGATTTACGAGGCAGGGCGCTTCCAGCCGACGTGGCAGCGACTGCAGGTGGAAGCGGTGCATGATGGGGCCGTCACCACCTACGACCCGGATTGGCAACTGGTGCAGCCGGTGATCCGCGTCCGAGGGCGCTATCGAGACTTTGCCCTGCTGGAAACGCCGATGCTGGGGGTGCTGACCCGGGCGTCGCGGATTGCAACGAACGTATATGAGGTGATGAAAGCCGCGCGAGGCAAACCGGTTTTGTTCTACCCGGCGCGCTACGACGCGCACGAGGTGCAGGCGGCGGACGGCTATGCCTATGACATCGCAGTCAATCGCTTTGCGCTGGATTATCGTGATGGGCCGCCGGCCATGATCTCGACTGACGCGCAGGGGGATTGGTGGGGCGGGGCGAGCGGCGGCACCGTGGACCATGCAGCCATCGCTGCCTTTCTGGGGCAAACTTCCGCCGCCCTGCTCGCCTTTGCCCGCTTTGCCCCGATGGAGGTGCCCCGCATCGCGCTGGTGGACTTTCACAACGATTGTACGACCACGGCCCTGGCGGTCGCCCACACGATGTTTTCCGAGTGGTGGGCCGCCACGGAACGGGGCGATCCGGAGGCCAATCGCTACCGCCTGTTCGCGGTGCGCCTCAACACCTCCCCCACGCTGCGCGATGCCAGCGTGCCGCCCCTGGGGGACACGACGCTTGACAACGGGGTGAACCCGCGGCTGGTGTGGAACGTGCGCCAGGCCCTGGACGAGGGGTGGCGCGGGTGGGGGCTTGCCGCCGATGCGGCAGACGCCGCCGAGCGCTTTTGCCGCTCGGTCAAGATTGTTGTGAGCGGTGGCTTTAACCCGGAAAAGATTCGCTGGTTCGAGTCGCTCTATGTACCAGCTGACATCTATGGGACCGGCACGAGCATCCTCGCCAACGAAGATGCCAGCACGAGCGCGTTTACGGCGGAGGTGGTGCGGGTTGAGGTAGCGGGTACCTGGTACGATCTGGCGAAGGCAGGGCGTCAGCCGGGCGACAACCCCGATCTGGAGCCGGTCGCCCTGGGCGCTTTATAAGTCGCTGGATTCCCGTGTTGGCCCCGCCTTTCTTTCCATTCAGTCATCTGCGCGACGCTGCACAGCCGCGGAAGATGACTTTTCAATCATGTCCCAGGCGCTTGCTATACATCTAATTGTCAGGGGAGGGGTGCTATAATCTGCGCCGCGTTCCGCTGCGGGCCGTGGTTGCCTGACAGGGACGATGGGGATGTGGGCCGAGACAAGAAATGGAGAGAGCGGATGATGAGTAGACGGATCGCTGGCCTTTCGCTGATGGGGTTCCTGCTGGCCCTGGCGCTGGGGTTGATGGTGCCTTCGGTGCGAGGGGAGCCAGAGGTGCTGACCATTGCCCCAACGGAGTTGGGGCTGGTCTGGGTCAATTCCGCCGAGGATGTGCGCGATGCCGCACGCATCCAGCGCGGAACGGATGCTGGGGCCAAGCTTGACCGACTGGTGCTCTACTGGAGCAACGTCGAAGGCAGCCCCGGGCAGTTTAACTGGAGCAACCAGGATCGCGCGCTGCGCGACAACGAGGCAAGAGGGCTCGGCACGCTGGCAGTGCTGCTGGGCGTGCCCTGGCATGCCATGTCTGGGCCGATTGAGGCAGGGAAGGAAAGCACGCTCCCGCCCGTGGGTGGGGGGCCGCTGCGCTTCGAGGGGGCGGGGGCGCTGGATGCGGAGGCCTGCGGGGACCAACGACCCCCACGCGGCCTGAACGACCCCATCTTTGCCGATGGCACCGACACCCCCGGCCCAGGCAAAGTGGCCAACCCCAACAACCTGTGGGCACGCTTTGTCCAGCAGGCGGTCAATCGCTACCGCCCGGGCGGCACGGGGGGCACGAACGTACACTACTGGGAAATCTGGAACGAGCCGGACCTGTGCCAGTTCTGGCTCGGCACGCCGCAGGAGTATGCGCGGCTGCTCAAGGTAGCCTACCTGCTCATCAAGCAGTCAGACCCTGGCGCGACGGTGATGTGGGCAGGGCTGGCGCACCCTGGGAACAACACGCAATTCTTGCCGAGCATGGTCACCGCGCTGCGCACCGACCCGATGGCGGCGGCCCACAACGGCTTCTTTGACGCGGCGGCCAGCCATCAGTACTCCGACGTGCTGCACG
This sequence comes from uncultured Chloroflexia bacterium, assembly GCA_963721895.1. Taxonomy (GTDB): domain Bacteria; phylum Chloroflexota; class Anaerolineae; order Ardenticatenales; family Ardenticatenaceae; genus CAVRLZ01. The sequence continues at coordinate 79,061 of CAVRLZ010000032.1, read as the reverse complement.
GTTACAATTTTACCAACCGCATCCGTAGTGCCCTCGCAGGCACCGGTTGGGAAGGCAAGCCCATCTGGATCACCGAGAGCGGGGTGCCGGTCTGCGACTCGTTCCCAGGGCCGGAGTGCCCCAGCCCGCACCGCGCGACGGCGGATGGCCAGGCTGCCTATGTCTGGCAAAACATTGCTTACACGCGGCTGGCGAACAACGGGGGGCCCATCTTCCACTTTCAGCTGCATGACGACTGCGGCAACATGCCTACCCCTAACCCGCCCGCCGATGCGTTTGGCCTGGCAACCAACGAGGCCCATGTATTCTGTGTGCCTCACACGGCCCAGCCGCGCCTGTCCTACAGCGCGTACCAGCAGGCCGCACGCTACCTGGCCGATACGGAGCTGTTGTGGGCAGACATTCAGGGTGGGGTGGTGCGCCGCTTCGCCTTTTATCATCCGGCAACGGGGGAGCGGCGCCTGCTGACATGGTCCATTGATGGAAGCTCACACGTGGCGCAGATTCCGGCGGCGGGCGTGTCGGCACGGCGCATCGCCCTGGATGGCAGCGAGATGATGCTTACGCCCGTCAATGGGGAGTACCGCGTTGACGTGCCGGGCTCAACCAATCTCAGGCACCCCGGCTCGGCCACCTTCATTGGGGGCAAACCCTACATGCTGGTGGAGCGTGACACCCTCCCGCCGACGATGCACCTCGATGAGTTGCCCCCGCTCACCACCTCGCCCTTCCCCCTTTCCTGGCGGGTCGAGGACAAGGGGTCGGGGGTGGCGTGGGTCAACCTGTGGGTACAGCGAGACGAGGGGCCGTGGCAGATGTGGCTGGCCGGGCAGCCCGCCACCGGCACTGCCTCGTTCACCGGGGAGCGCGAGCATCGCTATCGCTTCCTCATTCAAAGCGCGGACCGGGCCGGCAACGTGTACGGAGGCTTCGACCCCCTGGCCGAAACGATGGTGACCGATAGGGCGCCCCTGGTGCGGCTCAGCGGCAACGTGCTCACGATGGAGGGCGAGCCCGCGTCGTGGGCACCCGTCCAGATCGGCGGGGCCGTGACGATGGCCGATGCAACGGGGACCTTCATGGTGCCAGCCACGATGGGGCGCTGGAACGTCAGCGTACAGGGCAAGGTGCTACGGTACGGCCAACTGTTTCTGGATGATACCGCGATGACCCTGCTGCTGCCGCCCGCGCACAACCCCGTTGCCAATGGCGACTTTGAAGCAGGGCTGACAGGCTGGACGACCAGTGGCAGCAGCCCGATCGCCGTCGAGCCCTTCTCCTCCACCTTGAGTGATAAGTTGCTGCACCTAGCGACGGCGTTCGTGCCGGCGGCGGGGGTGCCCGGCACGGGGGGAAGCGCAGGCGGGAACTCGACAGTTTCGACGCGCGTTCAGGTGCCCTCGGGGCACCCCCAGCTTGCGCTGATTTACACCGTGGAAAGCGCGGAGATCGGGGGAATCGGCGCCTGTAGCAATCCCTCCCTCCTCCACGACAAGTTCGAGATCATCGTGGCGCGGGATGGCTCTCCCGCTCACTATGTCCACTGTCAGGAAAGCGCCAGCCCCTGGGGGTATCGCTTCCTGGATTTGTCTGCCTATGCGGGGGAAACGGTAACGCTCATCTTTAACGTGTACGAGAGCTCGCCCACCCTGCGAACCAGCGCCATGATAGATCTGGTGACGGTCGGGGAGTCCCCCGTTTTGCCCGAGCCGCATCGCCTCTTCGTGCCGATCACTGGGGACTGACGCGCCCCCCTCTTCCTGAACCAAACGAGCCGCCTTCGACGCTGAAGGCGGCTCGTTTCATAAGTATGGGAAGGGCGGGCTAGCGACGTTTGGGCTTCTTCACGTAGGCGTCGCCGTCAATGTAAAGCTTGGCACGCTTGCCATCGGGCATGATGATCTCGCCATCGGCTGGCGGTGGCGGGCCGGGCCTGGGTGGGAACAGATAGCTCCACAGGACCAGCAGGGGCATCACCCCGCTGGCAATGACCACCAGCTTCAGGTAGCCCGGAAGGCTCGCAAAGATCGCTAACAGCTCGCCCATTGTTAGAATTACTCTTCTGGTGCCGTGATCACGATCGGCAGGTAGAGGGTGTAAGTGGTGGCGGTGGGTGGCGGCGTCACGGTGGGCGGCGGATCGGTGTACGAGACCAATACGGTGGACTCGCCGCCGAGGCTGCTGCGCACGGTGATCGCCTGCGGGAAGCGTGGCCAGGCCAACTCGCCCGTATAAACACCGTCCTGGTAGACAAGGGTGCCAATCAGCTCATTGGTAGCCGTCTCGTAAACCGTCAAGGTGGCTTCCGCACTGGAACTGGTGGCCTCCACGTACAAGAGGGAGGCTGTATAGTCATAGCGTGCGCGCGTGACGGTGACCACATCCTCATAGATGCCCGCGTAGCGCTGCCAGCCAACCGCCTGAGCGGGAAGGCCGATAAAGGGGATGAGAAGCAAGCCGGGCAAGAGAACGACCAGAGCGGCAAGGGTACGGGTAAATCGGAACATAGCGACTCCTTACTAGAACGCGCGACGCGTTCCGGCGCCCCGACATCGGGCTCAGTAGAGAGAGAGACAAACAAAGGTGAGTGAAGCAACAACCGTTCCTCGACCCAATCGAACGGGGGCGTGACCCCTTTGTCCCGCCCCCGTTCGGTGTCCGTTGCTATGAGGTTGAGCCGCGCCTGCGCATGGAAGGCGCTGGAGGATTACCGACGGCGGCGCTGCACTACGGCCACGCAAGCCACGCCGAGCGCGATCAGAGCGCCGAGGGTAACCCACCTTGCCCCCTCGGCAGCGTGCGCCGACAGGGAGCTCTGCGAGACAGCGGTTGCAGCCTCGACAAAGAGGGTGACCGGCACGCGCAGGTTGGCGGTGTCTGGATCGTTGCTAGAAATGCACAGGTTCCCCGTGTAGACGCCCGCGCTCAGCCCGGTAGTGTCAAAGGTGACCTGGGCAGTGCTGCTCTCGCCTGGCAAAGTGGTGCCCGTGACAGGGTCTGCGTCCAGCCATGCAATCTCGCTCAGCTCACAGGCGCCCACGCCGAAGGAGGAATACTCCACACGGTCAATACCCAGGTAGCTGGAGTTTGCGCCGGTGGTGCCGCCCTCGGTCACAAAGTATCGGAAGGCGATGCGCCCAGGGGTGGAGGCGCCGATCCCGCTCAGCGTCACGATGAACTCGGTCCAACTTTCGGGGTAGCCGCCAACCTCCAGGTTCGGGTTGACCTCCAGTAGAAGGGTAGTGAAGTCCCCGACACTGAATGCGTCGCTGCCGACATCGGTGCTCTCCCCCTCCAGGCTCAACCGGACCTCGATCCGGTCCGGGTAATCGCTTCCTTCGGTCGTACGCGTAAAGAAGGAGAAGGTGGCCCCGTCCTCGAAGGTGAGCACGGGTGTGAGGAGCCAGTTGCTGATGGTGCCCAGGTCGCCGGTGCTCTGATAGTTGGCCCCTATATAGGAATTGGGTTCACCAGTGTAGGCAACGAACACGTCGGGGTTGCCCTGGAACCAACCGCGCGGCCCAAGAGGCTCGCTGTTGTTGATCAGCGCCCAGCCCTCGCCAGGCAAAGTGGTGACATCATCGAAGCCTTCCGAGAGGATCCCGCGCGTGAGGGGCGCGTCAGGGCTCGGAAGAATGGCCTGGGGGGCAGCAGGGGCTCCCGAGACGCTGGCGGATGGGCGCGAGCGATCAGCGCCCTGCGGCCACGCCTGCATCGCTTGGGGACGGGTTGGGGCTGCGCCGGCTTCTTCCTTGATTAGCCATGTCAGGGCGCCAGTGCCCGTATTGTTGATGGTCAACTCCTCGGTCGTCACCGTGTCAGGCGCCATGCTGACGGCGAACTCCGAGGGGGACACCTCGATCTGTGGCGCGTAGCCGCCTGCATAGCGCGCCCAGCTGACCAGTTCGGTGGGCATCCCGATGAGCGGCAGCAGGAGCAACCCTCCCAGGAGGATAGCAACCGCCGTAAACAAACGCTTTACCGAATTTCGCATGTAATCTGTTCTTCCTGCAATGTGGCAAAGTCGGGTGAAAGCGAAAGGACGATCAGGATTCTCTGATCGTCCTTCACTTTCGCAAAAAATCTACGGAAAACGCATGATGCGTCTGTCCTGCTATAGTACGACATGCACCCCACGCGCTATTTGCGGTAAGGGACTGAGGCTCGCCTGGTCAATCGTCCCGCGCGCACTTTTCGGGATCCCGCGCTCGGATGCGCTCGGCCATGCCCTCCTCATCCAGGCGCACCTCCGCGCAATCACCTGGCTTGATCGGGCCATCATTGCCTTCCAGGCGGATTGAAGCGCCCTCGACGACGATACGCCCGCCGATGGTCCAGCGCCGCTCCGAATCGGGTAGCGCCTCCACAATGCCAAAAAAGTCATCCTCGGGGGGCGGCGCGATGCTCTCAGGCGTGGGTTCCGGCTCAGGCTCTTCTGACTCTTCCAGCGGGAAAGAAAGGGGATCGCCGGGAATGGTCTCATACCAGAGGAGCACGCTCTCGCCTGCCTGGAAGGTTCGTGCGCCTGCCTCATTGGCGATGTGGAGTTGCCCGCTACTTACCGTGACGGCAGTCGAGTAGTCATCCAAGTAGGAAACGGTGAAGGTACCCCCGCTAGACCGAAGGCGATTGCTGAATGCGTTCATCTCGAGCGTGGTGTTGCGCACGGTGGCGCGCATCGCGCCTCTCTCGCACTCGACCTTCAACGTTTGCAAGCCGCCCTGCTCTAAAAGAATCTGCTCCACGCGCACCTGGCTGTCCGGCTGAAGTTCGATTGTAACATTGCTATCACCAAAGCTCAAACTTGCCTCGCTTGCTGCGCCGGTGGAAATCTCGTCCCCAGCGCTGAGGGCGGCGGTGCCGGCCACGGGGCGGGGGGAGCCTCCAACCGATTCGACAGTCACGCTCCCCTCGTGCGATTGTACGGCCGCTACGAAGGCCACCGGTTGCTGGCGCCAGAGCGCAAGCGCGAGGATGAGGAGGGCCGCCACCGCTGCGAGCGGCCCCAGGATGGATAAGGAGGGAGACCAGTGCCGACTTGGGCGGGGCGCCGTGGAGCGCGCCACAGGGGGAATCGTCGCCCTGAGTGCCGAGCGATCAAAGCGAGCAAGCGCAGCGGCGCGCACCGAGGCGGGGGGAGCCTTAAAGCGCTCCTGCCCCAGGAGCGCTAGCGTTTGGCGCAACCACCTTTCATCGTGCGCGCAATCGTCGCAAGCGGCCAGGTGCGCCTGAATGGCGAGGGCTTGCTCCGGGTTCAAGCGCCCTTCCGCGAAATCAACTAGATTGTCCCATGTCGGATGACTTGTCATGTAGAGCGTACCCCGGCGCGTCGGCCAACTATCGCACGTTGAAGTTTTTTCAGGCAGCGGGCACGGGTGGGCCCGATGCTCCCTGTTGGAAGCCCCAGGTCGGCAGCAATTTCGGTATAGCTGGGCTGGGGGCTTTCAAAGTATAGCAGGTGGAGGAGCCGACGGCATCGTTCTTCTATTTCATCCAGGCCGCGCCGTACTGCTTCCCAGCTTTCCCACTCTGCCATCACATCTCCAGGGTCGTCAGTGGGGGCCACTTGACCATTCAGCAGGCGCTCTGGATCATCGTAGCCTGCGGCATCGCGGCGTTGCATAGTCTTCCAGCACTCGCGGCGAGTCACAGTGGCCAGCCAGGCGGCGAGCCGCTCCTCGTTGTGGAGTTGCTCCAATTTGTTGAGCATGATCAGGCAGACATCCTGGAAGATATCCGCCGCCTGGCTCTCGCTCATCCCGTAACGGAGGGGAATGCTGAAGATTAACCGCTCATAGCGCTCAATGAGCAACCCCCAGGCATAGCGGTCGCCAGCAATGCAGTTAGCAATGAGAGTCCGGTCATCCGAGCGATCCATACAGCAGCTCCCCTGAACGTAACGTCTGGTCTAGCGGAGCTGGCTCCCCTCATCAGAGACCTGCAATAGGGTCCATTGTATGAGAGGTGGCTAGCTCCCGATAAATACCTTCACCCTTGCGGGGTGTCCGCGACCAGCCATGACGCAAGAACTTTTCTTTGCAGGGAAGAGGGGGCAGCCGACACCGAAAGGTTGTACCTTGCGGGGGGGGCTTCCTGCAGAGTAAGCATGCACTCGAGCAGTGCGCCGTGGCGAAACAGATGGAGCCGGAGAAAGTCCCCCGGCACCTTTTCTTGGAGCCGGGCGGTGAGGAATGCTTCGTCGCGTATCGCGAAGCCGTCTACGGCGATGAGGCGGTCATTGGGCATCAATCCGGCATCCTCAGCGGGGCTGTCGCGCAGCACGTTTTGAACGAGCAACCCGTTTGGCTCCCCTCGATAGCGGAGGCCAAGCCACACCCCCAACTCATCAGGACGCCTCTCGCTTGTCAGGTGCAGGCCCGCCCGCGCCAGCATCGTTTCAAGCGGGAGTTCGTCCAGGCCTTGCACAAAGCGTGCCAGGTTGTGAGCTATATCACTGCTGCCCAGCGTTTCAACCTGCTGCATGAACTGCTCCGGCGTGAAGCCCACATCGGGCTGGCCGAAGACCTCCCATAGCGCCTGGAGCAGGGTGTCGAGCGAGTGGGCGTTTTGCGTGTGAAGCCGAAGGTCCAGGTCCAGCAGCAGCGCCACCAGGCTGCCCTTGAGGTAGTAGGAGATGCCCGTGTTGATGTAATTCTCGTCCTGGCGATAAAACTTGATCCAGGTGGTAAGGCTGGATTCTTCAAGGGATTGGACGAGCCGGCCCGGCTGCTGGCGGTAAGTGCTGATGCGCTCGGCGAGAAGCTCCAGGCAGCGTGCCAGGCTGATGAGCCCGGCGCGCCGCAGGAGCATCACATCGTAGTAGGTGGTGAAGCCCTCCATGACCCAGAGAAGGGGGGTGTAGACCTCCTGGGTGTAGTCGAACGGACCCAGATTGTGGGGGCGGATTCGCTTGACCAGCCAGGTGTGAAAGAACTCATGGGCGGCCAGGCGGAGAAATTTCTCATACTCGCCCCTTGGCTTGAAGGTCCAGCGGTCCACCGCCAGGGTGGTGGAGGCACGATGCTCCAATCCGCCATTCACACGGTCCCCCAGGTGCACGATGAAGAGGTAGCGCTCGTAGGGGAGGGTGCTGCCAAAGAGAGTCGCCACGCTTTCCACAATGTGCTTCAGGTCTGCCACCAGGGCTGCCTCGTCCTCGTTGCCCTGCCCCCAGAGCGCCACCTCGTGCGGCTTGCCCAACGCCTCAAATGAGAGCAGGCGGTGAGTCCCGATTTCCCCTGGGCTGTCAGCGAGGATGTCGTAGCTTTCCGCCCTGTACTGCCCCGGGCCATCCTCCGGCAGGGCTATGGATACTCGCCACGACGGCGGCGCCTGGATGGATAGGGTGAGGGGCGATGCTTTGAGCTCATCCAGATACATGAAGAGGTTGGTCCCATTAAAATATCCGTGGGAGCTATCCAGATGGGAGGTGCGAACTGTCAACTCGTTGGCGTACACTTCATACCGCACGCGAAAGCCGATTGTGTCAGCCGTTTCGACCCGCCAGGTGCCCTTGCTGCGCCGCTGCCAGCGGAGCGGCTCCCCCGTCAGTGTCTCCGCCTGGAACGCTTCGACGTGGCGCGCAAACTCGCGAATCAGGTACGAGCCGGGCGTCCATGCGGGCAGAACAAGGAGTGCCTCGTCGGCTTGCCAGCCCTGCACCTCCAACGACACATGAAAGCGGTGCGTCTCCGGGCGCGGCATGGCGAGGGTGTAATGGAGCGTAGGGGTCATGGATAGTTCCTATAAGTAAGGTCTGAACAGAAGGCGGCAGGAAGGCGCGCCCTCAGGGGGTATCGGCTGCGGGAAGGGGTGCGCCTGAATGGTAGGCATCCAACTGCCGCCCCAGGGCGCGCAGGTTGGCTGTGTACTGGCGGCGGACGCCGCGCGCCCAAAGGGGGCCTGCCAGCCGCGCCACGCGCCCGCGCTTGCCCGGCCGAATGTGGAGGGTGAGACGCGTGCCCTCCGGCACCGATTCGAAAAGGTAGCGGATGGAAAATGCCAGAAAGCCTTCGATGGTCTCGTAAGCATAGCGCGACGGAAAGTCCATCTCCGTCACGCGGACAGCGCCCTGAAAGGTCCACAGCAGCCAGCGTAGGTCGAAGCGAAAGGTTGTGCCCACCCCTATCGGGTCGGTGCCCTGTTTTCGCACCCGCTGCATCCCAGCGACCCATGTCGCGTTGTTTTCGGTGTTGGAGATAAAGCGGAACACCTCTTGTGGGGGCAACGGGCTCAGCATCGTCAGTGTCACTTCCCTGTCAGCCATGTTTTCATGATCCTTCGACCCGTGATGGGGTGCGCGTACCAGGATAATTGGAAGGGCTACGCCGGCTGGAGCGATTGGAGCAGGTTACGAAAGGCGTGCTCGCCCGCCAACGCGCCCGCTCGAACAAAAAGTTGGTAGCGATGCCCCTCCTCGGCCCAGGCGGCGCTCCAGCCGCCCAGGTCCGGGTGCTGCGCGGCCAACGTGACGCGACGGCGGCGCAGCATCGTCTGTCGCGCCCGCCACCCCTCCTGGGGGCGATACAGGGCGGGCAGTTTGAGGGGCTGGTTGTCATCGCTGGGGCGGGCGCGCGCGTAAAAGACGCACGCGCCGCGCTCGTCCCGCAGAAGCCACTGCGTCTCGTGCGGGGGCGGGGCGGGCCAGTGCGCGGCGGCGTCGAAGCGCCACCCAGGGGGCATCGGCTGGGGCAGAAGGAGCGGGCTGTACAGGGGCTGGCTGTCCGGGGCCAACGACCAACGGGCGCCAGCCAGCTCATCCAACTGGCGCGGCCCCCGCTGGCGACGCGCGTGAAAGGAGAGGAGAGGGAACGCGGGGGCTGCCAGCATCGGCAGGGCTTCCGGCACGGCGGGGGCAAGGGTGGCGAGCAGGTGGCGCACCTCGAACTCCCCAAAGGTGCCCCGTTCGATGCGCAGCTCAACCATCGTGCGCCCCCAGCCCAGGCAGGCCGCCGACCGACCGCGAAAATCTCGACCCCACGCCACGACGGCATCCCCGGCACGGTAAAAGCCATGGGTGCGCTGGAGGGCGGCGCTCAGCTCGGTGGGGCGCCACCAGTCAAAAAAATATTGTTTGAGGCGCGCCCGACGCCCCCCACCCACCAGCATCAGGCGGGCGCTCGACCAGTGCGCCTCCCCCTCCGGGCGAACGGTGAGCGCCCCGATGTCCATCCCCTGCGGGAGGGCGGCCCGCTCCGGCCAGAGGAGGGGAACATTCAGGAAGGGTTGCGCCTCCGAAGGGTCACACGCCCAGGGCCGCTCGCCAAAGCGGGGCTGCTGGCCCCAGGGCAACTCCCAGAAAGGCTCCATCATGGCCTGGCCCCTATGCGCTCGCGCCCCGACTCACTCTTCCTTGCCATCCACCCGATCCACCCCTTCCCAGAGGGCGTCCAACTCCGCTTCCGTGACGGGCGATTCCGCGCCCGCGAGCAGGCCGCGCAGCACCTTCAGGTTGACGACATCCTGCGCCATGTCATCGTTCTTGGGGGTTTCCAGGATCATCGGCACCCCCGCAAAGCGTGGGTCGTTGAGCAACTGTCGAAAGGCGGCCAGCGTCACATACCCGCGCCCGATGTGGCAGTGTCGGTCACGACGGGAGCCGAGCTCGTGATGCGAATCGTTCAGGTGGAAGCAGCGGATGCGCCCCAGGCCGAGGCGACTGTCAAAGGCTTCCATCGTGGCCTGGTACCCTTCCTCGGAAACGATGTCCCAGCCCGCGCCGACCGCGTGGCAGGTATCGAAGCAGAAACCGAGTCGTTCCGGGTGGCGGAGTTGCTCCAGGATGCGCTCGAAGTGCTCCAGGTCGGCCCCCAACGTGGTGCCTGCGCCGGCGGTGATTTCCAGCAGCAGCATCGCCGACCCATCGCCCGCCTCGTGCTCCTGATTGATTGCCGCCGCCACGCGCTCGATGCCAGCCTGGTAGCCGCTTCCGGTGTGCGCGCCCGGGTGGAGCACCAGGTAGGGGATGCCCAGCACGCGGCAGCGCTCCATCTCGTCCACCAGGGCGGCGACGGAGCGCTGCCAGATCTCTTCTTTTGGGGAGGCAAGGTTGATGAGGTAGGTGGCGTGCGAGACGACGGGCAGCGCCGTTTCAGCGGCGCGCTGGCGAAAGCGCGACACCTCGTCGCTGGAAAGCGGGGCCGCCTGCCAGCGACGGTTCGATTTGGTAAAAATCTGGATGGCCTCGCAGCCTACCTCTTCGCCACGGTCGAAGCCGGTCCAGAGACCGCCCGCCACGGAACAATGGGCACCAATCAGGGGCATGCCGTACACCGTCCTTCCTTATCTACGCATTGGCCTCCTATCGTAAACGCAAACGCGCAAAGGCCAAAGTGCCAGCGTGGCCCGATGGGGATTATAGGTTGACGATTGTTGCAGCTAAACTTTATGCGCCGCTCGGCACGGGTGGCAAATCAAGTCTGCCCCCATCGCATCAAACTTTCAGGAGCCCCGCATGACGATCCCACATGAAGAGTTGCTGCGCTACCGAGATGAGTTTCCTATCCTGGGCCGCAAGACCTATTTGAACTCCTGCTCGTTGGGCGCGCTGAGCGTGCGCACGCGCCAGGCGGTCAATGGGTTTCTGGATGAATGGGAGGAGTGGGGGGCATCCGCCTGGTACCAGCGCTGGCTTGGCACGCTGGCCGACACGCGGCGCGAGTTTGCCCGGCTGATCCATGCAGGGGAGCACGAGGTGGCGCTGTTGCCCAGCGTGAGCGCTGCCATGGCGACGCTGGCCTCTGCCCTGCTGCCGCGCTTTGGGGAGCGGCCCGAGGTGCTCACCAGCGACCTGGATTTTCCCACGGTTCACTATCTGTGGGACGCGTGGGCCGGGCAGGGGGTGCGAACGCGCACCCTGCCTTCCGATGGGGTGTCCGTCCCGATGGAACGATGGGCCGAGGCGATTGGCCCCCAAACCGCGGCGGTGGTGACCGCGCATGTCTTTTTCACGACGGGGGCCATCCAGGACATGCAGGCGCTCGCGGCGCTGGCGCGGGCGCAGGGCGCGCTTTCCATCATTGATGCGTACCAGGGCACCGGGCAGTTGCCAACGGACGTCAAGGCGATGGGGGTGGACGTGCTGATGACCGGGGGGCTCAAATGGCTACTGGGCGGGCCGGGGATCGTTTACCTGTACGTGCGCGAGGGGCTGATCCCGGAGCTCGAGCCGCTGACGACCGGCTGGTTTGCCAACCAGCACCAGTTCGCCTTTGATGCCCGCCGCTTTGCCTATGCCGAGGACGCCCGCCGCTTCGAGAGCGGTACGCCCCCTCTCGCTGCCGTCTTTGCAGGGCGTGCAGGACTCCAGATCGTTAACGAGATTGGGGCCGAGCGCATCCGCGAGCGCACGAGCGCGCTGGTGAGCGATTTTGTGGAGCGGGCCCAGGCACGCGGCTGGGACATTCGCGGCGCGCACCTTCAACCGGACGAGCGGGCCGCCATTGTGATGCTGAACGTGGATGACCCGGCTGGCATCACGGCAGCGCTGCGGGAGCAGGGGATCATCGTGGATTACCGACCAGGGGCCATCCGCTACTCCACCTATTTTTATAACTCGGTGGAGGAAAACACTATCCTGCTGGACGCCCTGGATGGGCTGCTGCCCGGTCGTTGAGGGGGTGGCATGGGGCTTGCTGTGTAGTTGGGTGAACAATGTCGTTCAGCGAACCCAATCAAAGGAGATTTACCATGACCCACCATCATCCTGACGAAGAACTCAAGGCCGAAGGCAAGATGGACGAGATGACCGGCAAGGCGCGCGAGATGTGGGGCGCGGCTACCGATGATGAAGGGGATCAGCTGCGCGGCGGGGCCGAGCAGGTAATGGGCAAAGCCAAGCAAGCGGTCGGCGAGGTGATGGACGAGGCCGGCGACGCGGCGGATGCCATGGACGGCGACCGCTAGCCCTCTGATTCGATTGTCTTTCCAGGGCGTCTCTTCACAGAGACGCCTTTTTTTGTTTGCCCCGATTTGGCACCGAGGAGATCACGAGCGATGGTGAGTACTATGCTACCCGAGGAAGCACTTTCCTCCCTTCAAAAAAACCTGCTGGCGTGGTATGATGAGCAGGCGCGTCCCTTGCCCTGGCGGCTCACGCGTGACCCGTACGCCATCTGGGTCAGCGAGATCATGCTGCAACAAACGCAGGTGGCGACGGTGATCCCCTATTTCGAGCGCTGGATGACGCTTTTTCCCACGGTGGAGGCATTGGCCGACGCCCCGCAGGAGGCAGTGCTCAAGGCGTGGGAGGGGCTCGGCTACTATTCACGGGCGCGCAACCTGCACCGCGCCGCGCAGCAGGTCGTGGCGACGCGCGGGGGGAGGCTGCCTGAGAGCGCGGAGGAGTTGCTGCAGCTTCCTGGCATCGGGCGGTACACCGCGGGCGCTATCGCCTCAATCGCGTTCGGGAAGCGCGCCGCCGCCCTGGATGGCAACCTGAAGCGCGTGCTGGCGCGGCTGACAGCGCTGGCGCTCCCGATCAATAGCCGAGAGGGGGAAGCGCAGTTGTGGGAACTCGCCGAGGCACTGCTGCCGGCAGAGCGAGCGGGCGATTGGAACCAGGCCCTTATGGACCTGGGCGCGACGGTGTGCCTTGCGGGCACCCCACGCTGCCTGCTCTGCCCCCTGCGCGGTGGCTGCGAGGCACAACGTCGCGGGCTCCAGCATGAGATCCCCCACAAACTGTCGCGCAAGGCGCGCCCGCATTACACGGTCACGGCGGGGGTGATCTGGGATCGGGCGGGCGAGCGGCTGCTGATCGCGCAGCGGCCGCAGGACAAGATGCTGGGCGGCCTGTGGGAGTTTCCCGGCGGAAAGTGCGAGGCGGACGAGTCGCTCGCCGCCTGCCTGCAGCGGGAACTGCGGGAAGAGCTCGGCATCGAGGTCGAGGTAGGCGCGCCGGTGACAATCGTGGAGCATGGCTACACCCACTTTTCGATCACGCTCCATGCCTTCCATTGCATCCATGCCGGCGGAAGCCCCGCCCCGCTCGGCGTCGCAGACTACCGATGGGTTGCACCGGACGAGTTGGAGCGCTTTCCCTGGCCACGCACGGACCTGCAGATCATTGCGGCGCTGCGCGCCGAGCGGATGACAAAGAACAGTTAAAAACCAATTATTCGCCGGAAAACAAAGAGTTCTATACAATGGATGCCCCCTCAGTAGAGGCAGGACATCCCTGAACAGGAATAGATGCAGAAACTGATTCTTTTCGACATTGATGGGACGCTCATCGCTTCCAACAGGGTTGGCAGCAAGGCGATGATCCGCGCGATGGAGGCCCTCATCGGGTCAAGCGATTCCATGCAGGCCATCTCGATGGCGGGCAAGGTGGATTGGGCTATCTGGCGGGAGGCCCTGGCGGCCCATGGGTACTCCCACGAAGAGGTGGATGCGCGCCTGCCGGAGCTGTGGCAACGCTACCAGATGGAGCTAGCCGACATTCTGGCCAGCCCCGAGCACCGTCATCCGGAGCCACTGCCCGGGGTGCGCGCGCTGCTGGAGGCGCTCCATGAGCAGGAGGGGGTGCTCCTGGGGTTGCTCACCGGCAACATCGAGGCGGGGGCGTGGATGAAGCTGCGCAGTGCCGGGCTAGATGGCTTTTTCCAGTTTGGTGCGTTTGGCAACGATGCGGCTGATCGCCCGGCGCTACCGGCGGTGGCGTTGGAGCGCGCCGCGCGGCTGGCACCGGCACAGCGGTTCGCGGGCAAAGATATAGTGATCGTGGGCGATACGGTGTATGACATTCAATGTGGGGAAGCACTGGGCGTCCGCGCGATAGGGGTGGCCACCGGCCCGACCGATGCCGAAACCCTGCGCGCCGCGGGCGCCGACCGGGTCTTTGAGTCCTTCGAGCCGACCAGTGCCGTGCTTGCGGCCCTGCTCGACGGCACCATGCGGTCTAACCATTCGAGTGCTCGGTGAGGTGAGAGATGGAGCCGGTGCATTTCACTTTTACTCCGACTGGCAAGGAATACGCGGCGGCGGTGCAGGCCTTCGCGATGCGGCGCCCGGGCAATCCTTTCCTAACCGGGCTTTTTACAGTCATCGGGCTGGTGGGAATCGGGGCGGCGGTGGCCAGAGGTGGCGCGGGCACTGCATGGGTCGCGCTCGGCCCGCTGCTGCTGCTACTGCTCTTTTTGTTCCTGGTGCGTCCCTGGATGATCCGACGACAGGTTGACAAGAATGAGCGCCTGCGCCAGCCGACAAGCTGGGAACTGACCGAGGAGGAGATTCGTCTCCGCAACCCCACTGCCGAGTCTCGCTTCGATTGGGGCACCTTTTCGCGCTTCATCGAGACGAAATCCTTCTTTTTGCTGGTGCATTCGGCCAGCGGCAACCTGTTTCACTATGTTCCAAAACGGGCCTTTGCCACGCAAGAGGAGGAAACACGCTTCCGCGACTTGCTGACGCGGAAGCTGTCGAGCTAAGCTGCGCCGCCTCAACGGAGAGAGCCATGCAGGAATATGGGACCCACGGATTTCGCTTTGCCGACCCCACAGTCCGCCACATCGAGGAGGCGGACATCTCGGCTGTCATTGCCCTGTTCAAGCTGAACTATGGCGACGACTACCCGATTCCAGAGTTTTACGACGAGCGGTGGCTCAAGCGTGGCATCTACTCGGATCATATCATCTGGCTGGTCATCGAGGAGGAGGGGGAACTTGTAGCGTCGGGGGCGGTGATCCTGGATTATGGGGATTACAATGACCAGATAGGGGAAATCGGGCGACTGGTGGTCCACCCCCATCGGAAGGGGCGGGGGCTGGGGCGGCGCATCGTCAATGCCCTGATGGATGCCACCGACGACACTGTGGAATTTGCCTTCGGCGAGGCACGCACCGTCCACCCGCTCAGCCAGGCCCTGTTTGAGGGATCGGGCTTTGTTCCCGTAGGCTTCCTGCCGCAGGCTTATGCCTTTGGCGACGCGCGCGAAAGCTTCGTCCTGTACGCCAACCTGTATGGAACCGGCCGCCTGCTGCGGCGCAGCGACCCGCCGCAGGTGATCCCGGAGGTGGCGCCCCTTGCCCGGCACGTGCTCGACGCCCTGGGGCTGGACACCGCGCTCGTCGAGGCGGAGGGATGCGAGCCGTACCCGGACGAATCGGTGTGCACCGTTCAGCCGATGGATCGTCGCTCGCTGGCGCGGCTGGTGCGCATCGAGCATGGGCGGCTGGTGGAGCCATTGCTGTTTGGCGGGCTGACGCTGGACCAGGGCATCTCGCTCATCCGCCGACGGGAAGCTGTCTACCTCATGGCGATGGACGAGGCGCAGCACGCTGTGGGGGCCATCGGCTATCAGATTGATCGCCCGAGCCAACTGGTCAAGGGAATCGAACTGGTGGCCCTGGAGGATGGGCTGCGCGGGCGGCTGTGCGGCTCGCTGCTGCAGGCGGCGGAGGCGGTGGGCGCGCAGGTGATCGAGGCGAACGTGTCGGCCTATGACCCGCGGCTACAGCAGACCTTCCTGGCGCAAGGCTTTCACCCTGTGGCCTACGCCCCCGCCATGGTCTTCCATGGCACAACGCGGCTAGATGTCGTGAAGATGCTCAAGCTCAATCTGCCCTACAACCCCGGCCCCATGAAGCTCACCGAGGCCGCCGATGGCCTCGTGGCCCTGGTTGCCTCCTCCTTCAAGGCAGTCGCCTGATTTTCGCTGCGCCGTGCGAGCGATCAGCCGTCTGTTCATCTTCCCTTTTCCCCCTTCTCACGCTTGACGCAAAGAGGCGCCTTGGCAAAGAATGTAGTAGTGGTCATTACATCGGGCGGCACCATCGCCATGCAAGATCAGGGGACGGGGGCGGTGCCCGTGCTCGCCGGGCAAGCCCTGTTGGGCAGCGCGCCAGCAGGGCTGGAGGAGGTGGAAATCCAGGTGGAGGACTTTGCCAACATTCCCTCGCCCCACCTGACAGTGCAGCAGATGTGGAGCCTGCAAAAAAGCGTCTCCGATCGGCTGGATCGGCTGTACGTGCGCGGCGTGGTCATCACCCACGGCTCTGACACGATGGAGGAAAGCGCTTACCTGTTGGACTACACCCTCCCTTCGAACAAGGCTGTGGTGCTGACCGGCGCCATGCGGGTGGCCAGCGACCCCGGCTATGAGGGCTCCCACAACCTGTGGAGCGCGATTCGCGTTGCGCTCGACCCTGCCTCCGACGGGCGGGGAGCCATGATCGTGATGAATGACGAGATTCACGCTGCCCGCTACGTCACCAAGACGATGAGCCACAATCCGGCCACCTTCCAGTCGCCCGGCTGGGGGCCGATGGGGCGGCTGTTTGGGAACCAGATTCAATGGGGCTGGTCGCTTGAACGGGACATGCTCCCCGTGCGCAATTTGGAGCCAGACGTTCACCTGCTGACCACCGCCGCAGGCGCCAGCGACATGCTGCTGCGCTACCTCGTCGAGCGGCGGGTGCGGGGCATCGTCATCGAGGCCCTGGGCGCGGCGCGCGTGCCCCCCTGGTGGATGCCGTGGGTGCGCGAGGCGGTGCAGGCAGGCATCGCGGTGGTGATCGCCAGCCGCACCCACAGCGGCTCCACCCGTGACGAGTATGGCTACGCAGGGGCTTATCGCGATCTGGAGCAGGCGGGGGCGATCTTTGCCGAGGGGCTTTCTGGCCCCAAGGCCCGAATTCGCCTGATGTGCGCGCTTGGCGCGCTTGCCTGATGTAACACGACTCTTGCATTCGAGAGATGTGCGCTTGGCTGACCGCAGGCACCCCGGAAAAGGCTGATTCTATATGAAGCAGGAAGTGATTGAACTGCTTTTAATTGAAGAGGATTTGAACGAAGCGCAGCGGATACAACATCTGCTGGATGCGGCCAGCATGGGCGAGGTGGGGCTGGTTGTGGCCCACATCGAGCACGTGACAGATCTGGCCGAGGCGATACGCTATCTGAAAAGCAATCCCGGCGTTGCCCTTGCGCTCCTTGATCTAACAGTTCCGTGGGCAAGCGAAGAGGAGACAGCGCGAGCCATCCGTTCGTTGACGGAGCGCCTTCCCGTCATGGCCTTGGGGGGAGCGGGCGACGAGCAGGCAGGGCGCGTAGCAGTCAACGCAGGGGCGGAAACTTTTTTGCTCAAGGAGCGCCTGGACGCGTACTGGCTCCCACGCGCCATCGTCCACGCCATGGCGAGTGCCCGCGAGCGGGCGGCACAGCAAGCGGATAGCGGCCTGAATCGCACAGTGCTGGAGGCTCTCAGCACGCCGCTTGCAGTGCTGGACCGTACCGGCCAGATCGTGGTTACCAACGAAGAGTGGAACAACCTGATCCACTCCTCCTACGCTCCCTGCCTTCAAGGGATGGGGGTGGGCTCCAACTTTTTACACTGGTGCCAGGATGGGGCTCCAGACGACCATTCCATGCAACGGCTAGCTGCCGGGATTCAGGCAGTGCTGGCGGGCACGCAGGCGGCATTCACCAAGGTTCACGGCTGTCACGGCGCCACGGCAGAGCATTGGCTCAAGATGCACGCCACTCCCTATGGGAACGGGCAGGACGGCGCGGTGCTCACTATCGAGAATGTTACCTCGCAGCGTCTGGCGCAGAAGGCCATCTACAGCAGCGAGGCACGCTATCGAAGCTTGTTCAATACCGTGCCAGCCGGACTGTACCGCACCTCTGCCGAAGGGCAGGTGCTGGATGCCAATCGTGCGCTGTTAGACCTGCTCGGGTACCCCGACCTGCCCACCTTGCAACAACGCAGGGTAGACGAGTTGTATGTTCAGCCCGAGCGGCGCGCAGAGCTACAGGGAATGCTGGCACAACAGAACTTAGTTCGTAACGTCGAGCTAGAACTGCGCCGCCTGGACGAGAGCACCATCTGGGTGCTGGACACGATGCAGGCGGTGCAGGATGAGCAGCAACAGGTCCGCTATTTCGAGGGAAGCCTGCTAGACATTACCGAGCGCAAGCGCGCAGAGCTAGCCCTGGCCGAAAGCGAGGAACGCTATCGTCGGCTGGTCGAGCTTTCGCCGGACGGGATCGCCATCCACCAGAACAATGTCATTCTGTTTGTGAATCAGGCCGGTGCGAGGCTGATAGGGGCGCAACGAGCGGAAGAGCTCGTTGGCAGGTCCCTCCTCGACTTTGTACATCCCACATCGCAACCGCTGGTCCGCGAGCGCGTCAAGCGCATGCTGGCGGGCGAAACAGACCTGCAGCCCACAGAGGAGGTGTTCGTTCGCCTGGATGGTACCACGATTGATGTGGAAGTGGCCTCGGTCCCCTTTCTCTTGCAGGGCACAACGGCCATTCAGGTAGTGGTGCGCGATATAAGTGGGAGAAAGCAGGCGGCGGAAGCGCTGAAGCAGCGCAACCGTGAGTTGACGGTCCTGAACCGTATTATCAGCGAGGCTGCCTCCAACCCCAGGCCACTGGCCGTCCTGGAAAGCACCTGCCGCGAGCTAGGGAGGGCCTTCGAGGTACCACAGGTGGCCGCCGCTGTGTTGGACAAAAACCAGCGCATCTTGAGGGTCATAGCGGAATTTGTCAATGAGGGCTACCCCAGCGGATTACATCAGACAATCATTGTGGAAGGCAATGCCGCGACCGAATACGTGCTGGAGCACAAAGTGCCGCTGGCGGTCACTGACGCCCAGCAGGACCCCCGGCTGGCCTCCGCTCACGAGTTGATGCGCTGGCGGGGGACACAATCGCTGCTCCTGGTGCCCCTGGTGCTACGCAACCGCGTGCTGGGGACCATCGGCATTGACTCGACCGAGCGGCGCGAGTGGCAGGAAGAAGAGGTGAAGCTGGCTCAGCACGCCGCTGCCGCGGTGGCACAGGTGATCGAATCTTCACGCCTGTTCCGGCGAATCCAGCGGCAGGCCGCCGAGCTTGCCGCGCTGACAGAGGTGTCGCTGGCTCTGCGCTTTGCGATCACCCATGAAGAGATGGTGCCGCTGATCCTCGGGCAGGTGCAGAAACGGCTGCGCGCCGAGGGGATGGCCCTGGCGCTGCGCGAACCGGCAACCGGCAAGCTTGTGATCAAGATGGCACGCGGCCAGTGGCCGAAGGCGCTGGGGGCGGGGGCGGCCCTGACGGATGCAGTCAGCCAGCGCGTGCTGGCCACCAGTGAGCCTTTCAAATCAACCGCCTTGTCGGAAAGCGATGCGGGCGATCTACCCTATGGGCTAACGCCTCGCCTGGCTGCAACGTGCATCCCCCTGATTGCGAATCAACTTGCCATCGGGGTGCTGTGGGTGCTACGCCGCACGCCCCTGGGCTCGCGCCAATTTCGCCTGCTGGGTGCGATTGCTGACATTACGGCAAGCGCCCTCCACCGCGCTACGCTTTACGAAGAAAGCGAGCGGCGCGTGGAGCATCTGGCTGCCCTGCGGCGCATTGACATGGCGCTGACGGGCAGCGTGGACCTGCAGGTCACCTCAACCGTGCTGTTGACCGAGGTCATGAGCCAGCTAAAAGTGGATGCGGCCCAACTGCTGCGGCTGAACCCTAACCTCCAAACGCTGGAACCCATCACCTCACAGGGGTTTCGCACCGCAGCGCTCCGTCACACCCACCTGCGTGTGGGGGAAGGGTACGCGGGGCGCGCCGCGCTGGAACGCCAGCTGATCGAGATTCCAAACCTGCGCGCCACCCTGGGCGACCTGGGCCGCTCGCCGCGCCTGCCAGAAGAAGGGTTTGTGGGGTACTATGCCACGCCCCTCATTTCCAAAGGGCAGGTGAAGGGGGTCCTCGAACTTTTCACGCGCTCGCCCCACACGCCCAGTGGGGAGTGGTACGACTTTCTGGACACATTGGCGGGGCAAGCAGCCCTTGCGTTTGACAGCGCCGCCATGTTCAACGACCTGCAGCAGTCCAACCTGGAGTTGCGCCTGGCCTACGATGCCACCATCGAGGGATGGTCCCGCGCGCTGGATCTGCGGGACCATGAAACGGAGGGCCACAGCCAACGCGTGACCGAGATGACCATGCATCTGGGCATCGCGATGGGCATTTCCAACGAGCAGCTGGTCCACATGCGTTGGGGGGCGCTGCTGCACGATATTGGCAAGATGGGCGTGCCGGATCACATCCTGCGTAAACCGGGTGTGTTGACGGAGGAGGAGTGGACCGTCATGCGGCTCCATCCGGTTTATGCCTACAACCTGCTTTCCTCTATAACGTTCCTGCGGGAAGCGCTGGACATCCCCTACTGCCATCATGAAAAGTGGAATGGGAAAGGGTACCCGCGCGGGCTGCGCGGCGAGCAGATCCCGCTGGTGGCCCGCATCTTCGCGGTGGTGGATGTGTGGGATGCGCTGATTTCCCACCGACCCTACCGAGCAGCCTGGCCAACGGAGCGGGCCCTGGCGCTGATCAAAGAGGAGGCAGGGCATCACTTCGATCCGACGGTGGTGAAGCACTTTGTGGCGATGTTGGAGTAGCCGCGCGCCGCGCGACAACCAAAAAAGAGCCGGGGCTCATGCCCTGGCTCTTTATTTATGGAAGCGGGTAGCGGGAATCGAACCCGCATCAACGGCTTGGAAGGCCGTAGCATTACCACTATGCTATACCCGCGTAGGTCGGGGCGACGGGATTCGAACCCATGGCCTCTTGCTCCCAAAGCAAGCGCGCTACCGGACTGCGCCACGCCCCGCTACGGATGAGTATTATATCACAGTCGCTCGAGTTGGCAAGGTTACCGCGCTTGTGCGCTTGTGCGCTTGCGCATCCCGAAACGAGTGGCGAGGCAGGGGGCCAGCGAGGAGCACCGACCCTGTCAGGAAAGGGAGGCTATCAGGGCGGCTTCCGTATCGCTCGTGTAGGTGCGGAGGCGCGGGTAGCGCCAGGCAACCCAGGTGGTGAGCAGCACGGTGGCAAGGCCGCCCGTAAAGATGGCGATGGGGGCGCCAAACAGGGCAGCCACCAGCCCCGCCTCCATCTCTCCCAACTCGGGGCCGCCCATGAAAAAGACCATGTTCACGCTGACCATGCGCCCGCGCAACCGATCCGGCGTGAGCAACTGGCGGATTGAACCGCGAATGACTGTGGACACGGTGTCAGCCGCGCCGGTAATGGCAAAGAGCAGGTAGGAGAGGCCAAAGATCGTGGAGAGGCCAAAAAGCGCTGTTGCCACGCCATACAGGGCGACACTCACCAACAGGACGAGTCCCTGGCGATGAATGTCCCGCTTGAAGGCAGCGATGGCCCCGGCCAGCACCGCACCGACGGCCTGCGCCGTGGCCAACAACCCATAGCCCTCGGGGCCGACGCGCAAGATCTCCGCCGCGACGATGGGCAGCATGGTGCGGGCGGAGGAAAAGAAGGTGGCAAAAAAGTCGAGCAGCATCGTGCTCCAGATGATGCGCGAGTGGTAAACAAAGCGCATCCCCTCTGTCAGGGCCTCCCAGCCCAACCCGCTGGGCTGCGCGGCGGGTGCGCCGCGATGCTCCATCTTGAGGAGCGCCCAAATCACGCCGATAAAGGATACGGCATTGAGCAGGTAGACCAGCCCCACATCGAAAGAGCCTACCAGAACCCCAGCCACGGCTGGCCCGACGATGGTGCCTACCTGCCAGAGAAGGGTGTTCAAGCTAACGGCGTTGGTCAGATGGCGGCGCGGCACCAGGTTGGGCACGAGCGATTGGCGGGCCGGGCTGTCAAAGGCGGCGGCGGCGGAGCCCACCGCAGTCATCGCATAAAGCGCTACAAGGCTATCATTGCCTGTCAGCGTGATTATGGATAGAATGGCAGCAAAGAGCGCTGAGGCACTGCTGGTCCACAGCAAAATCTGGCGCCGCTCGCGCATGTCGGCCACCATGCCGCCCAGCAGCGCAAAGACGATGATGGGAAGGATGCGCACCAGCCCCACCGCGCCCAGGCCGAGCGCCCCCGCACCCAGATCAAACTCTCGCCCAACCAGTTGGATAGTGTATGTGGTGCCGCGCAGCATCTCATAGACGTGCCAGTTGATGGCAATAAGCTGCATCTGTGAGCCGACTGTCGAGATAAGTTGCCCTGCCCAAAGGAGTCGAAAATCGCGATATTGAAGGGCGGGAGCGCGCTCGTAAAGAGAAGGTTGCATGAGGAGCCTAGTCGGGTAAAGGAGGGCACGATTCAAAGGACACGAACGGTCGCAATCCTGGATGTCAACCAATCGTTAGCCCAGCCAACAATTATACCTGATTTGCCCATCGTGACAAGCATGGGCAAGCGGTGTCATGCTACGGGTTGCAGGGAAGCAAGGATACCCCCACTTTCCTATATCGCTTTCTATCATTAGGAGTAAAATTCTGACCGGAATGCGATAAGGAACGTGATGACGCGCCAGGCGCCCAAAAGGCTTCTCGGACAACCAGGAAAGGTTGGGCTGACACCGCCCGCTCACGACAAGCTCCTGCTCCACTCTCTTGTCATGCCCCCCGCAAGGAAGGAAGCTGTCGTGCAAATTTTAATTGCAGAAGATGATGTCATTTCGCGGGAATTGCTACGCAGGCGATTGACCCGCATGTCCCATACGGTGCTGGAAGCAGCCGATGGCCAGGAAGCCCTGGCCATCTTGCAGCATGCCTCGGTGCAGTGCGTGGTCACCGACTGGATGATGCCAACCATTGACGGGCTGGAGTTGATCCGACAAATTCGGGCCTCCTCCTTTCCGCAGTACATCTACACCATCCTGCTGACGGCAAAGACTGATATAGATGATGTGGTAGCAGGGCTGGAAGCAGGGGCCGATGATTACCTGATCAAACCCTTCAACGCGCGGGAGCTCCAGGCGCGGATCGGCATCGCAACGCGGATCATCGAACTGGAACAGCGGCTGCGCGAGGCACGCGACACGATGGAGGTGCTCGCCACACGTGATGGCTTGACCGGCCTGCTCAACCGCCGGACGATCACCCAACATGCGGAGGCCGAGTTGAACCGCGCCGTGCGGGACGGCGAACCGTTCAGCCTGGTGATGCTCGATCTGGACCATTTTAAGTCTATCAACGATCGGTTTGGGCACTTCAAAGGCGACGAGGCCCTCCGATTGGTTGCGGGCGCGCTGAAAGACGCTGTGCGACCCTATGATTGGGCGGGCCGATGGGGGGGCGAGGAGTTTCTGATAGTGCTTCCTGGTACCCGATCCGATCAGGCTTTGTCCATCGCCGAGCGTATTCGCGAGCGCATCAGTGCCACCGTCCTGCCGCTGATGGGGGGGAAAAGGGAAGCCCTGCAGGCAAGCCTGGGAATCGCCACCGTGCTGCCCGATACCTCCATCTCGCTGGATCAGATGCTCCATCAAGCCGACCAGGCGCTTTACGAGGCAAAGGCTCTGGGGCGAAACCGCACCCAGTTGTTCGATGGCGAGGGATGAGCCGCTGTGGTTCCTAAGTTGCTGATAGGGTGCGACCATGAACGAATGTGACGCAGCCAGGTGGCAGAGGGGGAGCGAGGCATGCAGCGACGGATGATAGGGATGTGGGTAATGGTGGGCGTGTTGCTGCTCCTTGGTGGGTGCGGGCAGGGCAGCAGCGGGGAAGAGGACGCGGCCCAGCCACCCGCCGCCACCGAGGCGGTGGTTGCCCCCACAGCGACAGCGGAGCCCGAGCCTACCCCCACGGCGGAACCCGTCGCCCAGGCGGTGCCGGTGTCGCCGATTGCGCTTCCGCCCGAGGGCACGGATGGCTTCCCCTGGTGGAACGATACTGTCTGGTACGAGATCTTCGTGCGCAGCTATCATGACTCGGACGGGGATGGGGTCGGGGATTTACAGGGGTTGATCCAGAAACTGGACTACCTGAACGATGGCGACCCGGCCACCACCACCGACCTGGGCGTGACGGGGCTGTGGCTCATGCCCGTTGCCGAGTCTCCCAGCTACCACGGCTACGATGTGGTGGATTACTACGCAATAGACGAGGAGTACGGCACCGAGGAAGATTTCAAGCAATTGATGGAGGAGGCCCACCGTCGGGGCATCCGCGTGATTGTGGACATGGTGCTCAACCACACCAGTTCCGCGCACCCCTGGTTCCAGGCGGCGCGCGCGGGCGACCCGGCGTTTGTGGAGTGGTACCGCTTTATAGAGGGCGAAAAGCCGCGGCAGAGCGCCCCCTGGGGCGGCGGCGGCAGTGCGTGGCACGAGGCGGGCGCGAATCGCTACTACTACGGCGTCTTCTGGTCGGAGATGCCTGACCTGAACTATGAGAATCCTGAGGTGACGGCGGAGGCGCAGGCGATTTCCCGCTTCTGGCTGGAGGAGTTGGGCGCCGATGGCTTTCGCCTGGATGGCATCCGCCTGCTCATTGAGGGGGAGCGCCTGCAGGAAAACACCGAGCAGACGCACAGCTGGCTCAAGGCGTACCAGAGCTTTCTGGACAGCGTGAGGCCGGATGCCTTCGCCATCGGCGAGGTGTGGACGACCACCGACAAGGTGGTGCCCTACCTGACCAACGACGAGTTGGACAGCGCCTTTGAGTTTAGCACGGCCACCGCCATGCTGGCGGCGGCGCGGGATGGCAACGCGGGCCCCATCCGAATCGCCCACTCGCTGGATGTGAAGTTCTACCCCCCCAACGAGTATGCCACCTTCCTGACGAACCACGACCAGGATCGCGTGGCGAGCGTGCTGCGGGACATGGACAAGCTGCGGGTCGCCGCCTCCATGCTGCTGACCGGCCCGGGGGTACCCTTCCTGTACTACGGGGAAGAGGTAGCCATGACGGGCAGAAAGCCGGACGAGGACATCCGCAAGCCGATGCCCTGGAACGGGGAGGCAGGCGGGGGCTTCACGGAGGGGCGGCCCTGGCGGGCGCTGCCGGAGGGCTACGAGGAAAACAATGTAGCAGCCATGCTCGAGGATCCGGAGTCCCTGCTGAGCCACTACCGCCGCTTGATTGCGCTCCGCAACGAGCACGAGGCGCTGCGCATCGGCGAGCACATGAAGATCAACTCCAGCACATCGGCTGTGTATCCGTTCGTGCGACAGAGCGACGAGGAGACGCTGATCGTCCTCATCAACCTGACGGAGGAGGCAATCAGCGGGTATGAGCTGGAGCTGGATGCCGGAAGCATCGAGCTGAGCGACGCGCCGACAGAGTTGCTCCACGGGGTCACGGCCGCTGCGCCCACCCTGGACGAGGCAGGGAGCTTTGCGGGGTACACCCCTATCGAGACGCTGGAGCCGTACACCACTTACGTCATCCAGCTGAGGCCGTGACGCTCCCTCACCGTCTCACCACGGGCACCCACAGCCGCACGGGGGCTGTGGCGGCAGGGCCAGGGGGAACGGGGGGCTGCTCGGCGGGGGCACTGCCGTCGCGCTGGAGGCCCCCTCGAGCGTTGGGCCACGGCATCTTGTCGGCGCGGTAGGGCGCCGGCAAATCCCAGCCATAAACTGTGCCTGCCTGGGAGGCGGCTAAAATCTCCACGTCGCCATCCCTGTCCAGGTCCGCCAGGGTGGGGGCTGCCCGCACCCCGCGCGCCACCTGGCTTCCCTCGTGCGTCAGGGGCAGGGGGAAGCCAGACAGGGGTTGGCCTGCGGCGCTGAGCGCCATGATGCCCGCTCGGTCATGGGCGCTGCCATCGGGGCTGTAGGTGCCGAAGACGATGTCCACCACCCCATCGCCGCTCACGTCGCCGATGGCAGGCTCGCTGGCAAACAAACGGTGACCCTGCGCATAATCGTACTGCCAGAGCAGGGTACCGTTTTCCCGCAGGGCCCGAATCGTGCCGTCAAAGAGGGCGACGACGATTTCCAGCGTGCCGTCCCCGTTCAGGTCGGCCAGGGCGGGGGCCTGGCTGGGCGGCGAGTCGGAGTGGAGCGGCGCGCCCCCCAGGTGGGGCAGTGCCCACCCGGCGCGGCGTTGGCCGTCGGCATTGGCCACGATCACCCCACTGGCGACTATGGCATCGCCCTGCAGGGGATCGGTGATCTTCCCGGCAATCACCATCTCCAGTCTGTCCATCCCCATCCAGATCGCCCATCGTCGGGGCGCTTCGCGTGTACCACAGATAGGGGTCGGTGCCCCAGGTCGTCTCGTCCTCAACCACATAGGTACGCAGGGGCCAGCCCGGGGCGCTTTGCCCGCTGCCGTTGGAGGCGTAGACGTAGTGATGGTCCCGCCCGACGATGGCCTCAGCGAGTCCGTCCCCCGTCAGGTCGGCCGCGCCAATGAGCCCGTAGATGCCTGCATCGCGGTTCCAGGTGGGGTAGCTGGGGAGAAGGGTCCCGTCCGCGCTCCAGGCATACAGGTTGGGCGCGCCATCCCCATTGTTGCTGGTGCCCGCCAAAATTTCTAGCCGTGCATTCCCGCTCAAGTTGGCCAGGGCCACGCTGTAGACCTCCGGGTGGCCATCGCCGTTCTGCCACGCCATCTCCTTGGGCCAACCGGGCAGCAGCGAGCCGTCAACATTCCAGACAAACACCTTGCCCCGCTGGCCCGCGCCTTCGCCCGTGCCGTGGGTGCCCGCCACAATCTCGGGGGCGGCGTCGCCGTCTACGTTGCCAACGGCCAGGGAAGCATTGATGCGATAGGGACCCTCGCAGGCCCCGGTCGTGGTCCAGGGAAAGCCAGGCAGCAGCGCGCCGGAGGCGGCATAGCCCCACACGCAGCCTGCCCCATCCGCCTGGAGCAGTTCCAGCGTGCCATCGCCCGTGAGGTCCACCACGGTGGGCGAGGAAAAGGCGATGGCCGCCTTGGGCTGCGTGACAGGGAAGCCGCCTTGAACGGGAATGGTGGCCGGTGCGGCGGCTGCCACGGGGCGGGCGCCCAACGGTGCGCCCTGCCCACCGAGCAACGCGGCTACCATCATTACAAGCAGGATCAACCCCGACCGCCCCACATTCGACATGCCGCTTCCCACCCTTCTGCAAGGAAGAAGGACGTGGTGGAAAGCGCTAGCTCCGCCTCGTCCCTCGTGATCTCTGAACAAGGACCACTATAGCAGGTTGGCGGTGGGTTAAAATGGGACAAAGGGCCAGGTCGGCCAAACCAAAGCACCCCACGTGGGGGTGCCTGAGGCGCGTCGGGGCATATCGGCGGCGCGGCTATCGCCTATCGGGCAGCCGCGCCTGTCGGTTGACTTCCTCGCGGAGCCAGGGGATTTCTTCGAGGCGCGGGCCGAACAGGCGCACCAGGAGCCAGGCGGTGGTCATGGTGGGGAGCAGTTGGGTGCCGGGGATGAGGGCCTCGAGCACCGAGGCCCCGCGCAACTGTTGGAGCCCCAGGCGGCTGAGCACGATCCAGGAAATAGGGGCAGAGAAAAGTCTAGCCCCAGGTCAAGCAGATCAAGGAAGAGGACCACGCTGAAGGGGGTCAGGCGCATGGCCTCCACGAAGGTGGCATCCGGCGGCAGGCGCAGGCGCTTGACGCGCTGCCACACCCAGATCCCCAGCAGCAGGGCCAGGGCCAGCGAGACGCCCGAGACGATCAGCAGCCACCGCAGTACCCCGCCCCAATCAATGCTTTCCATAGCTCGCTCCTTCGTCTTGTAGCGGACGGCGCGGTGCTGGCCCTGCTCAGGCGCGCCAGAGAATAATCCCGACCATCACGATGGCGATGACGCCCTGCAGCAGCAGGCTGACGATCCACCCGACGAGCCACCCACCGCCCGCCCGCAGGGCGTGGCGCGAGTCGCGCGAGCGCACCAGTTCCGTGCCCACCACGCCGACCACCGAGCCAACGATCAGCCCGATGCCGGGCAGCACGAAGAGGCCGATCAGCCCCAGCACGCCCCCCACCAGCAAGGCCAGCCAGGAAGCCCCCCCTGCTTTGCCCCCACCTGGCTCAGCAGCCAGTCGCCCACCTCGGCGACGAGCATCAGCAGGAAGAGGAGCCCGAGCCACCCCCAGCCGTATACGTTCCACCCGTGCGCCCAGTCATACACGAGCGCGCCCAGAAAGATGAGCGGGGTGCCAGGCAGGACGGGTACCACGACCCCCGCCACGCCTGCCAGCACAAGGATGGCCGCAATGGCATCTGGCAGCATAGCTTGCTCCTCTCTTGCTCAAAGCAAGCGGCACGCCCGAAATCGGGCGCGCCGCCTGGTAGGGTTAACGGGTCAATCCAGCTATCACGCTACGGCAAAGCGGAGCATGGCCCCGATGCCACCATGCTCGTTGAGGCGGCTGGCGGCGGCCCCATCGCGGGCAAGGACGTGCAGTTCTGCTCCCTGCTCCAGCGCCGCGGCGGTGAGCGCCTCGGTGAGGTCGTCATAGTGATGGATGGCACCCCCGCAATAGTTGCACTCGCCGTCGGCTTGGGCGGTCAGCGCGCCGCAGCGCTCGCAGCGCCCCCCTTCAATTTCCAGCTCCTCGCTCATCAGCAGGGCCATCAATTGGCCCTGTTGGGCGGCCAGCAGCGTGTCTTCCAGCCCGCCCACTGCCTGCCCGCCTTGCCCCAGGTTGTCCTCCCAGCGATCAAGCACCTCGCTCTGCCGCTCGCGGCGCCGATCCCGCGCGATGCTGAGGGCGGTCTCGCCAATCATGCGCGCGGGCGCTTCCATGTCCATCGGCACGCGCGCCAGCACGCGCTGGAGGAGGTAGGGGTGAAGCTGCTCTTCCAGCAGGGCGGTGCGCTCGTCGGTGCCCATCAGCACGATCCCGTCAAAGCCGTGCCGCTGAAAGAGGCGAAAGGCAAGATCGGCTGCGTGCTCCAGGTGCTCCTCCACCATCTTGTCCTGGTGGCGCTGCAGGCGGGACTGGGACCAGCCGCCCTGGTCATGGCGGTTGGGCGTGTCGTCTTCCACTTGCCCCACTGCCTGGGTGTCATCGGGCGAGATCATGAAGACGCGTGCGTCCCGCGCGTCGCTGAGGATGACCAGATATTGTTCAAAGCGCTGGAGGAGGCGGAAAAGCGGGCGCAGGCGCGGCCGGTCGGCCAGGGTGATGTCGCTCTCGAGCGGGTAGGGCAACGCGAAGGTTTCCCACAGCTTGTCACCGCAGGCAAAGAGGGCCAGGCCCTGCGTGTCGGCGGGCGCGCTTTCTTTCACCCATGTACGCATGCGGTTGAGGTCTCGTTGCACGGACTGCCACACGTCGCTGGCAAGGCCATCCCGCTGATCCTCCACCTCGGCCACCAGGTTCTTCAGGTGGATGAGGTGCTTGTCTTCGGGGACGTTGCTGTCCACGTGCAGGTAGAGGCTCAGGACCGGGCGCTCGGCGCTCTGGAATTGGCTGAGGTTGGACAACGTTTCGCGATCTAGCATCGGCTGCTCCTTTCGAATCTATGTAATCCTTCCAAGCAGCAAGAACGGTGCTACCACGTTGGCGTGCTGAATCGGGTGGGCCGGAAACAATAGGAGAGGAAAGCAAAAAAAGCGCCCGCGGGGCGGGCGCTTGATTGGCTAGGGGGTGGCTCAGTGGCGCTGCGGCCCCTCGGCGGGGCCCAGGGGGGCGCCGGGGGTGCTGTTCACCAGGACGGTTTCTGGCTTGCTGCCGTCCAGCCGAAGGTGAAAGATGGCGTTGCAGACGGAGCACGCCATGTCCTGCTTGGCCTGCACCATCAGGTTGAGGAAGATGTACTTTTGCCCGCAGGCCGGGCAGGGCAGGAATACCTGGGCATGGTTCGCGTCGTAGGGATCCTTCTTGGAAGCCATCTTTGCTGCTCCAGTCGGCTATGGGTTAGACGCGGGTGATGTACTGCCCGTTTCGCGTGTCCACGCGGATACGGTCGCCGATGTTCACGAAGAGCGGTACCTGTACCGTCACGCCCGTCTCGGTCTCGGCGGTCTTGGTGGCCCCCTGTGCCGTGTCGCCTGCAAAGCCCGGCTCGGTATAGGTCACTTCAAGCTCGACATGGGCCGGCAGTTCAATCTCGATAGGCTCCACATCGTAGAAGGCTATCTGAAGCATCATGTTTTCCTTCAGAAAGCGGACGCGGTCGCCCAGGGCGGCGGCGGCGATCACTGGCTGCTCGTAGCTTTCTGTGTCCATGAAGTGATACAGGTCGCCATCGTTGTAAAGATACTGAACCTCGCGCGACTCGAGCCGCACGTCCTGGAAGCGATCGTCGGGGCTAAAGGTGCGCTCAAAGGTAGCGCCCGATCGAACGTTGCGCATCTTGACACGGACGGTCGCACCGCCGCGCCCCATGTGTGTCTGCGATTGGGAAACGGTACGGTAAAGTTCGCCATCCATCTCGAAGACCGAGCCGGGACGAAGTTCGCTAGAGCTAATCATAGTCATCTCTTTCTTTAGGGTAGGGAGTCTCTCTCCATCCGCCATTATAGACAAGGGAGGCACAATGTCCAACTCGTTCTGTGCCCTCACCGCATGGCCGGGCGCCGCCCACGCTATTACCACACGCCCATGAGCAGGGCCAGCCCCGCCCCGCACAGGCAGAGGAGGGGCAGCAGCACCAGCAGGGCAAGGCGCGAGGGCAGGCGCGAGCGGCCCGAGGGGGCCGGCAGGGGGGCCGGCGGGATGTAGTCGGCGCGCGCGACGGGCGATTCGCGGGGGGGCGGGACGGCGGGGAAGCGGTCGGTCGGCGGATCGTCCTCCTCTGTGGGGTCGTCCGCCGCCGGTGCGTCTTCCTCCTCAATGGGCGGGACGGCGGGGAAGCGGTCGGTCGGCGGATCGTCCTCCTCTGTGGGGTCGTCCGCCACCGGTGCGTCTTCCTCCTCGATGGGGTCCGGGGTGACGGGCAACGGGGCAGGGGTGGGCGGCGTTGTGTCCTCGTCGGCTGGCCTCCTCGCCGGGCGATGGTAGCTCTTCGATGGCGGGCGAGGCGGCGGGTGCGGCCTCCTCCTCCGTCAGGGCAGCGCGCCCGCCGCGCGCGGCTCCGTTGAGGGGGTCCAGCAGCAGGGCGCGCTCGAAAGCCTCGCGCGCCCGCGCCTCCAGCCCCTCGGCAGCAAGGGCTTCCCCCAGGGTGCTCCAGGCGCGGGAGTTTTTGGGATCGGCGCGAACGGCGCTCATGGCTGTTTTGATCGGGCTCATGGTTTTCCTCGGTTGGCAGAAAGGGTCCCTAAAAGCAGGAGCCAGGCCACTTCCTTTCCGATCCGCGCCGGGGGCTCAGCCATGACCTGCAGCCGGCAAAACTCCAGTTTCTGAGGGAGATTCCCCCTGCTGACAGTGTTTGACAGTTCTTTTCCTACCTGTATGGCCGCCGTGATGAAGCTGACAGCTATTGCAAGATTCTATGTGTACACTATAGAAACCATAGCAGGAGGGTCAATGACGCCCGCGGCATGGGGTCGTTGGCCCTTTTTTGTCCTGCATGAAGCGAAAGGATCGAGTCAAGATGACGTCAATCATGATACCCCAACGGTCGGTTGGGATTATAGGGTACGGCGCCTACATCCCCCGCTATCGCATCGAGGCGGCGGAAATCGCGCGGGTGTGGCGCGGCGAGCAGAACGTGGAGACGCCCATCACCGAGAAGAGCGTGCCCGGCCCGGACGAGGATGTGGTCACCATGTCCATCGAGGCGGCGGGCAACGCCCTGCGCCGCGCGGCCATTGCGCCCGATCGGGTGCGCGCGGTGTGGGTCGGCTCGGAAAGCCACCCCTATGCAGTGAAGCCCACCAGCACCATCGTCGCCCAGGCACTGGGGATCGCCACGGCCACCCTTGCCGCAGACTTTGAGTTTGCCTGCAAGGCGGGCACGGAGGCGATGCAGGCCGCTACCGCCCTGGTAGGCTCGGGCATGGGCGAGTACGCGCTCGCCATCGGCATGGACACCGCCCAGGGGCGGCCCGGCGATGCGCTGGAATACACGGCGGCGGCGGGCGGGGCCGCCTATCTGATGGGGCCAGGCGAGGAGGCGGTGGCCGTGCTGGAGGGCTCCTACTCGCATGTCAGCGACACGCCAGACTTTTGGCGGCGCGCGCACGCGAAGTATCCGTCGCACGGCAACCGCTTCACGGGCGAGCCGGCGTATTTCGAGCATGTGCTGAGCGCGACGAGCACGGTTCTGGAAGAGATGAAGCTGACGCCGCAGGACTTTGCGGCTGTGGTCTTTCACCAGCCGAACGCCAAGTTCCCGCAAAAGGTGGCGCGGCAGTTGGGCTTCGCGCCGGAGCAGTGGCGGGCGGGGCTGCTCTCGCCGCAGATTGGCAACTGTTACGCGGGCGCCTCGCCGCTTGGCCTGACGCGCGTGCTGGATGAGGCGCAGCCGGGCGACCGCCTGCTGCTCGTCTCGTTCGGCTCGGGCGCGGGCTCGGATGCGATGGTCTTTCGCGTCACGGAGCGCCTCGCCGCCGCGCGCGAGCGGGCGCCGCGCACGGAGCACTATCTGGCGCGCAAGCAGTACGTGGACTATGCGACCTACGCGCGCTGGCGTGGCAAGATGAACTAGGCCGGGCCCCTATGCCAGGTTTGGAAGGGAAGGAACGATGAGAGAGATAGCACTGGTTGGAATCGGGCAGACGCCCGTTGCGGAGCATTGGGAGCGCGGGCTGCGCTCGCTGGCGGTGGAAGCTGTGTTGAACGCGATGGAGGATGCCCATGTGCGCACCGCGGATGCCCTCTACGTGGGCAACATGCTGAGTGGGGCGCTGGCGCGGCAGGAGCACCTGGGCGCGCTGATCGCAGATTATGCGGGGCTGGAGGGCATCGAGGCGGTGAAGGTCGAGGCCGCGTGCGGCTCCGGCGCGGCGGCGCTTCGCCAGGCCATGATGGCCGTGGGCAGCGGGGCGGCGGAGGTGGCGATTGCGGTGGGCGTGGAAAAGCTGACGGAGCTTACCTCCGATTGCACCCAGAACGCCCTGGCCATGGCCGCCGATGCGGACTTTGAAACGCAGATGGGGCTCTCGTTCGTGGCGATCAATGCGCTGGTGATGCAGCGCTACCTGCACGAGTTCCGCGTGGACAAGGAGGCCTTTGGCGCGTTCAGCGTGCGCGCCCATGCCAACGCGCGCCACAACCCGAACGCGATGTTCCGCTTCCCCATCACGATGGAGCAGTATGCGGAAGCGAAGATGATTGCCTCGCCCATCAACCTGCTGGATTCGTCGCCCATTGCGGATGGCGCGGCGGCGGTGGTGGTGACGACTGCCGAGCGTGCCCGCGACCTGGCGGCCAAGCCGCTGCGCGTGCTGGCCTGCGAGGTGGGCACGGACACGCTGTCGCTGCACGACCGCGACGACCTGCTCTGGCTGAAGGGGGTCGAGCGCTCGACGAAGAAGGCGCTGGCGCGGGCGGGCCTGCGCCACGAGGAGATTGATCTGTTCGAGCTCCATGACGCCTTTTCCATCATGGCGGCGCTGTCGCTGGAAAGCGCCGGCTTTGCCGAGCGCGGCCAGGCGCTTCGCTTTGCGGAGCGAGGCACGCTGCCCGTCAGCACGATGGGCGGCTTGAAGGGGCGCGGCCACCCTGTCGGCGCGACGGGGCTCTATCAGGTGGTGGAGGCGGCCACGCAGCTGCGTGGTGAGGCACCCGCCGCGCTGCAGCTGCCCGACGCGCGCGTGGCGATGACGCAGAACATCGGCGGCAGCGGGGCGACGGTGATTACGACGATTCTTGAAACGATGGAGCGGAGGTAAGGATGGATATTCCACGCAACTGGCGGCTGCGCAACCAGCGATACCAGCTGGAGGGCAGCGCGTGCAATCGCTGCGGGGCGCTCTCCTTCCCCCCGCGGGAGGTGTGCAGGCAGTGCCGCTCCCGCGACCTGGCCCCGCGCGCGCTGCGCGGCGAGGGGACGCTGGCCTCCTTTACTGTGGTATACCAGGCGCCCGATGGCTACGACGATCAGGCCCCCTACGCGGTGGGGCTGGTGGACCTGGCCGAGGGGCCGCGCCTGACGGCGATGCTCACGGATCTGGATCTTGATCAGCTTCAGATCGGGATGCCCCTGGAAATGGTCATCCGGAAGATCAATCAGGACGGCGAGGAGGGGGTCATCCACTACGGGTACAAGTTCCGCCCCACGGCGCAGTAAGCCGCGCCGGGCCTGTCACACCTGCGGGGTGCGGGGGCTGAGCCAGTTGAGGATCAGCCCCGCGATGACCCCCGTGGTGAGGACCCCCATGATGCCGTGGATGGCGGCCAGCAGCTTGCCGACGCTGGTGACGGGGGAAATGTCGCCATACCCGATGGTGGTATAGGTGATGATGGACCAGTAGAGGCTATCGCGAAAAGAGAGGAACTGGCGCGGGATCTCGCATTCCGCGCCATCCTCGGTTTGCTCGCAGATGATCTCGTCGTCCACCACTTGCAGACCGATTGTTTCTTCTACCTGACGCTGAAGCTGCCCGTTTTCTGAGTTTTTCAGCAGCACGGGCGCAATCACCAGGACGAACAGCAGTTGGAGCAGCAGAAAGGCGTAGAGCCAGCGCTCCTTGTGCCGCACGCGGCGCATCTCGTACAGGTGGAGCTGGTTGCGCAGGCGGATCAGTTCGGCGTCCATGAGGCCGATGGGGATGGGCGCGCGGCGGAGGAGCTCGAGCATCTGCTCTGGCTCGTGATCGCCCTCGAACTGACGCAAGGCGTGGCGGACGAGATCCTGCACGTGCTCGGTGATCTGGTCCGCGGTCAGGTCGTCCTGGTAGCGGAAGCCGTAGAGCACCTCCGCCACACGGATGACCTCTTCCACGCTTTCCCAGCGCATGCGCTTGATGCTGCTCTGGTCCAGGCAGCCCGCCACAAACTGGCGGTAGTTGGGGTCATCCAGAATCTCAGGGTCGTCGCGCAGAAGGAGGAGGAAGGCCACCTCCGCCATTTCTGCGCTTTTTTCGTCCTGGGGAGCAAGCGCTGCGTGAAGCGTTATAATCTCATCCAGCGCCTCCTGCCGCTCCTCCGCCGACATGACCTGGGGGCCCCGCGCTCGCGCCATGAGCGCCTCGACGCGGGCCGTCGTCTCCGATGCGTCCAGGCGGGGTGCTTCGTCTGCTGTATGGCTCGGCTCGCCCTGTTGCCCCATGCTGTTCCTTGTGTGGTGGGTTCGCTAGCGGGTGCTGGTGCTATACAAAGGAAGAGGTTGTCGAGAGCATGAGCCAGTTAATAGCTTCGTAGGCGATTGACAGCCGCTACTAGACTGTCACCTGCCTGACGCACATCTTCCTCTGTCGTCCCTCTTCCCAATCCTACTCTGAAGGAGCAATAGGCATCCTGACGCTCCATTCCTAACGCCATCAACACAGGTGATGGCTCTATGGCTCCCGATGTGCAGGCAGAGCCGGTGCTCAACACAAGCTCAGGTAGGTTGACAATCAACGTTTCCGCATCCACACCAGGAATCATTAGATTGAAGGTATGCGGAAGGCGATGCTCTGCTGCCCCATTCCGCCTGCTACCCTCTACCTTTTCTAACAAAAAGTTTTCCAGAAAGTCGCGTAAGCCAGCGAGGCGCCTCCCTTCCTCTTCCAGGTTCTCCCGACAGAGCCTACTTGCCTCACCAAGCCCAACGATGCCAGGCACATTCAGCGTACCTGAACGCAGTCCTGCCTCTTGCCCCGCCCCCGAGCAGAGTGGCGCTAGCGAATCCGACCTGGAGCCGCCCCGCACATAGAGCGCACCTACCCCTAGGCCCATACAGCTTGTGTGCGCTGATTGATAGAAAATCAACATCCCACTCTTCCACATCCACTGGAATCTTGCCTACTGCCTGTGCTGCATCGGTGTGGAAAAAGGCACCCTGATTAGGGCTTAGGTGCCAATCTCAGCGATGGGTTGGATCGCACCTATCTCATTGTTAGCTGCCTGCACCGAAACCAACAGGGTTCTTTCAGTAATCCGCTCCTCTACGCGCTCCAGGTCTACTCGCCCGTCTGACGAAACGGGTACAATGTCTACCTCCCACTCTTCTTTCGCCAGAAGTCTATAGGGCTCTAAAACCGCCTTATGCTCAATTGCAGTCGTCACAAGGCGGCTGCGCCCGCCGTGGTAACGTCGCACCAAGCCGAAGATGGCGAGGTTGTTGCTCTCGGTAGCCCCGCTCGTAAAGATGATCTCTGAAGGCTCGGCATTTATTAGAGCTGCTACCTGCTCTCTTGCTTTGTCCACAGCGGCACGTGCCTGCAAACCAACTGAATGGAATGCACTGGAGGGGTTCCCAAACGTTTCAGTAAAATAGGGGAGCATCGCCTCAACAACCGGGGATCACAAGGGGTTGTGGCGTTGTGGTCGAGATAGATGGGAGATTCCATAAAGTAGAGCTATCCCACCTTAATGTTGAGCGCTTTATATTCTGGGTCGAGCAGGGAAAGTTGATGGCGCACCCGCTGGCGTAGGTTTATGGCGGACCACAGACAATATTCGTCAAATTCCTCTGGCTAACCTCCTGATGTGGAAACAAAAGCTTTAGATAGCCTGTTGCCAACCTTGAGATTGCTTTCAAATCACGGATATCACTCGTGCCAGTAATCTGACTCTTCAGGCTCACCGTCCCTTCATATCCAGGGCGATGCCGCAATGCATGCAGAACCTCGCCCAAGAAGTCTGCCTTAAAGCCAACGGTGCGGGAAACAGCGGTTTCTTCAATGCGAGGCAACTCCCAGCCAGGTACGATACCGTGGATGCGGTCTATAAAGGCAGTCTCGCCAAGAAAAGCGGGAAGGTTCATGAAGTAGTTTTTATGTAGGGGCTTACCGTTTGCGTCCATCGCAATGTTTGCCAGGATCACGAGCCCCGCTGTTGCTTCAATCTTCTGCTTTCCACCGCGTGCAAACTGTCCTGATTCTAGGTAATCTTTTAAGACACCGATGACCTCACCAGGGTTGTCGAAAGATAGACTTTGCGCCTCATCAAAGACAACGGTGTCGAACTGCGTCAATAGACCAGACTGATTGGTAGAATTGTTGTAGAAAAGAACTGCCGCAGTGACTTTTCCGCCCGACACAAGGCGAACGTATCTGGAAAGGTTCAGATAAACATATGACTTTCCTGTCCCCTTGGGGGCAAGCTCCATTATGTTGATCTTCTCTTGCGCCATCGGGAGAAGGCGAGTCAAGAGCAGCATCTGCTGAGCCGGGCTATAAAATTCTGGATTGTAGCCCATGCTACTGATCAATAAGTCGCGCCATTCCTCCAGAGTGAAGTGTTTGCGCTGCTCGCAATACAAATCCATGTCTATCGTGGCTGCTTGCATCGGACGAAAGTTAACCATGCGAACAGCACCGCTACGAGTGCTTCCTAGGGGGCCTTGATAACGGAGTTTTCCTACGCCCCACACCCCGTTGCCCAACAGAAGGGGATACTGCTCCACTAGATCATCGGCAAGGGTAGCTTTGTGCTCATCAAGTAGCGGAATGCGTAATTTAAGCTCATTCTTAGCCAGGTCCACGCTGGCACTATACTGATCAAGAATCAGAAGTTCTTGCCCCTGGCGCAATTGCTCCTTTAGCTGCTCACGCTGATCCTTGGCTGGGAGATGGAGGCTTATGAATTCCTGAATCTTCTGCCGGGTCTCATCGTTCACAGTCTGATTGAGCGCATAGCGAGAAACAATCCATTCACTAACAAAAGCGGGGATACTCCGGCTTCCTAATCCCGCCTGTCGGACCATGTCTTTGTGGACACATACCTCACCGTAATAACGCAGCGCTTTTTCTGCAAACTCTTCCATTAGTTATAGATCCCCAAACAGATCATCCATCTCATTCCGGGATTGCAACCGACGTACAGGCACTGCTTCAACTCCTTCGCAAAAATAGCGGTGGCCTCTTGCCTCACCACTTATCTCCCAGACAATATCCTCGCTCTCGTGGGATCCGAGCACGGGCGGGAGCGTCGAGCGTGCAACAGACGCCTTGTCATATCCTTTTACTATTGTAAGCCGATGCCGAATTTGGTACTCAGGCAGGATCAGAAGCATGCTGGTGATGGCAACCGAGTTGGGATTCTCAATGAGGAGGTCAATTGTGCTGGAATGGGTAGTACGTAGCTCCCCGCGAAAGACAAGCTCCAGAGGAAGCAGAGAGCTTGTAGAGTGAGGCGCTAATTGAATAAAAGGGGTGATTACCTCTTCGGGGGTAAGCCCCCCGTGCGTCCATCCGGTAACCCGCCCGCCCACGGATGCATAGGACTTTGGGATCGGATAGCTGTCTGGAAGATTAAACAGGTCGCCGCGCAAGAACCACCATGTGTCTTCCATCTCAGGCGTAATCCCGCTCATCTGCTCATTAGCCATAAGCACTCTCGTGCGCGTGCGCCTGCTCCTTCCACGTTGGTGAGAGGAGCGTTCCCCCTCCTCACCTTCGTCCAACAAAAGCTCAGTGGCGGCGGGCAAGGGCAGGGGCACCTGCTCTGGCGGCAACAGTGTATTGCCATGATCGCTGCTGACAAAGGCGGTTGAAGATATTCCCTCACGCTCGCAGCGCTCAAAAAGCGTCTGCGCCACCTCCACCAATCCATCCAACATTCCTTGCACTTCTGCCACACCCACGGAGGCTCGGGTGCTATGGTGGTATGCATCGAGTTGATTGTACAGCAGCACATACCATCCTGAGAGGGACGGCGTTGCTTTTAATGCGGTTGCAACTCTTCTCTATCGGTATAGACCTGGCCAGAAATTCCTTCAGCCTGCAATCGAGACTGAAGCAGGGTGCGTATGGGTACACTCCCACTGTTTGGGTCCAGAAATCCCTGTACAAGCGCTCGCTTGGACACTGAAGTGATCGAGGGCAAGGCCAGATATAGGGTTGGTTCAAACTCGCGTCTAGGTGACGACGAGTGGCACCGCGGATGAACGATTTGCCCTCCCACCAGGAAAGGCCATCTACTACAAGCCATAGGACAACTTCGTGGGGTGTGGAGCGAATCGCGTCAAAATGACGGGTGATAACCGCTCCGCTGGGGTCCATTAGCAGATCGGGATAAGCGCTTACCAACCACTCACCGAACTGCTGCCCTAGCTTCATCTGCCAATCACGCGGCTGGTTCTGATGGATGACCCAAGTAAAGTAGGGAAGGTACTCCTCCGTCCCCCATGCGAGCCATTCTTCCGCCGACCAATGGACGCCATCCGGAAGCTCCGGTACAGGTGGGGGAATAGTGGTTTCTAGATCCCTCAATCGTTGTATTGCGGCTGGACCAAGCGCTTCAAATAGCCGTTGGGCCCTGTGCAAAAGTGGCAATGTGAGTTCGGTTGGATGGGTCGCCGCCCAATCTTGAAAAGCAGCTAATTCAATTTCGGACAGGCCGGACATCCAGCCCAATGCCTCATTAATTTTTTCTCTCTTCCCCCTGGACACGCCATCTACCCCAGAAGCGTTTAAGCTGCTCTGCAACGCTCCTCTCTCGTAGAAGCTCATTGCTAACCAATGCAGTGTGGCGTTCAACATCCACTTCAGGAACGTCGGTCAGGCGAAGAGCATCCCGGAAGGGAGGTGGATAATTCCTGAAAGCCCATGCCAGAAGGACAGCCCGTCCTGCATCAGCCAGAGGAAGCCGCAGAAACAAGCTATAGGCAGGTAGTTTGTCGTTCCACTGCCGAAGCCGCTCCTGCAAGCGGCTCCAGGATTGAGAGGGATGGCGTCGGCGTCAGTTGGCTAGCCCATGCAGCCAGGTCAGCCAGATGGGCATGGGAGCCAGAGGGAGCTCGCCAGATAGGGGCGACCCGTTCGCCAAGAAGCCACCCTGTTGGATCTTCCTGGGAAGCTCTGTCGTAGGGGACTGGCAAAGTGAGCACCTGAAGAGAAACCAGGGCTTCTTCCGAAAGCTGCGGGGGCCAGGAAAAGCCAAACCGATGTTTAAAGTGCTCGCGCAGCGAGATTTCCTGATAGTCTACCACGTATGGACCATGTTCACGTAGGTCCTGGACCCACTCTTTGAGAAGTGGGTGACGGAGGATTGCCTCGTAAGTTCGATTGGCGGGGTCATTCAAGGCATGGTAGAGGAACTGCCGCAAGGGGATATAATCAGCGACTTGCTCGGCAACAAAGGTTCGAGCCGCCGGGGTTGCCGCTTGTATGCTGTGCGGATCGTAGACGAGTTTGATCATCCTGCCCCATACTTCTCGTTGAGCAGTTTCAGCAATGCCAAATGTTGATTGCGATTCATTCTCGCTAAGACTTTTTCTTCTATCTCCTTGAAGGCAATCTCAACAAGCTGATCCCCATTCCCTGCATTATTCTGGTTACGACTAACGCCGTTACTGGTCTGCTCTACCTTCTTATTAGATGAGCCAATCTGAACTTCTTCGACACGGGTTGGCTGGGAAGCTGTTCGCGTGTACTCTTCTTTTGGCTCTTCTTTTTTCGTCTCACTAGGCACATCTTCAGTATCGATACGGGAGCGAGGGGGCTGGTTATCCCTGTTTGACCCTTGACTTGCTCTCTCTATCTCTTTGACTGCAATTGCAAGTCTTTCAAGATATGTATTTACGGTAGTCATTTTCTTCCACGTCACAGTGTATTCACTGGTCCAACGATGCGCCAAAGTCTTCAGGAAGACTTGTTCAAGGTCGTAAGGATTGTTTCGCAGTTGGGATAGAAGGAACCCCGCCTCTGTGGAAAGACTGATGTTCTTGCTTGTGAGCTTGCTATGCCATTCCCTAACACGTCGGAATGTCTCTTTTTCATCCAGCGGAGGTTCCGTCGCCCCAAATACCCTCCCAATCTGATCGCCTAGATAGGAGCGCAGGGTTGAAGGAAGCTCGTCAAGCAAGAGGCAAGCTTGACGAAGATCAGCCATCTTCATCGTAAGCAGCCCCTCGTCCCAGACAGAATGATCCTCGGGTAGCCCGAGCAGGATGGGCAATTGGGTTTGCAGCGCTGCTGCAACTATCTCGCGATTTGGCAAAGAAGCCAATTGTCTGAACCCATAGGCAAGCTCAAATAGCTCCACGGAGGTGGAGCCGCTGAGCCGTGCTAGGTCCTCCGCAGTCACATTTTGGGCAAGGGGATTAGAGGCCCTTGCCCAATTGCGGCAGCTCTCGGCGACCAACATGCGAAGTGAGCCGGAGTTTGAGTGACGGTAGGAAGCGGGCAATGCCTGCTCCACGGACCGAAGCAGCATCTGTTCCCAATCAGGGAGGGGCTCAAAAAGAACCGTGTAGTCGCTGGCCTTCTCGACCAGCTTTGATATAACATCCTCGGTAACATCAACTTGTTGTGAGCCCATCCGCGTTTTTTGAGAAACCGTCAAGCTGTCACGATAGATACGAAAGAAGGTCGCGACGAAGAGCCCTACGATATTTGGATAGAGGCCATAAGGCGGTTGTAGGAGTTGCTGGACTATCTGTCCCCAGGGAGTCTGGTCCTCCAGATTTTTCCTTATCAGATTCCACACTTTATGGCTATCGGCCGGTAGAGGTTCCTTCACATCATACTCATCATAGCCACCGCTTGACTGGACGTTATAGATCAAGCCAAGAGGAAGAGCCCCACTACGCAGGACAGCTTCTGCTGCAGCATTCCTGCTTTGGGCAAGCTTAAAGGGCGCCGTGAGAATCTGTTTCATCGCGGTGCGCACGGCAGCTTGGATGTTGCCCGGCCTCAGATGCTGGGCTTGATTATGGGCTGGTGTAAACGGGAAGCGCTGGTCTACTACGCGAGAAGCTAGAGCCGATCGCTCGGCCTGGGTGGTTACCCCTATGGTTTGACCTCCAAAGTACCACTCCAAATCCTGAGGCTTATCATAAGCATCCAGCGCGGTGTTTAACGCCTTGGTATAATCATCTGTAAAACGCGCCAAAATATCATGGACCCCCTGGCTAGAGCTTTTCTCCTCTTGTTTGATAGCCGCTACCGCCATGGACGATTTAAGAGCCTGGACAACTAAGGTAGGCACACGCGGAACAGAGACAACCAGCCACGCATGCTTGCGGGTGAGGTTGCGCGCTAGCGTACGAAGCTCATCAATCTCCTGCTGGGACGAGGCTATAGCATAGATCGCTACGCCTTCCGCGCCTTCTTGCCACCTGTTCACTGTAGCAGGGCTCTCCAACTCGTTCCTGGTGGCAAAATGAACTGCGAGACTACGGCTAGAGCCCCGAGAGCTGTTGTACTCCTTGGCAATGATAGGGTAGCGACCGTAACGAGCATTCAAGTGGCTGGCGGGGGAAAGGTCCAACTTCTGCGCGTGCTGGGTGATGCGGCGGCGAAGCTCGCGGGGATTCGCCTGGCCGGGCCTGTTCAGTTGGTAAAACCCGGCAGCAGATGGGTAGGTGATCTCGCTTTCTTCCAGTTTTTCTAGGGCAGCGGTCAATTGATCTGTTGCACGCGGCGGAAGGTTAACAGCATCACTCAGCCGTTCCAGGTTGGCTCGCAGCTTGGGATCCCCGACTACCTCCAGCAGAACCAGCGCCCGCAGCACCCGCCCTTCCAGGCCATGCTCTAGTTCGTGGGGAGCAAGGCGGCTGCACGCATCCAGGTACGCCTGCCAGAGGTCTTCCCGCTTGTCCTTCAACGTTGTCTCAAAATAGGGAAACAGATGATCAAGGGCAAGCAGGGGCATCCACCCGTACTCGTTCGGTTCCCCGTCCGTTGTCTCGATGAAGTGGCGCAGCCCCTGTGCATCATCTTGAATAAAGCGAAACATCGTGCGCTCGTTCTGCGCCAGCACGTGATTCAAGCGGGGCAGGCAGTACGTGGTGAGGGGGTGAAGGGGAAAGCAGCCCTGGACGATTGTTTTTTCGATCCACTCTTTTGTGATGCGACTGTCATTGCCCTTTTCCCATAATTCCATCGCAACAGTCAGCAGGTGATCGTGCTGGGCCGATGCCCCACCAAAGAGCGCCGATGCTGGAACCAGTTTGCCGATCGAGGCGCTGATCAGTTCTTCTGTGTACTGCGACTTCAGTTCATGAGCGGAGAAGCGACCGCCTGATCGCTCAAGAGCGAGCTGCGCTTGTCGATCCAAGCCTTGAGCGCTTGCGAAATTATCCAGGCTGACAACGTAAAAGTGCATCTGCGAGGTGCCTGAGGCTACCGCCTTGGAGGCCAGGGAATCAATAGCCTTCACATCTGATGCGCTGCTACCTTGCGCTAGTTGTTCCAAAAGATGCGTAAATTCGTCTGCAATCACAAAGATTCCGCTGTAGCCATGATCCGCGATCTGGTTGGCCACTGCCTCATAGGCATCCGCAGGGCGTTGGATGACGTCAGCTTCAGAGAAGGGCGCGCCTGAGGCCCTGGGATGAAGCGTACGAAAGCGCTCCAGCGCCTTATCGGCAAGCTTACCCTTTAAGTCTTGTTTAAAAGCAGATAACGTTAACCCGTACTCCTCCTCGAGCGCACGCTCCAGGCGCGTGATGTTACCTGGGAATTCGTTATGCCACCCCTCAATCACTTCCAGCGCTGTATCATAGACAGTCTTACCAAGCAGATGGCGCAATCCCGCGCGATCCAATGCCTTGACCAGCCCGCTCATCACGAAACTGCGGAAGGTGCTGGCATCTGCCGCCTGCCAGCAGCACCAACAGATAGGGGTTCCTCCCCTTACGCGCTCTGTAAATCGAATCTGCCTGGGAGGTATCCAAGCGGCGAAGCCGTTCAAAGAAAGGTTGAAGCAGCGGATCATCGGCCGGGCGCGTTACATAGTTGGCAACCATCAGCATGAGATCGGACTTACCCGTGCCATAGGTACCGGTAAATCAGGCGTGCGCGATCCTTGGCCCCTGGCTGTAAGCTGGATAGAACGCTGAGGAAAATGTCTATTGTATCAGGGGTGGGAAGATAGTTTTGAACAAAGTGTCGGTTGGTTTCCTCGTTGTAAAAGTCGTCCGGCAATTCGACAGAAGGTTTGAACCCGCCCTGAACCGCGACCATATCCTTTAGTTGCGCCATTGCAATACCTCATCTAGCCTTAAAAAATGACGACGATTGGGAACTATGGAAGGCAGGCGATTCGCTGCCGAACGAAGGCGCGTCACAAGCACAAATCCTTTAGACAGGTTACGTGCCCTGCTGACAGTGCGAAGAAAGTTTTGTAGTTTGTCGAAATCCAACCATGCCAGTAGAGGCTCAATCTCATCAATAACGATGATATCGTTCTCCACCTGTGCGGCTATTTCAGTCATCCATCTTACAAAGGCGCTCGGTTGATACACCCCTTCGTTGCCAGCTAGCGTAGCCAGGCCACGAGGGTCTATCGTATAGTTAAGGTAGTGCCACCCCGCCCGTTCGGACACCTCGCGGGCAAAGGTGCTATTCCCTGATTCTGGGTTCCTTATCAACCAGAGCGTGCGGTAGCGCCCATTGGGGCCACACGTTTCCCGGACATGCGCTATGAATGGATCAGCCTGCTCGGAATGGATCATCGCTCTTGGTAGTAACGCTCTAACAGGGTATGCGGTGGCTGAGAGTAAAGGCGATTGACCGGCTCATGCTGGGTTTCTGCGTAATTGAGGTATCCCAGACCGGTCAGCTCACGGACAAGGCTATGAACTTGCGCCGGCGAGGCGACCAAGAGGCGACCGAGGCTTTCTTCTTCCTCCCAAAGTTGGGTAAAGCGTAAAGTGCCAAAGTGAGGATAGCGTCGGTCCCACCAGTCCAGAAGCATGTAGCCAGCAATAAGAGCATCCGGCTGGCTGCTGGGTTGGGCAATGTAGCTCCCATCTTCCAGCTTGCTCAAAAGGCCAAGCGACCCAAGCGCTTGCGGTCGCACATAGGTAGCGATGGCTGTTTTAGGGTCTTCTGCCAGCGCTTTCTGGTTCGTTGCTTGCCCCGCCACAGCGTTTGCAAAGACATTCTGAAACTGGCCAACGGTGAACACTTGGCCGGGAGTCAGAAATTGATTAAAGAGAAGGTGCCATGCTTCGGAGCGCTCTTCATGATCGGTGCAAAGGTAGTAGTGCAACAGCCATTGCGTACCAGAGTCTTGGAGATCAGGATCGCTTTCCAAAACTAACCTTCCAAATTCTGTAAGATCATAGGATCGCAAACGCGGTGATTTTTCGAGAAGGGCCAATTTTTACTAAACCAAGATGGGTAGCCCAACCAACGGCACCTTCTATCGCGCGACGGTTGATTCCCGCCCGCTCTGACAAGTCAGAATACGTACCATCGCCTATTTCTGCTAG
The DNA here is from genome assembly GCA_963721895.1 of uncultured Chloroflexia bacterium. Classification (GTDB taxonomy): domain Bacteria; phylum Chloroflexota; class Anaerolineae; order Ardenticatenales; family Ardenticatenaceae; genus CAVRLZ01. The sequence goes on along the minus strand of CAVRLZ010000032.1, from coordinate 34,221 downwards.
ATGCGGCAACACAAGTTGTTGTCGTTGTAAGTCTAGGGAAAATGATTGATAGAAGCTATATGTCCGCGCCAACTCACACCCCTTTTTTCATAGTGACAATTCAGAACTGCGATTCATTTACAGAAGATTCAACAAAAACCTTCTAAGTTCTTGTCACCCACTGGATCAGTCGAAAACTTCGTGAGCATCATCACTCAAATACCGCATACTCTATGTTCTCGACAATCCTTTTACGACCACCACCGGAGGTTGTCAGGGAATCATATACCTTCTCACGACCGGCTATTACCTTATGAAACCAAAAATCTGAGGTTTTCAAATGAAAATATGGCAATGATGGCTCCAATCATCTTTACTGAATCCTCAATCTCTTCTCTCAATCTTGTCATTGCTCATCAAAGTATTTCTATTTTCGATTCAGTAATCCCCTCTCGCTAAATTTACAACAGCTATAAGCATAATCAATTTGTGGGGTTTAGGATTATTTAACCCTTCTACGAAGACTCTACTTGAATCTTTAATCGCTACCAATTTTCTTGTACCCATTAACAATCTTCTTTCGCCAATTTACTGCTATATAGTTTCTTCTAAATGGCAGATGAGACACGCTTGTTCCTCATCTTCGTCACTAAGATCACCCGCAACACTTCGACTAAAGTTTTTGGCTTTCGACGTTGATAGGCTTGTTGCTTGCGTTTCTGTTCGTGCTCAATAATTCTTCGCGATTCGCTCAGGCGCCATTAGTTCATCAAGGCTCTCGTTTTGTAGCCATGGAAATGTTCTTCTGGTTTTTCGTTCCTCCTTCGCAAGTACAAAAAGATCAGGATGATTCTCTTGAAGCCCTATCCATTCCGATTTTCTTTGAAAGAAACAGAAGTAGCATCCTGATCTACTACGCCAACTGTAATAATACGGAATACCAATGCCGCTACCTTTTCAATATTTAAACACATCTTCTTCGTAATCACTTATCCTTAAAAGGATAAACAGGGGATATATTGGTCTTTGTTGAAATAGACCTGATCTCCTTTCATCAGCACGAATCGCAATATATAATTTAACTGGCTCTTCGCCGATATAGGTCTCGAACAGCTCAATCTTTCAATTTACGAGTACACCATCTGGCATTCGGAGACGGCAAGAAACCCCGATACATTTTTAACCAATAGTCGGGTCCGGCTCTCCTAGATCTGATGTTAAACGAATAATTGTCTATCCAAGATATGCTTCACCTTACAAGATACTAATACGTCTCCGGTAGCTCTTTGTGCGTATCGCAGAAGAGGTATTCCATCGGGATAACAAGATCATGGTCACGCATGTAGATAGCGAGGGCTGTACTGTCCTTGCCCCCAAGATTAATAACACTGTCGCATCGAGTCTGCTACCATAAGGTTATCCTTCCTTTCGCGAATCTCTCGAGCTTCGGCACCTTTCGGACCTGCTCATCAATCACCGTGCCATTGCTCTGCAACAACGACGCGGCAATCCTGGCCAAGGCTGCAACGCGGATCATGCAGACTCTTCCGGCGACTGCTCGCCCTTCGCCTGCTCCATCACACGCGACAAGTCGGCGACGAGCCTCTCCTGCCTCTGCTCGTTGGGGTGTGACCGCTACAACTGCACGCACCTCGTGTAACTGATCTTCAAGATTCCGACACGTATGATCTTGATCAGCTCCCGTGTGCTGCTGCTCCAGGGCAGGAACTTCTTCAAGGCGCCAAACTCGCTGGCCACGCGCTGCAACTGAGCCTGGAAAGTGATCACATCGCTGTCATTCCAGTGGGTAGGTGCTTTGCCCCGGCTTACGGCGCGGCCCAAGACCTCTCGCCATCTCGGGCGCGCTCAGTTGGCTGGCCTCTTCGACAAACAGCGCTAGAACGGGTCCGTTGCATAGCGGTGCAGGACAGCAGCCCGTTTACGAAGGCTGCTAGCAACCTCCTGAAAATTGCCATGCAAATCAAAGCATCCTCTTAAACTCTGTTCAATCTCGTCGAGAAGAGCAGGGTATGCTTGCCGGAGCACGAACAAACAGGCTCGTAGCGCATCGCTAGACGTCTTGACGGTTGGCTCAATCCCCATCACAGATGGCAGTTCGTTAAAAAGGAGCGTGTAAGGATCGCTGGTCTTCAACAAGACATCCCTTACACCGGCACAAGCCAGGATTCTCAAAACGACGTGTCTGCCGCGCATAGGGGAGCAATTGAATTACCGACATCACCAGAGCGCGAACGATGCCCAACAGCAGCGAATCTTCCTCCTCAATGGGCGAGAAATCTGACGAAGCCTCTCTCATCTGTTGAAATAATAGCTGCTCCCCATCAGAGAAAGCGTACTTTTGAATTTCAAACAGATCAGGGTTCCTCGTGAGAGCGTTCAAGGAGCTCGATACGCAATTGCGGCAGACAAAAACCCCCTCCTCATATAAGGCTATCTCCCCCCCCAGCGGCCAGGAGCACTGCACAGATTAGCAGGGGGAGCGGCCCCTCTCTCATCCCATAGGGCGACTGTTTTGCCGCCAATAAAGCTGCTGTAATCGGAAGGCGCCCGACGCGTGGCGTCGAGAAAGCTATGTATCTCGCCCCATACCGGCAACCATTCCTCGTTTGGCGCGCCAAACTGCCATTGACCTGCGCGCTCGGTGTGGAACTGTCCCCCATCTAACATGGAGCGATACACGCTGAGCTCCGGCGGAGTTTTTTGGATCCCCAGTTGAGGCTTGTCGGGATGCTTCAACATGGCTTCTAGAAGCGCGCGGCGAGCCGCTACGGCCGATGAGGAAAGTTTTTCGCGATTCAAAAGTTCGTTATGCAGGACTGGCGCATGCTTGAATTCTCTGTCACACAATTCAGAGAGCCACCGCGAGAAGGCACGGGCGCTAGGGAAACGTTGGACCTCGCCCCCCTGCACCCAGGTGACATCGCCTGGATCGAAGCTCTGCTTGAACTTATCGGCCAGTCGTTGCTTTGCAAGTTGTAGCCGAATTGCCACCTCTTTTCGTGCGCCTTCATCGCCTGCGAGGGCCGGGACGTTTTCCTGCACCCACTGCCAAATTTCAGCTTCTCGTAAGGGAAGTTCAATTGGAAGAAGGGATTGTGGGAATGCCCAGACCCTCGTATTGGAGGCAAGCGCCTTCGTCTCCTGCCTGTAGCGCTCTATCAACGAGTCGCGCAGTTCAGAATCCGTGGTGAGGATGTAAAGGATCGAGCCATCTCCGTCTGTGTCCATGGCGGCGTCATGCATCCTGTGCATCCACGCAATCTTCTGTGAAGAATCGAAGTGTACCCGTCGGAGGAAATCGGATGAGGGAGCGGGCAACCCTGGGGGCGCAAAGGAAAAAGAGAGCGTATTCTTTCCGCAAGCGAGCCTAATCCTACATGTTGTTGTGCCTCCCCCGCACACGCTTCCAGGTCAACATGCGCCCCCTCCCACAGGGCATAGCTTCCAGTCAGGCGGCGATAGACCACAATTTGTTGTTGTTCAAGATCGCTCAAGACCGCTTCAAGCTCACGCCCTGATGTCTGATCCAGTGCAGCAGCAAGCGTGTGAATGGTTGCCTGAAGTCCAACCGGCGCCCATACATTCCGAGCAACCCGACTAGCTTCACGACAGAAACCACCCTGTCTGGTGAATCGGTCGGCAGGCGGTGAAGGTGTTGCTCGAGCTCCCTCCAATAATAGGCCATCTCTTCCGACAAAAAGGGAACTACACAGCGCCGATGTGATGTAATCGTACAAGCGATCTGCCGGATACAAGACAGCGTCGGCGCTACAGGGTGTCTCTGCTAAAAAGAGTTGGAAGGCGAAAGGTTCTTGGGTGGTAAGGAAGGCGAAAAGTGATCGTTCGTTTTGGGCCATCTTGCTGCGAAAGATGGCCCACAAAAGCAGGACCGCTACGGAATGGAGGGGGGCGCAGGCTAACGCAATCTTGTAAAAGTCGAACCGACGACAAACCTCTTCAAGGGCGGGGCTCGCTACGATTCGCTTTATTCTCTGGGTGTATGCGTCAGCAGTCGTTTCAGGGAATTGCTTTTCTATTGCGTCACCAATCAGGCTAAGCATGTGCTGGGGTGACTCATAGAAAGCAACTGAGGCAAAACGCCCTTGTACTTTTTGCCATTCCACCCGTTGTACTTCACTTGTCTCGTGCAGATACTCCGTGAGCGCAGTATGTTGCACAGTGAGAAGAAGCATCCGTGAGTGACTACGAGCCGCCAGTTCTGCAAGTTGCTGCATGACGAACACATCTTGCTCGGCGGGATGCTGAGCGGCAAATTCAAGAAATTTACCGAACTCATCAATGGCAAGAAACAACCCGTCCCACCCCGCCTGCTCTACCCGGTCGGTCGCATCCTGGATGCACTCTAGAAGGTCGGGCAACAGCTCGTTCTGTGAGAGCCGGCAGGAGGTCTCTCGGCCCAGCCCTCATCAAGGGCTTCCATACTGTGAGCAAGTGCAACCAAGATAGTGCGTGGCAAAGAAGTCCGCTGCCCAACAACGAGAATCGGATAAAGGCGCGGTACCTGAGGCATCTGCTCACGAATCATGCGCGCTTCAGGATGAGTGGGGCGCTGTCGCGAGAGAAAATCCGTCAGAAAGAGAACAAAGGCGGATTTTCCAGTGCCATACGGCCCGACCAGGGACCATGCACGGTCCCGACCCTGAGTTGTGTAACTCCTGCGCTATGGATAAGGTAAGTTCCCGCCCAAGGGGGTCAGGATATAGTCGGTTGATACACTCCCATCAGCTGGTGCAGGCTTGTCCTGGTCCGCCCGCACACGCCAATCACGGACAAGATGGACGGAACGATGAAATCGTCCTCGTACGGAGACACAATCTTTCAACCTGGGCCCATTCATTGGGTCACATCCTGTTGTTGGCCACGATAGTACTGATGCAGGTAGGTGACCTTGTTAAGGTTTTGGATTGGCTCGGAACTCAGTACCAGCCGGAGGCCAGCTGTTTCATCGAAGCGTAAGGGGGATGGCAACATTTCCAGGCGCTCCACAAGGGCATTCTCGGAGAGCTTGAACGCCTGGCCTAAACTTCCTGTGCCATACGCCAATCTATCGAAGCTTATAGAAGGTTGTTGGGGAAAATGCGTCTGCCAGAAATCCAACAGCGCGAAGATGAAGATCTCTGGCGGCAATGTGGTTTTATTGACGCGGAAAGTGGTAGAGGCCGGCACCGACAGCCTCTATCAGATCCAGTTCAGCAAGAGGGCAATCCCAACTATCCTCCAAAACAGCCACGGCTTGTGAGGATGCCGGCGCCACGTAGGTGCGAAGAAATACATCAACATCCCTTTTCAGAGTGTTGGATGAAACACGTAGGTGTTCTTCCTCTACAACTTTGCTTAGCCAGGTCGTTAGTTGAGGACGAGAAAAGGGATTATGGGGAAAGTGTGTAAAGGCCAAGTGCCATGTGGATGCCCGATCTACGGAGCGTACAAGTAGCCAGTGGAGGAGCCAGAGCGTAGCCGTATCTTCAAGAAAGCGGTCCCACCCTTCCTGACCAAAAAGCGCTTCCCCAAGGTCCGTGAGGGCGAATTGGCCACGACTAACGGGTTGGATCAATTCTAACGATTCACACCAGTATCTTATGGACCCCACCATGTTTTTTTCCAACCCCGAGAATGACCATTGCATCATCACGTACAAACAAGTCCGGCATTGTTCCTAGATGCATGAGTCCCTTGGGGAGCCAAGTATAACAAAAGGGGAATGTTGCATGTCCACTAAATCGCAATCGAATCTCTCCCTTTTAAAAAACAGTAGCGCAAAGATCGGAAGGGCGAGCACGCCTTCGTTCTCTCATAATTCATTCCACCGAGGGCATAAATCAGGAAAACTCAGACGGGCAGGTCGCCCCGCCAACAATGTCTGAGTTCAAAATTCATCGCCTTCTGTGATAATCAGTAGGATGCAGTCACGATTTGGTCGGTCCTTACAACGATCTTCCGTGCCACGCCTGACAGGCGACAGGCGGCACGGACGCATCCTTCAGCGGGGCTCGATACAAGACAAGCAGGGGTAAAATACTAGGTGAGGCACGCAGGTTTGCCAAAACCTACGTGCCTATGCACTCAGTCAAGTCGGTGTGTCGAAATCACTTCATCAGCGAGAACGGAGAACAAATGCTGTGCCCTATCTTAGCCAGGACGATGAGGGGCGAGGCGTTGAGCACCCACCGTTCAGCCACTCGTCACTTCCTTGATTACCTCGTCTGCATCGTACTGAAAAGGAGAGACTGCAAACCGGCCTAGCGCAGCCAGAAAGTCGGCGCGGGAGAGGCCAGCGATTTCGGCAGCCTTGGCCTGAGAGATCAGTTCTATCTCATACCACTTCACCGCTGCGGCGAGCCTCATCTCCCGTGCAAAGGTGTCAGGGTCCTGACGCAGGGCGGAGAGGGCCTCGCGCGGTAGGTCAATGGTTAGTTGTATGGTTGCCATGATTGTGGTCGCTCCTGTTGCAGCTGTCGCATCATTCCCGCTACACGTCCAGTGCCAACTGCTCGGTTCCCTCCTTCGGCGTCTCCTCCGATATCCTCAAGGTTGCCCCCAGCGAGCTTATGCACTCGCTGGGGGCGCGGGCTGTTAGCTGTCCGCGGGGCGGTTGTCTATCTGGGCGCGCTGGAGGGTGCCGGACCAGTCTACGTAGACAGATTTCCACTCGGTGAAGGTGTCGAGGGCGGCCCAGGCGGCCTCGCGGCCCCCGTTGCCGGTGCCCTTGACGCCGCCGAAGGGGAGGGAGATCTCGGCGCCGATGGTGGAGTGGTTGATGTAGCAGAGGCCGGTTTCAAGGTCGCGGATGGCGCGGAAGGCGCGGTTGATGTCCTGGGTGAAGAGGGCGCAGCTAAGGCCGTATTCGATGGCGTTGGCCTTCTGAAGGGCGTCCTCGATGTTGTCGGAGGCGATGATGGAAAGGCAGGGGCCAAAAATCTCTTCCTGCGCGAGGCGCGAGGTGGCCTCTACGTTGTCCCAGATGGTGGGCTGGTAAAAGAAGCCGCCGCCCTGCTCGTGCCGCGCCCCGCCCACGAGGAGCCGTGCCCCCTGTGCCTGGGCCACGGCCTCGTAGGAGCTGACTTTGTCCAGCGCCGCCTGGTTGATCAGCGGGCCCACGTCGGTGGTCGCCTCGGCACCGTGGCCCAGGCGCAGCTGTCGGGTGCGCTCGACGAGCATCTCGGTAAATTCGGCGCGGACGCGCTCGTGGACGATGGCGCGGCTGGTGGCGGTGCAGCGCTGGCCGGTGGTGCCGAAGGCGCCCCAGATGGTGGCGTCGAGCACGAGGTCGAGGTTGGCGTCGTCCATCACGATGACCGCGTTCTTGCCGCCCAGCTCCAGCGAGACCTTTTTGAGCTGCGCGCCCCCCTTGCTCGCCACGATCTTGCCCACCTCGGCGGAGCCGGTGAAGGAGATGACCTTCACGTCAGGATGCTCCACGATGGCGTTGCCGGTGGTCGGCCCGTCGCCGGTGACCATGTTGACCACGCCCGCCGGGATGCCCGCCTCTTCCAGCACCTCCACGAACATCGCCGCCAGGACGGGGGTGTCCTCGGCTGGCTTGAAGACGACGGTGTTGCCGCAGACGAGCGCGGGAAACATCTTCCAGGCAGGGATGGCGACTCGGAAAGTTCCAGGGGGTAATCATGCCGACGACGCCGATAGGGTCGCGCTGGGCCAGGCGGTCTTGTCGGCGCATCTCGCTGGGCGCCACCTTGCCGAAGAGGCGGCGGCCCTCGCCGCCCATGTAGTAGGCCATGTCAATGGCTTCCTGCACGTCCCCGCGTGCCTCGGCCAGCACCTTGCCCATCTCGCGGCTGAGGAATTGGGACAGCTCCTCCTTGCGGCGGGTCAAAATCTCCGCGACGCGAAAAAGCTTCTCGCCGCGCTCCGGCGCAGGCACGAGCCGCCACGAGCGGAACGCTTCTTTTGCGGCCCGCACGGCGTCGTCCACGTCGTCGGGCTGGCTGAGCGGCACGGTGCCGAGGGGCTCGCCCGTGGCAGGCTCCAGGGTTTCCAGCCGTTGGCCGTTGCGGGCGTCTACCCACTGTCCGTTTATAAAGTTCTGATAGTCCATCGGCTTGCTCCTTCGCAAGGCAGGGGCGCGTCGGGGGCTGACGGCCCGCCGGGTTGATCAGAGGGCCGCCCTACCCAGGCGCCAAAATGTTGTTTTAGGACCCTCGTTGTTCCATCGCCCGCGGTCGGGGCAGGCGGTGGGTATCCTAGGCGAAATGAGGGGGGCAGGCAAGCGGGTCAGGGCCGACAGGACGGAGCCAGCAGGGGCCCTCAGCCATCGCGAAAGCGATCCGGTGGGTAGGCGGTGCGGCGGCTCTGCCGCTCCAGGGCCACATACTCGCCGCGCCCCAGGTAGATGCTGGCCTCGTGGATCTCGGGGCGGAACAGCAGGCGCTCGTCGTAGGCGTCCGGGCGGTAGTGGAGGGCGACGATGCGCCCGACGAACCAGTCGTGGTCGCCGGTCTGGTGGATGTCGTGGAGGACACATTCATAGGTGAGGTAGGCGGCGCGGAGGATGGGCGCACTGGTGACGAGCGGGGCCTCGGTCTCGATGGCAAAGCGCTGGAATTTGTCGAGGCCGCTGCTGCGGCTGGTGGAGCCGACAGCGGCTATCAATTCTGCGTGCTCGTGCGGCAGAAAGTTGAGGGCGAAGCTTTGCGCCTCCTGGACAAGGTGGTGGGTGTAGCGGGCGCGACCGATGGTGACGCCATAAAGCGGCGGCTCGAAGGAAAGGGCGGAGTGCCAACCGGCGCTCATCACGTTGCGCTCGCCGCCGGGCACCTGCACGGTGATGACGGAGACGGTGCCCGGATAGTAGCCGAAAAAGCGCTCGGGCGGCGCGTGGCGGATTTTGTCGCTCATGGGTAGGGTTCCTCTTTGGGATGGGTGGGGTACGGCTGCTCAGAAGGGGTACCGGCCCAATTCCTCGCCCTTCTCGGTGGCGGCGAAGCGCGCGCGGGCCTGCGCCATCTGGGCGTCGTCCAGGATGGACTCGGCCGGGAGGTGGACCAGGAGCAGGCGGCGGGCGCGGGCATCGGCGGCGGTTTGCGCCGCCTGCTGGGGGGAACTGTGGCCCGCAAAGGCACCGGTGGCCTCGTGAACCAGGATGGCAGCATCCGCTGCCAGGCGGGTGATAGAGGGCGCGGGCCCGGTGTCGCAGGAGTAGGCTACCGCCTGCCCCCCCGGCACCTCCACGCGCAGGCCGATGACCGGCACGCTGTGCTGGCCCGGGCTGGCCGTGACGCGCCACGACTCATTCGCCAGCACGGTCACCCCCTCCTGCAGGGGCACCTCGTGCCAGTGGATCGTGGGCATCCCCTCCCAACCGGAGGTGTCAAAGCTTTCAAAGAGACGGCGCGCCAGGGCGAGCACCGGCGCAATCCCGTAGACGGGGATGGGGCGCCGCCGACCCGGCTATCCAGATTTTCTGCATGAAGAGGGGGAAGCCAGCCACATGGTCGGCATGGGCGTGGGTGAGGATCACGGCCTCGAGGTCGTCCAGCGGTACCTCGGCGTGCATCAGCCGCTGCACCACGTCCCCGCCGCAATCCACGAGGAGGACGGAGCCTTCGCGCTGAAAGGCGAGCATAGTGGTGGTGCGGTGCGGGTCACTGATGGACGCACCCGTGCCGAGTAGGTGAAGCGTGGGCATGATGCGGCTCCTTTTCGGGTGAAAGCGTTAGTAGAGGGCCTGGATGATCCATGGCGTGCCATAGATCTCGATCACGGCTGCTGCCAGCAGCAGCGGGAGCACGAGGAAGAGGAAGACCTTGAAAAAGTCGCTCAGCCCCAGCAGGAGGGCCTCGCCCGCCGTAAAGCCGTTGGGCGGGGCGATGAGCATCGCGCCCAGGCGCAGGGCGAAGGCGGTGGCCAGCACCGTGGCGGGCAGTTCCACCAGGGCGTGCGGGGCGACGAAGGCCAGCAGGAAGTGCCAGGGATCGTTGCCCGCCAGCGCAATCTGCCCTGTCAAAAAGCCAATGATGCTCATCGGCAGCCCGGCCAGCAGCAGCGAGAGCGCGCCAAAGCTGAACAACGCAAAGCCCAGCGAGAGGACGGTGGCGCGCAGGTTGTGCAGCAGCACAGCGCTGGCGGTGAACTTGGGCAGCATGCTCCAGCCGGGGGTGGCATCCGCCGTCTGGGCGCGCGCCAGGTTGGCCGCCATCTGCTCCATCTGGAAGAAGGAGGCGGGCAGGGGGTGGGCCCGCGCAAAAAGCCAGCCAAAGAGGAAGCCCCCGACCACCACCAGCAGGACCACCCCCACTGCCAGGGATGCCCCCCGCAGCAGCGCCGGCAGATCGCGGCGATAAACGTGGGCCAGCGACCAGGGGGGCAGCGGCTCGCTGGTGCGGGCCGCGCGGCGCGCCTGCTGCGGCGGGGCCAGCCAGAAGCGCGCTGCAGTTGGCGCGCCAGCCCCTTCAGGTTGAGCGTGTCCAGCTCGCGGCTCAAGATCTCCTCGCGGTTAAAGGTGCGCATGCCCGCCCGCACCAGAATCGCGTTGACGACGAGCAGCCCCAACGCGATGAACCAGAGCGCGTCATAGGCCCCCCAGAACATCATCAGCGCTTCCACCTGCACCAGCAGGGCGGCAGGAATGATGATGAAGGAGGCCAGCAGGTTGGCGGCGCGCACGCTGGTGGTGTGGGAGCTGACGATCACCGCCCCGCTGACCATCACAAGCGCTTCCAGCGTGGTCAGCAGTAGCACCTGCACCAGCAGCGACAGGGGCAACGCCACCAGATCCGACGATTGAACGAAGAGAAGATAAACCAGGATGCCCACGTAGGCAGCCAGCAGCGGGAGGAGCAGCGAGGCGAGCAGCTTGCCCAGGTAAAGCTCCAGGTCGCTGGCGGGGGTGGCAAAGAGCGCCTCCAGGCTGAAGCGTTCTTTTTCGCCCACAAAGGTTTCCAGGGCGATGACCAGCGAGAAGGTAATCGGGAAGAAGCCGCACGATCATCATCCCGAAGGGGATCAGCCGCTCGCCGATCAACGTCGCGCCGTAGCGCCCCAGAAAATCGAAGGCCACCAGCGCCGTGACGTTCATGAGGAAGGGGAAGATCAGGGTGAGCACGAAGATGGGTGCCACGATCCGCCAGTCGCGCAAACTGTCGCGCAGCTCGCGGCGGACGATGGTGCGGATTGTATGGAAATCAACCATCGGAGCGCTCCGCCGCCTGGGGCTCCACCTTTTCCGCGATGGTGAGGTAGAGCGCTTCCAGGCTGCGCGGCACCTCGCTGAGGGTGAGCACGCGATGACCGAGCGCGTCCAGGTGGCGCAGCAGGGGCGGGTGGCTGCTGGCGGGGTCGTCCGTCTCGAAGCGAAGCCAGCAGTCGCCGGTGGCCACCACGCGCACCAGGCCATCCACCGCGCGGAGCGCCCCGTTGAGCGGCTCGGCGGTGCGGAGCTCCATCAGCGGGGGCCCGAGCAACTCGCGCTTGAGCGCCTCGCTGGTGCCGATGGCGCGGATGCGCCCGCGCGCGATGATGGCGATGCGATCAGCCAGCGTCTCGGCCTCATACAAATTGTGGGTGCACAGGATGATGGTACGCCCCTCGCCGCGCAGGGCCGCTATAAAGTCGCGCACCTGCTTGGCGCTCTGGGGGTCGAGCGCCGAGGTGGGCTCGTCCAGAAAGAGGATAGGCGGCTCGTGGAGCAGGGCGCGCACCAGCGCCATCTTTTGGCGCATCCCCTTGGAAAATTGCCCCATCCGCTGCCCGCGCACGCGCCACAGATCGAAGTGGCGCAGGAGCCGCTCGGCGCGCTCCGCGGCGAGCGGGCGCGGCAGGCCATGCATGTCCGCAAAGAAGTGCAGGTAGTCGGTGGCGATCATGCGGTCGTAGAAGCCCCGGAAACTCCGTGAGCAGCCCCACCACGCGCCGCACCTGGCGTGCCTCCCGCACCGTGTCAAAGCCTGCCACGCGGGCGGTGCCGCTGGAGGGCTCCAGGATCGCCGCGAGGCAGCGCACGGTGGTGGTCTTGCCCGCGCCGTTGTGGCCCAGCAGGGCCAGCACCTCCCCTTCCGCCACCTGTAAAGAAAGGTTGTCTACGGCTACAAAGTCATCAAAGCGCTTGGTGAGGTGCGCCGCTTCGATCATTACGCTAGTCACGTTTAGTTTTTCCTTACCAATGGTGGTATACTCCGCCGCTGTGCCTACGGGCTGCGCGAGGACGCGGTGCGGCAAACGCACGGCCTGCGTTGCCGGCCCAAGACATCCGTGTACTGATAGAGAAATTATAGCCTTCCCTTTTTGAGAGAAACAAGCGGACCATGCACCTATCTATGAACGCCATGCGGTTCCTGCTCCTCAGCCTGCTGCTGCTTGCCACAGCGGGCTGCACGACAGCCGCACCGCGCGCCGCCGATGCGCCAGTGGTGGCGGCGGCGAACGCTGCCGAGACAGACGCGCAGGCGCCTACCCAGACGAGCGCGCCCGAGCCAACCGATGCGGCAACGGAGCCGACCGACGACGAGACGGCAACCCGCGCCCCTGCCCCCTCGCGCACGGCGAGCCGGACGGTGCGTGCCTCCGGCACGGCCAGCCGCACGCCCGCTGCGACCCGCACCGTGACGGGGACGGCCACGCGCAGCGCAACCGTGCAACCGACCAACACGCGCATCAGTTCGCCCTCGGCCACCCCCATCCCCTCGGCCACCCACACGCCGGTGCTGCCGACGCCGACCACCACGCCAAACGCCCAGGGCGAGATTGTCCACACGGCGGTGGCGGGCGAGACGATCGTGACGATTGCGCGGCTGTACGGCGTGCTGTCCACCCAGTTGATTGCTTACAATGATCTGTCCGGCGCGGTGCAGCCCGGCCAGGCGATTCGCATCCCCGTGGGGATGATGAGTCAGAATTACACGGCGGGGGGCGGGCGCAACGTGGCCACCCCGGTCGCCAGCGCGGCAGATGAGAACCGTGTGGTGCTGGGGCCGGTCACCTTTGACTGGCAAAAGTTGAACAACTGCGGGCCGACCACCACCAGCGTCATCCTGAGCTACTACGGCATCAGCCAGCCACAGCTTGCCATCGCGGGGGTGCTCAAGCCCAACCCCGCCGACAAGAATGTCAGCCCCTCCGAGGTGGCCGCCTATGTGCGCGGGCAGGGGATGGGAGCGTTTGTAGGCATCAACGGCAGCATCGCCCTGCTGGAGCGGCTGCTGGCCGGGGGCTACCCGGTGATGGTCGAGCAGTGGATGCAGTACGATGGGGGGGTGGGCCATTACCGCGCCGTGCGCGGCTATGACCGCGCCAAGCAGCAGATCTTGCAGGAAGACACCTTCCTGGGGCCGGACATCTGGCGCGCCCACGCCGACTTTAATCGCGACTGGGCCTACTTCAACAACACCTATATCGTCTTCTACCCGGCGGCTGACGCCAGCCGCGTGGCGGGGCTGATTGGGGGGGATTGGGATCGCGGGAGCATGTGGCAGCGGGCGCTGGACACCTTCCGCGGCGGCAGCGGCTCGCTGTCGCTGTACGGCCAGGCAGAGGCGCTCCATCAGTTGGGCAACGATGCGGCGGCCATCCCGCTCTTCGAGCAGGCAATCGCCGCGGGCCTGCCCTCGCGCTACCTGTGGTATCGCTTCGGCTACTTCGAGGCGCTGAACAACCAGGGGAGGTACCAGAAGACGCTGGACGTGAGCGCACCCGTGATCCAGGCGATGGGGCTGAGCGAGGATATCCGCTACCATCGGGCCGTGGCGCACAGGGCACTCGGGCAGACGGAGGCGGCGCGGCGCGAGTTGACGCTGGCCCTGCAGGACAACCCGAACCACGCGCCCGCCCGCACGCTGCTCGGCCAACTCCCTGCCGCGGCGGTGCCGACGGCGGTGGTGCCAACGGCGACGGCCCCTGCCCTGCCAACGTGGACGCCGACACGGTGCCCGCCTCTCCCACGCCGGAGCCTGGGCTCCCGACACCGGAGCCCGTGCCCCCGACACCGGAGCCCGCGCCCCCGACACCGGAGCCCGTGCCCCCGACGCCGGAGCCCGTACCGCCCACACCGGAGCCCGTGCCCCCGACGCCGGAGCCTGTGCCCCCGACGCCGGAACCCGTGCCTCCGACACCGGAGCCCGTGCCGCCGACGCCGGAACCCACCCCCGGCGGGTGACGTAGGGGACCACCGCACCGTTTGACAACAAAGAGCCGCGCCCGTATCGGGCGCGGCTCTTTTGATTCTAGGCTCAGGGCCTGCCTGCGGGCGCGGGCGCTACCCTAGTCGCCGCTGTGGCGGTAGACGTGCCACATGCGCTGCAGGGCTGTTACGTTGGACAGCACGGCCAGCAGGGTGAGGGCAATCAGCATCTGGCCGGAAAGCAGGCCGAGCATGAGGACCACGATGCGCTCGAAGCGGGTGAACAGGCCGACCTTGCATTCGATCCCTACCCCCTCGGCGCGGGCGCGCGTGTAGGAGACGAGGAGCGAGCCGATGATAGCAACGTAGAGGAGCATGATTTCCAGGCGCGCGCCGAGGCCGACGTACCACCAGAGAAGGCCGCCGTACACCGCCGCCTCCGCCCAGCGATCCGTCGTGGAATCCAGAAAGGCGCCAAAGCGGGTCACGCGGTTCGTCAGCCGCGCCAGCCCGCCGTCCAGGGCATCAAAGGCACTGGCCGCGGCCAGCAGGATCGCGCCGGGCACGAAGCGCCCCTGCGCCAGCACCAGCCCGATGCCAAACATGAAGGCTGTGCCGATGAGCGTCAGGCCATTGGGCGTCAGCCCCAACCGATGCATCCCACCCGCCAGAATTTCGACGATCCCGCGGGTCCGACCGCGCAACCAATCCGTGATCATCGCCTACTCCTCTCCGATGAGGGAATCGCCCACCGCTAACGCTGGCCCCCTCGCTGCGGGCTGGCTGTTCAATAGTTCAAAATAGTATGCTTCGATCGTGGCGCTGACGCGAGCCCAGTCGTACTGCTGCACGCTCTCGCGGGCGGCGGCGGCGAGGGAGGCGCGCAGGGCAGGGTCGCGCAGCAGGCGGATAAGCTCGGCGGCGAGCGCCTCCTCGTTTGCCGGCGGCACGAGCAGCCCGGTGACGCCGTGCTGCACCACCTCGCGGTAGCCGGGGATGTTGCTGGCCACGACGGGGGTTCCCGCCGCCATCGCCTCGGTCAGGACGATCCCGAAGCTTTCTCCGCCCGTGCTCGGCGCGCAAAACAGATGGGCGCTCTTGTACCAGCGTGCCTTCTCAAGGCTCGACACGTAGCCTATAAACTTGATGTCGTGCAGCCGAAAGTGACGCGCATATCGCACGTAGGGAAGCCGATCCTCACGATCGAAGGCGCCCGCGACCAGGAGGCGCGCTTCTGGAATTTCTTTTTTGACGAGGCGGAAGGCGCGCAGAAGATGGCGAAAGCCCTTGCGCCGCTCCAGCCTCCCCATAAACAAGATGTTCAGCTTGCCATCCCCCTCATACTCTGGCCAGGGTTCGACGTCGTCCCGCGCAAAGTCGGCCACTTCGATCCCGTTGGGGATGATCCGGTAGTCGCCGGAAAAGTAGCCCTCGATAAACTCGCGGGCGGCGCGGCTGACGGCGATGCGCCCCCGCAGGCGATTCACGAAAAATCGGGCGATGGGGCGGGCGTACTCGTAGCCGGGGTGGGAGTCGGTGTACTGGTGGAAGGTTCCGACATTGATGGAGCGAGAATGGTAGAGCACCGCCAGGCAGAGGGCGGGGGTGGTCGGCTCGTGCAGGTGGATGATGTCATAGGGGCGGGCGCGCAGCAGGTCGCGCACGTCGTTCCACACCACAGGGGAAAGCGTGATGCGGGCGACCGCGCCGCCAAAGGGGATGGGCACGATGCCGCTGTCCAGGGAGATCACCCCATTTTCAGGTGGCTCGTCCGTGGCAGATGGGGCCAGAATCTCGACCAGGTGCCCCCGCGCGCGCAGGTGGCGCGCGAGGTGGCGGATGTGCTCGTTCACTCCACCAGGGAATGCAAAATCATAGGGGGTTACAAGCGCAATGCGGAGCATGGTGAATCGGTGTGTCAGAAACAGATCGGCATCAGGGGCACCCTTCATCCCCCAGGGGAACGGTCATCAACCACTGCGCCGGCTCGCGGCGGATGTGGTATTCCAGGCGGCCCATGAGGCGCGCGGTTTCCGCTCGAATGTGCGCCTCGGCGTCCTCGCTGGCGCTGGGTGAGAACTCGAATGTTTCCACGATGGCCTCGTAACGGTGATCGGGCCGGCGGCGGCAGATGCCGATGAGCAGCGGCACCCGCGCGCGCAGGGCAAGGCGCACAGCGCCATCGGGCACCAGGGTCGGCTCGCCCAAAAAGGGGAGGCAGAAGCCGGAGCGGTTGACGTTGCGGTCCACCACGAGGCCGACTATGCCATTCTCCTTCCGCAGGGTGCGCAGCAGGGGCAGGAGCGGCTCGTCCGCCGGCAACAGACGGACGCCGCGGCGCGAGCGCATCTCGCAGATGAATTGGAAGAGCTCTTCCGGCTGCGTGTGCTCCACCACGACGGTGGTGGGGTAGCCCAGGACGGTGAACAGTTGGCCAACGATGTGGGGGGCGCCCACGTGCGCGGATACCATGATGACGCCGCGTCCCTGGGCCAGCGCCGCCTCCAGGGGCTCCAGGTTGTGGATCGTCGCCAGCTCATTGAGGGCCTGGTTGCTCAGGTGGGGCATGCGGAACTCATCCACATAAACCCTGAGCAGGGTGCGCAGGACCTGTCGGCTGTTGCGCGCCAGCTGGAGCGGGGTAGCGCCCGGCCCGATGGCCCGTCGCTGGTTGGCCTCGATGGTGGCGCGGAGCCGCCTGGCCCCCAGCCAGAGCAGATCAGCTATCCAGTCCGCCAGGCGGTAGACAAGGCGCGCAGGGATTTTGGGGATGAGGGCTGCCGCGAGCCGAAAAAGGAGGAGCATCATGGGGTGTGAGGGGGCGTGACGCGCCGGTTACTGGCTAGAAACAAACAGGCACGGGAGGGCGCTTGGCCCCCCGTGCCCATCAGGAAGGCAAGGCCGCTCAGGCGGGCAGCGTCTCGTTGTTGGTCCCGCAAATGAACGCCTCGGTCATTTCGTGCGCGACATCGTCCGGATACTGAACGGGCGGCGACTTTTTGAAGTAGGCGCTGGGGCCAACCAGCGTGCCGCTCAGGCCACGGTCCAGGCCAAGCTTGGCGCAGCGCACGGCGTCAATCACCACCCCCGCCGAGTTGGGGCTGTCCCACACTTCCAGCTTCAACTCGAGGTTGAGGGGCACATCCCCGAAGGCGCGCCCTTCCATGCGGATGTGGGCCCACTTGCGGTCGGTCAGCCAGGGCACGTAGTCGGAGGGGCCAATGTAGACATCTTCCGCCGGTAGCTCGTAGTCCAGCTGGGAGGTCACCGCGTTGGTCTTGGAAATCTTCTTGGATTCCAGGCGGGTGCGCTCCAGCATGTTGTAAAAGTCCATGTTGCCGCCGACGTTGAGCTGCGAGGTGCGCTCCAGCTTGACGCCGCGCTCCTGAAAGAGGCGCGTCAGCACGCGGTGCACGATGGTTGCGCCCACCTGCGACTTGATATCGTCGCCAATCACGGGCACGCCCGCATCCCGAAAGCGCTGCTGCCAGTAGGGCTCGCGAGCTATAAAGACGGGGATGCAGTTCACAAAGGCGCAGCCTGCGTCAAGAATCTGCTCCACGTACCACTTGGTAGCCATCTCGGCGCCGACGGGCAGGTAAGAGACCACCACGTCGGTATGGGTGTCCTTGAGCAACTCGACTATATTGTCGGTAGGGCCCTCCGCCTTGGTAATCTTTTCTTTCAGATATTTGCCAAGGCCGTCGTGCGTCATGCCGCGGGCCACCGACACGCCCGTGGCGGGCACGTCGGCAAAGCGGATGGTATCGTTCTGGCCGGCCCACATCGCCTCGGAGAGGTCTTTGCCTACCTTCTCGCTATCAATATCAATGGCAGCCGTAAACTCGATATCGCGCACATGATAGCCACCGAGGTTGACGTGCATCAAGCCCGGCACCCGCTCGCCCTCGTCCGCATCCTGGTAGTAGTGCACCCCCTGAATCAGGGAGTTTGCGCAGTTGCCAACGCCGATGATGGCAACCCGCACCTTTCCATCGTTGGTCACAATCTTTTTCCTCTCTATTAGCGCCATGGGCGGCCAAAGCCGTTTGGTGTCAAAAACGAGAGGGTATCGTATCAGCAAGGGGGAAGCGTGTCAAAGCATCGAGCATGGGAACGTTGCAAGGACAAAGGTGGGGTTGCTCTGCTACCAGCGCCCTCCTATAATCTGAGGCGAGGGTTTCAAGCAAACATCGCTCAATCGAACGCGCGCGATGGGGCACCCGTCGCGCAGAATGGCTCAACCGTTGATGGATGAACCGAAGCCGTTCACCCGCACGCCGCTCACGCACCCGGATGCGCAACCGTTCCGGTGGGAGGGGCGCGCGCCCGCGTGCCTGCTGATTCATGGCCTCACCTCCACGCCGTGGGAGGTGCGCCCCCTGGGGCTGGCGCTCCATGAGGCAGGCTTTCACGCGGAAAGTTTCTGGCTGCCCGGGCACGGCAGCACGCCGGCGGCGCTGGCAAAGGTGCGCTGGACGGATTGGACGCGGGCCGTGGAGGCGCGCTTTGACGCGATGCAGCAGGCCCACGGAGCGGTGGCGGTAATGGGCACGTCGCTGGGGGGCACGCTGGCGCTGTGGCTAGGCACGTCGCGGGCGCCCGCCGCGGTGGTGAGCCTGGGCGGGGCAGCGTGGCTGCGGGGGGCGGCGCGCTGGGCCGGGGTGCTCTCGCTGCTGCGCCCCTTCCAGCAGAAGCGCCCGCACGGCAGCGCTATCTTCGACGACGAGGCCCGCGCCCTGCACCCCAGCTATCCGGTAACGTCCCTGCGCGCCATCGCGGAGATGCGCACCCTCACCAATCGGCTTCGCCCGCGCCTGGCGCAGCTCACCGCGCCGCTGCTGGTGATGCATGCCCGCCAGGACAGCGTGATCGAGCCAGCCAATGCCAGCTGGATATTCGAGAAGGCGGGCAGCCGCGTGAAAGAGTTGCTCTGGCTGGAGGAGAGCGATCACATCATCACCGAGGATCATGACCGAGAAGTGGTGGCGCGGGCGGCTGTGGCGTGGATCGAGCGGGTAGAGGGGGCAGGTGGCGAAGCTATGCTATAATCGCCGCAGGCAGAAAAGTCAAACGCCCCAGGTGTCGCGGGCCTGGGGCGTTTCACTGAAGGAGGAGAAGAGAATGTACTGTTGCTTGACACAAAAGATACGCCTTACCGCCCCCGCTAGCTGGACGTAAACCCTACGACTTTGCTACGCAGGTTGCCCCGCGCCGCCTGCCCCGAGCGACTATGCCATCCCACCAACGACGCACTGCTGCAACTGCTAGTGCTGCTGCTCCTTGCCCTGCTGCAAGGGGCAGGCACGGCGCTGCCCGCGCGCGCCCAGGCGCCGGAGGCCCTGGCCGAGGAGGTGGAGGCGCTGATCGAGGCGATGAGCCCGGAACAGCGCGTCGGGCAACTGTTCCTGGTAACCTTTCCGGGCGCTGTGGCAGAAGAGGAGGGGGTGGCGGCCACGCTGGTGCGGGAGCTGCGCGTGGGCGGGGTGGCGCTGCGGGCATCCAACGGCAACTTTGTGAACAGTGGCGACACCGCGACGGCGCTGACGACGCTCACCAATAGCCTGCAGGCGCTCGCGCAAGAGGGGAGCGCGGCGAGCGAGGGGCCCTTTGTGCCGCTCTTCATCGCCAGCGATCTGTATTCGCCCAACCCGCTGCTTGCGGACGGCCAGCCGCAGAATGGCTTTACGCGCGTCCCCTCAGGGATGGCCATCGGCGCCACGTGGGATCGGCAAAACGCGCGGAGCACCGGCCAGATTGTGGGGCAGGAGTTGGCGGCGGTGGGGGTCAACATGCTGCTTGGCCCGGCGCTGGATGTGATGGACGCCACGCGCGCCCCCGAGAGCAGCCCGCTCGACACCCGCACCTTCGGTGGCAATCCTTACTGGGTGGGGGAGATGGGGCGCGCCTTTATCCAGGGGGTGGCGGAGGGCAGCGGGCGGCGCGTGGCGACGGTTGCCACCCATTTTCCAGGGCTGGGCAGCAGCGACCGCCGCCCGGACGAGGAGATCGCCACCGTGCAGAAGCTGTACGAGGCGCTGGCCGCTGAAGATTTGCCCCCGTTCTACGCGGTCACCCAGATCACCGATCCCCTCACCAACAGCGTGACGGCGGATGGCCTGCTGACCGCGAACGTGCGCTATCGCGCGCTCCAGGGCAGCATCCGCCAAACGACGCGCCCGCTCTCGCTGGACGCGCAGTCGCTCCCGACGCTGCTGAACGATGCCAGGCTCCAGCCCTGGCGGCAGCAAGGCGGCATCGTGGTCAGCGAGGAGTTGGGCGCCCTGGCGCTGCGCCGCTTTTATCAGGAGCAGACCGGCACCTTCCCCGCCGCGCCCATCGCGCGGGACGCCTTCAACGCGGGCAATGACCTGCTCTTTCTCTCCGATTTTGCGCTGGAAGAAACGTGGGATGCCCGCGTGAGCAACATCGAGCAGACCCTGCGCCTGTTCGCCGATCAATATCAGACCGACACCGTCTTTGCCACCCGCGTGGATGAGTCGCTCCGCCGCCTGCTCGCCCTCAAGCTGCGTTTGTATGGGGAAGCCTTTGCGGCGGCGGAGCCGCTGCCGAACCCTGCCACCCTGGAGCCGCCGCTGCTTCAGGCGCCGGAAAGCCTTGCCGTGGTGGCACGGATCGCCCAGGAGGCAGCGACGCTGCTTTACCCGACGCCGGACGAGCTGGCGGGCGTGCTGCCCGCCCCGCCGCTGCGGGACGAAAATCTGCTCATCGTGACGGACGTGCGCCCCATCCGCGACTGCCCTACCTGCGTGCCACGCCCGACGATTGACCCGCTGGAGCTGGAAACGCAGCTGTTGCAGCGCTTTGGCCCGCAGAGCAGCAACGAGTTGAACCCGGAGCGGTTGACGAGCCTCACCTTCGCCGATCTGGAAACGTTGATAGCCGAGGAGGCGAGCGCGCCACCGCCCAACCCTGCCCTGCTGGAGGTGCTGGACGAGGCGGACTGGCTTATCTTCCTGGTCCAGGATGAGGACCCGCTCTTCCCGGAAAGTGATGCGCTGCGCGCGTTCCTGCGCCGCTTCAACCCGCAGTTGCGCGGGCAGCGGGTGGTGGTCTTCTCGTTCGGGGCACCCAGCTATCTGGATTCGACCGAGGTGGGGAAGGTGACTGCCTACTACGGGCTCTACTCGCCGGCCCCGCGCTTTGTGGACGCGGCAGCCTCCCTGCTTTTTCAAACGCTGCCCGCAACGGGCATGGCGCCGGTGTCGCTGCCGGCCCTCAACTTTGATTTGAACGCCCGCCTGGCGCCCAACCCGAACCAGAGCGTCGGGCTGTGCCGCGACGCGCCGGAAATCCCGCTCGACACCTGCGAGCCGCTGCCGCAAAGCCCCAACCTGACCGAGACGCGCGAGTTGGGGCTGCGCACCAGCATTATCCTGGACCACAACGGCAACGCGGTGCCAGACGGGTCGTCCATCCAGTTTGTGCTGCGCTACCCCAATGAGGGGGTGGAGCTACGCTCGCAGCTTGCGCTCACGGTAAACGGGGTGGCCCGCACGACGATCAACCTGGGGCGCGATGGCCAACTGTCCATCACCGCGGTGCCGCTCAATTCAGCGCCCTTCGCCAGCACGGAGGCCATCGTCACCATCCAGGGCTCCGCGCCGCCGGTGGTGGAGACGGTGGTGCCAACCTTGACGCCGACGCCCACCCCGACGCTGACGCGGGTTCCAACACCCAGCGCCACGCTGGTGCCCACGCCGCGCCCGAGCCGCACGCCCGTGCCCCGCCCCACGGCAAGCCCCACGCCCCGCCCGCTGACACGCTTCGGGCAAGACAATGATGGCTTCGGCTGGTGGGTGCTGGCGGTGACGCTGCTGGGGCTGGGGGGGGTGGGCAGCCTGGGCTTCGCCACCCTCCCCATCAGCCGCACCTCCCTGGTGCGCCGCCTGCTGCTCGTGGTGCTGTACGGGGTCAGTGCCTATATGGGGTACCTGCTGCTCTATGCGCTCCACCTGCTCCCGGCGGATTTCAACGGCTGGGGGGCCATCGCCATCGCCATGCTGGGCGGCTTCTTTGCGCTGGTGCGGGATAGTTGACAGGCAGGGAGCGGCGCGGGGCTAGGTCAACTGCCAGGTAAGCAGGATGGCCAGCAGCACGATGAAGAAGAGGGCGCGCAGCAGGCGCTGGTTCTGCTGCAGCGCCACCTGCCAACTGGTGGCGGCGGAGATGCGCCCGCCCTCGTGGCTGACGCCATGCGTGAGGGCATCCAGAAAGTCCGTGATGGTGGCGGGGCGCGAGGTGGGGTGGGTTTCGAGCGCCCAGAGGAGCGCCGCCTCGGTTTCCGGCGCGAGGGCCGGGTTCAGGGAGCGGGGACGGCGCAAAATTTGCGGGCGGAGAAAGCGCTCTTTGGCATCGGCGGGCAACTCGCCCGTCAACAGGTGGTAGAGGGTAGCGGAAAGGGAGTAGATGTCGGAGCGGGGGTCGGTGTGGCCCGAATCGCTGCCGTACTGCTCGAGCGGGGTGTAGGCCACGGTGCCGCGCCCCTGGAGCACGGTCACCGTTCGATCGTCGTCCGTGATCATGAGTTTGACCAGGCCAAAGTCTACCAGCTTGATGCGCCCCTCAGGCGTGAGCTTGATATTGCCGGGCTTGATATCGCGGTGCAGCACCGGCGGCGACTGCGTGTGCAGATAGTTGAGCGCCTCGCCCAACTGCCGCGCCCACCCCAGCACCCGCGTCTCCGGCAAAAATTTGCCCTCCGCGCGCGCCTCCTCCAAAATCTCGCGCAGGTCCCGCCCAGGGACATAGTCCATGACGAGGTAGTCGCGCCCCTCCTCGTCAAAGAAATCTGAAACTTTCGGTAGGTTGGGGTGATCAAGGCGGGCGAGGACGCTGGCTTCGCGATGAAACTGGCTGCGAGCCTGCTGGGTCATTGGGTCTTCAGGAGAGCCATATGTATCTAAGGCAATCTCTTTGATGGCAGTTTTGCGCCCTTCCAGGCGTAAATCGTCCGCCAAATAGACGGCACCCATGCCGCCCTGTCCAACCAACCCGGTAATCGAATACCTTCCACGCAGCACTGTCCCCGGGGTTAACAGGCGGGCCACGCTACTTTTTATCTCCTCTTCATGGAATAGGGGTAGCCTAGCCCACACCCCGCATCCTGTCAAACAAGGGGGTTAAAGTCAGCCTGCATGTCCAGCGATGACGCCATTCTGATTGTGATTACCATGCCGCCCGGCGCGCAGGTCGCGTCACGCTGGCGGTTGGAGCGGCAGCCGATGATCCTGGGCCGGCAGCCTTCCTGCGATATCTACCTGCCCGACCGCCAGGTCTCGCGCGAGCATGCCCGCATCTTCCACGCGGGGCAAGGTTTCTTTGTGGAGGATCTGGGCAGCAAGAACGGGACTTATGTCAACGGGGAGCCGGTGCGCCAGGCCACGCGGCTGCGCGATGGCGACACGCTCCAGATCGGCCTGGCATTTCGGCTGGCCTTCGTGGGGGCGGAGGGCACCGTACCCCTCCCCTTCGATGCCAAGCAAGCCTTTGCGCTGCGGATGGACCCCGAAAAGAAGCTGGTCTGGATTGGCGGCAAAGAGCTAGAGCCGCCCCTGTCCCCCTCCCAGTTTGAGTTGCTCCACCTGCTGATCAATGCGGAAGGGGGCATCGTCGAGCGCGACGCGATCGCGCAGGGGGTGTGGGGCAGCACCGATGGCGTGACGGAGCAGGCGATTGATGCCCTGGTGCGCCGCCTGCGCCGCCGCCTGCAGGAAGCGGACGCCTCGAAAGCGATGATCGTGACGGTTCGAGGGTTCGGCTTCCGGCTGGAGACATGAGGGCGGGGGCAGGCCATCAACGAGAATCACACTGGAGCCACATGAGCAACCCAACTACCGACCCCTTGATGCCGGGCAGTGCCGCCGCGCGCGCGCTGTTCCCCATCACGCAGCAGACCGCCTTTTTGAACCATGCCTCCGCCTCCCCGTTAAGCACGCGGGTGGTGGGGGCGCTGAACGAGTGGATTGGCTGGTGGCAGGCGCACGGCGGGCGCGACGATCTGCCCGCGCCGCTTGACCAGTTCCGCGCCACGCTGGCGCGGCTGATTGGGGCCACCCCGGACGAGATCGCCATCGTGCCGAACACGAGCGAGGGGCTGCTGATGGTGGCTCAGGGGTTTCCCTGGCAGCCGGGGGATGTTCTGCTCGCTGCCGAGGATGAGTTCACGGCCAATGTGTACCCCTGGCTGTCGGTGCGCGACAGGGGGGTGGAGATCATCCGCCTTCCCACTCGCAGCCATCGCCTGCTGCTGGAGGATGTGGAGGCGGCGCTGCGCGCTCACCCCAACATTCGGCTGCTGGCCCTTTCCTTCGTTCAGTTTGCCACGGGCTTTCGCAACGATCTGGCCGCCCTGGGCCACCTGTGCGAGCAGTATGACGTTCGCTTCTGCGTGGATGCGATCCAGGGGGCGGGCGCGCTACCGATTGATGTGGCGGCTATGAAGATTGACTTTTTGTCGGCGGGGGGGCCAAAGTGGCTGATGGGGCCCATCGGGGCGGGGCTCTTTTACTGCCGCCGCGAGCTGATTTCGACGCTCCGGCCCGGACGGCACGGCTGGCTGAGCACGCAGGACGTGCAAAACTACCTCCGATACGATGCGCCGCTGGCGGAAAGCGCCGCCCGCTTCGAGGCAGGCACGCTGCCCTGGCTGAGCTTGTTTGGGCTGGCGGCCAGTGCTGAAACCCTGCTGGACGTGGGCATCCCTTCGATCGAGCGGCACGTGCTGGCGCTGGGCGACCGACTGGTGGAAGGGTTGACGGCGCGGGGATACCGCGCGGCGCTGCCCAACCGCGCCGACCGCGGCGGGATCGTCTCCTTCGAGGCAGCCCCCCATGACCTGACGGAACTGGTGGCGCTACTGGATGCCAGGGGGGTCACGGTGTCGGCGCGCGGCCCGTTCGTGCGCGTCTCGCCCCACTTTTACAACAACGAGGACGATGTGGATGCCCTGCTGGAGGCGCTGCCCAAACGCTCAATGCCCCTTCATTATTCCTCGTTCGGCAGCGGGGGAAGCTCGGCCAGGGCGCCCAGCCCGAAGTAGTGAAGAAAGGCGGTGGTGGTGGCATAGACGTAGGGGTTGCCCACCGAGTCCAGCCGCCCCGCTTCTTCCACCAGCTCACGTTGGATGAGGGTGCGGAGGGTGCCGCTGCTGTTCACGCCGCGAATGGCATCAATGTCGGCACGCGTGACAGGCTGGCGATAGGCCACGATGGCCAGCGTTTCCAGCGCGGCGGCAGACAGCTTGCTAGACAGCTCCAGCCCTAAAAAGCGCTCGATCCAAGGGGCGCATGCCGGCGCCGACACCAGTTGCACCCCCCCGCGCGCGCGCAGCAGCCGCACCCCGCGCTGCGCCAGGGCAGCCGCGAGGCTGTCCAATGCAGCCTCCACCTGCTCGATGGGCTGCGCCGTGACGGTCGCCAGGGTCGCTACGGGTGCCGGGCTATCGGAGACAAACAGAAGCGCCTCCAGCAGTTGCTCCAACGGCGGGGGCGTACCAGACAATGCGTCGTAAAGGTGAGTCATATGCGAGGAATAGCTCAGATGCGTAGGGGGATGATGGTGGCTCTGCTGGGGGTGGTGCTCACCGCCTGCGGGCTAACGGATCGCTTCCAGATGCCGGACGATGGGCCGCCCATCCCCATCACGAACGAGGCGGCGGCGAGCTTGGAGCAAAAAGCGGCGGATGCCGCGCAGGCGGCGCAGGCGAGCGGCGCTTCCACGATTACGGTCTCGCAGGAAGAGATCACGTCGTTTGTCGCGCTCCGGCTGGAAAGTGCCGCCGCCGAGGCGGGTACGTCGGTCGAGATACCGCTGGTCAACCCGCAGATTTATTTCAAAGAGGACGGTACGCTGGCGCTACGCGGCGATATCGAGTTTCAGGGTCGCTCGCAGCCCATCCGCGTGGTGGCGCGGCCCAGTGCGGCCAACGGCGAGCTAGTCATGGATATTGTGGACGGGCGCATCGGGCCGGTCCCCGTCCCAGGCCCTATCCTGGATCAGGTGGAAGGGATGCTGGCGGAAGCCATCCTGCAAACCCAGAACTACGCGCAGTTGAACGAGGTGCGCGTGGAGGCAGGCACGCTAACCCTGAGCGGCCAACCCGCGCCGTGAGCCTCAGACAACGTCGCTTTCAAAGGATTGGTAGGCGTCGTGGTCGAGCTTGACGGTCACCTGGGCCACCCGCAGCCCCATCTGCTTCTCGATCACGTCGCGCGTGACGGCGCGGATCTCTTCGCTCTTCATGGGTACGTCAATGTGCGGCGAGGTTGTCACATCCAGATGGACCGTTAGCCCCCTGCCGCCACCCGTGATCGTCGGCGCCACCTCTACCACGTCATCGAGGCGATCCACCGCGTATTGCACTCGGCGGTGGATGGCGCCGCGTGCCACGCGCGTGCGGCTGCCATCCGCCGCCTTGAGTTGGACCGAATCGTCGCGGGCGGGGGGGCGCAGTTCGAGCACCAGCAGGACAAAGCCTATCACGGCGAGAAGCGACGCGACCACGGCGGTGATCAGCTGCTGGCTCGCGATCATCGTTTCGGGCAGGAGGAAAAGCGCATCCACCGCGACCGCCGCTCGGTCCCGAAGGGTGGTGGGGAGGTAGACGCCGACGGCCACCAGGGCCGCACACGCAACCAGCCCCAGCAGGGCCAGGATGGTGACTACGCGGTTCAGTACGTTCAACATGGTGCAGGGCCTCCTGGGGTAACGCGGTCACGCGCAGGGGGTGGGTGCCCGCAAGCGCTTGAGCCAAGTGTAGCGGAAGAACGCGGGGGCGTCTAGCGCCTGCGCGGATAGAGCACCCATCCCAGCCAGAGGAGCGCCCCGACCAGGGTGCCGAGCAGCCCCACGCGTAGCCCCGGGGTGGTGTAGCGCCACTCCACCCGGTGGTCGCCCGGCGGAAGAAAGAGCGCACGGTTGATGCCGTTGGCAGGAACCCAGTCGGTGGGGCGCCCGCCGACTGTGGCTTGCCAGCCGGGAAAGGGCGCGTCCGCCAGGAGCAGCCAGCCCCCCTCCGGCACGCTCACCTGCAGCGCCAGCCACTCCGGCTCGTCCCGCAGCCAGCGCACTGTGCCGCTTCCCCCGCTGGGCAGGGGGCGCGCCGGGTCCGCCTGCTCCACGACCACGCTTTGCCCTTGGGTCAAAGGTCGGGTCCGCCACCTGCTGGAGCGCTGCCTCGGTCGAGCCCGCAGGTCGCGCCTGGGGCACCACCCACGCCCGCCCCAGTGCCCCCTGCCGTCGGTAGACCTTGACATCCCCG
This sequence comes from uncultured Chloroflexia bacterium, assembly GCA_963721895.1. Classification (GTDB taxonomy): domain Bacteria; phylum Chloroflexota; class Anaerolineae; order Ardenticatenales; family Ardenticatenaceae; genus CAVRLZ01. The sequence goes on along the minus strand of CAVRLZ010000032.1, from coordinate 6,847 downwards.
CTGAGGGTGACGCGCAGGGCGGGGTCGGCGGGCAGGGGTTCGAAGGCGGGCAGCCGCTCATCCACCAGCGAGAGGGCACCCAGCGTCCAGGGGGCGGCCGCCTCCACCTCCAGCGTGGCCACGCGCACGGGCGGCTCGATTGACAGCCAGAGGTGGCGCTCGATGCCCTGCGCCGTTTCCCGCGTGGCGCGCGGCACCGCATCGCCCAGGGAAAGGGTGCGCCCCCCCACCTCGAGCACCCCCGCCTCCTCCGGCCACTCCCCGATGACGACAAACGAGAGCGCAGTCGCCTGCTGAAACGTTGGCGCCCAGCGCGCCCGCTGCCCCGCTTCCAGGGCGAGGGGGGCACCCAGATCGTGGTAGATTCCCTCGGCCCACCAGTCGCCTACCTTGTCCGCCACCAGCCATTCCACACCCATCACATCCAGCAGGGCCGAACGGGGCAGGCCGGTCAGTTGCTCCCGCAGGCGCCCGTCGGGCACGACTTTGGCGAGCGGGAGGGTGCGCTGGAAGGCCACCCAGCGCGCTGAGGGGAGCAGGCCGCCGCCGTAGCCATCGGCGGTAGCCAGCCCCCAGCGCATCGGCTGGTTGGGGGCCAGCACCTCTTTCAGCTTGGTTGCCACCACCAGATCGTAGATGGCCTCCTCGCCGAGCAGTTCGGCATGGCGCGCCTGCAGCACCGCCAAGTCGCCGGGGTCCCAGGTCAGATCGCTGAGCGAGAGGAGGCGCCCCGATGGCTGCGTGAGCAGATGGGCAGGCACGGGGCGGAGCCCGCTGTAGGCTTCCGGTGCCGTGGCCTTCTGCGAATCCAGCCCCAGCGCGGCGAGCCAGAGCTCGCCCACGAGCAGGAGGAGCAGCAGCGGCTCAGGCACGCGCAGGCGCGGCACGAGCAGCATCCCCCCCACCGCCACTGCCATCGCGCCCCACAGCGGCAACACGCGCGCGGCAGGCCAATCGGCGAGCACGATCGCGAGCCCCAGCCCCCCCAGTGCCACCACGCCCGGCAAAAGGGCGGGGCGGCGCAGGTCGGGGGCGACCTGCCGCCATCGCTCCACGCCCACCCCTGCCAGAAGCGCGCTGCCAAACGCCCAGAGCAGCAACCACCGGGCGGGGGCGCGGAACAGGTCGAAGCCGGGCACGAGGCGCCACAGCGGCCAGAAAAAGGGGTTGTACCCCCCCAGGGCCAAGAACAGCCCCATGCCCGCCCCCAGCAGGCCAAAGCGGCGTGCCCGCTCGTGGCGGACGGCCGGCGCGGGCCATAGCCCCACCAGCGCCAGGGCCATGCCCAAAAAGCCGATCCAGGCAACGTACTCGCTGAGCAGCCTGTCGTCCAGCCCATAGGTGGGCAGCAGAGCGCGGGGAAGCAGGTGCGGGTCGAGCGAGAAGGCGGCTGCCTCGCTAAAGGAGAGCCCCCCCGCACGGGGCGAGAGCGCGGAAAGCGCTTGCGTGGGCAGCAGCTGAACCGCCGCGAGCAGGCCACCCAGAAGGCCCATCAGGAGCAGCGGCCCCAGGGTCGCCGCCAGGTCGGAGAGGCGCGGCCAGCGACGCTGCTCCCAGCCATCGCTGGCCACGGAGCCCAGCGCCCAGGCGCCCAGCAGGGCGAGCGAGATGAAGGTGGTCTGGGTGTGGCCCGCCAGCAGGCTCAGGGCCAACGCCAGCGAGCCCAGGGCCACGCCCGCCCGCCCCCGCGCCCAACTGCCCCGCGCACGCTCAAAGCCGAGGAGCAGCCAGGGAAGCCAGGCTGCTGCCGCTACCTGGTTGGGGTGCTCGACCTGGGCCCCCAGGTAGCCGCCGAGGGCGAAGAGCGCCGCGGCTGCCCACGCACCCGACGCGCCGAGCCCCAGCCCGCGCCGTGCCCACCCATAGGTGCCGAGGGCGGCCACTGCCAGATGGAAGATCAGTGTCCAGGTCAGGGCATCCGGCGCGCTAAGCGGGAGAACGAGCCAGGCAGGCGGGTAAAACGTCTGTGCCTGCAGGTCGGCCAGAAAGGGCACGCCGCCGAACAGGGTGGGGTTCCACTGCGGGAGCTCGCCCGCCAGCAGTCGGGCCTGAAGCGCGTCGTGGTAGGGGTAAAAAAAGTTAAAGGGGTCCAGCCCCACCAGGATCCGCCCCGCGAGGGTCAGCTTCCACAGGAAGAGGAAGGGCAACAGGGCGAGCAGCAGGACAGGAAGGAGGGGGCGTAGGGAGCGCATGGATTTGGATTATAAGGGAGATAGGGCTCAGGGAGGGGTCAGGCCCGCGAGGGGCTCGGCCAGCAGGTAAAAGAAGCCCGCCTCCGCCGCTACCGCCCACCCCGCGACGGCAGGGGGCAACGGGTCCGCGCGGCGGGCGACAAGGTAGCGAGGATGGGGGGCGGGGGTGGTCAGGTCGGCGCGCAGCGTGCGCTCGTCGGGGCCTGCCCACCGCAGGGCAGCGGTGGCGTCCGCCGCGTACCAGGCCAGGGGGCGACCCGCGCCGAGATAGTACACGGTGGCCGCGGCGGGAAGCGCCTCGACGGCGCGCCCCATCTCTGCTATACCCTGCCAGCCGTTGCCCTGCGGCTCGATCTGCAGGGCAATCGCCGCCGCCGGTGCCAGGAGGAGCAGGGCAATGGCCAGCCCTCGCCCCGCCACCCCGCCCCTCCCCTCCCCCATCGCGAGGGCCAGGGCGCTTACAGGCACCAACGGCAGCAGGTAGCGCTCCCACGGTTGAAAGCCGAGCAGCGCATGGAGCGGCAGCCAGACCAGCAGCGTTGCGGCCAGCCAGAACGCAGGCCCTGTGGCGCGGCGCGGGGAGGCGAGGAGCAGGCCGCCCAGAAGCACGGGGCCGAGCGCCCCCGCCGCTTTGGCAAGCCAGGGCTGCCACGCCAGGGCTGGCTGCCCCAGGGTGCCATAGGCCTGCGCGCCGAGCGCCCACCAGGAGGGGGCGACGCGGCTGGCGTCCCATGCCCAGGCAGCAAGGATCGGGGCCGCCGCGCCCAGCAGAAAGGATTCCAAGCGGGGCCGGAGGGGGCGCGGATCGCTCCCGAGCGCCAGGGCAGCCAGCACGAGCGGGAGCAGGAAAAGAGCGGTTGGCTTGGCAAGGAAGGCGCAGGCCCAGCTACCCCCTGCCTGAGCGGGTCGGCGCGCCAGGGCACGATCCAAGGCAAGGAAGGTCAGGGCCAGCATGGGGGGGTCGGTGAAGGCAGAGGCAGCCTGCGCCCACAGCAGTGGGCTGAGCAGGGCCAGGCCCCACGCGCGTGTGGGGTCGCCACCCAGCCGATCGAGCCACCCGCCCGAGAAGCGCAAGCAGCAGGAGAGTCCACCCCACGTTGGGCAGCCGCGCCGCCCAGTCGTGGCGGCCAAACAGGGCGAGGCTCGCTGCCAGGGGGTAAAGCGTGAGGGGCGGCTTGTCCACCGGTGTCGCCCACAGCCACGGATCGCCCCGCACGATCTGCAGCGCCCAGGCGGCGTAGATGGCCTCGTCCTCGTGGAAGGGCGCACGCATGAGGCACGCCAGCCACGCCGCCGCCAGCAGGGCACCCCCGCCGATGAGCGCCAAGGTGAGGGGGTGACTGGCCCTAGCGCGCCTCGAAATTGCCATCCTCCAGGCGCTGAATCACTTCCGTGGGGGCGACCACGATCAGGGTATCGCCCTCCTCGATGAGGCGGTTCGGGTCCGGGCTAATCAGGGTCTGCCCGGCACGGTCCAGGATCGCTACCACAAAGACCCCCCACCGCTCCCGCAGGTTGGCCTGGCGCAGCGTGGAGCCCACCAGGGGGGAGTGCGGCCTCATCAGCATTTGCCCCATCTCGATGTGAAGGGCCTCGCTGTACACTACAGTATTGAGGAACTGGTACACCGCCGGGCGCACGAGCGCAAAAGCCATGCGTTGCCCCCCGATGACGTAGGGGCTGGTCACAATGTCCGCCCCCGCCCGCCTGAGCTTGCTTTCCATCTCATCGGTCGCGGCGCGGGCCACCACCTTTAGCAGGCTGTTCAGCCCTTTCGCGCTCAGCACGATGAGGACGTTGTCCGCATCGCTGCTGGCCACGGCAAGCAGCCCCTTAGCCTGCGCCACGCCCGCCTGGATCAGCACCTCGTCATGGGTGGCATCGCCCACCACGTGCACGATGCCCGACTCAAGAAGTTCCGTGTGAACGGCATCGCTCTTGTCTACCACCACGAAGGACTCGTTGCGCCGCTGGAACTCGCGGACGATCTCGCGCCCCATGCGCCCATAGCCACAGACTATGTAATGATTGTGCATGACACTCAGCTGTTGCTGCAACTGTCGTTCCCCCAGCGATACCCAGAGACGGTCCCCTACGGCAATTTCCACCACGTTGCGGAGCGCATAGGCGGAAAGGCTAACGCCCATCATGATGAGCAACATGGTGAAGAGGCGCCCTGCCTCGTTCAGCGGGCGCACCTCGCCAAAGCCCACGGTTGTCAGGGTGATGACCGTCATGTAGGCGGCATCAATCCAGGACATCTGCGCGAGTTGCACGTATCCGATCACCCCTACCACCAGCAGGCCGACGAGCAGCAGCAACGAGAGTTGAAACTGGCGCACCGCATCTGCCCCGCTGGGGGGGGAGAATCGCAGTGCCCGTATCAGGCGGTCGCGAAGGGCCAGGCGATCAAGCAAGCGCAGGGTTCCTCGAGCAAGGGGCGATGACGGCAATGCAATGGTACAAAGCATGGGGGCGCGTGGCAAATGGCTGGGGCGGCGGGCGCATGCATCGGGTGTCAGGGGATGGCTGGAACAAAAAAAGGAGCGGCCCGTGGGCCGCTCCCTGAGGAATCGAAGGTGCTTACTCCTGCCAACGACGCTTGTGAACCATGGCGCAGGGACCCCCGGAAATGACCTCGATCCCGTTGGCCTGGCAGAACTGGACCGCCTCGCGCGAGGCGGCGCCCGGCTGCATCCATACGCGCGTCAGCCCTAACTCGTGGCACTGCCGCACGATCTGTTCGGTCACATCGGGCGGAACCACCAGGTCCACCACCTCCGGTTGCTCCGGCAGGGCGGCCAGGGTGGGGTAGATGGTTTGACCATCCACCGACTCGCCGCTCGGATGGACGCCATAGACGTGATAGCCCGCCGCGCGGAGGTCGAAGACGACGTTGCCGAACTTGCGGCGATCTTTCGACACGCCCACCACCGCCCAGCAGCGACGGTTGATGAAGTCCCTCAATCAGGTTGTACATGGGCGGAGGGCTTATCCCTCCCGCTGGCGCAGGGTTCGCTCGATGATGTCTTCCTGCGGGTTGGGCTGCTCCGACTCTTGGCGCTTTTCGCGCGCTTCTTTGCGGTTTCGCTCCCGCGCACGGGCAAAGGCTGCCTCCATCGCCGACGGCGGCTCCTCGCTCCCGTCCTCGTCCTCGAAACTATAGGAGTCGGTCTCCTGGGCGGGCCGCATGGGAGAGGCTGATGCGGTTGCGCTTGCGATCCACGCCCAGCACGCGCACGGTTACCTCTTGCCCCTCCGCCACCACGTCAGAGACGCGACGGATGCGCTCCTCGCTCATCTCGGAAATGTGGACCAGGCCATCGGTGGCTGCGCCCACGTCCACGAACGCGCCAAACTCCACGATGCTGGTGACAGTGCCCGTTAGCTCCTGCCCCTCCTGGAGGTCGGTGCGCAGGCCGGTGCGCTTGTCCTTGTCGGAGGAAGCCTCCTCGCCACGGCCGCCCGTGGAGCTTGCCACGGCCTGCTCGGAGCGCATGGTCAGGCTGAGGCGACCACGCTCGGTGTCAATGTCCTTGATGCGGACCGTCACCGCGTCGCCTTCCTTGGCGACATCCTCCACTTTTTCCACAAAGCCATCGCGCAGTTCGGAGATGTGGATCAGACCGTCGCGCTCCGCGCCCACGTCCACAAAGGCGCCATAGGGCTGGATGGAGCGCACGGTACCCTGTAGCTCTTCCCCTGGGCCGGAAAGGAATCGAGCGAGCGCCCCTTCTTGCCGCCGCCACTGCCACCACGCTTGCGGCGCCGCCGCTTTTGCTCGCCGCCACCTTCGGCGGCAGCATCCGCTCCGCCGTCCTCGCTGTGGCCTTATCGGTGCCGCTAATGATGGGCTCGGCGGGGTGGTCTGTCGCCCGCATCCCCATCAGCGGTTGGGCTCTCCATCGCGTCCCCAAGATAGGGAGTCGTGGAGGTGAAGGCGCTTTCCGCCGCACCCAGCGGTTCGCTCGGTGCCGAGCCGGAGCGGGAAACGGGGGCAAAGAGCTGGCCAAGGCCCTGGCCTCGCCCTCCTCCGTAACCTCGACGGTGGCTGGGGAGCGTCCTTCTGAAACCGCCTCCATGCCAGCCGCCGCAATCTCAGCGTCGGCCTCGCCCTCACTCTTGGGAGTGGTGATAGCCGCTGCCTCACCGGTAAGGGCCTCATAAACGCCAGCCTCTTCCCGGGCCGCCTCGCGAATGGCGTCGGCGGTCAGGACAGGGGCCTCCTGCTCCTCGGCGCCTCCAGCGGCAGGGGGTTCGCTCTCGGCAGGAGCGGAAACTGTAGCCTCTTCTTCCTGGCTCGTCGCTACAGGCTCGGGCGCAGCCGTCTGGCTGTCGTCCTCCCCTGCAGCAGGGGGCTCACTTTCGGCAGGGGCGGAAGCTGTAGCCTCTTCTTCCTGGCTCGTCGCTACGGGTTCGGGCGCAGCCGTCTGGCTATCGTCCTCCCCTGTGGCATCGGCGTCGGAAGCCGCCGCCTGGGGTGCGGCCCCACTGGCTCGCTCCTCTTCATCGTCACGGTGGAGGACGCGTTCGACCGCGCCGAGCACGCCGCCACGACATCTTCCACCACATGGCTGGCGGCATGGCGCATCCGCTCGACCAGGCTCTCGGGCTCGTGCGCCGCTTCACCAGTGCCCTCGCTCGAGGAAGGGGTG
>CAVRLZ010000031.1:0-461430 GCA_963721895.1 uncultured Chloroflexia bacterium | reverse complement strand
CGCACTGCATGGATCGAAGCGTTAATCAAGTTTCATACCAGGGAACGCCTGCGCGATTAGGTACGCATATACTCACCCCTGTGAGAGCGGGGATCGTTTTGTAGTGCTCCCCCAAAACTTGGCTCTCCCGCACCTTTGCTGCTTGGGTGTAGCTGAGCCTTCAGAATGGTCCTTACCAGTCGGTGAGATGAGGTCGGGAAAGGTTCTGACATAGATAGCTCGGGGTGGCATCCCTACCTAGGGACCCACCCTGCAAACTGTGGGAGAACCAGAGTTTTCGGGGCGCGGATCCGCTCCTGCCTTTGAAGGGATCTGTCTGCGTGAACCGTCCGCCCCCGATTCATAATACCGCGCTCGCAGATACACCAGCCCCGTTGCATCCTCCTGCTCGCCCGTGAAGCCAAACACGCGGCCACCGGTACCCGCACCCCCCAGCCCCTCCCCAAAAGGCGCATAGCCCTGCGCCAGCGTCACATCCCCTGCGCCATCACCTAGCTGGCGCACCGAGCCGAGATGGTCGGGCAGCACGTAAGCCCAGGTGCCAGAATCGTGCTGCGCGAGGAGTTGCCCCCCTACCTGGACATAGCGCGTGGTGGCTGCGCCCGTCGTGGCGGCGATGACCTCCGGTAGCCCACCCGCCACGTCCAGCGTGTACTGGGTCGTTGCCCCATTCACCGTCTGCGCCACGCGCTGGTCCAGACCATCATAGAGGTAGGTCGAGGTGGAGCCGTTGCCGGTGACACTCGTCAGGCGATTGGCAGCATCATAGGCGTAAGTGAAGGCGCCATCGAAGAACAGATTGCCATTGGCGTCGTAGCTGTAGGGAATGCTATCTACAGTGGTGAGGCGGTTGGCGGCATCGTAACTGTAGGCGTGGATGCCCAGCGCATCGGTCATCACCGTGCGGTTACCGACTGCATCGTAACTGTAGGCGAAGTGCTCGTCCGTACCATAGCTGGCGTCGGTCAGGCGATGCAGGTCATCGTAGCTGTAGCTCAGTACCTGCGTGTCGGTAATTGTGCCTTCCAGCGTACTGTACTCGACATGCAGCAGCGGGGCCTGGGTGGCCGAGCCATCGTAGGCATGCGCGGTGCGCTCGCCCGTACCGGTGACGATCAGCGCCAGCGCGTTGCCGCTCGTCCAGCCAGGGCGGTTCACGACCTCCTGGATGAGGTCGGAGAGATCGGGGCTGCGGTAACTCCCACTACTCGTCCAGGCCGGCACGTTGGCCCACGTCACCGAGGCACTGGTCGTGGGGCGGTTCGACACACTGCCATCACTCCAGGTGAAGGCAGCGGCGTTGTCGCTCGCCTGCGCGCGGAAAGTAAGCGTGGTGGTTCCGCTCTCGCTCTGTGCGGCGGTGAGCTCCACATAGGCGCGCGAGATGGTCGCCCCCGCAGGGAGCGCCATACCGGTGAAGCGCAGACCGCCCAACTGGTTGCCCTCCCAGAACGCGTAGTCGCCTATATCCAGACGGCTACTATTGCGCTCCACATGGCTCGTCGCCACCGCCTCCTCGGCATCATCCGCTGATTGACCTACCCGCGCCTCCACGGTAGCGGAGGGCAGGATGGTGTACTCGACATGCAGCAGCGGGGCCTGGGTGGCCGAGCCGTCGTAGGCATGCGCAGTGCGCTCACCCGTCCCGCTGACAACGAGGGCCAGCGCGTTGCCACTCGCCCAGCCCGGCCTATCTACCACCTCCTGGAGTAGGGAGGCCAGGTTGGGGCTGCGATACAATGTACCGCTGCTCCAGGCGGGTACGTTGGACCACGCTACGGAGGCACTGGTGGTGGGACGACTCGACACACTGCCATCACTCCAGGTGAAGGCAGTGGCGTTGTCGCTCGCCTGCGCGCGGAAGGTAAGCGTTGTGGTTCCGCTCTCACTCTGCGCGGCGCTGAACTCCACGTAGGCGTAGGTAATCGTGGCGCCCTCAGGCAGCGCCAGCCCGGCGAAGCGCAGGCCAACAATCTGGTTGCCCTCCCAGTGGGGGTAATCGCCGATGTCCAGACGGGTGCTGTTGCGCTCCACGTTGCTCGTCGCTACCGCTTCCTCGGCATCATCCGCCGACTGCCCCACCCGTGCCTCCACCGTCGTGGCGGGTAAGATCGTGTACTCGACGTGCAGCAGCGGGGCCTGGGTGGCCGAGCCGTCGTAGGCATGCGCGGTGCGCTCCACTGTCTCGCGGAGTTCTTCCTCGGTGCGCCCCAGCGCCCCAATCTTTGCCCCCTCCCGCGCCAACAATAGCGCTGCCGCCTTGCCGATTCCTGATCCCGCGCCGGTTACAAGCGCCACGCGCCCTTCAAGTTGCATCTCTGTTGCTGTCCTTTCCCTGTTGCTTTCTCAGTCCACTGCATGGGTCAAGACGTTTATCAAGTTTCATACCAGGGAGCGGGGCGCGATTAGGTACGCTTATACCTGTCCCTGCGGGGGTATAGGTCTTTTGCTTGCTTTATGGGAAGCTACAGCGCTCTATAGTGAGCGCGTTTGCGATGGGGTACGTTCTTGGAGGGTCACAAGTTTTTATGTTTCTCATGCCATTCAGTGTGCTTGCCGTGTGGGTTGTGGGGCTGCTCTCGCTGGCTTTACTCGGGGGCGGGGCGTTCGGGATATGGCAGTGGGCCAGTGGGGCGTCCACCCTGCTCGCCCTGGCAGGGGGCGGGGCCATGCTGATTCTTGCTTTACTGGGACGCTTTCTGGTGCTCCTGCTTCGCCCTGCCGGGCAGGATGAGCCGAAGCAGGAGCGCACGGGCACTGTCGAGCGGGTCATGCGGCCCGATGGCACCGAGCTTCACGTGGAGTTGTACGGCCCGCCGACCGCGCCCCCGATCCTCCTCACGCATGGCTGGGGCACCGACAGCACCGAGTGGTATTACCTCAGGGAGCGGCTCGCGGAGCGCTTTCGGCTGATTGTCTGGGACCTGCGCGGCCTGGGGCTGTCGAGCCAGCCACCGACCCAGCGTTACGAGATCGAGGAGATGGCGCGCGACCTGGAAGCGGTGCTGGCGCTGGCTGGGGGCCGCCCGGCCCTCCTGGTAGGGCACAGCATCGGCGGGATGAGCATCCTCACTTTTTGCCGCCTCTTTCCGGAGCATCTGGGGCGCGCCGTGGCGGGGATCGTCCTGCTGCAAACCACCTATACCAAGACGGTTCGCACGACGCTGTTTGCGCCCTTCTTCACGGCCATACAAAAGCCCCTGCTGGAGCCCCTGCTCCACCTGATGATCTGGTTCTCGCCGCTCGTTCGCCTGCTGAACTGGATCAGCTATCTGAATGGCTCGGCCCATCTGCAGGCTGCCTTTTCCGGCTTTGCTGGAACGGAGACGCGCGGTCAACTGGATTTTGCCACGCGCTATGTCACCCAGGCCTCGCCTGCAGTGCTGGCGCGGGGGGTGCTCGCCACGTTTCGCTATGACGAGAGCGCCACGCTGGCGACGATAGCCGTGCCAACGATGGTGATCTCCGGCGACCACGACCGCGTGACGGTGCCCGAAGCCAGCGGCACCATGCGCCAGGCGATCCCGACGGCGGGGCATGTGCAGCTTCAGCCTGCTGGGCACATGGGGCTGCTGGAGCGGCCTGAGCAGTTGATTGACGCGGTGACACGATTTGCCGATAGGACGCTTGGCCAGGCTGCTGGGGCATGAGGGGTACTAAAAGGACGGGGCAGGCAGGGCGGCGGGGCAGGCTCACACGATCAGCCTACCACCACTCGTCTGCGTCGTCCTCCTCGTACAGCACAGGCTGACCCACCAGATGCACCTCGTATCCGGCATCGCGCAGGACGGCGGCAAGCTCGTCCAGGTCGCCACCGGCCACCCAGCGATTTGTGCCACCGGCACTGGTCAGCGCGCCCACCTTGCGAATGCGCCCGCCGACCAGATCCTTGATGTGATCCGCCTCACCCTGCGGCATCACCATCGTCTTGGTGGAGCGGTTGATCGTTATTTCTGTTGCCACGGGATTCTCCTTTTTACTGTCGGATGATAGAATAACTACCTGATTGTCCGCCCACACGCCCTGTCTCCTGTTAACCCCTATGCCCATGTCCATGCACGTCCATGAGTCCCACATTGCCGTACGCTACGCCGAAACCGATGCGATGGGAGTCGTCCACCACGCCAGCTACATCGTCTGGTACGAGGTAGGGCGAACCGAGTGGTTGCAGGCGCTAAACTACAGCTACGCCGAGTTTGAGCGCAGCGGTTTTTACCTGGTAGTCGCAGAAATCGGGGCGCGCTACGTGCGCCCCATCCGATACGGCGACCCCGTGCTGCTTCGCACGCGGGTGGGCGAGCTGAAAAGTCGCTCTATCCGCTTCGACTATGAGGTGGAACATCCGGAAAGCGGCGAGATGTACGCCAACGGCTTCTCGCGCCACATCCTCACCGACCACCAGGGGGCCATCCGCAAGTGGCCGGAGGCGATGTGGCAGATATTGATGCGGGAACCCGGCACCTCGTAGCGCGGCGGCAGACTGCTTCAGGCGGCGCGGCTGCGCCGTAGCTCCCGTACGGTCGCGAGAATCTGATCGGCGATGGCGGGCCAGCCGAAGCGAATGGCGCGCTCGGTGCCGGCGCTTCCCATCTGCTCGCGCAGGGCGGGGTTGTCCATCAGTTCGATCATCTTCGCGGCCAGCAGCTCCGGGCGTCGGGGCGGAATCAGAAAGCCGTTTTCCCCATCGTGGATCGTGTAGGTCAGCCCGCCCACCTCGCTGGCAATCACCGGCGTGCCGCACGCACTGGCCTCCAGCGCAACCATGCCAAAGCTCTCGTAGTGGCTCGGCATGACCACCGCTTCCGCCGCCGCATAAAAGTAGGGCAACGTTTCCTGCCCCTGCGCCCCCAGGAAGCAAACCAGGTCGCGGATACCAAGCGTCTCGCGCAGGTCGCGCAGGCGCTGCATCTCGGCGGTCAGGCTTTCCGCATCATCCTCCGCGCTCCCCCCGACGATGCCGAGCATCAACTGCTTGCGCCACTCCGGGCGCAGCGCCACCACCTGGGCGATGGCGTGCAGCAGCGTGTCCACCCCCTTCAGCGGCTCGATGCGCCCGACGAAGACGAACAGGCACTTGTCCTCCGGCACCCCCAACTCCTCGCGCGCCTCCGCCTGCGCGATCGGGCGGAAAAGGGAAAGGTCCACCCCGCACGGAACAATCTTGATCTTGCGCGGGTCGGCATTGTACAGCTCGAGCATGTGCTGACGATCAATCGGGTTGGCAGCGATCAGCCGATTGGCGCTCTGCATCACGCGCGTCTCGCCCATGATCCGCAAATCCAGCTCGCGGTCCTCGTCCCGCTGCGCCACGCGGTTCTTCATCTTGCCGAGCGTGTGGAACATCTGCGTGTAGGGGACCCCCCACGCATCGCGCAGCCGCTCCGCCACCAGACCGCTCAGCCAGTAGTGGCTGTAAATCATGTCATAGTGCAGGCCCGCCTCCTCCACCATCCCGACGATGTTGTCAGCGAACTCGGGAACATACTGATACAGCTCGTTCTTGTCCACATGCTCCACCGGCCCAGCCTGCACGTGGATGACGCGCACGTTGCGCGCCATGTGCACCACGGCAGGGCGCTCCAGGCTCTGCGCGTGGGTGAAGATGTCCACCGCCCAGCCGCGTCGTCCCAGTTCACGGCTCAACTCGCGAACGTACACGTTCATGCCACCTGTGTTCTTGCCACCCAGCATGGCCAGGGGGCAGGTGTGCATGGAAATCATGGCAATCCGCCCGCGCGGCGCCCGCCAGCCCAGTTGTAAATAGTCGTGACAGGCATCCTGCTCACAACACAGCGTCTTCGTGGTCATGGTTCCTCGCTATGGTTCAACTATCGTTCCAACTTATCGGGTAGCAGGGCCAGCACTCGTGCCTATGGTTGCAAGTTTCTTGCCGTTGCAGCAGGGCTCTGGCGCGCCCCTCACCCACGTCCTGCCTCGATCAATCGCACAGCATAGAGCGGCTCGGAGCGCGCCCCGAAGCGGTATTTGTACTCCTCATCGCCGCGCAGAAAATCGTAGCGCACCCGCCCCTCGGCGATGGCCTGCTCGATGTGGTAGCAGAGCAGCAGCCAGCCGGGGCTCAGGGCATCGCTGGCCTCTCCGTCAAAGCCAGAGTTGTAAAGCAGCACCTCGTTACGGAACAGAAAGGCCATGTAGGTGGCCGCAGGCTGCCCATCCACCAGCAGGAAGCAAAGGTCCAGCCATCCCCTTGCTGCAAAGGCGTTGGCGAGGTCACTGAAAAAAGCGCGCATGGCTGGCGTCATAAACGCCGCTTTGTCCGCGCCGCTTCGCGCATGCAGGGCGAAAAAGTTCGCCATCTCTTCTTCCAGGGCAGCCGCCGGAACGCGGTACCAGCTAATCAGCGCCTCCTGCCCTGCCTTGCGCAGCTTGCGGCGTAGCTCGCGGCGCTGCTTGCTATCCAGTTGGCCCAGGTACGCGTCCCAACTGGAGGGCAGGGTGATGACGGGGCACACCTCCTCCCACGTCTCGCTAGCCGCAAAACGAACGTCCGGCGCAAGGCGCAAAAAAGCCTCGCGCGTGGGCGAGGCATGGCGAAGAGAATGCAGCTCGATGGGACAGCAACAGGGCGCATCGGCCCACCCGGCAAGGAGCGCCGCCACCACGGCGGCCTCCTGCCCCGGCTCGGTCACGACATCCAGATAATCGCTAACATCCAGCCCGCCAAGAAAGCGCAGCACCGGCTCCCCCGACGCGCTCGTCGTCTCGTACAGGGGCGCGATGCCGACGAGGGCCCCCTCGTGCCAGACCGCCCAAAGCTGAAGCGCGCCCGGTGTACCGAAGTGGTGCCACCATAGGCGCGCGAAGGTTACGCTATTGAAGATGGTCGCTGTGTGGCTGCGCGCGTGCAGTTCCTCCCAGGCGCTGTGGAGCACCTCGAAGGCGCGCTCGTCGCGCCAGCAAACTATTTCCATATCCTATCGCCTAGCTATCAATTCACCGGATTAAGTATAGTCCCGTCCTCCCCTAGAGCAAGTGGCGTAGCGCACCGCTGCCCTATCCCTGCGGCCCCTCCAAAAGTTTCCGTTTCCCCCTGCCCCTGGCCTATACTTCCCCGTTATCTGTCCCCGTCCCGCCTTCCACCGGTTGCACCTTTTCCCTATGGCACTGCTTTTTGTCTTTCATGACGGCGTGGGGGTTGGCTCCGCCGATCCGGCCAGCAACCCCTTCCTGGAGGCCTCCATCCCCACCTGGCGCGCCCTGGCCGGTGGTGGCTGGCCAACCCTGGCCGACCCCACCGCCCGCGCCAGCACACACGCCACCGTGCTTGCCGCAGACGCGACGTTGGGGGTGGCGGGGGAGCCACAATCCGGCACGGGCACCACCGCCCTGCTGACCGGCGAGAACGCGCCCGCCCTGCTGGGCCGCCACGCCGGTCCCTTCCCCCCGCGCGAGATTCAGCCGCTGCTGCAAGAAAAGAACCTGCTGGTGCGGGCGCACGCGCGGGGCCTCCGCATCGCCTTTGCCAACGCCTATCCCCCCTTCTATCTGGAGCGGCTGGCGCGCGGCAAGGCGCGGCGAACCACCTGCACCCAGGCGGCGCTCGCCGCGGGGCTGACCCTGCGCGGCGTGGAGGCGTTGGCGGCGGGGCGCGCTCTTTCCTCCTGGCTCACCAACGAGCACTGGACGCGCCTCGTCCCCGAGGTGCCCGCGCTCACCCCCTTCGAGGCAGGTCAGACCCTGGCGCGCCTCGCGCTCGAGTATGACGTCACCCTCTTCGAATATTTCTACACCGACCATCGCGGCCACCGCAACGACATGGCCAAGGCCCACGCCACCCTGGCCCGCTTCGACACATTCCTCGCAGGCATCCTCGCCACCCTGGACCCCGCGCGCGACCGCCTCCTCCTCGCCGCCGACCACGGCAACTTCGAGGCGCAGGAGCACTCCACCCACACCCTGAACCCCTCCCTGGTAACCCTCTGGGGCCACGATCACGCCCCCCTCGCCGCAAACATCCGAGCGATCACGGATGTGGTGCCGGAACTGTTGGGGCGGGAGGAAGGGTGAAATGGGCTTGTGCGCGGCTGCTTGACGAGGATTCACACCCCCGCTCTCACGCAATCCCGCTTTCCCAGGCGCGCACGGCGTCGCGCATGGCGCTTCGGACGGCGGGGTCGGGCACGTCGTCAATGCGCTCGTAGACCTGTCCAGCGACAACAATCTCGAGCAGGCCGCTGCTGCCGTGACGGATGGTGGCGGTGGGGGCGGTGGGCAGGGCGATCAGGCGCGCTTGCAGGTGCTGATCGAGCTCGTCCAATTGGGGGATGGCGGGCCGTTCGAGCCGATCAAGGATCTCGCCAGTGGATGGCTTGGTGGGGGCGCGGTTGGAAAAAAAGGAGGACTTGAGGCGTTCGACCAGGGGCTGCTCCAGTTCTTCCTCGTAGGTGCGGCGCCGCGTGGGGGGCTGGGCGCGCCCTGCCGCCGGCGGAACGGGTGCCACGGGTGCCGCTGCAGCAGGGGCCGTGGGACGAAGGGCGGGGTTGGGCGCGGTATCGGACGCTGAGAGGCGCTGGGGCGCTGGGACAGGGGCGGGTGCCTGGTAGGAGGAGGGCAAGATTTGGAAGAAGTGGGCCAGGAGTGCCTGGGCCTCTGGCTCGATGACCTCTTCCGGGTGCGTGTAGCGTCGCCCGTCCACGATCCACACCAGTGGCTTGCCCTCTTCTGGCCAGATCACAGCGACGCGTGTCCGCTGCCGGGTCGCAGCCTCGTCGTCCTGCGCGGGGCCACGTCGGTTTGGCCGGTTGGCCTGCCGCTGGCGCAAGAGCAGCATGAACAGGATGGTGAAGAGTACCCCCAAGAATGTCATCACGCCGATGGCGCCCAGAATAAGCAGGTTGTCCATTTTTGTTCCCTCCTGTGTCGCATGGTAGAGGTGCCCCTTTATCTTATCAATACCACCCAAGGGTGACAACCCGTAACCCCTGCCACCGCTCCAACAGGGAACCTGCCAGGCGGGGGCGGTGTACCAAAGGGATATAGCGCTCTTCGGAGAGGGATATGAGCGAATCTGACCTGGTGGTCAGGGCACAACGTGGGGAGCAGGAGGCCTGGGCAGCACTGGTGCAGGCGCACCAGCAGGCTGTGTTTCGCCTTGCCTATTTGATAACAGGAAATGCCGCCGATGCCGAGGATGTTGCCCAGGAAGCCCTGATCCGTGCCCTCCACGCCCTGCACCGCTTCGACACCACCCGCCCGCTCCGTCCCTGGCTGCTGACCATTGCCAGCAACCTTGCCCGTAACCGAAGGCGGACGATTGGGCGCTACCTGGCTGCCATCCGTCGCCTCGTGCAGGCGGAGCCCGAGGCAGTCCATGACGCCCATGCAGAGGTAGTGCAGACAGGGGAGGCGCAGGCTTTGTGGCAGGCGGTGCGCCGCCTGCGTGCGACAGATCAGGAAATTATCTACCTGCGCTTTTTTCTGGAACTTTCAGAGGCTGAAGCCGCGCAGGCACAGGGAATCGCTGTGGGAACGGCAAAATCGCGGCTGCACCGTGCCCTACAGCGATTGCGGGGGGTGGTGGACAGCGAGTTTCCGGCACTGCGGGAAGGGCGTGAGGATGAACGAGCACGAATCTGATGCGTGGGAGGCGAGGGTGCGCGCCGTCGCCCAAACGTTTGTATACCCGCCGACACCGGACAACGCGCGGGCGCACCTCCCAGCCCCCAGACAGCCGATGCGGCGCGGCGCGCTGGTGCCCCGAGTTGCCTGGATGGTGGCCGCTCTGCTGCTTGCAAGCGTGGTGGCAGTGCCACAGGTGCGCAGTAGCCTGCTGGACTTTTTCCAAATTGGGGCGATCCGAATCCAACTGAGCGAGGCCACGCCGACCCCGCCGACTCCACAAGGGAGCGACGCACCCCTGCTGGCGGACCTGGCGGGCGAGACGACGCTGGCTGAGGCACAGGCGCAGGTCGGCTTTCCGCTTCCTCTGCCTGGATGGCCGGAGGGGCTGGGTTTGCCAGAGCGCGTGTTCGTGCAAGAGCTAGACGGGCCGGCAGCCATCCTCGTTTGGATGGAGCCGGATGAGCCGGAACGCGTCCGTCTGAGCCTGCACGTGCTCCGCTCAGAGGTGTGGGCGCGGAAGCACGCGCCGCTGGTTGCCGAAACAGAAGTTCACGGGCAACGCGCCCTGTGGGTGGAAGGTCCACACTTTATAGAGGTTCGCGGCCCGGGGCCCGAGCAAGTCTGGGCGGAGCGGCAGTTGGTGGCAGGCAACGTCCTGATCTGGACCGAGGGGGATCTCACATACCGCCTGGAAAGCGGCTTTTCTCTTTCCGATGCCGTGCGCGTTGCCGAATCGCTGCGCTGAGGCGGGCGTTGCCCGGTGTCCCCAGTTTGACAAGCTGTTAGTGTATATTATACAATAAGCCTCCTTTGGCCACCTATGAGGAGAAACGCGAATGGCAATTGACGAACGATCGGCCTTGCTCATCGTTGACGTGCAGAACGACTTTTGCCCTGGGGGTGCCCTGGCGGTACGCGATGGGGATCAGGTGGTGCCTGTATTGAATCGCTATGCGAACAGGTTTGCCCAGGCAGGCGCACCGGTCGTCGCCACGCGGGACTGGCACCCGGCCAACCATCTCTCCTTCACCGAGCAGGAGGGCATCTGGCCCGCGCACTGCGTCCGGGAGAGCCCTGGCGCCGCCTTCCACCCCGATCTTGTGCTGCCAGAAGGCACCCTGATTGTCAGCAAGGCACAGCAGGCGGAGGAAGAGGCCTATAGCGGCTTCATGGGGACCGGGCTGGCGGAGCGCCTTCGTGAGCGAGGGGTAGAGCGCGTGTATGTGGGCGGGCTAGCCACCGACTACTGCGTCAAAAGCACTGTCCTTGACGCGATCCGCGAGGGGTTCGACACCTACTTTCTGGCCGATGCGGCGCGGGGCGTCGAGGTGAGGGCGGGCGACGTGGCCGCTGCCGAGCGGGAAATGGCGGAAGCAGGCGCCACCCCCCTCACGCTGGAGCAACTCTTGTGAGGGAGGCGAGCGGTAATGAGTAACCGTCGTTCGTGGCAAAGCATGGCCCTGGGGCTGGCACTGCTCGTCGTGGGGCTTGGCTGCTGCGTGCTGACAGTCGCTGGTTGGGCGCTGGGCGCCCTGCGCGTGCTGGGATGAAGGGGGGGGACACCGGGCGCCTTGCCGAAAGCTCCTACGCCCTCTATGATGCGCTCAGCGTGGGCTCGGGCCGCGCTCCCCTTTTCCTGGCTTTTCCTCGGACCTCTTGTATGACTACCAGCGATAACAAAGTGATGGGCATGGCCGAGGCCATCGCCCGCTACGTGCCAGACGGGGCGTCGGTGGCGATGGGGCTGACGATGGAAACAGCCATCCCCTTTGCAGCAGGGCACGAGATGATCCGGCAGGGCAAGCGCGATCTGACGCTGATCGGCCCCACGTCGGATGCCCTGTTCGATCAATTGATAGGCGCGGGGGGCGTGGCCACCGTTATCGCGGCGTGGGTGGGCAACACAACCACGGGAACAGGCGACGCCTTTCGCCGCGCCGTGGAGCAGGGGGTGCCCCGCGCCATCGAGGTGCGCGACCACTCCACCTTCACCCTCGCGTTGGCGCTGACAGCGGGCAGCCTAGGGGCTCCCTTTATCCCCACGCGCTCGGCGCTTGGCAGCGATTTGTCCAGCACGAATACGGACCTGATCGAGCGCATCAACCCGCTGAACGAGTTGGGCGAGCCGCTGCTGCTGGTGCGCGCCCTCCAGCCCGATGTGGCCATCGTCCACGTGCAGCGCGCGGCGGCGGATGGCGGCGCCCACCTGTGGGGCAGCCTGGGCGTCGCGTGCGAGGGCGCGCTCGCCGCGCGCCACATCATCCTGATAGCTGAGGAGTTGGTCGCCCCGGCTGTGATTCGCTCGGACCCCAACCGCGTGCTCGTTCCGCCCTTCCGCGTGAGTGCCGTGGTGCATGAGCCGGGCGGCGCCCATCCCTCGCCGATGCTGGCACACTACAGGCGCGATGGGCCATTCTTCGAGGCGTACGCTGCCGCCGCGCGCACCCAGGAGGGGCTGCAATCGTGGCTGGACGAGTGGGTGCGGGCCGTGCCCGACCGGCGCACCTACCTGGCGCGTCTTGGCGAGGCGCGGTGGGCCGCCCTGCGGGCGGGGCAGGCGCTTCTGGCGGCGCCGGTCAACTACGGGGATGGGCATGATTAACTACGCGGTGCGCTACAGGCCGATTGTGGAGATGTTGCACGAGCGGCGGCCCGCCTGGGTGCTGGATGTGGGGAGCGGCCCCGAGGGGCTGGCCATGTTCTGGCGGGGCACGGTGGTCGGGAACGACCTGCACTTCAAGCGTCCTCCCATCCACCACGGGGTGGCGGCGTCCAGCCTGGCCCTCCCCTTTGGGGACGGCGCGTGCCCCGTGGTCGTTAGCTGTGACATGCTGGAGCACGTGCCGCCGCCCCTGCGCCAGGAGGCACTCAACGAGATGGCGCGGGTGACGGGAAAACTGCTGCTGCTGGGCTTCCCCAGCGGCGAGCGCGCCATGCAAACATACCGAACGCTCTCCCAACGCCTGAGGCCCAGCAGGCCACCATGGCTCGAGGAGCACCTGGCCTACGGGCTTCCCGATGCCGATGAAACCCGCGGGTGGCTGCACGAGTCGGGATGGAACGTGACGCTGCGTTGCTACGAGTCTGCCCCCCTGCACGAGCGGCTCGTCTATTGGGAGCATCACCTCCCCATCAAACTGTTCACCTACGGGCTGATGCGACTCCTCGGGCCGTGGCTGGTCCTGCACGCGCCCGTCTCCCCGAAGGGGCACCCGTTGCGGGT
Source organism: uncultured Chloroflexia bacterium (assembly GCA_963721895.1). GTDB lineage: Bacteria > Chloroflexota > Anaerolineae > Ardenticatenales > Ardenticatenaceae > CAVRLZ01. The sequence continues at coordinate 448,625 of CAVRLZ010000031.1, read as the reverse complement.
CTTGATCTGCGCAGAGCGAGCGGCTTCCCCCGCTCGCTCTCCCGCTCACATGGAACGGCTGATGAGCTACACGCAAGAAGAAATGATGGTGGTTGCCACAGCGCGCGAGATTGGCGAGGGTGAGGTACTCTTCGCGGGAACGCGCCTGGCGCTTCGGGCCTTCGCCCTGGCCAAGCGGCTCCATGCGCCCCGCGCCGTGGCGCTGTGCGAGAGCGGGGTAGTGCAGGATGAGCCTGCCGGTGCCCTGGCGAGGGAGGGGGAGCCCGCAAGCGCAGGGGCCGCCTGGGCAGGCGGGACGGCTGCGCTCATGGGGCTGCTAGCGCAGGGCCATGTGGGGCTGGGCATCCTGGGGGGAGCCCAGGTAGATCGCTTCGGAAACGTTAACACAAGCTACATCGGCGGGTATGTGTCCCCCACCGTGCGCCTCCCTGGCAGCGGCGGTGCCAGCGATATCGCCTCGCTCGCCCAGCGACTGCTCCTCGTCCTGCCCCACGAGCGCCGCCGCTTTGTCGAGCAGGTGGACTACCTCACCTCGCCCGGACACGGCACGGGCGAGGGCTGGCGCGAGGCGGTGGGCCTGCCGGTGCGGCTCGGCCCACGCGGCGCGGGGGGGCCAACGTGCGTGGTCACCTCGCTTGCCCTCCTGCGCTTCGACGAGGAGGGCGAGATGCGGCTGGCAAGCCTTCATCCCGGGGTGACCGTGGAGCAGGTGCGTGCCCAAACCGGCTGGCCCCTGGCCCTCTTCCCCGCCGTGGAACGCACCCCGCCGCCCAGCGACGAGGAACTGGCGATGCTCCGCCGCTTGCCCTCACAATGAGGTCAGCCGCCGCCCGTGTACGTGGTGGAAACCATCTCGAAGTATTCCGGCTCCACATCCTCGTCGCAGTGGGACTGAATCTCGTTCCACAGCGCCGCGATGGTCGGGTTGTTCCACGCCTCCTCCGGCCCCTCCTCGCTTTTCCACTCGAACACCTCGATGAACAGGTCATCAATGTCGGGATGGCGCATCAGAAAGGCAGGCTGCTCCGTCGTAAAGCCCTCATCATTCAGCAGGCGCCAATGGCCCGCCAGCAGTGCGGCCACCTGCTCCCCATGTCCGCTGCTTGCCTGATATTCTACAATAACCGGAACTGCCATAGCATTTTCTCCTTGAGGTTGATGATTGCCCCCAGCCGGGGCTAGCCCTTGCTGCGCCCGCGCAGCGGATAACTGGACAGACGCGTGTCCTACGTTAGAATAGGGTGTATGAGCATCAAAGCAACCGCCACGCCACCGCCTGCCGAGCCGCCAGAGCCGCTCGCGGGGACAGTCAAGCCTTACCAGCAGCATCTGGCGATCTGCACGGGCGGCCCGCCGGAGTGGTGGCACGCGCGCGTGGAAGAGATGGAAGGGGTCTTCGCCGCCCTGTACGCAGCATTGGAAGCGCGCTCCCTCCACCACAGCATCAAACTGACTGCCTGCGATGTACCCAGCACCGGCGCCGAAGGGTTTGACATCCTCCTGATGCCGGATATGCTGGTTCTGCCAGAAATCACCCTCGACAAGGTGGATAGCCTGGCGGAGGCGCTGGCCCATCAGTTCACGCGGGGGCTACCGTTCGATGTGCGACCGATGCCGGGCGGCGACCATGTCTTCGTGTGCGTCCACGGCAACCGCGACGAGCGTTGCGGTCGCTGGGGCAAACCGTTCTTCCTGGCGCTCCAACGCGAGGTAGCCGAGCAGAACGCGATTGCCCATGTGCACCAGACCAGCCACATCGGGGGCCATCGCTACGCTGCAACCTGCATCGTTTACCCGCAGGGCATCTGGTATGGGGATCTGCGCCCTGACGATGCGCCGCGCCTGGTGGCCCAGCACTTGATCGCTGAGCGGCTGTTGCCGGAGCACTATCGGGGCCGCCTGGGCATCTCATCTTGCCATCAAGTAGCGGAGGCCGAGGCCGCGCGGGTGCTGATGGGTGCCCACCCCGAGTATGAGAGCCTTAGCGTGACAGTGCAGGAAGCGGGACAGCGCGCCCATGCGGTGGCGCGGGCGCGGGTGCCTGGCCCGAACGGACCGTTCACCGTCACCGCAACCTTCAATATGGCGTGCCCCCTGGTGTGGTGGAGCGCCGATGAAGAGCCTGTCTTTGCCAGCGAGCACCTGCCGAAGCCATGATGTCCTGACCGCCAGGGTCCGGCCCGCATCGGAATCGCTAGGCAGTCCAATCCGTCCCAAATTCCCCGCACGAGGAGGAGTCATGAACGAGGCCATTGAAGCCCTGAAAGCCGGAGACAAGGCGCGCGCATTTGAGCTATTGCGGCGTCACCTCGTGGCCAACCCGCAGGACGCCAGTGCCTGGCTGTGGATGGGTGAGGCAGCCCCAACACCCTCCATGCAGCGCGACGCCCTCCAACGCGTGCTGCACCTTGTGCCGGACCATCCACGCGCTACGCTTATCCGCCAGCGAATTGCTCAACTGAGCACGACCCCCGCGTCCCTCGCGCCCCCCGCCGCATCGGCTCCGGTCGTTCCGCCCCCGCCGCCTGAGCCTTCAACGGAGGAGCAACTGGCGCAGCTGCGCGGCGAATCCTTGCACGTCCCTCCGCTGGATGAAAGCTTCTCCCCTACTGCCTCGCCAGAGCACGAGGAGGAGAGCACGCCGATGGGCACCTCCCTTGGCTGGGATGATGAAGAAGAAAGCCCCTCCCCTGCTATCTCGCTGGAGCACGAGCAGGCAAGCGAGCCTGTGGCCGTACCCCTCGTCTGGGATGAGGAGGATCTGCCAGAAAGCGAGCCAGAGGAATCAGGCGCGGAGGAACTTGCCGTCTCGGATGAGGTGGCCCGCGCACTGAGGACGGAGGTTAACAGCAGCGAGGCCGGAGCACCAACCTCGAGCCGCCGCAAGGGGACGCCGATGTGGGTATGGCTAGTCCTGCTGATTGCCTTGGTACTCATCGCGCTATGGCTTTACTCTCACCTTTGTGTCAAGCATGTAGCCTTCGCGTTGGCCCCCTCCTACCCCGCCCGCTGTCACGGGTCCATTCCGATGCCCCTACGCTATGAGCATTGTGGCAACCTGCTTGCTCTAGGGAAGGGCAGACGCGGCAACACCGAAGGGCGAGGCTCCGCCTATGCCGTTCGTGGGGCCAGAGCAATCGAATAAGATGAATAAGGAGGATGCGATGGATCGCAGCATGAGCGCGACGCTGGCGGGCGTTGCCGGGGCAGTCGCGATGATGGGCTTTAGCCTGCTTAGCCGCAAGCTGGGATTTTCCCACGGCGACACGCTCCACGAGCAGACAGCCGAGGCAGCCCTGCAGACGGCAGGCAAAGCGGGTGCCGTCTCCGAAAATCAGGAGGAGGCACTGGGCATCGGCATGCAGTTGGGCTTCTCGATGAGCAGCGCCATGACCTACTCGAAGGTGCGCAAGTACCTCTCAGTGCCGGGGCCGCTTGCCGGGGCTTTGTTCGGTGTGGCGCTATGGGGGGTTCGACTGGTTGGGCTGGCGCCAATGTTAGGGATCCGCAGCGCCCCGTGGAAGCAGGACGAAGGCAAGGCCATCACCACCTTTCTCAGCCATGTTGTCTTTGGCGTGGTGATGGGCGTCCTGTTTGATCAGCTTTCGCCTGAAGAGGATGCGTAAGGCCACCTTGGCTGGCATCGCCTGAGTCCACCCCCACTTTGTCCCGATGACTCACCCTGCTACTCGAACCCTGGGCACCTGCGTGTACGCGATGCGCGAGGGTGCCCTGGGCGCCGAGGTGCTGATGATGTTTCGCCACAAGGAGCCAAATCTTGGCTTGTGGGTGGCACCCGGCGGCAAAGTCGAGGCGGACGAATCCCCCCGCGAGTGCGCCCTGCGCGAGTTGGCGGAGGAGACAGGGCTACGGGCCACCGAGACCCGCTTTCGCGCGTTGGTCACTGAAATTTCACCGCTGGATCATTGGCAGTGGCTCTTGTTCGTCTATGTGGTAACCGCCTTCGAGGGAGAGATCCGAGAGGATCGTCGAGAGGGGGCCCTGCGGTGGGTCCCCGTCGCTGAGTTGTCTCATCTGCCCATCCCTGCATCAGACGCCCTCTTTGGCCCCGCCGTCCTTGACCTCGCGCAGCCCTTCTTCGAGGCGACCATGATCTTCGATAGCGCCCTCTCGCTTGTAGAAGCGCGGGTGGCACCCCCAGCCCTGTGACTCCTTTGCAGCCAAACAGTCAAAGTGCACTATAATCCGCCGCCAGAATAGTGTGTGATCAAAGGATCACACTTGAACTGGCGGCGCAGGCCTGAACCATGGATGGACCGTGGGCCTCGCACGATGCACGATGACTAATTTTTTCTATTGAAAGGGCGTGAGGTATGCGGACGGGGATGGGTAAAGGACGAAACTGGGGGATGTGGCTTGTGCTGGGGGCCCTGTTGGGCATGGCCCTTGTTGGGCCATCCATCGCCCGTTCGGCACCGGGCGGCGGGGCTGCCCCCTGCGTGAATGGCATGGCAGGAAGCTTTCCCTGCCAGGGCGTGGATCTACTTTCTTTCATGCCCTTGAGTGAGTTGGGCGGCGCGTCCAACACGGGGGGCGCCAATGTGTGGGGATGGACCGATGGGCTGACGGGCAAGCGCTACGTGCTGATGGGGCTCACCGATGCCACAGCCTTTGTGGATGCGAGCGACCCGCAGGCCCCCGTGTACCTGGGGAGCCTCGCCACCCACACCACGAGTTCTACCTACCGCGACATCAAGGTGTATGCGGACCACGCCTTTATCGTAGCTGACTCCCCCAGCGAGCATGGGATGCAGGTCTTCGATCTGACCACCCTGCGCGATGTCGTTGCCCCCCCTGTCGCCTTCACCGAGAGCACGCATTTTGGCGGCTTCGGCAACGGGCACAATTTGTTTATCAACGAGGCAAGCGGCTTCGCCTACGTGGCGCGTACGACGGGGCCAGAGCTATGCGATGGCGCGCTGACCATGATCAACGTGCAGCAGCCGATGGCCCCCGCCCTGGCGGGCTGCTTCGCGGAAGATGGGCTGGCCTCCGACTCGATGTGCGTCCTGTACCACGGGCCGGACCTGGCCTACCAGGGACGGGAAATCTGCGTGGTTGCCAGCGATGATGCCATAGTCGTGGGCGATATGACCGACAAGGCCGCACCGCTCTCGCTGGCGCGACTGACCTACCCGCATGTGACGCGTGCTCACCATGTCTGGCTTACCGACAACCACGAATACTTTCTGTCCTCTGACATGAACGACGAGCACCACATGGGGCTGAACACGCGCATCTTCGTGTGGCGCATGACGGATGTGGATGCCCCCGCCCTGATTGGCACGTGGGAGGCGCCCTACACGGCCAGCGACCACAACGTCTGGGTGAAGGGCAACCACGCCTATGTGGGCAACTTTCACGCGGGCGTCCGCATCCTGGACCTCACCCAAATCGCCACCGGTCAATTGACCGAGGCTGGCTACTTCGACATGGTGCCAGAAGATGACGATGCCAGCCATGTTGGCGGTGCCTGGGCGCTTTACCCCTACTTTGACGACGGACTGCTGGCGGTAAGCGACAAGGAAGCCGGCTTGTATCTGCTGCGCGAAAGCAACCAGCCGACTGCCCTGACGGTGGGCACGCTCCAGGCGGGCCGCACCCTGCGCGGGATCGCGCCGCTCGCCCTTGTGGCAGGCGTGCTGGCGGCGGTTGCCCTCATGCGCCATCGGGTTGGCGACCACGCGGCTTGAGTGCCTTGCTCCCTCGCTCCCCCTTGCGCCGCGCCCGCATCGGGTACGGTACCCTGGCGGCGCTTTGCCTGCTGGCAGCCCTCTTTTCGCTGCGGCTGACCGAAGCGCATGCGCCCTGCCGCGAGCGGCCAGGGGGCGGGTATCCTTTTTGTAGAAAACGTGGGCCAGTTCGCGGCGGGCGCACGGTTTCAGCTGCTTGGCGCCCCAACGGCTGCGTGGGTCGCCGACGATGCGCTCTGGTTCACGCTGCTGGAGCCAGAGCAGCCGCAGCATGACAGCGTGGCGGGGACCCACGTGCGCCTCTCCTTCGTGGGTGCCAACCCGCACGCGCGGCTGGAGCCCTTTGCGCGCCGCAGCACCACGTTGTCCTACTACCGGGGCGCCGACGCAGCCGGATGGCAAGAGCGCGTGCCGGTGTGGGGTGGCGTGCGGTGGGTTGACCTGTACCCTGGGGTAGACCTAGAGATAAGCGCCGAGGGCGGCCACCTGACGCAGCGCCTCGTGCGCCACGGCGCGGCCCCTCCGCCCCCCCTCCGCCTGCGGGTGGAGGGGGCAAGCGTGGTATCCGCCGAGGGCGGGCTGCTCCGCCTGCGCCGCGGCACGAGCGAGTGGGCACTCCCCCTGCCAGCCAGTTCCGTCCCGCTCGAGGTTGAGGGAGCACCCGAAGCGGGGAGTTCCCTGCTGTACGGTAGCTATCTGGGCACAACCCTGTGGGACGAGGCGGAAAGCGTGGAGGCGGACGCGGCGGGCAACCTGTATTTGGGCGGTTGGTCCTACTCGCTCACCTTCCCCAACGAGGTAGGGCCCTTTCGCGAGCCACATGCCGTAGAGGCGTTTATGGCCCGGATGAGGAGGGGGGGCGCCGAGCTCGACTATCTGGTCTACTTTGTTGGCATCGTGGAAGAGTACACGATGGACATGGTGGTGGACCCGTCGGGCTACCTGTATGCGGTGGGCCGGACCGATTCGTCCGATTTCCCCGTCACGCCCGGTGCCTTCGACACGACGCACAGCGGCGATTTCGACTTCGAGGCCTTCGCGGTGAAGGTCACGCCGTCGGGCACGCTGGCCTACTCAACGCTGATGGGGGCATCCGGGAGCGATGAGGCGACCACCCTTGCGGTGGATGCGGAAGGGCGAGCCACTGTGGCTGGGAGCACCTGGGCACCCGATTTCCCCGTGACAGACGATGCCTACCTGAGCCGCCATCAGGGCCAACGCGATGCGTACGTGCTCCGCCTGAACAGCGCCGGATCGCGCGTGGAGTACAGCAGCTTTGTGGGGGGCAGCAGCCAGGAGCAGATCGAGCAGATCGCCCTGGCGGCGGACGGCACCGTGTACGCCACGGGCTGGACCCGCTCTGCCGACTTTCCGACCACGCCCGGCGCGGCAGATACGAGCTACAACGAGAACTTCGATGCCTTTGTGGTGCGGCTCCGGCCCGGCAGCCCGGAATTAGACTATAGCACCTTTCTGGGGGGGGATGACGAGGATCGCGGTTACGCCCTGGCGCTTAACGAGGCGGGGCGGGCGGTGGTAGGCGGGCGCACCAGTTCGTCCGATTTCCCGGTCACCCCCGGCGCGCTCGACCGCACCTTTGGCGGGGGCGAATGCGATTTTGTTGCCTGTGCGGATGGCTTTTTGGCAGAGATTGCTGAGGATGGCAGCAGCGTGTGGGCGGCCACTTTCCTGGGCGGCAATCGCTGGGACGAAGTGCGAGCCCTGGAGCTTGAACCAGGCGGGGATGTGTATCTGACCGGAGAAACCCAGTCCCCCACCTTTTCCGTTACAAGCGATGCGTATGACAGCACATTGGGGGGGGAGCGCGACGCCTTTCTGGTGCGCGTGAGCGAGACCCTCGCCACGCTGGTATACGGGACGTTCTGGGGCGGCAGTGACTGGGACGATGCCAACTCGCTGGCGCTCACGCAACAGGGCTGGCTCCTCTTGGCGGGGTCAACCCTATCGGACGATCTTCCAGTTTCGCCCGATGCCTTTGCCCCCACCCGACGCGGCGATTACGATGCCTGGCTCTCGCTGCTGGCGTTGGAGTCTCTAACGCCGACCCCTACCCCCACCCTTAGCCGCACCCCTACCCGTACCCCTACGCCCGCGCCTACCCACACCTCTACCCGTACCCCTACCGCACGCCTACCCGTACCCCTACGCCCTCCCCCACAGTCCCGCCCTCAGCCTCACAGAGCTCCCTCTTTCTTCCGCTCGTGGTTCGCCGCTGACCCGCCCCCACCGAACGCCCTGGGAAGACAGCGAGTATTTATACCAAACCCGTCTCGCTATTGATTGGACCGGATTTGATGATATGATACCCAGACACGCATTGGGGTCTGGGCGAGCTACCCCTGCGTGCCCAGACAAAGCAATCTGGTACGACCCTTCACTCGTTCAATATTGCGGGCAGAGCCTGGAAAGGGAGTGGCGAGCCATGAGCACTGGCATGCGAGGAACACTGCGCTTTGTACAACAAGAGAACGTGCGCCTTCGATCAGAAAATCAGAGGCTGCGCGACGAGGTCGAGGCTCTGCGAAGCGTACTGGATGCCCTGCGCGCCCTCCAGGAAGTGTCGGCAAGTATCAACGTTCACACGGACCTGCTGAACCTGTTGGATCGGATTCTTCAATCTGCTTTGACCAGCATCGGCGCCACTGATGGCTCGCTTCTGCTATTGGATGACAACACTCGCGAGTTGGTCTTTGTGGTGGTACACGGCGCGGTGGAGCATTCCCTGGTAGGGTATCGGATCGCGCCCGGCACAGGGGTAGCGGGCTGGGTGGCCAAGCACAAGGAGGCAGCCATGGTGCCCAATGTTCAGCAGGACTCCCGCTTTTCCCATACAGTGGACCAAACCTTCCAGTTCCAAACCCAATCGCTTATCTGCGTGCCTATCATCCACGGGGGCGAGGTGCTGGGGGTCATCCAGGCGCTCAACAAGGTGGGGGAAGAGTTCAATCAGGCAGACCTTGCCCTGCTGGGCGTGGTGGCCCAGTTAGCCGCCGCCGCCATGTTCAAGGCTGACACCATCTTGCCCATCGAGGAACAAGCACCAGAATCTAAATAGCCGCCCCGGACACGAACGGCCCGACGGGACGAGCACCTTTCAGCCCTGATGGGCGGAATACCCATTTCTGGCTAAACTATCGCCTTGCTTTCACATACCACAGGAAACACGAAGCTCCCATGATGCGTTTTCGTCCCATTGTTCTACTTGGCCTTCTCCTATGCGCCATGCACGGCCTGTCCGTCCCGCCTGCCATCGCGGCTGACCGGGGCCAGCGTGCGGCGCCCCCCGCCCAGGCCACAGCCACCCCCACCCCCGGCACCGAGGGGGAGCGCCGCCCCCAGCATCTACATAGTCCAGGCGGGGGACTCTCTTTCCAAGATCGCAGCCCGCTTCGATGTCGAGCTTGAGGCACTGATCGAGGCCAACGCCATCGAGGACCCCGCGAGCCTCGCCCTGGGCACGCGGCTGGAAATCCCGGGGGGCGACCCCGCCCTGAATGCGCCCGAGGTTTCGGCCACGGCAGTGGCCCCCGCCCCCGCGGCGGCCCCAGCCCCGCAAACGCGCGGCAACCTGTTCGAGCGCATGACGCGCACGGCACGCCGCGCGCCCGTCAACTCCCCCTATTATCAGACCACCTGGCTGACCTACTACGGGCGCCCCAACGTTGATGTCATGGGCATCCTGGGGGAGTTCAGCATTGAAGAGTTGATCCCCCGCATGCGCGAGCAGGCCGATGCCTACGACGAGGCGAATGGGCCGGAGTTGGGCGTCATGCCCGCCTTCCATCTGGTCTATGGCATGGCCACCAAGGCACCGGGCGATGACGAGAGCTTTTTAAGCTATCTGTCCGACGAGATGGTGATGAGCTATATCGAGGCCGCGCAACGCGAAAACATAGGCGTGATCCTCGATGTCCAGATCGGCGCACTGGAACCGGTGGATGCCGTGGCACGCGCCTTCAAGTGGCTGGAATACCCCAACGTTCATCTGGCGATGGACCCGGAGTTTGCCATGAGCCACCCGGAGCAGGAGCGCCCCGGCCTGCCCATCGGCTTTGTAACCGCCGACGAGGTAGACGCCGTGCAGCACGCCATGCGTGACTACATGCGAGACAACCAGATTGGGGGGCGGCGCATCCTGATCGTTCACCAGTTCCTGCTGTCCATGATTCAGGAAAAGGAAACGCTGGATCGCGTGTACAAGATTGATCTAACGATTCTGGCCGATGGCTGGGGGGGGCCGCCCGGCAAGGTCGGCAAGTACAACAGTTTCATGTCAGACGATTTGAAGTTCACTGGCCTCAAGCTGTTTTATCGCTGGGATGTGCCCCTGATGACTGAGGGCGAAGTGTTGGGGCTGGATCGGCACCCCGACGTGGCCTTCATAGGCGTGACCCCGAACATGATCATTTATCAGTGAGGGATAGCTCGACGTACCATATTTGACACAACAAGTGGTCCAACTTTTTATGCAAAAAGTTGGACCACTGCTTGACGATGGCGAAAAATCTGTGATATACTTTTGCGACTTGTGACCCCCACCTTGTTGTACGAGGAAGCTATGACGACCCGCATTGACCTCGTCGAGGACGTGCTCCCCATTTCTGAGCTTCGGTTGCGGGCCGCCCAGCAGATCAGCAAGATTCAGGAAACGCATCGTCCCCTCGTCATCACCCAGTACGGCAAGGCTGTCGCGGTGCTGATGGAAGTAAGCCAGTTTCAAAGCTGGCAGGATCGCCTCGCCCTGCTGGAAGAAAAGACCACCTCGCTGGAGCGGGAGCTCGCGCAGCGCGAGGAGGCCACGCCCCAGACAGCCGCTAAACGACGCAGGCGGGGCAAAAACGGAAACACCCCCAGCGAGCCGCTGACGTAGCGCGCCACGCGACCCCGCCCCATGACCCCTCCCTCTACCCTCCTGCTCGTAGACGGTCACTCCATAGCCTTTCGCGCCTTTTTCGCCCTGCCCCCCAGCTTCAAAGACCCCGAGGGCCGCCCCGTCCATGCGGTGTACGGCTTCTTGTCCATCCTGTTCCGACAGATTGCCCTCCTTGGGCCTGAGCTGGTGGCGGTGGTATGGGATGAGGGTCGCCCCTTTCGGGAGGCCCTGTTCCCCGCCTACAAGCAGGGCAGGCAGGAGGTAGACCCCGCCGTGGCGGAGCAGGTGGCGCGGCTGCACGGCGTGCTGGAAGCCCTGGAGGTGCCGCAGTACAGCGTCTCAGGCTATGAGGCGGACGATGTGATCGCCTCGCTGGCACGGCAGGCCGAGAGCGAGGGGGATCTGTCCACGATCATCCTTAGCGGCGACCGCGATCTGTTCGGGCTCATCGGCCCCCGCACCACCATCCTGTATCCGACGCGCTCGATGGGCGAGGCAGAGGTGTACGACGCCGCGCGCCTGCACGACCGCTGGGGGATCGCCCCCGCGCAAGTGGCTGACTTTAAGGCCATGGTGGGTGACCCCAGCGACAACATTCCGGGCGTGGCAGGCATCGGCGAAAAAACGGCGACCCGCCTCCTGCAGCAGTGGGGATCGCTGGGTGCCATCTACGCGCAGTTGGAGCAGGTGACCCCGACGCGCGCCCAGAAGGCCCTGGCTGCCGGGCGAGCGATGGCCGACCTGAGCCACCAACTGGCGCGCCTGGTGGACGACGTGCCCGGCGTCCAGCTGGATCGCGCTGCCTGTCGCATCGCCTACGAGCGCAGCCGCGTCGAGCAGGTCTTCGACACGCTCGGCTTTGGCTCGCTCCGTGAGCGTCTCCCGTAACCCCCAACCTCCCCTCGCCCACCCCGTACAGCCCCCATAGATGACCCCCTCTTCAAGAATGGCACATAGCGTGCTAACATTCCTTATTCTTTGAAGCTGTCATGGCTGAACCATGCCATATCGAAATTGCCTGGGATAGATAGTCCGCAGGAGTGGGAGAAGGAAAATGAGTTTACGTCGCCCCGACAAAAAGGGCACGCCGCCAAAAGGCACCCCGCCGCCAAAAGGCACGCCACCGCCGCAGCAGCCCTGGCGGCAGAACAGCTTTCGCATCTGGCTGCTGCTCTTGTTTGGACTGCTCGCCTGGAACAGCTACGGCCTGTTTTTTGGGGACAGCGAGCCCCGCGTAGAAATTCCTTACAGCGACCTCATCCGCCTGGTTGAAGCAGGAAGCGTGGAGGAGATCAAGATCACGGGGACCGAGGTGGAAGGAACCTTTTCCACGCAGCTTCCCTGGCGCGAAACAGAAGATGGGAACTTCGTGCCGGCTGCGCCTGCCGCGGCAGACGCGCAGCAGTTCAGTGAGTTCAACTCCACCATACCCGCCCTGGAAGACCCGGACCTGCTGCCGCTGCTGCGGGCCAACGATGTGCAGATTCGGGCGCAGACGCCCGGCACCCCCTTCCTGGTGTCGCTCCTCATCAACACGCTTCCCTTCCTGCTGCTCATCGGGCTGCTCGTCTGGTCCAGCCGCTCCATGCAGCGCGCGCAGGGCGGCATCTTCCAGTTCGGCAAGTCGCGCGCGGAGCGATACGAGGAGGATACCCCAACCGTCACCTTCAGTGACGTAGCGGGCGAGGAGCAGGCCAAGGGAGAGCTAACCGAGGTGGTAGACTTTCTGCGCCACCCGGAAAAGTACCTGGCGCTGGGCGCGAAGATTCCGCGCGGCATCCTGCTGGTGGGGCCGCCCGGCACGGGCAAGACGCTGCTGGCACGCGCTGTCGCCGGCGAGGCCGGGACCCCCTTCTTCAACATCTCGGCCAGCGAGTTTGTGGAAATGTTCGTGGGTGTCGGGGCCAGCCGCGTGCGCGACCTGTTCGACCGCGCCAAAAAAGAAGCCCCTGCCATCATCTTCATTGACGAGATTGACGCAGTGGGGCGGCGCCGTGGTGCCGGGATGGGCGGCGGCAACGACGAGCGCGAGCAGACGCTGAACCAGATTCTGGTGGAGTTGGACGGCTTCGAGGGCAAGGCCAACGTGATAGTCATCGCGGCCACCAACCGCCCCGATGTGCTGGACCCCGCCCTGCTCCGCCCCGGCCGCTTTGACCGGCAGGTGACGGTCGGCCTGCCGGACCGTAACGGTAGGGAAAGCATCCTGCGCATCCACGTGCGCGGCAAGCCGCTGGCCAACGACGTGGAGGTGGAGACACTGGCACGCGCCACACCGGGCTTTTCCGGCGCGGATCTGGCGAATCTCGCCAACGAGGCGGCCCTCCACGCGGCGCGGGTGGGCCATCGCCGGATCACGAGGCAGGACTTTGACTCGGCGCTGGACAAGCTCATGCTGGGGCTGGAGCGCCCGCGCCTGATGGACCCGCACGAGCGCAAGGTGGTGGCATACCACGAGGCAGGGCACGCCCTGGTGGCCCGCCTCACGCCCGGGACGGACCCGGTCCACAAGATTACGATTATCCCGCGCGGGCGTGCCCTGGGGGTCACCTACCAGTTGCCCATTGATGACCGGCTCAACTACCCGCGGGATTACCTGATGGGGCGGCTGGCGATCATGATGGGCGGGCGCGCCGCTGAAGAGATCATCATCGGCGAGATCACCACGGGCGCCCAGAACGACCTGCAGGAAGCGGCCAAACTGGCGCGGCAGATGGTGACCAAGTGGGGGATGAGCGAGGAGCTCGGGGTGCTCGCCATCCCGAGCGATGGGGACAACCCCTTCCTCGGCTACGAGATGACGCAGCATCGCGAGATTGGCGAGGGGCTGGCCACGCAGATTGACCTGGCGACGCGCCGCATGGTGCAGGAGGCGCACCAGCGAGCATTCGATCTGCTCAACCGCTACCGCCCGTTGCTAGAATCGCTGGCAGACCGCCTTCTGGAGCACGAGACGCTGAGCGCCGAAGCACTGGCCGAGGTATGGACCGGGGTGGAAGAGCCTGCGCCCGGCACCCTGGGCCCCGCCCCCAATGGCCGCGAGTCGGCCCCGGAGACGGTCGCCCCGCCACGATAGCAAAAACAGAGGGGGTTGCGGAATCGCAACCCCCTCTCCTCTCACGCACCTCTCGTCCCATACCACCGAGCCGACGCTGGAGGACGTTGCCACACCAGACCCCTGCTGTCCGGTGTGCTCCTTCAACCGATGAATCCCCGTTGTCCGCCTGTATAGCACTTCCCCGTAGACCAGGCCGCCAATAACAATACGCTTCAAGTCGCTGCGATGAGCACGTGCTCACCCCACGGGGGCGCGGCGCACCGGAAGCGTCATGCAGCGGCAGCCACCCCCCCCGCGTGAAAGTTCGGTGCCCTGGACGAGGACTGCCACGCGGCCCGGCCCGGTCAGATCTTCCTCGCCCGCCTGCACGGCCTCCCCGCGCACCAGGCGAAAGCCGTGCTCGACCAAGGCGCGCTCGGTGCCCTCGTTGCGCGTGTAGCCGACAATCTTGCCCGGCGCCATCGCGAAAAAGTTGGTCCCCTTGTGCCACTGCTCGCGCGCCTGCCGCAGCGGCTCCGAACCGCCCGTCACAACGGTCGTGAGGGGCATGCCCAGCTCCGCCAGGAGGGCGAGCAGGTCGGGGTGGCGGGACACGCGGGGGGTGCGCCCGCCCCCCACCTCGATCAGGAGGGGCGCCTGGGTGGCGGGGCCACGGATCACCGGCTCGTGGATCATGCACAGATCGCGATCGAGCAGCGTGAAGACCATGTCGAAGTGGATGTAGGGGCGCGCGCGCGGGATCTCTTGAACGATCACCCATCGCTGTTTTTCTTCCTCGGCCAGTTGCTCCACCAGGGCGTCAATCCCCGCAACGGAGGTGCGCTCGCTTTGCCCCACCAGCAACAAATCGTCCCGCAGCACCAGCAAGTCCCCCCCCTCGATGGTGAGTTCCGGGGGGTGAGCGTCGGCCCCATCCACGTAGAAGCCATCCGAGGCCAGCGCCGGATGATAGCGGAAGAGGGTGCGCATCACGCAGGCCTCGCCCCGCCGCGCGCGGCTGTTCATCGCGCCGGTCAGCACGCGGCCATACACGCACATCGCTGCGTCGCGCGTGAAATAAAAATTGGGCATCGGGGGCAGGGCAAAGCGATCCGCACGGAGAAAGGAGGCCAACGGGCCCAGGCGGGCCGGCGTGCCGATGAGCACCTGCCTGGCTAACTGGTCGCTCGGCAGTTCCGCGAGCGGCAGGCGGAGCGAGGGGCAACCATAGAGGGTGCAGAGGGCATCCAGTAGCTCGGCGCGTGCATCGGGACGATCCAGCACCTCGCACAGCAGCGTCTCGACCTCCAGCACGTCGGCAAACTGGCGCAGCGTGGCGGTGAATTGGTCGTGCTCTGCCGCCGCGCGCGGCAAAAAGAGGATGTCATCGAACAGGACATCGTGCGCGGACTGGGGGTGCATCAGCTCGACCTCGTGGCCGGGGCGATGCACGATCACCGTTTGCAGGGGGCCAATCTCGGACTCTATTTGAACGTGCGGCAAACCGGATCCTTTGGGCGCATTAGGGCAGGGGGGGCGGTGGGTCATCCTCGCCCTGCGGGGCAGAAGGGTCCGCAGGCGGACGAAACGCATCCAGGATCGAGAGGGTGCTGTCCACATAGGGCTCACGATCCCAAAACACGTCACCGGTCAGATACAGGAAGGCCACCCACAACGCGCGCGAGTAGCGGTAAAAGAGAATAGGAAAAGCTACAGCAAAAGAAACCCACAGCACGAGTTGCAGCCAGGTGGGCCAGTCGAGCACGGTTTCCGTCACAAGAAAGCCTACCAGGAAAATGAGGCTGGTGAGGGAAATGGACAGGGCCATGCCGCCCACCACCTCCCCCTCGTGGCGCTCGAAGCGCACGCTGCAATGGGCGCAGGTGGGCAACATGGTAAACCAGCCCTCAAAAAGCCTGCCCTGCTCGCACACCGGGCAGCGCAGCCGGATGCCCGTGTCCCAGAGGGTGTATAGCCAGCGGAACATGGC
Source organism: uncultured Chloroflexia bacterium (assembly GCA_963721895.1). Taxonomy (GTDB): domain Bacteria; phylum Chloroflexota; class Anaerolineae; order Ardenticatenales; family Ardenticatenaceae; genus CAVRLZ01. The sequence continues at coordinate 432,990 of CAVRLZ010000031.1, read as the reverse complement.
AGCCTCCAGTGGCGTCGTCGTGAGGCAAAGTATACCACGACGGCCAAACAAGCCAGGATCGGTGCGGCAGGGCGGCAGAGCGGCGGGCTACTCGTCCGACTCGATCTCGAAGCGCTCGTCGCCCAGTTCGACCACATCGCCCGGATAAAGTTTTTTGCGGCGGCGCGTCTCGACCTCGCCATTCACGCGCACCTCGCCCCCCTGGATCAGTGCCTTCGCGTGCCCGCCGGTTTCCACAAGCCCTGCCAGCTTCAGCGCCTGCTGGAGCTCGATGTACTCGCGTTCGATAGGATCAGCGTCGTCTGTCATCGTTGAATCTCCACAGGGGGAAGGGCGCTTACCGATTGGGCGGATTGAGCGCTTGAAAGCGCACGCGCTCAAACTGCTCTAAAAAGCGGGCGGCCAGCGCAGCGTCATCAATGATGAGCAGGTTCTCATCGTTGCTGTCCTGCGCGTTGGCAGAAAAGTTGAAGGAGCCGAGGACGACGCTCTGCCCATCAATCACGAACACTTTGTGGTGCATCAGGTAGGGGTTACCGTCCTGCAGCACGTCCAGCCCCGCCTCCCGGAGGCGCCCATACTCGCTAAACTGGGTGTTGGAGCCCGTGTTCTCAAAGACGCCGCGCACCGCAACCCCCTGCTCGGCACGCGCCAGGATGGCATCGCCGAGCAGATCCTCGGTAAAGGAGAAGGCCATAAAGTCAATCGAGCGCTGCGCCGCCATCAGCCGCTGCGCGAGGCGCTCGGTCACCTCGTTTTCTGGCGCAAAGTAGTTCTCGACCGTTACCCCCTGGATGGACAGGATGGGCTGGGTGCCGCCGGGCTCGCGCGGCTCGCCGAAGGTGCGGTCGAACCACATCTTTTGGAAGGTAGCGCGGTAGTTGCTGGCTAGCTCCGGGCTCTGGATGGCAATCGCATTGTTGTTGTAGCGGTAGGTGTCGTTGGCTGTAAAATTCCACGAGCCGGTCCAGACCGCCGCTCCATCCACCACCACAAACTTGTTGTGCATGATGGCATCACTGTTCCCGCCCACGACAGGGATGCCCGCCGCTTCCAGCGCAAGGAAGGCCTCGTTCTCGCCGGGGTCCTCCAGCGTGTCAATGTCGGTGATCACGCGCACCGTGACGCCGCGCTCCCGGGCATCCAGCAGGGCCTCGACGACGGCAGGCAGATCCAACTGATAGATCGCCATGTCAACCGTGCGGGAGGCGCGGCCAATAAAGGCAGCCAGCGCGTTGTCCACGCTGCCGGTGTGGCGGGCGGGGTCGTCCGGGAAAAACGGCTCGGTGAAAAACAGCTCGTACCAGCCGGTAGGGCTCGGCAGCGGCGGGGTCGGGCTGGCGGCAACAGTCGGGCGCGTGGGCAGCGGCGCGCTTTCCGGGGCCAGCAGGCGCGGCAGCAGCAGGGCAATCAGCAGCAGGCAGCCGCAGAGGAGCAGCCCCAGCACGCCCGCCCCTATCAGGAACCAGCGGGTGTTGCGTGCGAAGGAAGCGAAAGACGGAGCGCCAGCCCGCCCTTGCGCGGGGGGGCGCGGCGCGGCGGCAGCCGGAGCAAGATGGCTGACCAGCGGGGGGGGCCGACCCGCCGGAACCCCCACCAGCCCCAGCACGCGCCGCACCCAGGCCTCGTCGCTCAGCGTGGCCTGCTCGGTAGCCAGCGCTTCCGCCTGGGGCGCCGCCGCGCGATGGTCCGGCAGCAGAGCCGTGAGCCGGGCAACAAGCTCGGCGGGGGGCAGGGTTCGACGCGCCGCCGTCAGGTCGTTCAGGGCGCGCAGGGTGGCACGCACCTGCTTGAACTGCGCTTCCACCGCCGCCTGGATGGTGGCCGCGTCCGCCTGCGGCGGCGCGCTATTGGCACCGTCGCGCAGGCGCTGCTCTGCCCAGGCCAACGCAGCACTGGCCGCCGGGTCGGTCAAATCGGAACGCAGCCGCTCATCCTCGGCCAGCCGCTCGACGGCTCGCTGCACGGCCCGCGCTCGCTCTTCTAACCCTGCCACACGACCTCCCTCATCGCTAAGCGCGCGGCTTAAAAAGTGCCTCCGACAACTCGATCCCCTCCTCGCGCAGGCGATTCAAAAAGGCGGGCGTGCGTCCGGTGGCCGTGAAATGGCCCAGGATGCGCCCCTCCTCCATGTGAGTCGGCTGGAAGACAAACAAGTCCTCGGTCAAAATCGTGTTGCCCTGCATCCCGCGCACCTCGGTCACCGCCATCACGCGGCGCGAGCCGTCGCGCAGCCGCTCCTCGTGAATGATCAGGTCTATGGCGGCGGAAAGCATCTCGCGAAGCGAGGAGGAAGGGAGCGGAAGGGGCGCGAGCGAGGCCATCGTTTCCAGGCGGCGCAGGGCGTCGCGCGGGCCGCTGGCGTGCACCGTCATCAGAAGCCCATCCAGCCCATTGTTCATCGCCTGGAGCAATTCCATCATCTCGGGGCCGCGCACCTCTTCCGCAACAAGCCGGTCCGGGCGCATGCGCAGCGCATTGTGAATCAGGGCGGATACCGAGATGCCCCCCTGCCCGTCGCGGTTGGCGGGCTGGCTTTCCAGGGTCAGGGCATATTTTTGCGGGAGCTGAATATCCCCCCCCTCCCCCACCACGATGATGCGCTCGTCCTCCGGCAGCATGGCAGAAGCTATCACATTCAACAGCGCATAGCGCCCCGACGCACTCCCGCCCGAGATGAGGATATTGAGGCGACCCGCGACGCACGCGTTCATCACCTCCAGGATTTCCTTGCTCCAGGTTCCGAAGCTGACAAGGTCTTCCGGCTGCATGCGCTCGCGGAAAAACTTGCGGATGGTCAGCACGGGCCCCAACGAGGAAACGGGGGGCAGCACCACGTTGACGCGGGCGCCATCGGGGAGCCGCAGATCGAACATGGGCTGGGCCTCGCCCCCTACGCTGTCAACCAGTTGGCTCGTGACCTCCATCAGATGCTCATTGCTTCGAAACGGAGAGGGTACGTCTTCCAGGCCACCCGCCCGCTCCACATACACGCGCTCGAAGCCATCCACAAAGATTTCGTAAACGGACGGATCGGCCAATAGGGCGTCCAGGGGGGCAAGCAACGTCTGGGCTTGCTCGCTCATATTTTTAGCTCCGAAGGGATCGTGTGGGGTCGGACATCCAACAGGAGGACTATAGAGGGGGTATAGTAGGCCACGCGCGACAAACGTCAACTTGCGGGGATTGAGCAAGCGGGCAGGCGGGAGAAAGGGCAGCACCCCCCCTCCCGCCCCGCCGCCGCTCAACGTGTCAGGGGCAGGTAGAGGCGGGACACATCACCGATGACAAGGTAGACGGGCACGCCGATGGAATCAAATGGGTTGCCGCCTGCCGTGCCGTCCACCTCGACGGTGCCCAGCGCATGGGTGCCCTGCTGCAGGCCACTGCTGTCTACCGATATGGAAAGCGATTGCTGGCCCACGCCCGTAAAGGCCCCCTGCACCGGGGCAACGCGCAACCGTGACGAGGCACTGACACTCTGCCAGCTGATACCGATATCGCTGCCATTTCGCAGCGTCAGGCTGGTGGTGAGCGGGGCGTTGGCACCGTCTGGGTCCCGATACAGAAAGATACTCCCGCTGTTGAACGAGAGCGGGGAGCCCAACGTGCCGGTGTGGTAGCTGTCCCGGTGAAACTGGGTCCAGTCGGACACGCCCTCGCGCGAGATCGTTTGTTCGAAGCTCCACAGGTAGCCCTTGCTGGGGTCCCCGTCCGCCTTGCTTCCGCCGATCCACACTTCTGGCGAGCCGTCCCCATCGGCATCCCCGATGGCCGGCGAGGCCCACACCGTCCAGAGGGTCGGCAGGCGCTCCTGGAAGCGTCCGTCCGCCTCGTATACCTGGATGTCCCAGATCATCGAGAACAAAATTTCCATTCGCCCGTCCCCATCAATGTCGGCAGCGGTGGGGGAGGAGAAGATAGCGGTGTCGTCGCCGTACATATTCTTCGGGTAGATGGGCCAGCCACTCACCACCTGGCCCGTGTGATGCCAGGCATAGACGCTGCCCGCGCCGTTGATGCCGTCGTTGGGGACAAGCGGGTCGCCGGTCCCAATCACGATTTCCAGATCCAGGTTGCCGTCCATGTCCACCAAGGCAGGCGACGAGAAGCCTGGCAGCTCGGTGCGCTGCGGCCAGCCAGGCGAATCAGGCAACTTGCCCGGGTCATCATAGCGGAGCGTACTGAACACCTTCTCGGTTTCAAAGACGTAAACAGCAGATGTGCTCCGCCGTCCGCCCACATACCACCAGTACCAGCCAGTGCCCGTCACAATTTCCAGCGTGCCATCGCGATCCAGATCGGCGACGGCGGGCGACGAGTAGATAGCCTCCGGCAAAAAGCGGCGCACCAAAATGTTGCCAAAGCGGTCGAAAACATACAGGAAGCCACCATTCTGCGTCACGGTGCCGTCGGGCAAGATACCGCCCCCTGTAATGTCCGCGCCAATCACGATTTCCCACTTGCCATCGCGATTCAGGTCCGCGCAGGCGGCGGTGGACCACACCGAATCGGCATTCAAAAAGCCAGGGCCCGTGGCGCCGGCTGGCAGGTTGTTCCAGAGCGAGCGGCCCTGGTTGTCAAGCAGGTAGATCCGCTGGTCCCAGCTACCAAATGCAATTTCCAGCGAGCCGTTGCCGTCCACATCGCACAGGGTGGGCGAGCCATACACGCCCTCGCTGAAGCCATCACGCGGATAAAAGTCCTGCGTGTTAAAGCGCCAGAGCTGGTTGCCAGAGCGATCCAGGGCCACAACGCCGCCCTGCCGTTGCATGTCGAACACGTCAGCCCCGACGCCAACCACTACCTCTGGCTGCCCATCCTGGTTAATGTCCCCAACAGCGGGCGATGAGTTGATCGGCGCGCCCAGATCGCGCGCCCACAACAACGAGCCATCCCCGCGCATCGCCACGAGCATAGAGGGGCGATTATAAGAACTGGTGGCCCCGTTGAAGGAGGTGGTGCCAATCAGCACTTCTGGCACGCCATCGCCTGTCAGATCGGCCATGGTAGGGGAGGACTTGTCAGGGATGCCGCTCGGCAGTTCGTAATAGCGGCCTGGCTGGAATGACACCAGTTCGGAGGCCTCATTCCTGTCGGGGGGCGTTAGCGGTTGCATCTCGACGACCGCTGCATGGTCCCACTCGATGCCCCGAAATTCGTGCGGGTCTGGTATCAAGGATAGGGCCGATGCCAATTCCCAGGAGCCGCCCTGTCGGTTGTCCAGGGCCGATGCCCTGTCACCCTCCGTCCACAAGAAAAATCGGACAAACAAAGGTGCCAACAGCCCGAAAAGCGTCATCACCAGGCGCCACTTTCGCGTTTGATACATGCGACCAGCCTCCCATCTTCAATGCTTCGTGGTTGCCCCGCTCACCCTGCTGGGTGGGAATCCACCACGCGCCACCCACAGGAAAAGGGTGGTCAGGGACGAGCAAGGGGTCCCCTCCTCCGCGACCTGTCACCGTGAATTTCAAGGGACTACTATACGCTCAGAAGCACGGAGTGTGCCAGATAGCAGGAGGAAGGGGATTGGCAAAGTAGAGGGGAGTAGGCTAAAGTGTAGGGGGCGTCGGTCGGCGCCCCCCAGATCGCTTATGCCACGGGAGGCGTGCTTGTTCAATCCGCTACCCATACCCCAGCCACTGACCCTGCCGGAAGCCGCGCGGCTGATTGATCGCCTTCAAAGCAACGTGCTGGAAGTTGCCGTGGTGGCACCCCCCACCTTGAAGCTCATCCTGGCAACCCTGCTGGCTCGCGGGCACCTTCTGCTTGAAGACGTGCCGGGCATCGGCAAGACGCTGGTGGCCAAAGCGCTGGCGCGCTCCATCCAGGCCAGTTTCAAGCGTATCCAATGCACGCCAGACCTGCTGCCGAGCGACATCACGGGCACCTCCATCTACCACCAGCAGGAGCAACGCTTCGTATTCGTCCAGGGGCCCCTCTTTGCCCAGTTCGTGCTGGTGGACGAGATCAACCGCGCCACGCCACGCACGCAGTCCAGCCTGCTGGAAGCGATGGCAGAGCGTCAGGTCACGGTGGACGGGCGTACCTATCCGATGCCTGTCCCCTTCTTCATCCTGGCCACCCAGAACCCGGTCGAGAGCGCAGGCACCTTTCCCCTGCCGGAAGCGCAGCTGGACCGCTTCCTGCTCTCGCTCAGCCTGGGCTACCCGGAGTTCGAGGACGAGGTGACCATCCTGGAGCGAGAGGAGCGCGGCGACCCGCTGGTGCGTGTTGAAGCTGTGCTCTCACCCGAAGAGGTGGCTGCCCTGCAGGAGCGCGCGCGCACCGTGGACGTGGTCCGCGCCCTCCAGGAATACATGGTCCGCCTGCTGGTCGCCACCCGCACCCATCCGGAGGCCCTGCTGGGGGTCAGCCCGCGCGGTGGCGTGGCCCTCCAGCGCGCGGCGCAGGCTATGGCCCTGCTCAACCATCGTGATTTCGTCATCCCAGACGATGTGAAAGCTGTGGCCTTCGCCGCCCTCACCCATCGCATCATCGCCCGCGATGGCTCGAGCGAGGGGGCCCGCGCCATCGTCCAGGAGGTGCTGCGCTCGGTGCCAGTGCCCCTCGGCACCTGAGCTGAGTGTAAGGCGGCCCCTCGGCGTCACGGGCCTGCCGCGAGGAAAGCACTTCTACGCTTACATCTTATGTAAACCTAACTGCTCGCCATCACCTTATCTACCTCTGCCCTTTCCCTTTCTCTTCAACCTGCTCTGAATCGCTTTATCGTTTAAGGCACAAAAATTGCTGTTACACACTCTGCAAGGAAGCGTCTTCTGGAGCTTCCTTTTTTTGTGTGCCGTCATCGAGCAAAACGAGGAGAATGAACAATGAGTACGACCGACCAACTGGAGCTATGGTTTACCAACCAGCTCCCTAACGTGGTTCAGGCCCTGATCATCCTGCTGATAGGATGGCTGGTGGCGCTGGTGCTTTCTGCCCTGGTGCGCAACCTTCTAACGCGCGTGCGGGCGGACGACCGGCTCAACCGTCAGGTGGAGCCGCAGCAGATTCAGGTAACCAGCGTAGCCAGCCGCGCCGTCTTCTGGCTGGTGCTGCTGTTTGCCATTGTTGGGGCCCTGGATGCCCTGCAACTGACCGGCATCGCCTCCCCCTTCCGCGGCTTTCTGGATCAGGTCATCGGCTTTATCCCCAACCTGATCGGCGCCCTGGTGCTGGCTGCCATCGCCTGGGTGGTGGCAACGGTGGTGCGGCGGCTGATCGAGGGGGCGCTTGGCGCGACCGACTGGGACGAGCGGCTGAGCCGTAGCGCGCAGATGGAACAGCCGGTGCCCCTCGGCCAATCGCTGGGCACCCTCGGCTACTGGCTGATCTGGCTCCTCTTCCTCCCCGGCATCCTGGATGCGTTGGGGCTGGAGGGGCTGCTGGCACCGGTTGAGGAGATGGTCAGCGACGTGGTGGCCTTCCTGCCCAACCTGCTGAGCGCCGCGATCATCCTGATCGTCGGCTACTTTGTTGCCCGCATCGTGCGGGACATCGTCACCAACCTGCTCACCTCGACGGGCATTGACAACCTGGCGGCGCGCGTAGGCTTCAGCCAGGGCCCCGCGCAAACCATCACCGTCAGCCCCGGACAACCGTCCGTGTCAACGACGGACGCCCCGATGAGCCTCTCGCGGCTGATCGGCACCGTGGTCTTCGCGCTGATCCTGCTGCCCGTGGCCATCACCGCCCTGGACGCGCTGAATCTGGCCGCGCTGAGCGAGCCCGCCATCGCCATGCTCAATCAGGTGCTGGAAGCGATTCCCAACATCTTCGCGGCAGGCATCCTGCTGGCAATCGCCTACTTCGTCGCGCGGCTGATCGCCGACATCGTCAGCGACATCCTTTCCGGGGTGGGCTTCGACCGCATCCTCACGCGGATCGGCCTGCGCAGCGACGCGCCCGGTGGCCGCCAGCCGAGCGACATCGTGGGCACGCTGCTCATCGTCGGCATCATGCTCTTTGCCGCGGCAGAGGCAGCCAACTTGCTTGGCTTTGAGGCGCTGTCCGGGCTGATCACGGGCTTCCTGATCTTCTTCGGCAACGTGCTGCTGGGCCTCGTGGTGCTGGGGCTGGGGCTCTACCTGGCACGGCTGGCGGAGCAGACGATCCGATCCAGCGGGGTGCAAAACGCGGACCTGCTGGCAACGGTCGCCCGGTACAGCATCATCTTGCTCGCCATCTTCATGGCCCTGCAGCAGATGGGCATCGCCGTGGGCATCGTGACCCTGGCGTTCGGCCTGCTGCTGGGCGCGGTCGCCATCGCGGCGGCCATCGCCTTTGGCCTGGGGGGCCGCGAGATTGCCGCACGCGAGTTGAACCGCGTGGTTGGCAAGCTGCACGACCGCACCCAACCGCCTGCTGTTGTGACACCGGATGCACCCGGCACGCCGGCGGAGCCGCTCATCCCTGGCACCCCGCTTTAATCCGCGGACAGGGGCGATGCCGTATCGGAAGGGTGGCATGGATGCCACCCTTCCGCCTTGTGGCTCTCTTTGATCCTCTACCCTTCGCCTGAGACGAGAGACTTTGCCATGTCCCAACTCCCACTTCTGTCAACGGAATCTTACGGGCGCCTCTTCAGGCGCTTTTTGCGTTTTGGGCTGCTGGCGTGGGGCGGCCCGGTTGCTCAGATAGCGATGATCCGCCAGGAGTTGGTGGAGGAGGAAGGGTGGATCACGCGCGAGCGCTTTAACCGCGTGCTGGCTGTCTATCAGGTGCTGCCCGGCCCGGAAGCAACCGAGTTGTGTGTGTACTTTGGGATGGTAGCGCGCGGTCGGCTGGGGGGGCTGCTGGCCGGGCTCGGGTTTGTGCTGCCCGGCTTCGTCCTGATGTTTGCCCTTTCCTGGATGTATGCCACTTATGGCATTCGCGGGCCCCTGGTGGCCCTCTTTTATGGTGCCAAGCCCGCGGTGGTGGCGCTGATCTTCCGCGCTGTCCATCGCATCGGCAGCCATGCCCTGACGGATCGCTGGCTGGCAGTGATAGCCCTGCTCGTGGCGCTCGCCAGTGCCCTGGGGGTCCCGTTCCTGGTAACGCTCCCCCTTGCAGGGCTGAGCTATACCGTCGCGCGACGGGGACATGCCAATTTGCCGCTGCACGGATTTCTGCCACTATTCCTTGCCGCGCCCCTGCTCGCGGCGCCGCTCGCGCCCTCGCTGCCGGCGCTTTTCGGGTACGGGCTGCGGAGCGGGCTGCTCACGTTCGGCGGCGCCTACACGGTGATCCCCTTCTTGCAGCACGACGCCGTAGTCGTCGGGCAGTGGATGAGCAACGCACAGTTTTTAGATGGCCTGGCACTGGCGGGAATCCTGCCCGCGCCGCTCATCATCTTCGCTACCTTCGTGGGCTATATTGGAGGCGGCGCGGCAGGGGCGGTGGCGCTCACGGTGGGCATCTTCCTGCCTGCCTTCGCCTTCACCCTGTTGGGCCACGACTTTTTGGAGAAACTGGTGGAAAACCAGAGCACCCACGCCTTTCTGGACGGGGTCACAGCGGGCGTGGTGGGGCTGATTGCCGTGGCCGCGCTCCAGCTTGCCCGCGAGGCGGTCACTGACTGGCAAACAGCCGCCATCTTCGCGCTCGCCCTGCTCGCGCTCTACCGATGGCACGCCAAGCTTTCGGTGCTGGGGGTCATGGGCGGCGCGGTGCTGATGGGCTGGCTGCTCTTTCCGCGGTAGCCCTACCCCTTCTATCATCCCTATCTCTGACCCCATGCCTTTTCCTATGCAAGCCACCACACCCCCTCCCTCCCCCTGTCAACGGCAACCGCGCGCCCCTCACCCTGGTATTGGGCAAGGGGCGCTTGCTGGAGCCGACGCTCGCCCTATGGGAGCGCCTCGGCTATCCGATGGAATCGGTGCGGGCCGCGCAGCGTGACCGCAAGATGATCGCCGAGGCAGGGCTGTTCCGCGTGCTGCTGGCAAAGGATGGCGACGTGCCGATCTATGTCGAGCAGGGCGCGGCGGACATAGGGATCACCGGGCGCGATGTGCTGTGGGAAAGCGGGGTGGATGTGCTGGTGCCGCTGCTTTTGGGCGCGCTCATCCCCGCGAGCCGCTGCCGGATGAGCCTGATCACCCCCCGCGCCAGCCAGGAGCGGAACTGGCGACTCGCGCATGATCTGACGATCGCCACCAAGTATCCCAACGTGGCACGAGAGTATGTAGACCAGCAGGGGCTCGGCGCGCAGGTCATCGGCCTGAGCGGCAACATCGAGCTTGCCCCCATCTGCGGCATGGCCGAGCTTATCGTGGACATCGTCCAGACGGGCACCACCCTGCGCGAGAACGACCTAGTCGAGATTGACACGCTGCTGGAGGTGGAGGCGTGCCTGATCGTCAACCGTGCCTCGCACAAACTGCGCCCGATTGAACTTCGGGCGCTTGTCGAGCAACTGGAAGGCCTGGCGGATGAGGACTACCCGCCACAAGCCTGACCCCCCATCTACTCATCGAGGAGTTTTGTTTCGTGGACATCCGATTTGACACCTACTATAACAATGAGGCATTGAACGAGCGGCTCCGGTGGCTGAGCGAGCAACACCCGCAGATTGTGGAGCTAACAACCCTCGGCACCTCCTATGAGGGGCGCGACATCCCCCTGGTGATCGTTACCAACAAAGAGACAGGGGCCGACAAAGAAAAGCCCGGCTTCTGGATAGATGGCAACATCCACGCAACCGAGCTCACCGCCTCGATGGCTGCCCTCTTCGTCCTCAACCGACTGCTCACAGCCTACGGAAATGATGCCAACGTCACGCGCATGGTGGACGAGCAGGCCTTCTACATCGTGCCGCGGCTCAACCCAGACGGCGCCGCGCTTGCCCTGGCGGACAAGCCAGCCTACCTGCGCTCCGGCACGCGCCCCTACCCCTATGAGGAAAAGCAGGACGGGCTGCATGCCGAGGACGTGGATGGCGATGGTCGCGTGCTCCAGATGCGCCTGCTGGACCCCACGGGCGATTGGAAGGAATCGGAGCGTGACCCGCGCCTGATGATCAAGCGGCGACCCGACGAGGTGGGCGGACGCTACTATCGCCTCTTCCCGGAAGGGACTATCGAGAACTTTGACGGGCACATCATCAAGGGCGCCCGTCCCCTGCAGGGGCTGGACTTCAACCGCAACTTTCCGGGCGCGTGGCGGCCCGAGGGCGAGCAGAGCGGCGCGGGCAATTACCCTGGCTCCGAACCGGAAATTCTCGCGACTATAGACTTTTTCGCCACCCATCCCAACATCTTTGGCGCGCTCACCTACCACACCTACAGCCGCGCCATCCTGCGCCCCTACGGCGGCAAGAGCGACGAGGAGATGGACACCGGACGACCTGTGGGTCTTCGAGGCCATCGGCGAGCGCGGCACCGACCTGACCGGCTACCCCACCGTCTCGGTGTATCATCATTTCAAGTATCACCCCAAAGAGGTCATCACCGGCGTCTTCGATGACTGGCTCTTTGACCACAAGGGAATCTTTGCCTTCACCGTGGAGCTCTGGGACCTGGCGACGGCCTCGGGCGTCGAATCCAAGAAGAAAGAAAAGAAGTTTATCGAGTGGTTCCGCAAGCACCCGGTTGAAGATGACCTCAAGGTCCTCGACTTCGTGCTGGAGCACGCGCCCGACTCGCTCGTGCGCGTGGCAACCGTGGGAGCACCCCCAGTTGGGGCAGGTGGAGCTAGGCGGCTGGGACTTTATGTATAGCTGGCGCAACCCCCCCCATGCCCTGCTGGAAGCGGAGATCGCGCCGCAGGCCGACTTTGCCCTCGCCTTTGCCACGATGGCCCCGCGCCTGGGGTGGCGCACCGTGGAAATCACGCCGCTGGGAGACGAAAGCTACCACGTGCTCGCGGTCCTCGAGAACCAGGGCTTCTTCCCCACCTACGTGTCGAAGCGTGCCCTGGCCATGCAGGCTGTGCGCCCCGTGCGCCTCGAATTGGAGCTACCCGACGGCGCGACGATCCTGAGCGGCAAGGCGCGCCAGGAAATCGGCCAGCTGGAAGGGCGCTCGAACAAGCTGGACGTTTCCAGCGCATGGTCGCTTTCTGCCACGGACAACCGCGGCAAGGCGGAATGGGTAATCCGTGCGCCCGCCGGGGGCTCCCTCACCCTGCGCGCCACCAGCGAGCGGGCCGGCACTCTCCGGCACGTCGCGCCGTTGAGCCGCTGAGCATCCCAGGTGGGTATATGATTCGAATCCTTGACGTGCCGGAGGCCCAGCAAAGCGTGCTGCGCCGCGCGCCGCTGGATGAGGCACTGGTGCCGGAGGCGGCACTGCAGCGCTTGAGCGCGGCGACGGGCCGAGCGGTGCCCTCCGCAGCAGAGGGGGTGGCGCAGATTGCGGCGGATGTGCGCGCCAGGGGGGATGAGGCCCTGCGCTTTTATACGCGCGCGCTGGACGGGCAAGAGTTGGGCGCGCTGGAAGTGCCGCTCGAGGCGCTGGAAGCGGCCCATGCGCGCCTCGAGCCCCCCCTGCGCGCGGCACTGGAGCACAGCGCGGCGCGCATCCGCCGCTTCCACGAGCGGCAGGCGGCGGCAGAGGCGGGCTGGATGGCCGACGATGGCGATTCGCGGCTGGGCCAACTGGTGCGCCCGCTGGAGCGGGTGGGCATCTACGCGCCCGGCGGGCAGGCGCTTTATCCTTCCAGCGTGCTGATGGCCGCCGTGCCCGCCCAGGTGGCGGGGGTGCGGGAAATCGTCTTGATCTCGCCGCCCTCGCGCGAGCGGCTGACCGAGGAGAGGGAGCGGGGCGAGTTGGCCGTGGCAGATGTGATCCTGGCCGCCGCGCGCATCGGCGGGGCAACGCGGGTCTTCCAGGTGGGCGGCGCGCAGGGGATCGCGGCGCTGGCCTACGGAACCGAGACGATGCCGCAGGTGGACAAGATTCTGGGTCCGGGGGGGCTGTTCACGGTGCTGGCCATGCGCCACGTGTTCGGCGCTGTCGGCATCGCGGGGCTGCCCGGCCCAACCGAGACGCTGCTGATTGCCGACCACAGCGCCGATCCGGCCCTGGTGGCGGCGGACCTGCTGGCGCAGGCGGAGCATGACGTGCTGGCGGCGGCCCTGCTGCTAACCCCCAGCCGCCCGCTGGCCGAGCGGGTTGCCGCCGAGGTGGCAACGCAGCTTGCGCTGCTGCCGCGCCGCGCCATCATCGAGGGCTCGCTCCAGCGGGGCAGCGCCATCGTGCTGACGCAGGACCTGGATGAGGCGATGGCCCTCGCCAACGCGTTTGCGCCGGAGCACCTGTGCCTGCTCACCCAATCGCCGTGGGCGTTGCTCGATCAGGTGGAGCATGCGGGCGGCGTCTTCGTGGGCGAGAGCGCCTGCGAGGCGCTGGGCGACTATATCGTCGGCCCGAGCCACATCATGCCGACCAGTCGGACCGCACGCTTCAATTCCCCGTGAACGTGCGCGACTTTCAAAAGATCATCTCGGTCTTTGGCGTGGGGCACGCACGCTGGCCGAGACCGGCCCGGATGCCATCCGCGTGGCAGAGGCGGAGGGGCTGCAGGGCCATGCCGAGGCCATCCGGCGGCGCTTGAAGGGGTAGGGCGCGGGGCGCTCGCTACAGCCGACGCACCACAGCAATCGTCAGGTCGTCCGCGAAGGGCTCCCCCGCGGCGTGGGTCAGGGCCGCGTCCAGGATGGTGTGGAGCAGGTGGCGCGCGTCGCTGCGGCGATGCTCATAGATAATCTCGGTCAGGCGCGGCAGCCCCAGCATGGCCTGCTCGCTGTTGATCGTGTCCATGACCCCGTCGGTCATCAGGATCAGCGCGTCGCCCGGCGCCAGGTGAAACTCGAACGAGGCGTAGTGGGTGTCGGGCAGGATGCCAAGCGGCAGGTGGCGCGGAATCGGCATCGCCAGGGTGTCGGTGGCCGCGTGATAGTGGAGGGGGGGCAGGTGGCCTGCGTTGGCAGCCTGGACCTGCCCGCTTTCCGGCGTCAAAATCGCCACGAAGAGGGTCAGGAACATGCCGCCGCGCACATCGTCGGAAATGATATGGTTGGTGCGCTGGAGCGCGCGCCCCGCGTCCTCCTCGCTCCACAAGCTTTCGCGCAGGGCCGTGCGCGTGAGCACCATGAACAGGGCTGCCCCCATCCCCTTGTCGGCCACATCCGCTATGGTAACAGCCAGCCGCCCCTGCCCCAGGCGCAGATAATCGTAAAAATCGCCCGCCACCTCGCGCGCCGGGCGCCAGTAGCCCGCGATGTCGTACCCCGGCACATCCGGTGCCCGATCCGGCAGCAGCGCGCCCTGAATCTGCCGCGCCAGCGCCAACTCCTGCGTGCGCCGCTCGTTTTGCAGCAACTCGTCGTGAACCAGCGCATGCTCCAGCGCCACGGACAGCTGGCGCGTGATGCCGACCAGGATGGCGCGCAGCCGATTGCCCAGGCGGGGCTGCGGGTGCGGCAGATCCACCATCAGCGCCCCCAGGAACATGTCATGGGCGCGGAGCGGCATGGCACCCACCATCCGCCCCTCGAAGAGGACTTCCAGCGCAGGGCAGCCCAGTGGGTGCCCCTGGACGCCGAGCAACACTGGCTCCGTGGCATCCCAGAGCAGCGTCAGGCAGCCCAGGTCGCGGGCCGCCAGGGGCCGCGCCCGCCAGGCCGCTTCCACCTCGGGGGAAAAGCCGTAGGCGGCGGCGGGTTTCAGCCGATCCCCCTCGCCATCCCACAGATAAACTATGCAGTGGCGCACCCCCGTCATCGTGACGGTCAGCCGCGTGACAAGGTCCAGCACATCGTGCAGTTCCGAGCGCCCGGCAATCATTTCCGCCACCCGCAGCAGGTCCGCCGTGAGCGCAGCCTCTTCCTGCTGAGCGGCATAAAGCATAGCGCCCTGGATCGAGACAGCCGCCTGCTGCGCGATGCCGAGCGCCAGCATCCGCCGCCGCTTGCTGAGACGACGCCCGGCCCCGGTTGTGGCCAGCAGCAGGATTCCCACAAAGCCGCCCTGGGCCAGCAACGGCAGTGCCAGCACGCCGCCGCCCTCCCCCTCCTCTGCCAGGATGTAGCCAGGCAGGGCCTGCGCGGCGGCAGTCCGTTCGAGCGGGAGGGGATCGCTCTGCCTGGGCAAGCTGCCCCGTGGCAGGAGGCGCTCTGGCGCCAGGTAGGTGCGCTGCACCGTCGCCGCCCCGTGCGGCCCCAGGCCATGCGCGGCGGCCCCCTCTAGGTGGCGCTCTTCGGGGCGCCACAGGTAAAGCGCCGCGATTTCCACCCCCACCAGCGAGGGGGCAAGCTCGGCAACCGTGTTGGCCACGTCGGTCAGGCTAAAAAGCGGGTTGAGGGCGCGGCTGAACTGAAGGAGGGCGCTGGTCACCCAGGCCGCCTCGCGCTGCTCCGCCACCAGGCGGGCATCCTGGATTGCCACAGCGATCTGATCCGCTAGGGCCGTGAGGGTGAATACATCTTCCTCGTCCAGCTCGCCCAGACAATCGCTCTGCACGTCCAGCACCCCCAGCACCTCTGCCTCGATCTTGAGCGGGACTGCCAATTCCGCCTTCACATCCGGCAGCAGGCGCGTCGAATCGGGGCGGTAGCGCGGCTCAAGATGCACATCCGGCACAAGCAGGGGTTCGCCCGTCCCCGCTACCCAGCCGATAACCCCGTCCGTGCCGATGTGCAGGCGTGCGGGGTGGGAGGCGAGCGCCTTGCCCACCGCACCGCTGCCCGCGCCATACACGATCTCGCCCGATTCCGGCTCAGTCAGGTAAATTTGTACGTGGTAATAGCCAAAATTGGTGCTGACCAACTCGACCACCGCCTGCAAAAAGTTATTCAGGTTGGGCGCGGCGGCCACCATGCGGCTGACCTCGGCCAGGGTGCTCAGCTGACGCACGCGCCAGCGCTCGCGGCGGAAGTGGCGCGCGTTTTGCAGCGCAACCGCCGTCTGCGTCGCGAGCACGGAAAGGGTGCGCCCGTCATCCAGCGTGAACGCATCGGCACGCAGCGCCTCGGCGACGAAGACCCCCAGCAGCGCCTCGCTGGCCAGGAGCGGCAAAAGCAGCACGCCGCCCCGCGCGGGGCGCTGGAGCGGGTCGCGCTCCGCCTCCTCCTGCAACGCTGTCTCGGACAGGACGGAAAGGAGCCGCCCGCGGGGTCGGTCATGGAGCATCGGCAGGATCAAGGGCATCAGCTCCGTCATGCGCACCTGCATCTCCGGGCTGGCCTCCAGCGTGCGAAAGGTCATGCCGTCCGGCTCCAGCAGCACCAGCGCAAAGCGCGCATCGGGCACCAGTTGGCGCGCGTAGTCGTAAAGGAGGGTAGCCAGCTCCGCCTCGCGCATCTGCGCCATCACCAGCGCCTGGCCAAACTTGTTCAGCAGGGAAACTGCCTGAACCCGCTCCTCGGTCCGGCCCATGGAGAGCGCCAGCCAGCGCACCACGGCGGCGACCAGGACGATGGACGCGAGCAGCAGCGCCTGCAGGAGGGGGCCGAAGAGCGTCCATGAAACGGCGAGGGTCACCGAGAAGGGCAGGGGAAGCAGCTCGACCATCAGCGAGACCAGCGTAATTTGCCGGCGGGAGGCGACGGCCCGTGCCCCTCTCCCCCGTGCGAGCAGGGAGCCGATCCAGAGGAGGTGATCGAGAAGAAACCAGAGGAGGAAGAGGGCCACCAGCGGCACAAGCTGCGTCCACGGCAAATCGCGCGGCTGGAAGTGCCCCCCCAGCCGTTGATACAGGGTGCCGCTTGCCAGCGCCAGCAGGGCGCTGACGCTCCCCTGGAAGAGCGGTAGCTCCAGCCAGGGCTGCCAGCCGCGCGAGCCGCGACGATAGGCCACCACCAGCGTGTGCAGGAAGCCGCTCAGCAGGGCCACCACCGCGCCCCCCAGCGGCCCAGCACCAGCAGGGCGGCCACGTCCACCAGGTCGACCAGGCTGTGCGTGACCTCTGCCGCCACGCGGAAGCCCGCCCGCTTGACCAACCACGACACCACCACAAAGACGCCCACGACGGACCACGCAATCGGCCCGTGGGGCTGGCGCCAGGCAAGGAGCAGCCACCCATAGCCAAGCACCATGACGAGCAGGCGGTAGAGCGAGGCGCGCGGGATGCTCATCGGGGGAGGGGGAGGGCGCGGGCGCTAGCCCCTTACTCGCTTGCGGAGGGTCAGGCAGTTTCCCCCCACATCAAAGCGGTACTCGACGCCGTCCATGAGCTTTTGAATCAGGTGAATCCCCAGGCCACCGATGGGGCGCGCTTCCAGCGGAAGCAGCGGATCGAAGGGCGCAATCGTCGCGGGGTTGAAGGTAGCCCCCCAATCGTAGATGCGGATGAGCAACTCATCCTGCTGGCACCCCATGACAATCTCGAGGCGGCCTGTCCGCCCCGCGCCGGCATAGCCGTGCTCAAAGATGTTGGCACATGCCTCATCCACCGCCATCCTCACATGAAAGAGGCGGCGCTCATCCAGGCCGCAGTGCGTGCCCTGCTCGTCCACGAACCTATCAATCACGGTCAGGTCGCGCACGCTTCCCTCGGTCAATAGCAACCGCTGCACCGCTTCCCCCTCACGGGTCGGCCAGGAGGCAGAGCGGGCGACGGGCCCACTCCTCTCCCCGGCCGAGCTTAAAATGAGCCTACTGCCGATGTCTCGGTGTCGTGGAACTCAAAGAGGGAGTTCAGCGCGGCCAGATCAAAGACCTCGCGCAGGCGGTCGGGCACCTCGGCCAGCACCAGATTGCCCTTGCGGAGCGTGCGCCCGCGCGTCTCCTTCAGCGCGGCAATCAGCGCACGGATGGCAGCGCTGGACAGATACTCCGCCCCCTTCAGGTTGACCACCACGTTGCCCTTGTCCTCCACCGCCTGCATCAGCGCCTCCTCAAATTCCTGGGCGTTGCTGCTGTCAATGCGACCCTGCACGCGCAAAATCTCGCACCGCTTGTAATCCTGTCGCTCGATTTCCAACATAGCTGCTGCACTCCTTCCGAGGCTGGGTCATCGTGTAGCCGATTTTATCAGGGCACCCCCTGCGAGGCAATCCCTCACCCTTGTGCCCCCTCCAGGAGCGGGAGCAGGGGATTGGCTGTAGGGGGCGAGGGCACCACGCGGGCGGCACGCTCCTCCGCCCCGATATGCGCCGCCGCCACGGCCAACCCCATGAAGAGCCAGTACAGGGTGGCAAAGTGAGGAAAGGTCATGTCAAAGAAATGGTGATCAAAGATGCCAGCAAAGAGCGCGCCCAGAATGGCGCTGGTCAGGCCAAGCAGCAGGGGCTCGGCGCGCCCCTCCACCGTTGCTGCGCCCGCCGGGGGGCGCGCAAACTGCCGGATGGCCCCCACGACGAAGAGGAAGAAGGCCAGGTTGACGAGCAGGTAGGCGCCCAGCCCGAGCAGCCCCATCTGTTCGGCGATGAGTAGGTACACGCTGGACACGCCGATGTACAAATCAATGTCTGGCGCGCCGGAAAAGCCTACCCCGAAGTACGGGTAGCGCTGGATCAGCCGCAACGCATCCTTGTACTCGCCAAAGCGCATCTGGGTGGCCAGGTCTTCCCCGCGCAACCCCGCCAGGAAGTGGGCAAGATAGGCCTGCGCCTGGGGCAGCGCCAGCAGCAGCACCCCGGCCAGCAGCACCCAGGGAATCAGCCGGCGGTAGCGCAGGATCATAAGCGGGGCCAGCGCGACCAGCAGGCCGAGCATGGAGCCGCGCGAGAAGGTTAGCACGAGCGCCAGCCCCATCGTGCCCAGCATCGTCAGCGCCAGCCAGCGCGGGACGAGCGGGTGGCGCGCGGCCACCTGCGGCGCGGCAAACGCACCGAGCAGGATGAGCATCCCGCCGAAGACGTTCGGGTCCACGCTGGTCGAGATGGCACGCTGGCTGTTGGCCGGGTCGTCCAGGATGAACCGGAGCACGAAGCCCGCCGGGTAATCGAACACGGCAAGGCGATTGAGCAGGCCGTTGGCAATCGGGTGCGGCAGCAGGTAGAGGGCGATGCCCAGCAGGGCACTGGCGAAGCCCGCCCACAAGATCAGGGTGGCCAGCCCGTACAACTGCTGCGGGCGCCGCACATGGTCCACCACCAGAAAAAGAAGCGCGACGCCGAGCAGCAGCTCAAGGAAGCGGCGGAGGGTCTGCTTGTCCAGGGCAGCGTGCTCCAACCCAGCCACAAACGCGGCAAAGGCGATGCCCATGAACAGGAGGACAAGCGGGCTGAAGGGGGCAAAGCGGGGGCGCACGCTGCGCCCGCCCAGCAGCGTCATGAACCAGACAAAGAAGGTGGCGGCGAGCGCCCCATCCAGAAAGGTAGGCTTGAAGCCGATGCTGACGGGAAGCGCCGCAAAGGGCAGCAGGATGGCGACGAGCACGATGCCATACAGCCCCCACTGCGGCGTTCGCAGCATCAGCACGCCGGCACCGAGCGCGAGCGGCAGGGCCAGCGCCAGCACGGGATGCACCAGCACCACCAACGCACCGCCCACCAGCGCGCCCCCAGCCAGCGCCACCGCCAGCCCCAGCGCGACGCGCCAGTTTCCCACGACAAAGGCACGCTGGAGCGAGCGCTTCAACGTGGCACGGTTCAAGGAAAGCTCGTCAAACATGGGAAGCGGCAGCGCTTTCGCCATCGTGGCTGGCCCAGAGCGCCGCCATCTCGGCGAGAATCATGGCGGTGGCCCCCCACACCTTGTGCGAGCCGACAAGGTAATAGGGCGCGCGCCGCTCCACCCCGGCGATCAGGCGCGTCTCCTCCTGGCGGCTGGCGGGTTCGGCAAAGAGGGCCAGGGGGGTCTCGATCAGCTCTGCCACTTCCACGTCGTGGGGCTGAAAGTCGGGGCGACGATGGGTAACGGCTACAATCGGCACCAGGCAAAAGTTGCTCGGCGGAATGTAAAGCTCGGACAGGCGGCCCAGAATATCCAGTTCCGCCGGCACGATGCCCAACTCCTCCCACGCCTCGCGGATCGCGCACTGCACCATGTCCTCGCCGGGGTCCACGCGGCCACCGGGCAGCGAGATCTGCCCCGCGTGGTTGCGAAGCCCCGCGGCACGCAGCGTCAGCACGGTGTGCATCTGGCCGCGGAGCAGGTAGACCAGCAGCAGCACGGCTCCCTCGCGGCAGCCGTTCGCCCGCGCCGCTTCCACGATCAGGTGCATGGGGTTTTCCGGGGCCATCTGCATGAAGACCTCGCGCCCGGGCAATGGCTCGCGCAGCCGCTGGCGCAGCCAGGCAATGACCGCTTCAAATTGTTGGGGGGACAGGGACTGGGATAGCATGAGTCAATCGCTAGGCGAGCAACGATTCGATGCGCGAAACCACCATGTCCAGAGCAACGCGATTTTTGCCCCCGCGCGGGATAATCAGGTCGGCATAGCGCTTGGAGGGCTCGACAAATTCTTCGTGCATGGGCCGCACCGTGGACATCCACTGGGCGACCACCGCTTCCACGGTCCGGCTGCGTTCGTCCAGGTCGCGGCGGAGCCGACGAATAAAGCGGATGTCCCCGGCAGTGTCCACAAAAATCTTCACATCGAACAGCGGGCGCAGCGCAGGCTCGGCAAAGAGGAGGATCCCCTCGACGAGGATGACCGGCTTTGGCACCACCTGGAGCGTCTCGGTGCCGCGGCAATGGATAGCGAAATCATAGGTCGGCACCGCCACCGCCTCGCCCTGCTGGAGCCGCTGCAGATGCTCGATCAGGAGCGGTGTTTCCAGCGAGTCTGGGTGATCAAAGTTGACCCGCGCGCGCTCCTCCGGCGGCAGGTGGCCCGCGTCGCGATAATAACTGTCGTGCTGGATGTAGGCGATCCGCTCCGGCCCTACCTGCTCGCGAATCAGAAAGCTCACTGTCGTCTTGCCGCTGCCCGTCCCCCCCGCCACGCCGATGATCACCGGCCCCCCTCGCTCGCTCACCCTGCTTCCCTCCGATGCTGTTTAGCGCATTATAGCCTCTCCCCGTCGCCCAGAGAAGCCCCCCCGCTGCCGCGATGAGGCCCCCCGCGTGCCACAGCCCCTCGCCCGGCGCGAATCGTGCGCTCAAAATCGCATGGTGGCGCACGCGCAAGCCCGCCAGCGGTGGCTCGCTGGTCACGCGGAGCGGGCTCACCCCCACCGTCACGCGCACGGCGCGCCCGTCCCGCAGGTGGGCCTGCTGGGTGCCATCGCCCCCGAAGAAGAGGGGGGCTGGCAGGCGATCCGCCAGCACAGTCGCGCCATACCAGAGGGGTCGGAGCGTCCAGCCCCCTGCCCGGTACGGCTCGGCTTCGGACAGGTCAAAGGGCTGCCCGGCCACGCTCAGCCGAAGCGCCAGGGCGCGCCCCGCCCCCTCCGGCGCGGGCGGGATCAGGAAGCGAACGAAGCGGACGGTGGGGGTGCTATCGCTTCCCAGGGGGGTCGCCACGCCCGGCTCCAAAAACAGGTGGCCCTCCCAGCCGCGCGACTGGTTCCAGGCCCAGCCGCCCCAGGCCACAAGAAGCCCCAGCCAGAGCAGCGCGGCCCCCACCGCCGCGCGTTGGCGGGAAAGCGGGACGGCGAGCAGGCGCGCGAGCGCCCCCCATGCCACCAGGGCACCCGCCCCGTTCCACCAGAGCGCCCCGCGCACCGTAGTCAGGGGGACCGGAGGTGCTGCGCCTGCCAGTGGGCCAGGGCTGTGGCATCCCCATCGGGGCGCTGCGGCAGGAGCGCCAGCAGGGCAAACCCCAGAGCCCACAACGAGCCCCCCAACCGGCAAGGAAAGTCGTCGTGCCAGGGGCCCAGCCCCCGCGGCACGGAACTGGCTAGTTGCCTTTTGAATTCCGCCCTATACACTGTGGTATGATTCCTGTTCCTACATGGTCCTGGCAAATGCCCGCCAGCGCCGTGCGGGGCAACGAGCAAGGCCATACAATCAAAATTTTGACTCACAGATGAGCGCCCCTTCGGGGGCGCGCGTGTTTATTTAGCCGGCTTGTGCCGGGTAGATGACAAGGGCCGTATTGTTGGCAACGGGGAAGCGTCGGTCAAGTTTCCGTCCAAGCGGTGAGGCACTATGGTGGGCACAACGACGATTGAAGAGTTGATCGCCAAGGTCGGCCAGTACGCGCCCGACTTCGACAAAGAGAAGATGCGCCACGCCTACGACTTGGCGGACCACGCCCATCCGCACCAAACGCGGAAAACCGGCGAGCCCTACGTCATCCATTGCCTTGCGACCGCTGACACCCTCGCCTTTCTGCGCCTGGACCCGCCCGTTGTGATGGCGGGTCTTTTGCATGATACGGTGGAAGACACCGACCTACGGCTGGAGGACATTCGTCGCGAGTTCAGCGACGAGGTGGCGCGGGCTGGTGGATGGGGTGACCAAGCTGGGCCAGATCGCCGATGTGACGGGGCACCGCCGCCGCGTACCTGGACCAGCAGGAGGCGGAAAGCCTGCGCAAGATGTTTCTGGCGATGGCGGAAGATGTGCGCGTCGTCCTCATCAAGCTGGCGGACCGTCTGCACAACATGCGCACCCTGCATGGCCTCGCGCGCGAGAAGCAGATGCGCATTGCCCGCGAGACGCTGGAAATCTTTGCGCCGCTGGCCAACCGCCTGGGCATCTGGCAGATCAAATGGGAGCTGGAAGACCTCTGTCTCCGCTACCTGGAGCCAGAAGTCTTCCGTGACCTGCAGGAGCGGCTCAACGAGCGGCACGAGGAGCGCGAGGCCTTCTTGCAGACGGTCATCGCGAAGCTCCGAGAGGCGCTCCAGGAGGAGGGCATCCAGGCAGAAATTTCGGGTCGCTCCAAGCACCTTTACAGCATCTATAACAAGATGAAGCGCAAGGAACGCGACCTGGACCAGATCTTCGATGTGCGAGCCGTGCGGGTGATCGTGAGCAACAAGGCGGAGTGCTACGCGGCCCTGGGCATCGTGCACAGCCTGTGGCGACCCATCCCGCAGGAGTTCGACGATTACATCGCCAACCCGAAAGAAAACAACTACCAGTCGCTGCACACCGCCGTTTACGGGCCGATGGGCAAGCCGCTGGAGGTGCAGATCCGCGACGAGGAGATGCATCGCTTTGCCGAATACGGGGTGGCGGCGCACTGGCGCTACAAGGAAAAGATCAAGCGCGATAGTTATCTGGAAGAAAAGATTCGCTTTCCTTCGCCAGATGCTGGAGTGGCGCGACGAGGATGGCGGCAATGCCAACGCCGAGGATTTCTTAACGCAGATTCGCGAGGATGTGCTGCCGGACCGCGTCTTCGTCTTCACCCCGAAGGGCGAGGTGCGCGAGTTGCCCGCCGGCTCCACCCCCATTGATTTTGCCTACTATATCCACACGGATGTGGGCAGCCGGTGTCGGGGGGCGAAGGTCAATGGCAGCATCGTGCCGCTGAACTATCAGCTCAAGGGCGGGGATCAGGTGGAGATCATCACCGCCAAGCGCGGCGGCCCCACCCGCGACTGGCTCAACCCCTACCTGGGCTATGTCAAGACCGGGCGGGCCCGCTCCAAGATTCGTGCCTGGTTCCGGCGCGAGGACCGCGAGGAAAACATCCGCCACGGGCGCGAGATGATGGAGCGCGAGCTTCGCAAGCTGGGCCTCAACGAGCCGCTGGAGCGCATCGCCCAGCAGAACAAGTTCGACCGCCTGGACGATTTTCTGGCGGCGATTGGTTGCGGCGACCTGAGCCCGCACAGCATAGCCGTGAGACTGCTGGAAGCGCGCCGTACGGAAGAAACCGCGCAGGGCATCGAGGCGGAAATCGCTGCCCTGCAAAGCAAGCTGGCCCACGAATCGGAGCTCGTGTCTGGCAGCGTCAGCGTGAGCGGCGTGCATGGGCTGATGACGCGCATGGCAGGGTGCTGCAACCCGGTGCCGGGCGATGACATTATCGGCTACATCACGCGCGGCCAGGGTATCACGGTCCACCAGCGCACCTGCCATAACATGCTGAACAATGTAGACCGGGAGCGCATGCTCGATCTGGATTGGGGTCATGACGAGGCCGACGTCTTCCCCGTCTCGCTGCGCATCCTGGCGCTGGATCGCGATGGGTTGCTCCGCGATATTGTGGACGTGGTGGCAAACGAGAAGGTGAACATGCGCTCGGTGAACGCCATCACGAATCGGGAAGAGGGGGCGGCGGTAGTGACTGCCGTGCTGGAGGTGACCGACGCCGCGCAACTGTCGCGCATCCTGTCCCGCATCAATCGCCTGCCCAACGTCTTCGAGGCACACCGCGCGACGAGCTAACAACGCCTTGCATGGGGCGCGGCGACAGTGAAAAAAAGAGGGCGCTTGCTGGTTGCAAGCGCCCTCTTCTTGTGGCTGGGGTCGGTCCCCGCCCCGCTCGACGGGTGTTATTCGTCGGTGGCGGGCGTTTCCACGGCGTCAGGAGCTTCCGCACCTACGGGCGTCGAGGTAGTGACCGGCACCTCAGGCGTGAAGGTAGCGGGCGGCGTTGGCAGCGGGCGGCTCAGATCCGCCAAAAAGGGATCGCTGGGCAGATCCTCAAAGTTCCAGCTGCGCGTGATCGTTTCCTCGCTCTTGGCCTCCTGCAGGAAGGTTTGGAATGCCTCGTTGCGCTGCGCCTCGATATCCTCCTCGGACAGCTCACGCTCCTCCGGCCCTTCCAGCAGTTTGATCACATGCCAGCCGAAGGTAGTCTGAATCGGCTCGCTGAGGGTTCCCTCCCCCTCAAGGGCGAAGGCGGCCTCTTCAAAGGCGGCGACCATCTGCCCGCGCCCGAACCAGCCGAGGTCCCCACCGTCCTGGTTGTTGGAGGTATCGGTGCTCACCTCGGCGGCGACCGCTGCAAAATCCTCGCCCTCATCCAGGCGCTCGATGACCTGCTGCGCCTCCTCCTCCGTCTCCACCAGGATGTGCGCGGCGTGTACCTGCTCCTCGCTGGTTTCCACCTCCGTCTCAGCCTTGATGGCCTCGGACAGCTTCTCGCGCAGCGCCTGCAACCGGATGACGCGCCGGAATTTTGCCTCGTTAAAGCCGGTGCGGCGCTCCATCTCGGCCAGAAATTCCTGGTAGCGCGTCTCGAAGGTGTCCTGCGCCAGGATGTTCGGCGTCAGGGTCGGGGCGGGTGTAAAGGTGGGGGCGGGGGTGGCGGGGTCGCTTTCCGTGGCTTCCGCTTCCGGGGTGGCCTCGGCATCCTCGTCCTCGTCCCCTGCGCTCTCCGTAGTTTCCGCTTCCGGGGTGCCCTCGGCATCCTCGTCCTCGTCCCCTGCGCTTTCCGTGGCTTCTACCGCCTCGGTAGGGGTGGGCTCCGGCGTCGGGGTGAAGAGGGCGGCGGTCGCGGTTAAGGCCGCGCGTGACTCCGAGGTCGCTGTCACATCTACCTCGATCTGCGCGCCCTCCTGGCGGGCGATCTGGCGACGGACCTCCGTCTCCACCTCTTCATCGGTCACAGAAATGCCGCGACGCTCGGCCTCCTCCTCGATGACGAGTTCCTCGATCATCGTTTCGTAGGTCTGCGAGCCCACCTGGCCGTAAATCTGCCCCAACTGGCTCAACTGCTGCTGGAAAAACTGACCCATGAAGCTGGCAGTCTGCGGGTCAGACATGTTTTCTTCGTACTGCTCTCGCGTCTCGCGCGCCACCTGATAGATGCGGAAGCGCTCGTAATTCACACGCTCGTAAAAGTCGCGGCGCGTGATGGTCTCACCATTCACCTCGGCCATCGCCTGGCCCGGCTCCACAAACGCGGTGAACAGCGCCCCCCCCACCAGAACCAGTGCCACGAGGACCGCCACCACAATGGTGCCCACCACGACGCGCTGGCGCTGCTGCGCCTCGCGCTGCGCGCGCGAGACATGCTTGCGATTCAGGGGAAGCTCGCTGGAAGAGCTGGATTGTTTTCGTGCCATAACAACCTTTCAAAGAGGAAAGCGGGCAGGTCATCCTTTCCAACACAAAGGGGCCAGCCGGGGTGGAGCTGACGGCTCGCACGCCTGCGGCTGGCCCCTTGGGGAGGTCGAATGGCCCTTCTGGTTATTGGACGGTGTAGGGCAGGAGGGCCAGGTGCCGCGCCCGCTTTACCGCGGTGGCCAGGCGGCGCTGGTGCTTGGCACAGGTGCCCGTCTTGCGGCGCGGCAAAATCTTGCCGTGGTCCGAGATGTAGCGCTGCAGCTGATCGGCTTCCTTGTAATCAATGTACGGGACCTTGTCCACGCAGAAGCTGCACACCCGCCGCCCGCGTCGTTGTTGGCGCATCATGAATTGTCTCCTTCGTCCTCAGCGGAGGTGTCGCCCGAAAGCTCGATCTCCTGATCCTCGCTCGCATCTTCCTCGCTCACATCTTCCGCATCGGGCACGCCGATCTCATCCTCGCCCGCTTCGTCCGGCTCAGCCTGATCCTCAGCTTCCTGGCCAAAGAGCACGCCCTCCGGCGACTCGGCCTGTAGCTTGGCCACCGAGGCTTCCACCTGCTCCTGGCTCACCGCCAGCCGCTGCTGCCCCTCCAGGTCCTCGCGGCGGATGACCAGATAGCGAATCACGTCCTCGTTCAGGTTCAACTGGCGCTCCATCGGCTCCAGGGCCGATGCAGGTAGGTTCGCCTGATAGATAACGTCAATCCCCTGGTTGAAGCGCTGGATGGGGTAATGCAAGCGGCGCTTGCCCTTGCGTACCACCTCGACAATCTCGCCACGGTTCGAGGTAATGTACCCGTTTGTTCGACCGATACGGGTCTCGAGCTGCTCGTCGTCCAGCTCCGGCTGGAAGACGACGTACAGCTCATATCGTCGCAGTTCGTCCATGAAAAATCCTTTCTGTGGACAGGTGGCCCCAGCCGCAGGCTGGAGCAGAAAGTGTCAGGGCCCGACCCGCCATGCACCGGCTGGCCCGCGCCCAAAAACACAACAAAACGGGCGGCCTGCCGGCCGTCCGATAACCAGGATTATAAACATTTTCGTTGGTAGGGCAAGTTATGCCGTACCGAGGGGACGAGCGGTGTCCCTGCGTCTTGGCAGGGACGCTGGTCTTGTTCTTGCATTTACAAGTCAAACTCACGCAACGAGCCATACATTGCAAAAGGACAAGGAGATGGGGGACGGGAAGGTTGCACTTATCACGGGCGGCACCCGTCGAATCGGCCTGGCCATTGCGCGGCAGCTGGCACAACAGGAATATTCGCTGGTACTGCTCTACAGACGAGATGAGACGGCAGCAGCGGCGGCCCTGGCTGAACTTCGCAAGCTGACCCCGCTGGTAACAGTACTCCGGGCTGACGTGACCACGAGGGAGGGCGCCCAACGCGCGGCGCGCGAAGCGCAGCGCGTGCTCGACTCAATAGACCTGCTGGTCAACAACGTAGGGCCGTTTGTTCCCGCGCCGATGCTCCATACCACTGTGGCAGATTTTGATGGGATGGTGGCTGGCAACCTGGGCAGCGTCTTCCACATGTGCCAGGCAGTGATTCCGCTGATGCGGGAGCAGGGCGGCGGCTGCATCATCAACCTGGGATCGCTCAATGCTGAACTGGCGCGCGGCGCGCCCAATGCGGCGGTCTACCACGCGCTCAAGGCGGGCGTGGTGGTGCTCACCCGCTCACTCGCCCGCAGCGAGGGGCCGCACGGCATCCGGGTCAACATGGTCAACCCGGGCATGGTGGACACCGTGGGCGTGGGGGACGAGATCGTTTCCTCCATCCCGCTCCAGCGGCTGGCCACAGCCGAGGACGTGGCCCGCGCCGTCGCGTGGCTTGCCAGTGAAGAAGCCTCGTATGTGAACGGCGAGGTGCTCAACGTACACGGGGGGTTGTGGGTTTAATGGGGACGGAACGGTTTGTCTTCCGGCGCGTCCGCTGCTATACTGCAAGCAGAACCCTTTGTCGAACTCCGCACCGCTGCGGCCACGGACGACAAGGGGCGATTTTTTATAGACGACCCCCGATAGGAAGGAATGGGAGGAACCATGTCTAGTCGTCCCCTGATCGGCCTGCCAACGCAGACCCAGCCTGGCAACAGCGATGGGATGCCAGATTGCTGGGTCATGAGCAAGAAGTACGTGTCCACCCTTGCAGCAGCGGGCGCTGTGCCCTTCGTTGTGCCGCTGCTGGAGGATGTAACGACCCTGCATGCAATCTACGAAGAGCTGGACGGGGTGTTTCTTTGCGGCGGGATGGATATGGACCCCACCTCCTATGGGGAAAACCGCCACCACCTGTGCGGGCAAACGGACATGGACCGGGACGCAACCGAGGTTCAGTTGGTTCGCTGGGCGATTCAGGACAAAAAGCCTGTCTTCGGTGTCTGTCGCGGCGCGCAGGTGATCAATGTGGCCTGTGGGGGAACGCTCCATCAGGACCTGGCCTCCACCTTCGAGCACTGCATCAAGCACGACTATTTCCCGGTTCAGGGTCGCTACGAGCGCCACTTGCTCACCCATTCCATCTCGGTGGACGAGCACTCGCGGCTTGGCACCCTCTTGGGCGTGCGTGGCATCAAGGTCAATTCCATGCACCACCAAGCGATCTCCCGGGTAGGCAGCGGGTTGGTGGCTTCAGCCTGGGCGCCGGATGGGGTAGTGGAAGCTGTCGAGTCCGCCAATGGACACTATCTGGTGGGGGTCCAATGGCATCCCGAAGAGCTTGCCACCACGGACCCGCGCATGCGCCGCCTGTTCCGCCAGTTTATCCGTGAAAGCGGCCGCTTCCGCGACAAGCGCCTGGGGCTCCTGCGCGAGCAGAGCCGCGCCGCCTGATTGGCGGGGCACCCCCCATCGAGAAACAGGAACGCGATGGCGCCTTCCCCTGCGGCCCTGGGGCCGATTGGCCTGTTCGATAGCGGCGTTGGCGGCACCAGCGTGCTGCGCGAGGTGCGCGCCCTGCTGCCCGATGAGCCCTTGGTCTACCTGGCAGATCAGGCCCGTTGCCCCTACGGGCTGCACGACGAGGCCACCCTGCGGCGCTTTTCGCTGGAAGACACGAACTGGCTGCTGGGGCAGGGCGCCAAGCTAATCGTGGTTGCGTGCAACACGGCCAGTGCGGCGGGGCTGCACTGGCTACGCGAGCAATTTCCCACCACCCCCTTTGTGGGGATGGTGCCTGCCGTCAAACCAGCCGCGCAGGCCTCTGCCTCCCATGTGGTGGGGGTGCTGGCAACGCCTGCTACGATGCAGGGGCGCCTGCTGCGCGATGTCATGGAGCGTTGGACGGAGGGGGTCACAGTCATCGAGCAGGTGGCACCGGGGCTGGTTGATCTGATCGAGGCGGGCCGCCTGACCGACGACGCCACGCGTGCCCTGCTGTGGCAGTACCTTGCGCCCATGGTCGAGGCGGGCGCGGACACCGTGGTGCTTGGCTGCACCCATTACCCCTACCTGCTGCCGCTGATTGGTGAGTTGGCCCCGCAGCTACAAGTGGTGGATGCCGCCCCCGCCGTCGCACGCCAGGTGCAGCGCGTGCTGACGGAACGACACCTTGCACACCCCACCGGTTCGCGAGCCCTCCACCTCGCCACCACCGGCCCCCTCGCCCCCTTTGTCACGCTGCTGCACCGTCTGGATGTGCCAGTCGGCACGGTGGCTCAGGCCGTCGGTCATCCCGCCCTGTCCTGACCGCCAGCCGCCCCTGCCCCGTCCCCTTTGACAAAGGCGCGGGTTGCGGCTAGCCTCTTGCTACCTGGCTATGGATTCATCCCAATCCGCTTGAGGAAAGATTATGAAGAAACAAGCACTTGCGCTATTGGCCCTCCCGCTCGCTGTGATAGCGGGTAAGGTTGCGCTGGACAAGCTGTCGGGCCAGCCTGCGCCGGCCACCCACCCTGCTTCCCCCTCCCCTGCGCCGACGGCACACGATCAAGCGCCCCTGGGGGGCGCAGTCAGCGCGGAATTGCTGGAAATTCTGGTATGCCCGGAGGACAAGGGGCCGCTGGAGTTGATAGCCGATGGGAAGTACCTGCTCAACCCGCGCAATGGGTACCGTTACCCCATCCGCGACGGCATCCCGATCATGCTGATTGACGAGGGCAAGGCGAACCGCGTCCCCGCGTGAGCAGCCCACACCCCGAAGAGGCACCCGGTGGGGTGCCTCTTTTTCGTCCTCAAAGCTAGTAAGGCGCTACGGCCCGCCGATGGGTCCCTTGCCGGTAATCGTCTAGCACGCGCCGGTAAAGGGCATGGGTGGCTGCGGCGGTGCGCTCCCAGGTGAAATGCGCCTGGACGATCTGTCGGCCCGTCTCTCCCAGGGCACGTCGGCGCGCGGGATCGTCCATCAGGCGGCGAATCGCATCGGTCAGGCTGTCTACATCACGGGGTTCCACCAGTTCGATGCAATCCCCCAGAGCACGCAAGTCCTCTGGCCCCCCCTCGCCGACGCAGCCAATCACCGCTTTGCCCTGGCTCAATGCCTCGATGTACACCAGCCCGAAGGCTTCATCTACGCTAGGTAGTACAAACAAATCACACGCCGCAAAGTGGGGCCACACCGCTTCTTGGGGAAGATACCCCTCAAACGCTACCAGCGAGCGGATGCCCAGGTTGCTGGCTAGCGCCTCAAGCGCCTGGCTCTGCGCCCCATCACCCACGATGGTATAGCGCACGCGGCGCCCCTCCGCATGCAGGCGCTGAAGGGCATGCAGCACATAAGCGTGCCCCTTCCGCTCCTCCAGATAGCCAACGGACAGGAGGTGAAGCTCACCATCGTCGCCAGGCACCTGGCCCGCACCCTGCGCCGCCGCGCCATCGTTTCGATTCACACCCAGCCGCACGATCTCGATCCGATCAGGCGCTCCACCATAGTGCTCAATCTGCCGGACAGTCCAACTGCTGTTGGCCACAAGCCTGTCCACCCCCTGGAAGGCCCAGCGGATGATCGCTCGACTCAAACCATTTTGGCGCGCAGTGTACGTCACGTCCGAACCGTGAATGCTCAGCACGACGGGCACCTTCATCCAGCGACGGGCCAACAGCGCCACTACCCCACTCGCGATAGCATAGTGCGCGTGAACGATATCGAAGGAGTGCTCTGCGTGAAGCCGCTGCAGCAGCCCACGTAGGAAGGGATAGGCAAAGAATCCCCACAGCCCATTGAATCCTTGCTTAGGCGGCGAGGTGTAACGAGGATAGTACACGGTCACGCCGTCCCGCTCGGTGCTGTCGGGGGTAGTAGCCAGGTCATCGCGCCACGCCCGCCATGCCTCCTTAAAGGCCGAAGGGTTGGCAACCTGCCGCACGAGCCGCAGCGGCGGAAAGACGCGGGAGGGCACCACCACAGTCTGCTCGCAGTAGGGCTGCAGATGGGAAACCTGGTGCGCCACAAAGATCCCGAAGGCGGGGCGGTTGGGCGTGGGGAAAAGCTCAGACAGGGTTAGGACGCGCAATGGACGTTGGGAGCGCATGAGATACCGGAAGGGAAGCGGGCGCCGTTCGCTGCTCGCGCTGCAGGCTGATAAGCCCCGCGCAACAAAGGAGAAGGATCATGCGCAT
Organism: uncultured Chloroflexia bacterium; assembly: GCA_963721895.1. Classification (GTDB taxonomy): domain Bacteria; phylum Chloroflexota; class Anaerolineae; order Ardenticatenales; family Ardenticatenaceae; genus CAVRLZ01. The sequence continues at coordinate 401,638 of CAVRLZ010000031.1, read as the reverse complement.
GTCAAGGTTATTGGGGATTACATCAATGCTCCCCGCCACCAGAAAAGCGCAGAGAGCGAGATAGATAGCGGTGAGCAGGGGAACCCGCTGAAACATCGCCCCCGATTGTAGGGCGATCCAGGTCAGCAGCAGCACAAAGCTCACGAGGAACAGCAGCCCAGGCAGACCGTAATAGAGCAAAAAGTAGAGGGGTAGATTGTGCGGGTGGATGAAGGGGGCATCCATGGCTTCCGCGAGTGCCACATCCCCGTTGCCGACCAGCACCCTGGCTGGGCTCTCTTCGAGGAGGGCCAAGGTATCCGCCCACAGCTCAAAGCGCCAGCCTACCGTGTCCAGTTCAACTGGCAAATCAGCATACACAGAAGGGGACGAGGTCAGAAAAACGAGGAGGCTGGCCGCCAACAGGGATGTGAGGGGCACCAACGGCAGTACGTAGCGCCCTACCCGATGCTGCCCCACAAGCAGCAGGGGCAAGAGCAGGAACGCCGTGAGCATGCTCGTCTTGGCGTAGGTGACGTATAGGGCAACCGCGAGCACCCCGCCAACCGGCAACAGCAGCAGGCGAACCCACCCCCGCAACGACAGCATGAACGCCCCCCACACCAATAGCATGAGGACAAAAAAAGAAGCCTGCGCTGTTTGGATGGGAAAAGAGGCCGGCGCCAAAGGAGGCGAGCGGCAATTCGCCAGTTGCCCCAGCCACGATGACACGCTTGTACAGGGCAGTACCGCCCGATATGAACACTCGCGCACTGTCGGTTTTCGCCTGGTAGATCGTGAGCAGGGCCTGCCCCACACCAACAGTAAGCCAGAACGCGCTTAACCTGTGCCATGACACTCGCACCGTCGAAACCAATACCACGCATGACAGAACCGGAATCGCCCAATCACGGATGTCGCTCAGACCGTAGGTCATATTGGCAGACCAGGGGCGGCCCAGCGCTGTCCAAACAACAAATGTCAGGAACAACCATAGCAACGGATGGCCGACAAGACCACCCCCCCGCGTAGCTGAGCCTGACGAACGAGAAGAAAGCCAATCAGGCCCAGCGCCAGCGGCTCGACAAGCGCAAAGCTGACGCTGCCTAGCTCGAAACGATATTGAATCGTGGGCAACAGAAGCAGGAGGTACAGCAGCCACTCACTCATGGGACACCGCCGTTGCAGGGTGCAGGGCTGATTGCAGCACCGCGCGCTGTTCCCACCATCGCCACAGGAAGGGCCAGCCCTCCCCAGATGGCGGCGACCCATCCCATCTTCAGCACCCACGCCACCACCATGCCGTCCCCCCCTCCCAGAAGCGCATCCAGCCCCACCAGACCGGCGAAGGCTGTTAACAGCGCACCCACAAACCCGAGAAGCGGACCCTTCGGGTAGGGGATGGGGTAGACGCGAAGGGAAAACCAGGTCAATCCACTGGTTTGCAGCGCATACGCCACCACCGTGGCCCACGCAGCGCCCACCATACCAAAGCGGGGCACCCACAAAAGATTTAGCCCCACGCACACCCCGGCAGTGATCCAACTGATAAGGGGTAGCAGGTGGGTCTGATCCTTGAGCATGATCCCCACGTTCAACGGGTAGCTCAGCCCGTAAAGAAAATAGGCAAGCAGGAGGATGGGTATCACGGCCAACCCTGCCTGGTAGGTCGGTGGTGCCACCCAGCGATAAACCATGCCGCTGCTTGCCAGGATGAGCAGCGCAAAGCCACCGGCGGCAAACATATAAATCAGCAGCACCTTCGCGTACTGCTGCGGCGCGGCGGGCCGCGCCGCAATGGCAAAGCGGCGCGGTGCCCAATCAATGCTGAAGGGGCGGATGACCAGCACATCCAGCGTTGTGGCCACTTTGTAGGCAAACGAATAGATGCCGACCACCTCCAACGTCGAGGCCCACTGTAGCACGTATCGGTCCGAGGCGAAGAGCAGGTACATCGCTACGTTGGTGGGCAACAAGGGCAGCCCGTAGCGAACCACAGCGCGCAGGCGCTGCCGATCAAAGGTCGGTGCCATAAAGCGGCGCGTGAAAAATGCTGCAACCGCCACTCCCACCACGGCAGCCACGAAGCGCCCCGCCAGCGCCCCCGTCACCCCACCCACCTCTTCCACACCCACGACCGCCCCTACCAGAAAGAGGATCATGCGCCCGACAGACAACACCACGAAGGGCACAGCCTGCTCGCGTATACGAAACAGCGACAGGAGCAGGGAAAACAGCGCCTCGGCATAGCCGATGCCCATCACCAGCCAGAGCACGGTGTAGGACAAGCCGGCGGGCAGCAGCGAGGCACCCCATCCTCGCTGGAGGACGAGCCCCATGCCCGCGCTCCCCCCCAGGACTACCAGGGCCCCCCACAGCAGCATCGCGCCCACAACCGTCCCGCTCAGCGCACGGCGCGCCTCCTCATTCTCCAGGAACCAGTATTCCCTCATCAAGCCCACATCCATCCCGCCCAGAACGGTCATGCTGAGCAGCAGGATGGCAACCTCGAAAAGGGCCCACGCGCCATAGGCCTCGGTGGGCAAGGCATTCACCAGAAACGGGATCAGCAGAAAGAGCGCCAGGCTGTTTGCAGCACTGCCGATGGCATAGGCGACGTTTGCCCGGAGAAGGGTGGCTCGCATACGGGACTCAGTTGCTCTCGGTCAAGGAGGCACAGTCATCGGCGAGCCCTTCCGCCAGGCCTGCCTGCTGCGCCCGCTCGCACAGCGCACTGGCCCGCTCCCCCTGCTCCGCCTGCTGCCAGAAGCGAATCATGTTGCGCCACGTGCCTGCATCCTGCGGCTTCAAGGCAAGCGCCGCCTCGAACGACCGCTCCGTTTCCGCTGCCTGGCTCCTGTCGAAGAAGAAGAGAGCCTTGCCATAGGAAAGATAGGTCAAAGCATTTTGATCGTTCAAGGCCAAAGCCTCTTCAAACAGAGCAATGGCTTCCGAAAGCTCCCCCTGCTGGTGGCGGATCATCCCCTGGAACAGATAGCTATCGGCGTGGGCGAGGCGCACCGATGGCTCCCCCGGCGCGACCTCGAGGACCGATTCAAGAATGGGGAGCGCTTCATCCAGTTGGCCCTGATTAAAGTGCCAGATGCCCCAACGCAGGCGGGCGCGAGCCCGTATCTCAGCGCTGAGCCAGCCCTCATCCAATTCGATAGCACGCTGGAGGGATGCCATGGCCGCTGCCTGCTCGCCCCGACTTTCATCCAGAACAGAGCGATAATGGGCAAGCGTGCTGGTCAGCGGCTGCATCAGTGCGGCGCGCTCGTACCAGAGCAGGGCGTCCTCGTACTGCTGGCGAAAGCGGGAGCTTTCACCCCGGGCGATCAGGTAGGATGCATCATACCCCGCGCTCAGCCACGCCGCGCGCAGCCGTTCCTGTGGGGTCGCGGCCTCGTACGCTGCGGCCTCAGCACCCCCTGCCTCGATGGTGTGTAGCATCTGCTCATAGACCAGGCCCGTCTCCCACGCGAGAACCGGGTTGTCGGGCATCCAGCGACGCGCCTCCTCAAAAGCCTCTGCCGCCGCCGGCCACTCCCCGCGCGCGAGGTGGACGTAGGCCATCTGCCGCGCGGCATGCCCATGCTGAGGGCGCTGGGCCTGGGCATCGCGCAGGGAGGCAAGGGCAATCGCAAGGGCTGCCTCATCAGTCATGCGGGGAAAGCTGTCGGCCTGACGGGGCTGGGGCCATGTCAGCCCGCGCGCCATCGCCTGGCCCGCCTGCTCGAGATGGTAGGCCCACAGCGCTACGGGCGCGGCCCGCAACGCAAACAGCGCAAGCAGCGGCAGGACGACTAGCGCCGCCAGGAGCCAGGGAAAAGAACGGGAACGAGCGATGCGGGAGGGGGAAGTGGATAACATAGGTAGGAGAAGGGCTGAGCTACCCTTCCCACGAAAACAGCAAACCCGTGCGAAGAGGGGCCCCAAACAGCGAGCGCTGTGAGGCCGGGGCTGAGCGGCAGGGGATTGTGCTCCCGCTTCTGACAAAAGGCAAGTCAGCCAGAGGGCGCACCTGCAACGGGCCGCGCGGGCGCGCGCGCCGCATCAATGGCGGCGGGGTGGGTAGGAAGGGGAGCGCACAGGGACCGGTGCTGGCACAGGCGGGGGGGTGAGAACGCCCCATTTGCGCAACACGTCAGTTAATTTCTTTGCCAGCTCTTGAAGATCCATGGCCTATCGCCCAATGTGCGTACTTTGTGAAAGAGTATATCAAGCAAGGACGGTGCCCGCTATGGTTCTCTCGTCCCAGCCACGGCACCCGCTCAGGGGCCGTGGCTATATTATAGTCTTAAACGCGACAATCTCCCTTTTTTGGGCCAGCCCCGCTCAAAGTCGCTCGCTCAACCACGTCGGGGTCCAACGCAAAAAGTAAGAATTGAGTTGAGTGAATTGATCGGTGAAGAGCAGCACCCCGATACCAACAAGAAGGACACCGCTCGCCATTTCTACATAGCGCAGGTGCGGGCCGAGACGGCGGATGGTGGTGCTGGCGCGGCTGAGCCCGACTGCTGCGAGCAGAAAGGGAACCGCCAGCCCCATCGAGTATACCGCCAACAAACTCGCGCCGCGCATCACGTCGGCCCCCTGCGCCGACAGCAGCAGGATTCCCCCCAGCACCGGCCCCACACACGGCGTCCAACCGGCACCAAAGGTTGCCCCGATCAGCAGCGAGGAAAAGACATTGGGGTTGGCCCCCCGTTCCACTGCCATGCGCTTTTCCATGTACAGCAGCGGGATGCGGATGACGCCCAGCAGGTGCAGCCCCATCGCAATCACGAGCAGCGCCCCGCCCCGTACAAAGAGCGGATGGGTCACCAAATCGCCAAGCGCCCCGCCCAGGGCCCCCCACGAGATGAATACCAGCGAAAAGCCTATCACGAAGGCGAGCCCGTGCGCCAAAGTAAATGTACGCGATTGGGCCAGCGCCAGTTGCTGGTTCCCCGCCCCCGCGCCCGTCAGATAGCCCAGGTAGATGGGCACCAGGGGTAGAACACAGGGGGAAAGGAACGAGAGCAGCCCCGCCGAGAACGCTATAGGGTACGACAGTTCAAGCCCGATCATCTTTTTTCCTGCTCATCTTTTGCCGGCCCCTGTGCCCCTGGTTGCATCGCTCGCTTTGTTGTAGCGCACCGGATGGCCTTTCGCCAAATGACAGTCCGTCACGCCCCTCGTTCCAGGGCGCGTCGGATTCGGAACTCGCTGATGCGCCCCTCGAAACAGTCGCCTGTCGAAAGGGCCACCACCGGCACGCGCTCGCCAAATCGCTCCCGCAGGAGCGGGTCCGTGTCCACGTCTACCACTTGGAACGCGAGCAGGGCTTCCCGCTCCAACGCGCTCAGGACGCCGGACGGCGCGGTCGCACAGCGTGCAGGCCGCGCGGGTATAAAGCGTGGCATGGGGCAAGGGGGAAAGCGCCGAGCCGTCAGAAGCCAAGCCCACGAAGCTGTTCCGTTATAAACGCTTCTGTCATGGGGCCAAGTTGCACGAAGCGAACCACCCCCTCGCGATCAATGAAAATCGTGGTCGGCAAGGCCGGAACCTTCAAGAACCGATCTTCCAACACATTGTCCGCATCGCGATAGGTCGGGAAGGTAGCGCCGACTTCCTGCAAGAACGCCGCCGACTCCTCCTCGGTGCCGCTGGCGGCCACCTCCACCCCAATCACCTCCAGCCCCTCCTCACGGTGAGCCTGATAGGCGGCCTGGAGGGCTGGCATCTCCAGGCGGCAGGGCGCGCACCACGTCGCCCAAAAGTTGACGATGACCGCCTGGCCGCGAAGCTCGCTCAGGTCCAGCACGCGTCCATCCACTGCAGAAAAGCGAAAGGTGGGGGCTGCCTCGCCCACGCGGACCTCCCCCGCCCCCACCTCCGCCGCGATGGGGGCCTGCGGTGCCGACGCCGTGTCAGGATCGCTGCTGTCGCCAGCATCCCCGCTACACGCCCCCAGGAGCAGTGCCGCCCCCAGGGCCAACCCGGCCAGTCGCCTGCCCCGTCGCCCGCTTGCTACGGCCATGTGGTTCCGCCTGTCATCAGAAGATATTGCAACTTGCTGACCATTTTCTCGATCACCCGCGGCCAGATGTAGTAGCGCGCCGTGATGCGCCCCACGCGCCGGATGTCCTTTACCAACCGGGGATGATGGCGCAGGTAAAGCAGGTTTCCAACAATCTCGTTCGGGTCATTGGTGTCGAGCGAGACCGAGTTCAGCAGATGCTGCGCGTACCCCTCGCCGGTCGAGCCGACAAAGGCGATTCCCTGCGCGCCCATCACTTCCAGCCCCACCAGCCCAAACGGCTCGTGGGCGCTGTTAGCCAGCACCGCATCGCTGGCGCGGAACAACAACCGCTGGATAGGCTCCGGCACGAAGCGACGGAAAAAGATCACGTCCGCCTCCTCCTGCACCGCAGCCACCGCCTCGAAGAACTCGTCCAGGCTCGGGTTGACAAGGCTCAGGTCCTTACGGCGCAGGCCCAGGCTGTCCACCTCGGACAGGACCTTGGCGCCGTAGCCCTCGATGCCGCCGCGCATGAAAAAGAGCGGCCGCTCCCGCCCCGCGCGCAGCCGAGCCACCGATTGCACGGCGGGGACCCAGTTTTTATCAGGGTCGAAGCGCGCCACTTTGGTCAAGACGAGTCGCCCCTGCGTGATCTCATTGAAACGGGTGACCTGACTCGGGGGCACCGCCTCCAGGTGGCGTTCCGGGATGCCGTTGGGCAGCACCAGGGCATTGACGCCATAAGGCCAGAGGAGATGCTTCATGTACCGGCTCACGCAGGTGACGCGCGACGTCACCTGCAGGCGCCCCCAATCCACCCGATCGAAGCCGAAGACGCTGTTGGCATTCCAGAGCATCACCGCATGGCTGCGTAGCCCCTGCCAATAAAGCAGATCACTGATCGCGCTCATCGTCGCCGCAACATGCCAATCCTCGCCCAGGATTACCAGCAGCTTGCCCGATTTCTGGGCGGGCCGCGCAATCTGCGACAGCAAGACCGGGGGCACCGCTACCTCGAACCCGGCCAGCTTTTCTTCCTCACCCTGGTAGACCCCCGCCGGAAAGCGGCGCGACAGCGACTGGCACATGCGCCACAAATGGAGATGGGTGCCGACGACCTCATGCTCTGGAAGGTCCGACGCCCCCACGAAAAATTGGTGAGTCTCGAATCCCTCGCCCACCAAGGCATCGGCTAGCTCGGTCACGCGAAAACCCAGTCCCCCCGCCTTGGCATAAGGGTCCGGCCCCTCGAAGGAGACCAATGCGAAAATCGTGTTGTCTGGCGAAATTTCAGTGAATTGATAAGTCATAATGCTCATGAGCACACCCTTGTGCAGGTAGGGTCACCGGTGAACGGGGAGGAGGGCGCAACGGTAGGCCGAGCGCACGTACAGGGCTACAACAAAGACGCGACTAACGCATGATAGGTTTCCACCAACTCTTGGGCACGCTCCGCATCCCGCCCTTCCGCATAAATCCAGAAGCAGGGCTCATCGGGGTCGGGCAAAATCAGCATCCACTCGTCGCCCATGTCGAGCGACAAACCCTCCGTGTTGTCCCCCGCCTCTCGCAACTGCTCGCGCAGTTGGCGGATCACGCGCCCCTTCTCCTCCCACGGGCAAGCGATGCTCGTGCGCCGTCGGTAGTAGGGCTGCCGCGTGCGCCAGCTATCGGAAAGGGTTTGCCCCACCTTTGCAGTGAGTTCCATGATCTTGGCGATGGCGAATAGCCCATCGGAGAAGGGCGTGAACGCTGGAAAGATAAAGGAGCCGCGCCCGTCGCCAACCAGCGTAAAGGCCCCTGTGGTGGCCGCCTGCATGTGCGCGTCCGGGCCCACCTTCAAGCGTTGGACGAAGCCACCATGCTCCGCCGCGAGCCGCTCGAAGACGCGGGGCACGGTGACGGGCACCCCGATCGTGGCACCGGGAAAAGCCAGAAAGACCAGCCGCGCCACGGCAATCAGGGCATCCAGGTCGTGGATGAGGGAGCCCTCGTCCGAGGTGAAGAACACCCGCTCCCCGCCCACGTCCAGGCGCACGCCAAAGTTCGCTTTCAGCGCCTGGGTAATCGCGCCGAGCCGCTCCATCTCCGCCTCCCACTGCGGGCGCGAGCGGAACATGCGCTTCTGGTCGAGCAGGGTGTTGACGGCCAGCACGTCGCAGTTCAAGCGCGTCAGCAGGTCCGGCAGCAGCAGGGAGGAGGTGGCGTTGGCGTAGTCAATCACTATATGATCAAACCCGTCCGAGAGTGGCCACCTATCAAGTTCCAACGCTTCCATAAAGCGCTTCTGGTACAGCTCCGCCACATCGGCGGGATAGCTGATGTGGCCGATCTCGTCCAGGTAGACCCGTCGAAAGTCTTCTCGGAAAAAGATGGTCTCGATGCTGCGTTGGTCGCGCGCGCTCAAATCCAGCCCGTCGTCGCCGAAAAACTTGATGTCCACCACGCGATTGTCATAGGGCGAAAGGCGCACGTGGATCCCGCCGCTTGAGCCGGAAACGCGCGTGTAAAAACGCGCCACCGGAATCGGCTGGGTGGCAAGGTCCCACACGTTCACCCCCGCCGAGGGAAGCCCGCTCAGGATGGCTCGCTTCAGGACGCGCGGCGTGTTGTGGGCCTCGCGGTTGACCGTGACCCCTGCCTGCTTGCGCAGGATGGAGCCGAGCGCGGCCCCGAGGCGGGTGCAAAATTCGGGCGTCAGGTCAACGTTGACCATGCCCGTGATCCCCCACCGCCCGAACAGGTCGCGTCGCGCCTGCGACCCCCAGATCACGCTCGTGGTAACGGTGGCGCCCGCCTGAATTTCCTTGTCCGGCCAAATCTTCACGTTGGGCTGGAGGACCGCCCCCTCTCCCACCAACGTGTTGTCGCTCAGAACCGTCCCCTCAGCCAGGGTCGCGCGCGACTTGATGGAGCATTGGAGGCCGATGATCGCCCCGCGCGCCTCCACCCGCTCGCCGATGTAAGAGTTACGCCAGATGATCGAGCGATCAATGGTTGCGCCGGTGTCTATCACCACGTTATCGCGGATCACGTGGGCCCGTAGATGACCACTCCCCCCTTGATCTTGACCCCCGACCCCAAAAAGATGGGCCCGTACAAATGGGCGTCCGGCGCGATCTCGACCTCGCCATCGTGCCAGATTCGGTCGCCCATCGGGTTGCCCAGGGGCTCTAACCGCACGGCGCCATGCAGCAGGTCCGCCGTGGCGCGGAAGTACTCCTCGATGCGACCGATATCCGTCCAATAGCCCTCAGCCACGAAGCCAAAGATAGGCTGATCGTCCGCCAGCATCTTCCGAAACAGATCGTGGCCGAAATCACAGATAACGCCTGGATCAATCTGATCCAGCACGTCCGGTTCCAGCACATAGATACCCGTGTTCACGGTGTCGCTGACAACATCCGACCAGCCGGGCTTCTCATAAAAGCGGATGATGCGCCCATGTTCGTCTATCTGCACGACACCATAGTCGAGCGGGTTCTGCACGCGGGCCAACGTCAACGTAGCTTTAGCACCCTTGTCCCGATGGAAGCGAATCACGCTGTTGAGGTCGAAATCGGTCAGGGCGTCGCCCGAGATGACGAGGAAGGTGTCGTCCAGCAAACGCGAGGCTCGCTTGACGCTGCCCGCCGTCCCGAGGGGCACCTCCTCGACCGAGTACTTGATGCTCATCCCCAGGCTATCGCCATCCCCGTAATAATCTTTGATCCGGTCTGACAGGTATTGCAGGGTAATCACCACCTCGGTGATCCCGTTGCGCTTGAGCAGATCCAAAATGTGGCCCAACACCGGTTTGTTCACCAACGGCATCATCGGCTTGGGCCGTCCCAATGTTAAAGGGCGCAACCGCGAGCCCTCGCCACCTGCCATGACCACTGCTTTCATAATTGTACCGCCCGACTTTCAAGTAAGAGGGTTGCTGCCACAATTCTAGCCATCCCCCCCCGCACAAGCAACCGAACAGGCGGGGGGGGATATTACCCGTCTCGTGTAGGGTAGCTAGGGGAGCATGCGTGCTCGTTCACTTTAGCTGTTCCAAGAGGGTTATCACACAGCACGCATGCACCCGGCGGGGGTTCGCTAACGCGTTGACAGGGAAAACAATCTCCCCCTGGAAGAGAGAGCAGAGCACAGTGAGGTCGCGCGACCGGCACTGGACTCAGACAAGAGGAGCCTGTGAGAAGGGAGCCCATCCCCTAAAAGAGACGCAGCCAGAATCGGTGGTGAAGCAGGCACGAGGCACCATCGAGCGGCTGTAGGGTAGGGGGCGGATAGTGGGTTGGGCGAGGTGGAAGGGCAGGTGCTGGCTAGCAACACTGTGTGCCAGTCCCTATCCGGTGGATCGGGTGCCTTGGGGCGCGGGGGGGGGTGGCGCGCTACCAACGGCAGCGCACCGTGCAAACCACCCTGCTCGGGACAATCGAGGGGCAGCCAGTCTATCCTGTATGCGGCAGGGGCCAGCAGGGGGTCACACCACTGGATGCGCAGGGAGGGGGCCGTCCCGGCGGCTTCAGTGCTGGGCTAGCCGCAACCATGGCCTGGCTGGATTTGACACAGGACTCGTCTGAACAAGCCAGCCACGTGCTGGCCAAGCCGGGTTGGGTGATGATTAGCCCTAACGCCGTGCACAAAGTCCGCTCAGCAGAAGTAGGAGCCGTACTAGCCTATGGATGAGCCGCACATGATACACCCCCTTGCTGCCTAACTCGCTTCCTCAGGCGCTTGCAAGGTTCGTCCGGCGCAGGAGCTGTGCATTAATGGCGACGACGATGGTAGACAGCGACATCAGCACCGCGCCGATGGCGGGGGAGATAGCGGGAATGCCCGGCCCAGACAAAGGCGCCCGCCGCGAGCGGCAGCGCGACGATATTGTAGCCCGCAGCCCACCACAGGTTCTGAATCATCTTGCGGTAGCTGGCACGACTCAGTTCGATCACGCGCACCACATCCAGAGGATTCGATTGTACCAGGATGATGCCCGCCGACTCTACCGCCACATCGGTCCCACTACCAATCGCGATGCCCACATCGGCTCGTGTCAGCGCGGGCGCGTCGTTCACCCCGTCGCCCACCATTGCCACCGTCTTGCCCTCGCTCTGAAGGGCCGCGACTTTCTGGTCCTTGTGCTCCGGCAGCACCTCGGCGAAGTAGCGATCAATCCCTAACTCCCTGGAGACCGCACGCGCCACCGTCTCGTTGTCTCCGGTGATCATCGCGACTTCCACCCCCATCTCATGCAGCCGTTTGATCGCCTGGTAGCTCTCCGGGCGGACCTGATCGGCTAGGGCGAAAGCAGCAAGCACCTTGCCATTCACTATCAAGTGAACCACCCCCTGCCCCTTCTCACCCGCCTGCTGCGCGAAGTCCTCTAGCGCAACGGGCGGCTTGATTGCCAACATTTCCAGCAGGCGCGGTCCACCTGCATACACGTCGTGTCCCTCAACCGTGGCGCGCACGCCTCGCCCTTTGAAGGCCTCAAAGCCGCTCGTTTGCAGTGGAGGGCCGCCCCTCTCCTGCGCTGCTGCGCGGATCGCACGAGCGATATGGTGCTCGGAATCTCCTTCAACCGCTGCGGTCAATGCAAGAGCGCGCGCCTCGTCTACGCCTGGCGCTACCTGCATCCCGACCACACCATGTTCCCCCTTTGTGAGGGTGCCGGTCTTGTCGAAGAGCACGATGTCTACACCCCGTGCACGCTCCATCGCCAACCGGTCACGGATGAGCAGGCCATTGCGCGCGGCCAGTGAGGTTGTGATAGCCACAACGAGCGGTACCGCTAGGCCAAGTGCGTGTGGACACGCAATGACAAGCACCGTCACTACCCGTTGGAGCACCTCGACATTCCACCCCTGCGCGATCCCCCACCCTACCGCCGTTAGCGCCGCAGTGCCGAGCGCGATGTAGAAGAGCCAGGCAGCGGCCTGGTCCGCCAGGATCTGCGTGCGCGACTTAGAATTTTGTGCCTCTTCCACGAGCCGCATGATCCCCGCCAGCGCCGTCTGATCTCCTGTTGCCGCCACCTCCACCCGCAAGCTACCATCGCCGTTAATCGTTCCCGCGATCACCTTGTCCCCTGGCTCTTTCCCAACCGGCTTTGATTCCCCTGTCACCATCGCCTCGTTCACATCGGAGGCGCCCTCGACTACCACGCCGTCGGCGGGGATGCTGGCACCGGGGCGCACGAGCAAACGCTCCCCCTCGCGTAACTGGCTTACCGGCACGATCTCGGTTCCGCCACCAGGCAGGATGCGCTCCGCCTCGTCTGGCATCAGTTTGGCCAGTTCATCCAGGGAGCGCGATGCCTGCCGGACCGAGCGCATCTCGATCCAGTGGCCCAACAGCATGATGTCAATCAGCGTCACCAGCTCCCAAAAGAAGCCTTCCGTGCCCGGCAGGAAGAGCGCGATGAGGCTGTAGACAAAAGCGACCGTAATGGCCAGCGAGATGAGCGTCATCATGCCGGGTTGGCGCTGTTGGAGTTCGGGCCCCGCCATCTGGAGGAAGGGCAGCCCGCCGTACACAAAAATGATGATTGAAAAGAGCGGGCCGATCCACTCGCTACCGGGAAAGGTCGGCACGGTAAAGCCGAGCCACATCTGGAGCATCGGACTGTAGACTAGCACCGGGATGGAGAGCAGCAGCGAGATCCAGAAGCGGCGACGGAACATCTCCTCGTGGCCCGTGTGGTCCATGTGCGCACGGTGGCCCTCGTGGCCAGCATGCTCCCCGTCCGCGTCGCGGACCATTGTATGGCCGCTGTGACCCTCTTGCCCGTCGTGGCTCTTCTCGTGCAGGGCTGCTCCGTGCTCGCCATGCAGCGCCTCGTCCATCAGCATGGCCTCCTTTGCGCCAGCTCCTGCCCCATCACCGGGGGCACTCTGACTACTGAGGGCATGGTTCGCGTGGTCGGCAGGCGAGTCCATTTCATGGTTGTGGTGGGAGTCTTCGTTCATGTTCCTGCTCCTGTTTTTACCGTCAGGTGTAGGGATGGCGAGGGTCACTCGTGCAAGATCACAAGCCATTTTCGGGGATGGAGAAGCGCGGCAGAGTCTGACAGGCAAAGGGGCCGCAGAGGCGCTGTTCGAGTTAACCTGGGAGCGGAAAGCGGACCGTCGCCGTTGTGCCACGTCCTGCCTCGCTCCGAAGCGAGATCTCGGCCCCATGCTGCTCGGCAATCCAGCGCGCGATAGACAACCCCAGACCCGTGCCCCCGGGGTCGCGCCGCCGCGCCGGGTCCGCACGGTAGAAGCGCTCGAACACGCTGGGTAGGGCCTCGGCCGGGATCCCGACACCAGTGTCGCTGACCGATATCCTGGCTGTGGATCCGTCGCGCTTCAGGTCCAACGTAACCTGCCCATCGGCGGGGGTGTACTTGAAGGCGTTGTCGAGCAGGATGAGAAGCAGCTGTTTCAAACGATCCTCATCCCCCACGATGGTCACCGTGTCGAACTCACCAAGCCGTAGGGTTTGCCCACGCGCCAAGTGACGCGCCTGGTTCATGGTATCAAGCAGCACGCGATCCAATTCTATCAGCTCCTGCCGGAGGGGCAGTCCCGCGTCAGCGCGAGCCAGGGCGAGCAGATCGGAGACCAGTTGCGCCAAGCGACGCGCCTCGCGGCTCGCCTCCGCAACCGCCTCCTGGCGCTCCGCCGCTGGCATGTGCGGCTGGCGCTCAATCAGCTCCAGGTTTCCCTGGATGGCCGTCAGAGGGGCGCGCAGTTCATGGGAGGCGTCGGAGACAAAGCGTTGCTGGGCCTGGGACGCTTGCTCCAGGCTGGCCAGCATCTCATTGAAGGTTAGTGCAAGCTGCCCCATCTCATCCGTCCGGGAATGCACCGACACGCGGCGGTCCAGCTCCTGGGAGTGGGCGATGGCATGCGCCGTCTCCGTCAGTGCAGCCACCGGGTGCAGCGCCCACCCCGCCACCCATCGGCCCACCAACAGGGTAATCATCGCGGAGAAGAGCGCCAGCAGCGGGACCAGCTGCCAGAAGGTTCGCACAGAGGCATCTATGGATGACAGCGACGCCGCCGCCACCACAAGCAGCTGTTCCTCCTCTCCCACCGGCAGCACGTAATAGCGCCAGCGCCCCCCGGTGGCATTGGAGAATAGGGCAAACACGCCATCGCCCGGCTGGTCAAGGGCGAACAGGAAGGTGACCCAACCATAAGCAGGCCCGGACGGCTGCTCTAGCAGGGAGCTGGGGTCCACCTCGGGAGCCATGACTGCGTTGGGGGAGGCGGCCAGTACTCTTCCCTGCCGGTCATAGACCAGCACTGCCACATCGGGCAGGATGGGCGCCTGCAACATCGTCGTTACATCGCGCAATGAAGTGTCCTGGGTAAGAGCCACATGCTCAACCGCTCCAGCCAGCGCGCGGTCCATCGCGTCGTACTGTGCCCGGCCGTAGGCGATGTAGCTCAGCAGCCCCAGCAGCAGGACGATAACCCCCGTAACCCCGCTGTACCACAGCGCCAACCGCAGACGGAGCGACATCTCTTACGCCTCTCGCAGTACATACCCGACGCCACGAATGGTGTAAATCAGGCGGCTGCTCCCCGCCGCCTCTAGCTTCTGGCGCAGTTGCTTGATGTAAGTCTCGAGAACATTCGTATTCCCACCGAAATCGTAGCCCCACACCTGTTCCATCAACTGATCGCGGCCAAGCACCTGGCGCGGGTGGGTCAGCAATTGATGCAGTAGCTCGTACTCCGTAGGGGTCAGGCCGATATCCCGTTCCCCGCGCCGCGCGCGGTGCGTGCCCGTGTCAAGGCTCAGATCTGCGAAGCGGAGCACGCCGGGGAGGTCCCCCATGTGGCGGCGGAGCAGAGCGCGGACTCGTGCCAGCAGAACCTCGAAAGTAAAGGGCTTGACTATGTAATCGTCGGCCCCCTGCTCCAACCCTCGAACCTGGTCCGTCGGTGCATCCTGCCCGGTCAGGAAGAGCACCGGCAGGTGGGTGTCCGCTGCACGCAGACGTGTGAGAACCTCCCAGCCATCCAGACCGGGCATCATGATGTCAAGAATCACCAGTTCCGGCGGCTGTTCCCGCGCCTGGACGAGTCCCTCCGGGCCGGACGCTGTCGTCTCCACCACGAATCCCTCGTAGGCTAACCCACGTTTGAGGACACTCGTGATGGCTGGATCATCGTCTATAACCAGTATGCGTTGCATGGGCTCTCTGTAGGTGCAAGCTGTGTGGAAGTGCCGGGAGAACTTGATAGCTTCAGGGTGTTCCACAACGACGCGTACGCTCGGGCACGCCTACTACTTCACCCTCAGGGGAGACTGCAACCCCTGTTGATCGAACTCCCAATCGGTTGGTTGTAGCCCCCTATTCAACCGCAAACCATTCCTGCAACCAGCCCTGCATCATCTCGATCTCGGCCTCCTGGGCCGTGATGATCGCTCCCGCAAGCTGCCGGAGCTCCTCGTGCTCGGCCTCGTTTTGCGCCTGGCGTGCCATCGCGACAGCCCCGTTGTGATGCGAAATCATACCCGTGAGAAAGCGCTGGTCGATGGGGAGGCTGGTATCCTCGGATAGCATCATTGTCCCCATATCCATTCCCATTCCCTCGGAGGCTGGCAAGTCAGGGTACCACACCTCACGCCACGCTGCCATTTGAGCAATTTCCTGCTGCTGGGCCGCAATGATGGCCTCTGCTAGCGCCCGCACTTCCGCTCGCTCGGACTCGGCGAGCGCCTGCTCAGCCATCGTAACGGCGCCACGATGGTGCTCGATCATGCTGTCAATGAACTGCGCGTCGAAAGGTGCATCACTTTCACCCATCGCGCCGTGGTCCATTCCCTCCATCGAGTCATCCATGATCGCAGTGCTCTGATCGTCCATTCCGCCCATAGAGGGGGAGCCACAGGCGGCCGCCAGCAGCAGCAACAGGAGGAGTGCAGGGAGCAGCCCGACAATCCGGAATCGGGTGGTATAGGACGGGGTGGTGTATCGCATCTTGTTCCTCTCTATCGTTTCCAATTTCATCCTGTATCGGTACAACACAGTAGCAGGAACGGTAGCGGCCGATTGTGAAGCGTTCCTGAGACAAAACTGAGGGATTCCTGAGGAAGCAGGGGTGAGTCGGTAAGAGGCAAGTCCAGCCGCCATTCCTTAGCAGCAAGAGCTTGGCCCAACTCCTCCCCCTCAACCATGCTACAATACACGCATGATAGATTTGTTCCTCCTTCTGGCAGCCGTAGCATGGACGCTGTGGGCCACCTGGCCGCCGCGGGGCGACCAGCGCCGCTGGTTGCTGGCTGGCCTGGCGGCGCTGTGGGGGGCGCTGATGGGGGTGGGCGTGCGGCGCGGGGTGCAGCCAGGCTTCGTGCCGTGGCTGGCGGCGCTGGCCGTTGTGGGGGCCCTGCTGGCGCTCGTGGTGGTGTGGAGCGGGGCGCAGATGCTAGGCCAACCGCGCAAGGCGGAGGAGGAGTGAGCAGGCGCGCCCTGCGGCTCCAGCCGCTCGCGTTGCTGGAGGTGACGCGCCCCCACAGCGCGGCAGGCGCGGCGATGGCTGTATGGGTGGGCGGGCGCCTGGCGGGTGCTACCTGGGCCGCATGGTGGCTGTTGCCGATGGGGGTAGCGTTTCTGCTCAGCGCGGCAGGCAACGCCTTTAACGACGCGCATGATGGCGCCACCGATGCGATCAACCGCCCGCAGCGCCCCATCCCGCGGGGCGCCGCAACGCCCGCCCAGGCAAGGCGCCTGGCCTATGGCTGCATGGCCGCTAGCGTTGGGGACCGCCCTGCCCTTCGGGGCGCTTTCCACGCTGGGAACGGTGGTGGGGCTTGTGCTTCTGGTGGGGTACACGCGCTGGTTAAAGGGGGTCCCGCTGCTGGGCAATGCGGTGGTGGGGCTGCTGGCAGGCATGGCCCTGGGCTACGGCGGGCTGCTGGGGGGCGATGTTTCGGCCATCGTGCTGCCCGCGGCCACCCTTGGGCTGCTCTTCGGGGGGCGCGAGGTGCTCAAGACCATCTATGACCGTCCGGGCGACCAAGCACAGGGAACTCATACGCTGGCCACCCTTGCCGGGCCACGCATGGCTCTCCACGTGGCCGCGCTCTGCTTTGCCCTGGCGCTGCTGCTGCTGGCCGCCTGGGCCCGCACCCGCCCGGCGGGGTGGCCGGCGCTCGGGGCGACGGCTCTAGCCGTGTTACTCATCCTCGGCCCGCTCTGGCGCGTGTCGGCGGAGCAGGCGCAGGTGGCGCGCGCCCTACGCTGGTCCAAGGCGCTTGGCCTGCTGGCCCTGCTCGCCTTCAGCCTCGCTTGAGCGCCCAGCCTGCCGCCCTTAAGGAACCCAGCCCGCCTGATACCCCTCCGCCGCTATCTGATGCAAGGAGGTGCCGTCGCGCCGCATCGCCCACACCCCTTGCCGCCCCTCCGTGCTGGTCAGATCGAAGCGCCCGAAAACAAGCCACTGGCTGTCGGGCGACCAGACTGGCTGCGAGTAGGAAACATTCAGCTCGGCGAGCAATTCAACCCTTCCCAGTCCATCCGGCTGCATGATCCACAGCCCCGTAGGGCGGGAGGGGTCGTGCGAGCGGTAGGCATAGGCAATCAACGTTCCATCGGGGCTCCACGCGGGGTCGCTCTGATCCCCCGCCCCCTCGCCGCGCAAAATCTCGGTTCCCATCCCCAGGTCGCGCAGGGCCAGCACCTGCTGGGCCCCCGCATCGGCAAGCAAGATTCTCGTGTAGGTGAGCGCACTGCCTGTGGGGTCCCACGCCTGCGCGCCCAGGGTAGCACTTTCCGCCGGGAAAAACAGAACATCGCTTGTAAAATTGAAGATGCCAATGGCACTCTGGTTCGCCTCGAAAAAGGCCAGACGGGTACTGTCAGGCGACCAGCGAGGTGTGTGGCCCACTTCTGCCCCCTCGCCATAAACGATCCCTGCCGGGCTCCCATCGCTGGGACGGCGCAGTTCAATCTCTGTCGGGGCCAGCGTGAGCTGCTCTCCCACAGCGGCCTCACGGCGCACCTCCACAGCCAACAGGTCGCCGCTAGGGTTAAAGCGCGGCGCGCTGTACACCACGCCCGCCTCATCGGTCAGCCGCGTCAGCCCCAGGCTCGTCGGGTCGGCACGCCAAAGCGCCACCGTGTTTGGCCCCTCCTCGACGGTGTACACGATGGTGCTGCCGTTGGGCACGGCATCAAAGTCCTGCACGGCTTGCCCCGGCGCGGACAGGCGCTGCGCGCCACTGCCCCCCAGGTCGGCAAGCCAGAGTTCGCCCGCACCGGTGGCACTAGGCTGAATGAACGCGATCCGCGCCTGCCTCGTGCGAAAGCGCCACTCGAGTTGCCCGGCCAGGGGCTGCCCCGTCGCATCGCGCACCCCGGGGCCCATCGTGATGGTGTACTCCGTCTCGGCCAGCAAGGGCACGCGCGGCAACAGGCGCACCTCGTTCTCGTTCCAACTGACTTCAAAGGGGAAGGGCGGGCTCACCACGATTTGCTGCTCCACGCTCCCCTTGTCCATCGGGCGGCTCCACAGCGCGCGGATAGCAGGGCGCACGCTCACCGTGCTCCCAGGCGCCGGCAACAAATGCCGTGCGCGCACGCTGGCGCGGCTGCCCTGCGCTGCCACCAGCACAATCGCAACCAGCACCGCCATCACCAGCAGGGCCACGCCAAGCCAGTAGCGACGGGTATCGGTCCGGGGCTCAGGGTGAGCCGAGTGGGGAAGAATCATGGAAAGGTGGGGAGCACTCAGGGATAGAGGTAGGGCTCAGCGGGCTGCTCGATGGAACTCACCTCGTCGGCGAGGATCACAGCCTCCTGCCGCCCATCACGCTCCTCCAAACCGATGGTGCCTGCCACCCGCACCCACCCATCGTTCTGCAGGGTGGCGGCGTCGGGCCAGATCACGGTCATGCCGAGCGCCAGGCTGTCCGCCGTGCAGCAGGACACCACAAAGCGGGAAAGCACAAACTGCTCGCTCGCCGCCTGCTCGCTCCGCCACACAAACCCCGTCACCTGGATCGGCTGCCCCTGCAAGCGTGGGTTGTCCGGCTCGTAGGTCAGCGCATTGACCCAATCCAGCATCGTCCAACTGGCAGGGTCCGGGATGCCGAGCGCCGCGTCGGTGCCCGCTATGCTTTGCACGCTTCGCATGCCACCCCCCGCCCCGAAGCCGCGGTTGTCAATGGCAGAGGTGCCCAACGCGCGCGCCGGAACCAGCAATCCCAGCGCGACGGGAACCAGCAGGGCCAGCATGGTCGGGGAGCGCCACGAGCGTGCGCCATGATCGTGATCGTGGGAATCACTCGCTGCCCGTAGGGTGAACCATGCCTGTAACAAAGCCAGCAGCAGCAGGAGCGCCCCCGTCCCGAAGATGAGGGGCGTGTAGCGGGGATGGACGTAGAGCGCCAGCGTGCCGCTTGCCACCTTTGCCATCAGCATCGCCCCGGTTGCCGCGATAAGCGCCGCCTGCCACAGTGGCAACCAGCGTGCACGCGCGGGGCTGGGATCGGACTGGTGATTCATCGTATAGAGTTCATCCCACGTTCAGGTTGATCCACAGCGCCGCCAGAAAAGACAGGAGCGTGGCCAGCAGCACGAGCAGGCCAACGGCGTGGCGCTTGAAGACGCTCATAAAAAGCAAGACAGCCTTGATGTCAATCATCGGCCCAAACACCAGAAAGGCAAGAATCGCCCCGGTGTTGAAGGTGCTGGCAAAGCCAAGCGCCACAAAGGCGTCCACCGTGGAGCAGATGGAAAGGATCAGCGCCAGCGCCATCATCGCCAGCACCGAGGCTATGGGGTTTGCGCCGATACTCAGCAGCACTTCCTGGGGAATCACTGTCTGCGCCAGGGCGGCGAGAAGCGCGCCCAGCACGACATACTGCCCCATCTCGAAAAACTCGGTGGTGCTGTGCGACGCAATGGCGCGCAGGCGCGCCCGCCATCCCGCTGGGGCTTGCCCGTCCGTAGCACAGCAGTCACAGGTGGCCTGGAGGCTGGCCCCCTCTCGCAAAAAGCTGTGCGGCTCCGGGTGAAAGCTGAACACCAGGGCGATGAGCCCCGCAATGCCGAGCGTTAGCCCGATGCGCCCGCCGACAATCCACGGGTCGCCCCCGAAGGCCACCCAGGTGGAGGCGATGACTACGGGGTTAATCACCGGCGCGGCGAGCAAGAAGGCCACCCCCAGGGACACCGGCGCGCCCTTGTTCATCAGGCGGCGCGCGGCGGGAACACTGCCGCACTCGCACACGGGAAAGACAAGACCCAGCAGTGCCCCCATCAGGGTTGCCCCAAAGCGATTCCTGGGCACCCACCGCTCCAGGGCTTCCGGCGTGACAAACACCTGGATGACCGCTGACATGAGCACGCCCAGCAGCAAGAACGCCGAGGCCTCGATGAAGATTCCAAGAAAGATGGTCGTTAGCGTGTTAAAAGGCGCGGACAACTCGGCGAGGGTCATCTCGCCCCGTAATGCACGCGCCACCGTCCCGTTGGCCACGAGCCATCCAACGAGAAACAGGGCCACCGCTAAAAGAAGCAGGCGCCCTATATGGCGCGCCGCGCCATCCAGTAGGGGACGGCGCGCCGGGGAAGAAAGCGGCTCAGGGGGGTGAATGGTTTGCATGGAATGGCTCTAGGGAATCCTAGGGTTGGCAGGCGGAGCAGGTCCCAAACAGTTCGACCAGGTGGCTGTCAATGGCAAAGCCAGTCTGCTGGCTGACGCGCTCCAGGGCACTACCGAAGTGGCACTCGTCCAACTCGACCACGTCCCCGCATTGGTTGCACACCAGATGATGATGGTGGCCCCCTACGGGCACGATAAAGCGCTGGGTGGCGTCACCGAGAAAGGTCACCTGGAGCAGGCCCAACTCGACCAGGAGCTCCAGGGTGCGGTACACGGTGGCGCGCCCGATGTCCGGGTACTTGGAACGCGCGCGCTCCAAAATCTCCGTATGGTTCAAGTGGTGCGGCTCTTCCGCCAGCACCTCCACCAGCGCACGACGTGGCTCGGTCAGCCGACAGCCCTTCTGCTGGAGCGCGTGAAGCATGCGCGTGGTTCGTCGTTGAGTCTCGTCCAAATGCCACCTCGACCTGGTACGATAATCAATTTGGGGGCGTCGTCAAGGCAGTGCCTAGCCATCGCGCCCGATAAGCGCCTTAAGCTCGTAGAGCAGGTTGAGCGCTTCGATGGGGCTGAGCGAGAGCACGTCGGTATGCTGAAGGCGCTGCTCAACCTCGCTGAGCGAGGGCTCCGGCGAGGAGGGCGCAGCAGGGGCAGGCTCGGCGCTGATACGGGGCGCGCCGCGATCCCGCTCCAAGTCGGCCAAAATCTCGCGCGCGCGGTGGATCACCGGCTTGGGCAGGCCAGCAATCTGGGCAACGTGGATGCCATAGGAGCGGTCGGTGCTGCCCGGCTCCAGCTTGTGCAGGAACACCACGCGGTCCCCCTCCTCCGCCACCGCCACGCGGAAGTTGGTTACCCGCGGCAACAGGGCTTCCAGCACGGTCAGTTCGTGGTAATGCGTGGCGAAGAGGGTGCGGGTTTGCAGCTTGGGGTGGTTGTGGATGTACTCCACGACGGCGCGGGCGATGGCCAGGCCATCAAAGGTAGAGGTGCCCCGCCCCACCTCGTCCAGCACGAAGAGGGAGCGCTCGGTCCCCTGCGAGAGCAGGTTGGCGGTTTCCACCATCTCCACCATGAAGGTGGACTGCCCGCGCGCGATCTCGTCCTGCGCGCCCACCCGCGTGAAGATGCGATCCACCAACCCGATCTCGGCGCGGTCGGCGGGCACAAAGCTGCCAAGCTGCGCCATGAGCACGATCAGCGCGGTTTGCCGCATGTAGCTGCTCTTGCCGCTCATGTTCGGGCCGGTGATCAGCTGGATGCACGCCGCGTCGGTCAGGTGGGTGTCGTTGGGGATATAAGGCTCTTCCTTGAGCGCCAACTCGACGACGGGATGGCGCCCCCGCTCGATGTGAATCGCTTTCTCGTGC
Organism: uncultured Chloroflexia bacterium; assembly: GCA_963721895.1. Taxonomy (GTDB): domain Bacteria; phylum Chloroflexota; class Anaerolineae; order Ardenticatenales; family Ardenticatenaceae; genus CAVRLZ01. Next base: position 379,688 of record CAVRLZ010000031.1, on the reverse strand, counting down.
GTGAGGCGCGGGCGCACATAGCGCCCGCTCACGGCCACCTCCGCCAGCGAGACGAACACGTCCAGGTGGGCCAGGGCACGCGCCAGCCCCAGCAGCCGCTCGCTATGCGTGGCGACCTGCCGCTGCACCTGGGCGAAGAGGCGCTGCTCCAGGTCAAGCTGCCGCTCCTCGGCGTTCAGGACGAGCGCCTCGTACTCCTTCAACTCGGTGGTCACGTAGCGTTCGGCGTTCACAAGCGTTTGACGGCGCTCATACTCCTTCGGCACCAACTTGTCGTTGGCCTTGGTGACCTCGATGTAGTACCCGAACACCTTGTTGTAGGAGACCTTCAAGCTCGGGATGCCGGTACGCTGGCGCTCGATCTCCTGCAGCCCGCCGATCCACTCGCGCGCGTGCTTGGCCTTCTCGATGATGACCGCAAGCTCTTCGGAAAAGCTGGGAAGGATGAAGCCGGAGCGGTTCTGCACGGCGGGCGGCTCCTCGACGAGGGCCTCTTCCAGCAGCTGCAGCACCTCGGCGCATGGGTCCAGGTCATCGGGGTGGAGCGGCTCGGGGGGGCTTTGAAGACCCGCCCGCAGCAGGCCCGCCAGGCGCAGCTGAAGCTCCGGCACGCGCGCCAGGGAGGCACGCATCGCGCCCAGGTCGCGCGGCTGAGCGGTGCCCGTGATGACGCGGTTGGTCAGCCGCTCCAGGTCAGCCATCCCCTTGAGCGCCGCGCCCAACTCCATGCGCAGGGCGGTATGGTGGAAGAACGCCTCCACCGCGTCGAGCCGTGCTTCCAGCACTTCCAGGTACAGCAGGGGCTGCCCCACCCACTGGCGCAGCAGCCGTGCGCCCATCGCGGTCACCGTCTCGTCCAGCACGCCGAGCAGGCACGATTTGGCGTCGCCCCGCATGGACTCGGTCAGCTCCAGGTTGCGGCGCGTCGCGGCGTCCAGCATCATGTAGCCGCGCGTGGAATAAACGAGCAGTTTGTCCAATTGGGGCAGGTCGCGGCGCTGCGTGTCTTTGACATAGGCCAGCGCCGCCCCCGCCGCGCGCACCAGGAGGGGGCGATCCTCCACCCCGAAGCCCTCCAGGGTGGCCACGCCAAAGTGATCCAGCAGGGTGCGCCGCGCGCGGCCAAACTCCCAATGGTAGCCCTCAAACGGGGTGCGGCGGAAGCCGCGCGCGTCCGTCTCGCTGCGGCGGGGGCCCGCCATGCCCGACTCCTCCTCGCGCAGGGGCTCGATGACCTCGGCAGGGGCCAGGCGCTCCAACTCCTCCTCCACCTGCTTGGCCCACATCGTGCCGCCGATGAGCGTGGCGGCGAACTCGCCGGTGGTGATGTCCACGTAAGCGATGGCAGCCTTGCCCGCCCGCTCGTCGCGCAACACGGCAACCAGGTAGTTGTTGCGCCGCGCGTCCAGCATCTCCGGGTCGGTCACGGTGCCCGCTGTGACGACCCGCATGACGCGCCGCTCCATCAGCCCGCTCCCCGGCTCGCCAATCTGCTCCGCCACGGCAATCTTGAACCCCTTCGCCACCATCTGGGCGATATAGCTCTCGACCGAGTGGTAGGGCACCCCCGCCATCGGATTCTCGTGCCGCCTCGTCAGCACCAGATCCAACTCGCGCGCGCACAGCTCCGCATCGTCGTCAAAGGTTTCGTAAAAGTCCCCCAGGCGGAAAAAAAGAATGCAGCCGGGGTATTGCGCCTTCAGATCAAGATATTGCTGGCGGGACGGGGTGACAGTGCTTTTGCTCATCGCTCGTGCAGGGCTTGAAAATGTCGGTTCCCCTGATTATACACGAAAGGCGAGACAGGCGCAGGCACCCACGACCGCTACGGCGTCACGATGCGCGTATAGACCACGAGCCGCTTGTCATAGTTCCAGGCGTTGCTGTCCCAGATACCGTTGCAGGTAATCAGGTTCAGATCGGCGGCAAGGTCCCCCCCGAAGATGCGGCCCATCGGGGCCTGATCGTGGTCGTATACCTCCTTGCCCGTGACGGCGAAGCGGCGCTCCTGCCCATTCTCATCGGTCACGATGACGAGATCGCCCGCTTCCAGCTCACCCAGCCGCCAGAAGACGGCGGGGTCCTGCTTGTAATCATCCAGGTGGCCGGAAAACACGGCGTTCCCCGCCTGGCCCGGCGCGACCCCTCGGCTGTACCACGCCACATTTTGCACCCCTTCCGGTACGGCCATCCGGCCCTGTGCATCTTCCCCCACCCATTCAATCACCGTGTTCACGCCAATGCTGGGAATCTGCACGCGAACGGGGCGACCCACCGACGAGGAGGGCGCGGTTATGGCGGGTGGCTGTGTCGGCGCAGGTGGCTGCGTGGGCGCGGGCGGCTGGGTCGCTGCGGGCGGCTGCGTGGGCGCAGCGGCTGACGCAGGCGGCTGCGTCGGTACAGGCGGCTGCGTCGGCGCGGCGGCTGACGCGGGCGGCTGCGTCGGTACAGGCGGCTGCGTCGGTGCGGCGGCTGACGCGGCGGCTGCGTCGGTGCGGCGGATGGCACAGCGGGTTGTGTCAGAGTAGCGGGTGGCTGCGTCGCGGTAGCCATTGCCGTCGGCGGCGCGCTCGTCGCTGAGGGCTCTTCCCGCGTAGCGGTGGCCGTCCGGCGCGGCGTACGGGTAGACGCCTGCGTTTGCGTGGCAGAGCGGGTGGGCGTGACCACGGTGGCCGACGGGGAGGGGCGGCGCGTGGGGGTGGCGGCTGCCTCGCGCTGTTGTGCCACAGCCGCCGGTGTTTGGGAAGCCCCACTTTCTGAAACCGATGTCTGGCACGCAGGGAGCGCCAGCAGCAGGAGCAGCAGGAAGATGGATCGTAGATGACTCATAGAAGATAATATCCTATTTCAGCAGGAAGCGGCCTGGTTGGAGCCAGGCCGCTTCGGGTCTTCGCACGATAGTTGTTGCGGCAAGCACGGTCCGCCGGTTAGTATGGCAGATTCCGCGAGCGGGTGCCAGCGTTGATCGTCTGGCGCGTCGGCGCACCGCCACGGCCCGTGCTGGGCATGCCGGCGGGTACCGTCGCAACGGTCAGGATGGGCGTAACGACCTCCAGCACCTGAGCCATGGTCTTGGCCTCGGCAAAAGCGGGCGAGGGCGAGACACCGATCAGGTCGCTCAGCACCGCGGCATGCTGCCCTTCCACGTTGTGGATGCTCACGGCGGCGGTCAGCAGGTCATCGTTGTCAATCAACGAGGGGGCGGCGCCCAGATAAGCGGCGGCACCGAGCTCCTCAACCGTGTGGAAGTACATGAGCACTTCCTGCTGGTTGGCGAAGGCTGGCCAGTTGTACGAGGCCTGAGCCTGCACCGGGGTGCCACCCAGGCTCTGGATGGTCGAGGTGAGGGCGTCCACGTGGGCAGCCTCGTGCGCGCCAAAGGTCTGGAAATACTGCAGGACCTGTCCGGACAGCAGCCCGCTGGCGATCACGTCCTTGTAGGCGCGTGCCTCCAGATGCTCCAGCGTCAGCGCGTAGTTCAAAACATCCACAAAGGCGTTGCCGCTCTGCGCCATCACCACGCGCCCGTTGCGGACAAATGGCGTTCCGGCAAGGGCAGTCGCTACGGCGGTGGCGGCGCTGATTTTCAAGAAATCGCGTCGGTTAAAGGCTGTCGAATCGTTGCGGTTCATTGCTTGGTTAATCTCCCTTTTCAGTGTTCGCATGATAATTGACGACAAATGGTAAGGTCCGTCAGGACTAGGCAGCCCCAAGGATCGGGTTCACCTTCTCCAGCACCTCGTCTACCGTCAGGCTGGGGGTGAGTGCATCAGGAACGGCCGTATTGGCGTCAATCAGCATGCGAACAATGGCAGCGTGGCGTGCCTCCACCTGGACGATGCTTCCGGCAGCCTTCAGGATGTCCGGGCTGGTGATGGCTGCAGCGGCGCCCTGGTAGGCTCCGACGCCGATTTCTTCAACGGTGCGCGTAAAGTTCAGGATGTCGCCGCGATTGTTGAAAGCAGGAAACTCGTAGCTCGCCAGGGCGGTCACCGGGGTGGCTCCCAACGACGTAAGCGTCGAGGTGAGGGCATCCACGTGGGCAGCCTCGTGCGAGCCGAAGCTCTGGAAGTAGCTGAGCTCCTTGCCGGTCAAAATGTTCGTCGCCAGCATATCCTTGTACATCTGCGCCTCCAGATGCTCCAGCGTCAGAGCAAAGTTGGCGATGTCTACGTCAGTCAACGTCTGAGCAAAGGCTCGTGCCAGCAGGCCAGGCTGCGTCGGATCAATCCGGCTGCCTGCGACACTCCCTCGCGAGAGGTGACTCCGCGAGAGGGCAAAGTCGAGCAATTCGGCCACTTTCATTGTTAGAGACATCTGTGTTTGTTACCCCTTTCATGGGTGAACTGATTGAACGAAGACCCTTCGTTCTATGTGACGTGCTCGGATGCGGGTTGGATGTATCTTATTGATGCACCCCTTGATAGCCGAGCCTACCAGTCCTACACTGACTCTGTACGAACTATATACAAATTGTGCATGTTTCGTGCCACGGCTGGCAAAACCCTAGACACCCTGGGGCAAATGCCCCATTGCGCCCCTGGGCGCGGCTCCCTTATAATGATTACACTTTGATCGAATGGGCGTCCCCCCGAAAAGAGGGCTCGTGCAAGAGCTTCAAATTGGCCCGCTCCGCGCCCGCTGGGGCGCGCAAACTTATGTAATGGGGATCGTCAACGTCACGCCGGATTCCTTTAGCGGCGATGGGCTGCTGCGCGGGGATGAGGTGGTCGAGCGGGCGGTGGCGCAGGCGCGGCAGTTCGTGGCTGACGGCGCGCACATCCTGGACGTGGGGGGGGAAAGCACGCGCCCCGGCTCCGAGACGGTGAGTGAGGCAGAAGAGTTGGCCCGTGTTGTCCCCGTCATCGAGCGCCTGTCCCGCGAGGTGGACGTGGCGATCTCGGTGGACACCTACAAGGCAAACGTGGCGCGCGCCGCGCTCGACGCAGGCGCGCACCTGATCAACGATGTGTGGGCGCTGCGGCAAGATGCAGCGATGGGCCCGCTGGCAGCCGAGCGCGGGGTACCCATCGTGCTGATGCACAACCGGCTTCGCCCCCGCCACATCGCGCAGGCGGAGCGGCTGGGTGGGCGCTTCGAGGGGGTGCCCTACGAGGAGTTGCTAGGCGACATCGTGCGCGAGCTTGTGGAGAGCGTCAGCCTGGCACGCGCGGCGGGCATCCCGCGCGAAAAGATCATCCTGGACCCGGGGATCGGCTTTGGCAAGACAGTCCAACAAAGCCTCGAGTTACTCAATCGGCTGGACGAGTTGCGCGTGCTTGGCTATCCTTTGCTTCTGGGCCCATCACGCAAAAGCTTTATAGGGTACACCCTGGACCTGCCACCGGAGGAGCGCGTCGAGGGGACAGCGGCAACCGTTGCCTTGGGCATCGCGCGCGGGGCAGACATTGTGCGCGTGCACGATGTGCGGCAGATGGCCCGCGTCGCGCGGATGGCGGACGCCATTGTGCGGCGTCCGTGACAGAGTAGGACCGGGTGTCACCCTGTACCCTGAGGGGAGGTGATGGAACGCGCCCTGAACGGTCGTGTCGTGTGAGCAATATCTGAAGGCAGACGCACAGCTCGTCTCAGCCCGCTTGTGTACCAGACGGGCTACCTCCTTGCATTGGTCTACTGCTTCCTTTACTTAGACAATCACAGAATAGGCTAAACCTCATGTATGAGCTTTCGACGTTTGACAACGGGCTACGGCTGGTCACCGTTTCGATGCCGCACGCTTACTCGATCAGCACGGGGGTGTACCTGGCGATCGGCTCCCGCTACGAAGAGACGCACCTGGAGGGTGCGTCTCATTTTATTGAGCACATGCTGTTCAAGGGCACCGAGCGCCGCCCCTCCCCCCGCCACATCGCGCAGGCGGTCGAATCGGTGGGTGGGGACATCAACGCTTCCACGGGGCGTGAGCTCACCACCTACTACGCCCGCGTGAGCCGCGACCACCTGCACGTCGCCGCGGATGTGCTGGTGGACATGCTGCGCAACAGCCGCTTTTCCCCCAGCGACATGGAGCGAGAGCGGCAGGTCATCACGGAGGAGATCAACGAGTCGCTGGACGTGCCGGACGATCTGGCCTACATGCAGTACCAGGGCCTCCTGTGGCCCAACCATCCCCTCGCCCACGACATAGCAGGCAGCCGCGAGTCGGTGCACGGCATGAGCCGCGACGATCTGCTGGGCTACATGCAGCAGGGCTACACCCCGGAGCGAACCGTGTTTTCCGTGGCCGGCGCCATCACCCACCTGCAGGTCCGCGACCTGCTGGAGCCGATGCTGGGCGATTGGAGCGCCACCGATGACGTCCGCCTGGCACCCGCACGGCCCCTCAAGGGCCCCATCGCCCGCGCCATGCACCGCCCTGTCGAGCAGTGCCACCTGCTGCTCGGCACCCGCGCGCCGAGCCGCTTCGAGCAGGAGCGCTTTGCCTTTTCCATCCTCAATATCATCCTCGGCGACGGCATGAGCTCGCGGCTGTTCACTGAGATTCGCGAGGAATTGGGGCTGGCCTATTCCATCTATGCCTACGGCTCCCACCTGGCGGACACCGGCGCCTTTGCGGTCTATGCAGGGGTAGACAGCACGCGCGTGCACGATGCCATCCATGCCATTCTGGGGCAACTGCACCGCCTGCGCGAGGAGCCGGTGTCGGCAGACGAACTGGCCATGACCAAGGCCTACGCGCGCGGCAGGACCCTGCTGCGGCTGGAGGACAGCGGCGCCAACGCGAGCTGGGTGGGCAGCCAACTGGCGCTTTCTGAAGGGATCCTCACCCCTGATGAGGTGCTGACGCGATTGGATAGCGTCACCGCCGAGGACATTCAAGCCGTGGCGCGCCGTCTGTTCCGCGACGACACCCTGGTGATGAGCCTGGTCGGCCCCGTGGACGAATCCGCCGACTGGGCCTCGCTGCTGCGCGTGGAGTGAGCCTGCCCGCGACCTTGCAGTAACCATAGAAACGAAAAAGGGGACCCACGTGGGTCCCCTCTTTTTTAGGCTTGAGCGCCCCTACTTGGCGTATTCCACCGCGCGGGTCTCGCGCACGACGGTGACTTTGATCTGGCCGGGGTATTCCAGCCCTTCTTCGACCTTGCGGCTGATGTCGCGGCTGAGTTGGATGGCGCCCAGGTCGTCCACTTCGTCGGGGCGGACCATGATGCGAATCTCGCGACCCGCCTGGATGGCGTACGCCTCCTCCACGCCGGGAAAGTCCTGGGCGATTTCTTCCAGAGCTTTGATGCGCTTGATGTAGGATTCCAGCGTCTCGCGGCGGGCGCCGGGGCGTGCCCCACTGATAGCGTCGGCCACCTCGACGATGACCGCCTCGATGCTTTCCTGCTCCACCTCGTGGTGGTGGCTGGCGATGGCGTTGACGACCTTGGGATTGACCCCGCAGCGCCGCGCAATTTCCGCGCCAATCAGGGCGTGCGGCCCCTCCACCTCGTGCGTCACCGCCTTGCCAATGTCGTGGAGCAGCCCGCCCTTCTTGCAAATCTCGACATCGGCACCTAGTTCGGCGGCCAGCAGGGAGGCGATGTGGCTGGCCTCGATGGCGTGGAACCATTGGTTCTGCCCATAGCTGGTGCGGAACTTGAGCTGGCCCAGCAGCTTGATCAGTTCGGGGTGCAGGCCGCGCACCCCCGCCTCATACACAGCTTCCTCGCCCGCCTCGCGGATCGTCTGCTCGATCTCGGCGCGCGTGTCCTCCACCACCTTCTCGATGCGCGCCGGATGAATCCGCCCGTCCGCCACCAGCTTGGTGATGGCCAGCCGCGCCACCTCGCGCCGCACCGGATCAAAGCTCGAAATGATCACGGCTTCCGGCGTGTCGTCCACCACCAGGTCCACGCCGGTGGCCTGCTCGATGGCGCGGATGTTGCGGCCCGCCCGCCCGATGATGCGTCCCTTCATGTCATCGCTGGGTAGCTCCACGGTGGACACCACCAGGTCGGCCACCACGTCGGTGGCAACGCGCTGGATGGAGGTCACCAGAATCTCGCGCGCGCGCCGATCCGCATGGGCGCGTGTTTCCATCTCGACCTCGCGCAGCACCCGCGCCATGTCCTGCCGGGCGCCCTTTTCCGTCTCCGCTATAATGATGGAACGCGCCTCGTCGCGCGTCAGCTCGGCAATGCGGCGCAGCGTCTCCTCCTGCTCGGCGATCAATTCTTCCACGCGCCGCTCACGTCGGTCCAAATTCTTGTCTCGGTTGTCTACCTGCTGCTGTCGGCGGTCCAGCTTTTCCAATCTTCCGTCCAGCCGCTCGCGCGATTCCTGCACGCGTCGCTCCTCTGCCTGCACCTCGCGGCGGCGCTGCTGCTGCTCTGCCTCCATCTCGTCTCGCAGCCGGACCGCCCGCTCCTTCGCCTCAACCTCCACCTGCTTCGGCGCGGGTCTCGGCCTGAGCCAGCACCGTCTGCGCCTGCAGGTCGGCGAGGCGCACGGCCTCCTCGATCTGCGGCTGCTTGCGGCGATAGCCCAGAGCAAACCCCGCGATGGCCCCAATGACCAGCATAACGATACCTACGGCTACTTCCATACCGTTCTCCTATTCGGTTGTTAAGCCATCCGGTCGGCAGGGCCGTGCCAGTAGCACAGCCCGTTGCCTCGCAAGCCGGATGGCTATGATGGCCCCTGCGGGCCAGTAACCCTATCAATCCAGGGCGTCGCGTTCCTCCCAGAGGCGCTCGGCCACCTGCCGGATCACCTCCCAACTGAAACCGCGGCGGCCCAGGTGGCCCGCCAGTTTCTGTTGAAAGTCCCGCTGCGTCGGGATGGCACGCAAGCGGGGCAGGAGTTTCAGCGCAACGCGATAGGCGCCCTCCACCTCATCAAGCCCTATTTCTGCCAGGGCTTGATCAATGATTGTCTCATCTAGCCCCTTCGTGCGCAACTCGTGGCGGATAGCCATCGCACTGCGGGGGCGGAAGGTGTCGCGCGTCTCGATCCAGAAGCGCGCAAAGGCCGCATCGTCCAGCAGCCCCACCTCGCTCAGCCGATCCAGGACGCGCTCGATTTGGGCGGGGGCCACCTCGTGCTTGGCCAGAAAGCGCTCCATCTCGCGGCGGCTGCGCGGGCGGCGGCTCAGTTGGTCCAGGGCGCGCGCCCGCGCTTTGTGGTAGCCGTCCTCGTGCTGGAGCGCGGCTATCTGCTCCTCGGTGAGCGTCTGCCCGATGCGCAGGGTGAGCGCCTCCGCGAGGGCCAGCCCGAAGGCGAACTCCCCGTCCAGGTAAACGTTGACTCGCTCCTTGTCGCGCTTTTGAACCACCAGGCGGGTCACCGTCTTCACGGGGGGCTCTCCCGCAGCGCGGCCCGCCGCCGCTTCCGCCGCTCGCGCTCCAGCTCGGCCATGCGCGCCTCGCCAATCCCAAAGTGATGGCCGATCTCGTGAACCAGCGTGTCAATGACTTGCTGGCGCACCTCGTCATCGGTTGCGCTGTGCTGCTCGATGGGACGCTGAAACAGGGTAATCTTGTCGGGCAGCACCTGCCCATAGTGGGCGCCGCGACGCGTCTGCGGCACCCCCTCGTACAGGCCGAGCAGACCGGAGCGATGGCGCACCCGCACCGACGCCATCTGGCGCCGGGTGGGCCACTCCGCCACGACCACCTGCACGTTGGCCAGAAGCTGCTGAAAGCTTTCGGGCAACTCATCCAGCGCCTGGGCCACTAACTCTACGAACTCGTCGGTTTCCATAATATTTAAGTATAACATAGCCCACGCGCCTTGTGCGAATTGTTGGATGAGCGGGGGCAAGGGTGTGGGGTGGCGGCGGGGGCCGGGCGATGCGAGGGTGGGGAAGCAAAAAAGGCTGCGATCCGGGGATCGCAGCCTTTCTGGGTACGGGTGTCGCGTGGCGTGCCGTCGCGCGCCGGATGGCTCTGCCTAGCGGACTTCGACCTTCGCGCCCGCCTCTTCCAGCTTGGCACGGGCAGCCTGCGCCTCGTCCTTGGTGACGGACTCCTTGATGGCGGTCGGCGCCTCTTCCACAGCAGCCTTCGCCTCGCGCAGGCCCAGGCCCGTCAACTCGCGTACGGCCTTGATGACGTTGATGCGGTTGGCACCCCCTTCGATGAGCATGACGGTGAACTCCGTCTGCTCCTCGACAGGGGCCTCCTCGGCGGCGCCACCGCCACCTGCGGCGGCAGCGGCCACCGGCGCGGCGGCGCTCACGCCCCAGTGCTCCTGGAGCAGCTTGGACAGTTCGGCGGCCTCGAGCAGGGTCAGCCCGTCGAGTTGGGTAACCAGAGCATTTAGATCAGCCATGGGGTACGGTCCTCCTTAAAGAATAGGGTTTTGTTTGATTTAGAATAAAAGGCAAGCCGGGGCAGCAGCCAGAGCTACTCGGCAGCCTGCGATTCCCCGTGTGCATTCAGCACCTGGGCGATCTCGCGCAGGGGGGCGGTGATGGTGCCGAACAGCGCCTGCGCCGGGCCCTGGATGGCGCCGATGAGCGTGGCGAGGATGACCTCGCGGGAAGGCAGGCTGGCCATCCCTTCCACGTCCTGGGCACTCAACACGCGGTTCCCGACCACGCCACCCTTCACGGTGACCTTGTCGTTGCTATCGGCATACTTCTTCAGCACTTTGGCCGGGGTGATGGCGTCCGTGTAGCAGAACAGGACAGCCGTCGGCCCCGCCAGGTGCTCGTCGGGCACGGGCAAGCCCGCCTGCTTGAACGCAAGGCCCAGCAGGGTGTTCTTGGCGACCGTCAGTTCGGCATCGCCACTGTCGCGAAACTGCTTGCGCAGGTCCCCGATCTGGGCCACGCTCAGGCCGCGGTAGTCCGCAATGTAGGCGGCGACACTCCGAGACAGCTTGTCCGTGTATTCCTCAACGTACGCTTCTTTTTGCTCGCGCGTGATTGGCAAGGGTGAGTCCCTCCTTTCATCAACGATCAACGGGCACAAAAAAACCTTTGCCGCCTGTCCGACGCAAAGGTTCCGTGCCCCCACGAGGCGCGAGGGCGCGCTGCATGGGAAAACTCGTTCCTGTTGCCTCGGCAGGAGATTAAGCCTCTCGGCACCTGCTGTCTTAAGCTGGGATGAGCAATGTGCAATTGTACGGCGGTGGGCCAGGAAGTTGTTCCCGTCCCAGGTCAACAAGGCGTATTATAAGGGTTTCGGGCGATGTGGCAAGTTTGGTGAAACACTCACGACAAGGAGAGAGCATGAGGGAGACAGACACCGAGCAAGTACCCAATCTGGTCCGCCGGATGCACGTGCTGATCGAGGCCCTGCGGGAAGGGCTGGTTCCCTGGCGCAGCTTGCGGCGCATAATGGCGAGGCGCCATCAGCCCTATAAAGAAACGTGACAGAAATTCGACAGTCACGCGCTCCAAAATGGACGTATGATGTCCGAGGCACTGATTATACTGAAAGCAAGGCGAGGAAACGAGTGGATCATACCACACCAATTCCGGTTGGTGAGGTTGCAAAGGCATCCACGGGCAATTGCCCTACGCCCCCGTAGGACAATTTTGAAAATTGTCCGCGCTACGACGACCCAATGCATAGCTACCCTTCCGAATCGCTATAAGCAGGGACCCCTTGCATCAAACAGTAACTGCACCGCTTGATACCAGGCAATCGCTACGCCGCTCGCATTGACCTTCGATATGTCGTTTGCCCTAGAAAAGTGACATCTCACGACCTCACCTTATCGAGACCTTGCCAATACCTATGGACCTCTACGCCCTTATCCTTCACCTTCACCCGACCGAGACGACGAAGATGCCCGCCATGCTGGGCGAGCAGGCGCACGCGGCATTCCTGGCGCTGATGCGCGAGAGCAACCCTGATCTGGCGGCATGGCTCCACGAGGATCAGGGCGACGTCAAACCCTTTGGGGTGGCGTTGCTGGTGCCGTGGAAGGCGCTGCAGCAGCGGGAGTGGACCGTCGGGCCCTTCGACACGCTGCGCCTGCGCGTGACGCTGGCGGGGCGACCGCTGTACCAGCAGTTCATGCAGCACTTTCTGGCCGGGCACTACCGCCTGCGGCTGGGGCACGCCACCTTTCAAACGGGGCGCATCGTCGCCAGCGGTGTGGGCGAGCCCCTGGCGGGCCATGCCACGACCGCGCAGCTGTGGGAGGCTGCCGTGCCCCGCCCGCAGCAGAAATTGCGCTTTGTGATGCCAACCACCTGGAAGCAGGGAGCGGGCACTCGCCCCCATTATGCGCTCCTGCCCGAAGCGCGCCCGATCTTCCAAAAGTTGTCCCAGACGTGGCACGAGTGGGCGGAACCCTCGTTCCACTTTGACTATCGCTCCCTGTTGACCTCCCTGGGCGGGGACGCCATCTTCCCGACCGCGCACCATGTGCGCTCCATCCACTGGCAAGCCAGGAACCCCCCCATGCAGGGCTTTGTTGGCTGGGTGCGGTACGAGGTGGGCGGACCAGCCGAGTTTCAGCAATTGATTGATCTGCTGTGCAGCTTCAGCTTCTTTTCGGGGGTGGGGTACGGACGGGGGCGCGGGTTAGGGGTAACGGTTCCAGAGCCGGAGGAGAGCGAAGATGGAGATTGATTCTATCCCGCTTGCCATGCTGAACGCCCTGGCCTTCTGCGAGCGGCGCTTCGTGTACGAGTTCGTGCAGGGGGAAAACAAAGGAGGGGAAGGCACCAGGTCATGCCTGGCGCCTTCCCCTCTTGTTGTTCGATCGGGATGGCCCCCGACAGGGGGTTAGCCGACGTTGGCGTCTATCTTGATGCCGGGGCCCATGGTGCTGCTGAGGGTCACGCGCTTGACCATCTGCCCCTTGGCGCCAGCCGGGCGGTTGGCCTGAACGGCCTCGAGGAGGGCGTTGAGGTTGTCCACGATCTGCTCGGGCGCAAAGCTGACCTTGCCGATGCCAACGTGCAGGTTCGCGGTCTTGTCGAGGCGGAACTCGACGCGGCCCTGGCGGGTCTCTTCGATGACGCGGCCCAGGTCCGGGCCGTTGACGACGGTGCCCGCCTTGGGGCTGGGCATGAGGCCGCGCGGGCCCAGCACGCGCCCCAGGCGACCCACCACGCGCATCATCGGCGGGGTGGCGATGGCGACATCAAAGTCCATCCATCCCTCCTGGATGCGCTTGGCCACATCTTCGCTGCCAACAAAGTCTGCGCCGGCCTCCTCCGCCATGCGGGCATCGTCGCCCTCGGCAAAGACGAGGATGCGAACCTTCTTGCCGGTGCCATGCGGCAGCAGGACGGTGCCGCGCAGCTGCTGGTCCGCCTTGCGCGGGTCCAGGCCGGTGCGCATGTGGGCTTCTACGGTCTCATCGAACTTGGCGAAGGAGGCCTCCTTCAGCAGTTGGGCGGCGGTCAGCTTGTCATACTGGCGGTTAGCATCCACCTTCGCCACTGCCGCCTGGAAGTTTTTTCCACTTTCTCGTGCCATGTGATCTCTCCTTGTGGTGTAGCGGGCAACGGTGTGCCCTCCCACGGGTGTAATAAAGAAGCGTTAGTCTACGACGGTCAGCCCCATGCTGCGGGCGGTGCCCTCGATCATGCGGACAGCGGCGTCAAGGTCAAAGGCGTTCAGGTCCTGCATCTTCGCTTCCGCAATCTCGCGGACCTGGGCGCCGGTCACCTGGCCCACCTTGTTCTTGTTCGGCTCGCCCGAGCCCCGAGCCACCCCGGCCGCCTTGCGCAGCATGTCTGCCGCGGGGGGGGTCTTGGTGACGAAGGTGAAGGAGCCATCCTGGAAGACAGTGATCTCGACCGGGATGATCTGCCCCATCTGCGGGAGGGTTCGGGCGTTGTACTCCTTGCAGAACCCCATGATGTTCACGCCATGCTGGCCCAGGGCCGGGCCAACGGGGGGCGCCGGATTGGCCTTGCCTGCAGAGATCTGCAGCTTCACAATTGCTTTGATTTTCTTTGCCATCGTATAAACTCCTTGTGGTGTAGCGGACGCTGGCCGCGCCCTCCCACGATGTAAGGGTACGTTAGAAAATTAGGGGTAGAGTATCCCCTAGGAGCGCTCGACCTGGAGGAAATCCAGTTCGATGGGCGTTTCCCGCCCGAAAAAGCTGACCATGACGCGAACCTTCCCCTTCTCGCGGTCAATGGTGTCCACCGAGCCGTGGAAGCCCGAGAAGGGGCCATCGGTGATTTGAACGCTGTCCCCCTCGCGGAAGTTGACCTTGATGGTCGGGGCCTCCGCCTCCATACGGTTGAGGATACGATCCACCTCAATCGCGGTCAGGGCAGTGGGTTTGTTGCCCATGCCCACGAAGCCGGTGACGCCGGGGGTATTCCGCACCACGTACCAGGAATCGTCGTCCAGCATCATCTCGACAAGGATGTAGCCGGGGAAGATCCGCCGCTCCGTGGTACGTCGCTGCCCCCCCTTCAGCTCCACCTGCTCCTCCGTGGGGACAACCACCGCAAAGATACGGTCGGACATGCCCATGGATTCGATGCGGCTTTCCAGGTTCTTCTTGACTTTGTTTTCGTAGCCAGAATAGCTGTGCACCACATACCAGTGGCGGGGATACTCGGTTGCGGCCGCTTGCTCCGCCTCATCCGTGCCGGATGCCGCTTCCTCTCGCTTGTCTATCTCGCGCTGATCCACATCGAATCCTTTCTCACGACCCATCACCCCACCGTCGTGAGGAGCAATTGGATCAGCTCGCCAAAGAGCAGGTCTATCACCCCAAGGAAAACGCCCATCGCGATCATCACGCCGATCACGATCAGGGTCAGGTTGATGGCTTGCTCGCGGCTAGGCCAGACGACCCGGCTCATCTCAGCCCGCACTTCCTTCAAATAGCGCACGACTGCATTGCTTCGCTCCGGCTCTTTGGTTTCAGCCATGGCCACGGAACACCTCTTCGTCTAGAGATCGGTAGTCAAATCGCGTAAATCGGGTAAGGCTACTTGGTTTCGCGGTGCACCCGATGCACGCGACAGCGTGGGCAAAACTTGTTGAGTTCCAGCCGCTGCTGGTCGTTGCGCCGATTTTTCTCGGAAACGTAGTTCCGCTCCTTGCACTCGGTGCAAGCGAGGGTGATCACGTCCCGAACTTTTCTCTTCGCCATGAAACTCCTGCTTTCGCAAAATGAGGAGGGGGCGATGCCCCCTCCTTGCATACCTCGTTACACCGTGCGCCTGACGGCTGAACGGCACAGCAACCGGCGAGCGGCTTTGTTACTTGATGATCTTGGTGATGACGCCGGCGCCGACGGTGAGGCCGCCTTCGCGGATGGCGAAGCGCGAGCCCGCTTCCAGGGCC
Organism: uncultured Chloroflexia bacterium; assembly: GCA_963721895.1. GTDB lineage: Bacteria > Chloroflexota > Anaerolineae > Ardenticatenales > Ardenticatenaceae > CAVRLZ01. The sequence goes on along the minus strand of CAVRLZ010000031.1, from coordinate 364,455 downwards.
ACCGGCACGATCAACTCGACCTCGACGTTGATGTTGTCGCCCGGCATGACCATCTCGACCCCTTCCGGCAGCGTCGATCGAGCCGGTCACGTCCATCGTGCGGATGTAGAACTGCGGCCGGTAGCCGGTGAAGAACGCCTTGTGCCGCCCGCCCTCTTCCTTCTCAGCACGTACACCTCCGCGTCGAACTTCGTGTGCGGCGTGATCGAGCCCGGCTTGGCCAGCACCTGCCCGCGCTCCACCTGCTCGCGCTCGATGCCGCGCAGCAGGATGCCCACGTTGTCGCCGGCCTCGCCCTGGTCCAGCAGCTTGTGGAACATCTCCACGCCCGTGCACCGTCGTGCTCTCTTCGCGCAGCCCGATGATCTCGAGACGTCTCGCCCACCTTGACCGTCCCGCGGTCGATGCGCCCCGTCACCACCGTCCCGCGCCCCTTGATCGAGAACACGTCCTCGATCGCCATCAGGAACGGCTTGTCCTTCTCGCGCACCGGGGTCGGAATGTACTCATCCACCACCCGCATCAGCTCCCAGATCGGCGCGTACTCCGGCCGCCGTCGGGTCATTGCTGCTCGCTCTCCAGCGCCGTCAGCGCCGAGCCGCGCACGATCGGCGTCGTGTCGCCGGGGAACTTGTAGCTGTCAGCAGCTCGCGCAGCTCCAGCTCCACCAGTTCCAGCAGCTCCGGGTCGTCCATCATGTCGACCTTGTTCAGGAAGATCACGATGGCCGGCACTTCCACCTGGCGCGCCAGCAGCACGTGCTCGCGCGTCTGCGGCATCGGCCCGTCCGGCGCCGCCACCACCAGGATCGCGCCGTCCATCTGCGCCGCGCCGGTGATCATGTTCTTGATGTAGTCGCGGTGCCCGGGGCAGTCCACGTGCGCGTAGTGGCGCTTCTCGGTCTGGTACTCCACGTGCGCAGATGTTGATCGTGATGCCGCGCTCGCGCTCTTCCGGCGCGTTGTCGATCTGGTCGTAGGCCGAAAATCCGCCCAGCCCTTCTTCGACAGCACCTTGCGTGATCGCCGCCGTCAGGGTCGTCTTGCCGTGGTCGATGTGCCCAATCGTCCCGACATTCACGTGCGGCTTGCTGCGTTCAAACTTCTCCTTCGCCATTATGTCTCTGCTGCCTCCTGCGTTTCAACCGAGGGAGTGGGTCGTTTCTGGCAAAAGCCGGGAACGTTGTCTTTTCTCATTAAAAATGGTCTCAGACGGCGAGAGACCACTGGGGAGTATAGTAAAGGGTGGGACTTTTGTCAAAGCGTGGGCGAACCCGCAAGCCGCGCTCATGACTGTACCCACCTAACCCCGATGGGGTACCCATGATCACCCCCGCGACTCCGCGGCCTATCCCATCCCCGGCATCGCTTCCCCGCTTTCCCCAGCAAAGCGGAAGCGGATGCTGCTTTCCACATCGGGGTGCAGGCTGCGATGGACGGGACAACTGTGGGCGGCGCGCTCCAACTTGCGGCGCAGTGTCTCGTCGGCGCTGCCCCCCACAAAGATGGTGACGTGGAGCGCGGCGATGCGCCGCACTGGCTCGGTGGCAAGGGTTTTTTCCACCTGGATGGCAAGGCGTGCCACATCCAGCCCGCCCCGTTGGGCCACCTGCTCGAGGCTCGTGGCGATGCAGGAGCCGAGCGCGGCTGCCACTAGATCGGTAGAGGAAAAAGAGCGTCCCTGCCCCCCATACTGGGGGGATTTGTCCGTCCAGAGGGTAGCCTCGGCGCTTAGATGGTCAATGCGACACGCGCCATCGCCAAGCAGTTGAACATGGATTTGGGACATCGTTGTCGCCTCCCTGTGCTGAGCCTCTCGCTGGCCGTAACGAGGGGATGCTGGGATCATAGACGAAGCGACAACCGGACCCAAATGGAAGAGCGTTCGACCCGCATGCTTCCCCTGTCACCCTCGCCCCTGGAAGCGGGGACGAGGGCTGACTGCTGGCAAGTTCCGTGCTTGACCCCTTCGGCAACCATCCATTGATCTTCTGGGCAAATCAGCACCCTTCCACTAGACACGCAAGACAGGCACGCAAGACACGCGGGCAAGGAGCACGGGCCAATGGCCGAGACACAACCACGCAAAAATCTTTTATTACTTTCTACTACCGCGACAGGCGGCAAAACAACGGTTGCGTTGGGATTGCTCAAACTGCTGTCGGAGGCCGGACGGCAGGTGGCCTATTTCAAGCCCGTGGCGCAGCGACAAAAGTATCCCTCGGACCGGACAGGCGACCGCGACAAGGCGATCTCCGCCACCGTGTTCAGCGAGCTTGCCTCGATGAGTGCCACCGAGTCGCTGAGCGTGGAGCAGGCCAACGAGTACTTCACGAGCGGGCGCAGCGATTACTTTTCTGAGCGCGTGATCGAGATGTACCAGACGATCTCGCCCGATGCGACGGTGGTGGTGGTGGAGGGGCTCCAGTATGATGATGCCATGTCCACGCTGGCCTTCGAGGCGAACACACGCCTGGCTCACAGCTTGACGGCGGATGTGATCCTGGTGGTGGACCTGCAGCGGGACGGGTCGGAGGTGGTATCCGATCTGGAAAGCGTGGCAAGCGCCTACCAGGATCAGGGGGTACCGGTGGGCGGGGTAATCTTGAACAAGGTGCCGGTGGACGAGGCGGGCAAGACCGCGGTGCCCGCCGCCGTGACCACGGCGCTGGCAGCCCATAACCTGAAGCTGTTCGGCGTGGTGCCCTTCGTGCGCAAGATTTCCGCCCCGCGCGTGCGCGATCTGGTGGAGCCGCTGAAGGCAACGGTGCTGCGGGGCGAGGAGCAGTTGATGCGGCGCGCCCTGCGGCCGGTGATCCTGGCGATGCATGCCGAGAACGCCGTGAACCACCTGCGCGCGGGGGATCTGGTGATTGCCCCCGGTGACCGCGATGACATCCTCATGATGACGCACCTGTACGAGCAGGCGCTGAACACGCCGAGCCTGGCGGGGGTGGTGCTGACGGTCGGCTACGAGCCCTCAGCGAGCATCATGGAGTTGCTCGACAATCAGGGGCAGAAGATGTACCCCATCCTGCTGGTGGACACCGACACCTTCGAGACCAGCTCGATCATCCAGAAAAAGCGGGTATACATCGAGGAGGATGACTGGGAAAAGATTCGCTGGACTGTGGAGTTGATCATCGAGCACCTGAACCGCGAGGAGATTCTCGCCTTCCTGAACATTCCGGCCCGCGACGTGGTCTCGCCCGCGCTGTTCCGCTATTCGATCATCCAGCGCGCGCGCAATGCCGACAAGACCATCGTGCTGCCGGAGGGGGATGAGCCGCGCACCATCCAGGCCGCCTCCATTATCCTGGAGCGCAACATCGCGAAGTTGGTTCTGCTGGGAAATCGGACAGCGATTCTGGATGAGGCGCGCAAGGTGAACGCTGACGTGTCCAAGGCGCAGATCATTGACCCCGTCGAGTCGGAGCTGTTCGAGTCGTTTGTGGACGAGTATCTGGAGCTCCGCAAGCACAAGGGGATGAACCGCACCACCGCCGCCGACCTGATGGCCGATTCGATCTATTTCGGCACGATGATGCTGCGGCGCGGGCTGGTGGATGGGCTGGTGTCCGGGGCGGTGCACACCACCGCGCACACGATTTTGCCCGCCTTCCAGTTTATCAAAACAAGGCCGGGGGTCGAGCTTGTTTCCAGCGTCTTCTTCATGCTGCTGGCCGACCGCGTGTGGGTCTTCGGCGATTGCGCCGTCGTGCCCGACCCGACCGCCGCCCAACTCGCGCAGATTGCGGTGCAGAGCTACCACACCTCGCTTGCCTTCGGCATCAACCCCAGGGTGGCGATGATCTCCTACTCGACGCTCACCTCGGGGGAGGGCGCGGAGGTGGACAAGGTGCGCGAGGCCACGCGGCTGGCGCGCGAGCTAGAGCCAGCGATGCTGGTGGACGGCCCACTTCAGTTTGATGCCGCTGCCATCCCCGATGTGGCCGCCAAGAAGGCGCCGAACAGCCCCGTGGCGGGGCAGGCCAACGTGTTCATCTTCCCCGATTTGAACACGGGCAACACCACCTACAAGGCCGTGCAGCGTAGCGGGGATTACATCTCGGTGGGGCCGGTGCTGCAGGGGCTGCGCCGCCCGGTCAACGATTTGAGCCGCGGCGCCCTGGTGGATGACATCGTTTACACGATCGCTGTGACGGCCATCCAGGGCACGCAGGATGGGACACTTTAAGTTTAAGGAAGAAGGGACTGCAAAAAAGATGAAACACAATGCAGGGGGGGTCGCGCTACTGCTGCTGGCAGGGGTGGCCGGATGGATGGCGATTCGGGTGGTGCGGGGGTACCTGCTGGCCGCCAAGAATGCCCAGGGCTGATCGAATCAAGGTTCCGGGCTCTGGGCGAAGGCCCGCACGTCACGCTCCAGGTCGGCAAGGGTGCCGCCCGTGACGGCGAGGAACAGGCGCGCGCGGTCATGCACGAGGTCGGGGTGCTCCGCGAGGTGGCTGGCCAGCCTGCCAGGGACGCTACGCCCCTGCCGCTCGATCAGCATGTCCAGCAGCAGATTCATCGGAATCCACTGCTGCTCGCTGCTGGCGTCCCCCTGGCTGCTTTGGGCCAGGGGCGAGGTCCAGGCACCCCCCATCGTGGTGCGCCAGCTGTTGCGCAGCACGCGGCGCTCGCTGTCGGTCAGGGCCCACCAGCGAGCCTCGGCCCAGTGGAGTTGCCGCTGAAGGGTGGTGTAGGCCGCATCCTCCGCTGGGTCGCCATGATGCTGGACGGGCAGCACCTTGAGGATCAGGGCATCGGCCAGATGGAGGCGATAGGTGGCATTGGAGGTAAGGGGCTCGCTCGACACGACGTAGCTCAGGCGCGGGGAGTTGAGCAGGAGCGTGCGGCGGCTCGGCGTCTTTTGGAGCGGGGGCGCAAACTCTCGTCGTTCTACGACGAGGGTGATGGGCCGTGCCTCGAGCCAGGCGGCGGGCCACGCGGCTGCCAGGTGCTCATACAAGGCTTCCGGGTCAAAGGTTTCCAGGTCGTGCAGGGCTGCTAGCTCGTTGGAGGGGCCGCGCAGCACGAAGTGCTCTCCCTCGATCTGTTCGGGGTCGCCCGCCTGCGTCGGCAGGGGGGCGCGCCGCCAGGTGCCGTCAACCAGGCGATAGGCGCGCCGCTCGGCGGCGGGCGCGGCCCCGCTCCCCTCTGGCGGGGGCCAGGTCACCTCTACCAGGGCGGTCACGCCGCCCGCTCCCTCCTCAACTTCCACCTCGCGAAGCGTGGGGACCCCTGGCAGGGCATGCGGCTGGCTCAGGGTGAAGAGATAGGCATTTTTCCACGCCTGGGGGGCGTCCGGGTCGAGCAGGGGGAGCGCCTGCTCCCATGCCCCAACCCCCATCAGCCGCGCCTCGGTGGCTATCACCTCGGACAGGTCGGCCCGCATCGCGCGCGCCTGGCGCTGGGACTCCCATGCCAGAACTGCGGCAAGCAGGGCAGCGAGCAGGGCGGCGAGCAGGAGCAGGAGCAGGACCCGCGCGCCGCCAACGCACACGTTCGGCGCGCGGCGCGTCGGTATCAGGCATGGCCTCTGTCTCATCTTCCAGCACTTCCCATTCAAGCATTGGTCCTGTCCTGCGGGGCGGGGGACGCTACGTTGGTATTGGAGCATCCCAGGGAAGGAGGCGCAAGTGGAGGGGGAGGCGCGGAACGGCGTAAGAATCGTGTAAGAACTTTCTTTTATGCTGCAAGGGTCCTGCAAAGGAGTCATGCGCCGCAGGCTGTCACCCCATCGCTCCCCGTGTACTTTTCGGCCATGCTTGTAGGCCCGACTGGTCAAACGGGCCCCTCCAAAGGAGACTCTCCCATGCGTCAACTCACCCTCCTTCCCCGCATACGTCTGGTTGCCCTACTCTTGATCGTCGCGGCTCCGCTGCTATGGACGGTCGCTGCCCGCGCCCAGGGCGGTGGCGGCCTGGAAACCTTACCTGCCTGGGGGGTCGTACCAAGCCCTAACGGTGGCGTCGGCCTCAACGAGTTGGAGGGGGTCGCTGTCCTCTCGCCAACAGATGTGTGGGCCGTAGGCGACTATGGTGACTATTTGTACCCCGACCCTGCCACCCATCACTGGGATGGCACGAGTTGGCAGGTGGTGCCGCTCCCTGCTGGCACGGAGACGGGGGAACTGTTGGACATTGACGCGCTTTCCCCCACTGACATCTGGGCGGTGGGCGGAGCGAACGTGGGGGGGGATTCGTGGATCTTTCATTGGGATGGCAGCGCATGGAGCGCAGTGCCCCACCCCACCCCCCACACCCTGCAACGATTGTATGGGGTCTCCGCCCGCAGCGCCGACGATGTCTGGGCGGTTGGCTACTTTTCTAATAACGGGGGCGTCTCGCTGAGCTACGCCCTGCACTGGGACGGAAGCACGTGGAGCCAGGTGCCCACGCCCAACCCGAATGGCGGCCACAGCATGTTGACCGATGTGGTGGCCATTGCCGAGGACGATGCGTGGGCGGTGGGGGACGATGGCTCGGAGCCGCGCGCGATGCACTGGGATGGCACGGCGTGGACGGTGGTTCCCATCCCCGGCGCGGGGGAGGGGGTGACGTACAATGGCATCTCCGCCGTTGCGAGCGACGACATCTGGGCGGTGGGGGAGGGCTACAATGGCTCCGTCACCTCCCACTGGGATGGGAGCACGTGGACGGAGATCCCCAACCCCTCCCCCAATACGCTAGGCGGCATCGAGGATGTGGTGGCGATTGCCTCAAACGACGTGTGGGTGGTGGGGTGGCAGAGCGGCAGCCAGTGGGAAACATTCGCTATGCACTGGGATGGCAGCGGCTGGACGGTGGTGCCTACCGTTTCCCCCGACCCTTCCATCAACACGCTGATGGCGGTGGACGCCGATGCCAGCAACAATGTGTGGGCGGTGGGCGAGGGGGATGGCACCCTGGTGCTGCGCTGGGATGGAACAGCGTGGGCGCGGGTGCCTAGCTCGAATGTGAGCAACGCGGGCAACAAGCTGCTGGATGTGGACGCGCTGAGCGCCACCGATGCCTGGGCGGTGGGAACGGCGGAGGATGATGCCGTGACGATGCGCTGGGACGGAAGCATCTGGCAGTTGGTGCCCGTGCCCGATACGACGGCAAGCGTCGCGCTGGAAGGGGTTTCGACCCGCGCCAGCGACGATGTGTGGGCTGTCGGCTATGTGGAAGGGAACAACTCGAACTCGAGCACGCTGACGCTGCGATGGAACGGGGCAGCGTGGGCGCGGGTGCCAAGCCCGAACCTGGGCGGGGTCTACGTGGATGAACTGCATGATGTGGTTGCGCTCGCCGCTGATGATGCGTGGGCGGTGGGGGCCTACGGCAGCACGGCGGAAAACGCGCTGATCCTGCACTGGGATGGCACGGCCTGGACTGCCGTCGAGAACCCGTGTGAGTACGGACTGAACGCAGTGGATGCCCTTTCCCCTACCGACATCTGGGCAGCGGGGGATTACACGGTCTGCCATTATGACGGGACGGGCTGGACAGTGGTGGACTCGCCCATCTTCCCCGTCCTCCTGGGGGTGGAGGCCATCGCGCCAGACGATGTGTGGGTGGTCGGGCAAGCCACTAGCTGCGGCCCGAAGTCTTGCAGCACCAGCGCCTTCTCGGCGCACTGGAACGGGAGCACGTGGCGGCCCGTCCCGATTCCGGGTGTCTCGATGGCGGACATCCACGCCCTGGCCCCCGACGACATCTATGCGGTGGGTACCTTCAGCCTCGGCACCACGGTGGCGCACTGGGACGGGAGTCGCGTGGCGCAACGTGCCGGTGCCGGACCCTGGCAGCGGGGGCGACTTGCAGGGGGTGAGCGAGAACGGGACGGGCGGGCTGTGGGCGGTCGGCAGCTATTACCCGCAAAATGATTTCTCGCAGCTTCAAACGCTGGTGCTGGAAGCGCCATCGGCGACGCAGGGGGCCGTGTATGGTAACATCGGCTACGGCAACACCACAGTCCTCTGGATTGGCCCGGTGACAGGTTCGACGACGACCGACAGTTTCGGTAACTATGCGGCGGCTGGGCTACCCGCTGGCTCTTACACCTTCGTCGCGACGGGGGATGGGTGCGACCCGCAGCAGGCGGTGGTGCAGGTGTATGCGGGCGAGTTTGTGCTACAGGATTTCGACCTGTGCGACGACCCGCCGACGCCGGTGCCCACCCGCACCGCCAGCCCCACGCCCGGCGCGGGCACACCGACGGCTACGCCAACGATGATGGCGTCTGCCACCGCCAGCCCCACGCTCACGCCGACGGCGGAGCCGCCGACGAGCACCCCCACGCCCGCTCCGGGGGAGCCCACGCTCACGCCGACGACGGTGCCACCGACGAGCACGCCCACGCCTGCGCCAGGGGAGCCCACGAGCACGCCAACGACGGAGCCGCCCACGCTCACACCGACGGCGGAACCACCGACGAGCACGGCGACTGCCACGGCAACCGCCTCCCCCATCCCTTCCGACGTCATCGTCGAACTGGTGCCGGAAATCCTCACCGCGACGCAGTATGAGGGGGTCGGGAGCGAGCATGTGGTGGTGCTGACCAACATGCAGGGCACTCCCCTGGTGTGGAGCAGCTACGAGGGTGGGGAAAGCTGCACCGACCCGCAGGAGCTCCCCTGGCTGCACGTGGAGCCCGATGCGGGCACGGCGATGCCGGATGATCCTATCGAGCTCATGGTCTACCTTGACACGGATGGGATGGCGGCGGGGTCGTACAGCGCGTACCTGTGCGTGCTGGATAGCACAGGGCTGATTCAAACGATGCCGCTACGGATGACGGTGATGGCGGATGGAATGGACGGCCGCTTCTTCCTGCCGGTGCTGACGCGCTAGCGAGAAGCGACAGCAAGAAGCCCCTGCCGGACGGATCCGGCAGGGGCTTTCTGTTGGGTTGGGGTAGGAGTCTAGGTGCCGCAGTAGGGGCAGATGTTCCACTCCAGCTTCATCAGACGCTCGCAGCTGGTGCAGCGATTTTTCAGGCGCGTGGAGCAGTGGGGGCAGAGGAGAAAATCCTCCTCGGTGGGTTCGTGGCAAGCGGGGCAGACGGCCCGCTCCTCGATATCCTGGAGCAGTGCTTCTTCTTCAAGGGAGCGCTCGTACTGCTCGGCCAACGTCTCGCGCGGGCGGAGGAGCAGGTAAAGGAGCACCCCGGCAAAGGGGAGAAAGAATACAAGCAGCAGGGCCAGCAGGACTGCAAAGATGTCGCGCGTGCGGGCCCGTATGTCGCGGAATACCCAGATGGCCGTACTGAGCCATAAGGCCAGCGCGAACGCGGCCCCCGCAAATAAGAAGGCTTGCAGCAGCCTTCCGAGCTGTTGTGTCAGTGTTTCCAGCATAACAGTGGTACAAATCCTGGTTCGTGGTTGGAGCAAACAGGGCGGAGTATATCACTGCCCAGGGGCGATGTCATATTTGAGGTTGCCCGTCGCTGGGTTATACTCTTTAGTCAGTATTTAGGCGTGCCTGGGGCATGCAAGCAATCAAGAACTCGATGGACAAACATGGATCAGTCGCGGATTCGGAATTTTTCAATTATTGCGCACGTGGATCATGGGAAGAGCACCCTCGCTGATCGCCTGCTGGTGCAGACGGGCACGATCACGGAGCGGGAGATGAAGGAGCAGGTGCTCGATGACATGGACCTGGAGCGCGAGAAGGGTGTCACGATCAAGGCCAGTGCGGTCCGGTTGGAGTATCAGTCGGAGCAGGGGGAGCACTACCAATTAAACCTGATTGACACGCCCGGCCATGTGGACTTTACCTACGAGGTGAGCCGAGCGCTCCAGGCCTGCGAGGGAGCGATCCTGGTGGTGGATGCCGCCCAGGGGGTCCAGGCGCAGACGCTGGCGAACCTGTACCTGGCGGTGGGGCAGAATCTGGAAATCGTTCCGGTGATCAACAAGATTGATCTGCCCAGCGCCCAGCCGGAGATGGTGGCTGAGGAGATCGAGAAACTGGTGGGGCTGCCCGCCGAGGAGGTGCTGTTCATCTCTGCCAAAAGCGGGCTGAACACGGCTGCGGTGCTGGAGGCGGTGATTAAGCGGGTGCCGGCACCGCGCGGCGATGTGGACAAGACGCTGCGTGCGCTGGTCTTCGACAGTCACTACGACGCGTATAAGGGGGTCATCGCCTATGTGCGCGTGATAGATGGGAAGTTGGGGCGGCGGCAGTCGGTGCGCTTCATGCAGAGCGAGACCGAGGTGGAGCCGTTGGAAATCGGCGCCTTCACCCCGCGCATGGCGGCGCTGGAGTCGCTGAGCGCGGGCGAGGTGGGGTACATTGCCACGGGGCTCAAGGATGTGCGCGAGGTGCGGGTGGGCGACACGGTGACGCTGGCCGACAACCCGGCAGAGGAGCCGCTGCCCGGCTATGTCCCGGCCAAGCCTATGGTGTTTGCGGGGGTCTACCCGGTGGACTCCTCGGATTACCCGAATCTGCGGGATGCCCTGGAAAAGCTGCAACTGAACGATGCCTCGCTGACCTACCAGCCGGAAAGCTCGCAGGCGCTCGGCTTTGGGTACCGCATCGGCTTTCTGGGCCTCTTCCACATGGAGATCATCCAGGAGCGGCTGGAGCGCGAGTACGATCTGAACCTGATCGTAACCGCGCCCAGCGTGGCCTACCGCGTGACGATGACGGATGGAAGCGAGTTGGAGGTAGATTCCCCCGCCGAGCTACCCGAGAGCACCCGGATTGATGAGATTCTGGAGCCGTGGATGGAGATCACGGTGTGGACGCCGGACGACTATATCGGCCCCATCATGGAGCTGGTGACCAAGCGGCGCGGCCTCTTCAAGGGGATGGATTATCTGGACCAGAAGCGCGTCCAGCTGACCTACGAGCTCCCCCTGGCCGAGATGATCATTGACTTTTATGACAAGCTAAAAAGCCACACGCGCGGCTACGCCTCGATGGACTATCACTTTGTAGAGTATCGGATGGGGAATCTGGTCAAATTGGACGTACTGGTTGCAGGCGATCCGCTGGATGCCCTGGCTATCCTTGTTCACCGCGATTTTGCCTATCCCAGAGGTGATGCATTAACAAGAAAGCTAAAAGAAGTCATCCCACGTCAAATGTTTGAAGTACCAATACAAGCTGCAATCGGAAGTAAAGTCATTGCACGACAAACTGTAAAAGCATATCGCAAAGATGTATTGGCGAAATGCTATGGCGGCGACGTCAGCCGCAAGAAGCGTTTGCTTTCCAAACAAATGGAGGGGAAGAAGCGCATGAAACAGGTAGGAAACATCGAAATCCCCCAAGATGCATTCCTAGCTGTACTTAAACTAGACGAAGATTAATGATAAACAAAAAGACGACAAGATGTACTCTTGTCGTCGTTTTATATCGTCTTGTTATTATTTTGTTCCCATCCACTTCTGCCATATCTGGCGCTTGCGTGAAAGCGTAGGGACATCGGAGCGATAGTACATGAAGGCACCAAGCTGTTCCGAGGCCCTTGTACCGAACCACAAGGCATTGTTAAAGATATAGCCTGTACGAATTGGAGACAGCCGCCAGATCGTGGCCAGTAACCACTCTCGGAAAGTGGAACTGCCCGATACAATGTTGCTCCTCAAATATTGTCGGTTTCTGCTGGTTGCCAGGTACCAGCTTCCATCACCATCAAACTCGCCCCGCAGAAAATCGCGGAAGTACTCGTCTGGCACGGGCGACGGGCCAAGCGTGTTGCTCTTGGAAGGCGTCAGGCCGATTTCCTCCAGGCGAGACCGAAAGACTGGATCACTGAAGGCAACCCGATAAACTGTCTTGCGTGATTCCTTGCCTTCCCCAACCAGCACATGGACCTCCGGCGCATCCGGATCGGTCCACTGGTCAGCGGGTACATAATCGGGTCGTAGCCCAAGAAGGCTGCAATATATATCAATCAGTTCCCGATCCGTGGACGTGAATTTCACTTCGTTGCCACCTGAGCGCAGGTTCCCGTCGGACGTGATTAATCCCACTATATAGGCGAACTCAGGCGACCAGTCGAGCCGCTCCGGATGCACCTGGACCTTGATCTTATCCCACCCTCCCGCTCGAATCGTGATTCCGCATTCTCTTAAGCGGAGATACACCTGGGATGTAGCACAGCCATACTTCTCTGCTATTGCAGGCGCAGTCCATTGCTCTTCTACATATAGACGGTGTAACTCATTCTCTGGAATCACCAACGTTCGGATGGCGCCACGTTTACGCCGCACCATCCCATACTCCTTCATTCTATTAGCGATGGTGCCGTCTGTTGCCCCATAGTACTCCGCAATTTGGGAAAGGCTCAACCCCTTTTCGTAGTAGAGGGTCTCAAGCTCGTGCTTAGGGATAGCAATATAATCTGATCGCTGCTTTGTAATGAATCCGTCCTCACCTCGTTGGCGCGGCTCCAATCCACAATCAATCATACGCCGTCGGACCGTGGCTGACGTGACGCCGAACATTTCCCCAATTGCAGCCAGACTCAATCCCTTTTCGAAATAGAGATGCGCTAGCTCATCCTCCGCGAGGACAAAGCGATTGTAGTCCTGGCTAGTGCGACGCTTGACTCCCAATTTCTCTAGACGTTGCGCCACCGTAGTGGTTGAGACGCCAAAATGCGCAGCGATATCCTCTATTGTCCTTCCCCCCTCGTACATCGCTTGTACCGTCTCCGCTGGTAGCTCTACAGGTTTGCCACGTGTCTCAATGCCAAATTCCTGCATCCGATGCTGGACGGTGGGAAGGCTGACGCCGAGCCGCCCCGCAATTTCTCTTTGCGTTAGCTGCTCTTCATAATACAGTTGTATGAGTACCTCGCGCGAGAGGCGGATGGTGCCATCCCGCCGCGTCATCCCATAGGACTTCATCCGATTGATGATAGTAACGTTGGATACACCATACCGCTTCCCAATCTCGGAGGTAGAAAGCCCTTCTTCATAGTAAAGACGCTCCAGTTCCTCTTTCGGAATGTGGATATTCCGAGTGCTGTGGCTCATAATGCGCTCCAAAGAGTGAAATCCGTACTGGGATCAGGATACCACATCAAGTCTGATCGTTGCAATAGTAAGAGTGATAATTGCACTACTAGATGTGCACTCAGCCAGCTTAGATAGGTCCTCCTTGTGATCAAATCACGTCTTAAACTCTTGATTGCCCAACGTGAGATAGAGAGCAGTCAGAAACTCACTTACGAACGGCTGGCCGACGAAATAGGATTATCTCGGAATACTGTAGGGCGCCTCGCCGAAAACAAGACCGATCGCATAGACTTCCTCACCCTGGACAAGCTCTGCGCCTACTTTGGTTGCACCATTGGCGACATTCTAATGTACGAGCCTGACTGACAGCGCATGGGCCGAAACGATAAAAGTTGATGGGGTAAACGGGGGTGCCCCATGACGAATGACCAAACTGCTCCACGGGGGAGGCAGGACGCGGCGCGAGCGCTTCGGGGGTGGCCGCAGAGGAAATCGAGAAGGCTTCGTTAGGCGCAGACATAGCAATGCCCTATTGAACAAAGCAGTGCAGTGCTGTAAGCTGGGGATGAGGGCTTTCCCTCAGTGCCGATGCCTATGGGGACCTATACATTGGGCCAACGCAACGCGGACAATTTCCAAAATTGTCCTACGAGAGGCGCAGGGCGATTTTGCAAAATCGTCAGTGGAGGGCATCGTACAAGATGACATCCCCTCAGTTGGACGATACGTTACTCGCCTCCTACATACAGACCTTCTTTGGGTATGGCGACTTTCAAGCGCCCTTCTGGTTGATAGGGATGGAAGAGCGCGGCGCTACCACCTTCGAAGATATCCAGCAGCGCCTTGGAGCCTGGCATGCTCGCGGCGGGCGCGAGTTGGAGGATGTGGCCGAGTATCACCGTGCGCTCGGCGTGAGCTCGCTCTTTGGGCCGCGCCCGCCGCTCCAGCCCACCTGGCAACGCCTGATCCGCATCGTGCTCGGCGCACAGGGGCTGCCCGCCCCCACCGAGCGCGTGCGCCAGTACCAGGCCGAGCAGTTAGGGCGTCCAGGCGGCGATACCGCGCTCCTTGAGTTGTTGCCGCTCCCCGCGCCTGGCATCCGCTCCTGGCCCTACCGCGCCTGGTCGAGCCTGCCCTACCTGGAAAGTCGGGATCGTTACCGCGAGCACGTAGCCCCGCAGCGAGCCGCGCACCTGCAACAGGCGCTTGAGGCGTGGCGGCCCCCAACAGTCCTCTTCTATGGGATGGACGGCCGCTATCGCGCCTGGTGGGAGCGCCTCGCGGGCGTGGAAATGGTGCGCCAGGAGGTAGAGGGGCACGCGCTATATCGGGGCCGTACCGCCCACACCCTGTTCCTCATTATCCCGCATCCCGTCGCGCACGGTCTCAGCCACCGCTTCTTTGAGGGCATCGGGCAGCTCATCGCCCAGGAGAAGCTTCCCTAACACTGGCGGCGCGCAGCGATGGAGTTGATCCGGTTGGGTGGGCAACATTCAAGCGCGGATAAAGCAGTCTTGCACAACGCTGTACCTAGACCGTCACCTCTACCTTCCTGGACTTCCATGCAACATTCTCTCTTCAACTACGACGCCGATACGGGCAGTACGCGCATCTCCCAGGATGAGATCAACGCCATCCTGTGGAAGGCGTGTGACACCTTCCGTGGCACCATTGATCCCTCCGAGTACAAAAACTATATCCTTGTGATGCTCTTCCTGAAGTACCTGAGCGATGTGTCACAAGAGCGGCGCGAGGCCCTGCGGGAGCTGTACGAGGGCTACGAGGCGCGCGTGGAGCGGCAGCTACGCTACGAGCGCTTCTGGCTGCCGGAGGGGAGCGATTACTACACGCTCTACGAGAAGCGCAACGAGTCCAATATCGGCGATCTCATCAATATAGCGCTGCAGGCCATTGAAGATGCCAACAAGCAGAAATTGGAAGGGGTCTTCCGCAACATTGACTTTAACAGCGAGGCGGCCCTGGGCCGCACGCGGGAGCGCAACGAGCGGCTGAAGCATCTGCTGGAGGACTTCCACGACCCGCGCCTGGACATGCGCCCCTCGCGCATCGGCGGGCTGGATGTGATTGGCAACGCCTACGAGTTTCTGATTGGCAAGTTCGCCAGCGGCGCGGGCAAAAAGGCTGGCGAATTCTACACCCCGCCGGAAGTGTCCCGCCTGCTTGCCGAGGTGCTGGACCCCCAGCCGGGGGAGCGCATGGCCGACCCCGCGTGCGGCTCCGGCTCATTGCTCATCAAGTGCGCGCAGCAGGTGGGCAGCAACAACTATTCGGTGTGGGGGCAGGAGGCGAACGGGAGCACCTGGGCGCTTTGCATGATGAACATGTTCCTGCACGACATCCACGTCACCACGCGACAACATCCGCTGGGGCGACACGCTGCGCGACCCACAGCTTCGCGAGGAGAGCCAGACGCTGAAGCGCTTCAACGTCGTGGTGGCGAACCCGCCCTTCTCGCTCGACAAGTGGGGCGCCAGCACCGCCAGCGCCGACCCGTTCCGCCGCTTCCACCGCGGCGTGCCGCCGAAGAGCTATGGCGACTATGCCTTCATCTCCCACATGATCGAGACTACCTTTCTGGACCCCTCGCAGAACGGGCGCGTGGGCGTGGTGGTGCCTCATGGGGTGCTCTTCCGGGGCGGGAGCGAGGGGAAGATACGCAAGGCGCTGATCGAGGAGAACCTGCTCGATACGGTCATCGGCCTGCCCGCCAACCTCTTCTTCGGCACCGGCATCCCCACCTCCATCCTCCTCTTCAAGCGGCGCAAGCGGGACGACACGGTGCTCTTCATTGACGCCAGCCGCGACTTTGAGCAGGGCACCACGCAGAACCGCCTCCGCGACCAGGACCGCGCCCGCATCCTCGGCACCGTCCACGAGCGCGCCTTCGTGGAGCGCTATGCCTACGTTGCCACGCGAGCAGAGATCGAAGAAAATGACTGGAACCTGAACATTCCCCGCTACGTGGACACCTTCCAGCCGGAACCCCGCGTAGACATGGCCGCCGTCAACCGCGACATCCGCACCCTCCGCGCCCAACTGAGCGAGGTGGAGGCGCGGATGGAGGGATATTTGAAGGAATTGGGGCATGGATGGGTGAGGGAAGGGCCGCGATACTCTATCACCCTTCAAAGCCGAGGCACGCGAATTCCTCTCGCGTTAGTATGCGGCTGGGGGTGGATGCGCCTCCACGAGGTAGAGGACACGCCGCAAGTTTACCACTCCATCCCTGTTCAATTCTAGCCGCTGGATGGTAGCTCGACCGATGGGGGTGAGCCCTAAAAGGAACGAGAAATCCTCGTTCCATGTAAAATGATCAGCCCATTGGTGCTGGCGGGGGTGGTAGAGCGGCACCATTTCCCCTGTCACCGGATCGCGGGCGGCAGTGTGCGTATATTTGCGGTTATTACACCCCTGGCAGGCAAGGGCCAGATTCTCCAGATCGTCAGGACCACCGCGCGAGCGCGGAACGATATGCTCAATGGAGAAGGGGTCTGGGGAAAAGCGTAGCTGGCTGTAGCAGTATTCACAACAGCCGTATGCTCGGGCGGCTACTACCTCACTCAGAGCTGGGTCAGCCATGCGCGGCAGGCGTAAGGCCAAATTCTTGCATGAGGCGATCTACGGTGGTACCTCGTCGCTGCGCCAGTTTGACCAGCACGCCAATACGGCGGGCATTCGCTTGCTCAAGCTGATCTGACATCTGGATCAGTTGGTCGTGCTCCTGCTCCGACAGGGTCTCTGCTACGCGCTTCTCCTTCAAGCGCTCATATAGCGCCCACCACTCCGAGGACAAGCCACTATTGATTTGTTTCAGCAGGTCCGCTTCCTCTTTGGGAAGATGGGGCACCTGCGAGATTGTCCTGTGTAATTGTTTGGTCAGTGCCTCCAATACTACATGCTGGGGCTCAACGCCCTGCCGTGCCGCCTCCGCTTGAAGTCCTGCTTCGATCTCAGCAGGAAGTTCGAGAGTAATCGTCATCGCGCAATTTTCCTCCGACTTTGATTTGTGCGATGATTATGAAATGGGAGCTTCCATTTGTCGAGGTTGTCAATCGTTCAAATTGGTAATGGGTACCATCTGCGTACGCCCGCATAGCAGGAAATTACCGCATGGCCCCCACGATTACAGTGCGTCACCTCCATACTGATACCATCGCATGGATCATGGAAGAAGCAGGGGCATCGGTGCGTCGGCAGAGACAGTGTGTGCGGCGGCTCATCCTGCGCGGGCTGGAGGCAGAGCACCGCACCGCTCAGCCCCCGATTCACCACGACCTCGATGACCTTGCAGGGACGTGGAGCGCTGAGGAGGCGGAGGAGATTCTCTCGCGGGCGGTGAGCGGCTTTGATCAAGTTGACTTAGCGCTATGGCAACTACGCCGCTAGAAATAGTCGTGGCAAAGGGGAAGTTCCCGACTAGTAGGGCCTCGTCGTATAACGGTTGCACAGCGTCGCTTAGCATTAGTGGTTCAGCCACCTCGCATCTTCAATGTATTTTGTGATACGAGAGCGAGCGACAGCGCGGCACGGGCACCGAGAAGTTTGGAAGAGTTATAACCGCACCAGTAGGTCAGGAATGGAGTGGACTAATTCTTTCAGGCTTGGGATGCATGTAAGATCGTCCATGGCTTTGCCTTTAGCAGCCGCAACGTGACATCCGATAAGAATGACGTATCGTTGCCTATAGTCGCAAAGTATTGTTAATCCTTATGTACGATGGCGGATTCAGGTTTGATACATCACCTGATTCAATGGCTGAATGAGCTAGTACCTTCTGATGGCGATTTTATCCTTCTCGGAGAGGACTGGAACGACATACTTGTCATCGTGACATGCCAGACGCACTTGCGTTCAAGATATCAGGTAAGGTGTGGGTCAAATAACCGACGCAGCAATGTCATTTGCTCAATCGAAGAGTAATATGCACATCGGCTTCTTGACAGAATACAGTAGATTGGAAAGCATCGTTCCTATACCACCTCTTCCGTACAACAGCCTAAACAGGCATTCGTTGTAACATCAGCGGTACGAAACTACCGCATACTGCAACCGGTCCTATAGAGATTCCGGTGACCGCTCCCCCCTCGCCGAGCAGCGTAAAATCGCCGAAATCCTCGGCGCCTGGGACGAGGGCATCGCGACGGTGGAGCGGCTGATCGCGGCGCTCCAGCAGCGCAAGACGGGGCTGATGCAGCGGTTGTTGACGGGGGAGGTGCGGTTTGGGGAGTTTGTAGGGCCAGGCTTCGGATGCAGAAAATACCAGATGTTTGCATAAGGTACCCGAACGTTGCTGAGGCATTGCAGACCCTGTGGTGACGTATGCGAGTATGAAACTCGAGATCAACCCCAACGCGTCCTAGGCGGAGTATTTCAGCGGCGATTGGCTTCCTTGCATCGACAAGCGAGAGAACTCAACGTGCGATTGCGAATAAAAATCTCAGACGATGAAAAGTTCTCCTGCAGCGTGGCGAGTTTGCATACAGTACAAGTCTAACTCGCTGTCTTACCCAGCAGGATCATTTGTAGTTGCTATAACAGCATTGAAGGCCGATGGTACGAGAGGCAGGCGCCGGATCCTCTCCAATGCCCATCTACTGTAAATCAATCGTGCATAGTGTCTGAAAGCAGCGATGACAGCTGAATCGCGTTATCTTCTAATATTACTACTTGTTACACGGTGATGCTGAATCGTCAACTTCAACGTTTGATCAATGACTGAGCAACAAAGCTTGCGCAACGACGACTTGCTCACTTGTTCCTATCTCCTATCCTATCAGTAAAATTCAACAACTACTGATCGTTGCCGTTCTTCCTGTTGCGGATCAAGAAATCGCCCTGTATGTAGATCAAGTCAGCTTACTACACGAGCAGAAGAAAGGACTGATGCAGCGTTTGTTGACGAGGCAGGTGCGGGTGGGGGTAGGAAGAACCTACATGTTAGGGTACGACACTGGCGCATGGAAAGCCTCACCAGGCAGCTCAAGCTCCTTCTCCATCCGCTATGACTTTTGAGAAGCCGGAACCATGAACAAGCATTGACAGGCCCATGCGTACTGTGCATGTCATTGACTGGTATCATCCATCGTTCCACTGCCAGCAGAAGCTGAATCAGACTGTGCAAAGGTCATGCCGCGCTGGGCCAGGGCTTCCCGAAGCAGCCGAATCGCTTTGGGTCCAACGCCGTGCAGCTTGAGCAATTCCTTATCGCTGAAGCTGGTGAGCTGTGCCAGGCGCGTAATCCCGACTTCCCGGAGGGCCCGTCGGGCGGGGCTGGCGACGCCGAGCGGCCATTCATCGCACTTCTTCGCTAGCGGGTTTCTCTCAGGTCCACGTTCCCCTCCAGGGTGGCACAGGACGCAGTAGGTGGGTAGCACACGCGCTTACTGCCCCTGCGGAACCTGAACAGCTGTCACGCCACCAGGCCAGTATAGGGCCGTTCGGTAACGGCACAACTCGCCGAGCGACGTACGCAGATGGAGTTTGCTTTGTCAGGCAGCAGACTCCGAGGAGACAAACACCGCGTAGCCAGTCTTGCCAGGGAGACTTTGCCTACCATCGCCATTTGATTACCATCGAGCCCGGCAACTGTGGCGGTAAACCGTGCATTCGCGGATGCGACTCACGGTCCATGATGTTCTGTCCTACCGCGCCGCAGGCATGTCGCGCGGGCGCCGCCGGGGATGGGCGCGCCGTCGGGGATTGGACGCCGCCACGATTAGCGCGCCGCCGAGATTAGCGCGGCGTCGGGGATGGGGGCGTTGCCGGGGATTGCATGGGAC
This sequence comes from uncultured Chloroflexia bacterium, assembly GCA_963721895.1. Taxonomy (GTDB): domain Bacteria; phylum Chloroflexota; class Anaerolineae; order Ardenticatenales; family Ardenticatenaceae; genus CAVRLZ01. The sequence continues at coordinate 344,686 of CAVRLZ010000031.1, read as the reverse complement.
GCCGCCGGGGATTGAAATCCCCGGCTAGTCGAGCCAACCCCTCCGGGGTTGTACGGCCCCCGGCTGATCATGTCGTGTGTCCGCAGGACACGCTCCACTAGCCCGGCGTTGCAACGCCGGGCGGCGCGCCGCACCCGCATCGTTCCGATGCGCGAGGCCATCGGGAATGGGGGCGTTGTTGGGAATTGGGCGCCGCCGGGGATGGGATGCCGCCGGGGATTGAAATCCCCGGCTAGTCGAGCCAACCCCTCCGGGGTTGTACGGCCCCCGGCTGATCATGTCGTGTGTCCGCAGGACACGCTCAACTAGCCCGGCGTTTCAACGCCGGGCGGCACGCCGCACCCGCATCGTTCCGATGCGCGAGGCCGTCGGGAATGGGGGCGTTGTTGGGAATGGGGCGCCGCCGGGGATTGAGCGCCGCCGGGGATGGGGCGCCGCCGGGGATTGAAATCCCCGGCTAGTCGAGCCAACCCCTCCGGGGTTGTACGGCCCCCGGCTGATCATGTCGTGTGTCCGCAGGACACGCTCAACTAGCCCGGCGTTTCAACGCCGGGCGGCACGCCGCACCCGCATCGTTCCGATGCGCGAGGCCATCGGGAATGGGGGCGTTGTTGGGAATGGGGCGCCGCCGCGGATGGGACGCCGCCGGGGATTGAAATCCCCGGCTAGCCGAGCCAACCCCTCCGGGGTTGTACGGCCCCCGGCTGATCATGTCGTGTGTCCGCAGGACACGCTCGACTAGCCCGGCGTTTCAACGCCGGGCGGCACGCCGCACCCGCACCGTTCCGATACGCGAGGCCGTCGGGAAGATGGGGAGCGTTGTTGGGGATGGGCGCGCCGTTGGAGATGGGAGCGTTGCCGGGGATTGGCGCGCCGCCGCGGATGGGACGCCGCCGGGGATTGAAATCCCCGGCTAGTCGAGCCAACCCCTCCGGGGTTGTACGGCCCCCGGCTGATCATGTCGTGTGTCCGCAGGACACGCTCGACTAGCCCGGCGTTTCAACGCCGGGCGGCACGCCGCCACCCGCATCGTTCCGGTGCGCGAGGCCGTCGGGAATGGGGACGTTGTTGGGAATGGGACGCCGCCGGGATGGGACGCCGTCGGGATGGGACGCCGCCGCGAATGGGACGCCGCCGGGAATGGGACGCCGCCGGGGATTGAAATCCCCGGCTAGTCGAGCCAACCCCTCCGGGGTTGTACGGCTCCCGGCTGATCATGTCGTGTGTCCGCAGGACACGCTCCACTAGCCCGGCGTTTCAACGCCGGGCGGCACGCCGCACCCGCACCGTCCCGATGCGCGAGGGAGGTCAAATGCCGTTCTGGCGGACCTACTACCATCTTATCTGGGCCACCAAACACCGCCAGTCGTGCATTACCCCAGAGCGCGAACGACTCATCTTTGCGAGCATCCGCAAGGTGTCGCAGGAATTGAGTAGTGAGATTTTTGCGCTAAATGGGGTTGAGGATCATGTACATGTGGCAGTCAGCATCCCACCAAGCCTGGCGGTTGCCCAATGGGTGAAACGGTGCAAAGGCGCGTCGTCCCACATGGTGAACCAGACCTTCCCGGAGGACGAACCATTTGGCTGGCAGGAAGGGTATGGTGTCCTCACATTCGGACAGCGACAGTTGGAGATCGTGGTGCGCTACGTGCAGAACCAGAAAGTGCATCATTTAGAAGGCGGCCTGCATCGTTATCTTGAACAGTTGGAGTAGACAGCATGTCCCTCGGCCACTCTTATTTGGAACTTATAGACTCCCAACTGCCTGCCCTCCAGCTTCTCATCAACATGGGGTGGCAGTACCTGACCCCTGCCGAGGCACTGGCGCTGCGCGGGGGGCGGGAGGGGAATGTGCTGCTGACGGGAGTGCTGGAGCCGTGGCTGCGCCAGCACAACACGATTCGCTTCAAGGGGCAGCGCCACGCCTTTAGCGATGGAAACATCAGCGAGGCGATCCGCCAGCTGAGCGGGGAGGCGCTGGAGGGGCTGCTGGTCACCAACAAGCGACTGTACGAGCGGCTGACCCTCGGCACCAGCCTGCCGCAGACCATCGGGGGCGACCGCAAGAGCTTCAGCCTCCACTTCGTAGATTGGCAGCACCCCGAGCGCAACCTTTTCCACGTCGCCGACGAGTTTCCCGTCGAGAAGCGGGGCAGCCACAGCACGCGCCGCCCGGACATCGTGTTGTTTGTCAATGGCATCCCCCTGGTCGTCATCGAGTGCAAGCGCGCCGACCAGGAGCACCACGGCGAGAAGGCCATCGCGCTGGGCATCGAGCAGTTGCTGACCTATCAGAAGGAAGAAGAGATTCCGCACCTCTTTGCCTTTTCCCAACTGCTCCTTGCCATCAGCCGCAACGATGCCTCCTACGCCACCACGGGCACCAGCAAAAAGTTCTGGACGCTCTGGCGCGAAGAGGCGCCCATCGAGCGACTGTGCAGCGGCTCGTCAACACGCCCGTTGCCCCGCGCCACGCGGGACAGGCTTTACAACTGGCGCCCCTTTCCCCAGCAGCTTCACCAGCACTTCGACGCAGGCTTGCGGCAGAGGGGGAGCGGCTGCCGACCGAGCAGGATCGCACCCTTTACTCCCTGCTGCGCCCCGCACGACTGCTCGAGTTGCTCTATGGCTTCATCGTCTTCGATGCCGGCGTGAAGAAGATCGCCCGCTACCAGCAATATTTCAGCGTGCAGGCGACGATGCGCCGCGTGGCGCACCGCAACGCGCAGGGCACGCGCACGGGCGGCACCATCTGGCACACCACGGGCAGCGGCAAGTCTCTGACGATGGTCATGCTGGCCAAGGCGCTCGCCCTCCACCCGAACATTTCTAACCCGCGCGTCGTGCTCGTCACCGACCGGGTGGACCTGGACCAGCAGCTTCACGACACCTTCCACGCCTGCGGCAAGAGCGTCGTCCAGGCGGAAAGCGGCGGGCACCTGGTGCGGCTGGTGCGAGGGCGAGCTACGGCCCGGCGAGCGGCGCGCCGACGTGATCGCTACCGTCATCAACAAGTTCGACGCGGCGGCGCGGGAGGCGGGCCAAGGATGAGGGGATCAACACCTTCGTGCTGGTGGACGAGAGCCACCGCACCCAGTACGGCGCCCTGCACGCCAAGATGCGGCGCGTCTTCCCCAATGCCAGCTACATCGGCTTCACCGGCACCCCGCTGACCAAAAAGGAAAAGTCCACCGCCGAAAAGTTCGGCTCCTTCATCCACACCTACCCCATGCGGCAGGCGGTGGAGGATGGCGCCGTGGTGCCGCTGCTCTACGAGGGGCGCATCGTGGAGCAGGAGGTGGACCGCGAGCAGCTGGAGCGCTGGTTCGCGCGCGTCACCCGCCACCTGAGCGACGAGCAGCGCGCCGACCTGAAGCGCAAGATGAGCCGCTCCGAGCCGATCAACACCGACTGAGCAGCGCATCAACGAGGTGGCCTACAACGTAGCGCTGCACTTTGAGCAGAACTGGCGCGGCACTGGTTTCAAGGCGCAGCTTGCCACCCCTTCCAAAGCGTGTAGGGCTCGAAGTACCTGCGCTACCTGCGGGAGTACGGCATCGAGGCGGAACTGGTCATCTCCCCGCCGGACACGCGCGAGGGCAGCGACGCGCTGGACGAGGGGAGCGAGCCCGCCGTGCAGACCTTCTGGAAGGCGATGATGGCCCGCCACGGCGGACGAGAAGCGCTACATCGCGAGCACCTGCTCCAGCGTTCGGCGCGCGAGGATGGCATCGAGATTCTGTGTGGTCGTGGACAAGCTGCTGACCGGCTTCGACGAGCCGCGCAACACCGTGCTCTACATTGACAAGCCGCTCAAGGAGCACACGCTGCTCCAGGCCATCGCGCGCGTCAATCGCCTCTACGAGGGCAAGGAGTTCGGCTACATCATTGACTATCGCGGCGTGCTGGGCGAGCTGAACGAGGCGATGAACCTCTACGACGCCCTGGCCGAGTACGACCCGGACGATGTGCGGGACACGCTGACCGATGTGACCGAGCAGCTCCGCCTGCTGCCCCAGCGCCACTCCGACCTGTGGGCCATCTTCGAGCCGGTGCCCGAACAAGCGGGACATGGAAGCGATGGAGCGCTTCCTGGAGCCGGATGATCGCCGCCAGCGCTTCTACGAGGCGCTGACCGACTTTGCCAGCACGCTGCGGGTCGCCCTGGGCAGCAGCACCTTTTACGAGCAGACACCCGAGGAGCGGGTTCGCCGCTACAAGGACGATTTGAAGTTCTTCCACAGCCTGCGCCAGTCGACGTCGGCTGCGCTACGCCGAAGCGGTGGATTACCGCGAGTACGAGGAGAAGGTGCGCAAGCTGATGGATGAGCACATCAAGGCGATGGGCACCAGCACCCTCACCGAGCTTGTCAACATCTTTGATGGGGAGCGCTTCGATGCCGAGGTGGACAAACTGGACTCCCCGGTGGCCAGGGCGGACACGATCCTGAACCGTATGAAGCGCACAGCAACCGAGCACATGGACGAGGACCCCGCCTTTTATCGCCGCTTCTCCGAATTGATCGAGGCAACGATCCAGGCCTATCGCGAGGGGCGCCTGTCCCAGGCGGAGTATCTGCGCCACGCCGAGGAGCAACTGGCGCAGATGCGGCAGGGCCGCGACAGCAGCCAGCCCGCCACGCTCGACCGCTACCGCCACGCCGCCGCCTACTACGGCGTTCTTCGCGAGCCACTGGTGGCCTATGGCACCACCGACGATCAGGTGGCGGAGGTGGCTATTCAAGCCGAGGGCATCATCGAGCGGCGCAAGGTGACCGACTGGACGGTGAACCTCGACACGCAGAACCGGATCAAGCGCGACCTGGACAACCTGCTCTACGATCTGGAGCGTCGTTACACGCTACACTTCAGCGATACCGAGCTTGATATGCTGATCGAGCAGGTGCTCGAGGTGGCCAAAGCGCGGGAACACGCAGCCCGATGAGCAGCGACCTGCACCGCGTGGCGTTTGGCGACACCGACCATCGAGTACCACCTCAGCTTTGCGCCGCGCAAGACGCTGGCGATCCACGTTCACCCGGACCTGCGCGTGACGGTCAAGGCGCCGACGACCGTCCCCCTGGACACCATTGCCGCCACCGTTCGCAAGCGGGGCGCGTGGATTTTGCGGAAGCAGCGGGAATTCCGCGAGCACCTCCCGCACCTTCCGCCGCGCCAGTATGTGAGCGGGGAAACGCATCGCTATCTGGGGAGGCAATACCGTTTGAAAGTGGAAGCGTCGGACAGCGAGTCGGTCAAGCTGACGCGTGGCCATCTCCACGTCTATACGCCCGACCCGCAGAATCGGGAGCGAGTGCGCCACCTCCTCGATGGCTGGTACCGCGTGCAGGCCGAGCGCATCTTTGCGGAGCGGCTGGCGCTCCTTCTTCCCCGCTTCGCTCGCTACGATTTGCCATCGGTGCAGGTGAAGAGTCGCACCATGAAGCGCCGCTGGGGCAGTTGCTCCGACAACGGGAGCATTCGCCTCAATCTGGCTCTGATGCAGGTTCCCAAGCCCTACATAGACTATGTGCTGGCCCACGAACTGTGCCATCTGATCGAGCACAACCACAGCCCTCGCTTTTACGCCCTCCTCGATCAGATCATGCCGGACTGGCGCGGGCGACGGCAGGGATTGAACGCGTGCGAGGTGGCATGATGGCCGCAAGTACGGCTGACTCGCTGCGTAACCCCACCCTGGCAACTTGTGACCGATGCCCTTAGCTGATATGCTACAGAAGCTTCTTTAGCGCTACACAGGTAAACAGTGGAGGGGGAGAGCCCAGAACGGTGCGAATGGGGAGGGAGCAACGGACAGCGAGTGCACAACCTGTTACGGTGGGGGTCATCGGCTGTGGCGACGTGGCACGTGGGCGCCATCTGCCTGCGCTCAGTCGCCTGGAGGGGGTGCAGGTGCGGGCGGTGGCAGACCTGGATGGGGAGCGGGCGCGCGCGACGGCCCAAACCTTTAACATCCCTAATGCTTATCAATCGTACCAGGCGCTGTTGGCCGACCCTGACATCGAAGTGGTGGCTGTCTGCACCCCCGCCTTCACCCACGCCGAGATCGGCACTGCCGCCCTCCGCGCCGGCAAGCACCTGTTTGTAGAAAAGCCCCTGGCGCTCGACCCGTCCCACTGTGAGGAACTGATCGAAGCCGCCGCCAACGCTCCCGCTCAAGCCACGGTAGGCTTCAACCTGCGGTGGCACCGTCTGGTACAACAGGCGCGTCACCTGGTGAGCAGGGGGGTGCTCGGACAGATTACTGCTATTCAGAGCGTCCTTGCCAGCCCTTTTCATCCCTATGATCTGGCGTCCGATGGGGGGTGGCGCGCCACCCGCCGGCTGGGCGGGGGCATGCTGGGGGAGGTCGCCGTTCACAGCTTTGATCTCTGGCGCTTCCTACTGGCGGAGGAGGTCGTTGAAATCCAGGCGATGAATCGCTCGGAGCGCTGGGAAGATGAGACGGTTACCGTGCTGGCACGTCTGACATCTGGCGCGCTGGCGAGCGCCCTGTTCGTCAAGGGTACGAGCGACCGTCACGGGATCGAGATTTTTGGCAGCCTAGGGCACCTGCGCCTTGACTGCTACCAGTTCGACGGCCTGCACCTCACCCCCGTTGGGGCGCAGTCGGGAGCCCTCCGCACCCGTCTTCACCACGCGCTTGCCACAACCCTCTCGTTGCCCAGGCTCTTGCGTGGGATGCGAGCGGGCGGCGACTTTGTGGCCTCCTACCGAGCAGAGTGGGAGCATTTTTTAGCGTGCGTGCGGCGCGACGCTCCCCCCGCCACCACCCTTCAAGATGGAAAACGGGCGACGGAGATCATGCTGGCCGCCGTCGCATCCATCCACCAGCAGCGCCCAGTTGCCTGCCCACCCGAATCTCAGAGATCCTCCACAACCCAACCATGACTCCAACCCCTGCACCCCTACCCACTAAGCCCTCCTCCCCGCCCGCCATGAGCTTGCTCCTTGTAGCACCGGAAGGGCACCACCCCCTGAAGCACCTTCTGGCGTCCCTCCGCCATCAGACGATTTGCCATCTGCTCGAAGTGGTGGTGGTGGCGCCAGAGGGAGTAGACATGGGGTGGGACGAGTCGGAGATGGCGTGCTTCCACAGCACCCAGCTAATCACGCTCCCTGCTCTCCGCTCGATTCCGCATGGCTGGGCGGTGGCCGCGCAGGCAGCACAGGCGGAGATTGTTGCCCTTTGCGAAGATCACTCCTTCCCACAAAAAGAGTGGGCGCAGGCCTTGTTGGACGCGCACGCGGGACCCTGGCCCGTGGTAAGCCCGGTCATCTGCAATGCCAATCCGCGGTTGCCGCTCAGTTGGGCCAACCTGCTGATTGATTATGGGGGATGGGGATGGCTTCACCCTGCCAAGGCTGGAACGAGGGGGCACCTGCCTGGGCACAACAGCAGCTACAAAGTAGCTTATCTCCGCGCCTATGGGGAAGCGCTGGAAACGCTACTGGGGGCGGAGTCGGTGATCCACTGGGAGCTTCGCGCAAAGGGGCACGAGCTCTACCTTAACCCCGCCGCCCGCACCGACCATCTGAATCATTCCGTCTGGCTGGCGTCCATGCATATTCGGTTCCTGGGAGGGCGGCAGTGGGCGTCGTATCGCGCGCGCGCCTGGTCGCGGGCACACCGCGCTGTTTATGTGCTGGGCGGCCCGCTGATCCCCTTCTGGCGGTTTCTCAAACTTGTCCCCGACCTGAGGGCGCAAGGGCTCCCGCTGGCGATGCTTCCGTCGCTGGTTGCTGCCCTGTTGCTCTTGCTGGCCTGTAGCGGACTTGGCGAAATGGTGGGCTACGCACGCGGCCTTGGCGGCACCACCAACACGCGCCTGCTGGACGTGGAAACCAATCGCTTTCGTTTCCTGGCACGGGGCGAGCGGGAAACGTTCGGAGGGCTGGAAGCGTAGGATGGCGCAGAGCTTTTCGATCATCATCCCCACGCGCAATCGTCCGGGAGCGCTGGCCTCGTGCCTGGAAGCGCTAACAGGCTTGCTCTGGGACAAAGCGCATTTTGAAGTGATCGTCGTGGATGACGCAAGCGATGACCCGCTGGACGCCGTGGTTAGCCCCTTTGCCTCCCGCCTGCCTCTCCACCTGCTGCGGGTCGAGCGTGGGGGCCCCGCCGCCGCACGCAACCGCGGTGCCCGCCTGGCACAGGGCGACTTTCTGGCCTTCACCGATGACGATTGCCTACCCACCCCAGGCTGGCTCAATGCCCTGGCCAGCACCTTCACCGAGCACCCGGAGGCCGGGGTGGGAGGACGGACCCTCAATCGGCTGGTGGACAACACTTTCTCGTCCGCCAGTCAGCTTCTGATAAGCTTCCTGTACGATTATCACAACCGCGACAGCCAGGATGCTCGCTTGCTGACCTCCAACAATCTGGCCTTCCCGGCGGCCTGCTTCCGGCAACTCGGTGGCTTTGACACTGGTTACACCCTCGCTGCCTCAGAAGACCGAGAGATTTGCGCCCGCTGGCGCCACCGGGGCTTTGACCTGCTGTACCGACCCGAGGCCCTTGTCTACCATGCCCATCCGCTGGCGCCGCGCAGCTTTTGGCGCCAGCACTTCAATTACGGGCGGGGGGCTTATCAATTCCACCAGGCGCGCCGCCACTACGAGCAGACACGCGTCCGGATTGAGCCCCTGACGTTTTACACAGACCTTCTGGCGTACCCGTTTCGATCCTATAGCCCACTCCGGGCGCTGATGCTCAGTGCGCTCCTTTTCCTGTCACAACTGGCCCACACAGCAGGGTATCTGTGGCAGCGGCAACAGTCGAGGGCGCAAGCTTGCTGAGGCAGAAAGCGTTTAGCGGTCGCGCCGTCAGATGAGGTACGCCCTCGTCAGACCCTCCCGCACTGCCTGTTCCACGCAGTCGCGGGCCTGGCCAATGGTTTGGCAGCGGCAGCATCCCTGGCCTGGATGCGGCAGGGTGCAGGCTATAAGCTTTTTCGCGCCATCTTTCAAACTTTGAAACAGCCCTACAAAACGTTCAAAAACCCTTGACAAAGCTTCACGAATCTGTATAATTGCCCATGGATTAGGGAGTAGCCTTCCGCGAGAGCGGATCGGTCAGTCGTCATTACAGAGCACTGCTCTCGGCTGACCGTAAGTGACCAACACGACAGGCGAGACTACCACGACACCGTTATGGCCGTGGGTCTCGCTTTTTTGTTGCCCCATGGCCTTCTCAATGAAAGGAACGTGGGATGGTCGAGGGAAGTGTAGGGCTGTGGGTAGGCTTTAATTTGTTCGTGCTGGGGATGCTGGCGCTGGACCTGGGGGTCTTCCATCGCAAGGCGCACGTCGTTTCCACCCGCGAGGCAGCCATCTGGAGTACTGTCTGGATCGGGCTGGCTATGCTTTTCAACGGGGTTATTTATCTGTTCTGGGATAGGCTCATGCCAGCCAGTGCCTATTCCAATAGCGAGGCGGCGATAGCCTTCTTCACGGGCTATCTGATCGAGAAGTCGCTCAGCGTGGACAACATCTTCGTGTTCGTGCTGATCTTCACCTACTTTGCCGTGCCCGCGATGTACCAGCACCGTGTTCTGTTCTGGGGCATCCTGGGTGCCCTCGTCATGCGTGGCCTCCTGATTGCCGTTGGCGCCACACTCCTCAAAGAATTCCACTGGATCATCTATCTGTTCGGGGCTTTCCTGATCATCACAGGCATCCGAATGGCGAAACACCGCAATGAGGCGATGCATCTGGAGCGGAACCCCCTGCTGCGTCTGGTCAAGCGAGTCATGCCCGTGACGGAGAGCTACGAGGGACAAAAGTTCTTCGTGCAGCGTGCGGGGGTGCGCATGGCGACCCCGCTCTTTATGGTTCTCCTCCTGGTCGAGAGCACCGACCTGATCTTCGCTGTGGATTCGATCCCTGCTATCTTCGCCATCACCAGCGATCCCTTCATCGTTTACACCTCAAACGTCTTTGCCATCCTGGGCCTGCGGTCGCTCTACTTCCTGCTGGCCGGGATGATGGATCGCTTCTACTACCTGAAGCTAGGTCTGTCCGGGGTGCTGCTTTTTGTAGGAATCAAGATGATCCTGGTGGACATCTACAAGATTCCAACTGCCCTTTCGCTAGGGGTGATCGCGATCATCCTCGCCACGGCAGTGGTCGCCTCGCTATGGCGCGCCAGGCGACTGCCCCTGCCCCCTCTTCCCGTCAACGCCGACTAACAAACAGGGAGCCGCGCGGCCTGGTTGGCCGCGCGGCTCCCTGTCTGTTCTCAGACACGATCCGCTGCTACGGCTTCAGCACCACCTTGACGCAATCGTCGTCCCGATTCTTGAACATCTCGTACCCCTTCGGTGCCTCGTCCAGGCGCATCGTGTGGGTGATGACGAAGGAGGGGTCAATGTCGCCGCGCTCGATAAAATCGAGCAGGGGGCGCAGGTAGCGGTGGACGTGCGTCTGCCCCATCTTCAGGGTAAGCCCCTTGCCAAAGGCCGCGCCCATCGGCACCTTGTCAATGAAACCGCCGTAGACCCCCGGCACCGAGACCGTGCCCCCCTTACGGCACGCCTGGATCGCCTCGCGCAGGGCGATGGGGCGATCGGTTTCCAACTGCGCGAGCTGCTTGGTGCGGTCGTACCACCACTCCACGCCGGTGCCGTGCGCCTCCATGCCCACCGCCTCGATGCACGAATCCGGCCCGCGCCCGCCGGTCCATTCCTTGAGCACCTCGATCACGTCATCCACTTCCTCGTAATTCACCGTTTCCGCGCCCCCAGCCCGTGCCATGGCCAGCCGCTCCGGGTAGCGATCTATCGCGATGACCCGCTCCGCGCCCAGCAGAAAGGCGCTGCGAATGGCGAACTGCCCCACCGGGCCGCAGCCCCACACCGCCACCACGTCCCCCGGCTGGATGTTGCAGTTTTCCGCCGCCATGTACCCTGTGGGGAAAATGTCGGTCAGGAAGAGCACCTGCTCGTCGGTCAGGCTGGCCGGGACGCGGAAGGGCCCCACATCCGCGAAGGGCACGCGCGCATACTCCGCCTGCCCGCCCGCATAGCCACCCAGCATGTGCGTGTAGCCGAAGATGCCCGCGCCGGAAAAGCCATACATCTGCTCCGCCAAAATCGCGTTCGGGTTGCTGTTGTCGCACAGGGAAAACATCTCGTTCTTGCAAAAGAAGCAGTGGCCGCACGCTATCGGAAAGGGCACCACCACCCGATCCCCCACCGCCAACGTCTTCACCTCTGGCCCTACCTCGACGACCTCCCCCATGAACTCATGGCCCAGGATGTCGCCCGATTCCATAGTCGGGATGTACCCATCGTACAAATGCAGATCCGACCCACAGATAGCCGTGCTTGAAATTTGGATGATCGCATCCCGCGGATTGATAATCGTAGGGTCCGGCACGGTGTCTACCTGCACGTTGCCTCGCCCGAACCAACACAATGCTTTCACGAGCTTACACCCTCCTGTTGAATCGCTTTATAGCGCCCTGTTTCCCGTTACTTTGTCCCCGTCGGCTGCCCCGCGATGGTCGCCACTTCCCCCGTCTCCACCAGCATCTTGAAATGGCGCAATTCATTTTGAACCTGCTCGGCAATCCCCTCCTCAAAGAGGCTGGCGACCGCATCCCCCAGCACGCCGCCTGGCGGGTCGTAGCGCACCGTCACGTAAATCTCGGTGCCTCGGTCCGCCGGCGCCGGCTTGAACACCACAGCCCCCTCGTTCGTCACCTGCGAGCCAGGCAGCGAGCGCCAGGCAATCCGCTCGCCCTCCACCTCCTCCGTCAGCTCAGCATCCCACGAGGCCGTTTTCCCCCCAGGCAGGCGCATCACCCAGTGGGACCACTTTCCTCCATCCTCCACCGTCACCCGCTCCAGATGCGTCATGAAGCGGGGCAAATTTTCCAGATTCCGCCAAAAGGCGTACAACTCCTGCGCGGGTCGGGAAACCGTCATCGCTCGCTTGATCCTCACAAGCCCCTCCTGTCGAGTGTGTCATCCCTGATGGGTCTGCCCCGTCCATGTAGCAGAGGATGTGCCACTTGGGGCAGGGGTGGTATAATTGCCTACAAATGTACTACTACTACCCAGCCATCCCATGACCCTCACCCTTCCCCCCCTCACCCGTGAGCAGGCGCACGCGCTCGTGCCCGACGAAGGCTTGTTGGCGCGTGGCCAGCGGCTGGTGGAGCGCGGCGCGGTGGTCCATCTGCTGCGGCGCGGGCGAACCCTGCTGGGAAACGTGGTGGGAAGCGAGCCCGTGCCCTATGCCGTGCAGGTCGAGGCACCCCCGCCGGGCAAGCGGCGCTGGGGCTGGCACTGCACCTGCCCCTTTTTCCAGATTTATGGCGGCCCCTGCAAGCACTCGGTGGCCCTGCTCCTCCAGTGGGTGGAAGCGCCGGAGCGCTTCACAGCCGAAGCCTCGCTGGACGAGGCACTGGCCGGCCCGCAGCGCGGCCCATGGCTCGCCCTCCTCCGCGACACGCTGCACGCGGACCCCGCCCTGCGCCGCCTGCTCGCCATCGAGCCGGAGCGGAAGCGCCCGCTGGGGCGGCCCATCGCCCTCGCCCCCTACGAGGAGCAGCTGCGCTATGCCCTGCGCCGCTTTCCTGAGGGGGGGGACGACCAGGCGCAGCGCTTCCGGGGGGTTCTGGAAACAGCCGCCGGGTACCTTCGCATACAGGACGCTGCCAATGCCGCCCGCCTGGCCACCCTCCTCGCGGCGGCCCTGCTGCCCGCGCCCGAGTGGCAGACCCCGCCCCGCGCGACCCAGAGCGCCCGCCTGCTGCCGGACACCCTGACCCTGCTGGAGGCTGCCGCCCTGGACGCCGACTGGCCCCCCGCCGAGCGCGCCGCCTGGCTGGGGCGCGTCATGGGCTGGTGGGAGATCACAACAGAGCTCCACGTGGCCGACCGCCTGCTCGACATGGTACTCCACAGCTACCAACGGGAAGAGTTGCCGCAGGTGGAAGGATGGCTGCGCGGCCTGCTGCGCCGCCCCGTGCAGGCCAACCGCCTGAGCAGCGCGCTGTGGCGCCAGCGCGTGCTCTCGTTCCTGCTCGCCCTTTACGAGAGCGCCGACCGCACCGATGCCCTGCTGGACCTTTGCTGGGAGGAGGGCGCCGATGCCCTGGCCGCGCGCACCCTGGTGGAGCGCGGCAACGCGCTCGCGGCGCGGCAATTGGCCGAGCAGGGGCTGGGCAGCAGCAACGCCCATCGCGAGGTAGCGGCCGCCCTGCTGGAAGCCCAGGAAGCGGAGCAGGCCCAGGCGGTGGCGCGGGCGGGGCTGCGCTACCAGGATGGGGGGCGCGGCGCCCTGCTGGCCTGGCTTGCCGCCCGCGCACTGGAAAGCCACGAGGATGCCCGCGCCCTCTCGCTGGCCCAGCAAGCGTGGGAGCAGGGGCCGACGCTCGAGCGCTACCTGCTGCTGCGCGAGGCCGCCCAACGCGCGGAGGCGTGGCCCGATCTTCAGCGCGCCCTGCATGCGGCGCTGGAGCATCAGGGCGCGCACGGGCTACTGGTGGAGGTGCTGTGCGAGGAGGAGGCGTGGCGCGCCGCCGCCGCGCTACTGCCCTGCACCGCCCCCCGCCGCGAGGAGCTGACCGAGCTGGTCGCACGCGGGATGGCGGGCCCCCTGCCGGACGAAGCGATCCCGCTGCTGTTCGATCTGGCGGAGGTGCACGCCGAGGGCAAATCGCGCCCCGCCTATGCGCGGGCGGCGCAGGCGCTGCTGGGCGCGCAGAGCCTCGCCGAGGCGACCGGCAACGAGGCGCTGTTCGCGGCGCTGCTGCAAGGCTTTCTGGCCGCCCAGGCGCGCCGCCCCGCCCTCCGCGATGAGGTGAGCAAGGTGTTAGGCGAACGCGCGGGAGGGGTGCCATGGACGTCGTAAGCTGTGCCGTGCTCACCGTGAGCGATCGCTGCGCGTCGGGAGAGGCGGTGGATCAGAGCGGGCCGGCGGTGGCGGCGCTGCTGCAAGAGCGCCTGCCCGGCGCGCAGGTGGTGGACCGAGCCGTGGTGGCGGACGAGGTAGAGGCCATCCAGGCGGTGGTGCGGCGCTGGGCGGACGACGAGCGCATCGCCCTGATTCTTACCACTGGTGGCACTGGCTTTGCACCACGAGACCGCACGCCAGAGGCGGTGCGCCCGCTGCTGGACAGGGAAGCACCGGGCCTGGTGGTGGCCATGCTGCAGGCGAGCCTGAGCGTCACCCCCCATGCCATGCTCAGCCGGCCCGTCGCCGGCCTGCGCGGCAGCACGCTCATCGTGACCCTGCCCGGCAGCCCGCGGGGGGCGCGGGAAAACCTGGAAACCCTGCTCGCTGCCCTGCCGCACGGGCTCGCCCTGCTGCGCGCGGCGCCAGGGGAAAACCAGCGACATGAGGGCTGAGAATAGTTTCGTTTTGCTTTAGAACTGCCCGGCATCGCACGGGAAGGGCCATAAAGTGGAAGAGCCAGACGAAGGAACGATCCTGATCGTAGATGACCAGCCATCCACCGCGCTGGAAACCATCCTCCGTGCCGATGGGTACCGCGTGCTGGCGGTGAACGATGGCCCCAGCGCCCTCGCGCTCGCCCTGCAGGAGCAGGTGGACCTGGTGCTGCTCGACATCGCGATGCCCAACATGGATGGCTACGAGGTCATGCGCCGCCTGCGCGGGCAGCCGGGGGGCAAGACGCTGCCGATCTTGCTCGTCTCCGCGTTTTACACCGAGAGCGAGGATGCCGCGCATGGCCTGGACATCGGCGCGGACGATTACATCCCCAAACCCGCCAACGCTTCCGAGCTGCGGGCGCGCATCGCCGCGAAGTTTCGCCAGCGGCAGCTGGAACGAGCGCTTCAAGCCGCACGGGACGAGGCCGAGACGCAGAACGACCTGCTGCGCCGCTCGATGCGCGTGCTCCAGGATGCGGCACACTGCCTGGACCCCGAGTCGCTGCTGGCCACGATTCAGCGCGGCCTGAGCGAGGAGTTACTGATCCCCGAGGCCACTGTCTGGCTCTTCCAGGAAGGAACGGGGCGCTTGATCCCCACCTCGGACAGTGCTGCGCCACTGCCCGAGGGCGTGGAGAAAGCAAGCCTGAGCGGGGCCGATTTGAGCCAGGTGGGGGCGCGCGTGCTCGTTCCGATGCGGCGCGCGGGCGTGCTGGTAGGTCTTCTGGATGTGGAGTGGGTGAAGGAGTGGCCCAAGGGCACCAGCATGATCCTGCAGGCGCTGGCGGACTCGCTGGCCATCCTGTTCCAGACCACCCGCTACATGCAGCAGATCGCCCGCGAAAATCGTCTCCATCAGCTTTTGAACAAGCTAGCCTCGCAGGATGCGCCGCTGCCGGAAATGCTTCAACAGTTGGGCACCTTCCTGAAGGTCGAACTGCTGCTGATGGATCGCTGGTTCAACCTGATGGCGAGCGACCCCGACGCCAGCTTCGTCCGCCAGGAGGAGCTCCGCCCGGAGATAATCGAGCTGTATCAGGCGCGCCGCCTGCGGGAGCAGGTGACGCGGCGGGGGGACGTGGTGCTTATAAAGGGGCGCGGGAGCATCCCGACGCATCAGATAGTCCCGGTCGTGCTGGGGGGGGAGGTGACCGCCCTGCTCCTCTGCGTCCCCGGCACGGCGCGGCAGCCGGCGCCCGTCGTGGCAGTTGGCGAGTTGGAGCGCGCCGCCCAATTTTTGGGCGGCGTCCTGCAGCGCCATCAGGAAAGCGCGCTGCGCGAGCAACACCTGCGCGCCGACTTTTTAAACGATTTTTTGGCGGGGCGCATCGGGGACGAGATGTCGCGCACGACGCTTTTTCTGCGCGCCAACGCCCTGGGGCTGAACCTGGCCCTGCCCGGCTTTGTGGCCGAGATCGAACTGCCGCGCTTCAGCCAGCAGGTAGATTGGAGCCAGCCCCTCTTTCAGCAGCGGGTGAGCGAGCTACTCACCCCGCTGCTGCGGGACGTGCGCCGCGTGCGCACCCTGCTTAACCTGGATGGGATCGAGACCATGATTGGCGAGCGGGTCGTGGCCATCGTCTCGATGCCGGTACGCACCTCTGAGGAGCAGGCGCGCACCTGGGCCGCGCGCTGGGCCCATCAGCTGCTCGCGCAGCACCGGCAGCACCTGAGCGAGGACGAGCTACCCGCCATCGGCCTGGGCCGCCTCGCCACGGACTGGCGCGAGTTGCCCCGCTCCGCGAACGAGGCGGAGCGGGCGCTACGCTGGGTGCTGAGCAACGCCCGCACGAAGGTAGCCTACTACGGCGACCTGGGCAGCGAGCGGCTCCTGGCGGCGATCAACGACCACACCGAGCTAGAGCGCTTTCGCGAGGAGCAGTTGGGGCCGGTGATCGCCTATGACGAGAGCAAGACGGGGGAACTGGTGCGCACGCTGCAGGTGTTCTTCGCCAATGGCGGCCACATGACGCGCTCCGCCGAGGTGCTGTCGGTCCACCCGAACACCCTGAAATACCGCCTCGACCAGGTGATGCACCTGACCGGGCGGGACCCGCGCGACTATTCGCTCTCGCTCGACCTGCAGCTAGCGCTGAAGATTCACAACATGCTTTGAGCCGCCGCTAGGGCACTTCCCCCACCACCTGGAAGGAGCGCACAATTTCCTGGTACGCCTCCAGCTGCTCGGGCTCGGTCAGATAGACGATGACCAGGACAAGAAACGCGCCGCCTGCTGGCTCGGCGGCGATGACCAGGGCCTCGGTGTCCGTCCCCTTGCAATCGGTGTAGCGGTCATAAGAGCCAACGTACTGGTTATCATCGTAAGCGGATCGACCGGCAAAGGTGCAAAAGGTTCCCATGCCGTTGAGCAACTGATCGTCCAGCAAGGAGAGGGGTGTTTCGCTCCCCGCCAGAACGCTCGACGCGCCGAAGAAGAGGCCGGGCGCTGCGGCACGGCGCAGCATGGCGTCTATCGCGGGCGAGGCGTACAGCGCCGGCCCCACAATTTCGCCCTTATGCCCCCACCCACTGCCCCGCACCTCGTTCCAGCCAAGCGGCACGCGCACGCGCAGCAGGCCAGAATCGTCGGTAATCTCCCCATACCCCAGAGTGCTGGCGGTGGCGGCTGGGGGCGTGGCCTCGCTCGTTGACTGCTCCTCGGCTACGTCCGGCCCGTTTGTTACCACCCCTTCCAGGCGGCTGGTAAAGCGTTCCCCGGAGCCTGTGTGAAGCGCCTCCATGTGAAGAACGAGGTTGCTCTGGTGGGTGCGAAGCGTGGCGCAAAAGTCGTGCATGGTGCCGTCCTGCGCCAGCGCAAAGCGCTCCAGGCTCAGGATCATATCCCCCCCCGTCAGCCCCGCTCGGTCGGCGGGGGAGCCCGCGCGAACAGAGGAAACCCAGATGCCGGTAAGCCCCGCCTGGCGAATGGCCCGCCCGTTGATACCGATCGAGTCAACATTGTTCCCGGCGCGCAGTTGCTCGATCACTGGGCGTGCTTCGGCAGCGGAAATGGCGAAGTAGGCATCTGCGTCTGAGATGCCGCCGTAGTTGATGCCCACCACCTTCCCCTGCGCGGTTACCAGCGGCCCGCCCGAGTTGCCACGACGAATCAGCGCATCGTGCTGGATGGTTGACGACAGCGACGCCCAGGCGCTATCGCCCTCAGCGCTATCACTCGTCACGATGCCGCGCGTGAGCGTGTATTCGGGCTCGCCCAGGGGAAAGCCCGCCGCGAACACTTCCTGCCCCGTCACAATCGGCTCCGGCTCCCACTCGAGCGCCCGATACCCCTCCCCCTCCACGTCAATCACTGCAAGGTCGGCGCACTCGGCCACGCCCAGGATCGTCGCGCGGCGCGGCTGACGCTCTTGCCCGATCCACACATGGATGAACGCTGCGCCGGTGACCACATGGTTGTTTGTGACCGCGAGGCCGGACGGATCAATGAGGAAGCCCGAGCCGCGACCAGCGGTATTCACGTAGCCGTTGCTCTCGGGATCGAAGAAGGCCCCCTGCGCCTCGATCTGGAGGGTAGCCAGCCCCACCTCCTGGCGCGAGGTGACGAACAGGTCAGGGGTGGGGCTGGGGGTGGGGCTCGGGGTAGCGCTAGCAGGGGGCGTGATGGTTGGCGCCAGCGTGGCTGTCGCGCCAGGCACGACCTGCAGGGCGGCAACAGTGACTGTGGCAAGGGCGTCGGAGGGAGAGCGGCGGCAACCAGTCAGGGCAACTACAAGCAGGGCGACCAGCAGCAGCGAGGGGTGGCGAACGGAGCGGCACATGGCGGGGTATCCTTACGAAAACGCTATCAAGCAAAGTATCCTATAGGCAGTGCGCTTGCCGCTGGGGCCGGATTTTGGGCCAACCTTGCCTTGTCCTTTCATGCCGAACCAGGAATGGGTAGCCATCGGTTGAAATAGTAATCCAAGCAAGACGCAAATGCAACCCGCCGCTGCTTTGGTGCCTTGCTTCCTTTTTGGTATCCTCTAGTCATGAATACGGTAGCGCGCTATCCGATCCCCGCCCAAGAGACGCGCGTCGAGGCACCGGTGAGTGACTCGCAGTTTATTGCGACGGGGGCCTATACCCCCTCGGTGAACGAGGCGGAAGCCTTTCTGGCCCGGATGCGTGCGGAGTTCGCCGATGCCACCCACAACTGTTTCGCCTACCGCGTGGGCTACGGGCCGGGCGCAGTGGAGCGCATGAGCGACGATGGGGAGCCGAGCGGGACCGCTGGCCGCCCGATGATGGCGATCCTGCAGGGGCACGATCTGGGGGATGTGGCCGTGGTGGTCACGCGCTACTTTGGCGGGAGCAAGCTGGGCACGGGCGGGCTGGTGCGCGCCTACAGCGGGGCGGTGCGGGCCCTGCTGGCAGCCATGCCGCGCGCGGCTCACATCCAGCGCGAGCGCCGCTATCTGGCAGCGGATTACACGCGCTACCAGCTCGTCAAGCAGGTAATTTTGGAGCATGAGGGAGAAATCGAGGACGAGCAGTTCGCGGCGGATGTCGCCTTCCATTTTTCGCTTCCCTGGGACCGCACGAGCCGATTCGACGCCGCGCTGACCGAGATGTCGCACGGTCAGCTTCAAGCTATGGCTCTGGACGACGAGGGCTCCCCCCTGGCCGATTAAGCCTTACAGTTCTGCGGCCCCACCTGCTGGTTTGATTGTTTTATTTTGATATACCCATCTCTTTGACCCGCTTGTGGTTTGGCCGTCATGGAACCCTATTTTGACTTGGGTCTTTTTGCTGGAGCATGGAAGCCAGCATGCAGGAACAAACGGAAAGAGAGTGTCGCATGACAGCTGAAGAAGGACAACGAGAACACGAGATACAGCAAGCGCTGGAGGAGGTACGAAGCGAGAACCCGCGCCTGCGCAGCGCGGCAGTGGAGCAACTGGGGCGGCTACGGGCCGGGCTGGCCGCGCTGCAAATCGCCACGACGGATCGCAACGGCTATGTGCGGGCGGCCGCCGCCGAGGCACTGGCCTCCTTCCCGGAAGCAGAGGTGTCGCTCTTCCTGGGGGATTTGCTCTACGACACCAACCCTTTCGTGCGTAGCGCCGCCATCCGCTCGCTGGGCGCGGTCGGGGCTAGGGCGTACGTGCCCAGCCTGGTGGATGCCCTGGAGGACGACAATCCCCACATCCGCGCCGCCGCGCTGCGCGCCCTCTGCGACCTGCGCGCCCCCGAGGCCGCCGAGACGCTGGTGGAAGCCCTGCGCGATCCGCACCGCAAGATTAGGCTTGACGCTGCGCGCGGGCTGCGCCAACTGGCCGTGCCCGAAGCCACCCCTGCCATGCGCGACGTGCTGCTCGAGGCGCTCCAGCAGCCGCGCCTGGACCTGCCCTTTTTGAACACGATCATCCAGGGCATCGCCTCGGCAGGCGAGTTGCAGGTGGTCGGGCCGCTGCTCATCACGCTGCTGCAGGAAGCAGTGGGGTGCCGCACGGTGGCGGCGCGCGCCCTGCGCCCCCTTCGCATCGAGCAGGCGCGCCCCTCATTGGAGCGGGCGCTGACGGACCGGAACCCCAATTTGCGGTTGGCCGCCCTGCAAGCATTGGAGGAACTCGGCGTGGAATCGTCGCTGGAGGGGGTGCGCCTGCTGCTGGAAGATGAGGATGGGCGGGTGCAGCGGGCTGCCTGCCGGGCCCTGGCCCGCGCCGGGGATGAGGAGGTCATCCCGCTGCTGCGCGAGATGGCCTATAGCCCCAACCCCTTTCTTCGCCCGCGCGCGATCGAGGGACTGGCACTGCTTGACTGGGAGCAGCACCGCGAACTCTTCTTTGACCTGCTGCGGGACAACAACATGGCGGTGCGCACCGCCGCGATCGAGGCGCTGGCGCCCTTCCAGGGGCAGGCGGAGGTGCGCGCCGCGCTGGAAGCAGCACGGGCGAGCGAGATCACCGATCGGCTGCGCGAGCGGCTGGCCGAGGTGCTCGACAATCACGCAGCCGATGAGGCTGCGTGAGCGCGGGCGCCTCGGGTAGCCTCAGTAGCTCAGCAGGGAAAAGAGCTGGTAGCCCTCGAGCACCTGCCTACCGCTCAGGAAGGTCAGTTCGATCACGAAAGCGCAGGCGACCACCTCACCGCCCAACTGCTCGATCAGGCGGGCGCTAGCGCCCGCCGTGCCGCCTGTCGCCAGCAGGTCGTCTATCAGCAGCACGCGCTGCCCCGGGGCCACGGCATCGCTGTGGATTTCTAGCTCGTTGCTTCCGTACTCCAAATCGTAGGCGAGCGAGACGGTGTCGGCGGGCAGCTTGCCCGCCTTTCGGATCGGCACGAAGCCAGCCCCCAGCGTGAGAGCCAGGGCCGCGCCAAAGACGAAGCCGCGTGCCTCGATACCCGCCACAATCTCGATGCGCTCGTTTTGAAACGGGTCGGCCAACGCCTGGATGACCTCGGCGAAGGCCGGCCCGTCTTTCAGCAGTGTCGTGATGTCCTTGAACAAGATGCCTGGAATCGGAAAGTCAGGCACGTCGCGGATCAATGCCTTCAAGTGCTCCATCTGTCCCCCGGGGTGGTTAAGGTCTGTCACCGATCCGCTTCAGGCAAAAAAGGGGCCATCGCACTCACCATTGTCTCGTGTAGCAGGGAGTTGGTCGCCAGTCGGCTGCCATCTATGGGGGCGGGCGGCGCGCCGTTGAGCATGGTCGTCCGCCCGCCTGCTTCGTCCACCAACAATTCCCCTGCCGCCACGTCCCACGGGGAAAGCGAGAAGTTGAAGTACGCATCCACCCAGCCCGCCGCGACGGCGGCCAGCCCCAACGCGGCGCTACCCATCGAGCGCATCGTATGGGCCCGCTCGCCAAGGCTGGCAAAGGCGCCCAGGCTCAGGGCGCGCAGCGCGGGCCGCCGCGACCAATCGCAGGCGACGATGGAGGACTCCAGCGAGCGCCGCTGGCTCACGAGCAGGGGAACCCCGTTCAGCGTCGCGCCGCGCCCCGCCGCGCCCGCAAAGGTCCAGCCGAGGGCCGGCGCATGCACCACCCCCACCTCCCAACGGCCCGCCTGCCTCAGCCCGATGCTGACCGCAAACAAGGGGAGCCGATGGGCAAAGTTGCTGGTTCCGTCAATCGGGTCCACCACCCAGGTCGGCACGCTCTCGTCAAGCAGATCCCCCGGTCGGTAGCCTTCCTCGCTCAAGATGGCATGCTCCGGGAAAGCGGCGTGGAGCGCCCTACCAATCATCTCGTCGGCAGCTAGGTCTGCATCGGTCACCAGGTTGCGCGCATCCCCATCCTTGATGTGGACTGCCACCTCGGCCCTATAATATTCCATGATCCGCTCGCCCGCCTGCTGCGCCACGCGGACAGCGGTATCCAGCCATACCTCACTTGTCAAGAGACTATCCTCACAATCCTGTTGGGAAGGGGGGCGCTCACGGCTGGAGCAGCCCCTGGGTGCGGCGCACCGCCTCGTTCAGCGCCTCGTCCGGCGTGCTCTGGCCGTTGATGGTGGCGATGAGCGCCTCCGCCAGCGCCTGCTCGATGGCAGGCCACTGCCGCAGCAGCGGCTCCGAGCGCGCGCGGGGCAGCCAGTCCGCTGCCTGGCTCAGGTGGGAGTCCTCCGGCCACTGCGCCTCCATCTGCGCCAGGGCAGTGCGCCGCACCGGATACGCCCCCATTGCCTCGGCCCAGCGCCCGTTCACCTGGGCGCTCGTCCAAAAGCGCAAAGCGTCAGTGGCCAATGCCTCCATCGCCGGCTCCGAGCGGAATACTGCCACGTTGCCGCCGGTGGCCAGGAGGATGGGGGTGCCGGAAAGGCTGGGAGGGGGCAGCACTGCCATGTCAAAGGCATCGTTGATCCGTTCCTCGTACAGGGGCATCGCTGCCGTGCTGTCGAAGGTAAACCAGGTATGACCATCCGCGAAGGCATCCACCTTCGCGTCATAGGTTGGCGCAATCTGCACCCCCCCCACGGCCCGCAGCGCAGCCAGCCACCGCATCATCGAGCGCCCCGCCTCGCCCTGAAAGGCGGGCTGGGTGCCCGTGCTGTCCACCACCTGCCCGCCGTGGTTCCACAGCCAGAGCACCGCAACGTCCCCCGTTGGGAAGGCATTCAGGCAGGTATCGTCGTGGGTGGTGCGGTAGGTAGCACAAAGGGAAACCAATTCCTCCCACTCGCGAATGGGCAGCGTTCCGCCCATCTCTTCGACCACCTGTCGGTTCACGAAAAGCAGCGTCTCGTGCCGATGGACGGGCCATCCGTATAGCCCCCCCGCATAGCGCGCGGCATCGAAGAAGGCTGAAAAATAATCTTCGTCCCCTTCGTCCTGCCCCACCCCCTCTGACTCGGCCAGGGGATCCAGCGGCAGGAGGGCATCCGCCTCCACATAGCTGACGATATCCGACGGGCGCACCAGGGCCAGGTTGGGCATCATCGCCGTTTGGATGGCGGCGAGCAGTTTCTGGTGGAGCGTCTCCTCGTCCAGGGAGCGGACGAGCCGGACCGCGAGCTCGGGCTCCTGCTGGCTGGCCCACTCCGCCAAGAGACCCTGCAGCACCCTGGCTTGCTCGGGGGGCAGGGCATGCCACAGGGTCAACGTTTGGGCGGAAGCGGGGGTGTCGTCCTGCTCTGGGGAGGGGGGGGCAGTCCCCCTGGCAGCCGGCCAGCAGGCAGGCAAGCCACAAGCACAGTACCCAGGGACGACAGCACTGTCGTGCAACGACCATATTCAATTTCCTCTGGCTGGGTGATGGGGGGGCATCGAAGCTAGCGCGCTAGTATAGTAGCCCCCCCCGTGGGCGTCAATCAATCCGACGGCGCGTGCCCTGGCGGCAGGATGACGGGCACCCACAAGCCCAGCTAAAAGATGCGCGACAAAATCACCCCGCCGCACACCGCGGCGGCGCAGAGGGGCAGCAGCAGCCCGATCCCCATGCGCCCGCCGCGCCGCCCCATCCCGCCCCCGAACCGTCCGCCCATCCCGCCGCCCATCCCGCCGCCGCGCCGCCCACCCATCCCCCTGCGTTTGCCAAACATGCGCCCCTCCGTTCACGGATCCCCGTCACTCAGCATTGTAGACACGTCTTGTGACCTCACGCGCGGCAGCCTCGCGCTCGCGTTGTCCGCTGTTTTGCAAGCTGGCAACGATGAGCTCTCGCACCTCAATCGGGGAATCCGTCAGCACCATCAGGTTAAGGTCTGCCGCGCCGATCTTCCCCTCCGCCAGCATAACCGTTTGCAGCCAGTCGAGCAAACCCTGCCAGTAAGCGGAGCCGAAAAGAATCACTGGAAAGTTGTGGACCTTCCCCGTCTGGATGAGGGTGAGCGCCTCGAACAGTTCGTCCATCGTCCCGAAGCCACCAGGAAAGATGACGAAGGCCTGGGCATACTTGACGAACATGGTTTTTCGGACAAAGAAATAGCGGAAGTTGATAGGGACGCTGACATACTGGTTGATCTTCTGCTCGAAGGGGAGTTCGATCCCCAGCCCGACCGACGGGCCGCCCCCCTCCTGCGCGCCCCGATTGCCCGCCTCCATGATGCCGGGGCCGCCCCCCGTAATAACCGTCAGCCCCGCCTCCGCCAGCAGCCGAGCCACCTCCTGCGCGGCCTGGTACATCGGATCATCCGGCGGGGTACGCGCCGAGCCAAAAAGCGACACCGCCGTGCCCAACCCCGCCAGCGTGTCAAAGCCCTCCACAAACTCTCCCTGAATCCGCATCACGCGCCAGGGGTCGCTCTGGGTAAAGGGATCGGGCTGCGCTACGGGTGTTTCGAGTAGCTTCTCGTCCTGGGTGGCCTGCCCGTGACGGGCCGCGCGGTTCAGCGTGGGGTTGTCCACCGGCTTATCGTTATGGGGGGGGAGGGTGCTACGAGCCATCGGGGGTGCTTCTCCTGGTCAGCGGTAGGGGCATGGCAACGGGATACCGCAGGGCCGAAGCAAAGGCTATGCCCTTGTCTCCGAAAAAGGCCCACCCCGTCTGGGTGGCAATCGGAGCGCTATCGAATCACGGCGGCGGTGGTAGCAATCAGGAGCGGCACCAGCACGCCCAGCAGCAACACCGCCTTGCGGACGCGCCACGCGGCGTAGTCGCGCTCGGCATTCCAGCTTCCGCCCTGTGCCACGCGCTTCCAGGTTGGCAGGTGGAGCAGCAACCAGAGGGTCACCGTCCCCCCCACTGTCCAGATTAAAAATCGGTACTCGACCAGCAACGCTTGCATGACCTGCTCCTTGTTCCAGGGGGTAGTGGGACAACGAGCGGCACGAGCCGCTCGCCCCTTCTCCTTAAGTGTAGCCGCAGCCCCCTTCATGGGTCTGACCGCTTGGCTACGCCCGCCCTACGCCCTCGCCTAGAAAGGGCAGCTATGCCAAGCGGGGCGAGCCCTCGCTTCCGTTGCGACCTGCCGCTGCACTCGCTTTTCGTACTCCCTTTGCCTATCATATGGTCATGCGCCCCCTGCTCCTGCTTTTTCTCGCCATCTTCATCCTTGCCCCAACAAGCTCTCCCCCGCTGCAAGCGCAGGAAGAGCCCGCACGACAGCGGCTGGCAGAGATGAGCACCGCGGAGCGCGTGGGGCAGCTGTTCCTGCTCTCGTTTATTGGCAGCACGGGAGCCCCCAACAGCGACATCGCGCAGTTGATCCAGGAGGAGCGGGCGGGCGGGGTCGTGCTGCTGGCAGCCAACCAAAATTTCGTCAACGATGCCAACGCCCCCTGGCAGATGCGCGCCCTCACCGAGGAGCTCCAGCGAATCGCCCTGGCAGACGGGGCGCTCCCGCTCTTCGTCTCGATTGACCACGAGGGGGACGGCTGGCCTTACAGCCGCCTGACCGGCGGCACGACCCCGCTGCCCAGCCCGATGGCGGTGGGCGCCACGTGGAACCCGGAGTTGGCACGTCAGGTGGGGCAAGTTACGGGGCAAGAGCTGAGCGCCGCCGGAATCAACCTGCTGCTGGGGCCGACGGTGGACGTGCTGAGCGAGCCGCAGCCGACAAGCAAGGGGGATCTGGGCACGCGGGTCTTTGGCGGCGATCCGTATTGGGTAGGCCAGATGGGCCGCGCCTACATCGCAGGGATTCACGAGGGGTCAGCCGGGCGAATGGCCACCGTCGCCAAGCACTTTCCGGGGCATGGCGGCTCCGATCGGCTGCCGGACGACGAGGTGGCCACGGTGGACAAGAGCCTTCAAGAGCTACGGCGCATCGAGTTGGCACCCTTTTTCGCCGTCACCCGCCTGGATGCGCCGGATGACCCCGCCGTAACGGAAGCGCTGATGTCCAGCCACATCCGCTACCGCGGCTTCCAGGGCAACATCCGCCAGTTCACCGCCCCCATCTCCTTTGACCCGCAGGGGCTGCGGGTGATCTTGAACGAGGCGGAGTTTGCCACGTGGCGCGAGCAGGGCTTGATCGTGAGCGACTCGCTGGGGGTGCCTGCCGTCCAAAAATACTTCGATCCTACCGGTCAGACCTTCCCCCATCGGCAGATTGCGCGGGACGCCCTGATGGCGGGCAACGACCTGCTGATCCTCGCGCAGTATTCGGCGGATGGCGCATGGCCCACGCAACTCGCCAACATGCGCGACACGCTGGCTTACTTTCGTGACCAGTACGCGGTGGATCGCCAGTTCGCGCAGCGCGTGGACGAGGCGGCCCTGCGCGTGATCCGCCTGAAACTCAAATTGTATCCGGAGATGGCGAACGACAATTCCGCCCTTCCCCCCCTGCCGGAACCGCTGTTCGGCGCGGGCGGGCGCGTGACCGAAGCTGTCGCAGAGCAGTCGCTCTCGCTGATCTACCCCCAGACACAGGCGATGCTGGCCGAGCGGCTGCCGCATCCCCCCCTGCGCGGCGAGCGGATCGTGGTCTTCACCGATGCCCGCCGCGTGCGGGACTGCTTTGACTGTCCGTACTACCCCCTGATTGCCACCGACGCCCTCCAGCAGGCGATCCTCCGTCGCTATGGGCCAGAAGGCAGCGGACAGATCAACGAGGCGCAGATCATCTCGCTCTCGTTCAACGATTTGAAGCTGTTCCTCGGCGCGCCCGGCATCATCGAATCCAGCGCCGATCCCGTGGCGGCCCAGGCGCGCGCCGATGCGGTGGCGCCCGTGGTGCACAATGCCGAGTGGATCCTGCTGGTGATGCAGGACATCAACGTCTCGTTGCTGCCGGGCACCCAAACTTCCCGCTACCCTGAATCCGACGCGGCGCGGCTGCTGCTCGATGCCGCATCGGGCAGCCTCTTCAACAAGCGGGTGGTGGCCTTCTTCATGAACGTGCCCTATCAGTTGGACACCACCGAGATGTCCAAGCTGAGCGCCGCCTATGCGCTGTATTCCAAACAGCCTGCGTTTATTGAGGTGGCGGCCCGCGCGCTGTTCCGCGAGGCCCTGCCCCTCGGCGCGCCGCCCGTCACGGTGGAGGCAGTCAACTACGATCTGCCCACCCAGCTTGAGCCCGCGCCCGGCCAACCCATCACGCTGGCACGACAGAGCGACGAGGCTTTGGTGGCGCCGACCGAGAGCCCTGTGGAAAGCAGCCTGATCGTGGATCGCAACGGCCATCCGGTGCCCGATGGCACCCTGATCACCCTGGTGGGAAGCTGGGGCGATGACCCAGACGGAGAGGCCACCCTGCGCCTTTCCTCGGTCACGCAAGACGGCATCGCGCAGGCGCTGATCCCGCTGCGGCGCGCGGGGACGCTGGCGGTGCAAGTCGAGGGGGCGCAGGGCGAGCCGCCCCTGCTGCTCTCCGTGCTCGCCCCCACGCCGACCGTCACCCTGACCAGCGAGGCGAGCGCCACCGTGCCGAGCACCCGCACCCCGATCGCCACCGCGCAGCCTGTCCGAACGGCGCAGCCCGCCCCGCCACGCGCGGCCCCCCTGCTCGCTACGGCTGTGGCCAAGCAGGACTCCTTAGCTCCGTCCCACCTGCTCGCCAGCACAATCGGTACGCTGCTGCTGGCGGGGGCCGTGTGGTGGCGCACCCCCCCGCAGCCGCTGACGCGCCGCTTGCGCCTGGCCCTGCTCGCCGTGAGTGGCGGCTTGATGGGCTATCTGCTGTGGGGGCTGGGGCGCGTGCTAGGGGGATAAAGTGGCCGGTGCGTCGGCACCGTCACCAGAGGAGGGTCAGCAGCAGGGCAGCCAGGGCCAGGGCCAGGGCGAGCGCGAGCAGGGCGGCGTTGGCACGCAGGGCTTCCGCCAAAGGGGATCCAGCGGGGGGAGTGGCAGGCTCGCCCCGCAGCAGTTCCTGCTTGAAGGCCTCCGCGCTGGCCGGGCGCTCCTGCGGCTTCAGCGCCATCGCCCGCAGAATTGCCCGCTCCACATGGGGCGAGACGGGAGCGAGGGCGCTGGGGGGCTGAAAGCGCTCCGGCTGCAGGAAGCGCTCCTGCGCCGACAGCGGCTGCTGCCCCGTCAGCAGATGGTAGAGCGTCGCCCCGAGTGAATAAATGTCGGCGCGCGGGTCGTTGCCGCTAAGGTCCGCGCCATACCGTTCCAACGGCAGGTAGGGGAGCGTGCCCAGCCCGCGCGGCCCGCTCAGCGTTAGCTCGCTGTCTGGGGCGCTTTCCCACACCAGCCCAAAATCTACCAGCTTGATGCTTCCCTCAGGGGTCAGCTTGATATTGCTTGGCTTGATGTCACGGTGCAGGACAGGCGGCTCCTGCCAATGGAGGTAGGTCAGCGTGTCACACAGCATCTCGGCCCAGGATAGCACCTGCGCCTCGGGCAACTGGCGATGCTTGCGCCGCGCCTCCTTGACCACCTCGCCCAGCTCTTGCCCAGCCACAAAGTCCATCACCATGGCCACCGAGGGCTCCGGCTGCTCGTCCAGCCGGAAAAAATCGCTCACCCGTGGCAGGGAGGGATGGTCGAGCCGCGCCAGCACCTGCGCCTCCCTGGCAAACTGCTCATGACCCGTCTCGCTGGCAGCCGCCCCCTGCATGATCTTGACGGCCACGCGACGCCCTGTCAGACGTTGGTCTTCTGCCAGATAAACGGCCCCCATGCCGCCCTGGCCAATCTTGGCTACAATCTTGTACCGGTCCCGCAGGCATTGACCGATCACGTGCCCCCTCATCACCGCGCCCGCTAACGTGCGCCGATGCCTGTGTTGATAAGCCTTCTGCAGCCCTACGGTTCCTCGAGGGCTGTATTGAAAGGATAGCCGGAAGCCCCAAAGGTCCAACCGAGCACCCTCGTGCTGGAGGAACTGTGATGGATGTCGAACGCCCCGTGCTCGTCCTGGAAGAAGGACTGGATGAGCCACATCGCTGGCCTATCGAAAAAGAATTGACCACCCTGGGTCGCTGGCCGGACAATGACATTGTCCTGCCCGACCGCCGCGTGTCGCGGCACCACGCGCAGATTCGACGCTTCGGGAGCCAGTTTCTGCTGGAAGATCGCAACAGCACCAATGGCACCTTTGTCAATGGGGAGCGGGTGGAGGACAGCTACCCGCTTCAGGATGGGGACACGCTCCAAATCGCGCCTGCCTTCCAGCTACGCTTTCTGGACCATGCCTCCACGGCGCCTGTGCCCGGGCAGGGGCGCCCCTTCCGCCTGGCGATAGACGAGGCAGAGCGGCGCGTGATGATAGGCGGGGAGGCTGTGGAGTTGAGCGTCGCCCAATACGCCCTGCTGCTGCTGCTACACCAGCAGGAGGGCAAGGTCGTGAACCGCGCGGAGATCGCTCTGGCGGTCTGGCCGGACGAGGAAGATGCCGGAATTTCCAGCCAGGCCATTGATGCCCTCGTGCGCCGCCTGCGCGAGCGGCTGGCCGTGGTGGACCCCGACCATGCCTACGTGCAGACGGTGCGCGGCCACGGCTTCAAGTTTGAAAACCGCTGAAAGCAGGCCGATTGCCCGTATGCCCATTCGCGGTTATAACGATAGGGAATGCTCCCGTTCCCGCTTCCCAGACACGTGAGGTGACTATGGCCATCGTCGGCCTCTACGACGAACTGTTCCTCGCCCACCAGGAATGGCGACACCCTGAGCGCCCCGAACGATTGCAGGCTATCCGCGAGGTGCTTCAGGCGTCCGGGCTGGCGGACGAGATGGCGTGGTGGCCCGTCCCCGTCGCCCAGCCGGAGCAGGTGAGCGCGGCGCACGACCCTGCCCTGTGGCGACAGGTGCAACGCTTGAGCGCCAACGGGGGGGGCCGCCTGGATGCCGACACCTATGTCAACGCTTCCTCATTCGACGCTGCCTCGCTGGCCGCAGGCGCCGCCATCGAGGCGGCCCGCGCGGCCCTGGAGGGGGCGGAGGCGGCGGTTGCCCTGGTGCGCCCGCCCGGGCACCATGCCACTCCGAGCCGGGCTATGGGGTTTTGCCTGTTCAACAACGTAGCCATCGCCGCCCGCCACGCCCAGGCAGTGCTGGGCGCGGCGCGGGTGCTGATCCTGGACTGGGACGTGCACCACGGCAACGGCACGCAGGACATCTTTTACGACGATCCGTCGGTGTTTTTTCTTTCCATCCATCAGTTCCCTTTTTATCCGGGCACGGGCCGCCTGGAGCAGCAGGGGGAGGGGGCAGGCAAGGGATATACGCTCAATGTGCCGCTGAGCGCGGGGCATGGGGATGCCAATTACCGCTTGCTGTTCGAGCAGATCGTTGAGCCAGCCATCGGCCACTTCCAGCCGGAGTTGATCTTGCTATCGGCAGGCTTTGACGCTCACTGGCGCGACCCCCTCGCGGGGATGAACCTCACGGTGGGGGGGTATTACGGGATGGCCCAGCGGTTGCGCGCCGCCGCCGATGCGGTGGGCGCCCCGGTGGCCGTTGTCCTGGAAGGGGGATACGACCTGGACGCCCTCGCCTATGGGATGCTCGCCACGCTCCAGGGGCTGCTTGGCCGCCCCATGCTGGCGGACCCCCTGGGGCAAGCGCCAACCACGAAGGAGCTCCCCATCGTACCGCTGATTCACCGCATCCAGGCGTCCCATCCGGTGTGGCAAGGCGGCTAGCCTGCCCCGGCCCTGTCCTTGCCCTGCATCAGAGTTCAAATCAGGAGGCTGATGGTGGATGAAGTTGAAAGTCTTAGCACTACCGTTATTTTGTCCCGCCTGTTCACCGCCGCCATGATTGGGGCGATGATTGGCTACGAGCGCCGCATGCACCACAAAGCCATAGGCATTGCGGGCATGGTGATGGTGGCGGCGGGCAGTGCTACCTACATGATGCTGGCAATTCACCTGACTACGACCGACCCCTCTGCGGTGGGTCGCCTGCTGCAGGGGTTCAGCGGGGGGATTGGCTTTCTGGGCGGGGCGGTCATCTTCAAGGGGGGCGCGGACGTGCGGGGGATCAAGACAGCGGCGGCCATCTGGATTGCCGGGGCGGCGGGGTTGGCCATCGGCACCGCCTTCTGGATGTTCGGCGTCATTGTAGGCGTCAGCACTGCCTTCGTGCTCTTTTTCGCTGACCTGCAGCCGCGCGGCAAGCGCGAGACTGAAACCGACGACCACGAGAAAGAGGAGGAGCGGAAGGAGGAGAAGGATGAGGGGTGAGGGACGGGGCGGGGACGAGGTTCATCGTGTCCCTTGCCTGTACACTCGTCAATCGAATCCGATGCACTCACCATGAACACCCCCCACGCCCTGCTCGCTCGCCTCGATGAGATTGGCCTTTCCCTTGAACGCTCCGGGCATGCCCTGGCCCTGATTGGCCTCGGGTCGGTCGGCACCGAGCTTGAGCGCCTAGATCGTTATTCCGATCTTGACTTTTTTGCGATCGTGGAAGAGGGATACAAATCCCGATACATAACCGACCTGGATTGGCTCAGTTCCATCTGCCCCGTCGCTTACCACTTTCGCAATTCAGCCGACGGCTATAAGCTTCTCTTCGAGGATGGAATCTTTTGCGAGTTCGCTGTGTTTGAGCAGGCGGAGCTGGCAACGATCCCCTTTGCCAGCGGTCGCATCGTGTGGAAGCAACCCCACGTCCCAGCATCCCTTGGGCAGCCAGAGCGGATGCCCGCGCCCGCTTCCCGCCCCGACAGCGAATGGCTGCTCGGGGAAGCGCTGACGAACTTATATGTGGGGCTGGGTCGCTTTCGGCGCGGGGAAAAGCTCTCCGCCGCTCGCTTCATTCAGTCCTATGCGGTGGACAAAGTAGTGGAGCTCGCCGCCGCTATCGAGCAGGAAGCGGCGGGGCGAAAGGACCCCTTTGGAAACGAGCGCCGATTCGAGCAACGATTTCCTTTTGTCGCTACGGCCCTGCCCCGCTTCATGCTGGGCTACGAGCGCAGTGATGAGTCAGCCCAGGCGATTCTTGCCTTTTTAGAAAGCCATTTCGTTGTCAACCCGGCGATAGCCAACGCCATTCGACGCTTGTGCCACGAGGGAACGGGAAAAGATCAAAGGGATGGCTAGGGGGCGCGGGGTGGCATCGGCGCTGTAAACGAGGCAGGCAAGCAGGGGGACGTGGAGCATTTCCATGACCGAGAGTGAGCCCGCGGCTCTGCTCAAGCAGAAACGCGACCGATTGGAGCATATCGCCGCACAGGTGCGGGCCTGCACGCGCTGCCCGCTCCACCTCACGCGCCGCCACGGCGTGCCGGGCGAAGGGACCGCCGATGCACCGGTGATGTTCATCGGGGAGGGCCCCGGGGCGACGGAGGACCAGACGGGCCGCCCCTTTGTTGGCCCGGCAGGCCAACTGTTGGATGCCTTGCTGGCTTCCATAGGTCTGATTCGCGACGATGTCTTCATCACCAACATCGTCAAGAGTCGCCCGCCGAAAAACCGCGATCCGCTCCCCGACGAGATTGATGCGTGCAAGCCCTACCTGATTCGTCAGCTGCAGATCATTGATCCTGTCGTAATTGTGACGCTGGGGCGCTTCGCCATGGAGCGCTGGCTCCCTGATAAAAAGATCACCCGCGTGCATGGCCAGTGCTTCCGTTATGCTCATCGCCTGATCGTCCCCATGTTCCACCCTGCGGCTGCGCTCCGCCAGCCGCAGTGGCACAGCTATCTGGAAGAAGACTTTCTGTTGCTGCCCGCCTACATTGACCAGGCCCGCGCCCTGCGCGACGAGCCGCCCGACGAGGAAGCGTCGGGCCCCAGGCAGCGCCTGCTCTGACGGCCCCCTCCCCTATCGTCTAGAAAGTATCGGCACCGCTTTTGCTCTGGCAAGGGGGCATGCTATACTGCTTTGTTGCCTGCTGCCCGCACGGCAAGCGCCTGGGCCGGGCACGCCGTTCAAACACCCTTCTGAGATGTTAGAGGTTATGACAACTAAAGAGCGTGTGCAGTTGCCCAACTGGCCTGCCATGGATGTGATTCTGAGTGCCTTGTTGGCACTTTTTCTTATCGGAGGCTTAGTAGGCGCACTCTACCTGCACCAGGCCGCCCGACGCTTTGTAGTCGAAAGCCAGTTGCCCATCTTCCCCGCCGCCGCCCGCCCGGCCGAAGAGTTGCCCCCCCCTGTCGAGCTTCCCGGTGAGGCGCCCGTTGCGGGGGAGGGGCTACCTGTGGAGCCGTTGCCCTCCACCCCTACCGATGAACAGCCCCCAAGCGAAGAGGCGGAGGGCGCCCCCCTGATTCCAGCGGAGGAAAGCGGCGACGTCGCGCCCCCGCGTGCGACCGAGCGGCTGACCCTACTGGTCATGGGGATTGATCGTCGCCCTGGCGAGGAAGGCCCCTGGCGCACCGACTCGATGATCGTGCTCAGCATTGACCCGGCGAGCAACTCGGTGGCCATGCTCTCGTTCCCGCGGGACCTCTTCATCACGATCCCTGACTATGGCTATGGCGAGCACCGCGACCGCATCAACACGGCCTTCGTGTACGGGGAATCCTACGAGTATCCGGGGGGCGGCCCTGCACTTGCCAAGCAGACCGTGCGGCGCAATTTCGGGATCGAGGTAGATCGTTATCTGGTGATGGACTTTAACGGGTTCCGTCAGATGGTGGACTACATCGGTGGCATCGAAGTGACAGTGCCCGAGCTTCTGGTGGATCGTGAGTATCCTACCGAGGATTATGGCATCATGACTGTCCGCTTCGAGGCAGGCAGGCAGACGATGGATGGCCAGCGGGCGCTTATCTACAGCCGCACGCGCAAGAGCACCAGCGACTTCGCCCGTGCCGCGCGCCAGCAGGAGGTCATCCTGGCCGTGCGGGACAAGATCCTCAGCCTGGACATCATCCCCTCGCTGACCCCCGCCAATCTGGCGCGGCTGATCGCAACCGTGAACCGCTCCATCATGACCGATATGACGCCGGATGAAGTGCTAGCCTTCGCGCAGGTCGCGCGGGACATCGAGGACCGCGACATCAGCCAGTTGGTGATTGACAGCACCATGATCTACCCCTACATCACCTATCAGGGGGCCGAGGTGCTGCTGCCGAACTGGGAAGAAATTCTGCCCAGGTTGGAAGAAACATTTGGGATGGAGCTTCTGTCTGCTGCGCCCATGGCCCCCCTGCCGCCCCCGCTCCCCACGGCAACGCCCATCCTGCCAACGCGCGTTCCCCGTGCAACCGCCGTGCCCTTCCAGCCGACGCGTGAGCCGCAGGGCTTTGCGACCTGGACCCCGACGCGTGAGCCGCAGGGCTTTGCGACCTGGACGCCGGTGGCGGCGCAGACGCAGGAGCCGTTGCCGCTGCCGCTGCCAACCGCCACGCCCTGATCGGGGCTTCCCAACCAGGGGCAAAGAAGAAGGGGACAGTCCAGCCGGACTGTCCCCTTTCTGTTTCAGCGGATAGCCAGAGCGCGTCAGACAGCGTCTGCGCATCATCTCTTCAAAGCGCTGCACCAGGTGCGGGTCCCAGATATGCGCCGGCCCCCTTGAGCATGATCGTGATCGCCACCTCATGCGTGAGCGCCGAGCGGTAGGGACGATCCGAGGTGAGCGCGTCGTAGGCATCCGCGACGGCGATGATGCGGGAGGCCAGCGGGATGCCATCGCCCTCCAGGCCGGCTGGGTAGCCGGAGCCATCGTAAGCCTCATGCTCATGCTTGATAGCAGGGATCAAGCCATCCAGATGCTTCAAGGGGCGCAGGATCTGCTCGGCCACCAGCGGGTGCGTCTTGATGTGGTCCATCTCTTTCGGGGTGAGCTTCCCCTCCTTGTGGAGGACGCTCTCGCGGATACCGATCTTGCCGATATCGTGGAGCAGCGCCGCCAGGCGAATCTGCTCGAGCTCTTCCTCCGGCAAGCCTATAAAGCTGGCCAGCCCCACCGATAGCTCCGCCACGCGATACGAGTGATGAGCGGTATACTCATCGCGTACCTCCAGCGTCACCGCGATGGCAGCGATCACGTCCAGCACCAGGCGCTCCAATTCCTCGGTCTTGTGCTGGATCTCGCGCGTTCGCTCGGCCACCTTGCGCTCCAGCGATTCCTGGTACGCGCGCACCTCCAGCGCCAGCCGCCTCTTTTCCAGGGCGCGCCCCACGCTAAATCCAACTTCTTCCAAATTGAAGGGTTTGACTATGTAGTCGTACGCTCCCTCGCGCATCGCTTGTACGGCAAGCTGCCGATCGTCCGCCGCCGTAGCGATGATCACAGCCAGGTCGGGATATTGGCCATGCACCATCTGTAGCAGTTGCAGGCCACTGATGTGGGGCATACTGAGATCGGAGAGCATCAGCGCAAAGTTGCCTGACGCCAACTGCGCCATCGCCTTTGGCGCATCCAATGCCACCTCACAGGCAAACCCCATTGCCCGGAGCCCCAACGAAAGCAGCCGACATGCTTCCGGCTCGTCATCCACTATAAGAATACGCTCCTCAGGAACGCTATCGGCAACTGAAGTCATACTATTCCCCGCACGTGCGGTGACTCGAAGTGTTGAAAGGCTCATCATGGACGTACCTCCGGCAAACCAGGATGGAGGCACCGGGTTGCAAAATTGCGTTCCGGCCCTAAGCGTGCTAATCCTAGCCAATTCCAAAATCCTTCCGATTTGCTTACATCCAATAAGAACTTCCCGCAGACAAGGCGTGCTGGACACCTGACCTGTCAACCCGCCCCCGCCCCCTTACTGATGGGGAATGCTGGCTGCCGTAGCCAGCTTTTCGCCTGGACTTGAGTATGAACGGAGCAAGAGAAAAATAGCTATGCGAGTGTTACTTCAGCGCGTCACGCGCGGTTCAGTTGAAGTCGCAGCGGAAACAGTCGGCGCCATCGGCCCGGGCCTGGTGCTGCTGGTCGGCGTCACCCATCAGGACGGCGAAGCGGAAGCGCGAGCCCTGGCGGCCAAGGTGGCCCACCTGCGCATCTTCGAGGACGCCGACGGCAAGATGAACCTCTCCTTGCTTGACGTCGCGGGCGAGGCGCTGGTCGTATCGCAGTTCACGTTGTATGCCAACGCGCGCAAGGGTCGCCGCCCCTCCTTTATTGATGCTGCCCACCCCGACCAGGCAGAGCCCCTGATCCACCTGTTCGCGGCACACCTTGCTGCGCTGGGGGTGCCGCGTGTGGAAACAGGGCGCTTCGGTGCTTCCATGCTCGTGGAGATCTGTAATGCAGGCCCGGTCACCATCTGGCTGGACAGCGCAGAGCTCTGAGCGGCAGTGCGAGAAGTATAGTGTGCACTTGAAAAAACGCGTGAGCGAGACCGATTCTTCACCCGCTCACCCCCTGCCGAACAAAAAGCGAAGGGGGCGATCCGCTCGCGCCCGCCAGGACGCTTCGTTGTGCTCGCCCCCCTCAGCCGTATAAAAATGCAGGGCGCGGTGCTCAAAGCCAACGCCCCCCAGGTAAGCGAGCGTTTCTTCAATCAGGGCACGCCCCCGCCCCTCATAGCCGACCGTCCCCTGATCCAGGTAAAGACGGCTGGGTTGGAGCGGGGCGGGCTGCCGACCCAGCCAGGCACTTACCCCCCCCGCCCGCCAGAGCACCCAGAGGGAAGGGGAAAGGGCGGCGGCGCCAAAGAAATGGCGTGAGTGCCACCAGAGCAACGCCAGCGAGATCAGCCCGCCCATGGACGAGCCCATCAGCGCGTTGTGCCGCCCCCCCTGTGTTCGAAACGTTCGATTTATCACTGGCATCAATTCATCCACGATGAACCGACCGTATGCCTTGCCGCGCTGCCGCAGCGGATTGTATTCGAACAGCCTATCAGGCGAGTTATAAATGGCCACCATCACGAAGGGATCAATTTCCCCGGCGGCTATCAGAGCGGTGGCCACCCCATCTACATTCCAGTCATCGCCCGCAAAGGAGGTATCTGGATCAAACTTGTTTTGCCCATCGTGCAGGTACAGCACAGGGTAGCGACGGGCAGGGTCGTCATGGTAGCCAGGCGGAAGCCACACCAGCACATCCCGCTGATGGGCCAGTAGCCTGGACGGCACCGAGGGCCAACGCAACACCTCACCCACTATATAGGGAGAGACGTAGGGCTGAAACTCAGGCTGCAACATACGGAGTCATCAGACACCAAGGAGGGGCGGTTAGAAACGACACGCCACGGGACAGCAACCAGACAATGCACGAGCGGAAAGCACTCTCCCCCATCGCCTCCTGGCCAACGGGGCAGACTTTTCGACCCATGCGCATCTTACACCCATCCTATCCCTTAAGAAATGCCATAGCAGGGGCAACTTGATACATCCTCTTTCGGATGCAACCAAGTGCCCCTGTTACGATGCCCGCCCTACAGGCACTAGCGGCGCCCGTACAGGTCCGACAGTTGGGCAAGCCAGGCCGCACGCTCGTCGCTGAAAGCATCGGCGGTAGCCCGCCATTGCCAGTTCCCCCCCGTGATGCCAGGCATGTTCATCCGGCTTTCCGTGCCCTGTTCGAGCAGGTCTTGCATGGGCACGACGGCGGTATCGGCCACGGAACTGATGACGGCCCGCACCATGGCCCGCACGACCTGGGCCTCGGAGGTATCCAGGTAGGCGAGCACCCACGCCTTCTCCTGGTCATTCAAACTCTCATACCAGCCAAGGGTGGTATCGTTGTCGTGGGTGCCGGTGTAGGCCACTGTGTTTTGGACGTAGTTGTGGGGCAAAAAGTCACTGGTCACATCCCCGGTGAAGGCGAACTGGAGGATGCGCATGCCGGGGTAATCGAACTCCTCGCGGATGGCCACCACATCAGGCGTGATAAGACCCAGGTCCTCGGCGATGATGGGAAGTTCCCCCATCGCGCTGTGGATGGCGCGGAAAAAGGGCGCGTTGGGCCCGGGCAACCACTCCCCCTTGACCGCTGTGGGGGCATCGCCGGGCACCGCCCAATACGCAGCAAAGCCCCGGAAATGGTCGAGGCGCACGATGTCCACCAGGTTGAGAAGCGCGCGAAAGCGGGCAATCCACCAGGCGTAGCCGTCCTCTGCCATCCGCTCCCAGCGATACAGCGGGTTGCCCCACAACTGTCCCGTCTCGGAAAAGTAGTCGGGCGGCACCCCCGCCTGCACCTGGAGTGAGCCATCCTCGTTGATATAGAACATGGAACGGTTGGCCCAGGCATCGGCGCTGTCATGGGCTATAAAGATAGGGATGTCGCCGACGATGGCAATGCCGCGCCCGTGCGCGTAGGCTCGGAGCGTGACCCACTGCTGGTGAAACAAAAACTGGAGAAAGGTTTGGAACTGGATCTCATCGGCCAACTCTGCCCTGTAGCGCTCCAGCGTCTTCTCGTCCCGGGCGCGTAGGGGCTGCGGCCAATCCTTCCAGGGCCCCCCGCCAAAATGCTCCTTCAGCGCTATAAAAAGCGCATAATCAGGCAGCCAGGAAGCGTTGTCGGCTGCCCAATGCTGGATCGCCCGCTGATCCCCCGTTTGAAAGCGCTCAAAGGCAGCCCGCAGAAGCGCCTGCTTCCACTCGATGGCACGGCTGTACTCCACACGGTCCGCCGAAAAATTTGGCACGTCGGACAGCGCGGCGCTGTCCAGCCACCCCTCCTCCACCAGCCGTTGCGGGCTGATGAGCATGGGGTTCCCCGCAAATGCGGAAAAGCTCTGGTAGGGGGAGTCCCCGTAGCCGGTGGGGCCCAGGGGCAAAATCTGCCACAACCGCTGACCCGCCCGTTCCAGCCAGTCCACAAAGCGGTAGGCCTCCGGCCCCATGTCGCCCAATCCGAAGGGGCCGGGCAAGGAGGTGGGGTGCAACAGCACGCCCGAGCGACGAGGAAACTTCATAGGTTCATTCTCCGAAGAAGGGAGGGTGGGGTCAGCCATCCAGCGGCTGGCGTCAGGGGATGGGCCCTGGCAGCCGCCATCGGTCGCCAGGGCCCGCCAACAGCGACTACAAGTTGAACCAGCGATACCCGAACGCCGGCACTTCCAGCGGATAGGACGCGCCGCTGATCGCCGGACAAAGGGTATTCGACAGCAACTCGACAGGCTGCACGTCCATCAAACTCCGTCAAATCGAGCTCGACGCTCTGGGGCGTATCAGCCAGGTTGTGCACGGCTAGGACGCTCTCGCTCTCGCTCTCGCGGAGGATGAGGAGAAGATGTGGGTTGTCCGACGGAAGGAAGCGATGGCTGCCGCGCCCCAGCGCAGGGTGAGCCTTGCGCACGGCGATCATGTGTCGCAGGGTCCACAGCAGGGAGGTGGGGTCGCGCCGTTGGGCCTCAACATTGACTGCGCCGGGGCCGTAGTCGGGGTCATCAATGATGGGATTGTAGAAGGTGGCGGGGTCGCCATCGGAAAAGCCAGCCGCGGGGGTGTCGTCCCACTGCATGGGGGTGCGTACCCCGTGGCGGTCGGGCAGCCAGATGTTGTCGCCCATGCCGATCTCGTCCCCGTAATAGACGATGGGCGACCCGGGCAGGGTGAAGAGGATGGAGTGGGCCAGTTCGATCTTGCGTCGGTCGTTGTCCAGCAAGGGGGCGAGGCGGCGGCGGATGCCCAGATTCAAGCGCATGCGCGGCTCGGGCGCGTACTGCTCCCACATCCACTGGCGGTCCTCCTCGCTGACCATCTCCAGCGTCAGTTCGTCATGGTTGCGCAGGAAGGTCACCCACTGCGTGCCCGGCGGGATGGGCGGCGTGCGCTCCATGATCGAGACAATCGGCTCGGCCTCCTGTAGCTTCAGCGCCTTGTAGATGCGAGGCATCACGGGGAAGTGAAAGCCCATCTGCATCTCCGGATCGTCCTCCTCGCCAAAGTAGGGGCGCACATCTTCCGGCCACATGTTGGCCTCGGCCAGCAGCACGCGCCCCGGAAACTCGCTGTCAACGGTGCGGCGCACCTCCTTCAGGTACTCGTGGGTCTCCGGCAGGTTCTCGCCGGAGGTGCCCTCGCGCTCGATCAGGTAGGGAATGGCATCGGCGCGAAAGCCGTCCAGCCCCTTGTCCAACCAGAAGCGCAGCACGTCCTTTATCGCCTCGCGCACCTGCGGGTTGTCATAGTTCAGGTCGGGTTGCTCGGCATAGAAGCGGTGCCAGAAGTATTGCTGGCGCACCTCGTCCCAGGCCCAGTTTGAGGGCTGGTGGTCCAGGAAGATGATGCGCACCTCCGTGATATTTCTGGTCGGTGTCGCTCCACACGTACCAGTCGGTGTAGGGCTCCTCGCGACGGCGGCTGGCCTGGAACCAGGGATGCTGGTCGGAGGTGTGGTTCATCACCAGATCGGTGATGACGCGCATGCCCAGGCGGTGCGCCTCGAGCAAACGCCTCGAAGTCCTCCAGCGTGCCCATGTTGGGGTGGATGCTGAAGTAATCGGCGATGTCGTAGCCATCGTCTACCAGCGGCGAGGGGTACATGGGCAGCAGCCAGATGCAATCCACCCCCAGCCACTGCAGGTATTCCAGCTTTTCCATGGCTCCCCGAAAATCCCCGATGCCGTTGCCATCCGAATCCTTGAAGGCACGCAGGTGCAACTCGTAGAAGACGGCATCCTTGAACCAGAGGGGTCGTTCGGCCACGGCGGTCGGCGTAGCATCCGTCGCTCGATCAGTCATAGATCATTTGCTCCAGTGGCGCACGGTGCGCTCAGGACATCCTTGTCTTGTCAGAACGGAAGGAGGGGGTAGCCCCCGTCTCCCCCCGCATCGTTCCCTCCCTGCTGGCGCACACGGGCGCAAGATCAACCCTGTCCGGCAGGGGCGTCTGGCAGTTGCAGCAGCAGCCCCTCGTTCGCGTACAGCTCAAGGGAGGCCAGGTCCACGTCGCCGCTACGCTGCATGCCGGTTGCCACGACTATCGTCGCATCGGGCGCAACATGGCTCAGGTCCAGCCGATGCTCCCCGCCCCCAAAGTTGAGGAGCACCAGGAAGCGCGGCTCCCCCGCGGCGTGGCGCTGATAGGCGAAGATCGCCTCGGCCCCGGTGAGCGGGACGGTGGCGTACTCCCCCACGCTGAGCGACGGCTCCGCGCGCCGCAGGGTGGTCAGCGCCCGGTAGAGCGCCAGCATGGAGGTCGGGTCGGCTTCCTGCGCTTCCACGTTCAGATGGGTATGGTTGGCGGCCACCGGCAGCCACGGCTCGACAGCAGGGTCGGTGAAGCCGGCATGGGGGGCACTGCTCCACTGCATGGGGGTGCGCTCCGGGTCGCGCCCGACGAGGTGGGCAATTTCCGGCTGATTCACGGCGGGGGGGTCCTGCACGCGGTGCGGCGGGATTTCCCCATCTTCCATGCCCAGTTCCTCGCCGTAGTAGCTGGTCGGGGTGCCGCGCAGCGTCAGCAGCAGCATGTTGGCCACGCGGGCCTGCGCCGCCCCGATCCTCGTGGCGATGCGGTGCTGGTCGTGGTTGCCAAGCACCCAGTTCGGCCAGCCCCCCTCCGGCAACGCCGCCTCGTACTGCTCCACCAGGCCGCGCACGGTGGGGGCATTCCAGGGCGAGACGATGAGGCGGAAGTTGAAGGGCAGGTGGCACTCGTCCATGTTCTGCCCGTAGTAGGTCATCAGTTCATCGAAGGGCATGTAAAGCTCGCCCACCATCACGCGCTCGTCATACGCATCCAGAACGGCGCGCATGTCCCGAATCAGCTCATGGACCTCTGGCAGGCCAGCCGTGTAGATGTGCTTCAATTCGTCGAAGGCCACCACCCCATCCCAATCAGGATTGAGCGGCTCGTCGCGGAACTCCGGGTCCTTCATCATCAGCCAGATAACATCCACCCGAAAGCCATCCACCCCTTTGTCCAGCCAGAAGCGCATCACATCGAGCATGGCCTGGCGCACCGCCGGGTTGCGATAGTTCAATTCTGGCTGCTGGGAAACGAACTGGTGCATAAAGTACTGGCCGCTCGCTTCGTCCAGCGTCCAGCCGGGGCCACCAAAGTGGGAGCGCCAGTTGTTCGGCGGGCCACCGTTTGGCGCGGGGTCACGCCAGATATACCAATCGCGCCTGGGGTTGTCGCGGCTGCTCCGGCTTTCGAGGAACCAGGGATGCTCGCTGGAGGTGTGGTTGGGCACCAAATCCAGCAGGAGCTTCAAGCCGCGCGCATGGGTCTCGTCCAGCAGGCGATCAAAGTCATCCATCGTGCCGAACATGGGATGCACGCCTACATAGTCGGCCACGTCGTAGCCAAAATCGTGCATGGGGGAGGGGAAAATGGGGGAAAGCCACAGGGCATCCACGCCCAGGCTCTTCACGTAATCGAGCCGCTCGATGATACCGGGCAGGTCGCCCACCCCGTCCCCGTTGCTGTCCTGGTAGGAACGTGGGTAGATCTGGTAGATGATCCCCTTTTGCCACCACAAAAATTGGTCGGTCACGCAGGCTCCTTTTGGTTATAGTGGGTGCCATCTTCCATAGACAGCGCCTGTACGTGTGGTCGGCTGATCTCAGCAAGAATAATACCGCTTGCAGGGTGCGAGGCGCCGCGAGCAGGGGGGATTTGCGGGGGCGCGGGCGACAAGGAGCCATCGCCCGGCCCGGCTGGGTCAGCGAACGATGTTCCACATGGCGATGGCCAGAAGCAGATGGGCGAGCAGCCCGCCCCCCCAC
Source organism: uncultured Chloroflexia bacterium (assembly GCA_963721895.1). Classification (GTDB taxonomy): domain Bacteria; phylum Chloroflexota; class Anaerolineae; order Ardenticatenales; family Ardenticatenaceae; genus CAVRLZ01. The sequence continues at coordinate 302,442 of CAVRLZ010000031.1, read as the reverse complement.
AACAGATAGGCAGCAAAGAGCATGTTGAAGCGCAGCCAGAGCAGCAGCCCTACCCCCCCGTTGAACACCCCAATCAGCAGGGCAATGACGGGCAGGTTGTAAAGCTCCCGTCGCTCACCGATTCGGTCGGCGTTGCCCTGCGCGTCGAAGTGCAGCGGCAGCAGGTCCGGCAGGGAGTTATAGGCGAGGGTGATCCAGAGGAAGTGCGCCAGCAGAAAGATCGCGGTGGCCCCCAGCAGGGCGACGGCCATCCGATCCTGGCGCAGCGCAGCCCATCCGGAGGCGGTGGTGCGGCGAATGGATTGAATCATGGATATCTATCTTTCTTCCACAGCAGGGCAAGCAAGTTGGTGGCGCACGCAAGTCCGGTTACACTTGGGGGTCGCCCCAGGCAGGACTTTCTGTTGGGCGCTGCCACCTTTGCTAAAAACCCTATCCGAGGACGGGCCAACGCGCAACTTTCCGCAGCCCGCGCTCCTTCACCAGGATTTCCCTTGCCCATGCCACCCCCTAGCGCCGTCTCGGCTGAAAGCCCGCCCCCCGCGCCGCGCCGCCTGCTGCGCGCGGCCAGCATCATCATGGTCGCGTTCGTGGTCAGCCGCGTGCTGGGCCTCGTGCGCGAGGCGGTGATCGGCGCGCGCTTTGGGGCGATGGACGAATATGGGGCCTATCTGGCTGCCTTCCGCATGCCGGACCTGCTATTCAACCTGATAGCGGGGGGGGCGCTGGGGAGCGCCTTTTTACCCACCTTCACCGAGTTTCTCACGCGGGAAGATCGGGCGGGCGGCTGGCGGCTGGCCAGTGCCGTGGCCAACTGGCTGATCGTCAGCCTGGGGATCATCGCGGGCGTCATGGCGCTGATCGCGCCCTGGCTCGTCTCCCACATCATCGCCCCTGGCTTTTCGCCGGAGCTGACCGCCCTGACCGCCTCGCTCATGCGCTTCATGCTCGTCTCGACCATCATCTTCAGCCTGAGCGGGCTGGTGATGAGCATCCTCAATGCCTTCGACCACTTTTTGATGCCCGCCATCGCGCCCGTGATGTACAACCTGGGCATCCTCTTTGGGGCGCTGTTCCTGGCGCCGCGCCTGGGCATCTATGGGTTGGCCTACGGCGTGGTGCTGGGCGCCGCCGCCCATGCCTTGGTGCAGTTCCCCGTCCTGCGCCGCTACGGCCTGCGCTACCTGCCCACCTTTGCCCTGCGCGACCCGCGGCTGCGGCTCAGCGTGGCGAAGGTGGGGCGGCTGATGGCGCCGCGCATGGTCGGCGCCGCCGTGGTGCAGTTGATGTTCCTCGCCAACACCATCATCGCCTCGTTCTACGATCCCTCGGTGCTGGCAGCGCTGAACTACGCCTGGATCTTGATGCTGCTGCCCCACGGCGTCTTCGCCTCCTCGGTTGCCACGGCGATCTTCCCCACCTTCAGCCGCATGGCTGCCCTGAACGATCGCGCGGGGATGCGGGACGGGCTGGCGCAAACCCTGCGCGCCCTCCTGTATGTCACACTCCCGGCAGCGGTGGGGCTGACCATCCTGCGCGTGCCCATCATTCAACTGCTGTTCGAGCGCGGGGTCTTTTCGGCGGACACGACGCGGGCCGTGGCCTGGGCCCTCTTGTTCTACGCACCGGGGCTGGTGGGCCACTCGCTGGTCGAGATCATCAACCGCGCCTTTTTTGCCCTGCAAGACACGCTCACGCCCGTGATCGTCGGGGTGCTGGCGATGGCAGCGAACATTGGGCTCAGCCTCGCGCTCATCCCGCTGGTGAGCACGCCGGGCGATCTGGCGCACGGCCCCCAGGGCGCGCTCGCGCTGGCGAACACGCTGGCCTCGTCCACGGAAACAGTGGTGCTGCTGCTGCTGCTGCGTCGGCGCTTGGGCGGCGTCGGCGGCCACGCGCTGCGCGGCGGCTTTGCGCGCATGGCGCTGGCCGCGGGCGTGATGGGCGGGGCGCTCTGGCTCCTGCTCCAGGCGCTGGCCGGCTGGCCAACGCTCCTCTCGACGCCGCTCATCATTGCGCTGGGCGGCGGGCTCTACCTGGCGCTGACGTGGCTGCTGGGGGTGGACGAGGCGCGCCTCCTGCCGCGCCTCCTGCGTCGGAGGTGAGGGACAACGGGTCACCGCAGGCCAAGAACCGCCTGCACGCGTGCTCTGCATCGCCACCACCTACTGCCACCGGAGAAGGGTGCCCTCTTTGCCATGGAGCGAGCGTGGTGGGAGCGCCTGCCTGTCTCACCGCAGGCGCTCTTCCGTAGTCAGTCGGACCTGTACACACTGGCCTTTGCCGACGAGCACACCAGTGCCCAGCAGGTGGCCGCCTCGCTCTTCGCCCATGCCTACAAGGTCGGTATGCAGAATCTACCCAACCCCCACAACGCCAAGTCTTTCACACGGATGGTCGCCCGACCGCTAAGTGGCTACTGGCAGGGTGTTCCGACGATCTGCTCACTGACCAGTGCTGAAGCGCACTACAAGGAAATTATCAGCGTTCGACCCTGAAAGGAAACAGGAGCCTTGTCAGCGTGCTCGGAGGCGCTGAAGTATTCCTCCTTGAGCGCCGCCAGATCGCTGCGCGCCTGCGACGTCGCGCGCGTCCATGTCGAAGCCGATCTGCACCGCCCTGCCCGTGCCGCCCATCACCGTCTGGTAGGGCGCGCTCGGCACCCCCTCGGCGGGGAGCTCCGGCAGGATCGGCTCGCCGTCCACCGTTTCCAGCAGCGAGTTGCCCACGCGCAGCTTGTAGCCCAGGTTCGGCAGCGGCTCCACTTGGTCGCGCTCCAAGTTCGACCACCAGCGAGAGCCAGAGGCGCAGCTTGGCGATCTCGATGGCCTCCGGCTTGATGTCCACCCCATGCAGCGCATCGCGGATGAAGTCGCGCTTCCACTGCGCCGCCAGCGCGCCGGAACGCCCCACATCGCCGCCGAGCACGCGGAAGCAGGCACGCCGCAGCGCCATGAGTTCCTGCAAGGCGCCGAGCAGGAAAGCTCCGGTGCCCACCGCCGGGTCCAGAATGCGAACGCGCCCCAGCGCCTCATCCACCCGCCGCGCCTCCTGCACGGAAAGCGCAGGCCGCTCCCCTTCCTCATCGCTCTCGAAGAGCGCGCGCAGCCGCTCGCGGGGGAGCGCCGCCTCCGTTTCCAGAAAGCCAAGCAGCGCCTCACGGCACATGTAGTGAACAATGGGGCGCGGGGTGTAGAAGGTGCCAGAGCGCCCCCGCTCCGCTTCCTCCATCATGTTCTCAAAGACCTTGCCGAGCATCTCCGGGTCCACCGCCACCTCCTGCTCGACGGGGGTGTCCTCGGTGACGGTGAAGTTGTAGTCGTTGAAGAAGCGTAGCACGCCCCCCTCGGAAGCCGGGTCGAATAGCTCGTTGGGCAGGTAGATCAGGTTGCTCGCCTCGACAGCGGTGCGGTCGAAGAGGCCGCCGTTGAGGTAGGGGATGTCTCCCCAGGGCGACGCATCGCCGGGCCGCCGCTGATTGAGCGTGTCAAAGAAGAGGGGCACCAGCACGCGGGCGTAAAAGTTCGCCCCCTCCTCGCCCACCGTCTCCTGGAAGCGGTGGGTCAGAAAGAGCGGGTCGCCCGCCAGCCAGCGCTTCTTCTGGATGAAGTAGAGGAACATCAGCCGCCCGAGCAGCCGCTGCGTGAAAGCGTGGCGCTCGGCGGGGTCGTGGAAGGCTGCAACCCCGCGATTGTTCGCCCCGATTGCCTCCTCCACGCGGCGAAAGAGCGCCGCGTACTCGCGGTAAAAGCGGGTAGTCACCCGCTCCACGTCGAAGGCTTCCCCCTGTGCCCGATAGAGCGCCTCCGGGTCGCGCCCCGCCACGGCCAGCCCCTCCAGCACGTCCAGGTCGTGGCGCGTGGGGTTGAGCGTGTCCACCACCAGCTTGCGGATGCGGACCTTGCCCCCCTCGCGGCGAGGGTGCACGAAGGTCAGGCGGCGGCCATCGGTCGTGGCAACAAACAGGTAGTGGCCGCCCCGGTCAAGGACGTTGCGCGCCAGCGAGCGCAGGCGGGGCAGACCAGACTCCTCCACCTCGAAGAGGATGACCTGCAGCTCCCCCTCCTGGTCCGCCAGCAGGTAGAGAGCGCGAAGGTTGGCCAGGTCGGCGGGGGAGAAGCCTATGGCCTCTTTTGGCAGCGGGGTCAGCTCTGGCTCCACCTGGTAGCCAAGCTTGCCCCACAGCGCCAGAAGGCCGCGCGGCTCCCGCGCCAGACGCAAATCTTCCAATACCAGATGCCGCCGCGATGCCGCCATGAGTGTCTAACTCCCTAACCAGTTCTAAAGTCGCTTTCCCTCACTTGCCCGCGTTACGCCGTGGCCCAGCTTAGGCGGGGGCCGATACCGGAGTTGGTCGCCGCCCCGATCGCCCTCCCCTCGCTGTTGCTCCCCCTCTCTCGGAATCGAGAGATTGAGAAGCATCCCTTTGAGAGGGGGGGGACGAGGGTGAAGGGCCTAAACCCCCTGACAACGCTTGAGTCAGGGCTGTTGCAAAGTCGGATGATGGCAAGCGAAAGAGCGCGGTTTGCTGTTTGGGCAGCGATGTTGCTCCCCCATTTCACGGAACCTGGAGCGACCCTATCGCAACCACACTCATTTGTTTCCGTTGCTAACAGAACGTTGCGACAGCCCTGCTCTTGAGTATACCCTTTCGCACCGCTCTGCCAGAAACGCTATAATACATTGTGTACAAGATAGCACAACCCCCCCAGGATACATTGCTAGTACCGATTCCTACGGGCAACTATGCGTTGGGTCGTCGTAGCGCGGACAATGGACAAAATTGTCCTACGAGGGGCGTAGGGCAATTTTGCAAATTGCCCCTGGAGGCCTTTGCAACCTCACCGACCGGAATGGGTATAAGCGTGTTGCAGGCGTCGTTCGCCTGCTGCATGGGATGGGCACAGCAGCGCGTCGTGCTGGTCGGGCGTAGGTTGAAGTTGCCCCTGCGCGGTCAATTTTCAACCTGGTGAAACGGTAACAACGGGGGCGACAGTGGCAACCGGCTTTCAATGCCCCACCCTGCCGCCTCCTTCGCGAGCGGCCCGCGCTTGGATAGGGTGGGTTCCAGGAGGCTACCTTCTATGAAATTGCTGCTCACGTCCGGGGGCGTCACAAACCCCAGCATCCGCGACGCGCTGGTAGAGCTACTGGGCAAGCCGATTGCCGAGTCTACGGCGCTCTGCATCCCGACGGCGCAATGGGGCCACCCGCTATGCGGGCCAGCCTCAGCACGGGGCTTCGTCGTCGGCGAGCCCCCGCACCACATGAGCGGCCTGGGCTGGAAGTCGGTGGGCCTCCTCGAGCTCACCGCCCTGCCCACCATTGGCAAGGAGCGCTGGGTTCCCTGGGTTCGGGAGGCCGACGTTCTGCTCGTGGACGGCGGCGACGCGACCTACCTGAGCCACTGGATGCGGGAGTCCGGGTTGGCGGACCTCCTGCCGTCGCTGCCCGAGACCGTTTGGGTGGGCGTGAGCGCCGGGAGCATGGTGATGACCCCCCGGATCGGTGCCTACTTCGTGGAGTGGCGCGCCGCGCCGGACGACCAAACCCTGGGGGTCGTCCCCTTCTCGATCTTCCCGCACCTGGACCACGAGATGATGCCGGGGAACACCCTGGCCGACGCAGAGCGGTGGGCGGCCGACATCGCAGCTCCGGCGTACGCGATTGACGATCAGACTGCCATCAAAGTGTGCGACGGGGCAATCGAGGTTGTCTCCGAAGGCCACTGGAAACGGTTCGCGCCCTGATGGGAAGCGGTCGGAGGGTACGACTCTCACCACGCGCTTGCAAGTCTATCAAAAGCCTATCCATTTTCTTGGGCCGCTACCCCTTCCAATTGGACGAGCAGCCAACGCTGGCCACTGGCGCTTGTGCGCGACTTCCTACCCTGGCAGACCCCTGGCTGGCGAGCGATGGCATGGGGTCTACCCTATCTCTTGACGAACGTCATCCGCCGCGCTATACTTCCAGTTATGAAGCACCTGAGCCCCTCCTTCCTCTGTTGTTGTTCCATGCGGGACCCGTAGGCGCAGCCGCATCGCTGCGCCCACGCGCCCCGCTGCAACAGCCGCGGAGCGGGGGCAATCAGGCCCGGGAAATGCTCCCGGGTCTTTTTTTGTTTCACAGCAAGGAGAACGCATGGCAAGCCATCCCCTTCAGGGGCCTGTTGTAGATCGTACCGCGCTGCGCGTCAACCAGGCGCTCATCATCCTGTTTCTGCTGCTGGCCTTTGTCCTGGACCAGTCCCTGCTCGTCGGCTTTGTCTTTGCCGTGATGGCAGTGGGCACCGCGTGGCCGCAGGCAGCGCTGTTCCAGCGGCTGTACCGCGATGGGCTGCGCCCCGCCGGCCTGCTGCAGCCGGATGTGCAGCGGGAGGACCCTGCCCCCCACCGGTTCGCGCAGGGGATGGGCGCGGCGGTGCTGCTGGCGGCCAGCGCGGCCCTGGCTGCCGGGCTGGGGGGGCTGGGGTGGGGGCTGGTCTTCCTGGTCATCGCCCTGGCGGCGGTGAACCTGCTGTTTGGCTTTTGCGCTGGCTGCTTTGTTTATTTCCAGTTGGGGCGGCTGCGCGCGGCGCGCTAGCCCACGAGCGGAGGAGCTATGATCGAGCGCATCGCCATCGTGGTGGGGCTGGGGCTGGGGCTGCTGGCCCTTGCGGCGCTGGGCCGCTTGTGGCGGCGCGCCCACGTGCGGCGGCTCGGCGGGCAGGTGTCCCGCTCGCCGCTGCCGCGGGGGCGGCCCGGCATCGTCGCCTTTTCCACCCCCACCTGCGCCGAGTGTCGCATGCGCCAGGCCCCTGCCCTGGCGCGCCTCACCGACTCGCTCGGTGAGACGATCTCGATGCAATCCCTGTCTGCCCTGGAGCACTCGGAGTTGGTGACGGAATGGGGCATCCTCACGGTGCCCGCCACGGTGGTCGTGGATGCAAGCGGGGCGGTCCGCCACCTGAATCTGGGCTACGCCAGCGATCACCTGCTGCGGGCGCAACTAGACCCCCTGCTAGCGTAACCCCGCGGGGCCGTTCGGAGCGAACGGCCCCCCTCCTCTGCGTTTCGTCCCCGCTCGTTTGCTCCCCCGCCCTGCCAACTTTCGGCTGGGCCCTGCCCGTGATACAATCGCCGACACGTGATTGCCCCTTCCTCCCTTCCTGCCCTTTCACTCGAAGCACTCTATGGTTGCCAACGCCATCACCCTAAGTCGCCTGCTGCTGCTGGCGCTCGTCGTCCTTTTTTTGTATGAGGGCGGCCCCGCCCTCAAGATGGCAGCCTTCCTCCTCACGATCCTGATCATCGTCATGGACGGGCTGGACGGGGTGGTGGCCCGCGCGCGCGGCGAAACGAGCGACCTGGGCGCGGTGATGGACATCGCCATTGACCGCGTGGTGGAAAATGTGTACTGGATCGTTTACGCCGATCTGGCGCTCGTGCCCGTCTGGGTGGCGCTGGTCGTCGTGTCGCGCGGCATCATCACGGATGCCCTGCGCAGCTTCGTGCTGGCGCGCGGCGAGGGCGCCTTCGAGATGATGAAGACCCCCTGGGCGCGGTGGCTGGTCAGCGGCCGCCCGATGCGGGCCTTCTACGGGGCGATCAAGGCTGTGGTCTTTGCGGCGCTTGCCCTGTTCATGGCCCTGCAAGAGTGGTTTCCGGGCGCGCCGTGGCTCCAGCCCCTGTCAACGCTCCTCTTTGGGCTGGTGCTGGTGACCGTCGCCACCACCGTGCTGCGGGGCGTGCCGGTCGTCTACGAGAGCCGCCGCTATTTTTTCGGGGAGCCGATGTCGTAGGGGCCGTCAGTTGGAACAGGTGGCCCCTACGCTGGGCGCAGGCCAGGACCCATTCAATTTCCCCGCCCGTCGCGCAGGGGAAAGCAGGGCGGCTGGGATCGGCCCCTCCCCCCGCTTCGCCTACGGCGCGTGAGCCGGGGGCTGCCCTGTGCCGCGCACCCATCAAAAGGATGAGGTTATGAGTTATCTAGCAGTGGAAGAGTACCATGTTCGACTCCTGAGCGAGGGCAAGCCCATCGAGGGCAAGATGTGGCTCCGCGAGGGGCAGGAATGGGAGGTCGAGGCGGAGGCGGGCGCGGAGCGGCTGTCCGCCTCGCTGGATGCTGGTGCCGAGATGAGCCCGGAAGCCCTGTTCGGGCGCGTGGTGGAAACCCTCGCCCAGCAGGGCACGCAGGTGACAAGCTGCGGCTCCTGCGCCCACTTCCGACGAAGCCCCGCGCAGGGCGGGAACGGCTGGATGGGGTACTGTGGCTTTCGCGGCGACGAGCCCGCCGCGCCCGCGTACCCTGGGATGGTGGCCCTGCTCGCGCCGGACTGCCACGCCTTCGAGTTCCGGGATGTCACGCAGCCGCTGGCCCCCGATGCCCTGCTCCACGATAGCAGCGGGGGGGGGAGCGACCCGGAGGCCACCCGCTCCCTGCCTGTGGCAACGGCGAAGGAAGAGAAAGGCTTCGTCGGCAAGCTGCGCGGGCTGCTGGGGCTGAAAAAGCCGGAGCAGGAGATGGTGCGGGCGGGGGTGGTGGAGCGGCCAGGGGGCCAGCCCTGCCCTGTCTGCGGCACGCGCATGACCAACCGCGCCTCGGTCGCCAATGCGGACCAGCGCGGCGAGGAGCGCGTGCTGAGCGTGTGGCGCTGCCCCCACTGCAATGGCAATTATCTGGATGACTGGTTTGAGGCCTACGTTGGCTCCCGCGCGCACGACGCCGAGCGGCTCTACGTGGTGCCCCCCGTCGAAGCCAACGCCGCCGCCGCCATCGTGGTGCATTGCCCGCGCCCGGACGTGAAGGGCTGCTCCTGCATCGCCAACCAGCATTTTGACCGCTGGGGCAACGAGCTAGAAAAGAGGGGGCGGCGCATCAAGGCGCGCGAGAGCGTGGTCAGCCTGTGAGCAAGCGGGCCGCCGCATGAAGGCGCGCAAGAGCGAGGTGATCGTGCTCGGCCGCGGGCTGGCCGCCGCTGCGCTGGCGGTGCTGCTGGTGGAGCAGGGGCGCCGCGTGGCGCTGCTGGTGGAGGAGCCGGGCTGGGAACAGGGGGTGCGCCCCGCCTGGCCTGGCTGGCATCTTCCCATTCCGGGCGTGGCGCCCGCCGCCGCTCATGAGGCGCCGGATCGGCTCGCCGCGGCGGGTGCCGCGCTGCTGGCAAAGTGGCATGCGGGGGCGCTCCCCGGCATAGAGGCGCAACAGGTGGGGCACCCCGACCCCCTCTGGCTGCTCGATTACGGCCACCTGTTGCCAGCCCTGGGCGCCCGCGTGGCAGCGGGCGAGCGCAGTTGGTGCGCCGAGAACACGCACGTGCGCGGCCTGAGCGTCATCGAGAATGCGGCGCTGGGCGCTGTTGCGGAAGATGCCCGCTACGACGCGCGCGTGGTGGTGAATGCGGCTGAGGACGAGCGCCACGCGGCGTTTAGCCGGATGCTGCGCCAGCCGGGCGCGCTGGCGCTTTCAACGGTCGTGCCGGAGCCGAGCGCCTACCCCCCGCCTGGCCGACAGCGCCCTGGCTGCCTTTCCTGGGGCGCAGCCCTTCGCGCGCGATGGGGGGGCGCTGTATGTGGGCCCCGCCACGGTAAAGGGGGCGTGGCAGGTGCGGGGGGTGGCCGGGTGGCCCCTGCTCGCGCTTGGGGCGGCTGCCTGGCTGGCAGAGCAGGTATAAACAATACCAAGCAGGATGAAAGCGAGTTCCCACGATGGGTGATGGCAGCACGGATGGGACAATCGAGGAACTGGGCGACGGGCTGCGCCTGCGACACGCCCGCCCGACCGATGCCGAGGCACTGGCCGAGTTTAACGCCCGTATCCACGGCGACCCTATCAAGCAGACTCCCGATGAAGGGATTGCGATCTGGACGCGCGACCTGCTGGCCCGCCCCCACCCCACCTTCAGGGCAGCGGACTTTATGCTGGTGGAGGAGGTGGCCACGGGCCAAATCGTTTCCTCGCTCAACCTTATCTCGCAGACATGGAGCTACGAGGGGATCCCCTTTAGCGTAGGGCGACCGGAGCTAGTCGGTAGCGATCTGGCCTACCGCCGCCGCGGCCTGGTGCGCCTCCAGATGGAGCATGCCCACCGATGGAGTGCCGAGCGGGGCGAGATGGTGCAGGCGATCACGGGCATCGCTTACTACTACCGCCAATTTGGCTACGAGATGACGCTGGAGCTAGGGGGCGCCCGCCTGGGCTACAGCCTGCATGTGCCCGGGGCAAGCGATGGGGCGACAGGTCAGTACACGGTGCGCGCCGCGACCGAGGCGGATTTGCGCCTTATCGCCGCCCTGTACGAGCGAGCCATGAATCGCTACGCCATCGCGTGCCTGCGCGACGAGGCCATGTGGCGCTACGAGTTGATGGAGCGGAGCGAGCGCGGCATCACCAACCGCGTGTTGTGTATCATCGAGAGGGAGGGGGAGCCGGTTGGCTATCTGGCTCACCCTGACGGGCTTTGGGGAAGCGCGCTGGTGGCCCTTCAATATGAACTGCTGCCGGGAATTTCCTGGCTGGCCGCCACGCCGAGCGTGATACGCTATCTCTGGTCGGCGGGCGAGCGCATCGCGGCACGCGATGAGGCGGAGGGGTTCGGGTCGTTCGGGTTCGCCATGGGCACGACGCATCCCGTATACGAGGTAGCCGACGAACTTCTGCCGCGCGCCTGGAATGTGTACGCGTGGTACCTGCGCGTGCCGGATGTGCCCGGCTTCGTGCGCCATATAGCGCCCGCGCTGGAAGAGCGATTGGCCCGCTCCCTGGCTGTGGGGCACAGCGGCGAGCTGAAGCTGAGCTTTTTCCGCTCCGGCCTGCGGCTGCGGCTGGAAGGGGGAAGCCTGCGCGAGGTGGAGGCGTGGCGCCCCGACCCCACCGATCCCCAGCACGCCTGCTTCCCCGGGTTGACCTTCCTGCAACTCCTGTTCGGCTTCCGATCCCTGGCTGAGCTGGAAGCCGCCTTCCCCGATTGCATCAGCGAGGGGGACGAGGCGCGGGTGCTGCTGAACGCCCTCTTCCCCAAGCGCCCCTCCGCCGTCTGGCCCATCTCGTAGCGGCTAGGGGGGGGCAGCCCCGTCCTGCCCCGGCTGCCGCGCCTGGGCGCGCAGGCCCATCGCGCACCCGGGCGGCCTCTGCCCGCGCGCCCTGCATCGCCGCCTGATCAATCTCGTGCTCGCTATAGCGTGCCTCCACAAAGCGCTGCGTCAGCCGCTCCATCGCCTCGTCGGCGGCTGGCACCGCGTCCCCCAGCGTCTCCCGAAACTCGGCGGGCGTCTGGGCGCGCTGCCGCGCCACCCCCTGCTGCCTGGCCCGCCGCAGCGTGCTCAGATAAAAGTAGCGCACCTGCTCGCGCGGGGAAAGCGCGCCGAGGCGAATCCAGCGCGGGCGGGCGGGGGTGGAAATGCCGCGAAGCGGGCGCCGCATGGTGGGCAGCCGCGCCCCCGCGGCGCGCACCCAGCCGCCCGTCCGCTCGCCACATCCCCCGCAGCAGGCGGAGCAGGGCGCGAAGCGGGCCAAAGGAAAGCAGGGCAGCCTGTAGCTCGGGGTGGTCGCGCAGGTAGGCGCGCAGCAGGTAAAAGAGCGCCAGCAGCACCACCCCCCAGAAGAGCAGAAAGCGCAGCAGCACATCCCAGGCGGAGGTAGAGGCCACCGCCTCGGATACGATGGGCGGCGGCGGGGGCAGCATCGGGGGCGTGAGAGGTGGGGCGGAGCCGCCAGTCATCCAGCTTGTCAGCAGCCAGATCAGCAGGGCGAAGGGCAAGATGACAATCAGAAGTAGGACGGTCGCTACCAGATAGACCCCCCACAGCGTGGTCCCGATCACCAGGTTCGCCGAGCTCAGCACCCCCTCCGCAGCGTAGGTGGGGATCAGGAGCGCCAAAAGCGCTGCCGCGCCGAGCAGCAGTACGCTGTAGCCCACCCAACGGCGCACCAGTTCCCCCGTCACGCCCAGCCCCTCGACCCACCACTGGCGACGGAGCGCGGCAAAGCGAATCAGCCCCATCATCACCAACCCCAGGGCAAAATACAAAACGATGGGCCAGGGATTTTCCTGCACGGGCCGCTGCGGGATGTCCATCAGGCGCGCGGCGACGCCGATGCGCGTCAGCCCGCCCATCACGAGCACGATCACGCCGCCCCACAAAAAGCGCCCCACAAAGTTGTCCAGCGGGAGGGATTCCCGCGGGAGGAACAGGTGAGGGTAAAGGAGCGCGGCGGCGGCGTCATCGGGCCGACGAGCGGGGTCCGCCTCTGCCAGCCCGGCAGGCAGGTCCACCTCTTCCAAATCCTGGATGGTTTCCAGCGTCTTGAGCCAGGCCAGAAACGCCAGAACAAAGGCCATCAAGGGCTCCGACTCCATGAGGAAGGAGAGGGGCTCGTTGGGCCAGCGCTGGATGTCTGCCCATAGCGGCTCCCATCCCCGCCCCGCATACAGCCCAACCCGTACCAGAACAAAGAGGATGCCCACCTCGATCAGGCGGAAGCGGATCCGCTCGCCGCCGCGCAAATCACGCTGCGCCAGCAAAAAGTGGGAATAGTGGGCCTCCAGCGAGGCCAGCATGGCCGCCGCGACCAGGTAGCCGCCGTTCCATCCAGTCACCACCGTCTGCAGCAAGGTCACGATGGCGTGGGTCACCACCCCGATCATCGCAGCAATGATCAGCGGGCGCACCCTCTGCTCCAGCCAGCGATGAGCCGTCATGGCCCGCGCCCCCCTGCGTCCCTCACCATGCCCCAATCTCCTTCTCGTTCCAAACGCGGTGCAAGGCCACCCCCAGCAAGCGAAGACGCTGCTCCGATCCGGCGGCAGGGGCGGCTGAGCCAACCAGCACCACCGCCGCGGCCACCCCCCCGCGCCGGAGGAAGGCCACCGTGTCAAAGAGCGCATCGCTGACGCTGCCGGTGATCAGGACAACGCTGGCCCCCCACGCCAGGTGGACGCTTTCCCGACGCACCAGATCGGCAAAGGAGAGGTCGAGGGTTGGCTGCACGCGCGCCAGGCGCTCCAGCAGGCTCATCAGGTGGGCCCGTTCGGAGCGGGGGGGCAGCGTGGCGGCGCTGTCGGGCGCCAGCAGCGGGTCCGACGCCGCGCACAGCAGGCCCACCGGCAGCCCCTCCCGCACGAGGATGTGATTGGCCAGCGAGGCGGCCACGACCACCGCCAGTTCGGTGGCGGTGAAACGCTCGCCGCGCTCATAGCTTTCTTCGTTCAAGTCCAGGCAAAGCAGCGTCTCGCGCGCGATGGCAGGCTGATACTGCTTGACCAGCAGGTGGCCGGCGCTGGCCGTGGCGCGCCAGTGGATGCGGCGCGGCGAGTCGCCACGCTGGTAGGCACGCACCCCCATCAGCCGCGACGGATCCTCGAAGAGGGGGGAGCGGGCCGGGAGCGCCACCAGGGGCGAGCGCGTGGGAAGCCCCAGCCGCTGGAGCGGGACGACGCGCGGGTAGACAATCAGGTAGGTGGGCGGCGCTTCCACCACAGTATTGCGATGAAGCCCCAGCAGATCGCCCGTACGAAGCTTGAGCGGGCCAATCGGATAATAGCCACGCCAGCGACAAAGCAGGGTGTAGTGCAGCACGCAGTGCTCGTGCCCCGCCAGGCTCAAGACCTGCCGGAAAAAAGGAGGGGTCATCAGTTGCACGGGCAGCAACTCGTTCAACTCCAGCCAGGGGACGGGCAGCGTCCCGCGGTTCTCGATGACCAACTCCACCTCGACGCGATCCCCCATAAAGGCGCGCCCCCCAAAACGACGCTCCACGCGCAGCGCGGCGGCGCTCCTCTGCATCCACAGCCGCGAGAGCAGATAGACCCCAAAGAGCAGGTAGAGGATCTTGAAGTACACATCCGCGCGCAGGAGTGCCGCGACGGCAAAAAGGACGAGGAGGACGGGAACGAAATTTTTCATCCCTCCCCATCGCCCTCGCCCAGGTCCAGGGGGGTTTGCGCGACGATTTCGGCCAGGACCGCCCAGCGCGGTGCGTGCCCGCAACTCGCTTTCAGGGCGGACGATCAAGCGGTGGGCAAGGGTCAGCGGAACGAGCGTCTTGACGTCGTCCGGCAGCACGTGGTCGCGCCCGCGCAGGGCGGCCAGGGCCTGGCTCGCCTTGTACAGGGCCAGCGAGCCGCGGGGGCTGGCCCCCAGGGCAAGGTCAGGGTGGCCCCGCGTGGCCCGCACCAGCGCCAGGATGTAGCGCTCCAGCGTGTCATCCACGTAGACCTGGCTCGACCAGATCGCTCAACTCCAGCAGGTCGCCCCCCGAGACCACGGCCTCGATCCGCTCGATGGGATGGCGGCGGCGCAGTTTGCGAAGCACACGAATCTCGTCCTCTTCGCTCGGGTAGCCCAGCGACAGCCGCATCAAGAAGCGGTCGAGTTGGGCCTCGGGCAGCGGGAAGGTGCCCTCGTACTCGATGGGGTTCTGCGTGCCGAGCACCATGAAGGGCGCAGCCAGGGCGCGGGTGTCGCCATCCACGGTCACCTGGCGCTCCTGCATGGCCTCCAGCAGGGCAGCCTGCGTGCGGGGGGTGGCGCGGTTAATCTCGTCCGCCAGCAGGATGTTGACGAACAACGGGCCAGGCTGAAAGTCAAAGGTTCCGCTCTGCTGGTTGAAGACGCTCACGCCGGTGATGTCGTTCGGCAGCAGGTCGGGGGTGCACTGGATTCGCTTGAAGGTGAGGCCCATGCTCCCCGCCGCCGCCCGCGCCAGCATCGTCTTGCCGATGCCGGGCACATCCTCGATCAAGACATGGCCCTGGCACAGCAAGGCCACCACCAAGAACTCGATGGACTCCCGCTTGCCAACGATTACTGTTTCGATGTTGTGGATCAGGTGGAAGGCAAAATCGGCCACGCGGGTAACGTTCATTGTTCCTCGGTTGTGAAGGCAGCGTGCGTCGGCGCACGTCTGGCCGGACAAGTCTAACGCAAGAAGAGTCGGGAGCTCCGCTCCCAATCCATGAAGAGGTAGAGCGCCCCCATATTATAGAGCACTGCCAGCAGAATAACCTTCTCGCGCCCTGCTGCCAGGTGGCGCACGGCCCGAGCGATCATCAGCGCCAACGCGGGAAAGAGGGGCATGAAGTAGCGGTGGTCGGGCAGGGTGCTGAAAAGAATGAGGGCGACCGTGCCGATCCAGCCCAGCAGCAGCAGGTCGGCGGGCGCGCGGCGGCGCAGGGCGAGCAGCCCGCCCACCGCCAGGAGGGGCAGGTGATAGACGCCAATCGAGGAGGGAAGCCGCGTGGTCAACGTTTCAAGCAGGAGTCGCTGGCCGTAGCCTGTGTTGGCCACTACCCCGGCATAGCCCACTAATGTCTCCTGCTGGGCCTGCAAGATGCCGAGCCGGTAGAGGATCAGCAGCCAGCCCCCCAGCATGAACCCTCCGATGCTCCCTATGCCGAGCAACCAGGCCCAGCGTTGCCGCAGGGCGGGGTCCAGCAGCCACCAGAGCGCCCCCACGGGGACGACGAGGATCATGGTGTACTTGGTGAGCAGCCCCATCCCGAAGACAAGCCCGGCCCCGAGCAGCAGGGGGTAGGAGGGGGCCCGACGCAGGCGGAGCAGGCAGGCCAGCAGAAGCGTGAAGAAGAAGGTAACCGGCACGTCGGTCATGGCCGTGCTGCTCAGGCGTCCAACCAGCGTGAAGGTGGTAAGCAGCAGTGCCCCCACCATGCCGGTCACCGGATCGTACAGCGCCCGCCCCACGCTGTAGGTGGCGAGGAGCAGGCCGACCCCTGCCGCTATCCCCAGCAGCCGCGCATGCCAGAGGCTATCCCCTTCTCCCCGCAGAACAATCCCGTTGGCCAGGGGAACCAGCGGGGGGTGCTGCCTGCCAAGCCAGGGCGTTTCACCATAGTGAGCAAGGAAAGCGCCCACCCCCTCCGCGGCCAGTCGCTGCGATGCGTTGTAGCTCTGCTGCTCGTCGTAGGTCCAGGTACGCTGGCGCGCCGCGTACCAGAGGCCACCTATCAGAAAAAGCAGGCAGATGGCGGCCAGAGCGCGGCGGGGGTGGGCTCGCATCGCTTGCCCGAGGGCATGCAGGGGGCGGACGAGCCGCGCGGGCAGAAAGAGGATGGCCCCCCCTACGAGCAGCGTATACCCGAGGAGCCAGGGCAGCGCGGCCAGGTTGAGGGTGCTTCGGGTCCAGCCAATCAGGCTTACCCATGTCACTTGAAGCAGGATCATGGCTACCAGATACCATTGCCCTGCGGGTTGCGGGCCTATACGAATCGGTGGTCGTTGCATAACAAGCCTCTTCTACCTCTTATTGCAGGTACCCCAGATCGCGCAGGCGCTGCTCGATCTTCTGCTCGTCCGCTGAGTCAAGGCGCGGCGCTTCCTCCACGGGGGAGGGAGCGCGGTAGGGCGCGTGCGTCGGAGGGCGCTCGCCCAGCAGTGCAGGGTTGATGATCTCGTCCAGCAGGCGACCGTCCAGGTCATCAGGGATGGGCTGGCCCTGCAGATAGAGAAGCGTAGGGGCCACATCGTACTGGGTAACGCGTTGGGGCGTGACCCCGGGTCGAATGTCGGGGCCCCATGCGACGAAGATACCCTCCGAATAATGGATTCCCCGCCACCTCGCGTTTGCCTTCTGGTTAAAGGCTGTCACGACCTCGCCGTGTATCTGCCCGCGCAGCCCCCGGCCGAGGGCCTGGCGATCCCAATTTATCAGAAGGTCGGCGGCACGCTCCGCGTGGGGGCCGGCGTACACCTCGTCACCGCGCACGACCTCGCGGACCACGCTTTGCCCGGTGTCCGGATCGCTGAGCGTTAAAAGAAAAGCACGGACTTCCTCGCACAGGGCATCATGGGCCTCGGGCGGCACGGACCCATATCTTTCCCTGCCCCGCAGGTTGATATTGACCCGGCTTCCATATCCGCCAACGAACGCGCGGGTGGCAGCCCAATCCACGTTGGCATATTGATCTTCGCGTGCCGCCCGTTGCCGCCAGGCGGGAAATGCCAGCGCCAGTTGGTACTGCAGGCGCCTGGGCAAATAGCGTCGTCCCAGGCTCAGCAACGGACCGTGCGAGGCACGTCGGGGCGGAAGACGGCGCAGCCAGCCCCCCTGCTGGAGCAGGGAGACGAGCGCATCATGGGGCGTGTTGGCGGGGCCAAAGCCGTGGTCGGAGAGCAGGATCACGTTCGTGTCCGGGCCAGCCTGAGCGATGAGGCGCGCGAGGTGCGCATCCAACAGTTGATACAATTCCAACAGGGGGCCCCAACTGGGATGATCCAGCGGACCCTCGCCCCAATAGAAGTGCTGCATGCGATCGGTGGCCACGTACACGGCCATCAGCACCATCCCACGCTGATCGCTCCATTAGGTAGAGAAGCGTTTGAGTGCGGGCCTCCACCATCGCCTTGACAGCGTGCGGCAGGTGAGTCGGGTCGCGCTCGTGCGCCTTGCTCGCTTCTGGCATGTCGAGCACATAGCGGATTCCGGCTCGTTGGAGCTCTGCCCACAGCTCCGGCGGGTGTGTGGCGCCGGGGCTGTCAGGGCTCGGGGTGTCCATGCCGCTGATCATCCAGCTTGCCAGCTTGTCCGCCGGGTAGGTCATCGGCACATTGAGCACGCCCACGCGCTGCCCCGCCGCGTGCAACGCGTGCCAGAACGGCTCCCGTCGCCGATCGGCGCCTGTTACCGGGCGCCACGCCTCTGCTTCCAGGAGGGAGGCTTGGCCAAAATCAAAGATGCCGTGCTTGCCAGGGTTGCAGCCGGTGACAATCGAGCTCCAGGCGGCAGCACTGTTCATGTTCGGAAAGGCATGCAGCACGCCAGAGGCACCCTCCCGCCTCAAACGGGCGACCGTTGGCAGGTGGCCCTGCTCGATCCAGGGGATGAGCAGATCAAAGGTTGCTCCATCCCAGCCGACCAACATGGTTTTTCTAGACATGATTTGCCTTTTCTCTGGCTCGCCACAGCAGGAGCCTTTGTTCCAGTTCCTGCCGCTCCTGGTGGAAGAGGGATACCACAAAGTTGAGGTCCTCGCGCGTGAGAACCCTGACGAGGAAGAGCAGGGCAGCAATCAGGCAACCCATCCCCATCAGTTGCACGCAGAGTTGCCAGCCCGATACCGCCAGGCGCTCGGCAAGCCCGTACGCAAACAGGGCAACCAGGAGGATGCGTAGCAGCACGGTGCCCTCCAGCCGGATGTCGAGCAGGTGCTTCAACAGCCACAGGGTCACGCCGAGGGCGATCCAGAGGGTCAGCGTCGAGGTGATGGCGGCCCCTATCGCCCCGATGCGGGGCACGAGCAGCAGCGAGCCTGCCGTCGAGACGATCACCATCGGCAGGGTCAAGGTTGCCACGGTGCCGGGGCGATCCACCGCCGCCATGATGGTGGTGGTGAAGGAAAGAACAAAGTTGGCGAAGGCGGCAAAGCTCAGCCAGGTGAGCAGGGGGGCCGCTGGAAGAAAGTTGCGCCCAAACACAAGGACGATCAGCTCGGGCGCCGCCCCCGCAAAGAGCGCGATGGCAGGTAGCAGGCAAAAGAGCATGCGCAGGGTATGTTGGCTGACCGAGCGCACCTGGTCGAGCTCTTTGCGCTCCCACGCGTGCGCCAGGGTTGCCAGCAGCATCGGCAGCAGGCTGTTGAGGAGCAGTTGGAAGGGGCGCATCGCGCTTTGTGCCGCGCTGTAGTAGCCCGCCGAGGCGGAGCCAACGAACGCCTGCACCACCCACAGATCGAGTCGCCCGTTCAACTGGCGGGCTGCGCTGTCCAGGAACAGTGCCCCGCCATAGGAGATCATGCGCCGGAACTGGAGGGGCACCCGCCGGAAAAGGGGGACGGGCGCAAGGTAACGTGCGTAGAGCAACTCGGGGATAAAGGCTATGATCTGCGCCAGGATGGCGCCGCGAACCCCCCAGCCAAGGCCTACAAAGAGCAGAACGAGTACAAAGTACCCATCGCTCAACACAGAAAACAAGGCACTGCGGCGAAAGGCGCCTCGTCCGATCACGGCATTGATGTGGGCCTGCCTGAGCGAGAAGATCGGGATAGCGCATGCAAAGAGTTGCAGGGCAGGCCCGAGGGCTGGGGTGCCCAAAAGCGCGGCCAACCAGGGAGCTAGCAAAACGAGGAGGAGGGCCACCCCCACCCCCACCAGAAAGTGAACCTGGATCAACCCTGTTGCCACAGGCTGCCAGTCGGCGGCCTCGGCAATGAACTTTAGCTCGGTACGATTGAACAGGGAGCCGATGAGCTGAAGCAGGAGCCAGACGATGGACGATGACACCGCGAAGATGCCGAGATCCTCGGGGCCGAGGTACCGTGCCAGGAAGATGGTGGACAGGATGCCGAGCGGCAGCCCCCCCAGCCGCGCAACGGCTGTCCAAAAGGAGCCGGTCGCCATGTGCCGCCCGGAGCTTTCCACACGGATAGGGGGTAGGGGAGCACTCATCCGGCGGTCACGGCACGCTGGGAGGCGAGGCGTTCGATCAACCCGAGGTAGCGCTCGATGTGGATGGCGGGTGTCGCCTCGCGCTCCAGCCACGCGAGGGCCCGGGCCCCCCACTCGTCGCGCAGCCCGGGGTTGTGCATCAACCGCTCCACCAGGCAACGCAGGGAGTCCTCATCCTCAAATAGCGCCCCGCCGCCACTGTCTCGGACAGTCTCGCCCATGCCCCCCAGATTGCGCGCCAGAACGGGCGTCCCCTGCTGAAAAGCTTCCAGGATCACGAGCGGGCTCATCTCGTAGCAGAGCGAGGGCACGATGAGGGCGCGCGCCTTCTGGTAGAGCGGCACCAGGCGCGCGGCCGGCTGAAACCCTAAAAAGCGGATGTTGTCGCTGCCAGCGGCCAGGTCGCGCAGCTCAGGCTCATACTCCCCCTGCCCCGCCACGAGCAAGCGCGCCCCCTCAAAATCGCGGAAGAGGGGGATCACGGTTTGCAGCCCCTTCAGCTTTTCCAGGCGTCCCACAAAAAGGAAATACGGTTTGTCGTCCGCCCCGTCGTACAGCGCGCTCGGCTCCTCGTGGGGGGCAGGGGTTGGCGCGGGGGGCACGAAGGGGGGCAGATGGACCATGGGCACATCAAGCCCCCACTCGCGGTGCCGGTCGCCACTGGCGCGGCTGAGCGTCAGGAAGCAGTCCACATGCGGGAGCGCGTCGTCGAGCAGGTTGGTGTAGCGCCACCACTGGGGGGGGCGGCGGTACGCCATCGTACAGCGCAGGCAGTCCGGCTCGGTGCAAACCTCGCGGTTGTAGCGAAAAAGAATGTGCATGGGGCAGACCAGCCAGAATTCGTGCATGGTGTAGAGCTTGATTCCGCTGCCCATCGTAAGAATCTGTGGCCCGCCGATGAGGGAGATGTTGTGGTAATGAATCACGTCAAAGCCCTTGCTCAGCACCCGTTCGATGGCGCCACGCTTGAACAGGGGGCGGCCCGTCTGCTGGGTGGCCAGGGGCGACAGCCAGCCGAAGGCGCTTTCCATGGGGTGAAGGGTCACGTTGGGGTGATCGTGCAGGCGGGTGGTAGGCTCGCGACGGGCGAGGAAGCGGTACGCATCCCGACAATAGATAACGTCCACCTGATGACCCCGCTGCGCCAGCTCGTTGGCGAGCGCCCGCACGTAGATGCCATCCCCCCCAAAGCTATAGGGGGGATAGAACGTTGTAACCATACAAAAGCGCAAGGGGTGGGTCATCCTGCACGCATGCTGTTCCAGCGACGGCGCGCCTGCCTCGGAATCGCGCGCGCCTGGATGTAGGCTGGGAAGAAAGGGCTCGTGACCTGCTCGCACAGCCAGGGTGATTGGAGGTAGTAGCTGTCCACCCGCCCCAGGGTGAAAAGGTCTTCTGTAGGCTTGACGATCCCCAGCCTGTCCGAGCAGGCACAGGCAAAGCGGGCCGCCGCCACGGCGCGGCTGCGCGCGTCATACTGGCCGAAGGGATAAGCGAAGGTGCGGACGGGGGTGCCCAGGCGCTGCTGCAACAGTTCCTGCGAGTGCTCAATCTCGTGGCGCTGCGCGGCCCCATCCAACCGAGTGAGCTCCGGGTGGGTCAGCGTGTGTGCGCCGATGTCCACCCCGTGGCGCTGCATTTCCTGGATCTGCTCCCAGCGCAGCATGGCGCGCCCCCCGATAGAGGGAGGCTGCGGGGCTGCCTGCCCCCCGCCCGGCAAGCCAGGGGCAACAAACACGGTAGCCGTCATGCCAAGCTCCTGGATCAGCGGGAAGGCGTGCTCGTAAACCGAAGCATAGCCATCATCGAAGGTTAACACGAAGGCGCGCGCGGGCAGCGGACGCTTCTCGCGCAGGTAGCTCGCGGCATCCAGGAGCGAGAGGCAGTGCCAGCGGGCGTGGTGGAGGCGGCGCAACAGGCGCTCCAGCAAGGGGGGCGCGAGGGCGATGACGTCGGGGCCAGCCTCAATCGCATGAAATGTGAAGATCGTCAGACCCTGCAAGTCCATCGGTTATTGCCGCCCCATCTCGTCAAGCACCTGGTTCAGAAAGGAGAAGTCGGCCACATCGTCCGGGCCCAACCCTTCTGGCACACTTTCGATCCCAATGAAGAAATCCAGGCTCTTTTGTATGGCATCGCGCTCCATTCCGCCATTCGAGTCCCAAAGATCAAGGGCCAGGTACGCCGCCGCATTGCGCTGCGCCTGCTCCTCACTCAAGGAAAGATGCTCGACGGCAGCCTGCGCCAGACCTTGTGGCTCCGCCGCTAACTGGCGGTGGATCGTCAGCAGCGCACGCAGATAAGCGCGCACCCGATCGGGATGCTGCGCGGCGAAGTCGCGGTTGACATGGACGCCCGTGACTACCACGTCGGGCACCACCTCTGCGAAGTTTGCCAGAACGTGAAAGCGTCCAGGCGCCTGGCTCTCGATCCTGAGCCAATCGGCGAGCTCTAGCGGGGTGGCCGCAATGTCGCCTGAGAGCAGCGCGGCTGCCCGATTCTCCGACCCTGATATAAAAACGAGTTCAGGCTCGACCTCTGGACAGGTTGACTGAAGGTAGGCATCGGTAAGCGCCGAGGTAAGCGAGCCGGTGCTGGTGAGCGCAAAAGCCCTTCCATCCAGCGCCTCACATGTTTCGATTTCCGCCTCCGCAATCAAAAGCCATACATTCCCAACTTGCTCCATGATGGTAAGCGTCTGGGCGCCTTCGGCCACAGCAGTCCATTGCGTACGATTGGAGCCGTTGGCGATGTCTACATCCCCCTGCGCAAGGGCCACTGTCTCCAATTCGACGGAGGAGAAGAATAGGGGCTCGACAGTAATCCCCGAATCAGCCAAAAGCGCCTGTGCCATCACGCTGGGAAGATCGCCCATATCGAGCGCGCTGGAAAAGCCAACGCGAATGGTGCGCGTGGCGGGGACGGTGGGGGTCGCAGGTGCCCCAGCGCCGAAGGGCGAGGCGCACCCCACGCACAGCCCCCACAGCAAGCACAAAGCGAGGAGCCGCGCTCTACCTTGATCCATCACTTAATTCTCCTTCTCAGGGGAAAGCGATTCGCCCAGCGAGCGCGACCGGACTATCGAATTGAATTTTCCGCGCGCCGTCCAGACCGGCTCCTGGCGGCGGATTTGCAGGGTGCGCGCCTGCTGCCATACGGAGCGCGCGCTGTGGCTGGCAGGGCTGGCCTGCCCAAGCGCCTCCAGGGCGAGGGAAAGCACCTCCTGCTCGTCCGCTATCGCCAGACGCGGATGGATGAGCAGGAAGAGGCGGGTGAAACCCTGTTCATCTTCTGCTTCCAGAAGCTGAAAGTCCAGCGCACTCCCCCCGAAACGGGCAGGGAGCACGGATTCCAGGATGTGGACCATGTCGCTGCCAACGAGGGTGACCCCCTCGCCGGTAAGCTTGTGGAAGCTGCGAATCTGGCGCAGATGCGTGGTGTAGCCGTAGTGCTCGAGTGGGCAGCCACAGGCGCGCTCTTCCACGATTCCATAGTCGTCCACGATCACGTTGAACATAATTTTCGGCGTGGTGGGCAAGAGCGTGGTCAGGCAGAAGGCGTTTACCGGGCTGTCGAGGGTTGGCGGCTGATGCTCGTAAGGGACCAATGCGAACGCATCCCGCAAAAGATGCAGGTCCGTGTGATCGTAGGGGTTGGCGCAACCGATCCCTACACGCCCAACCTCTGCCATGCCATAGGTGGGAAAACAGCGAGCGCCGCTCCGCTGGATGGCTTCCACCTTCGCTTGGGTGGGGGGCTCCCCCGCAATCATAAAGACCGCGCCGCTGAGGTCCAGCCCCGCCGCCTCCGCTGCCAGGGCTATGCGGAGGGCGCGGCTCACCTGGACGCTGATGAAGCAGCGTTCGTGGCGCTGAACTGTCGCTGCCGCCCAACGTGCCACCCGCTCCGCCTCTTCCAGGGGTACGTACTCCGGCCAGGGAAGGGGCACGCCCCCCAGCCGGCCCGCCAGCACAAAGAGATAGGTGCCCAGGGCATATTTGAGCGGATGCCGACTGTCGCGCAGGCTGATGTGGGAAAACCACTTTTCGGGCACGCTTCTGAAGCGGACGGAACGCAGGATATTGTTGATGCCGCTTCCGTCCGGCAACACGCCGCGCCACAGCGCCATGGGCGCATCGAGCACCCCCTGCGCGGCTTGCAGGAGCAGGTGATGCGGGGCGGTGGCGGCGTGGTGATCCAGGTCGTGGGCGATGCGCGAGGCGCGGCCCGTGGAGCCCCCCGTTTCCGTGTAGAAATGGTGCGCCAAAAAGGGGTTGTCAAAATCAGTGGCCTGGGTGGGCAAGCTCAGCGAGCCACGCTCCAGCGGCCTGCGCCCCTTGAACGTCTCGAAGGTGACATACACCCCCGCCGCCCGCAGGTGGGCGAGGGTGGCCTCGACCCCCTCGCGCGCCACCATCTGCTCCACATCCCCGTAGCTACAGGCCGCCTCGCGCAGCAGCGCAAGATAGGGGCTGGTCGGGTTGCCATAGATGCCCCGCTCGACCATCCGCAGAAAGAGCGACTCGCGCTGGGCGAGCCGCTCGGCCACGATGCGCTCGGCTTCAGGCAGGGTGAGGGTCTGCTGGGCGTATTGCAACAGCCCCCGCGAGAAGCGGCCGTACATCTTCAGATCGTTGACGAGGGGCATAGTTTTTAGGAGCCCGCGCCCCAGGCAGGCTGCGTCTGCATGGCTCGCAATTGCTGCCACAGGTACTCTTTCAACTCGATGTAGGCGCTGTCTGTTTCCAGGTCGGGGGGGCGGGGGCGCGGGAGCGGCACCGCCACCTCTTCAAGGATGCGGCCCGGCCGGGGGGTGAAGAGCAGCACGCGATCTCCCAGGCGCACCGCCTCGTCCATGCTGTGCGTGACGAAGAGCACGGTCTTGCGCGTGCGCTCATGGAGTGCCAGCAGGTCTTCCTGCAACAGGCGGCGCGTCTGCGTGTCAAGCGCGCCGAAGGGCTCATCCATCAGCAGGATGTCGGGGTCTACCGCCAGGGCGCGCGCCAGCCCCACCCGCTGCTGCATCCCGCCGGAAAGGTGGCGCGGGTAGTGGCGCTCGAACCCCTCCAGCCCTACCGCGCGGATCAGGTGGAAGGCGCGCTCCTCGCGCTCGGGGCGCGGCACGTGGCGCAGTTCCAGGCCGAAGGCGACGTTGGTCAACACATCCGCCCAGGGCAAGAGGGCGTAGTTTTGAAAGACCATCGCCCGCTCGGGCCCCGGCCCCTGCACGCGTCGCCCGTTGACGCGAATCTCGCCCGACTCGTAGGGGATGAGGCCCGCCACCATCTTGAGCAGCGTGGTCTTGCCGCACCCGCTCGGGCCGAGCAGGCAGACAAATTCTTGCGCGCCCACCGCAAGGGAGACCTCCTTCAGCGCGATGACGGGGGGGTGCCCTGCCGCGCCAGGGTAGCGCTTGCTACACTTCAGCACCTCGATCATCGGCGGCCAATCTCGTCCAACACCGCATTCAAATAGGAGAGGTCGGCCACGGCATCGGCCTCGAGGGTGTCGGGCAAAAGTTCGATGCCGATCACAAAGTCCAACGTCTGCTGGACATTATCCTCCGTCAGCCCACCGTTCGGATCCCAGATTTTCTGGGACAGGTGGGAGTCAGCGATGGCCTGGGCTGAGGCCTCATCAAGTTCCAGCCGCGCCACCGCCTCGTCAACCAGGCGCTGGGGGGTTTCCGCCACCTCGCGGTTCGCAAGCAGCAACTCGCGCAGAAAATCTTGGACGAGGACGGGGTTCGCCTCAGCCCACTCCCGCCGCACATGCAGCCCCTCGACCTGTACCTCCGGAAATTCTTCGGCGATGCTCATCAATACGTGAAACTGGCCGGGGGCCTGCTGGTCAATCTTGATGAACTCCTCGCCAGGCATGGTAGAGGCCCCTAGCTCCCCCGCCAGCAGCGCGGCAGCGCGGCCCCCGCTGTCTGGCAGGGCAATATATTGGGGTTCGGCCTCGGGGCAGGTCTGCTCCATGTAGCTATAGAACAGGGCAGGGTTGAGCCCATTCAGGTTCGCAAGTGCTATGCTCTGCCCGTCCAACTGATCGCATGTCTCGACGGATGCCGGCGCGGCCATGATGTTCGTGGAGCCCACGGACTGCGCCACCGTGCGGACATCGGCCCCCTTCTCGATTGCCGTCCACATGGTCTGATTGTTGAGCAGGCCAATATCAGCGTCACCGTCGGCAAGGGCGCTGGCGATCAGGGCACTGTCGGAAAGATAGGTGATTTCCACGTTGTAGCCCTGCTCCTTCAGTGCGTCCAGGGCCATCAGCATAGGTACGTCCCGCACATCCACGTTGCTAATGTCAAAGAAACGGATCGTACCCCCAACTGGGGCAGCGGGAGGGGGGGCCGCCGTCGGGCCCGCCGCGTTGCAGCCTGCCAGCATGGCGGTTAGCAATCCAACGAGGAGCAGGGCAACGTACTTACCTTTAGTCATGGGTCTCTCCTTTGTGCGTCTCCGACGAAGAACGACGCGACAGGTCAAGCGGCATCATCTTGCCACCGCGCGTCAGGGCAGGGGGCGCGCGGCGAATGCGGAGGGTATGCGCATGCTTCCAAACCGAGCGCGCGGCGTCAGCCATGGGCGAGGTGTCCCGCATGGCCTCCAGAACGCTTTCTACGACGGCGGCCTCATCGGAAATCGCGATGTGGGGCGCGATCACCAGGATCAGTCTTGTAAATCCGTGGGCTTCCTCCTCTTCTTCCTTCCATTGATAGTCCAGCGGCGTGCCCCCGAACTTGCCAGGCAGCAGCTCTTCAACAATCCGTACCATGTCATTGCCGATCAGCGTGACGGCCTCGCCCACGAGCTTGCTGTAGCTGCGAATACCCTGCAGATGCGTGGTGTATCCCTGCTCGCCCAGCAGGCAGCCACAGCGGCGCGTCTCGACCCTGCCATAGTCATCCGTCTGCAGATTAAACATCACCTTGGGCGCGCTGGCCAACAAGGTGGTAAGGTGGAAGGCAGCCACGGTGGTATCAAACCCTTCCTGGGCATGGGGGTGCGTGATGAGCGCGAAGGCATCGTGGAGCAGGTGGACATCGTCGTGCGCCGTTGGATGCGCGCAGCCGAAACCGATTGTCCCTGTCTCAACCGTGCCAAAGGAAGGGATCACCCGCAACCCCGATCGTGCGATGGTCGCCACCTTGGCAGGGGTCACAGGCTCGCCCCCCACCCGCACGGTAGCCCCCGCTAGATCGAAGCCTGCGCTTTCCGCTGCCAGGCTCACCCGCACCGCGCGACTCGTGCTCATGTACAGGAGGCAGCGCCCCTCACGATCGAGCAGCCTGCGCGCCGCCTGGGCCACCGTCAGGGCCTCATCCAGCCGGACCACTTGCGGCAGGGGGACGGGCGCGCCCAGCGCACGCGCCCAGCCAACCATGTACAGGGTGGCCGCCCCGTACTTGAGCCAATAGCGTGAGTCGCGCCAGCCGCGCGGCGAGAACCAGGCCACGTTTCGCTGCCCAAAGCGGGCGCGCTGCAGGAGGAAACGCAGCCCCCCGCCGGGAAGGAAATCCATCCAGAACAGGGCGGGCAGCCCCAGCACGCCGTTGGCGTCAAGCGCGACAACCTGGTGCGGGGCACCGTCTGCTATATGGTCCAGGTCCTGCCCGACCGCGACGGCGAGCCCGGTGGAGCCGCCCGTTTGGATGGTGAAATCATGGCGGGCGGCAGGATTGTCGAAGTGCCTGGCCTGAACGGGCAACGACAGCCCCAGCCGCTCGACAGGCTTCCGCCCCTTGAACTCTTCAAAGGTCACGTACACGCCGCTATCACGCAGCGTTTTCATGGCCCCCTCGATGCCCTGCTGTGCAACGAGCGTGCGCAGGTCGCCTAACTCGCACCCTGCCGCCCGAAGCAGGGCAAGGTAGGGGCTGGCGGGATGATCATAGATACTCCGCTCGGCCATGCGGAGGAAGCGGGGCTCGCGCTGAGCCAGGCGCTCGCGCAGCAGGGCGGGCGCCGCTTCGGGCGGCAAGGGGTCGCGCAGAAAACGGCGCAGCGCCACAGGAAAGTGCGCGAAGGTATTGAGGTACTCGATGGTCTCTCGCAAGGCACCTCTTTTCGACTTTGGGGGTGGCGCTGGCCAGCGTATCAAGCAGCTCTACATCTCGATCATTCGCGGCCAATCTCGTCCAGCACTGCATTCAGATAGGAGAGGTCGGCCACATCGTCCGCCGTGAGTTCGGTTTCTAGTTCTGTATTGGACGACACAAAATCGAGAGTGGTCTGTACAACGTCGGGGGTTAGCGTCCCGTTCACGTTCCACACGCCCGCTTCCAGGTAGGCTTCCGCTTTTGCGGCTGCGTCCGGGTCATCCGGGAAATGGCTGGCGGCGGCGGCCCGCAGCACCTCCGGGTCCTGCGCGCTCCGGATGGCCTCGATCAGGGCACGGAGAAAATCGCGCACGGCTGCTGGGTCCTCTTCTGCCCACTCCTGATTCACGTAGGTTCCCGTTACGGTCAGATCGGGGTAAAGATCGGCAAAGTTGACCAGCACATGAAAGTCACCCGGGGCCTCTTTCTCCAACTCCAGAAAATCCTCCAACTCGATTATGGCAGCGTCCATCTCCTCCGAGAGCAGGGCCGCCATGCGGTTCCCCGAACCATTGATGACCGTGGACTGGGGGGTGCTCCCCGGACACTCCGCTGCCAGATATTGCTTGTAAATAATGGTGCCAGACGTGCGGTCCGAGTTGGTGGCGACCTGCCGATTGTTCAGCGCGTCGCAGCTCGTTATCTCCTGTTTGGCTACCAGCAGGGTCGGGGTCTTGAACGCAGCCACTATCAAGCGGATAGGACCGCCCTGGCTTATCCCCGCCATAGCAGCGGCATGGCCTGAGGTGGCAACGTCTACAGCTTGCTGCGCCAGCCCTGCAATACTCTGGCTGACCTCCGCGAACTCGACGACCTCGACGGTGTACCCCTGCTCCCGCAACGCGTCTGCGGCCATCAACATAGGGATGTCCAGGGTCCCTGCGCTCAAGGCGGGGCTCAGGCGTATGCGTTTCCCTTCGACCGACGGGGAGGTGCCCGCCTGGGGGGCAGAACAGGCAAGTAACGCTAACCATAGGATCCCCAGTAGAGCTACCTGCTTCATTGTTCTCTCCTTCTTTATGTAGAAACGGCGAGGCTTCACAGGGTGTTTCATGCTGGCACGCTTGCGGGTCTGTTGCGGCTCGGACGAAAAAGTCAGTTCATCGGTCGGGCGGGTTGGGACCCCATCAGGTGCAGGGGCAAGAACTTGCCGCGCGCGGTCCAGAGCGGCTCCGCCCGCTTGACCTGGAGTGTTCCAGCCCGTTGCCAGACGGCCCTTGCGCTGTCCGCCATCGGGGTGGAGCGTTGCAAGGCTTCCAACACCTCGGCCACCACCTCCCCCTCATCGGGGATGGCAAGCCGAGGATGGATGCGAAGTTCCAACCGGGTGAAGCCCTGCTCATTTTCCTGCTCCACCAATTGATAGTCGAGCGCGCTTCCGCCGAAGCGCGCGGGGAGCACCTCTTCCAACAGGCGTAGCACCTCGCTGCCGACCAGGGTCACGCCCTCGCTGACAAGCTTGCTATAGCTGCGAATCGCACGCAGGTGGGTGGTGTAGCCGTATTGTCCAAAGGGGCAGCCGCAGGCGCGCTCCTCGATGATGCCATAATCGTCCAACTGCACGTTCAACAATATCCTGGGCGCAGTGGGCAGCAGCGAGGTAACGTGGAAGGCAGGCACGGTTACATCCACCCCAGGGATGGTATAGGGGCGGGTGATGAGGGCGAAGGTGTCCCGCCGAAAATGCACGTCTTCCGGATCGTCCGAGGTGACGCACCCGTACCCCAGCATGCCGGTGTCTACCGAGGCATAATTAGAAAAATAGCGTGCCCCCACCTCTTGCATGGGGCGGACTTTGCCTATCGTGGACGGCTCCCCGCCCCCCAGGATGGTCAGTCCGTCCAGCCTGACACCGAGTTGCCGGGCTGTCAGGCAGACGCGCAGGGCACGGCTGACCTGGGTCACGAGCACGCATCGCCCCTCGGCCCGCAGATCTTCAAGGATTGCCTCTACGATCAGGTCGGCGCGCTCCATAGGCACATAGCGCGGGAAGGCTATGGGTGAGCCAAGCAGGCGCAGCCAGACCAAGGGATAATAGGTCCCGAAGGCATATCTCTTCCACCCCTTCGCGTCACGGAGACCGAGATGGGAATACCAGCGCACCCTCTCGTCAGCGCCATAGCGAAGCTGCTGCAAAAGATGGCTCATCGAACTGCTGTCGGGCAGGATCCCTCGCCACACGACAACGGGCGCACCCAGAAGATCGTAGGCCGCCATGCGTGCCATAGAAACTGGGGCTGAATCCGCGAGAAAGCCAAAATCGTAGGAGTCAGTGCGGGGCGCCCCGCTTGACCCGCCCGACGTACCGCTGAAGAAGGACGTGACAAAGGGCGCGTTAAAGTCCGAGGTGTGGACCGCGCGGACGTGCCCGTCACGCACCATGGGGGTTCGTCCCTTGTACTCCTCAAATTTTACATAGACCCCTGCGTCCCGCAGGGCCTGCAGGGCGCCCTCCATGCCATGCTGCAAAACGAGAGCCTGCAGATCGTCCCACCCGCACTGCGCCTGCTGGAACAAGAAGCGATAGGGGCTGCGCGGGTGATCAAAAATGTTGCGCTTCGCAGAGTCCAGAAAATTCTTCTCGCGTTGGACGAGCCGCGAGCGGATGGTCGCCTCGGCCTGGGGCAGGGTCACCTTGTGCTGCAGGTAGCGGCGGGCGGAGAAGGGAAAGTCAGCAAACCTTGTCAGGTAGCTAATGATCTCGTTCAGGTCCAAGGGAAGGTCCTTTTGAAACTTGCTCTTGTGGGGCTGCCCAGCGATTGAGGCGCCGATCCACTGCCCGGACCAGATAAGCCCCGATGAGGGCTATGGCGATCACGTAAAGAAGAACAGCGAACACGCTGGCCGCGTCAAAGCGGCTGCCGTAGCGGCGCAGCAGGGCCCCCAGCCCCACAACGACAATCAGCATCTCCCCATTGATCATGCCATGCACCGCGCGGCCCATGCCCAGCCGCAGCCCCGCCATGATCATGGGAAGTGCTGCGGGGATCAATACCCGACGCACAAGCTGTGGCTCGGTCGCCCCAAAGGCGCGTGCCATCTCGATGTAGGTGGGGTCAACCGAGCGGATGCTCTGGGCGGCGCTGTAGGTGATGATGACGAAGGAGTATAAAAAAACGACGCTCAGTTGGGTCAGGCGGCTTATGCCAAAAAAGCTGAAAAAGATGGGAACGTAGAGCAGGTTCGGCACAGCGAGCAGGGCGCTGAGGTAAGGCTCAAAGATATACTCCAGGGTGCGATAGCGCCCGATCATGAGCCCGCAGGGCACGCCCAGCGCCACGGCTAAGCTGTAGCCGACCACTAGTACCATAAGGCTGACGGCGAGGTTGCTGGGGATCTCGCCGCTGAGCGTCATCCGCCAGCAGGCCTGCAGCACGCGACTGAAAGGGGGCAGAAAGGCGAAATCCAACAGGCGGCCCGCGATCTCCCAGGCGACGATGCCGGTGAGGAGCGAGAGCACGGATTCAAGGGAGCGGGGTCGGAGGGCGGGCAGTTGCTCGGTCAGGCGGGCAACGCGCGGCACCGACAGGAGCCGGGGAGCAGGGGTCACAGGGTCCGCCCTTTGCCCATCAATCACTCGAGCCTCCATCCTTCCGCCCAGGGTGCCAGGCGGCGCTCCAGCCAGTGAAGCCCGTGCAGGGCCAACACCGATTCGAGCACGATCACGATGACCATAGCGTAAACAAAATCCGACTTGAACGCGCCCTGATAGTCCAGGAGGAGCCGCCCGAGGCCGAGCGCGACGAGCAGGAGCTCAACCGCAATCATCCCGCCGATGGCGCGCCCCAGCCCCAGGCGTAGCGCGGCCATCACCCCCGGCAGGGCACCAGGCAGCAGCACCTTCATCCACAACTGCCGCTCGCTGGCCCCAAAGGCACGCGCCATTTCCAGCGTATCGGCATCTACCATCTGGATGGAGGCGCGGGTGTGGACGACGATCATTACCACTGCAAAGAGGACGATCACCACCACTCGCGACACCAGCCCCAGCCCCAGGCCAAAAATGATGATGGGGATGATGGCAGACTTGGGGGTGGCCAACATGATGTCAAGGTAAGGGTTCGACAGCTTTTCGATGAGCGCATTGCGCCCCATCAGCATCCCTAGCGGCACGCCGATGATCACCGCTATGGCAAATCCTAGCAGCATGGCCTGGTTGCTAATCCAGAGGGCCTTCCACAGGGCAGCACCGCTCAGCAACGTTCCCAGCGCGCTCAGCGTATCGGTGAAGGTGGGAAAGAGCAGGCTGTGCATGGTGGTGGCAAGGAGTTGCCAGGCGCTGGCAAAGAGCAGGAAGACAGCAACTCGCCACAGCCAGTGTGGGGCACGCTTGGGGGAAGATGCCAGCTCCATGAATGATCAAACTCCTTTCACAAGCACACATCGCGCAGCACGGACCCAGCCCTCTCTACGCCACCGCGCAACGACCTGCTCACTTCTGCCGAGTCATGGCTCGTTGCTGCGCAGGTCGCTCAGCCAGTTGTACAGCGCTGCAACGAAAAATCCCAGCAAAAATCCACAAACGAACGCATAGCCAAAGCCAAGCACGCTCCCAGCAATCGTGACGCGGTAGCCTGGGAAGAATTGGCCCAACAGCGCAAGATGGGGCCCGACCACGGCTCCGCCCTTCAGCACCAACCAGAGCGTTGCCAGGAAGAGGGTGCCCCCAGCCATGATACCGGTGACGACCCCCGCGACGGCAGCGTTCAGCCGCAGGAGCCGAGTGAGCAGAAGAGCTTCAAGCTCGCTCTTTTCTTCCTTCACCGTATCGCTCCGCGCCTACACGTAGTCAAGAAGTTGCAGAAGCGCCTGGGGCTGGACGGCACGACGAACCCCGATGAGGCTAAGGATCATCAGGGTATTGCGCAGACAGGCGAACGCCCAGCCAAAGCATGCCCCCCCCACAAAGCCGTAAAGCAGCCCCAGCACGCTGCCAGACAGGGACACGCGGTAGCCAGGCAGGTATTGACCAAGGAGCGCCAGGGCCGATGCCGCCGCCCCACCCTGCCACACGAGAGCGAGGGTCATCAGAAGCAGGACGAGACCCGCTACCACCCCGAGCGAGAGGCCGAAGGCCACGCTGTCCAGCCGCAGAAACACTGTCTGCAGCGCCGATTCCACCGCCTCGTCCACCTGCTCATGATAGTCCTGCTCGGTATTCACGCTCCACAAGTCATGCTGCTCGCCGTAGAGCAGGTTTCGCACGGCGAGCATGGCCGTCAGCATCGAATGATCCTGGTTGTTGTAGCGGTGCAGCCCGTTGCGCCCGATGGTTTGAAAGTTCTCTAGCGTGTTGATATAGGCCTGGATCTGTTCCAGATTCGCGCGATAGTCGCTGTTGTAGATAGGATAAGACTTGGCCACCCGGAACACCGCACCATCTTCTATGTCGGCGTAAGCCGCCAGGCCAATCCATGCCACCTCGCGCTTGCCCAGCTCGATCAGGGCCGCATCATCCATCGTCCACGTTTCGTCCCCCTCTGTGCAAAAGTATTCCAGCCCCAGGCTGGATTTTCCCGGCTCTGGCACCATGGAGGGGCTCCAGTTTTTGAAGTTCTGGATGCGTCCCACTTTCACAGTAGGGTCGTGAACATAAATCCAGTTATCGAGGAATAGCTCTGGCTGGTTCACTATCAAACAGACAGTGAGAAAATCGCGATACTTCAGGGCACTGGCTGCTTCCAGCACCACCTGCGGGGGCGGGGGGTCCAGGCGCTTGATAAAGTCGGCCACTGGCATGCTTGAAATAAAGTCGGTCCCCGACAGGCTTTCCCGCTCGCCCTGGCGCTCCACCACGACGCGCTCGATCCGGTTGCCGCGCCGCTGAATTTGCAGCACCTCGGTGTGAAGCCAGACCCTTCCACCCTGCTGCTCGACCTTCTCCTTTACGGCATTCCACATCATTCCGGGCCCCAGCCGGGGGTAGTGAAACGCTTCGATCAAGGTCGTAATCTGGCGCGTGGGCTTCACGAACATGCTGAAGATGGCCGTCTTGAGCGACAGGTCCTTGATCCGCTGGGCTGCCCAATCAGCTTTAAGTTCCGAGGTAGAGATGCCCCAGACCTTCTCGGTATAGGTTTTGAAGAAGGTCAGAAAGAGCCGCTTGCCAAAGCGGTTCGTGACCCACTCCTCAAAGGTGTCTACCTGGCGATAGGGGAAGAGGCGCCAGCGACCGTAGCTCAAGCCAGCCGCCAGGCTCTTCCAAAACCCCAGGTTGCGGAGCGCGTTCAATGGCTTGAGCGGGTAATGGAAAAATTTTCGATTGTAATAGATGCGGGAGAGGCGCGGGCGAAGCAGAAAGTCATCCCCCAGCACTTCCTGCCACATCCTGCTCACTTCTTTCACCTTCGTGAAGAAGCGATGCCCCCCCATATCAAAGTAGTAGCCCTTGTACGTCTCCGTGCGGGAAATCCCCCCCACCCGATCGCGCATTTCCAGCACCGTGGGGCGCTCTCCCTGCTTGCACAGCTCATAGGCTGCCGTCAACCCTGCGGGGCCGCCCCCAATAATAATAACCTCTCGAAGGCCCGGACGTTTCAAGTCACCATCCATAGGTCAGTTTGCCATCCTTGCGGGGCATATCGTTCAATGCAACCAGCAGCCATCTTAACAGATCGCAACGTGCGCCTGCCATTTGATAGCTGACGCTCATCCATTTAGCCTTTATCTTAACACCGAATAGCCGCTTGCAAAGCAACTCTCAAGGCGAAAGCAAATCGAATCAGGATTTGTCGTGGCGGCTTACTCCCGTATGATGAAGCCCGGATACCCCACATGGCCGCCGGACGAAAGCAACAGCATGGAATCGCGTATCTCGATCATCATCCCCGTCCACAACGGAGGCGCTGCGTTTCGCCGCTGCCTGAGACATCTTCAGCGGTTGGTGCCGCCCCCTCTGGAACTCATCGTCATCGCCAATGGCACCACCGACGGGTCGGATGAGGCCGCCGAGGCGGCGGGGGCGCGGGTGATTCGCTTGTATAGCGCAGTGGGCCCCGCCCAGGCGCGGAACGTGGGCGCGCGGGCCGCGCGGGGGGAGATTCTTTATTTTGTGGATGCGGATGTCGCCCTACCGCCAGACGCGCTTTGCCCAATCGTCTCCACCTTGGAGGCGGAGCCGGATGTGAGCGCGCTCATCGGCTCCTACGACGATGCGCCGGGCGCTTCCAACTTCCTGTCTCAGTATCGTAACCTGCTTCACCACTATGTGCACCAGCACAGCCAGGCGGAAGCGTTTACCTTCTGGGGGGCGTGCGGGGCCATCCGCCGTGACATTTTCACCGCAGTGGGGGGATTTGACGAATCGTATGCAAGGCCCTCGATCGAGGACATCGAGTTGGGGTATCGGCTGAAGCAGGCGGGCCATCGGATTCGGCTCGTGCCAGGCTGGCAGGTCAAACATTTGAAGCGATGGGACTTTGTGCCGATGGTGCACACCGACTTTTTCATGCGGGCGCTGCCCTGGGCCGAGCTGATCCTGCGCTCGGGCGCGCTCACCGACGATCTGAATCTCCAGCGATCCAGTCGGCTCAGTGTGATCGGTAGCTACCTGTTGCTGGGGGCGGGGCTCGGGGCGGGGCGATGGCGACTGCTGCGCTGGGTGGGCTGTCTCCTGCTGGCTGGGCTGATCGGGCTGAACTGGCCGCTTTATCGCTTCTTCTGGCAAAAACGCGGCCTGCCCTTCGCGCTCAAGGTGGTGCCCCTGCACTGGATGTACTACCTGTACAGCGGGCTTGCGTTCGCTATCGCTCTGGGGCGTCACCGCCTGCGGGGGGGCTGAACTCGCGCAGCCCACCAAAGCGGGTTGGGCTAATAAGGAGGGCTCTTTTGTGTCCGCAAAAATCGCGCTTTGACATTGGAGTAGATTTGTGGATAACATAGAGCGTTATTCAATGTACCAATAGAGGAGTCCATAGTGAGCGTCCAACCGAATGCTGTTGAGCCAGAAGAATCGGGCCGCCTGGCCTACAAATGGAAAGTGTTGATATCGGTGGTGTTTGGCATCTTCATGGTGCTGCTGGATACAACGGTGGTGAACGTCGCCTTTCGCACGCTGCAGCAAGAGTTCTCAGCGAATGTCAACGAGTCGCAGTGGATTATCAGCTTGTACATCATGGCACTGGGCATCAGTACGCCGATAAGTGGCTTTCTGGGCGACCGCTTTGGAATGAAGCGGATCTTTCTGCTCGGCCTCTCCTTGTTCGTGCTGGGCTCACTCTTTTGCGGGCTCGCGCCGAATTTGTGGGTGCTGATGGCGTCGCGCACGCTGCAGGGGCTGGGTGGGGGCATCGCGCTACCATTGGGCACTGCCCTGCTCTTCACCGCCTTCCCGCCGAAGGAGCAGGGGGTGGCGCTCGGCATCTTTGGCATCGCGCTGGTGATGGCCCCCGCGCTCGGGCCCATCCTGGGGGGCTGGCTGGTGGATCAAGGGCTGTGGCGCTGGATCTTCTTCATCAACCTGCCCATCGGCGTGGTCGGCCTCTGGCTCGGAACGCGCTTTCTGCGCGAGGTGCGGCGCGGCTCTGACCAGCGGCTGGACGTGCCGGGCCTTATCACCTCCACGATAGGCTTCGGCTCTGTCCTGTACGCCGCCTCCATCGCGGCGGAGCAGGGCTGGGGCTCAGGCGCGGTGCGCTTCTGGTTCCTCTTGGGCCTCGTGATGCTCGTTTCGTTTGCAGTGATCGAACTATTCGTGGCCCGAACCCCCCTGCTCGACCTGCGCCTGTTCAAGAGCACCGTGTTCACCAATGCGTCATTTGTCGGCTGGGTCAGCGTCGTGGCCCTGTTCGCCGCCGAGTTTCTGCTGCCGCTCTACCTGCAAATCCTGCGCGGGTACACGGCCCTGGAAACGGGGCTGATCCTCCTGCCGCTGGCCATCACCAGCGGCATCATGCTGCCCCTGGCCGGGCGCCTATACGACAAGGTGGGGGCCCGCCCGCTCGTCGTGCTGGGCTTTGCCATCCTGATCGTGAACACGTGGCAGCTTTCCAGGCTCACGCTCGATACACCCATCTGGTGGCTGCTGGTCTTGCTGGGCCTGCGCGGGGTGGCGCTCGGCCTGACGGTTCAAACCACGCTGGTCATCGGCCTCTCGACGGTGCCGATGACACAGCTGTCCCGTGGCTCGGCGCTGATCAACTCGACGCGGCAGGTGACCCAATCCATAGCCGTCGCCGTGCTGGCAACCGTGCTGGCAAGCGCCGTCACCCCTGGCCTTCCGGCCCAGTTGGAGGCGATGCAGGCAGCCGCCCCCGCCGCGCTCCAGCAGGGAGCGATGGGCGAGATGGCCCTGTGCGAGTTGCCCAATGCGACCATCCCCGGCTTTCCTGCCACCGCCAAAGGGGCTATCTCGCAGTTCTGCGACGAGTACATCGTGGGGCTGGAGCAGGCGTACACGTACACCTTCTACGCCGCGATTGCCGCCATGCTGCTGGGCGCCTTCCTGCCAGGGTGGCCCTTTGGCTGGACGGGGCGACAAGCCGCCGCCGCCCCCAGCCCCGCACACTGACACAGGGGGCCGACCGCCCTGGGACAAAGGAAGGGGGCCGGCCTGCTTGGGCTGGCCCCCTTCCTTCGGCTGCGGGGGCGGCTTGGTTAATGCTCGCCCGGTTCGGGGTGGATGACTATGTGGGCCAGGGCGGGAATCGCGTGGCGCAGCCGACTTTCCAGCGCCTCCATCGCCACGTGGGCCTGCTGCAAATTGGTGTCCGGCGCGAAGGTGCAGTGAAAGGAGAGGTGGTAGACCGCGCCCGCCTGCTGCACGGTGATGTCGTGGCAGTCGTGGATGATGTCCATCTGCTCGACGATGTTTTCCACAAGCTGCACCAGGCTTCCGGCGCGCCCGGTCACGTTGGCGCCGTGGGTCACCTCGACGCTGGATGGCTCGATATGCGAGATCGCTTCGTCCAGATCGCCTAGCTGGGCGACGACGCGCCGCTCGAACAAATCCACCCGCGCGTGTGCCTCCGTCAGCGTGAGCGTGGGGGGGAGCTCCACGTGCAGGTGCGCGACGGTCCGCCCGGCGACGCTGTGGAGGGTGATGTGATGGATGGGCAACCCATCCCGCTGCGCGAGGGCGTGGATCGCCTGCACGAGGCTCTCGTTGGCGGGCTGGACAGGGTCCACGTGCACCACCACATCCGCGCGCGGCAGCAGTTCGTGGACCGCCTGCTCCACCGCCGTGGCGATGGTGTGGCTCGCCTCAAAGCTACTGGCCCGCGCCACATCTATCCGCATGTCCACAAAAATTTCCGGCCCCACCTGGCGCGTCCGCACGCCGTGGACCCGCTCCACCCCGCTCACGGCGCTGGCTGCCTCCGCAATGTCATCGGTCAAGGCATGGGAGCTATCGAGCAGCACGTCCACCGCATGGCGGCCCAACTGCACAGTCATGCGCGTAAGGACTGTGACGACCACCAGTGCCGCCAGGGCGTCCGCCCGCGCCAGCTGCGGCACGTCCAGCCGTTGGCCCAGCCACACGCCCGCCAGCCCCACCAGCACCGCGGCGCCCGTGTAAATGTCAGTGTAAAAATGGAGGGCGTCGGCTTCCAGCGCCTGGCTGCCAAAGGCGGCCGCCGCCCGCCGCAGGGAGCGAACCCGCGCCACGCTGACCACGACAGATACCGCCATCACGCCAAACGCCCAGAGCGTAGGCTCGACCGAGGTGGGGCTCCCCAGCAGGCGGCCCAGCGCCTCCCACGCAATCCACCCGCAGGTGACCAACATGATCCCGCTCTGCACGAAGGCGCCCAGGTTCTCCGCCTTCCCATGTCCATAGTGGTGGCTCTCGTCGGCAGGCTTGTCTGAGTACCAGACAGCGGCGAAGGTGACCAGGCTGGCCACAATATCCAAAGCACTGTTGGTGGCCTCCGCCAGGATGCCCAGCGACCCGCTCGCCAGCCCTACCCCCAGCTTGAGGACCATCAAAAAAAAGGCGGCCGCTATGGAAAAGAGGGCCGCCAGTTGCTTCTCGCCGGGCACCTTCATGGGCCGGGCGCCCCGCCGGGCACCGTCACCGATACCACCTCGATCTGTCGGCTCACATCCATCGCAAGCGTGACCTCTTCCTTGCTCTCGACCCGCAGGGTCATGGTCGCCCCCGCATCCGAGCGCGCGAGCACCTCGACCAGCACGTTCAAAGTGATCCCCACATCGCGCAGGTAGCGTAGCACCTCATCGTCCTGGGTGAGCACGCGGGCGACCAGCCCCCGCTCGCCCGCCTGCAGGTCAATCAGCGGCTGGAGCGCCACCGCCGGCACATCGCCGGACAGCGAAGGAATAGGATCGCCGTGGGGATCGTGCGTGGGATGACCGAGCATCTCCGAGATGCGCGCTTCCAGCGCCTCCGAGATGTAGTGCTCCAGACGATCCGCCTCGTCATGCACCTCGTCCCAGCCAAAGCCAAGCTTTTCCGTTAAAAAGAGCTCCAGCAGCCGATGATGGCGCAGCGTTTCCAGGGCTGCCCGCTCGCCACGCGGTGTCAGGCGCACCCCGTAATAGGGTACATACTCCACCAGGTCCAACTCTGCCAGCCGCTTGATCATCCCCGTGACGGTGGCCGCACGCAGCCCCATCTGCTCGGCCAGCATCGAGGTGGAGGCCGAGTCATGGCTCTGCTGGAGCAGGTAGATTGCCTTCAAATAATCTTCCATCGCGGGGGTCAGCATGCCGAACTCCTACGATACGAGGCGCGCCGTCAAACGCTGCCACTGAACATCCAGAAAGGCACGATATTCCGGTGATTGGATTTCCTCCACCGTCATGATGTGCGCGTCCTCGTTGTTGTCCCGATAATACCGCTTGCGCCGACCCACGTACTCGAAGCCGTATTTTTCATACAAGTTTTGCGCTGCACTGTTCGACAGGCGAACCTCCAGCGTGACGAGGATCGCCTGGAGCGCAATCGCTTCCTCGATCAGCCGGATCAAAATCAACTCCCCCAGCCCCATCCCGCGCCACGCCGGGTCTATGGCGATGGTGCTGATGTGCGCCTCGTCCACCATGAGCCAGAAGCCCGCATACCCCAGGATCGTCCGCGCGCGCGGCTGGCCCCGCAGCCATGCCTGCAACCGAGAGCGCAACCCTGGCTGGACTGTGTGTTCCACAGCCTCGGACACCAGGACGAAGTAGTGGGAGAGGGTATTCTGCTCCAGCTCATGCCGGTAGGCGCTCACGGGCCACGGGGAGGAGTGCGCCACCTCCTCGATCTTCATCACAGCCTCAAGGTCGTCCAGGGACATGCGTTCGATACGATAGGGCAACCCCGCGGCGACAGGATTCGAACCTTTGTGGAGCATAGGTGCAACGTTGGGCTGTTCGTGGGTAGGGACGCTGCTAGCCGGCGCCCGTTGTGGGTGATTGAAGATACAGGGGCTCCAGCGAGTGGAGGTCGTCCGACTCGCCAGCCGCCAGCCGCAGCCAGGCCAACTCGGCCAGGACAGCCGGGCGACGAAGCGCCAGCGCGGGCGGCACGAGTTGGACCGACTCGCCCCCCTGCTCCGTCAAAAAGCGGCGCTCGGCGGGGGTCAGCTCCCCCACCACGCGGATGGGGCCAGAGCCAGCAAGCTCTGCCAGGGCATTCCCCACCGCCTCCACGGTGCCCACCGTTGGGGGGCCGCCCGCCAGGGCCGCGCGCTGGCTCGTCGCATCATAATAGGCGAAGGCATGGCGCCCCCGCCCTGCCTGAAGCAGCACCATCACGCCAGCCCCCAACCCCACATGCGGGTAGGCCATCACGTCCAGCGTAGGCAGGCCGATCAGGGGCAAGCCGCGCGCGGCAGCGAGCCCCTTGGCCAGGCTCATCGCGACGCGCAAGCCTGTGAAGGAGCCCGGCCCCTTCGTCACCGCTATCGCCGTAAGGTCGGCGGCGCTGGCCCCTATCTGCTGCAGGGCGCGCTCGACCGCAGGCGCCAACCACTCGGTGTGATGGACGCTCGACACCCAGGTGTTTTCGACGCGCACCTGGTCGCCGTCGTAAAGCGCCAAGCCGGCTTGCCGTGTTGCACTGTCCAGCGCTAGAAGCATCAGAGCCTTGCCCTATCCTGGCGGTACCAGAGCGAGAGACGTGCCGCCATGCTTACCGTGCCCCCGCGAACAGATGCTGCTTGTAGGCGCGCAGCAGCGTCTCGGCGCGGGGGCCGGACGCTTCCAGGCGCAGTTCGCGGCGCTGCATGGAGACCAGGAGCATAAAAATGTGCAGGGCATCGTCGGGCAACCAGTGCCTGCCCCGCTCCGGCCACTCGACCACCACCAGCCCGTCCGCATCAAGATAGTCTTCCAGCCCCACGGTCGCGATCTGCTCGTCGCCTTCCAACCGATACAGGTCTATATGGTAGAGCGGGAGCCGCCCCGCCTGGTACTCGTTGATCAGGGTGAAGGTCGGGCTCCGCACCGGCTCCTCGACGCCGAGCCCCTGCGCGATCCCCTGCGCAAAGTGCGTCTTGCCCGCCCCAAGCTGGCCGTGCAGCAGGATCGTGTCGCCCGCCTGCACCAGGGCGCCCAGATGCGCCCCGAACCGACGCGTCTGGCCGGGGCTGTGGCTAAAAAAGCTGATGGTGTTGCCCTTCATTACAGTCATTGGCTGGTCCTTGTTGCATCCAAAGTATAGCGCAGCGCCGCCTCCCAGTCGAACCTTCCTGGGAGGAAGCGGGTGACGGACCGAACGGGAAGGCGCGGCCTCTCCATCATTTTGCCCATCAGGCAGCAATTTTCTATTATCCTGTGATTCATTCGCACCTAAAAGGTCGGTAACCCCCGTTTATTACGATGATGCGGCCCTGCCGGCAGTGCGCGCCTGCGGGGCGTCGTCCTCTGCTGGCCGCCCCGCCCTCGGTCACGCGATTGCCACGCCTTCCTTCTCACTGGTTCAGGAACTCCTTTCATGAGCGATGCCACCCTCCTCGACGGCCAGCCCCCAGCGCCCACCAGCGCCAGCGGTGAGCGGCACGGTATCGCACGGGCCGCAGGGCTCATCGGGCTAGGCAACATCGCCAGCCGCGTGCTGGGGCTGGTGCGCGAGATGGCCATCGCTAACCAGTTTGGGGCGGGCGCGCTCGCCGCCATCTTCACCATAGCCTCCCAGGTGCCGAGCACCCTCTACGATCTGTTGATAGGGGGGCTGCTCTCGTCCGCGCTGGTGCCGGTCTTCAGCGCCTATGCCACGCGTGACGACGACAACGACGCCCTGTGGAAGCTGGCGAGCCTGGTCATCTCGCTGGTGGGCATCCTGCTGGCGCTGCTTTCCCTCCTCGTGCTCCTGCTGGCCCCGCAGATCACGTGGCTGTACGCGGGCGATTACGAGGAGCCGCTTCGCGCCCTCACCACGCAAACGATCCGCCTGATCTCCCCCTCGATCTTTTTCTTCGGGTTGAGCGGCGCGCTGATTGGCCTGTTGTACGCGCTGAAGCGATTCACCTTTGCAGCCTTTGCGGCAGCCGTATTCAATATCGGGATCATCGTCGGCGCGCTCCTCCTCAGCCGCGCCTTTGAGGGGGATCAGCGGATCATCGGCCTGGCGCTGGGGCTGGTGCTGGGGAGCGCCTTCCAGCTGGCACTGCTGCTGCCCGACCTGCGCGACGCGCCGCTGCGCTTTCGCCTGGGTGCCTTCTGGCGCGACCCCGGCCTGCGCCGGATAGGACAACTTTACATCCCGGTCGCGCTGTCGGTCATCGTGGCCAGCGCGGGGGTCGTGATTGATCGGCGCCTGGCCACCGGAACAGGCATCGTCGGGGTCGTGCCCTGGATGAAGAATGCCACCACGCTGATCCAGTTTCCGCTAGGGCTCGTGGCCGCAGCGATCTCGCTCGCCGTGTTGCCCAGCCTGTCGCGCCTTGCCGCGCTCGAGGATACAGCCGGCTACCGCCAAACCCTCCAAACCGGGCTGCGCCTGGTGCTGGTGCTCATCGTCCCGGCGGCGGTGGGGCTCTTTGTGCTGGCGGAGCCGATCATCCGCCTGCTCTTCGAGCATGGCGAGTTCACGGCCCTGGACACGGCGGCCACGGCGCTCGCCCTGCGCGTCTATCTGATTGGCCTGGTGTTCGCCGCTGTAGATCAGCTGCTCATCATCGCCTTTTACTCGCGGCAGGACACCTGGACCCCTGCCCTGGTGGGAATCGTGGCCGTGGGGGTCTACCTGCTCGTGGCGCTGCCGCTGGTCGGTGCCTGGAGCATGATCGCGCTGGTCCTGGCGGACTCCGCCAAACATTTTACCCACGCGATGGTGATGCTCGCGCTGCTGCAGCGGCGCCTGGGCGGGCTGGTGAGTCCGGAGATGAATGCCCTTGTGGGGCGGGTGCTGGCCGCCGCCCTGGCGATGGGGGCAGCGGTGTGGCTCGCCGCCCTGCTCACCCGCTCCTTTGACGCGGGGCTGACAGGGGAAATTTTGGCCGTGCTGCTTCCCTCGCTGGTGGGCCTTGCCACCTACGCGGTGGTCGTGACCCTGCTGCGCATCGAGGAGGCGCGGCAGGTGGCACAGCTTCTCCTGCGGCGCATGCAGCGGTAGGAGGGCGCGTGTTCTATAGCTTTCGTTCCCCAGGGGTGTTGCTGCTATAATGGCTGGCACCCCAGCCACCGATGGTCCGGCAAGACGAACAAAGGAGAAAGACAGATGGCACGAAGACGAGAGCGCAGCGAGCCGAAGGTGCCGCGCAGCACCGCTGACCAATCGTATTCCAAGCAGAGCGGCCCCCCTGCGGCACGCCTTACCACCCCCACCCCCGTCTCGTTCGAGGAGCAGTACAGCCATGTCCGGCGCGATTTGATGCGCATCCTGACCTTTGGCGGGCTCATCTTTGCGATCATGCTGGTGCTGCGATTCGCCGTAGGGCTGTAAGCCCCACACGCGACGGGCCCAGGACCGAGGAAGCCGCTGATAACAGCGGCTTCTTTTTGTTCCCCTCGCCCGCGCTACCCCAACTCGAACGGTACAGCCAGCGAGACGGTGGTTCCTTTGTTGGGCGCGGTGTCAATCTTCAGGATGCCGCCCACCATGGCGGCGCGCTCCTGCATATTCAACAGCCCCAGGCTGGCGCGCGTGCCATAGCTGGAGGTGATCGCCTTCAAATCAAAGCCCGGCCCCTTGTCCTGCACCTGGCAGATGACCATTTCCTGCCCCTTCAACAGGCGCACGCGAATGGGCGTGTTGCCCGCGTACTTTTTCGCGTTGTTGATCGCCTCCTGCAGGATAGCGAAAGCCACCTCCTCCACCTTGTCGTCCAGGCGCGGCAGCGCTTCAACCTCCAACTCGATTTGAAGCTTGTCCTGCTCGCGCAGGCGCGCCACAAAGGTGTCCAGCGCGGCGGCCAACCCGTCCGATTCCAGCACGACCGGCCGCAGCGAAAAGAGCATGGTGCGCATCTCCTGCGCTGCCAGCTTGGCCACCTCCTGCAGCTGCTCCAGCTCCGCCAGCGCCTGATCGGGTTGCCGCTTCATCAGCGCCTTGAGCAGTTCCAGCTGCATCGAGATGGCGGCCACGCGCTGCACCGGCCCGTCATGCAGGTCGCGCGCCAGCTGGTGGCGTGCGCCCCCCTCCCCATCCAACTGTTGGAGGCGGTCCTGCGACAGTTGCTGCTGGAGCACCGCGTTGTGGATGGCCAGGCTCCCCTGGTCGGCCAGGGCAATCAGGGTGCGCTGGATTTCCTCGTTTTGCGCGCGCCGCGTGTCGCGCGTGGCAAAGACGACAGCGCCATAAACATCCATCCCCGTGCGCAGGGGGAAGAGCAAGAGTTGATGATCTTTCAAAGCCCCTATGCGGTCAAAGGGGGGCTGCTCCGCGCTGCTTTCCGCCGGCTCCCCCTCCTGCATGAGCACCTCGAGCACCCCCGTCAACTCATAGCTCTGCGTGAGGTAGGGCTGCTCCAGGTTATAGTGAGCCTTGATCACCAGCGTGTCGTAAAGTCCAGGCTTGAAGGTAAGCGCCATCCCCTTGGCCTGACTGCGCGGGCTGCCCTGATCGAGTAGCTCGCAGCCACCGCGCACCAGCACTTCAAGGATGCGCT
Organism: uncultured Chloroflexia bacterium; assembly: GCA_963721895.1. GTDB lineage: Bacteria > Chloroflexota > Anaerolineae > Ardenticatenales > Ardenticatenaceae > CAVRLZ01. Next base: position 257,962 of record CAVRLZ010000031.1, on the reverse strand, counting down.
CGTACTTGGATTCGCGCACCAGCAATTGGGCAACCTTTGCCACAAAGGCTTCCGAAGTGGGCTGCCCCTCGTCCAACGCGGGCTCTGCCAAGGTGTCCCGCCGCGTGGGGGAGGCGGCGAGGCCGATGCCCAACAGGGCCACGATCGCCCAGCCAGCCACCAACGGCACATTGGCCATCCCTAGGCCGGAGCGCAGGTACAGGTAGGCCAGCGCAGGCAGCGGGAAGACGAGGAGCATCACCACGCTGGACCACCCGCGCCAGCGCGCCAGGTCGAGCAGGGGCAGCAGGCTCAGGAGCAGGAGCAACGGTAACCACTCGGGAAAGAGGGCGATAGCCACCAGGCCAAGGGAGGCGCTCGCCATGGTCCACAGCCAGTCGTGCCAGGGCGGCACGCGCCGGAGCCAGATCAGCACGAGCATCAGAGCCTGAACCAGCAGGGCCCCCGCCCCTGCCCACAACAAAAGGCGCGGCAGCGGTGTTTCCGCCGCCCAGACGACACCCGCCCCCAGCGTCACCAGCCACAGGGTGCGGATGGCCCAATACATGCGAACCGTTTCGGAAAGTTGCGCCCGCGTCAATCGTCCCTCCATCTGAGAGGCGGCCCCTGAACCGATACGCCCGGCCCGGCCGCATAAAATCTTGCCTGGATCGCCGCCTGACGAGCCTCGCCCTGCGGGCCATGATTTGCCCGCGCCCTGCCTGGGCGCTATGCTTCGGTCAATGAACAGGACACCCACTGTCTGGGAGCGACTCGGCAACCTATTGGCGTTTGGGGGGGTGCTCGCCATCTTGATGGCGGGTTGCTATGCGGTCTACGGCATCGCCGTGGGCGAACGAACCCCGTTTTCCCTGGGCGGTGCGGAGGAGGTGCGCCCGACTGTGGAACTGGTCGTGGCGCCGCCCACCCTCACCCCGCTGGGCGGGGTCGCCGTGGCAGAAAGCACAGCCACGCTCCTCTTCCAGCCGCCCACCCCCGCGCCGCCCACCGAGACGCTCGTGCCGGTGCTAGAGGCCACCCTCCCCATCAGCGCAACCGCCGAGCCGCCGCCCGACACGCCGACCGTTGCCCCTCTTCCGCCATCCGCCACGCTCGTGCCAACGCCCACGTCGTTTCCCACCAGCACCTCTGTCCCGCCAACCGCTACGGTTGTGCCCACCAGCACGCCCCTCCCGACGATCCCGCCGCCGCCGCCCACCATCACCCCTATCCCCGTTACGGCGACCCCTGCTTTTCTGTTCCGGGTTGCCGCCGCAGGGCCAGATTACAGCCGTGGGTGCACCGGCCCCTACATCTTCGGGTACCTGCGGGATGCCGTAGGCAATCCCTTGCCGGGGCTGCGCGTGCGCGCCACCAACCAGTTTGGGGCCGAACTGCCCCCCTCCACCAGCAAGACCGAGCCGCCCGGCTGGTATGACATTGTCATCTCAGCGGAACGCGCTGTATGGTACGTCCAAGTGGTGGATGCTGCCAATGACCCACTTAGCCCAATCGTGGAGGTACTGAATACGGGCAACTTTGTGCAGGGCAGCGAGGCATGCTGGCACCAGGTGGATTTCACGCGCAACAATTAACCGCCCCGCGCCCGCCTGACCCGCTCGCTCCTATACAAAAGAGCGCCTGGCACAATGCCAGGCGCTTTTATCTCTATCGAGGCGGAGCCGGCGCGGGTGCCTGATTCCTCTCTCTTCGGTCTCGTTAGCCCCCGAACGAGCCGCCGCTCTTGGTATCGGGGTCATCGTGGCGGGTGGAACTGCTGGGCGGCGAGGCAGGGCGGCTGGGCGGCGTAGTCGGGCGGCTGGGCGGCGGCGCAGCCGGGCGGCTCGGCCCCGCCGCGCGATTGCCGAGCGAGCTTTGCTGGCTGCCCTGGCTGCCCTGGCTCGATCCGCTGCCGCCGAAGGAGCCCCCGCTGCGAAGATCGGGATCATCGTAGGTGCGCCGCCCAGCCTCGCCGGCACTGCCGCCAAAGGAGCCGCCGCTTTCCAGATCAGGATCGTCGTAGGTCCGCTGGCCGGGCTGCCCGGCGGAACCCCCAATCGAGCCGCCGCTGCGGGTGTTGGGGTCGTCGTAGGTGCCCTGCGGGGCGGGGCGGTTGCGGCGCATCCAAGCGGAGACGCCCACTACCAGCAGGATGAACAGGCCGAACAGGCACAGCGTCGTCAAGTCGTTCACGGACCCTCCTTATCGAACCGAAAATGTCGTGCTGGGGCCAGGGTTGCCATTCACATAGATCTGGACCGAGTACTCGCCCGCCTGGAACTGGGTGCCGTTGGCCGGCTCAATGTGAAACTCGATGTAGGTATCCGTGTACAGGCGATCGGCGGTGAGGGGCGCTGTGTCCTCCAGCGGGGTCCCATCGCGGGACCAGCGGGCGAACACGGTGGTCCCGGCTTCCACGCTGGCAGCCTGCGCCACCACAAAGATAATCGGATCCCCGGTCGAGAAGGTGTTGCGGATATCCTGCGGGGCGTTGCCCTCCCCGATCGCGCCTGCCGTGACAACCTCCCCTAGCTGGACGCCGGCAAAGGCTGGGTTCGGGGTCGGCTCGGCATTGCGCGCCAGGGGGTTGGGGCAGGCGCAGGCGAGCAAGAAGAACGCAAACAGCGCCCAGATGCCCCAAACTCGTTGTCTCTCCATCTGCTTCATGGTCGGCTCCTCCTTTTTGAACAGAACGTTGGAACATTGAAGGCGGGTCAGGCAAGTCGAAAAAACGCTTTATGGAACCCAGAGCGTCAGACCAGGCGACAGGATGTCGGGGTTGGGCAGTTTCTCCTGATTCGCCTCGTAGATTCTGCGCCATTCGGCAGCGTTGCCATAGAAGCGCTCGGCGATGCGGCTCAACGTATCGCCCGGCATCACGGTGTAGGTGCGTACCCCGCCCTCCCTATCGCCCGCTTCCGCTCGTTCCGGTTCGTCCATCGTCTCTCTCCCTCCAGGATGCGACACCCTATCCCTTCGCAAAAACATGGCCATGCCAGACAGCAAGAACGTCACCAACAACCCCCTTCCTCTGCCCTCCCCTGCGGGGGTTGGCGGGCGCGCGCTTTCTTCTTGGTCAAGCGCCCCGCTCTCCGTATAATCCTTTCATGCGCGGCTTCCTTCCCTTGCTCTGGTGCGGCTGGGTGCTCCTTGCCCTTTCAGGGTGCCAGGGGGCCCCCGCCGATGTACCCCCGCCGCCCCCCGTGCCCTCCACCGCCGAGGCGCAGCAAACCCCCACCCCCCAGATGGTGGAGATTACCAGCATCCCCCTCCCGACCCCCGCCACTGTAACGTTGACCGTCTGGGGCCCTGCTGAGGTGGCGCCTGGGGAGGGGGAAGGGGGTGCCCTCCTTGCCGAGCATGTGGCAGCCTTCGAGGAGGCCCATCCGGCCATCACCGTCCTTTATGAGCCCAAGGCACTGGATGGCCCCGCCGGCTTGCTCACCTACCTGCGCACGGCGAGCGCGGTGGCGCCCGACCTCGTGCCCGACCTGGTGATTCTCCCCTCCGCCCTGGTGGATGAGGCCGCGCAGACAGGGCTGCTCTTCCCCCTGGACAGCACCATCGCGCGCGCGACCCAGGAAGACCTGTACCCCTTCGCCACGCGGGACACGCGCTCAAACGAGCAGTGGCTGGCGGTGCCGCTGGCGGTGCAGGTGGAGCATGGGGTCACGCGCGCGGGGCAGAGCAGCCAGCTCCCCCTCACGCTGGATCGCATGGTGCGCCCCGACGCCCCCACCTGGCTGCTTGCCGCGCAGGCAGGCGCGGACGGGCAGATGACCAATGCGCTGCTGCTCCAGCTCTTCTCGATCCTGGAGCGCCCCGACCAGCGGCTGGAGCCGCCCCAGCAGGAATCCCTGCTGGCCCTGCTGGCCACCTTTCAGGCCGCCCAGCGCCAGGGGAGCATCCCGCGCCTGGCGCTTTCCATCAGCGACGAGGCTTTGCTCTACGAGAGCCTCGCCGCGGAGCAGGCAGACTTTATCGAGAGCGGCTCCCATGCCTACCTGCGGGCGCGTGCGGGCGACGAGCGCGCGCGCCTCGCCCATGCGCCGGTGCCCACGCTGACGGGCACGATGACCACCGTGGTGAGCGGCTACGTAGTCGCGCTTTCCACCTCCGACTCGCGCCAGCAGGAAGCGGCAGCCCTCTATCTGGAGTGGCTGCTCGACGCAGAGCGACTGGGCGAGTGGTATCGCGTTGCCCACTGGCTGCCCGCGCGCCGCAGTGCCCTGCCCCAGGTGATTGACGATGCGGGCTACCGCACCTTCCTGCACGACCTGCTCGAGAGCGGGCGCCTTCGGCCAGGCGGCTCGGCCTGGGTCAGCTTCGCGCAGGCCATGCAGGAGCAGTTCCGCGCCGTCATGACCGATCAGCTTTCCCCCCAGGACGCAACCGAGACGATCCTGCAAAGCTTTCCGCCCTGACAGAGCGCCCCAAACAAAAAGCGGGGGGAGGAGTGCGCACTCCTCCCCCCGCCCGCTATGGCTTTTCTGCCGAGCACTCGGCTCAGGCTGCCTCGCTGCTACCCCCGCCCTTGCTCTCACTCTTGCTGCTGCTCGGGCTCTCGCTGCTGCCCGCAGCGGGGGCGTCGCCCTTCGGCTCGCTGCTGGCCGTCGCAGCCTTCTCGCTTTGGCCCTCGCTGGCCGACTCGCCGGCGCGGCTGCTGGCGCTCTTGGCGCTGCCCTTGCCATTGCCGCTCGTGGCCCCATCCGCCTTGGAATCCTTGATGTACCAGCCCGACCCCTTGAAGATGATGCCCGCCGGGCGAATCAACCGCCGCACCCCTGTTTGATGACCGTGCGGGCAAGTCGTGAGCGGCGCATCGCTGAAGCGCTGCACCGTCTCAAAATTGGACGCACACTGCTCGCAAAAATATTCGTAGGTAGGCATCCGACCCCTCCTCGCCCCATCTCCCTGTAACGGTTGGCTTTTCAGCAAATGCTATGCCCCTGCTAAGGCCAACCCCAATTGTAACACAGCACGGCCCGTCCGTCAATGATGTTTTAGCACTCACCGAACCACACTGCCAAGACTCTTTCCCTTCCCCTGCCCCATTCACCCTGCCCGTAAGGTGACCCGCCGCCTCTTTTCATCGTTTCCCCCAGCACACTCCCGACGAATCCAGTCGGGTAGAGGGTGGCAGCAACTGAGGTAGCGGCGGAAGGCCCTGCCTGTAAGCATAGGCTTGCGCGCACTCGATTCCCAGGGCGAGGCAGGAAGAGGTTGCATTAGACGGAAGAGGCTTGTGTGGGTATGGTATCCCCTGCCGAACGGTCAATCCAGAGGAAGGAAATTGCTCACATGGACAGTGATGAATCCGCACTCAAGCGTTTAGACGCGTTGGTCGGCACCTGGGAGGTCCGGTTGACACTTCCCACCGACCCACCGATGGCGGTGCAGGCTCAGGCTACCTTTGAGTGGTTACCTGGGAACATGTTCCTGCGCTATCGCTCCGGAGCCGAGGGATCGGACTTTCCCAGGGGGGAGTCCATCATCGGCTCTGATGACGGGATGGGTACCCACATGATGCTCTACTCCGATTCGCGCGGGGTGACCCGTATCTATGCCATGAGCTTGAAGGACGGGGTGTGGATGCTGTGGCGCGACGACCCTAGCTTCGCACAGCGTTTCACGGGTACGTTCAGCGAAGATGGCCGCACCATCATTGGGCAGTGGGAGTTCGCCAGGGATGGCGTTACCTGGGAGCACGATTTCGACCTGACGTACTCGCGGCTGTAGGCGCCTCCAACAACTGCGCCATCCATGCTGCTTCATCTGCACTCAGGGGGGACGGCGGCGCTATGGGTGACTAGCTCGTTGTGTGCCGCATCCCAATCTCGATGCTGCGCAACATAACACCCTATCCCCTCCCATCGAACGCCCCACGCTGCCTGGATCGCGCTAGCGCTACCGGGCTGGTCCGGTCGAGGCGCGCACGATGAGTTGGACGGGCAGGGTTCTGTGCTCCGCGCGCGCTCCCTGCATCTGTCCGATAAGTGCCTGGCCGGCAAGGAGGCCCTTGTCGCGATGGGCCTGCCGAACCGTTGTAAGGGGCGGGTGGGCCGATGCGGCGGCGGGGATATCGTCAAAGCCGACGATGGATAGCTCTCCAGGGACGGCGAGGCCAGCCTGCTGCGCGGCGGACAGGGCACCGAGTGCCAGGCGGTCGGTGATGCACAGCACGGCGGTCGGGCGCGTCGGGGCGGCCAGCAGCAGGTGCATGGCCGCCGCCCCATCAGCCTCGCTGTTGTCCACGCACTCGATAAGGGGGATCGGCTCCCGCAGCAGGCCCGCCGCCTCGAAGGCGCTGTGGTAGCCCTGAAGGCGTCGCTGGGTGACGAAGAAGGTGTGCGCCACCTGCTCGTGCAGTGACAGGCGGGTGGGGGATAGCGCCCCCGTCACATTCTCGCTCAGCCGATCGGTGAGGATGGCGAAGCGGCGATGGCCAAGCCCCAGCAGGTGCTCGGCGGCCTGGCGCGCGCCATCCTCGTCGTCCACCGTGATAGAGGGCACCCCCGCGCGCGGCGGTTGGTCGAGGAGGACCGTTGGCAGCCTGCGGCTCAGGGCGGCGGCCACCAGCGGGTCGTCCTCCAGCATCGAGTAGACGATGAAGCCATCCACCAGTGCCCGTTGAATGGTGGTCGGGTCGTCGGCGCGACCGGGCACCAGCAGCAGGCCTAGCCCTTCTGGCTCCAGGGCAGTGGCAATGCCCTCCAGCACGAGCAGGGCCGCCGGGTCGCGGAAGGCGTAATGCAGGCGCTCCGCGAAGAGCACGCCGACCGCGCCCGCCCGTTGCTGCCGGAGGCTGCGGGCAACCGCGTTCGGGCCAGGGTAGCCAAGCTCCTCCGCCACGGCAAGAACGCGCGCCCTCAACTCCGCCGACAACTGGTCGGGGCGATTGTAGGCATTGGACACCGTGGACACCGCCACGCCCAGCGCGGCGGCCACCTCGCTCATCGTCACGCGGCCCTGCGCTTCTAGCTCCATCGGCTCCTCCTCCCCTTCTGATCTTGCAGAAGTATATCACGCGTGATATATTGCTGAAACGATTCAGAAGCAACCGTTTCAGAAAGGACGAAGGGGAACCTGTGAGTACAACAGTCAGGGCAGTGCGCGGCCACTCGGCCCTCCTCATCGGGCTGGCCTATGCAGCATTTATCAGTTTGGGCCTTCCCGACGGCCTGACGGGCGTGGCCTGGCCCTCGATCCGCACGACGTTCAACCTGCCGCTCGACGCCCTGGGGGCACTCATCACCACGGGCGCGATCGGCTATATCGTGTCCAGCTTCACCAGTGGGCGCATGCTGGCCCGGATCGGCGTGGGCTGGCTCCTCGTGCTCAGCTGCCTGGCGACGGCCATCAGCCTCATCGGGTACGGTGTGGCCCCCGTGTGGGGGGTGATGGTGGCGCTTGGGCTGCTCGCGGGGCTGGGGGCCGGGGCGATTGATGCCGGGTTGAACACCTATGCCGCCGAGGAGTTCAGCCCGCGTACCATGAACTGGCTGCATGCCTCCTTCGGGTTGGGCGCCGCCACGGGCCCCCTACTGATGAGCGGGGTCCTCAGCGCCGGGCAGCCCTATCGGCTGGGCTACCTCCTTGTGGGCGTGGCACAGCTTGTGCTGGCAGGGTGCTTTGCCCTTACACGCAAGCAGTGGGAAGCGCACCGTGACGCATCCGACGCCCCCCCGCCCGCCAGCGCGCCGATGCTGCACACGCTCCAGTTGCCGACAGCCTGGCTGAGTCTGTTGCTCTTTTTCTTGTACACGGGGCTGGAGTTTGCGGCCGGCCAGTGGCTGTACACCCTGCTGACGGAAGCACGCGGGATGGGTCCAGCGATAGCAGGCATCTGGGTCAGCCTGTATTGGGGAAGCCTCACCGTGGGTCGGGTGGTGTCCGGCGCCATTGTGGAGCGCATCACCGTGCACCGGCTGCTGTGGCTGAGCATGGGGGGGGCCCTGCTCGGCGCGGCGCTCCTCTGGCTCAACCTGACAACGTGGCTGGCGTTTGCCGGGGTGCTCCTGCTGGGCCTGTCGCTCGCGCCGATGTTTCCCTCGTTCATGTCGCTGACCCCCGCGCGCATGGGTCCGGCGCACTCAGCGAACACCGTAGGCTTTCAGGTAGCCGCGGCGATGCTGGGCGGCGCAGGGCTTGTAGGCGGTTTTGGCCTGCTCGCCGACCGCGTTGGGCTGGAAGCACTGGGGCCCTTCCTGGTGGTGACGGCCGCTCTTTTGACTGCTGTGTTTGCGCTCCTCGAGCGCGCTAGCCGCACACGGGGCTGACAATCCACAGCGCCTCGAGTGCAAGGACGCAGGCGCCGGCCCATCATCGGCGCCCCCTATCGAAAGGAGAACGGGATGAACGATGCGGACGGGATCCGCGAGCGCGTCGACGCGCTGCTCAGCGCCATGTCGGTGGAGGAGAAGGCGGGCCAGCTGACGCAGTACTTCTACTTCGGCTTTATGCGCGACGCACCGGCGGGCGAGGTCGACGGCGCTGATGGTGCCCAACCAGCCGCAACAGGTCGAGGCGGCCCTGGCGCGTGGCGAGGCGGGGTCGCTGCTCTTCGTGACCGAGCCTGCCGAGTTCAACCGGCTGCAGCGGCTCGCCCTGGAGGGCAACCGGCATGGCATCCCGCTGCTCTTCGGCTTCGACGTGATCCACGGCTTCCGCACCATCCTGCCCGTGCCGATCGCGCTGGCAGCCTCGTGGGACCCGGAGACCGTCGAGCAGGGGCAGGCGGTCGCCGCGCGGGAGGCGCGTGCGGTCGGCATCCACTGGACCTTCGCGCCGATGGTCGACATCAGCCGCGACCCGCGCTGGGGGCGGATCATCGAGGGCGCTGGCGAGGACCCCTACCTCGGCGCGGCGATCGCCGCCGCGCAGGTGCGCGGCTTCCAGGGCGCAGGGCTCGGCACGCCGGAGCGCATCATCGCCGGACCGAAGCACTTCGCCGGCTACGGCGCCGCGCTCGGCGGGCGCGACTACGACGAGGTGAACCTCTCCGACTACGAGCTGTGGAACGTCTACTTCCCGCCCTTCAAGGCCGCGCTGGACGCGGGCGCCGGCAACGTGATGACCGCCTACATGCCGCTCAACGGGGTGCCCGCCACCGGCAATCCGTGGCTGCTCGACGAGGTGCTGCGCCAGACCTGGGGCTTTGAGGGCTGGGTCGTCTCCGACGCCAACGCCGTCCGCAACCTCCAGACGCACGGCTTCGCCGACGGATCTGGCCGAGGCGGGGGTCCGCGGGCTCCACGCTGGCTGCGACATGGAGATGGCGATCGCCGACCCGGCCTACGCCCACCTGCCCGCCGCGCTGGCGGAGGGGCGCATCGACCGAGGCGACGCTCGACGCCAGCGTCCGGCGCGTGCTGGAGGCCAAGCTGCGCCTGGGGCTCTTCGACGAGCCGTTCGTCGACGAGGAGCAGGCGCAGGCGGTGCTGAACGACCCCGCGCACCGCGAGGTGGCCCGCCAGCGCGGCCGAACGCGCGGCGGTGCTCCTGCGCAACGAGGGCGATCTGCTGCCGCTCGATCTGGGCTCGCTCGGCTCGCTGGCCGTCATCGGCCCGCTGGCGGACTCGAAGCGGGACACGCTGGGGCCGTGGTGCTTCGACTTCGATCTCGACGAGACGGTGACGGTGCTGGAGGGCATCCGCGCCAAGGTCGGGGAGCAGGCGACGGTCACCTACGCGCCCGGCATCCGGCCGGCGCAGCGGACCTTCCCCTCGATGTTCGACATGTTCGGCGGCAACGCGCCGGAGGACCCGGCGGACTTCGACGACGCGGCGGAGCTGCAGCGGGCGGTGGAGGTGGCGCGGGCGGCGGAGGTCGCCGTCGTGGTGGTGGGCGAGTGGCAGAACATGATCGGCGAGGCGGCCTCGCGCTCCACGCTGGAGCTGCCGGGCGGCCAGTTGGAGCTGCTGCAGGCGGTCGTGGCCACCGGCACGCCGGTCGTCCTGCTGGTGATGAACGGTCGCCCGCTCGACCTGCGCTGGGCGGCCGAGCAGGTGCCGGCGATCCTCGACATCTGGTATCCCGGCACGCAGGGCGGCGCTGCCGTGGCGAACCTGCTCTTCGGCGACGCGGTGCCGGGGGGCAAGCTGCCCTTCACCTGGCCGCGCAGCGGGGGGCAGATCCCGCTGATCTACGGGCACACGACCTCCCACGAGCCAGAGCGGCAGGACCGGCGCTACTGGGACGAGGCGAGCACGCCGCTCTTCCCCTTCGGGCACGGGCTGAGCTACAGCCACCTTCGCCTACGATGGGCTGCGGCTGGACCGGGAACGGATCGCGGCGGGCGAGTCGCTGACCGTCGTCGGTCGAGGTGACGAACACGCGGCGAGCGTGCCGGCGACGAGGTCGTGCAGCTCTACATCCGGCAGCGGCACGGGCGCGCGGCGCGGCCGGTGCGCGAGCTGAAGGGCTTCCAGCGGGTCACCCTCGCGCCCGGCGAGACGCGCACGGTCGAGTTCGCGCTCGGGCCGGACGAGCTGCGCTACTGGCACCCGCTGGAGCGCCGCTGGGTGATCGACGCCAGCGACCTTCGACGTGTGGGTCGGCGGCGACTCCACAGCGAGCCTCGGCACCACCTTCGACACCACCAGCAGCACGTAAATCAGGCGGGACAGGGTGGCACCCTGTCCCGCCCGTCAAGGGCCACCGGATGGCAAGGATATTCCTGACTAACAGGGAGGGGCAAGGGCTTTCTCTGTCATTCCGAATCCCCCAGGTGGCGGAGTCGCCACAGTGCGGGGAGAAACGGGTTTGTTTCTCAGGAGGGACCAGGTGGCGGGGCCCCCTTCATGCAACGAGAAACCTTGCGCCCCTTCCCTGTCATTCTGACTGGGCGCTCCCCCGCGTCACCATCAGGAATGAAGCTAGGGAAGAATCTGTGCAAGGCTATTCAATGAACTATGCCAGGAGAGATGTTTCGCTGGCTCCATGCTGCGAGTCAGCACGGGGGCACTCCCCGCTCGACATGACAAGGAGGGGGCAAGGCTTTTTCCAAGCGAGCGCTCGCCTTGTTTCCGCTCGGCGAAGGTTGCCCCACGTCCGGAATCCCCAGGACAGAACTGTGGCCAGGATTCCTATTGGAATTGAATGACAACTCGTGCGTACACCCACCTGTCGCTGGGTATCTCCTGGACGAACCTGCACCCCTCAAAGCTCCACCAGTGCGCGAAAGCGGGGATCTTCTCGCAACCCCTCAAAGTCCGGGTCGCGCTGCGCCCAGAGACGAAGACCCGGTACCTGCCCCAACGCCTGCGCCAGGAGAAGCAGCGCCTCCTCCCCGTTGCCAGCGATCGCCTCGAAGCAGGCACGGTTGTAGAAAGATTCCCGCGCAACGGTGGCACGGGCGCGGGCCAGGTGTATTGCTACCTCCTCCGTGCGTCCCAACATCCCAAGCACCGCTGCAAGGGAAGCGAGAATAGTAGCATTGTCGGGGGCAAGAGCAGTGGCACGTTCAAGCGCTTCCACTGCATCCTTGTCACGTCGCAGCGTACGATATATAGTGGCGAGACTGAGTAGGGCGTCGGCGTATTTGGGATCGAGGGCGATAGCCTGCTGATAGGCGGCGATGGCCTCCTCGTGGTGCCCCTGGTCACGGTACACGTTGCCCAGGCCATTGTGGGCGTGGGCGTGTTTGGGATCGAGGGCGATAGCCTGCTGATAGGCGGCGATGGCCTCCTCGTAGCGCCCCTGGGCATGGTACACGGTGCCGAGGCCGTTGTGGGCGTAGGCGTGTTTGGGATCGAGGGCGAGGGCCTGCTGATAGGCGGCGAGGGCCTCCTCGTGGCACCCTTGGGCACTGTACACGGCGCCCAGGTTATAGTGAGCAGCGGCGTGTTTGGGATCGAGGGCGATAGCCTGCTGATAGGCGGCGATGGCCTCCTCGTAGCGCCCCTGGTCACGGTACACGTTGCCCAGGCCGTTGTGGGCGGAGGCAAGGTTGGGATCGAGGGCGATGGCCTGCTGATAGGCGGCGATGGCCTCCTCGTAGCGCCCCTGAGCACTGTACACGGCGCCCAGGCCGTTGTGGGCGGAGACAAGTTTGGGATCGAGGGCGAGGGCCTGCTGGAAGGTGGCGATGGCCTCCTCGTGGCGCCCTTGGGCACGGTACACGGCGCCCAGGTTATAGTGAGAAGCGGCGTGTTTGGGATCGAGGGCGATAGCCTGCTGAAAGGCGGCGATGGCCTCCTCGTGGCGCCCCTGGTCACTGTACACGTTGCCCAGGCCGTTGTGGGCGGAGACAAGTTCGGGATCGAGGACGAGGGCCTGCTGAAAGGCGGCGATGGCCTCCTCGTGGCGCCCTTGGTCACTGTACACGGCACCCAGGTTATAGTGAGCAGCGGCGTGTTTGGGATCGAGGGCGATAGCCTGCTGAAAGGCGGCGATGGCCTCCTCGTGGCGCCCCTGGTCACTGTACACGTTGCCGAGGTTGTTATGGGCGTAGGCGAATTTGGGATCGAGGGCGAGGGCCTGCTGATAGGCGACGATGGCCTCCTCGTGGCGCCCCTGGTCACTGTACACGTTGCCCAGGCCGTTGTGGGCGTAGGCGGATTTGGGATCGAGGGCGAGGGCCTGCTGGAAGGCGGCGATGGCCTCCTCGTGGCGCCCCTGGTCACTGTACACGTTGCCCAGGCCGGTTGTGGGCGGAGACAAGTTTCGGATCGAGGGCGATGGCCTGCTGATAGGCGGCGATGGCCTCCTCGTGGCGCCCCCGGTCACGGTACACGTTGCCCAGGCCGTTGTGGGCGGAGACAAGTTTGGGATCGAGGGCGATGGCCTGCTGATAGGCGGCGATGGCCTCCTCGTGGCGCCCTTGGGCACTGTACACGTTGCCGAGGTTGTTATGGGCGTAGGCGAATTCGGGATCGAGGGCGAGGGCCTGCTGATAGGCGACGATGGCCTCCTCGTGGCGCCCCTGGGCACCGTGTACGGTGCCCAGGCCGTTGTGGGCGTAGGCGGATTTGGGATCGAGGACGATGGCCTGCTGATAGGCGGCGATGGCCTCCTCGTGGCGCCCCTGGTCACTGTACACGGCACCCAGGTTATAGTGAGCAGCGGCGTGTTTGGGATCGAGGGCGATAGCCTGCTGAAAGGCGGCGATGGCCTCCTCGTGGCGCCCCTGGTCACTGTACATGGCACCCAGGTTATAGTGAGCAGCGGCGTGTTTGGGATCGAGGGCGAGGGCCTGCTGATAGGCGGCGATGGCCTCCTCGTGGCGCCCTGCATCATCCAGCACCACGCCCAACCGGTACCACGCATCCTGCTTTTCCGGCAGCCATGCCACCACCTTCGGAAGCATGCGCTCCGCCTCCGCTGAGTAGATGGAAGAGCGCTGTCCCTCCGGCCACAGCAGCGCCCCAGCCAGATCGTCCATCGCCTCGCCCAGTTGTCGGCGCAGCGCCTCACCGCCTTCCGGCAGGTCACGCTCGGCCTGCTCGTACAGGCGCACTGCCTGCTGGTGCTGCTTGCGCCCGAAGGCAAGGCGCCCTCGGCGCAGGGCAAGAATGGCGCGTCGCTCCCCCTCGCCCGCCCCGGCCAGCCACGTCCGGCAGGGGGCACGCTCCAACTCCGCCAGCAGCGCCGCCTCCTCATCGGACGTGGCCCACGGCTCCACCGCCTGAAACACTTTAAGGCGCTTCCGCCCCACAACCTCCATGGCCCCCTGCCAGGATGCCGCCTCGCTTAGCAGGCCACCGCGTAACGTGCGGCTGTACGCGAGCGCCTCCACAAAGCGGGGCACCAGCCAGTGCCAGCCCGCCGTCCTCCTCCTGCCAGAAGAGGAAGAAGGTGAGGGCCTGCGCCGCCTTCGCCCAGCCCTCATCCTCACAACGCGCCTCGATGCTCTCATAGGGGCGGCCAAGGCGCTCCACACGCGCCTGGAGCGCCCCCACCGCGCGGGCCACCAGCGCCTGCACCCACGCTTCACCGCGCAGGGGGCCGCGCAGGTCCGCCAGCAGGAACTCGGCTGGCTCGTCGTGCAGCCGCGCTTCCTCCCGATAAACCGAGGCGTAGCGGCGCTCCAACTGGCGGAGAAAGGGGGCCAACTCGAAGGGGGCGACGGGTGCGCTCCCTGCTGGCCGTGGGGGCGCCATGTCGGGCCAGGCGAGGCGAGGTCGCTCCCGTCGCGCCGCCGCCACCAGTTCCGCCAGCCGCCCGCGCCGGTCGAAAAAGTCCACCATTTCCCGCGCCCGCGCGCTGATCGTGTCGCCCGGAATGTCTGCGAATCGCTCATCCAGGTCGGAAACCAGCCTGAGCCAGCTCTTCCTCACTGAAATAGTGGGCGAAAAGTTGGCGGAGTGCGGTCAGGTTCAACTCGGGTTCCTGCTGGGGTGGCGGGGCGCCGGTAGGGGTTGGCTCCGGCTCCAGCAGCGCACGCAGCAGCGGCTCGTCCCCCCGCGCCATTGCCAGGGTGTACAGCGCGCGCCGATCCGCCTCATCGTGCAAGCAGTGCAGGAGGTAGCGGGCGGTCATCTTTTCAACGATCTTGTCGCGCGGGGTGTCGTCCGTGCTGTCCCCAGCGATGGCCGTGGCGGATAGCCCCCGCTTCCAGATGTCGGCGGCCTCGCGCACGGCCAGCGGGATGCCCCGCGTGGCGCGGCTGATCGTCTCGAGTGCCTCCTCATCCAGGGGGCGCTCCGGCACCGCCGCCGCAAAGTAAGCGCGCACATCCGCCTCCGCCAGCCGCCGCATGTCGTGGTCCACCAGCCGCGAAGGGAAGTCGCTGGCGTACCCGGTAAACCACTCATCGCCAAAGCGGCGGTCGCGCACCAGATTGTTTCGCCCCGCAATCACCCAGAGCAGGCGCGGCCCCACCCCCATCAGCACCCGTCGCAGCCACCAATCGGCCCGGTCCACAATTTCGTAGGTATCCAGCACGACAACGAGCGGGCGCGCCTCCGCCACCGTGCGGAAGCCCCGCGCGAGCGCCCGCGCCAGCGGCTCCCGAGGCTCGACGACCAGCGCAAACTGCTGGTCGCTCAAGCGCATCCGCAGCCGTCGCTCCACCTCGTTGCGCAGCCGCAGCGCCTGCTGCGGGTCCGCCTGCGCCCCTGCCGCGCGCAGCAGGGCGGCCAGCGTCTCCCCCGCCTGTCGCCCCTCGCCTGGCCGCCGCAGCAGCCGCACCAGCGTTTCCAGCCGCACATGGCGCAGCTCCCCGAGCGGGTCGCGCCCCTCGGAAACGGAAAGGGCCGCCTCCGCTGCGCGCGCCGCGTCTGCCCGCGCCTCACGCATCCGCGCGTAGGGAGCGAAAGGCTCGGGCCAGCGGTCAAGGGCCTCCTCGTAAAGCGTGTCGAAGAGCGCCTCCGCCCCAATCAGCTCGCGCCCCACCCGCAGGCTCTGCCGCCATTGGGCCTGCTCGTCCCAATCCAGCCGAAAAGTTTCAAAGCGCCCGCGGTACGGCTCTTCTTTTCCGGCGATATCGAGAAAGCGACGGGCCAGCGTCGTCTTGCCAATGCCTCCATCCCCGTAAAGCAGGAAGAGGTAGGGCGATTGCTCGTCGGAGGGATCGGCCAGCAGGGCATCCAGCGCCGCGCGGAATTGCTTCTGCTCCTCCACGCGGCCAAAAAAGAGCTGGTTTCGGACAAGGGTCGGCGGCTCAGCCATGGGTACCCCTCAAAAGGAATGAACGAAAGCAAGCGGTGGCTGTATGTTAACCGAAGGGAAGGGGGCGACGCAAGAGGGGGGAGGCGATTGCCGGGTAGGTCCCTTCGGAAAAAGTCGCCGTTAGGGGGCCTGCGGCCAATGGGCCCGCCCGCGCGGACCTGGGGCGTGGCGCGGGGCATCCTGCCCCGCGCCGCATCGCCCGCCCCCACTCACGCCCCGGTATTGCTCTGCATCAGGCCGCCGTCCACGAAGAAGCTGCTCCCCGTAATGTAGCTGGCTTCGTCGGAGGCCAGGAAGCTGAGATGAAGGTGCTGATAGAGGAACTTGAGCGCAACTCGGAATGACAAAGAAAAACAAGGCCCCTTCTCTGTCATTTAGAGAGTTCCAGGCGGGGCCGCCTTCGTGCAGGGAGAAACGGTTTTGTTTCTCAGGGGTGGGTACGCCGGGCCACCTGGATCGGGCATGGAACCAGCGAAGCATCTCTCCTGGCATAGCTCAATGAATCAGCCTTGCACAGATTCCTCCCTGTCTTCATTCCTTATAGTGACACGGGGGAGCGTCCGGTCGGAATGACAGGGAAGGGGCGCAGGGTGTCTCACTGCATGAAGGCGGCCCCGCTTGGGGCCTTTGAAGTGACAGGGCGTTTCAAGGACTGGTCGTCGCCTCTAACGGGTATCCGTCCAACCGCAGCTGCCAGCGGACAGCAGGGTGCCCCGCGCCCCTACATCCCCCCGCGCGAGCGGATCACCTGCCCGGTGACCCACTGCCCCTCATGCGAAGCGAGAAAGCGGACAAGGTGTGCCACATCCGCCGGGGTACCGAGCCGCCCGAAAGGCGCTTCCCGCAGGAGCTCGTCGCGCAGCGTCTCGCTGATCCAGCCCGTATCCGTGGCGCCCGGATCAATCGCATTGACGGTGATCCCTTTCGGCGCCAGGGCGCGGCTGAGGCTGAGCGTCAGTCCCTCCAGGGCTGACTTTGTAGCAGCGTACGGAATCTCGCCCGGCATCGGGGTGAGCGTCTGCCCGGAGGTGAGGTTGATGATCCGCCCGCCCGGTCGCCCGTCATGCTGCCGGGCAAAAGCCTGGCACAGCAGCAGCGGACCCCGCACGTTGACCGCGTAGTGCTGGTCCAGGGCGGCGGCTGTAACGGTGTAGAGCTCCGCCTGGGCCGCGTGCGCGGCATTGTTCACCAGGATGTCCACGTGTCCCAACGTCTCCCACGCCCTGCTCATGATCGCTGCTGGCACCTGCGGGTCCGAGAGGTCGGCTTCCATGCCCGCCGCGCGCACCCCCAGCCCTCTTACCCCGTCGAGCACCTCCTCCGCCTCCCCCGCGTCGCTACCGTAGGGCTGCGCCGCGTCGAACTGACGAAAATAAGTGGTGAATATGTCCGCGCCCGCCTCTGCCAGGGCCTGAGCAATGGCCGCCCCGATGCCCAGGCGGCGGCTCACCCCCGTGATCAAGGCAACGCGCCCGGTAAGGGAACTGCCCCTGCTACTTCCCACTCATCACCTCCACCCGCTTGAACGCCGCGCATGGTGAGAACCTGATAGGGGAAGTAGATAAAGGTGGAACAATGGCTTCCATCATTCGTTGCGAAGCGGATAGCATGGTGCCTCCTTGCAGCATCTTGTCAGGGTTACCGCGAGCATATAACCACATCGTCCGCTTCTTGTCATCTTTCATGCACCGAAAATTAGAGGCCACCCCCTTCTCGACTGTATCGCCTGCTCAGGTCGGCTGACAGGTGGGGGCAAGGGGGCGGCGCCGGGGACCCCGTCACAGCATCAGGTGGAGGTCGCCAAACTCGTGCCAGAGGTAGCCGTGGTCAAGGGCCTCGCGATAGCTGCGCTCCAGGTGGCGGCGACCGGCGAGGGCCTCGAGCATGGCCAGGTGGGTGGCGCGGGGCTCGTGCAGGCCGGTGAGCAGGCCGCTGATGGCGCGGAGGCGCGTGTCGTGGGAAATGACGAGCGTGGTCCACCCTTCGCCGGGGTGGACTGTCCCTTCCTCGTCCGTGACGCTTTCCACAGCCCGCACCGAGGTGGTGCCGACGGCGATGACGCGCCTTCCCTCCTGCAGGGCGCTGTTGATGAGGCGGGCGCTCGTCGTGGGGACGCGGTACCACTCTTCGTAGGGGGCCTCGTGCGCCTCCAGGCTGGCAACGCCGGTGTGGAGCAGGAGCGGGGCGAACTGGACCCCCCGCGCGGCAAGGCGGGTGATGAGCTCCGGGGTGAAGGCGCGGCCCGCGGAGGGCATCTCCGCGCTTCCCATCTCGGTGGCGTAGACTGTCTGGTAATAGGGGAGCGGCCACGCACGCGGGACGTACCCGTACCGGATGGGGAAGCCCCACTCGGCGAGGTAGCGGTGCAGGGCGCAGGGCAGCGACAGCGTGGCGAGCCAGAGCCGCACGGGCTTGTCGGGGCCGCCGCGCAGGGCGGGATGGTGTGGGGCGAGCAGGTGTGCCTCGCCGCCGCCGGGCAGGCGCAGGCGCTCGCCCGCGCGCGCGTGGAGGAAGGGGCGCGTCTCCCCCTCGCCCGGCTGGCGGAGCTCGACGCTCCAAAGGTCTGCGGGCAGGCGGCTCGACAGGTGAAGCTCGAGCGGCTCGCCATCCTCCCGCGTCACCTGGAGGGCCGCGTTCAGCGTGCCGCTCGTGTTCAGCACCAGCACGTCGCCCGCTTGCAGCACGTCGGCTATGTCCCGGAAGTGGCGATGCTCCATCCGGTCATCGGCCAGATGCGAGACGAGAAGGCGAACATCGTCCCGCGCCAGCCCGCGCGCCTCGGCGGGCTCGCTGGCATGGAGGGCAGCCGGCAGCTCCCAATCGAGCGACCATAGCTCGCCCTGCCCCGCCGCGCCAACCCGCACCGGCGTGAAGCATGTCTGCGCCCCCCTCATAAGGCCACCTCCATCAACGCCCGCGCGCGGTACCGTCCGCTGGGCAATGTCCCATCAAGCAGGGCGAGCAGGCCGGGCACGCTTTCTTCGGGGAGGGGGCGATCGCTGATGTCTTCGCCAGGGAAGGCTGCCTGATGCATCGCCGTGCGCATGTCGCCGGGGTCCACCCAGTAGACGCGCAGCGAGGGGTTCTCCGCCGCAAGCACATTGGAAAGTTGCTCCAGGGCCGCCTTGCTGGAGCCGTAGCCGCCCCACCCCTCGTACCCTTCTACGGCGGCATCGCTGCTGATGTTGAGCACCGCCGCGCCAGGGCGCAGATGCGCCTTCACCGCCTGCAGCACGCCAAGCGGCGCTATCACGTTGGCGCGGTAAACGGCCTCCAGCACGTCCAGGGGGTAGTCGAGCAGGGCTGGCTGCGGGCTTGGCCCGAGGCTGCCCGCATTGTTCACCACCACGTCCAGCCCCTCCACTTCCTCTGCCGCCTGCTTGATAGCTTGTCGGTGCGCCGCGTCTGTCACGTCCCCCGCGATGGCGATGACGCGCGTGTGCTGCGCCAGTTGCTGCGCGGCGTGCGCCAGGGCCCGCTCGCCGCGTGCATCCACGATCAGCGTCCAGCCACGCTGTGCCAGGGCCTGGGCCAGGGCCAGCCCCAACCCGCGCGAGGCACCGGTGATCAATGCAGTCTTGTTGTGATGCGTGTTCATCGTTTGCTTCTCCTCGTATTCATCCATGAGGGAGCAGGCAGCAGGGCTTTACGCCGTGGCTCTGTGCTCCCATCGCTGCCTACAGGATAGCGAACCTGCGCCTCTCACGCATCGGGCGGCGGGACAGATTGTTACCTGTACCAAGGAACAGGGCAGAGGGAGAGGGAAAGAAAGACGGTGGCAGGCTGGCGCCGCTCACAGGGCTTGGCGGGCGCTTCCCCCTGTCGGTATACTCTCTTCCTCGCGGCTTACCGCTACAACGACTCTGACGAACGGTACTGGAGGGCAAGATGGAACGGTGGCTCTTTCGGCTGGGGGGGTTCGGCGCCCTCGGCAGCGTGGTGCTGATGGGGGCAGTGTTTGCGCTCTCGGATGCGATCCTGTTGCGCTTTGGCACGGAGGGCGAGGCGCTGATGGAGGGACTACTCTTCTTCGGGGTGCCGCTGCTGGTGGCTCTGGCGCTCCCCGCCCTGGCCTGGCTCCTGCGTGCAATGGCAACGCCGCTGGCCCGCGCGACGCTGTGGCTGGGGGCGCTGACCGTCGGATGGCTGGGCATCCAACTCTTGCTGTACCACACAGTCGGCGTGGCGGAGCCGCTGCAGCCCCTGCTGCGGGTACCACTGGGGCTGGCGGGGCTCTGCGTGGGGCTGATGTCCATCGTGGCATACCGCGGGGCGGGGCTACCGCTGGCAGTGGCGGGCGCGGGGGTCGGGGCGGCGATTCTATGGCTGGTGGTGGCGGCGGGCAGCGTGCTCGGGGCGGGAAGTTCGCCAGGCGCAGGGGCGCGGGGGTGGCTGCTCCCGTTGAGCCTGCTGCTCTGGCTGATCAGTCAGACGACCTGGGGGATCGGCCTGGGCTGGTGGCTGTTGCGCCTGGGGGGCAAAGCCAGGGGACTGCCGCTGCCGAGACATTCCAACGCAAGTTAGAAGGAGCGCGGGTAGCGGGCAGAGGCAGACACGCTGCTCTGCCCGTACCGAAGCGTCCGACTGTGGGGGTAGGCTGGGGGCGGGGCGCTCCATGCTCGGCCTATGTACTACCACGTCGCCCCCTGTCCAGACCATCGCTAGAGGCATAGTACCCACCAACGATGGAACCGTGAAGTGTGCCTGACAAGGGCCACCGGAGCCATCCCGGCATAGCCCTTGTCCGCGTGCAGGACATTGGCCAAGGTACGAAACGGGGGGCTGGGAGCGGGGCGCTCAGTGCTCGCGCTCGCGCCCGTCGGTGGGGGGGCGGGACAGGCGGGGCGGGGCGAGGAAGCGGTGGCGGTTTTGTGCGACCACCAGATCGGCGAGCATGCCGAGCATGGCGATCAGCACGGCGACGATCATGAGCAGCACGTCGCTTTCCCGAATGTCGCGCAGGACGAAGTTGTCATAGGTCAGCTTGAGGAGCCCCAGGAGGAACATGAGGAAGCTGACGGGCAGGAAGACCTTGAGCGGGTTGAAGTAGGTGAGCGAGCGAAAGACTAGCGAGAGATAGTTATAGGTGTCGCGCACGGGGTGAAAGCTACTCTTGCCGATGCGCGGAAAGTAGTCAATCGGCACGTACGAGACGCGGTAGCCGTTTGCCAGCATGGCGAGGGTGATGGTGCTGACCCAGGAGTGGGTGTTGGGCAAAATCCCCAGGAAGCGCAGCGCCACCTCCTTGCGGAAGGCGCGCAGGCCACTGTTCAAATCGGGGATGGGGGTTCCCACCATGAAGGAGGCGAGGCGGCGAATAAACTCCTTGGTGGGGGTACGCAGCCAGCGGAGGGTGCCCTTCTCGCGGCGGCGGGCGCCCACGCTCATGTCGGAGCCCGCGCGCACCTGCTCGATCAGGGTGGGCATCTCGCCGGTTGGGGTAGGTGCCGTCGGCATCCGTCATGATGACGATCTCGCCGCGCGCGTAGCGGACGCCGGTGGAGCGCGCCCCGCCGGTGCCCTTGTTGAAGGCATGGCGCAGCACCACTGCCCCCAGCCCCTCGGCAATCTCGGCTGTGCGGTCCGTCGAGCCATCGTCCACGACGATCAACTCCCACGCGTAGCCCGCCGCGTCCAGCGTCTCGCGGATAAGGGTTATGTCATGGGCGATGGCCAACTCTTCATTGTACGCAGGGATGACTACCGAAACCAGGGGGGTTGGGTGGTTCATGGCGGGCGGCTAGACCTCCTCGCCAAAAGTGGGGCTGACGCGGCGGAAGACCCACCAGCCCAGCAGAAAGACGAGCAGGGCGGTCACGCTCGTGCGCAGCAGAAAGTCGAAGGCGGGCGCGGTGGGGCCGAAATACATGGCCTCGTTTGCCCTGGGGTAGGTCACCACCCCATAGATCACCGTGCGGTAGGAATCCACGATGCTCGCCATCGGGTTCAGCCAGCGTACCAGCCGGAAGACGGGAAGCGTGAAGCCGAACACCGTCGCCTGCTTCTGGATCAACTCCATAGGGTAAAAGATGGGGGTGAGGAAGAAGAGGCCCAGCATCCCGACTTCCAGCACCATCAGCATGTCGCGGTAAAAGACGGTGAGCGCGCTGAACAGCAGGCTCAGGCCGAGCATGAAGACCAGATGGATCAGCAGGATGACGGGCAGCCAGAGCAGGTAGGGGGTGAAGCCGATCCCGCTGAAGATCAGGAAGGCTGCCAGCGGGATCAGGCTCAGTATGAAGTTCACGAAGTTGCTCAACACCGTGGAAACGGGCAGCACCTCGCGCGGGAAGTAGACCTTTTTGATCAGGTGGCCGTTGCCCACGATCTGCGAGGCGGCGCCCATGACCGCGCCAGAAAAGAAGTTCCAGGGCAGCAGCCCGGACAGGACGAAGACGGAAAAGTGGGGGATGGCGTTGTTCGGGTACATCACCGTGAAGACGAAGGTAAAGACCAGCATGATCAAGAGCGGGTTCAGCAGCGACCAGAGCACGCCAAGCACGCTGTGCTTGTACCGCACCTTCACATCGCGAAGGGTCAGGTTATACAGCAGGTCGCGGTAGCGCCACAGGTCGCCTAGCGCGTCCCCCATGCTGCGGCGGCCACGGAACGTCATGTGAGGAAGGGTTGTCACAAAGGGTTACCTTTTTGATGCACACAGAACACCCGCCCCGAGGCAGGCTCGCGGCGGGTGCAGTCGTCAGCTCAGGGTGGGGGGCGCTTCGGCCCGTCGCGTAGTATGCCACAAAAGTTGCGGAATCGTGAAACAGGGCAGGGCTCGCTCATGCAATCGCGCGGTAAAGCGCCTCAAAGTCCGCCACCTGCTGGGGAAGGCCCCGCACCGGTCCGATGCCCGCGCGCAGGCGGGGCAGTAGCTCCGGCTCGTCCATCAATCGGCTCAGGGCGGCGCGCAGGGCAACAGGGTCGTCCGGGGGCACGAGCAGCCCGTCCACCCCGTGGCGCACGCGCTCGCGCAGCGCCCCCAGGTCGGAGGCGATGACCGGGACCCCTGCGGCAAATGCCTCCTGGATCACCAGTGCCGCCGTCTCGTACCAGATCGAGGGGACGACCAGCACGTCAAAGGTGGGCAGCAGGGCGCGCACCTGGGCATTGGGCAGCGCGCCCTCCAGGCGGATGCCGGGGTGCGCCGCGAGCCGCATGAGGTGGGCGGCAAAGTCTGGCATGGCCGCCAGATCGCCCATGATGTCGAGTGTGATCGCCCTGTCCGGCAGCCCGTTCACCGCCTCGATCAGCACATCCACCCCCTTTTGCCGCGAGATGCCGCCCACGTAAGCCACCCGCAGCCCGGGCTGGGGGGCGCGGGGCGGCCTGCTCCCCGTCCCCTCGTGAAGGGAGATGCCGTGGGGGATGACTGTCATCCGCTCCACAGCGAAGCCCATCTTGCGGTACGCCTCGCGGGTGAAGGCTGTGGGGACGACAATCCGGCTCGCGCCGGCCAGCACGGCGCGCAGCCGCCCGTGTCGGAAGGCGAACAGGGGGGCCAGGGCCGGCGCCAGCCAGAGGGCGCCCGGCTGCCCCGCGCGGGCCAGGGCGCAGCGGCCACAGTTGACCCACGCACGCGGCCCCTCGCACAGTGCTTCCCGGTCGTTGGTGAGCAACTGCGCGTTGGCACAGCCCCACCAGAAATCATGGAGGGTGACCACGTAGGGAATCTTGTGCCGCCGCATGGCCCCTATGACGCTGTCGGGCAGCCCCATCAGGTGCTGGATGTGGATGACCTCTGGCTGCGCTTCCTGGATCACCGCTTCCAGCAGTCGGGCCATCGGTGGGTCGTGGAAGGTGGCCAGAAAGCGCCCGGTGGGCGCCACCCGCCCCGCGTGGGCGGCGATGACGCGCGGCGGCAGGTCGAGCGGCGGCTCGGCGGCTGTGTCCTGCCAGCGTTCAAGCCCCACCCCGTCGGCGCTGCGCCGAAAGAGGACGGTGACCTCGTGGCCACGGCGCGCCAGTTCGCGCGCCACCGCCTGGGTGTGAAGCTCCACCCCGCCTATGTGGTCCGGCGGAAACTGGTGAACAAGATGGAGCAGGCGCATAAAGGTGGGGCCTCAGGGGGCGTGCGGCAGGCGGCGCGCCGCGGCCACCTGCTCGTACAGCTCTGCCACCTGGCGCACCTTGCGCGCCCAGGTGTGCTGGGCCAGCGTCTTCGCCTTGCCCCGCTCGCCCATCGCCGCCGCCTCGGCGGGAACATCCAGCAGGCGGGCGATGGCCGCAGACAGGGCGGGCACGTCGCCAAAGGGCACCAGCAATCCATCGCGCTCATGCTCGATGACGTCGGTGACCCCCCAACTTTGCGCCCCAATCACCGGCTTCCCGTACAGCCAGGCTTCCAGATAAACGATGCCGAACGAGTCGGTTCGGGAGGGCATCGCCAGCAGCGTGGCAGCGGCCAGGGCGTCCCGCTTTTCCTGCTCGCCGACCGGGCCCAGCACGCGCAGGCGGGCGCGCTCCGCCTCGGGCAGCGTCGCCAGAAAGCGGGCGAAGGGCTCCAACAGTGCGCCAATCAGCACCAGTTCCACCTCTCGCCCCGCCTGCCAAAGCCGACGCACCGCTTCCACCGTGTGAACCGTCCCCTTGTCATAGGACATGGAAGAGAGGGCCAGCACTATCGGCGCGCCAATCCCGTGCTGGCTGCGGAAACGCGCGCCGTCCCCCCCCAGCCCCACCGCAGGGTCCACCCCCGGCCCCACCACCCCCATGCGCTCCGCCGCCACCCCCTGCGCCTGGTAAAACGCCTGCTCGGTGGGGGTCTGCGCGACCAGAACATCGCTCCGGCGCGCCAGGTCTACCTGATGCCGCATGGTGTAAAAGCGGCTGAGGGGGTCCGATGCAGGGGCAGGGCCGGCCCCCAGATGGGTGAGAGGGAAGATCACGAAAGGCACGCCGCGCCGCCGCGCAAAGCGCAGGCCGGCGTCCAGCAGGGGCTCGAAGCAGATGGTCATGCCAGCTACCAGATCGAAGGGCTCCTCGGTGCGATCCAGCCAAGCCCACAGGTCGGGCACCCACGGGGTGAAGCGCGCCACACGGTGCAAGAGCGCAACCGGCACGGGCCCCGCGCGGGAAAGGAGCCAGAGCAGCCGCCGCAGCGCGGGGTAGGCAAGGCCACTGGCCGGCAGGTGGCGCACAGGAAAACGGCGGACGCGAACGCCCGCCGTTTCTCCCTCTGCCTCCGCCACGCGCCGACGGGCGGGATCCCAGAACAGCTCGAAGTCCAGCGCATCCGTCGTAGCAACCGTCACCTCATGGCCGCTTCGCACGAGGTGGGCCGAGATTTCGCCCAGATGGCTCTCGGCCCCGCCGCGCGCGGGCCAGAAACGCTGGATCAGATGTAGGATTCGCACAAGCCACAGGGCCCCATCGGCGCTGTCCGGTTTATCGGCGTATGGTTGGGATATACAGCGACGAGTAATCGCCTACATAGACCGACACCGGCACTTCCAGCGGCGTGATCGGACTGTTTGCCATCAGATCGGTGCCGGTAAAGGTAATGTTCCCCAACAGGTGGGTGCCCTGGGACAACCCCGCCGTGGTGATCGTGAGCGTCAGCATCGTCTCATCCCCCCCGCCCAGCGTGCCAGAGGTGGGCGCTACCGTCACGGCGCCGGGGCTGCCCGACACTTCCCATTCCACAGGCGATCCCCCCGTGTTGGACAGCGGCAGGCTGACCCGAACCGTAGTGCTGCCGCCAGGGCGGTCAAAGGCATAGACAGAGTTGGCAGACAGGCTGGCGGGCAGGGCAAGCAGGCCGGTGTGCTGCGCATCGCGGTGGAACTGGGGCCACGGTTGCGGGCCTGTGCCATTCGCCGTCTGCCTGAATCGCCACAGGTAGCCGCGGCTCTGGTCGCCCCCTGTGGCAGCATCCTTGCCGCTGCCGATCCACACATCCACATGCCCGTCGCCATCGGTGTCCCCCACCGCGGGCGAGGCCCAGGTGGTCCAGCGAGTGGCCAGGCGCTCTTGAAAAGAGCCATTGACGTTGTAGACATGCACGTCCCAGATCATCGAGAAGAGGATTTCCAGCTGTCCGTCTGCGTCCACATCTGCCACGATTGGCGAGGAAGTGATCGAGGCGTCCTGGTTGGCCCCATTGCGCGGGGTCACCGGCCAGCCTGCGAGGGGCTGGCCGGTATGGTGCCAGGCGTAGACGCGCCCAGCACCCGGGATTCCATCCCCCGTGTTGATGTCGGGATGCCCCGCACCGATCACGATTTCCAGATCGCCGTTGCCATCCAGGTCCGCCAGCGCAGGGGAACTGGATGAGGGATAAACCGTTGTTTGCGGCCAGCCAGCCAGGTTGGGCAACTTGGCCGGATCGGTATAGGAGCGCGGCCCGAAGAGTTCAGCAGTGCTGAACGCATAGACCTGGGTTGGGGCCACCCGCCCTCCCTGGTTCCACCAGAAGCCGCCGGTCCCCACGACAATCTCATAGGTGCCATCCCCGTTTAGATCACCGACAGCGGGCGAGGACTGAACGGTTTCGGGGATGAACCGGCGCACCAACACATTGCCCAGGCGGTCAAACACGTACACGTAGCCCCCTGCTGCAGAGGCCGTTCCATCCGGCAGGGTGCCCGGCGAGGCATCTGACCCCACCACTATCTCCATGGAGCCATCCTGGTTAAAGTCTACGCAGGCAGCGGTGGAACCGATTGAGTCCGCATTCAGATAGCCTGGCCCCTGTGCGTTGCCCGGGCGGTTGTTCCACAGGCTGGCACCGGTGCCGGACAACAGGTAGTAGCGCTGATCCCAGGCGCCCACGAACACCTCATCCTTGCCATCGCCATCCAGGTCGCAGAGCAGCGGCGACGCACTGATTCCCTCAGTGAATCCATCGCCCGTAATGTCCCGGGTGGCCCAGCGCCACAACCGGTTACCGTTCCGGTCATAAGCGATGATGGCCCCGTTTCGATTGGCGTGCGCCCCATCGCCGTTGGTGGTGACGACCACGTCCGCCAGCCCATCCCCGTTCAAATCGCCCACGGCGGGCGCAGAGGTCACAGAGGCCTCGACATCCTTGGACCAGACAAGAGAGCCATCCCCGCGCAGCACCACCAGCCGCGTCGGCCGATTGTAGGTGAACGATTGGCCATTAAATGCAGTGGTGCCGACCAGAACTTCCGGCACGCCGTCGCCCGTCACGTCCGCTATGGCCGGGGAGGAATAGCTCACGACGCCACCGTCAAGGGCGTAGGAGGCAATCTCGAACGCGTCGGGGGAGGCGGGGGAAACGAGCGCCGCGCCCATGCGCGGGGAAAGAAGAAGCCATAGGACGAGCAAGAGCAACGCTGCACTGTAGTGACGCACGGACAGCTCCTTTCACAAACGACAACAAGCTTAGGGGAAGGCTCTCGACTTATAAAGGAGGTAGAGAAAGTTGGGAGCGTGCGGGCGAGCAGCCCGCCTGAAGGCGGAACTACAAACTACGGTGCGCGCCATCAGGCGATTCGCCTAGTATCTCTATCTGATCCCTCTATTTAGACAGCAACACCTATCACATCTTGATTATACACACTTCTTTATGATGGGTCCACAGCAAGATGCCCGATCCTGCGAGCTGTGATATACTCTTGGCGCCCGGCAACAGGATGTCGGGTACCCGTCGTGCCCACGCCCTACCCTTCGACGCTCGACGCACCGCTGTCTCACACGGAACCGGAGCCCTATGTCGCAGTTCTGCCACCTGCATTGCCACTCGGAATACAGCCTACTCGACGGGATGAGCCGCATCGAGGAGATGGTCAAGCGAGCGAAGGAGCTGGATCAGCCCGCCATCGCCCTGACCGATCATGGGGTGATGTTCGGGGCTATCGAGTTTTATCGCGCGGCGCGGAAACATGGGGTCAAGCCGATCATGGGGGTGGAGGCCTATCTGGCCCCGCGCCGCATGCAGGACCGCGACCCGAAGCTTGATCGTCAGCGCTTCCACATGCTCCTCCTGGCGCAGAACCAGACAGGCTACCAGAATCTGCTCAAGCTGAGCAGTGTGGCGCAGCTAGAAGGCTTCTACGGCAAGCCGCGCATAGACCGTGACACGCTGGCAGCCCACGCGGAGGGGCTAATCGCCACCACGGGCTGCCTGGCGGCCGAGGTGCCGCGCACGCTGATTGACCAGGGCGAGGAGGCAGCCTACCGCAAGCTGGATTGGTTCTTGAGCGTCTTTGGGCGCGAACGCTTTTTCCTGGAGCTTCAGCCACACGACATCCCAGAGCTTCGCACGGTCAACCGCACGCTGATTGATTGGTCCAAGAAGCATGGCATCGGGCTGGTGGCGACCAACGATGTCCACTACGTGCGCCGGGAGGACGCGGGGCCGCACGACGTGCTGCTCTGCATTCAGACGCGCGAAAATTTGTCCAGCGCGAAGCGCATGCGGCTGACGCCGGATGGTTCGTACTATATCACCTCCTACCACGAGATGATGGGGGTGCTGGGGGATTACCCCGATGCCCTGCGCAACACGCTCCACATCGCCGAGCAGTGCGAGGTGGACCTGGACATGCGCGGCTACCACCTGCCGCAGTTTCTGCTCCCCGCAGGCTACGACGATGCAGAGATGTACCTGCGCGCGCTCGTGCAGCAGGGGGTGGTGGAGCGCTACGGGGCGGAGCGCACCCAGCACGACCCGGAACTGCGCGAGCGAGTGGAGCGCGAGCTTGGCATCATCCACAACATGGGCTTTGACAATTACTTCCTCATCGTCTGGGACCTGTGCCGCCACGCGGCAGAGGCCGACATCTGGTGGAACGTGCGCGGCTCCGGCGCGGGCTCGGTGGTGGCCTACACCCTGCGCATCACCAACATTGACCCGATCAAGAACGATTTGATCTTCGAGCGCTTTTTGAACCCGGCGCGCGTTTCCATGCCGGACATTGACATTGACTTTCCCGATGACCAACGCTCGCAGATGATCGAGTACACGGTGCGCAAGTACGGCTCGGACAAGTGCGCCGCCATCATCACCTTCGGAACGCTGGGCGCCCGCGCGGCGGTGCGCGATGTCGGGCGCGCGCTCGAGGTGCCGCTGTCCGAGGTGGACCGCGTGGCGCGCCTCGTCCCCAACGTGCCGGGCAAGCCGGTCCAGCTCAAAAAGCTGCTCTTTGACGATGCCACCGCCGAGGAGTGGCCCACCGAGGCTACCGACCTGCGCGAGGTGTACGCGCAGGACGAGACGATCCGCAACCTGCTGGACACGGCAGTGCTGCTGGAGGGGCAGACGCGCCACGCCTCCACCCACGCGGCGGGGGTGGTCATCTCCGATCGCCCCATCGTCGAGTACGCGCCGCTCCACCGCCCGACCAAGGGGAACGACAGCGGGCCGATCCAGCAGGTGGTGCAGTTCGATATGAACATCGTGGAAAGCATTGGCCTGCTGAAGGTAGACTTTTTGGGGCTGGCCACCCTTTCCGTCATGCGCCGCGCCTGCGAGCTGATCGCGCAGCGGCATGAGCGCCGCCTGGACCTGAACACGATTCCTTACGAGCGCTGCCCGGGCAATCCGGAGTTGGATGCCACCATCCTGCCCGCCTATCAGCTTCTTCAGGCGGGGCACACCGTGGGGGTCTTCCAGGTGGAGGGCGCGGGGCTTCGCCAGACCCTTCAAGAGATGCGCCCGGATCAGTTCGAGCACATCATCGCTGCCATCTCGCTGTATCGCCCCGGGCCTATGGAGTATATCCCGACCTACATCCGCCGGATGCATGGCCAGGAAAAGGTATCCTACCATCACCCGAAACAGATCCCCATCCTGCAGAACACCTTCGGCATCTGCGTGAGCGGGGACGCGCTCGTGATAGATGCAGGGAGCGGCAAGCGGCTTCGCCTGGATGAGGCGGGCACCTTGCCGGGGCTCACGATCCAGGGGGTAGACGCGCAGGGACAGCAGGCGGTGGGGCGGGTCACGCACTGGATTGACAGCGGGCACAAGCCCGTCTTCCAGATGACGCTGCGAAACGGCAGCCGCATCAAGGTGACAGCGGAGCACAGGCTGCTGACCGAGCGCGGCTGGCAACCCTTGAACCGGCTACGCGTAGGCGATGCGGTTGGGGTCCCTTCCCAACTCTTTCCGCCGGATGAGCCACTCCAGGCAGATCGGGAGGGGCTGCGCCACCTGGCCCGCTCGGTTGGGGAAAGGAATGCGCCCGTTCCCCCCTTCGTTTTCCAGTTGGACAATGAGGCCATCGCCTTTTTCCTGGCCTCGCTCTGGGAGCGCGATGGCTCCGTGGGGGCCACGCAGTGCCACTACCAGAGCGGCTCGTTCCGGCTGGCAGAAGCCGTGCAAACGCTGCTGCTGCGCCTGGGCATACCCTCCACCCTTCACAGCGACCCCTGCATCGGGGAGGAGAGTGGGGAAAGCTATAGGGTCACGGTGTTGGAGGCTGATAGGCTGGCCCCCCTGTTACAGCCTGCGGCGGGGCAGGCCTACGCCCTGCCGGGCAGCTACCCCTTCCCATCTGCGGCCGAGCCGCCCGCGCGCGGGGCGGCCCTGGCAGGCCCAACAACGGACCTCTCGCTCGATGTGGCATGGCAGGAAATCGTGGCAATCGAACCCGTCGGGGTGGAGCACGTCTACGACCTCACGGTGGAGGGGTTGCATAGCTTCGTTGCCAACAACGTCATCGTGCATAACTGCGTTTATCAGGAGCAGATTATGCGCATGGCAACGGACCTCGCTGGTTACAGTCCGGGCGAGGCGGATTTGATGCGCCGCGCGGTTTCCAAGAAAAAAGCGAAGGATATCGAGTACCACAAGCAGATTTTTGTGGATGGGGCGTCCCGCAACGGCATCAGTTCGGAAACCGCCGAGGCGATCTATGGGGATATCGAGTTCTTTGCGCGCTATGGCTTTAACAAGAGTCACGCGGCTGACTATGCGGTCATCACGGTGCAGACGGCGTACCTGAAGGCGCACTACCCTGTGGAGTACATGTGCGCCCTGCTGGAAATCGAGTTTGACGACACGACCAAGGTCCCCGTCTTTATCAACGAATGTCGCCGCCTGGGGATCGAGGTGCTGCCGCCGGACATCAACGCGAGCGGAACCAAGTTCACCATCGAGGTCAACGCCAAAAAAGAGTTGCCGGAGGGCGACTTTCGTCGTTGGGCCATTCGCGTCGGGCTGGGCGCTATCAAGAACGTGGGGTTGGGCGCGGTGGAGCAGATCATCGCGGAGCGGGAGGCCAATGGCCCCTTTCAGTCCCTCGATGATTTTTGCGAGCGGGTGGACCTGCGCCACCTGAACCGCCGCGTGATCGAGTGTCTGACAAAGGTGGGCTGCTTCGATGAGATGGTGCGCCCCATCGCCCCCGTTGCCCCGCGCGAGACGGTGCTGGCGGTGCTGGACCGCATGATGGGGGTGAGCGGGCAGATGCACGAGGCGGCGGAGGTGGGCCAGTTGTCCATGTTCGACATGATGGCGGCCACCAGCCAACATGTCACGCGCAGTTCCGTGCTGCGCCCGCTGCCCAACGTTTCGCACGTGGACCCCAAACAGCGCCTGCTGGACGAGAAGGAACTGCTGGGCCTGTACATCTCCGAGCACCCGCTTCAGCAGGTGGCCGAGCAGGTGGGCAGCAACATCACCTGCTTCTGCGGCGAGATCAACGCGGAGCAGGTGGGGCAGAGCGTGGTCATCGCCGGGCTGCTGACGCGGCAGCGGGTGATTACCACCAAGAATGGCGACCGGATGGCCTTCATCAAACTGGAGGACCTGCAGGGGGAAATCGAGGTGGTGGTGTTCCCGCGCAGCTACGAGCAGGCCAAGGAGTTCCTGGTCGAGGACAACATCCTGCTCGTGCGGGGGCGGGTGGAGGCGCGCGGGGAGCGGATGAGCGTGCTGGCCGAGGTGCTCCAGCGCTTCGAGGCCAGCGCGCCCCCGGGCAGGCTCCTGGTTGAAAGGGAAAGCGGGGCACCGCCCCTGGACGCGCCCCCCCCTCCGGCGGCTGAGGAGCCTGCCTCCCTGCTGGATGGGATGAATTATCAGGTCACGCTCACGCTGCAGCGCACGGGCGATGACGGTCGGGATGTGGCGCGCCTGCAGCAGGTGCTCCAGGCGCTGAAGCAATTTCCAGGGCAGGATCGGGTCTTCCTGCGCTGCGTGGCGGCCAACGGGGGGGTGGTGCTGCTGGATTTCCCGGAGCTTTCCACCAACTGGAACGCGCGCCTGAAAGAGATCCTGGGAGCGGAGGCCATCGAAAGCAGCGTGAAGGATGTGACGCCCGACCGCCGCGAGGGCTACCGCAAGAGTGCGTGAGGGGCTGCCCCCCTCCTCATCAGGACAGCGCGGCCTGCGCCGCCACGCCGCGCAACTCTTCCAGAACCCATTCCGGCGCCACCGATAGGGGCAACCGCACCTCCACCTGGGTGCCCTCGCCTGGCGTGGAACCAATCTCGAAGGTGCCGCCGAACAGATGGGCTCGCTCGCGAATACCCATCAGCCCGAAGGCCCCGCGCCGCGCCAGATCGGAAGTTTCGGAAACGGGGAAGCCGCGCCCGTCGTCCCGCACGCTCAGGCTCACGCTTGAGGCATGGTAGCCCAGCGTCACGTCCACCCGCCCCGCCTGCGCGTGCTTGCGAATATTGTTGAGCGCTTCCTGCGCGATGCGGTACATTGACACCTCCAACTCGTCGTCCAGCCCGCCGGGTGGCACCTCTCCCTCGATGGCCAGCGTCGTTTGAACCGGGTCGCGCCGCTCCATCTCGCGCAGCATCTGGCGGATGGCCGCCTCCAGCCCCAAATCTTCCAGCAGCAGGGGGCGCAGGTCGCGGCTAAACTGGCGAACCTCCGCCACGGTCTGCGTCAATAACTGCTCCAACTGGTACAGCTGCTTGGCCGCTTCGATAGGGTTTTCCAGCGACTGTTCCATCATTTCCAGCCGCCGCCCCAGGGCGATCAGCGATTGGATGGTGTCATCGTGCAACTCGCGGGCGATTCGCTTGCGCTCCTCCTCCTGCGAGTGGGTGATCGCGGCCACATAGCTTTGCAGCCCTGCCCGGTAGCGTGCTACGCGATCTGCCATCTCGTTGAAGGCATCGGAAAGGGAGCGCATCTCATCCACCGAGCCGCCCCCCACCTCCCCCACAAACTCGCCATGCGCCAACTGCTGCGTTTGGCTGACCAACTCGCGGATAGGCTCGGTCAGGCGGCTGGTGCCTATAGAGATGATCACCATCACCAGCATCAACCCGACCGCCAGCGTGCCGAGCATCATCCACTGGAAGGTGCGCACCGGCCCGATGACTGTGTCCCACTCTTCCTGGATGATCAGCCCCCACCCGGTTGAATCCACCACGGCGGAGCCAAAGACCACAGTTTTCCCCGCCTCATCCGTGCCACGATGGGCCGGTAGCACGACGGCGGGGTCCAGCAGGTCGCGCACGGGGTCACGGTCGCTGAAATCCTGGCCGATAAAGGTCTCGTTGCCGTGCCAGATGACCTGCCCGCTCTCGTCCACCAGGTAGGCAGTGCCCACACCCAGCTTGCGGATCTCCTCACCCAGCATCGCATTCTTGAGAAGGAATGCCCCAGCGAGCACCCCTATAAAATCGCCTTCCTGGTCCACGATGGGGTATGAGACGAGGATGCGTGGCTCCCCCAGATGCTCCAGGATGTTGCTGAAAAAGGCGCGCCCCTCATCCCGCGCCACCCGAAAGAAGGGCTCGGCCTCGTAGCTCTGATCGGGCAACTCGGAAAAGGCCATCTGATAGTGGCCCACATCCACCTCAAGGGTGGAGGCTGTCAACAGCGGCTTGCCGCGTGCATCAAAGACGGTGATCCCCCCATCGAAGCCCTTCAGCAGCCCGCGCTCGATGCTGGTTTGCAGGACACCCTTCTGCGAGCCGAAGTTGGGGGTACGCATGAAGCGGTTGTCCGCCAGGGCCTGGAGCACCGCTGCATGGTTGTCCAGATTCTCGCTCAACCGCGCCGCGTTGGTGCGGGCCAGTTCGCGGTCGCGGTCGTACACCAGGCGGCTCACCACCTCGCTGTACGCGTAAACCCCCACCGATCCCACCACCAAAAAGATGATGGTGAGCGGCAGGAGGGTCCACAGCACCGCTTGAACACGGAGGCTGGTGAAAGAAAGAGTCTTCATCGAGGAGCGAGGGGAAGGAGCAGGGGCGCTCGGATCAATCAATCTTTAGCCAGCCGCGGCGGATCGCTTCCAGCACGGCCTCGGTGCGGCTGCCCACGCCCATCTTGCTAAAGATGTTGCTCAGGTGGGTCTGCACGGTGCGATCGCTGATGATGAGGGCCTCGGCAATCTCCTTGTTGGTCTTGCCTTCAGCCAGCAGCTTTAACACTTCCTGCTCGCGCTCGGTCAGCGCCTCGTAGGCGTCCTGCTGCTTTTGGCGTGCGGCCCCGCCCGATATCTGCCGCACCACCTTGCGCGCGATCACCGGGTCCAGGGCGGATTGGCCATCGGCCACCTCATGGATGGCCTTGACCAGTTCCTTCACCGGAGCGGTTTTCAGCAGGTAGCCGCTGGCGCCGGCTTCCAGCAGCGTAAAGACAAACTCATCATCCTCGAAGGCTGTCATCACCAGCACTTCGACAACCGGAAAGCGCTGCTTGATGGCCTTGGTCGCCTCTATGCCGCCCATCACGGGCATGCGCACGTCCATCACGACAACATCCGGCTGCAGCTGCTCCACGAGACGAACCGCCTCGGCCCCATCGCTGGCCTGGCCTACCACGGTAATATCGGTTTCCCGCTCCAGCAGTTGCCGCGTTCCCTCGCGGACCACTGCGTGATCGTCGGCCAGCAGCACCCGGATGGTGGTCATGAGATTTTACCTTGCAGTTGTAACACCTTGCGAATGCCTGCCACCCTCAGCCCCTCTTGCCGCTCGAGTTGGAGGATGTAGCGCAGCAGATCCATGTCATCGTTAAAATACACACGACGGTTGCCCGCCACGCGGGTGGGTTTAATCAGCCCGGCACGCTCCCAGTTGCGCAGCGTCTGGGGATGCACCGACAGGGCAGCGGCCACATCGCCGATCGAGTAGGCCCGATTGCTCACCCCCGCGTCCGATACTTGACTGGTCACATCGTTGTCTAGCTGTGTTTCCTGCCGATCCATGGCCCCAAGCTCCTTTGAAAGTAACGTGATAGATAGTATTACACCACCTTCCTATTCAAAAGGATTATACTGCGATGCCGGAACTAGTCAATAAGCTGACAGGAAGCGAAGCCTGCTCATCGTAACACGCTTCATGGGAAGCGGTCATCAGCGGGGTCGCTCAGATTGGCTGGCGGGTATAACGCAAGCGCGCCTACGCTGTATGGCGTAGGCGCGCAGGTGCCTGAGGCAGCCCGGAAAGGATCAGGCGTCGTCCGCTGGGGCGGGGGCGGCTTCCTCGCCGGTGCTCAGGCTGCGAAGCACCACGTCCCGCAAAAAAGGACTGAGGGGCGCCGAAGGATCAAGCACGCGATCGGCGGCGCTTTCCACCACAAAGGCTGTTTTCAGATCCCCCTCCTCCACCAACGGGGGAAGCAGGGACAGCAGGGCATGGTGGAACATGCGCCGATCCGACTCATCGAGCGAGAGCGCTATAGCCTCTGTTACATAGGCTTGCAACGCGTCCCCATCGTCTGGCAGCGCCCCTAGCTGGCTGCGCACCTTCTTCTGATTTTGCGCCGTCAGCTCGAAGCTGTCGAAGAAGGGGTCCTGGCCGATCTCATCCGCCAGGCGCTCCCACTCGTCCGGATGCGCCTCGAAATACTCGCTCCACTGCTCGCGCTCGCCACCCAGCACCTCGCGCGCCTGGGCGGCCAGTTGCTCCTGCTGCCACATCTCGATAATCTCGTCGCGCGCAGCCTGTGGCAGGGGGCCAGCCGGCGCGGGGCGCCCCGCCAATTCTTCAAAGCGGCGCCGCATCTCGCTGTCGCTCGGATGACCGAGCGCAGCCAAACGCTCGTCGCGGGCGCGCGTCTGGGCGGCGCGCTCGGTCGCCGCTTGCTGGTCCGCCTGCCAGTGGCACTTTTTGTACTTTTTTCCGCTCCCACACCAGCAGGGATCGTTGCGTCCGGGTACTTCCATTGGAAATTCCTTGCTATTTGAAGAGGCCGTCCACATACTCCCGCGCATTGAAGGGAGCGATATCCTCGATCTTTTCGCCCGTGCCCACCCACTTGATGGGCAACCCGAACTCGTCGGCAATGGCGAGCGCCATCCCGCCCTTGGACGCGCCATCCAGCTTGGTGAGGATCACCCCCGTCAACTCGGCGCTCTTGGTGAAGTGCTTGGCCTGGGAAAGAGCGTTCTGGCCGCTGGTGGCGTCCAGCGTCAGCAGTACCTCATGGGGCGCCCCGTGGACCTGGCGCTCCGCTACCCCCTTGATCTTGGACAGCTCGGCCATGAGGTTGAACTGCGTTTGCAGGCGGCCCGCCGTATCAATGATCACCACGCTGGCCTCGCGCCGCCCGTAGGCGGCCTGGAGCGCGTCAAAGACCACGGCGCCGGGGTCGCTGCCCTGGGAATGGGCAATCACGTCCGCCTCGGCGCGCGTGCCCCAAATTTTCAGCTGCTCGATGGCCGCTGCGCGGAAGGTGTCGCCCGCCGCCAGGATCACCTTGTCGCCGCGCGCCTGGTGGTGCGCCGCCAGCTTACCGATGCTGGTGGTCTTGCCGGAGCCATTGACCCCGGCGACGAGGACCACGCTGAGCAGCCGACGGCCCGTCAGATAGGGGGCCTCGGATTTTTCCAGAATCTGGACCATGCGCTGCTTCAGGAGCTCGCGCACCTGCTCGCCCCGCCGCAGGGCCTGCTGGTCCACCTGCTCCTGGAGCCAGTTCACCAGGTCAACCGTCGTCTTGACCCCCACATCTCCCTGGATGAGGAGCATCTCTAGCTCCTCCCAGAAGTCGTCATCTATATCGCTGGGCCCTAACAGGTCGCCAATCTGCGAGAAGACGGATTCGCGCGTTTTTTTAAGGCTTTCTGCGATACTCTTTGCACGTCCGAACATGCCTGCCATCCTTCCTGTTCTGGGTTCAGCGGTATCATACACGCCGCCCCCAGGGGCACCAAACCCTGACGGAAGCTAACAGGCTAGTCTCGCTCTACCCACCATCCAAAGCGCTTCATCAGGGCACGCGTTCCCTCCGCCAGGGCCATGCCGAGCAAGGAGCCCGACATGATGTCCCCCGGATAGTGGGCGCCCAGGTAAACGCGCGAAAAGCCGACCAGCGCGGCAAGGCTATACCAGAGGGGCCGCCAACTCGGCACGCAGCGGCTCAGCATGCGCGCCCCGGCAAAAGCGGCGGCGGCGTGGCCGGACGGGAAGGACCAGTTGCCCGGCTTCTTTCCCACGACGACGGCGCGCACCACATCAATGAAGGGGCGCTTGCGCCGAAAGTATTTTTTGATTGGCCCCTCGACCACCCCTGCCGCCACCCAGATGGGCGGCGCAATCTCTTTCAAAACTTGGGTGGCGCGCTCGCGGCGGAACGGCCAAAAGAGGGCAGCGCCGATCACCCAGGCCCAGCCACCGTTGAAGACAAACGAGATGGCATTAAGAATCCG
The DNA here is from genome assembly GCA_963721895.1 of uncultured Chloroflexia bacterium. Lineage (GTDB taxonomy): Bacteria > Chloroflexota > Anaerolineae > Ardenticatenales > Ardenticatenaceae > CAVRLZ01. The sequence goes on along the minus strand of CAVRLZ010000031.1, from coordinate 220,834 downwards.
ATTCAGGGCGGGCGTGTGAAGGCCATTGTTGATGGCAATAAACAGGAAGGTGTCGTAGCGCTGGAAAAAGCTCATGCGGTTCATGATCGTATCGCGCAGGTAGCGGCGGGGCTCCTCCAACTTGTGAGGGTCGCCGGTGAGGGCCGGGTTGGTCACCTCCTGCACCGCCGCCACCACCGCTTCATAGGCCGGCCCATCCAACGTCGCGGCCTCGGCGGCAATGGCCTCGATGGCGGCGGCGGCCTCGGCAATCTCCCCCTGCTTCTCGCCCACGGCGGCGGCCTTTTGCACGGTTTCCGCAGCAATTTCTGCCTGCACCGCTTCCGTTGCGCCCTCCGGTTGCGGGGTCGCCTCCACCACCTCTTCCGACTCGGCCTTGCTGGTGTCCGCCGTCAGCCGCGCCACCAGGGCCTCCGCCTTGGCGGGGGTGTTGATGGCGCGCAGGGCCTCCTCCAACTCTTTCTTGACGGGCTCCACCGCCTCCTGCGTCTGCTGGTCAGGCTGGTCCAGGGGATTGCCGCTCTCGCTGCTGTTGTCTTCGTCGTCCATGCGTGTCTCCATGTGCCTCACTCCATTCGTGCTGGGGCCAGTTCCCCGTCTCACCCTTCGTGTATGCTTTAGCCTTTAGCACGAGGTATTCCACAACTCACGACGAGCCCCGCCGGAAAGGCTGGAAAGTCGTCGGTCGCTGCCTGGTTGGCCGATGGGGCGCGCAACCGTTACAATAGAAACATGCACCTCACCCGCCTTTCCCTGAGCGAGGCTGCGTCCCTGGTGGCGCGGCGCGAGATCTCCGCGGTCGAGCTGACGCGCGCCCACCTGCGGCAGATCGAGCGGCTGGAGCCGCAGTTGAACAGTTTCATCACTGTCACAGGCGAGGCGGCCCTGCGGGGGGCCGAGGAGGCGGAGAGGGCACTCTTGCGGGGCGAGCAGCCCCAGCCGCTCCACGGACTGCCCATCGCGCTTAAAGATTTGTTCGAGACGGCAGGGGTGCGCACGACCGCCGGCTCCAGCCATCTGCTTCACTCGACGCCCGCCACCGACGCCCCTGTTGTGCAGCGCTTGCGCGCCGCCGGTGCCATCTTTCTTGGCAAGCTGAACATGCACGAGTGGGCGATGAGCGTGACGAACATCAACCCGCACGTAGGCGATTGCCACAACCCGTGGGCGCTCGATCACATCCCCGGCGGCTCCTCGGGGGGGGCCGGCGCCGCCCTGGCGGCGGAGTTGTGCATGGGGGCGCTCGGCAGCGACACGGGCGGCTCGGTTCGCATCCCGGCTGCCCTGTGCGGCGTGGTGGGGCTAAAGCCCACCTTCGGGCGCATCTCGAAACGGGGGGCGCTCCCGCTCAGCCCGAGCCTGGACCACGTGGGGCCTATGGCGCGGCGCGTGCGGGATGTTGCCCTGCTGTTGTCGGTGCTGGCTGGCTATGATGCCGCCGACCCCTACTCCGCCGATGTCCCGACTGAGCCGTACCTCCGTCTGCTTGACGAGCCGCTCCCGCCGCTGCGAATCGCCCTGGCGCTGGACGAGTTTGTACAGCCTGGCAAGGCAGCCGACCCCGAGGTGGTGCAGGCGGTGCGGGCGGCGGCGCGCGTTTTCGAGCAGTTGGGGGCGCGGGTGGAAGAGCTTGCCATCCCCGGCATCGGCGCGACGTGGCGCTTGAACAGCCGCATGCTGCGCAGCGACGCCCTCCTGGTCCATCAGGAGCGCCTCCGCAGCGAGCCGCAGGGGTTCGGGGCCGATGTGCTCGCCACGCTGCGGGCCGCGGAGCGCTATCCGGCGGTGGACTACGCGCAGGCACGGGCGGAGCAGGTGAGCTGGCGGCGCTACTTTGAATCGTTCTTTGCGGAGTGGGATCTGCTGCTAACGCCCGCCACCCCCACCCCTGCCTACCCCATCGCCACCGCCGAGGCGCCGCCCGACGCGCGCCCCTCGCTTATCAGCTACACAGCGCCCTTCAACTTTGTGGGCTTGCCAGCGCTGTCCGTTCCATGCGGCTTTTCCGCCGATGGGCTGCCCATCGGCCTGCAACTGGTGGGCGCACGCTGGGCCGAGGCGCGCCTGCTTCAGGCAGGGCACGCCTACGAGCAGGCAACCCCCTGGCACACTCACCGTCCTCCCCTCCTCACCGATACCCCATTATGAGCTACACGCAATTTGAAATTCGACGCGGTGCCTACTATGACTCGATAGTCCTCATGCAGCTGCAAAGCGCCCTGGCTGCCTTACCGGGCGTGCAGGATGCGGGCGTTGTGATGGGAAGCGAGGCCAACAAGGAGCTACTCGCGCAAAGCGGGCTGCTGACCGATGAGGCCGACCGGGCCGGGCCGGACGACCTGCTGATTGTCGTGCGGGCGGGCGATCCCGAGACCGGGGAGGCAGCCCTGCGCGAGGTGGACCGATTGCTCGTCCGGCGCGCCGCCCAGGAAGAGGGGGACTACCTTCCCCATAGCCTGGACGCTGCCGCACAAATGCTGCCCGGCGCACGCTGGGTGCTGGTGTCGGTGCCGGGGCGCTATGCGGCGGGCGTGGCGCGGCAGGCGCTGGCGCTGGGAAAGAATGTCTTCTTGTACAGCGACAACGTGGCCCTGGCGGACGAGGTGGCGCTCAAAGAGGAGGCGGCGCGGCGCGGGCTGCTGGTGATGGGGCCGGACTGCGGCACCGCCATCATCAACGGCGCGGGGCTGGGCTTTGCCAACCGCGTGCGTCGGGGCGCTATCGGGCTGGTGGCCGCCTCGGGGACAGGGCTCCAGGCAGTGGCCGCGCACATTCACGGCCTCGGCGGGGGGCTGACGCATGCCCTGGGCACCGGCGGGCGCGACCTGTCGCAGGAGGTCGGTGCCCTGACGATCCGACAGGGGCTGGAGCTGCTGCGCCGCGATCCGGAGACGCGGGTCATCGTCCTGATCTCCAAGCCGCCTGCCGAGGAGGTGGCGGCGGAGGTGCTTCGCCAGGCCAGCCGCTGCGAGAAGCCGGTGGTGGTCAACTTTGTCGGGTACACGCCGCGCGTCCGGCAGCAGGGCAATCTGTGGTTCGCGGGCAGCTTCGATGAGGCGGCGGCCCTGGCTGTGGAATTGGCCGACCCGGCGCGGGGGGCGCCCGACGACGCTGCGCCAACGGTGCCATCCGTCGCGGGGGGCCCACGCTACCTTCGGGGGCTCTTTTCCGGCGGGACGCTGGCCTACGAGGCGCTGCTGCTGCTTTCGGGCTCCCTGTCAGACATCCGCTCGAATGTGCCCTTTGATGAGCGGCTCCGCCTGCCCCGCGTGACCGAGAGCGTCGGGCATACCATCGTGGACCTGGGGGCTGACGAGTTCACGGTCGGGCGCCTCCACCCGATGATGGAGCAGACGCTGCGCCTGCGCCGCCTGGCGCAGGAGGCGGATGACCCGGAGGTCGCCCTGATCCTGCTCGATGTGGTGCTGGGGGACGGCGCTCACCCCGACCCAGCCAGCGAGCTTGCCCCCGCCATTGCCGAGGCGAAGGCCCGCGCCAGCCAGGCTGGCCGCACACTGGAAGTCGTCGCCCTGGTCATCGGCACCGACGAGGACCCGCAGGGGCTGGAGCATCAAATCGAGCAACTGACTGCAGTGGGCGCCCACGTGGAAACAAGCGGCAGCGCCGCCGCCCGTACCGTCGCCGCACGGCTTGCCCCCCTCCAGCCAGCCGACCCGTCGCGCTCCCCCCTCCCCCCGATAGAGCTAGCCGTCCTGCACGATCCGGTGCAGGCCATCAACGTTGGCGTGGAAATCTTTGCCCAGAGCCTGGAGGCACAGGCCGTTCCCGTGCTTCAGGTTCGCTGGCGCCCGCCCGCCTCCGGCAACGAGCGCCTCATGGCCATCCTGGCACGCATGAGCGAGCCGGACCGGTAAGCCGCAGACGACAGGTCGGACTGCTCCGAGCGCCGCCCCGTGCCTGTTGACAGCGTCACCCAAATCCACTATCGTACAAACGTTCAGGTTTCTACTACACGAAGGGCAAGGCGATGTCGAGGACGCGCAAGGACCCGAAGCAGATGCCGCTGTTCGAGGTGGATTCGAGCGGGACGCTCGCCCCGCCCGTCACCGCGCGCCCCCCGCTCGCGGCGGCCTCCAGCCTTGCGTCGGCCATCGGGGAGTGGGAAGAGTGGCTGGTCCGCAAGGGCATGTCCCAGCACACCATCAAATCCTTTCGGAGCGATTTGAACCTGCTGACCCGCTTCCACGGGCGCGCCACCCCCATCAGTGGGCTGGGCACCAAAGAGTTACATGACTTTCTGGTCTATCTGCGCGAGGGGCGCAACGTGCCCTGCTCCCCCAAGAGCTACCAACGGCGCCTGACAGCACTGAAAAACTTCTTCAAGTGGCTGCACGACGAAGAGATCCTGCCACGCGATCCGGCCGCTCCCCTTCTCCACATTCCGGTGCGCGTCCCGATGCCAGAAATCCTCTTCGAGGATGAGATTGCCGCGATGATTAGCACGGCGGAGCGGCTTCGGGCGGACCCCGAAAAGCCGGACGAGCGCCCCTATCTTTTGTTCACCCTCCTGCTCAAGACAGGGATGAAGAAGAGCGAGGCGGTGGGCATCGCCCTGGAGCACCTGGACCTGAACGACCCGCATGGCCCCTCGGTCTACATCCGCTACAGCGACCCGCGCCATGTCCTCAAGGAGCGCAAGTTGGCCCTGCCGGACGATTTCGCTGCATCGTTGGCCGCGTACAGCGAGCAGTACGCCCCGCAGGAGCGCATCTTCGAGTGCACGCCGCGCAACCTGGAATACGTGCTGGAAGGGCTGGCGCAGGCGGCAGGCGTGGCGAAGCATGTCTCCTTTGAGATGCTGCGGATTACCTGCGCCGTGCGCGACTTCCGCAACGAGATGGACCCCGACCAGCTACGGCGCAAGATGGGGTTGAGCGAGATCACCTGGCGGGAAACGGGCGCGCGCATCGCCCAGTTGGCAGCGCCGCCCCTCTAGCGTTCCGCCCCGTTCGGGCCGAAGCGATCCAGGATGCTCCCCCAGAAGCGGCTCTCGCGTGCCGCCATGCGCAGCACGCGGGAGCCCACCCGCTCCAGCGACTCGGCCCGCCGCAGGCGCGCCGCGATGTCCAACCACTCCGAAGCGATCTCGTCCAGCAGCGCGCGCGGCGCCGCCAGCCCGTCGAACCAGCCGCTCGCCTCGTCCAGAAAGAGGGTGTAGCTGCGGCGGTACAGCCCCTCGCTCGTCTCGATCAACCCCGCCGCCATCCTAACACTCGCCTCCCAGCCCTCCATCGCAGGCCACCGCGACAGATCTTCCCCCCACTTCTCGATAGCGTCCAGCCCGTGCCAATCGCCCGTACAAAGGAGCATGCCGTGGGCATTGCTCGCCAGCGCCTCCGCTACGGCAACCGGGCGCGGCAACAACAGGCGCGCCGCCAACGGCGCCGGGAACTGGGGCGGGAGGACGCGCAGCCAATGCGGCGGGCTCTCGTGGGAGCGGCGGCTGTAGTACAAATTCAACCCCTCGCCCAACCCCAGGGCCAGCGCAGGCGAGATGCCATGCGCGGCAGCCGCTGCATGCACCTCTGATGGAAATGGAAGCTCGCTCACCGATATAACCCCCCTTGCTTGATGCTCCGTCGAGTATAGGCCAATTCACCAGAGCGTGAAGCGGCGCACGCCCATCGGTTTCCAGCCCGTTCGGGGGCATGGTAGAATCGGCACAGCGATAACAAGGGGGGTGGGCGACCGTGTTTCGATTGGATCATGTGGTGATCGTCGTGGCAACGTTGGCCGACGCTGTAGCCGACTTTGAGCGGCTGGGCTTTACCGTGACGCCCGGCGGAAAACATGAGGCGTTCGGCAGCCAGAATGCCCTGATTGCCTTCGAGGATGATAGCTACCTGGAACTGATAGCCTTTTCAGGTGGGCCGGTGGAGGGGCCCACCCCCGCCGAGCGGCGCGTCCGGCAGTGGTCGCAGGCGGCGGAAGGGCTGGTGGATTTTGCGCTCCTCCCTGAGGCCATCGAGGCAGATGTGGCTGCGGCACGGGGCAGAGGGCTGGCGCTGAGCGACCCGCAGGCAGGGTCGCGCCTCCGACCCGACGGGCAAGAAGTTGCCTGGCAGTTTGCCTTTCCCGACGCGCTCGATCTGCCCTTTCTGTGCGGGGATGTGACCCCCCGCAAGTTACGGGTTCCCCCGGGCGCGGCGCGGCAGCATCGCAACGGCGCGCTTGGCGTGGCGAAGGTCAGCGTCGGTGCGCTTGGCATGGCACACACCCTGGAGCGCTACCGCGCCCTGCTGGGCCATCCGCCAACAGGGCATGAGTTCCAGTTGGGCCCCACCACCCTCTCGGTAATTCCGGCCACCGGCGCGCAGGGCCCCCGCTCGCTCTTTCTACACACCTCCGAACCCGAGTTCCGCGGTCGGCTCGATCCCGCACTCGCGCACGGGGCTGCCATGGAATTGCTCTAACGGATGACCGATTCCTCTCCCCCCCTGCCCCGTGACGCGCGCCGCGCATGGCTGGACAGCGTGCCAGACGCTGACCGCGCCGACGAGATGGCGGCGTGGCTCGCGCTGGGCCTCCCCCTCTGGGAGGACGACGTGTGGCAGATGGGCAACGCCTTGAAGGATGCCGCGCACGCAGCGCTGTACGAGGCGTTCGAGCGCTGCGTGCGGCTGGCAGGTGGCCTCATCGCCTTGGGCGAAGGGGCGGGGGAAGCGCGGCTGGTGGCGCTGGGCGAGATGGCGCTGGGCGATGCCTACCGCCTGCAAAGCCAGTACGAGCAGGGATACGCCCTGCTGGAGCGGGCGGCGGCCCGCTTCGAGGCGGCGGGCGACGAGGTGGGCTGGGCGCGCACGCGGATCGGGTGGCTGGGCAGCATCCAGTTCGTGGGCGAGCCGCCGACGCTCAATGCCACGGTCGAGCGCGCCGCCTCCATCTTCGAGCGCCACGGGGGTTGGCACTGGCTGGCGACCCTCTGCTCGAATTATGCCTATTACTGGTACTTTCTGGGCGACCCCCACCGACAACTCGCCTGGTGCGAGCGCGCCCACCGTGCCCTCTCTCAATTGGAAGGGGAGGAGCCACCCTTCTACGCTACGGCCCTCGTGCAGGGCATGATGATAGACGCCTACAACGACCTGGGCTGGTACGATCGCGCGCAACGCGCCCTGGATGAGGCGGCCTCCCTGTTCAAGGGGCGGGAGCACATCACGCGGCTGTATGTGGACTTTCTGCTGCAGGCGGGCCGGCTGAATGTGAATACCGGGCGCTACGCGCAGGCGCTCTTTTATCTGTATGAGGCGCAGCGACGTGCCCCGCCGAACCTGTTCCCCGACCTGCTGAAAAACACCGACCTTTACATTGCCCGTGCGTTTTTCCAGCTTGGCCGCCACGAGGAGGCCGAGACGCTGCTGCGCGCCGTGCTCGCCCGTGCCCCCAGCCACAGCGCCGTGTATCGAATCGAGGCGGAAGCGCGCATCCAACTGGCGGATCTGCTGGCCACGCAGGAACGCTGGGCGGAAGCGCTAGAGGTGCTTGGCCCTGCCATCCAGCTGTTGGAAGCGCTCCCCACCAAGCAGCAGAGCTGGTTGAGCCAGGCCTACCAGCAGCAGGCGCGGCTGCTCCACCGATCCGGCCAGCAGCTCACCGAGCAAGCAGCAGCCGAGGAAGCAGCCCTCCGCTGGGCGGAGGCGAGCCAGAGCCGCTGGCAGCTTGCCCACACCTGGCTCCTGCTGGCAGAGCTGGCCGACACGCCGCAGCGTGCCGAGGAGACGCTGGGCCGAGCCCTGGAAACGAGCAGCGATCTTCCCTGGATTCGATGGCGCGTGCACCGAACAGCAGCGCGCCACGCTGCCACCCCCCGCGAGCGGCGCACGCAGTTGGTGCGCGCGGCAGCGGATCTGGACACCGTCCAGAGTACGCTCGCGGCCAGCTTTCACGCCAACTTTCTGGGCGAGGTGCAGACGCTGTATGACGATCTTATAGGCGCGCATCTGGCGGCAGGGGACATTCCCCTGGCCTGGCAGACGCTGGAGCGCGCCAAGAGCCGTGCCCTGGTCAATACCATGCTCGCCCAGGATGAGGAGGTGGTGCCCACCGCCTCGCCGCTTCTCAGCGACCTGGAAAGCCTGCGCCTGCGTCACTATGCCCTGCTCAAGCGCGCCGCCCCCGCCGCCGAGATTCGGGCAATCGAGCGCGCGATCAGCGAGGCGCAGGAGGCAGTGGAGGTCTCCCTGCTAGGGCGGCGGGAGCCCCTGCGCGTGCCGGAGCCCTTCGTACCCGAAGCGCCCGACCACTCCGACCTCGTTGCTTTTTACCTGACGCCGCAGCAGGTCCACGCCTTTGTCCATGACGGGGGGCACTACCACCACGTGCGCCTCGCCGCCACCCCCGACCAGGTAGGGAGCCTGGCGACAGCGCTCGGCGTCACCATGCGCGCTACCCCCATTGCCCCCGACAGCTGGATTCCCCAGTTGACCAGTCGGGCGCACGGCCTGCTGGCGCAGTTGGATGCCCTGCTGCTGGCGCCGCTGCGCCCCTGGCTTCGGCACGAGCGCGTGACCATCGTCCCGCATGGGCTGCTCCATCAGATGCCCTTCCACCTGCTCCGCCACGAGGAGCGCTACCTGCTGCAGGACAAAGAGGTCCGGGTGATGCCCACCGCTCGCCTCCTCCTGCCAGCGGGGGCGCCGCGCCAAGCGCCCCCCTCGCCCCGCAGCGTGGTCATCGCGCACGGCTGGGAGGGGCGCTTGCCCAGCGCCCGCCTGGAAGGGGCGATGATCGCAGAAATCCTGGGGAACACGACGATCATTCAGGGCGAGGATGCCACGCGCGAGCGGCTACGCGCCGCCATGGAACAGGCAACCCTGCTCCACATTGCCGCGCATGGGGCACACCGCCCGGACGCGCCCCAGCTCTCCTTCATCCAACTGGAAGATGGCCAACTGTGCGTGGGCGATCTGTTCCGCGTGGCGCTGAGCGCCTCGCTCGTCACGCTGAGCGCCTGCGATTCGGGGCAACTGGTCGTGCGCGCGGGGGATGATCCGGTCGGCCTGGCGCGCGGCTTTCTGGCAGCGGGCGCGCGCTCGCTGCTCGTCTCGCTGTGGCAACTCGAGGATGGCTGCGCATTGCGGCAGATGGGAGAGTTTTACAGGCGGTTGGCAGCGGGCGCCAACAAGGTGGCGGCCCTGCGGGCCGTGCAGTGCGACTGGCTTGCAAGTGAGACGGGTCGGCTGCGCCATCCCTTTTACTGGGGCGCGCTCCAACTGCTGGGGGACGATGGGCCACTTCCCGTTTAGCTCTCGTTTAGTGTTTTGCCGACCCTTCCGCTTTCGATGGATTCTGTGCCACCCCACTATAGGAGATTGTCATGCTTGAATCTGATCCTCCCGATTTAACGATGTCACCGTTCGCACCCAAAGAGGTGTTGTTCATCGTGCCCGACTCTGTCTCCTTTGATCCGGACGAGGAGGAGAAGATGGTTGCCGCGCTGAAAGAGGTAGCGGCCATTGCCGAGGGGGAGTTGGATACGTCCGCCCAGGGCGATGTCTCCTTTGGCCTTCCTGGCGGCAACGGGTTTTTGCCGCAGCGGGTGCTACGCGCGATAAAGCTGTGCCCCAAGGACTACCACGAGGGGTACGAGCAACTTGTCAAGTTGGACGAGGGGCTTCGTGCGCGCGCCCCGCAGGTAATCTTGCAGCCCAACTGGCTGGTGGGGGCGGCGACCAACGGCGGGGGGGGCAATGGCGCGGGTGCAGGGCCGGGCGCCCGCCCGCTGCCGATGCCCAGGGTGCAGCCGCTCCGCTTGCGAAATGGATGGCTGGACCAGTTTCGGCGGGCCGCTATGGGGGGAGGGCCGGTGCGCCTGATCTTCCTGGATGCGTGGAACGGGGATCCGGTGGAGACGGGGCGGCATCTGGCTGGCAAACCCCTGTATCGGTTCCTGAATGACTACGCGCGAGACAGTCAGGTTGGGGTGCGTACCACCGTGAAGGCTTCCCGCACCGACGACCCCGACCCCTTTCCGATGCCGGACCACGGGCTCTTCGCCGCTTCCTTGGCGGGCGAGGTGATCGGCCAGGATCGGCTGCGCCTTCACGACTCGATAGCGAGCCGACTGAGCGGCGGGGAGGTGCAGGCGCTGGGCGCGGCATCTTCCGGCGCGCCCATCACGATGGAGGCCATGCGCGTGCTCAATGAGTGGGGGGGCGGGGACAGCGCGCGCCTGATTGAGGCACTTGGCGAAATTGCAGCGAGCGTGCAGGACGGGGAGCGGGTGATCGTGAACATGAGCCTGGTGCTCAACATTCCAGATGATCCGGCTAACGTGCCCGACACTTACGATCATATCCCAAAGGGGGTGCTAGAACACTTTGACGGACGCTGGCCCTGGCAGGCGCACCGCTCCCATCGCGCCGACCGCCTTGATCGAGGGCTTTACGATGCATTCCGCGCCCTCTACGACCGCGGTGTGCTGCTAATCGCCGCAGCGGGCAACAACTCGAGCGGCGCGAGCGAGCGAGCGGGGGCGCGCTTCCCGGCTGCCTATGACGAGGTGGTGGATGTGACCGCCGCGCAGCACGATGGCACGAAGGAGGCATGGTATGCCAACCGCGCCACAGCGCAGGGGGTCGCCGTGTTCGGCGGGGAGGTGATCCTGCAACGCGTGGAGGGTCGGACCAGACCCCATGTGGACCCAACCTTCCCGCTAGTGGGACCCTTCACCGACAACAACGTCCCCATGTTGGGCGAGGGAGCAGACCCCGTAAACACATCCGGTATGGTGGCGTGGGCGGGGACCTCCTTTGCGGCACCGCTAGCCAGCGGCCTAGCCGCCCTGCTCTGGGCCGCCGACCCCAGCCAGAGCGCGGGACAGGTGACAAGCGCCCTGCGTGCCTGCAGCTCACGCACGCTGCCGGCGGGCACCCCCTTCATTGACCTGTTCGATTTCGTCTGAGGAAGCGGGCAGAGGGAGCTGCGCCCCCCCTCTGCCCCGTCGTACCCCTACACCTCATACCGAACGCTGCGACGCTCCTTGGTCTGCTGCTCGCGAATCTTTTCCCACTCGGGGCGGGTGTCCTCGGCTTCCAGGATAAGGCGCAGGTCGTTGATCTGGTCGCGCAGTTGGGCGGCGCGCTCGAACTCAAGCTCCTGGGCGGCGGCGCGCATCTGCTTGGTCAGGTCGTCCAGCATGCGCTTCAGCTCATCCTTTGGCACGCGCGCCAGGTGGGTGGCATCGTATTCCTCTTTCGCTTCGGCCACGCGCACGCGCTCGGTCAGGTCATGGATAGCCTTGGCGATGGTGTGCGGCTCAATCCCATGCGCCTCGTTGTGTAGACGCTGAATGTCGCGGCGGCGGTCCGTCTCCGCGATGGCGCGCTCCATCGAGTTGGTGATGCGGTCCGCGTACATGATGACTGTGCCATCCACGTGGCGCGCGGCACGCCCGACGGTCTGAATCAGCGCCGACTCGGAGCGCAGAAAGCCCTCCTTGTCTGCGTCCAGGATGGCGACGAGCGACACTTCTGGCAGGTCCAGCCCCTCGCGCAGCAGGTTGATCCCCACCACCACGTCATACACCCCCAGCCGCAACTCGCGCAAAATCTCCACCCGCTCGATAGTCTGAATCTCCGAGTGAAGGTAATGCACCTTGATCCCCAGGTCGGCCAGGTAGTCCGCCAGATCCTCCGACATGCGCTTGGTCAAGGTAGTCACGATGGCACGCTCGCCGCGCCGGATGCGCAGGTTGATCTCGCTCACCAGGTCGTCCACCTGCCCCTTGGACGGTCGAACGTGGATCACCGGGTCCAGGATGCCGGTCGGGCGGATGACCTGATCCACTATCAGGTCGGAGTGCTCGCGCTCGAAGGGACCAGGGGTAGCGGACACATAGATCACCTGATGGATGTGCTGCATGAACTCGTCAAAGGTGAGCGGGCGGTTGTCCAACGCGCTCGGCAAGCGGAAGCCGTACTCCACGAGCGTTTCTTTGCGCGCCCGATCCCCGTTGAACATGCCCCGCACCTGCGGGATGGTCATGTGGCTCTCGTCAATGACCAGCAGAAAGTCGTCAGGGAAGTAATCCAGCAGCGTCCACGGGGTGGAGCCGGGCTCGCGTTGGGCAAGATGGCGCGAATAGTTCTCGACGCCGGAGCAGTAGCCGATCTCGCGCAGCATTTCCAGGTCGTAACGCGTCCGCTGCTCCAGCCGCTGCGCTTCCAGGAGCTTGTCGTTGTCGCGCAGTTCCACCAGGCGCTCCTCCAACTCCGCCTCGATGTCACGGATGGCGTCGAGAAGCTTGTCCTCCGGGGTGATAAAGTGCTTCGCGGGATAGATGCCGAGCGCCACGTGCTCGCGGATAACCTCGCCGGTGAGTGCGTCCACCTCGGTGATCCGCTCGATCTCGTCGCCCCAGAACTCCACCCGATAGACTGCCTCCTCGTAAGCAGGCATCACTTCCAGCGTGTCGCCGCGCACGCGGAAGGTGCCGCGCTTCAGGTCATAGTCGTTGCGCTCGTAATGGATGTCCACCAGATGGCGCAGCACCCTATCGCGCTTGCGCACCTCGCCGCGCTTCAACTCGACCACCACGCGCCCGTAATCTTCCGGCGAGCCGAGGCCGTAGATGGCCGAAACAGAGCCGACGATGATCACGTCATTTCGCGTGAAGAGGGCCTGGGTCGCAGCCAGCCGCAGGCGGTCAATCTCGTCGTTGATCGCCGAGTCCTTCTCGATAAACAGGTCATGCTGCGGCACGTAGGCTTCGGGCTGATAGTAATCGTAGTAGGAGACGAAGTACTCGACAGCGTTGTCGGGAAAGAAGCTCTTGAATTCAGAGTAAAGCTGGGCAGCCAGGGTTTTGTTGTGCGCCAGCACCAGCGTGGGCCGCTGCACGCGCTCGATCACCTGTGCTACGGTAAAGGTTTTACCCGTGCCAGTCGCCCCCAGCAGGGTCTGCTGGCGAAGCTCATCCTGCAACCCCTGCGTGAGCTGCTGGATGGCGCGTGGCTGATCGCCGGTCGGTTGAAAGTCGCTCACTACGCGGAATGGTGGCATAGCTCCTATCCTATCGCTGGCGTGATGGCTGTCCCGTCTGCGCCGCGCCCGTTCGGTCGCAGCGAACCATTATTGTATCATCGCCCCACGACAATTTCGTTTCTATCCTGTCAGCCGTCAGCTTGCTGGCTCCGTCGCCGCCGCGGCGCTATCAGCAGCATCCCCTGCGAGGCCAGTTTCCAAGGGCGGCTCGGTCGGGGCGGGCGGCTCTGCGGCGGCTCGGTTGGGGCGGCGGCTCCGCAGGCGGCTCGGTTGGGGCAGGCGGCTCCGCAGGCGGCTCGATTGGGGCAGGCGGCTCTGCGGGCGGCTCGCTTTGTTCGGAATCGTCCGCGCCCTCGGCGGGGGGCGTCGTAGCCAGCCCCTGCACAAAGGTGTGCCATTCCTCCGCGCGGAGCGCGCCCCGCAGCGGGGCTACCTCGTTCGCCCATCGCTGCAGGTCAGCGGCCTCGTTGCCATAGGGGCGCCCATGAAACGCATAGGCCACGGACAGTTCCGGCGACACCCCCTGCCACAGCCGCTTGATGCGCGGGGCGGCGGCAGCCATCAGGGTCCGCGCCGCCTCCTGCCCACCCTCCTCTTGCCGGAGCGCCTGTGCCTGCTCCATGGTGCTCCGTGCCACCTGCTGGTAGTGCGTGAAGCGCCGGAGCACCTCGTCCATCCACCATTCAAGGTCCTTCTGCTCCGCCGGGCTGAGCGAAGAGCGGAAGGCCACCATCGCCTCCTCGTTCTGGGCAGCGTTATACAGGGCTTCCAGCAGGAACTCATAGTAACGCGCCCCCGCCGGGCCCGGTTGGCCGTGCAGGGAAAGCATGTCGTAATAGCTTGTCAGGGTAGTGCTAGAATCCAAGAGTCTGCCTCGGCTCCATCAAGCCAAATCTGTCTTTGTACGATACAATAGCAAAGTTCTCCCGCCCCCCCAAAGGGCGATGGAAGAATGTGCCACTACCATTCGCAAGGGGTATGCCACAATGGGAATTCGACTGAACAAAAGTATCCGCCTGGGCAAGCACGTGCGCTTGAACATCAGCAAGAGCGGCATCGGCTTTAGCCTGGGGATCATGGGGCTGCGCCTGGGCGTCGGGCCGCGCGGCACCCGCTTCACCGCCGACCTGCCAGGCTCCGGCATCTACTACGTGAAGCAGTGGAGCGGGAAATCCTCTCCCAAGCGAGCCAAAGCGGCGGCACCGGACACCGAAACTGCCGCGCCCCCCTCGCTTCCCCGCCCCGGCCTGTTTGCTCCGGCGCATGAGAAGGCCCTGGTGCACGGCCTGGAAGCATCCCAGGCGCAGCAGCCGGAAACGGCGCTTCAGCACTTTCTGGCAGCCGCCCCCCAGGAGCCCGCTGCCGCCATCCTCGCCGCCGCCCTGCTGGCCGCGCGCGGCGACTATGCGCCCGCCATCCCGCTTTTGGAGGAGGTGGTGCAGCGGGAGGAAGCCTTTCCCACGCCGCTGATGGAAAAGTACGAGCCGCTCATCGGGATGCTCCTGGTGCAGGTGACCCCCAGCGTGGCAGTGGAGGTGCCGGTGGATGGGCTGGGCGCCGCCCTGCTACTCGCCGAGTTGTACCAGGCGGAGGGCCAACTAGAAGAGGCCATTGATCTGCTGGATCAGCTGTCAGGGCTCGTGGAGAATCCGGTGCTCACCCTCTCGCTGTGCGAGCTATACGGCCACTATGGCTTGTGGGAGTCGGTGATCGAGCGCGCCAGCGGGATCGAGGCCACCGACGATGTGTCCCTGGCTACGGCCATCTGGTACGGGCGGGCGATGCAGGCACAGGGGCTTCACGAGGCAGCGCTGAGCGTCTTCACGGCAGCGCTGCGCCGCAAGAAGGATCGCAGTCCCGACCTGCTCCGCGAGGGGACTTACTGGCGCGCCCTCACCTATCAGGCCCTGGGCAAGCGCGCCCAGGCCAACAAAGCGTTGCAGCAGGTATATGCCGAGGACCCCCATTTCCGAGACGTGGCCCAGCGCGTTGGGCTTTAATCGTTCCGCGCGGCTACAAGGAGGCCCGGCGGAGCGGTTTCGGGTTCAACTGGCGTATGCTATCATCTTGCGGCGGCATGGCGCTGTTGATTCGAATCGCTGATGCCTGCCGCGCCTTCCCTCCGGGGTTGGGCTGCCAACGCACTTTCTGGCCAAGGATGAACAGCAGATGAACTCGAGTACGGCACAGGCGTTACTCCTGGTGACAGTAGCCATGCTGCTTGCGGCCTGCACCACCGATGGGGGCAATGCTTCCCTTCCCGCCCCCCCGACCCTTGCCACCCAGGTGGATGTGCTGGCCGCCGCCGAGCGGGGCGAGCTAGGCAAACCCACCATCGTCTTCTTTCACGCGGAATGGTGTCAGATTTGCCAGAAGGCCAGGCCGGACCTCGACGCCCTGACAGAACAATACGCGGACCAGATCGCCATGGTTCCGATTGACATGGACGACACCGCCTCGTTACCCGCCATCCAGCGCTACCAGGTGCGGGTCACCCCTACCTTCGTGCTCCTCTCCGCAAAGGGTGAGTTGCTGACTGCCTTTTCCAACTGGCCGGGCAAGAGCCGCATGGAGCGAGCCATTGCCAAGATGCTCGAGGCCGAACTGACGTGGAGCCACTAGCAACCCGCCCCTCCCTCCCTATCCTATGACCCCAGCATGACCCATCACTCATCGCAGAAGATCCTAGTCATTTCCGACACCCATTTCGGCGAAGCAGATGCGCTGCTGACCGTGCGCGATGAGGACGATGCAGCAGGGCGCGCGCGCGTGGATGGGTTGATCGAGTGGCTGGCTGAGCAGGGCCCCTTCAAGGAGATCGTGCTGCTGGGCGACATCTGGGAGCTTTGGACAGCCACCTTTGCCCAGGCGCGCACGCGCTCCGCCTACTTTCTCGACAGGCTCGCCAGCCTCGACTTTGGGCAGATGCTCTACCTGCCCGGCAACCACGATCACCATCTCCTCGTCCAGCACCAACTCGTGGAGCAAATCCTCGCCCTCCGCGACGACCTCGCGCTGGAAGTGCCGGAGCACTCGCAGCGCCGCTTCGACGACTCCCATCTGGCGCGGCTCTTTCCCCTCGCCGCGCGCGACCGCTTCGTGGTGAGCTACCCCGATCACTTCGCAACGGTGGGAGACAAAAATGTTGTGTTCCACCACGGCCACCACACAGCGATCCTGCACGACGGGCGCGCCGGAATCTTTTCCTCTGGCCCGCTCTTTATCCTGCAGCGGCTGGAAGAGATTGGCCTGCACGAGCTCAAGCGCAGCGACCTGGAGCTTGCGGGGACCATCGTCTTCGAGTTGCTCTACGCCGTCTCGCTGGGGGAGCGCACGCGCACCAAGATGAACAACCTTTGGGAGCGCTACCTGACGATGAAGCGCTACCTGGCCGCCATCTCGTTTGTGCTGCTGTACCCGATCCAGCGGTGGATCAGCCATCTGGACCGAGGCACGGTGGCGCAGGAAGTGGGCAGCTACGAAAAGGCTGTGGCACGCATTCTGGCCATTGCCGAGGAAGAGCATGGGCGCCCCCTGCCCTGCGATGCCTATGTGTTCGGCCACACGCACCGTGCGGGCCTGGTGCGCTGCCAGAATGGGGAGGGGCAACCGCGCCTCCTGGCCAACGCAGGCACCTGGCTCCACGAGCCAGCCAAGCGGAACTCGTCAAGCGAGGGAACCTTTCTCCTCCTGGATCCTGAGCACGTGGTGCTGTATCGCCAGGGGGTGGATCTTTCCATTCGCCCGCTAGACATCGAACGTTGGGGGAGGCCGTGAGCGGAGGGAGGACGCCATGCATGTTTGTTCCGCACGGGTGGAGTTAAACCTGCCGAGCCGGACGCTGAAGGACAAGCGGCACATCATCAAGAGCCTGCTGGCGCGTGCCCGGCAAACCTTCAACGTGGCGGCGGCGGAGGTGGATCTGCAGGACGTGCAGGGCGCGGCATCGCTAGGCTTCGTTACGGTCAGCCCCAGTGCTGCCTACGCCTACGGGCTCCTCGAGCAATTGGAAGGCTGGATCGAGCGGGAGCGGCCCGATGTGGAAGTCGTGATCGTCGAGATCGAGGCTTTGTAGCAAGCGGGGCGACGAGGAGGCAAGCCCCCCGTCGCCCCGCCCGTTCCAACTATCCCGCGCTGTCGCTATCGAGACTTGACGCGCGTCCAGGCGTCGCTGAAGACGCTCGACCCCTCTGTCCGCTCGATCCATTCCAATCGGTCCATCGTCGCCTCATCCACGGCAACAATGTCCAGCAACGCTCGCGTTTCCTCGTCCACCAGATCCAGGGCGGCGAGAACCGGGGTGTTATAGTAAGTGAAACTCACCAGTTGCGCTGCAATCTCCGGATGGAGGATGTAGTTGATGAACAACTCGGCGGTGCAGCGGTTCGGGGCATCGGCGGGGACAGCCATGTTGTCCTGCCAGATGACACCGCCTTCCTGGGGAACTGTGAAGCGGATCGCCTCGTTCTCGCTCGCGGCCAGGGCTGTGCCGCCGCTCCACGCATGGGCAAAGACAACCTCCTCGCCTGCCAGCGCATCGTAGAAGTTCTCGCTGTTGTAGCCGGAAAAGTTGGAAAGCTGCTTCTGTTCCAGCAACAACGCTTCTGCCTCGGCAACATGGGCGGGGTCCGAGTCGTTGACCGAGTAGCCCAGGAACTTGAGAGCGGCGCCGATTGTCTCGCGCTCGTCATCCAGCACGGAAAACGAGCCCTCCTGCTGTCCCGCGACGGAGGCATCGAAGATGAGGGCGTAGGAATCGGGCGCTGTCTCGAAATACGCTTCATTGTACGAGATGCCCGTCACCCCCCACTGGTAGGGCAGCGAGTAGCGGTTGTCCGGATCGTAGTACAGGCCCATCAGCTCCGGGTTGACATTCTCGATGTTGGGGATGTTTTCACGCTCCAATTCCGCCAGCAGCCCCTCCTCAGCCATCTGTGCCACCGCATAGTCTGAGGGGAAAACCAGGTCGTAGCCACTGTTGCCGGCGCGCAGCTTGGTGATAAGCTCCTCGTTCGAGCCGTAGTTATCCTCGGTGACCTCCACGCCGTAGACCGCCTGGAACTGCTCGCGAATCGCCGGGTCCAGGTACTCCCCCCAATTGAAGAGGCGAAGCGGCCCACTCGGCGTACAGCTACCCAGAAAGGCTTCCCGCCCCTCGCCCCCCTCTGACACGGGTGGGGTGTCAGAGGAAGCGTCTTCCCCCGCACCGCCGCACGCCGCCAACGCCGCCGTTACCAGCCCGACGATCAGCCACATCCATCTTGTGCGCTTCACTGTTCTCCTCCTCGGACGACTGATAGGTACATGGGTGCGACCTCGGTTGCACCCCCTTCAGGGGCTGCCTCTGCCTGCCTCACAGGGGGTTGCCAAGCTGAGGCACTGTGATAAAGCACGTTGCGTGCGTCCAACTGAGTTCGCAAGGGAGCAAGCCTGCTACGATGATATAGAAATCTGGCACTTCAGAAAAATGGACGCAAAGAAAGAGCCCACGCCGCGCGGCGTGGGCTCTTTCTTCAGACAATTACTTTTAGGCCGGAACGGCCTCGACGCCCGCCGCTTCCAGCAGGGCCTCTACCTTGTTGGTCTGCTCCCAGGGGAGCTCAACGTCGGTGCGGCCAAAGTGGCCGTAGGCAGCGGTCTGGCGGAAGATGGGGCGGCGCAGGCCCAGGTCGCGGATGATGGCACCGGGGCGCAGGTCGAAGACCTTGTTGATGGCCTCGATGATCACATCGTCCGACACCTTGCCCGTGCCAAAGGTTTCAACGTTGATGGACAGCGGGCGCGCGATGCCGATGGCGTAGGCCACCTGGATCTCACAGCGCTCGGCGAGGCCCGCGGCAACGATGTTCTTGGCCACCCAGCGGCAGGCGTAGGCAGCGGAGCGGTCCACCTTGGTGGAATCCTTGCCGGAAAAGGCACCGCCACCATGACGGCCCATGCCACCGTAGGTGTCCACGATAATCTTGCGCCCTGTCAGCCCGGCATCGCCCATCGGCCCGCCCACCACGAAGCGGCCCGTGGGGTTCACGTAAACCTTGAGGTTGTCGTCCACGAGGTCATGGGGCAGCACGGGCAGGATGACCTCATCCTTGATCGCCTCGGCGATGGCCTCCTGGGAAATCTCCGGGGCGTGCTGCGTGGAGATCAGCACGGTGTCCACCCGCTTCGGCTTGCCAAAGCTGTACTCCACGGTGACCTGACTCTTGCCGTCCGGGCGCAGCCAGGGCAGGGTGCCGCTCTTGCGCAACTGCGCGAGGCGGCGCGTGAGTTGGTGCGCCAGCGAGATGGGCAGCGGCATCAGCTCCGGGGTCTCGTTGCAGGCAAAGCCAAACATCATGCCCTGATCGCCCGCGCCGATCTTTTCAAGCTCGGCTTCCTCATCCACATGGCCGTTCTCGCGATACTCCAGCCCCTGATCCACGCCCTGGGCGATGTCCTGGGACTGCGCGGCGATGGCAATCTGCACGCCGCAGGTGGTGCCATCGAACCCCTTCTCCGAGGAGTCGAAGCCGATCTCGTTGACCACCTTGCGCACGAGCACGTCAAAGTTTACAAAGGCATTGGTCGTAATCTCGCCAAAGCAGAGGACGAAGCCGGTCTTGATGGCCGTCTCGCAGGCGACGCGGCTCATGGGGTCCTGCTCGAGGCAGGCGTCGAGCACGGCATCTGAGATCTGGTCGCACATCTTGTCGGGGTGCCCCTCGGTGACCGATTCCGAGGTGAAGAACAGTTGCTCGCGCTCCATAAAGCTGTTGGACATTTTGATAACTCCTGTAGGGGGATTGGAAGAAAACGGAGCGAGCGGGAACAGCGGGGTGGCGCGTGGCATCCGTGCCAGCCCACGCCGCCCCCTTGTTCGGGGTCCCTTGTCCCCACTCTCTTGATTCGATTCTTAAACGGTGCCGTGCTCCCAGGCGCTGAGGTACTCTTCCTGCTCGTCGGTGAGCTCATCGATCTGGATGCCCATCGCCGCCAGTTTCAGCCGCGCGATCTCGGCGTCAATCTCCTTCGGCACGTCGTAGACCTGACCCTCCAACTCGCTGCCGTGCTTGAGGATGTATTCGGCAGCAAGCGCCTGGTTGGCGAAGCTCATGTCCATCACCGCGCTGGGGTGCCCCTCGGCAGCCGCCAGGTTGACCAGCCGCCCCTCGCCGACCACATAGATGTGGCGCCCGTCCGAGAGCAGGTACTCGTCCAAAAACTCGCGCACGCGCGTCTTCTTGACCGACTGCTTCTCCAGCTCACGGATGTTCACTTCTACGTCAAAGTGGCCCGAATTGGCGAGGATCGCCCCGTCGCGCATGTTCTCAATATGGGGCCAGTCAATCACGTTGATGTCGCCCGTCGCAGAGCAGAAGATGTGGCCTTCTTTGGCGGCCTGCGCCATCGGCATGACGCGGAAGCCGTCCATGACCGCCTCCAGCGCACGCAGGGGGTCAATCTCGGTGACGATCACGTTCGAGCCCATGCCCTGCGCCCGGCTGGCGATGCCGCGCGAGCACCAGCCATACCCGCCCACCACGAAGTTCTTGCCGGCCAGCAGCACGTTTGTCCCGCGGATGATTCCGTCAATCGTGCTCTGCCCGGTGCCATAGCGGTTGTCAAAGAAATGCTTGGTCTGGGCATCGTTCACGGCGATGATGGGGAAGCGGAGCGCGCCCTCCTTCGCCATGGCGCGCAGGCGGATGACGCCGGTGGTGGTCTCCTCCGTGCCGCCGACCACATGCTCCAGCAGGTCGGAGCGCTTGGAGTGAAGCATCGCCACCAGGTCCATCCCATCGTCCATGGTGATGTGCGGCTTCAGGTCTAGCACCGAGTTCAAGTGGCGGTTATAGGTAGCCGTGTCCTCGCCCTTGATGGCGTAGACCGGCATCTCGTAGTGGGAAACCAGCGCAGCGGCGATGTCGTCCTGCGTCGAGAGCGGGTTCGAGGCGCTGAGCGCGCACTCCGCACCACCCGCAATCAGGATGCGCATGAGGTTCGCCGTCTCGGAGGTCACGTGCATCGTCGCGGCGATGCGGATCCCCGCGAAGGGCTGCTCGCGGCGAAAGCGCTCCTCGAGCAGGTCCAGCACCGGCATTTCCTTGGCCGCCCAGCGCATGCGGAAAAGGCCCTTCTCGGCAAGGTTGATGTCTTTGATATCGAAGTCAGCCATCTGTGTTACGTCTCCTGTGTGAGTTTGAAGTCGTCAAGTGTGGGTACTATAAAAAGTCGGGCGGGGGTTAGAATCCCTCAGCCGCCCACGACGGCGCGCGCCCCGGCTGCGTCGCCATATACCTGCTCGAAGCGCGCCAGAAACGCGTCGGCCGTGAAATGCTGCCCCTGCGTGCCCATGTGCTCCAGGCAATAGGTAGCGGCTAGAGCGCCCATGCGCCCCGCTGTCTCCCAATCGGCGCCTCGGACACGCGCCTGCAGGAAGCCGCCGCGGAAAGCGTCGCCCACCCCGGTCGGGTCCACGACGTTCTCGGTCAGGGCGGGCGGAATGTGGAGCACCTCCTTGTTCAGGATCGTGATCCCCTGTTCGCCCTTTGTCACCACCAGGGCCCCCGTGAGCGCGTGAATCTCGGCGCTTTCCAGCCCCGTCTTTCGCTCGATCAGGTTTAGCTCGTAGTCGTTGACAATCAGCATCTGCGAGCCCTCGATCCCCTCCAGCAGATCCTCGCGGCTGAGCCGCACCGTTTGCTGGCTGGGGTCGTAGATATAGGGAAGGCCCAGCGCCTTGCACTCGCGCACTGCCTTCGCCATCGCGTCGGGCGCGGTGGGGGAGATGACCACCCACTCGATAGCTTCCTGATCGAGTGACTCGAGGGAAAGCTGGGCGGCGTCCCCCATCGCCCCTGCGTAAAAGCTGGCAATCTGGCGGTTGCCCAGGTCGGTGTTCACAAAGAAGGAGGCGGTAAACTTGTCCTCTATCCCGCGCACCCCGCTGGTATCCACGCCATGCGTTTCCAACCACGAGCGATAGTCGCCAAAATCCTGCCCCACCGTGCCGAAGAGCAGGGGGCGGCCACCCAGCAGCCCCATGGTGTAACCGATGTTCGCTGCCACGCCACCCCGCTCCTTGCGCATCTCGTCCACGAGGAAGGAGAGGCTCAATCGGTCCAGGTGCTCTGGCAGAATATGCTCATTGAAATGGCCCGGAAAGCGCATGATGTAATCGAACGCAATCGAGCCGACAAGGACTACTTGTTTGGTCATACTTTCCTCTTGTAGGATGGCACGAAACTCCCCTACCCGTTCCCCTGCTCGCCGGAGCCTACCACCTTCTTCAAATTTTCCTCAAACGGGGGATAGACCGGCCCGTGTTCGGTGATGATGGCGGTAATCAGGCGGTGGGGGGTAATGTCAAAGGCGGGGTTGCCCACGACGACGCCGACAGGGGCGATGCCCAACGGGTCGTTGTCGGGGTGGGTCACCTCGCGTGGGTCGCGCTCCTCGATGGGGATATCGCGACCAGTGGGCGTACGCAGATCAACGGTCGAGGTGGGGGCCACCACGTAGAAGGGCACGTCGTTGTCCTTCGCCACCGCCGCCAGTTTGTAGGTGCCGATCTTGTTCACCGTGTCGCCATTGGCGGCGATACGGTCCGCCCCGACCAGCACCGCATCCACCTGCCCCGTGAGCATGTAATAGCCCGCCGCGTTGTCCGCGATAAGGGTCATCGGCACGCCCCACTGCATCAGTTCCCACGCGGTCAACCGCGCGCCCTGCAAACGGGGGCGCGTCTCGTCTACCCAGACGTGGATGTTCTTGCCCTGCTCGTGGGCGGAGCGGATGACGCCCAGGGCCGTGCCCCAATCCACAGTGGCCAGGCCGCCCGTGTTGCAATGGTGCAGCACGCGCGCGTTCTGCGGGAGCAGTTTCGCCCCGTGTGCCCCCATCGTCTGGTTGATCCGCACGTCCTCATCAGCGAGTTGCTTGGCCTCTGCCAGCAGGGCCTCGCGAATCGTGTCCAGGTCGTCGCTGGCGACGCCGTGCGCGTGACGCAGCATGCGCTCCAGGCCCCAACGCAGGTTGACCGCCGTGGGCCGCGCCTCCAGCAGCAGATCGTGCGCCGCTTCCAGGTCACGCAGCAGCCCCTCGACGCTTTCCGCCTGGCTTTGGCGGGCGGCGAGCGCCATGCCGAAGGCTGCCGCCGCCCCGATGGCGGGCGCGCCGCGAATCACCATCGAGGTGATCGCCTCCGCCACCTCGCGGTAATCGTCAAACTCCAGCCAGCGCTCCTCATGCGGGAGCACACGCTGATCAATCATTCGGACGACGTTGCCGTCGTCCACCCATTCGATAGTGCGCATGGTGGCGTCACGACTCCAGCGGGGGCCGCGGTCAAGCTAGCTGCGGCCAAAATAAAAAAAGTCCCTCATAGGGATGAGAGACGGGACAACGCAGGATGGGCGCTGGCAACGGTGAGGGTCTCTCATCTTTCAGGAGGCGCAACCGAGACCTCGGCGCAACCTGCCGGATTTGGCACCTGGCGCCGCTCCCCTATTGCATAGGAAGCACGCTGGTTGCCGGGGGTTCATCGGGCCGGTCCCTCCCCCCCTCGTGATGAGCAATCGGTGTTCAGTTGAATCGTATCTCGTAGTTTATGGAAGCCAGGGCTTTTGTCAAAAAATGCCCGGCCTCCCCCGCTCGGACCCTCACGCCTCGGCTCGAAAATCGCCGCTCTTGCCGCCCCGCTTTTCCGCCACGCGGATGTCGGAGATGGTCATCGCGCGGTCTACAGCCTTGGCCATATCATAGATGGTGAGCGCCGCCACGGAAACGGCGGTGAGCGCCTCCATCTCCACGCCGGTCTGCCCGCTCACGCGCACCTGTCCCTCGATCTCGACGCTGCTTTGCTCCTCATCAAAGGAGAAGGTCAGCGAGACGTGGGTCAGCAGCAGGGGGTGACAGAGGGGGATCAACTCATGGGTGCGCTTCGCTGCCTGAATCCCCGCAATCTGGGCGACGGTCAGCACATCGCCCTTGCGCATGGCCCCGTCACGGATCAGGCGCAGCGTTTCCGGCTCCATGCGCACGCGCCCCCGCGCCACCGCCACGCGCTCGGTTACTGCCTTTGCGCCCACATCCACCATGCGCGCGTTTCCCTCTTCGTCCAGGTGCGTCAGTCGCTGCTCAGCCATACATCCTCCCATTCCTCCAACTCTTCTTGTTAACGGGGGGCTTGACGCCACGCGCCCGCCCGACTATGCTCCCCATGCCCCCACCGATCCAAGCACGGCGTGCGGCAGACCTTGTACGTCAAAATCGCCGGACGCGCAATGTTTGGAAGAGCCGCCCGCCCACAGGAGAGCCTTATGAGCCGACAAGAGTTGTTTGAGCGCGAGGCGCTGACGTTCGATGATGTGCTGTTGCTGCCCGGCTACAGCGAGGTGTTGCCCAGCGACATTGACCTGAGCACGGAACTGGCACCAGGCATCCGCTTGAATGTGCCCCTGCTTTCCGCCGCCATGGACACGGTAACCGAGGCGCGGCTCGCCATCGCCCTCGCGCGCGATGGCGGGCTCGGCATTGTCCACCGCAACCTTTCTATCGAGGAGCAGGCCACCGAGGTGGACAAGGTCAAGCGCTCGGAAAGCGGGATGATCGTGGATCCCATCACGCTCCGTCCCGATCAGACGCTCCATGACGCTGAGCATCTTATGTCTACCTATCGCATCTCCGGCGTGCCCATCACGGAGGAGGGCGGCAGGCTGGTCGGCATCCTGACCAACCGCGACATCCGCTTCGTCCGCGACTATGCGCGCCCCATTGCCGATTACATGACCTCCAGAAACCTGGTGACGGCGCCGCTCGGCACGACGCTGGAAGAAGCAAGTGCCATCCTGCAGGAGCATCGGATCGAGAAGTTGCCCCTGGTGGACGCGGGCGGCTTTCTGGTTGGCCTGATCACCGTCAAGGATATCCAGAAGAAGCGCGATTTTCCCTTCGCCTCGCTGGATGGCCGCGACCGCCTGCTGGTGGGCGCGGCGGTGGGGGCAAGCGCGGATTATCTGGAGCGCGCGGCCGCCCTGGTGCGCGCACAGGTGGACGTGCTGGTGGTGGATACCGCCCACGGCCACTCGCGCAACGTGCTGGACGCGGTGCGGCGGCTGCGCGACCTGTACCCCCGGCAAGCCATCTTTGCGGGCAACGTTGCCACGCCAGAGGGCACGCATGCGCTGATTGACGCAGGCGCCAACGCGATCAAGGTGGGCATCGGCAGCGGCTCGATCTGCACGACGCGCATCGTGGCGGGCGTGGGCGTGCCGCAGGTCACAGCGGTCTGGGAGTGCGCGAGGGCGGCCCGCGAGCGTGGGGTGCCGATCATCTCCGACGGCGGTATCAAGTATTCGGGGGACGCGGTCAAGGCCCTGGCAGCCGGTGCTGGCGCGGTGATGCTCGGCTCGCTGCTGGCTGGGCTGGATGAGGCACCGGGCGAGGTGATCGTCTACCAGGGCGAGCGCTTCAAGGATTATCGGGGCATGGGCTCGCTCGGCGCCATGCGGGGACCAGGGCGCGACCGCTACGCGCAGGGGCAGGCCGGAAAGCTTGTGCCGGAGGGGATCGAGGGGCGGGTGCCCTACAAGGGCTTCCTGAAAGATTACGTCTTCCAGCTTGCGGGTGGTATCCGCGCGGGCATGGGCTACGTGGGGGCGGAAACGCTCGCGGCGCTTCAGGAGAAGGCGCGCTTCCGGCGGATCACCAACGCCGGCTTGATCGAGAGTCACCCACACGGCGTCTTTATTACCCAGGAAGCGCCGAACTATCAGGAGCGCCGATAACCCAGGGGGGCAGTGAGGCGCAAGGGCGCGCTTTCCTGACCTTCTTATACGCTTTCGCCCTGCGAGGCGTCCCAGCGCTTGACCATGGTCCACGAGGTGTCGCTGCCCCCCACCACCTCAAACCCCAGTCGCTGGTACAGCCGCAAGGCAGGGTTGTCCCGCGCCACGCTCAGGGACACCCTTTGAAAGCGAGAACGAGCCCCCTCTAGCAGCTGCGTCAAAAGCTCGGTCCCGATGCCCGACCCCCGGAAGGCGGGTTGCAGGGCAACGGTCAGCTCCGGCGTTTCATCGTCCACGTAGCCAAATCCCCGGTTTTCCCCACTCAGCAGCCGCAGCCAGGCCGCGCCAAGCAATTGCCCGCTCGACAGGGTCACTGCCCCGACCCCATAATCACCAGGGCGACCCCAGCCGCGCACATAGCGCGAGATCATGGGGTGGAAGATAACTTCCCGCGGGGGGGGCACCATGCCTGACGGCACGTGGATGGCAAGGTATACCATCTCCCACAGAAGGGGCTCATCGTCGGGGGTTAGCGGGCGAATCTTGTAGGGAACCATTGGCTCCTGCAGGGTGGTAGACGAATGGCAGGAAGGTGACAGCTTATACCAATTGGTTGAGAATCGCGAATGCGGGACGTTTGGTCCCGTCCAGAACTGCTCCACCCCCTGCAAAGAACCCCCTCCCTGGATTTGCCTCTTTACACCCCCCAGGAAAATTGAGACAATAAAGTCCTACGCCTCCATCACTGCTCCATTTTATCCTACGTCTGTTTTGAAAGACCCAAAGGAGGGTTCATGGCACAGCGAGAAATGGTTAACTGCCCACCCTGGATTGAAGTGGTGGAGGCCAGTGCTCCGGCTGGCTCGAACTATTGGCGCTTGAAAAAGGTGGAGTTTCTGGAGGAGAGCAAGAGCGGCGGGCGCCACCATGTGGACATCATGGAGCCCCACGACCCGTCGCAACGCGTTGCCATCCGCAACCTTCATTCGGGCGAGGCCTGGTCGCTGCCGCTGGAAAAGCCGCAGGGCGAGCCAGCGATCAACCACCCCATGTATGGCATCCCGAATCGGTACGAGGCCAAGCTAGAGGGCGCCCCCAGCGATGCCTTACGGGGGATGGAGATGCACGGCAACCACCACGTGGTGTACCGCTTGTGGTACGAGCGTGCCACCAAGGAAGGCGCTACCCAACCGCCCCAACCGCCCCAACCGCCTGATCCCGCTACCTCTTTGAACGATCTGCTGCTGCAGACCGGAGAGCAGAAGCAGATCCTCCGATTCAACCCGCAGGCTGCCCTTCAAAAAGCCATCTTCCGGGATGGCTTTGTTCCGAACTCTCCGGAATTTTACCTGTCTCACGGGGGGTCTACCTATGTGGGGCAGCGCGCCGAGCGGCTGAGCGATGGGCGTAGTCGGGTCTACTACGCCAAATCCGGGGATTTCGCGAACGTGCTCTTTGTGGAGAAGGGTAGCTAGGGACTCACCACCTCCAGGGTGCCAACGAGGTAGCGCCCGCTGCTGTCCCCCGGCAGCGGGCGCGCCTCGCCATCAGTCAGGGCATAGATGCCCGCCCACAGCTCATAGCGCCCTGCTGCAAGGTCAGGCGGGATGTCCAGCAGGTGCAGGTCTTCGACCACCTGTCCCGCGAGCCAGCGAGAGGTGGGCACCGTGCCCATGTTGGGCTCGCTGTCATGCTGCGCGAGCGGGTTGCCGCCGCCGGGCGCGGTCAGATGCAAAAATGTGATGTAGGACTCGCGGGTGCGCTCCAGGTTGAACCAGAGCAGGGTGAGCGCCTGCGACGATCCCGCCTGGGCGGCTTTTCCTCGCGAGGTTACCCCCAGCAACTGCACCTGCTCGCCAATCGTGACAGGCGCAGCGAGGGGGGCGTCGGCCCCCGATGGGGAGCGCACGAGCCACGCCACCCCCGCAAGGAGCAGCAGCCCCAACGCAATTCCCGCCCCCGTCCTGCCCTGCCGAATGAGCGCAGCGCCCCCCGTCAGCAGGGCCGCCAGAGCCAAAATCGTACCGAGCCAGGGCATCGTCGCCAGCGGCTCCGCCGCGAGCGTGACGTGATGTTGGCCAGCAGGCAGTGCCACGGAGGCAAGCCCAAGCTCGCCGCGCGCCACGATTGGCGCCTTCACCCCGTCCACCTTCGCCTGCATGGAGGGATAGGCGAAGCGCGGGAAGGTGAGCCAGCCCCCGCTTTCCCCCTCCACCTCCGCCCAGAACAGAAAGCCATCGCTGCCCGCGCGCCGGACGCGCAGGGGCGTGCGCTCCCCCACATCGGGCACCTGCTCCGGCGCGCGGGCCAGCGCCCAGCGCTGCTCCTGCACCGTGAGCGGCAAAAATTCTGCGGTCCAGGTAGCCCCCACCTGCCCCGCCGCCGCATCTTCCTGCCACATCGGCACGGGGTGGCGTGCCACCTCCACGGTGCGCGGCGCCCACGGCAGATGCTGGAGCGAGGAGGCTGCCAGCCACGCCAACAGGACCATCAGGAGCAAGGCCCGCACCCTCGCGTTGCCAGCCGCCAGCGGCGGCGCGAGCAGGCTGCTGGCCAGCATCGCCGTGGCCAGGGCCGTCAGCGCCAGCCAGCGCCAGGGATATTGCACCAGGCCGAAAGGAAAGCGCAGGGCCTGCCAGAGCGGGAGCGAGAGGGGAAGGAGCAGAAGGAGAGAAAGCCCCAGAAGGCCCCACCAGAATCGGAGCCGCGCCGCCCACAACCCCCGCCACACGGCAGGCAGCGTCACGAGCGCCGCCGCCAGCAGGGCCACCTGCGCCCAGGAAAGGGGATGCTCCCCCGCCACCCCCTGCTCCGGAAAATAGCGGTAGGTGGCAGAGGGCGCCACCCATTGGGACAGGGGAGCCAGGTGCCGCGCGAACCCTTGCCCGCCCACGTCCTGCGCGATGCCCACCCAGCGTGATTCAAGCAGGACGGGCAACCAGTAAAAGGCGCTCAACAGCGCGGCAAGCCCTCCCCCCCCTACCAACGCACGGAGCCGTCTGGCTGGAGAGAGCGCATGGGGCCCCACAAAGGCCCACGCCGCGAGCGGCAGGGCCACCAGCACCACGCTCAAATTGTGGGTCAGCACAAGCGCGGCCAGGGAGAGCGCCAACGGCCAGGGGCGCGCCCGCCAGAGCGCCCAGAACAAAAGCGGGGTCCAGACAAAGGCCCAACTTTCGGCCAGGGCCCCGCGCAGTTGCACATCGGCCATGTGGTAGGGCACATAGGTGTAGGCAGCCGCGGCCACCAGCCCGGCCCCCTCGTTGGCTGCCTCATCGCGCCGCCACAGGTCACGCGCCAACCACCAGACCGCCAGCGCTGCCAGCGGATAGCTAAGCGCGAAGGTAGCCTTGACAGCCACCAACGCGGGAAGGAGGGCACTCAGCGCCAGCGCAGTGTAGTAGGTCAGGGGGCCATAAAAATTTAGCACCGCGAAGCCGTAGCCGAAGGCAAAGTCAGGAAAAAGGCGAGGGTAAAAGTGGCCCACGCGCCACGCGCTTTCCAGCGAGAGCAGCCGATACAGGTGGAAAAGCCCATCGTGGCTGACCCAGTAGCCCTCAGCCACCAGGAAGGGCCACGCCGCCGGCAGGGTCAGCAGAATTGCCAGCAGGGCAGCCGCCCGCGCCCGTAACGGCGGCAGCCGATGGAATGAAGGGAGGCTCATCAGGGAAGCACCTCAATGGTGCCCAGGGGCTGCGCGAAGTCGGGTGCATCGGTGAGGAGTCGCTCCTGCGTGGGCTCGTGGTAGAGGCCAACCTGCAGCGTATAGCGCCCAGGGGGGAGTGTGCCCGCTTGGAACAGGTGCTCGCTCAACAACACCTCCCCGGCCTGCCAGGCCACGCTCGGAACATCGAAGAAGGCGTCGGCCCCTGCGACGAACGCGCCCTGGGGGTCCACCGCATGTAAGAAAATCTTGTAGGGACGCTCCGTCGGGGCAAGCGCCTCCCATCCAAGCTGCAGGCGCAGGGCCTCCCCCCCCCGCACAGGCTGGGGCGCGGTGGAATAGCCGCGCAATCGGACCTTCCCCTCCCATTCCGCCGTTGCGGCCTCATCGAAAGGCGGGAGCTCGGTGCGCGGCACGCGCGCCTCGATCTCGATCTCCCCTAGCAGCAGGGCCTCGCTGCGCCACAGCCCACCCCATCGCGTCATGGGCAGCCCCGCCCCGCCCCGCTGCGCGCGGAGCAGCAGGCGATAGCGCCCGGCAAGCGCAGGGGGCAGCGAGAGGGTGTAGCGCAGGTGGATGCTGTCGCCGCGCTGCCAGCCGCCCGGCAAGCTCTGGGGGCTCCCATCCTCAGCCGTTGGCAGCCCATCGAGCAGGGGGAGTATCACCCTCCAAACACCTGCGCCCGCCTCATCCTCAGCCACCACCTCCCAGGCATCGGGCAACCCGTCGGGCTGCTCGACCTGCACGGAAAGCAGCAGCGGAAGCGTCGTGGCGGGCGGCAGCACAGCAGGCATCGGCTCTGGCTGCACGCGCAGCCCCCCCACCCCGACCCCCTCCACGCGGGGGGGCGCCGCAGGGCGCGTCACCGTCAGCCGGCTTTCCAGCAGCAGGGGGCTCTCGCTGCCATCGGGAAAGCGCGCCCGGCCATCCGCCCCCACCAAAAACAACTCCACGTTGTAGGTGCCGGGGGGCAGCGTTGGGGGCAAGAGCGGGAAAAGCGGGACACGCAGAAACTGCCCCGGCAGCCATCGGTTGGTGGGGTGCAGCCCTGCAAAGGGGGCAAATTGCTCTTGAAGCCAGGTGCGCCCCGCGCCGTCGCTCAAGCGCACCACCACCTGCAGATCGTCCGTTGGCTGCGCGTCAACGGTCCACAGCGTTTCCACATCCACCCGTTGCCCCGCCGCCGTGGGGTCAAGCGCTTCGTGCAGCCCCAGAAAACGGATGACGCCCCCGAAGCGCGCGTCTGCCGGAAACGCTACGTCGTGAGGCTCCTCCTGAATCAACCGCCCACGCAGGTCGAACTGCACAGCGCCAACCCGTGTTTGCCCCGGAAACTCCATGATGGAGAGCCTATCGTGATGGGTCGCTGAACCAATCCCAGACATGCTGCCACGTGTTGAAGGTCGTGTCCGGCGGGCCGAACACGTACCAGATTCGCTCGTACTGCTGCGCCACCTGACCATAAAGCCAAACCGCATCGGCCTCGTTCAAGGGTTCGCCGTAAAGCGGCAGCACCGTCCACGGCACGCCGGGCGCAAAATAGGTAAGGGCGTGTTGGAGGACGGGATCGTTTAGCGCCACCACGTCACCAGGCACATACACGTCCCGCAGATACTCAAAAAGGGGGCGCACGTCATTTTTCAGGGCCTCGTCGCTGTGGAAGTAATGCCCATAGGCGGGCAACCAGCCGTAGGCGAGCCAGGGTACCACCAGCAGGGGCAGCCATCGCCGACGCTCGGCCAGTGTGTCGAGCGCGAGCGCCCAGAGCAGGTAAAACGCGGGGCTGATCGCGATCAGGTGGCGCGCATTCTGGTAAAGCGGCTTGACGTAGGAAAGCAGGTAGATCAAGAGCACGGGCAAGGTTAGCCCTGCCCCCAGCAACAGCAGGAGCGGCCACCCGCCGCGCCGCCACGCCCCCCACAGCCCCACGGCCAGCAGCCCCCATGCCAGAGGGAGCAGCGGCAGCACGTGGGCCGGGTCGCTCTGGAACCAGGGTAGGCCAAAGGCAAAGGCGTGCAGGGCATTCGTCACAATGAAGCCCAGCGGCTGGAACGCAAAATCGCGCTCCGCCCCGGCCAAAAGCCGCTCCGTCCCAAAGGGAATCAGCGGCACCAGCAGGGCCAGCAGGGCCACGAGCCCCAGCAGCAGGGGGAGCGTGCGGCGGCGCAGGGCCATCAGGGCCAACCAGGCTAGCTGTGCCGCAACGAGCGGCAACGCCAGGTAGTGGGTCCATCCCATCGCCGCGGCCACAAGCACGTAACCGCCAATCCAGCGCCAGGGGGCAGGGCCCGCAGGGTGCTGTGCTTCCCGATGCCAGCGCCACAGCAGAGCGAAGGAGAGGGTGGCAAGCGCGAGCAGGAAGGTATACATGCGAAGTTCCTGCGCGTACCAAAGATACAGGGGCGAGAGCGCGCCCAGCAGTGCAGCCAACCGCCCCACGCGCGCCCCCCCCATCGCGCGCCCAGCGTCAAAGAAAAGAGCCAGCGCCAGCAGCACCGCTGCCACCGAGAAAAGGCGCAGCCCCCAGATGCCAAAGCCTGCCAGCCGCCCCCAGGCACCCAGCACCAGAAAGTACAGCGGGGGTACGGTGTTCTGGGTGATAAACTGCGCCACGGGAATGCGGTTGGCTAAAATCTCACCGAAGGGCAGGCGCACCTGGTAGAGCGTCAGCCCCTCATCCTGCCATATGCCCCGCTCGCCCAACTCTGCCAGGAAGACGATCAGCGACAGCAGGAGCACCCCAGCCAACCAGAGGGCATGACGCGTGCGCTTATTCATCGAGCACCGTCCAGCTACGACCATCCCAACGTAGGCGCCCCACGCTCCAGGCGCTGCGCCCCGCCTCCCCCTCCACCCGCTGTCCGCTTGCCAGGTCGTAGAGCCCCAGGATCAATTCATAGTCACCTGGCTCCGCCTCTGGCGGCAAGGACAACGTGCTCTGGTCCGGTAGGCGGTCGCCCGGCCACCAGTGGCTGGTGGGGAACGCGCCATCCAGCGGCGCAAAGTCTGCCTGCTCCAACGGGGGCTGCTGGGGGTCGCGGCTCAGGTGGAAGAAAGCCTGGGCCGCCCGCTCCAACGGCTGCCCCACTTCCCACACAAATTCGACGATGGCCGCGCCCCCTTGCACGCTGACACGCGGCTCGGCAGGGCGCACCCGAAAGGAAGCGGGCGGCCCTGCCTGCTGGCCAGCCGGGCGCACCACAAGGCTCGCCGGGCGATAGGGGGCGACTGGCTGCCCAGCAACGGTCACGGGCAGCGACTCCAGTCCCTCCAGGCGGAACAAATCCACCTGGAGCTGCGCCAGGGCGGGCACCTGGGCGTCGGGCGCCAGCCGCAGCGTTCGTCGGTCCGGAATAAGCACGCCGGGCGGCCACGCACGCGAGGGCCAGCGACCCTCGTCAGGGTAGGAATCGTCGCGGGCAAGCAGGGCTCCCCCGCGGCCAAACACTTTGACACCTACAGAATAGTTGGCTTCCAGCGGGGCGAGCGTGCGCCAAAACAGGGTGAGCGGCAGTGTCTCGCCGGGCGCTACGGGAGCATCCGACAGCGTGTACCCCACCAGGGCCACTGCCTCACCGAAGCGGGCGTCCACGGCTATAGCGTCAGCGGGCAGGCGCGCCAGCGGGGCGGCTGGCGCATAGCGCGGGCGGATGAGCCCCAGGGCCAGCCCCAACGCGACCACCGCCATCCCGACCAGGACGGTGCCCGCCGCCACCCCCTCCCTGCGACGGGGTGCCAGGCTCAGTAGCCCCATCATCAAGATCAGCGAGATCGGGAGCGCCGCCGGAAAAAGCAGGCGACCGAGCGGCGCGACGGTCAAGCGCATCCATTGGGCCAACAGGGCCCCCACCACCATCAGCTGAAAGAGCGACAGCGCCACCAGGGCGCGTTGCGCCCCGTCCCACCGACGCCAGCCGCGAATCAACTCGACGACGAAGAGGAGCGCCAGCAGCCCAGCCAGGAGGAAGGCGACCCGATAGGCCCGATGGGGCAGGTTGATGCCGCCCCATCCAAAGGAAGCCCAATACGAGGCCGCCACCGCCGCCCACTCGTCAGTGAAGCGCTGCCACGTGAGCGGATAGGGCGGCACCCCATAGACCTGCAGGTGGATGCGCGTGGCAGTGAGTTCCCCGTACAGGCGCCAGTTTCGCCAAAACCACCATCCGCTCACCCCAACAAACGCAGCGCCGTAACGCGCTATCTGGGCGAGCCGCTGCCTGACCGGCAGCGATCCGCCCAGCAGCAACAGCACCCCCACCGATAGCGCCCCGCTCAGACCGCTCACCTTGGCGAGCGTGGCCAACCCCGTGACGACACCAAGGGTCACGACGCGCGGGGCACTGGCCGGGTGGCGCAGCCACCAAAGCGCGAGGGCAAGCGATGCTGTAACGAGGGCTACTGTCAGGGCGTCGTTGCTGGCGGACGAGGAGACGTGTAAAAATTGCGGGGTGAGCCCCATCAGCCCGGCAGTGCCCCACGCCAGCGCGGGTCGCCCCGGAAAGCCAAATCGCACAGCCGCCGCCGCCGCCAGCACCGACGCCAACCCCGGCCACGATGCTCAGCCCGCGCCCCAGATAGACGCCAACGCGAGCCTGCTGGCAGGTCGCCGGGCAGGGGCCATGCACGAACTGGTTCGCGTTGGCCAGGGGGGCCTGCGCGCTTCCCCCATAGTGCGGGTTGAGCCCGGTTAAGGTAGCGTAGCCGCTTTCTAACCCATCGCCCGGCAGCCAGCGCAGCAGCCCCGCCAGGAGCACGTAGTAGAGCGGGGGTTGGCTCCCCTCCTGCTCGGCCAGGTGCTCCCGCACCTCCAGCGTCTGCACGGGCAGGCGACCCTGCTCTGCCACGAATAGGGCATAGGCAAAGTGCCAGTTCTCGTCGGATTTCTCGAAGACGGGCGTCACCGTGGCATAAAGCAGGGCCAGGAGGAGGTAGCCTGCCACCACCCCCATCAGGGGGCGATCCACCGCCCACCGCCGCGCCGCGCCGCGCTCATGGGAGCACCTGCCAGCGCACGCCGTCCCAGCGAAGGCGGGCCAACGTCCAGGCGCTCTGCTCCCCATCCCCCGCCACACGCTGCTGGCTCGCCAGATCGTACAATCCGGTCACCAACAAAAAGTCGCCCGGGTGGCAGGTCGTCTGGCAGCACGAGCGATGCCCCATCCGCCAGCCGATCGCCCGGCCGCCAAAAGTGGGTCGGCAGGTCCCCCTGCATGGGGGCGAAATCGCTCTGCGCGACCGGCGGCTGATCGAGCGCGGGGGTAAGATGGAAAAATGCTTGCCATCTCCCGTCCAGCGGTTGCCCTACCTCCCACACAAAGGTAGCTTCTAACTGATCGCCGCGTACCGTCGCGGCGCCCTCGATGGGCCGGAAGCGGAACGCCTGCGGCGGCGGCTCCGTGCCCGGCTCGCGCAGGGGGAGCGTGTGAATCAGGAGTGGCGAGCTTGCTGGAAGCCCGTCAACGCGCGCGGGCAGCATTTCCAGGGTATCAAAGCTGTACACATCCACGGTCAGGCGGGCCGCCGCCGGGGTCACAGCGCCCTCCGCCACCCTCAACAGGCGACGGTCCGCTATCACCTTGCCAGGGGGCCAGGCGGTGGTGGGCCAGCGCCCCCATCCGGGTAGGCGTCGCTGGACGCCACGACTTGTTGCCCCGCACCGAACAGCTTCAACGAGACGGAATAGCGCTCGGCCAACGGTGCCGTGGCCCGCCAGTAAAGCGTGACGGCCAGCAGATCCCCCGGTGCCACCTGCTCGGAATCGAGGGTATAGCCTTCCAGCCTCATCGTCCCGTCAAAGTGCACGGCCAGCGGCCTCACGCCGTCGGGCACCCCTTCCAGCGGGGTCGAGGGGGCATACGCAGGATACAGGAGGAGCCAGGGCGTGAGCGCGCTCAGGCCGATCAGCCCGCCCGTCACCGCCCAGGCCAGCCAGGGCTGCCCCCCTCGCCAGCGCCACGCCCCCAGCCCGACCCCGAGCAGCAGGGCCACCGAGGGCAGGGCAGGAAAGAAGAGGCGCCCCTGCGCGGCAAAGGTGACCCGCATGAAAGCGAGCCACGCCGCCCCGAGCAGCAGCAGCCACGCTACCAGCACCCCGGCCCCCAGCCACCGGGTCAGCGCCGGACGGCGAACGGTACGCCGCCCCCAGTGCCGCGCGCCCCGGACCAGCAAGCCGCCCAGCGCCGCCACTTCCACCCCCCGAAACAGGGCATACACCCATGAGGGATAGGGGACGTTGAACCAGCCAAAAAGCCCCCAGAAGGAATACTCCAACCCGCGCCCCTCCCCAACGAGCGCCAGGAGTGAGAGCCCCCCCTCACGGGCGAGCACGTTCGATTCCCAGACGTTGAGCGCCAGCCAATCCCCATAAAGCCACACGTTGCGAGCGTACCACCAGCCGCTCACCAACAGCGCAATCCCCACCAACCAGGATAGCGCCCTGCCAGAGCACTGACCAGGCGCGCGCGCGCCACGCGACGAGGAGCAGCGCGAGCCCGACCAGCGGGACAAGGGCCAGTCCCGTGAGCTTAGACAGCAGGGCCAGCCCGAGCAGCAGCCCGATGAGTAGCCACGGGCGCGGCTGCTGCCAGGGACTGGCAGGGGGCGCGCGCACCAGGGCCACCAGCCTCCAGAGCAGCAGCGCCGCCGTCGCGTTCATCGCGTTGTCATTGCTGACCGCCCCGCTAATGAAGATAAATTGCGGGATAAAGGCCACGAGCGCCGTTCCAAGCAGGGCGCGCGAGTCCCCCAGCAGCAGGCGGAGGGTTTGGAAACAGGCCCATACGGTCACCGCGCCCAGGAAGATGGAAAAGAAGCGCGCCACGTGGAGCGCCAGGATCGAGCCGCGCCACGGCCACTCGCGCGCCTGATCGTGAGCCAGATAAGAAATGTTTTCCAGCGTGCTCGGCTCGCCCAGGGCGGCGTGGGGGTTGATCTGCGCGGCAAGCGCCGGGAAATCGTGCTGATCCACCCACGCAGTCAGGAGCGCGGCAGCCAGATAGTAGGCAGGGGCCTGCCCCCCCTCCTGACGCCACAGCGCCTCCGTCTGCCGCTCGGAGTGGGGCAGGCCCCCGCCGCTCGCCAGTTGCTGGACATAGGCAAAGTGCCAGATCTCATCAGGGGTTTCAAAGAGGCGGCACGATCAGGCTGCTGATGATGGCGAGCAGCACAAAGAGCGTGAGCAGCCCCATCATGGCGCGGGGCACGGGGCGCGGGACAGGCTCAGGGGCGAAAGTCAGCATGGGCGAGGAGGGGCGACAAGGGAAGAGGGGCCGCTAACGAGGCGTAGAGGGGGAGAGGCGGGCGGGCGCAACGGCTCGTTGCGCCCGCCCGCCTGGGCAACTTGCATCAAGGGCAAGGTGCGGCGATGGCGCTCTCTGTCTGCACGATCTCGAGCCGCCCCAGGGCCGCCTGACCCGTAGGAAGTTGGCAGGATGCGCTGGGGTCCCCCGCCTGACATTCAATAAAGTCCATCCGCCAGCAGCTACCGTTGCGGGTGTCAATGGCAAAGTCGTTGGACACTCGCTGCTCGCTACCGACCGGCCCCTTCATCAGCCAGGCACGTCCCGGACATTCGAGCGGCAGCGAGGGAAACCCGTTGATCGGGATCTGGTAGTAGCCCGTGCCGTCCAGATCGGAGCTACGATAAAGCCCCCCACAATCCAGGGCTACATAGACGTGAAAGTTGGAGGGTCCGCCAAAGGCAGGGCTGCCATTCCAGAAGCGCACAAAGCCATAGGTCATCGTGCCCGACCAATCATAGTACTCGAGAAGATTGCGGTAAAAGACCCCGGTGCCGGTGGGCTGCTGGGTGGCGGTCGGCTCGGGCGTGGCGGTGAGGGTCGCCGTGGCAGTCGGCTCGGGCGTGGCGGTGAGGGTCGCCGTGGGGGTCGCGGTGGGCGGGAAGGGAAGGGCGGCGATTGGCAAATACGAATCAGCCGATTCACCAGTCGGGGTGGCGGTGGTGGGCCGCTGCGCGATCGCGGCCAGCACGAGCGCCAAAAGTAGGGTGATGGGCACAAGGTATCTGCGCATGGATAAGGCTCCTTCCGTGGGGAAATGGAATCAACCCCCGCACGCGGCGGGCGGCGCGCCATTATAACTGACTCGTTGGGGATATCCAAAGGGGGAGGAAGGCAACGCCATCCACCGCCGACCCGGGCTGCTAGAGTAGGCGCGGGGCCGTGGCACGCTCGCGCGCCGGGCGGCGCCAGTGACGCTCCAGCCCACCCCCCTCGTCGTGAAACGGTTGCATGTTGCCGTGATCGCTGCGCTTGATCGCCGCCAGCCGAAGCCCATAGCCATCTGCCTCCTGGGAGGCGGCGTCCAGCAACATCACGGGCAGCAGGAGCAGGGGCGACAGCAGGGCATAAAGGAGGCGGCCCGTGCCGCGCCGTCGGTCCAGGGCGCGCAGCGTGTGGAACGCCTCGAAGGCTATGGCGCCCAGGCGGGTCAGATAGGGGCCGTGGTCCGCCACTTCCAAGCCAAGCAGGTCCAGGCGGGTGCTCATCTGGGAAAAGCGATACAGGCGGCGCAGTTGCTCGCGCTCGCGCATCAACTCCCGCACGCGGTGATTCATGGCCACGCGCGGGGCGGGGCCGCCTGTCGCGCTCACCGGCTCGCGGCCCAGGTCGTCCAGCAGCCAGTGGCGCGGCACGTACCGACTCAGCAGGCCGGCTGCCTCGAAGGAGGGGAGCGTCAGCCCCAGGATCCCCCCACTCTTCAGCACGCGCGCCATCTCGCGGAGGATGAAGAGATCATTGGGGAGCGGGCGAGCGCCGCCCCGCAAAGGACCGCATCAAAATAGCCTGCTGAAAAGGGCAGGTTCAACAGGTCGGACACGTGGAAATGGACCCGATCCTGGATGCCCATCCGCCGTGCCAGCCGATGCGCCTCTTCCACCGTGCGCGCGTCCGTCGCCAGCCCCACGAGGATGGCCCCGCTCCGTGCGAGCGGCAGGTGCAGCAGGGGATCGCTGCCCACCACCAGGATGCGCCGTTGGTCGGCCGTCTCGTTGAGCCAGGCTTCCACGATCAAGCTTTCCACGCTATGGCGCAGATCGGCCAGCCGAATGTGGGGGATGAGCCAGCGCAGAAGCGGCCCGGGCAGATAGGATAGAAGGGTGCCTAGTGTCATGGCAGACCGTTACAGGGGGTTCCAGAGTGCAACAAGCGTACCTGATAACTTTAGCCAAAACCAGCAGTTCAGCAAGGCACGTCGTTTAAGGGCAGCTTCAAGAAAGTCAGGAAAGCGTTGCGATCTGCGCGTACAGGCTTACCGTGTGCTTGGCAATCTGCCCCCAGTCGAAGCGCTGTCCGAGAACCGCGGCACCGCGCTCCAGCCGCTGCAAGGTGGGCTCGTAGCGGAGCAGCAGGGCGATCTTGCGTGCCAGGTCGCCAGCGTCATCGCGGCGGGCGAAGGCTATGTTGTGTCCGTCCTCCAACCAGGCGATGGGCGTGCCGGGCTCGGTGGTGACAACCGGACGGCCCAACGAGAGGGACATGATGAGGGTGGAGCGACGCAAACTGGCCCCCTCGCGGAAGGGGAGCACGATCAGGTCGGCAGCCAGAATGGCGTGGATAAGCTCCTGCTCGGGCAGGTCGCCCGTCCACTGGAGCCACGGGGCGTGCAGGTGCAACGTTTCGGCCAGCGCCTCGATTTCGGCCAGGTACCCTCGGTTGGAGGGGTCGCTCGCCCCAAGCGGGTCGCCCGCCATGAGCAGGCGATAGGGCTGACCCGCGCGCAGCAGGCCGTCGTAGGCATGCAGCAGGGTTTCCACCCCCTTGGCGCGGTTCAAGAAGCCAAAGTGGACCAGCAACTTTTCGGTGGGTTGGATGCCCCAGCGGGCGCGCCACGCGTCCCGCTCCCAGCCAGGCGCGGTTTCCAGCGGCAGGGGCGAAGCAATGGGAATCTCGCGCAGGTGGCGGACCCCCCACTCGCGCAGCATCGCCGCGTCCTCTGCATTGGTAGCGATCACCCCATCCGAGGCACGCGCCAGATGACGGACCGACCAGGCCCGCATCCGGCCCGCCTTCGGGAAAAGGTAGGGCACCAGCAGGTCGTGAAAGGTGGTCACGAGGGGCTTGCCCCCTGTCAGGAGGCGCATGGCATCGGGCAGCAACTGCGGGGCAAGCCCCATCCCAAACGCCCCCGCCTGGTATTCCAGATGGAGCAGGTCGTAGTCGCCCGCCACCTCCGCCACCCGCTTCCAGCCAGACATCCCCCATGTCTCGACAACGGGGTAGACAGGGAAGGGGCGGGGCGCATCGTCCTGGGCGCGCACGTCAGTGAGGATCGCCACCTCGTGCCCCCGCGCCTGCACTGCCGAGGCGAGGCGGGCAGTGTGGTCCCCCACGCTGCCGCGCATGGGCGGAAACTCGCCGCTAATGTAGAGGATTCTCATAGGGAAGGAAAAGGGGGAGGGCGGCGGGCGCCTGCTAGCCCGATGCCTGGGGGGTGGGGTGCCAGAGGGCGCGCAGCAGCAGGGCGTACTCCCGAAGGCGCTGCCAACGCACCGTGCGCTTGTGGCCCAGCAGCCCCTTCGTCGCTTCTTTTGCCCATTCCAGGGCAAACAGCAGGAGCAGCCAGAGGCGCAACAGGGCAGCCAAGCGCGCCCCATGCCATCGGGCGGCGTAAAAAAGCCGACTGCTGTTGAATCGAATGTGACGCAGGGCCATCACCTGGCTGCTGGATGCGTCCTCGTGATGGCGGATGGTGGCCGACGGCACATACCAGATAGACCACCCTGCCGCCTTGATGCGGCGTTGCCAGTCCGTTTCTTCAAAGTACATAAAGTACGCCTCATCCAGCCCGCCCACGCCCTCATACACGGCGCGCCGAAGTAGCAGAGCCGCGCCGGACAGCCAATCTACGGGGTGGGGCTTTTCCGGCTGAACATCGCCCATATAGTAGCGGCGAAGCGCGCGGCTGGCGATTCGGTCCAGGGGGGTGCTGGCGAGAAAAAGGGTCAGGGGGGAGGGAAAACGATGGCGGCTGGCCTGACGGGTGCCATCGGTGTAAAGCAGCTGCGGGCCCACCAGGCCGACTGGGGGATTCGCTTCCAGGAAGCTCACCATCTCCGCCAGAGCGTCCCCCACGATCTCGGTGTCCGGGTTCAGCAGCAGCAGCCACTCGCCCCGCGCACGCGCCATCCCCACATTGTTCGCCCTGGAAAAGCCCAGATTGCTGCCCGGCTCGATCAGCGTCACCTCCGGAAAGTCGGAGCGTACCATCGCTGGCGTGCCATCATGGCTACCGTTGTCCACCACGATGATGTCCAGCCCATGCTGGCCCTGCGCCGCCCTCAGGCTGGCCAGGCAGCGGCGCAGGAGGGCGCAGGTGTTCCAGGAAACGATGATGATGGAGAGCACAGGCGCCTGCTAGGGGCGCGGCCCGGGGCCGCTCGTCATAGGGTCCGCTCGACCGTGTAGTCGCCCAGGGCCTTGAGCCGCTCGACATGCGGGCCGTCCGGAAGGATAGCAAGGGCGAGCTTGGCCTCTTCTACAAAGCGGCGGGCGGTGTCCAGGGTGTCTTGCAGGGCGGGGGAAGCGATGACGCGCCCGATCACCTCTTCCACCTGTTCCGGGAGGAGGCGATGGTCGGCGAAGTAGCGCTCTGCCAGGTTGTCGCGGTCGTAGTGGCGCAGGTAGAGGATGACGGGCAGGGTGATGTTGCCGTTGCGCAGGTCGCTCCCGATGGGCTTGCCTATCCGCTCAGCATCGCCCGCGTAGTCCAGCACGTCATCCACGATCTGGAAGGCGAGCCCCACCAGTCGGCCATACTCGCGGAGGGCGCGCACCTCGTTTTCGGGGGCGCCGCCCAGCACGGCACCTGCCTCGCAGGCAGCGGCGAACAGGGCGGCGGTCTTCCCGTAGATGCGCTCTTGGTAATCCTCAACGGCGCGTTCCAGGTCAAACTGGGCCCACATCTGCCGCAGTTCACCCTGCACGATGGTCATGAGCGTCTCGGAAAAGATGCGCACCACGCGCACGCTCTGCGTCTCGGCGGCCCAGGCCGCCGCCTGCGCGAAGAGGTAATCGCCCAGCAGCACCGCAGTGGTAGGGCTCAGCAGGGTGTGAAGGGTGGGGTTGCCGCGCCGCCGCGCCGCATCGTCAATCATGTCGTCATGGACGAGCGTGGCAGTGTGCAGCATCTCCACGCTTGCAGCGAGCGAGATGACCCGCTCGTCGGTATCCTGGTAGATGCAGGCGGAAGAGATAGCCAGGGCCGGACGGACCAACTTGCCCCCCGCCGCCACCACGTAGGCGAGCGCCTCGTCCAGCAGATCCATGCGAATGGTTGCCGCGCTGCGCAGTTTGTCGAGCACCGCGTGAAGTTCCCCTTCAAGCGGCTCGAAGAGCGGGAGGGTACTCAGGGTATGGGAGTTCAAGGCGTTCATGGCTTACGCTCCAGCCGAAAGAGGCGGTGGGCATTGTGCGTTGTCTGCTGTGCTACCTGCTCCAGGCTTGTTCCATGCAACCGCGCGACCTGCTCCGCCACAAGGCGGACATAGGCAGGCTCGTTGCGCTGCCCGCGATGCGGGTGGGGCGCCAGAAAAGGGGCATCGGTTTCTAAGAGAAGACGATCCAGCGGAAGGTCAGCAACCAGGGCGTGGAGGTCGCGCGCGTTCTTGAAGGTCACAGGCCCATCCGTCCCCAGAAAAAAGCCCAGGGCCAGTGCCTCCTCCGCCATGGCCCTATCCCCGCTGAAAAAGTGAAGCACCCCACGGCGTTGCGCTGCCGGCAGCGTGCCCGCCCACCGGCGCAGCGTGGCCATTACCGCCTCGTGCGCGTCCCGGTCGTGGATGATGACGGGCAACCCCACCTCCGCCGCCAGCGCCAGTTGCTCGTCAAAGGCTCGCTGCTGGATGGGATGGGGCACGCGCTCCCAGTAGTAATCCAGCCCAATCTCGCCGATGGCGACCACCTTCGGGTGGCTGGCCCACGCCCGCAGGGCCGCCTCCGCCTCGCCCCCCCACTCGGTGGCATCGTTGGGGTGGATTCCCACCGCCGCCCACACCGACGGGAATCGCTCCGCCAGGGCCACGGCGTTGGCGCTTGTTTCCAGCGTGGTGCCGATGGTAATCATCTCGCTGACACCCGCTGCCAGCGCCCGCTCCACTACCTCCGCCCGATCCGCATCGTACTGCTCAAAATCCAGGTGCAGATGGGTGTCAACAAGCATGGGGTCGCCAGCTTGTACTAATTTTCACACACAACACAAGGGATGTCACGTGACATCTGTCATGCAGAGGGGGACAGATGTCACGATGCCTTGCATCCCTCACCCGCGCACGCCCGCCAGCGCCAGCCCTGCCTGGAGCAGGGGCGCCACCTGCTCGGCGCGGCTCGTTTCGGTGTAGACGCGAATCACAGGCTCTGTGCCACTGAAGCGGATGAGGAGCCAGCCGCCGCCCTCGCCCAGCATGTATTTCCATCCGTCGGTCGTGTTGATGCGCTCCACCGGGAAGCCCGCCAGGCGGTCGGGCCGCGCCTCGCGCACCCGCTGAAGGATCGCCTCGCGCTCGGTTGCCGGATAGTGCACATCCACGCGGTCGTAG
Organism: uncultured Chloroflexia bacterium; assembly: GCA_963721895.1. Lineage (GTDB taxonomy): Bacteria > Chloroflexota > Anaerolineae > Ardenticatenales > Ardenticatenaceae > CAVRLZ01. Next base: position 177,843 of record CAVRLZ010000031.1, on the reverse strand, counting down.
TGGTGGGGCCCCACCTTGTCGAACAGTGCCTGAAGCAGTTCGGTCGGGGTGCGCCCCGTCCGGCTCATCAGGTCAAGAAACATCAGCCCCGCCAAGATCCCATCGCGCTCCGGCACATGGCCGCGGAAGGCATAGCCGCCCGACTCCTCCCCGCCGATGACGGCGTCGGTCTCCACCATCTTCGGAGCCACATACTTGAAGCCGACCCCCGTCTCGTGGACCGCCACGCCGTACAGGTCACCCAACTTTTCCAGCATCGAGGTGGTGGAAAGGGTCTTGACGATGGCCCCCCTCTCGCCACGAACCTCCATCAGGTAGTAGGCCAGGAGCGCGTAGACCTGGAGTTGGTTGACGAAGGTGCCATCTTCCGCCACGATGCCCACGCGGTCGGCATCGCCATCGGTCAGGATGCCCACATGGGCACCCCGCGCCGGCACCGTGGCCTGGCAGACCGCCGTGTTCGGGGGGATGGGCTCGGGGCGCTCCATTTCCGGAAAGGACGGATTGCGCACGTTGTGAATCTCGTGCAGGTCCACGGTGCCACCCGCCAGGATGCGCGGAAACCAGCCAGCCCCCACCCCCCACATCGCATCCACCACGACACGATAGCCAGATTGCTTGATAGCCTCCACATCCACCATGCGGCGTAGCTGTGCGATATAGGCATCGCTGGCATCTATGTACTCGACCAGCCCGGTGCGCTCGGCCTGCTCCAGCGGCATGGTGCGAACCCCTGTCTCGCTGGCGGGGATGTTCGCTTCCACCGAAGCCAGGTTTTCCTGCGCCACGGCACCGCCATAATCGGCGCGAATCTTGAACCCGTTGTCTTCCGGCGGGTTGTGGCTGGCGGTGACATTTACCGCACCGCCCGCCTGCTTCCACAAAATCGAAAAGCTCACCACCGGGGTCGGCGTGGGGCCAGCAGTCAGAAAAACGCGGATTCCGTTGCCCGCCATGACCTCTGCCACGGTGTGGGCAAAATCCCCCCCCAGAAAGCGGTTGTCATAGCCAACAACGATGCCGCGCTCCCCCTGCCCCAGGGACGTGAGATAGCTGGCATAGCCCTGCGCCACGCGCCGCAGATTGGCGAAGGTATACCCCTCCGCGATCCGCGCTCGCCAGCCATCGGTGCCAAAGCGAATGTCGCTCGTCATCTAGCTTCCTCTCTACAGCCCTGCCGCGCCGAACGCCGCGCTCACGATGGCCTGGGCTTCTTGCTGAATCTGGTGCAGGTGCTCGCGCCCCTTGAAGCTTTCTGCATAAATCTTGTAAATGTCCTCGGTGCCGGACGGGCGAGCGGCGAACCACCCATTCTCGGTAACCACCTTGAGCCCGCCGATGGCCGCATTGTTGCCCGGCGCGCGCGTCAACTTGGCCACAATCGGCTCTCCGGCAAGCTCGCTCGCCTCCACCATCTCGGGTGACAGATTGGCGAGGGCTGCTTTCTGGGCGCGGTTGGCGGGGGCATCCATGCGCTCATACACGGGCGACCCAAATTCAGCTTCCAGCGCGCGGTAGTGCTCGCCCGGGTCGCGGCCCGTGACGGCTGTGATCTCGGCGGCAAGCAGGTCGAGGATGATGCCATCCTTGTCGGTGGTCCACACGCTGCCATCCCGCCGCAGGAAGGAGGCGCCCGCACTTTCCTCCCCCCCAAAGCCGAGGGAGCCATCGAGCAGCCCGTCCACGAACCATTTAAAGCCGACCGGCACCTCGACGAGCCTGCGTCCCAGGCTCGCCGCCACGCGGTCAATCATGGAGCTTGACACCAACGTCTTGCCCACGGCGGTTCCCTCGCCCCAGCCCGGGCGATGCTGGAACAGGTAGCCGATGGCGACGGCCAGATAGTGATTCGGGTTCATCAGCCCCACGCTGGGGGTGACGATTCCATGGCGATCTGTGTCGGGATCGTTGCCCCAGGCAATATCGAACTGATCCTTCAGCCCGATCAGGCTCGCCATGGCGAAGGGCGACGAGCAGTCCATGCGGATCTTGCCATCTTTGTCCACCGTCATGAAGCCGAAGGTGGGGTCCACGTAGGGATTGACCACGGTCACGTTCAGACCGTAGCGCTCGACGATTGGCTCCCAGTAAGCGACGGCAGCCCCCCCCATCGGGTCCACGCCGATCCGCAGGCCGGATGCGGCGATGGCCTCCATGTCCACCACGCTTTCCAGATCGTCCACGTAGGGAGTCACATAGTCGTACTCGCGGACACTCTCCGAGCGGAGCGCCCGCTCGAACGGCATGCGTTGCACCGCGCGCAGGCCATCGGCCAGCATCTCGTTCGCGCGGTCCTGGATCACCCGCGTGGTGCCCGTATCGGCTGGGCCACCGTTGGGGGGGTTGTACTTGAAGCCGCCATCGTCCGGTGGGTTGTGCGAGGGGGTGATGACCACGCCATCAGCCAGCCCCGCCGTGCGCCCCTGGTTGTACTGCAAAATCGCATGGGAGATGACCGGCGTGGGGGTGTACCCCATCCCCTGCTGGATGCACACCTCCACCCCGTTGGCCGCAAACACCTCGACCGCCGTGGCCTGGGCAGCCTCGGACAGGGCGTGCGTGTCCATCCCCAAAAAGAGGGGGCCGCTCGTCCCCTCGCCCTGGCGATACTCAGCAATGGCCTGGCTGATCGCGAGGATGTGATCCTCGTTAAAGCTACCCTCCAGGGAGGTGCCCCGATGCCCGGAGGTGCCAAAGGCAACCCGCTGGTTGATCGAATCGGGGTCCGGCTGGCGCGTATAATAGGCTGAGATGAGGCGCGGAACATTGATCAGCCGCCCGCGCGGGGCGGGTTTCCCTGCAAGCTCATGCGTCGCCACAGCAACCTCCTTGTTGTGCGTGGGGGAAGTGACCTTTATTTCTTGACTCGCACCGCGGTGGACTCGCTCAAATCAGGAAGGCGCTCGCCGCGCTCGAGCCGTTCCAGGTCGGCGTCCACCATCGTGCGGACCAACTCATCGAAGGGCATGGTGGGCTTCCAGCCCAACTGCTCGTCCGCCTTGGTAGGATCGCCGATAAGCAGGTCCACCTCGGCAGGGCGATAAAAGGCCGGGTCTACCACCACATGCTGCTCCCAGTCCAGCCCCAGGTGGTCAAAAGCGATCTGGCAGAACTCGCGCACGGTATGCGTCTCGCCTGTGGCAATGACAAAATCGTCTGGCGCCTCCTGCTGGAGCATCAGCCACATGGCGCGTACGTAATCCCCGGCAAAGCCCCAGTCGCGCTTGGCCTCCAGGTTGCCCAGGCGCAACTCCTGCGACAGCCCAAGCTTGATGCGTGCCACCCCATGCGCAATCTTGCGAGTCACAAATTCAAGGCCGCGACGGGGCGATTCATGATTGAACAGGATGCCCGACACGGCGAACATGTCATAGCTCTCGCGGTAGTTCACGGTGATCCAGTGGCCATAGACCTTGGCGACACCGTAAGGCGAGCGTGGGTAAAAGGGGGTAGTTTCCCGCTGCGGCACCTCCAGCACCCTGCCGAACATTTCGGAGGAAGACGCCTGATAAAAGCGGATGGCCGGGTTAACGAGGCGGATGGCGTCCAGCATGCGCGTCACGCCGAGCGCGGTCACCTCCCCCGTCAGGATGGGCTGTTGCCAGGAGGTCGGTACGAAGCTTTGCGCGGCCAGATTGTAGACCTCATCCGGCTGGTACTCGCGCAGGATGTCCACCAGGGAGAGCATGTCAATCAGATCGCCCTGGACAATGTGAAGTCGGTTTTGAATATGCTCGATGCGATCCAGCGTGACGGTGCTGGCACGGCGCACCATGCCTACGACGCTGTAGCCTTCGGCCAGCAGCAGTTCGGCGAGATACGAGCCATCCTGGCCCGTGATACCCGTGATAAGGGCGGTTTTTGTTTTTGCCATGACTGATTTTACCTGATAAGAAGAAGTAGGGTTCGCAGGGTTCGCCCGCGCGACCTTCTCGCGCCAATCGTCCAGCACGCTTTGCAGGCTATCTGCAAAGCTGATGGAAGGGGTCCACCCCGTCGTTTGTTGGATTTTGGAGATGTCCGCATAAGAGACGGGCACATCGGACGGGCGCAAGCGCGCCGCATCCTGCTGAATCTTGATCTGGATGGTCGTGTTGTCCAGCATCCCCTCGAGCAATTCCCGGACGCTGTGCGGCTCACCGCGCCCAACGTTGTACGCCTCGCCCGCCTGTCCCGCTTCCAATAGCAGGAAGTAGGCACGCACCATGTCGCGCACATCGCTAAAGTCGCGCTGCGCCTCCAGGTTGCCCACCAGCATCACGGGCGGGCGCAGCCCTGCCTCGATCTCGGCAATCTGCCGGGCAAAGGCGGGCGCGACAAAGCGCTCGTTCTGGCGCGCGCCGATGTGATTGAAGGGGCGTGCGCGCACCGCAAAGAGGTCGTAGCTCCGAAAATATTGCCCTGCCAGCATATCCTGCGTCAGCTTGCTCACGCCATAGGGGCTATCCGGACGAAACGGGGTCTCCTCCCCTATGGGAAGGTCCTCGCGCGCCGTCTGGCCATACATCTCCATCGAGGCGACGCAGAGAATCCGGGCCTCCAGCTTCAGCTCAACCATCGTCTGAAGGAGGTTCAACTGAGAGCGAATGTTGTTTTCCAGCGTAGGCCAGGGGTCATCCCACGAGGCGGGCACGAATGCCTGCGCCGCTAGGTGGTAGATCCGCTCCGGGCGGCACTCGTCCAGCAACGCCTGCACGGCGCACGGATCGGTGAGGTCCACCTGTCGCCAGATCAGGTTGGGCGCCTGGCGCGCGGCCACATCCGGCGCACTACGGCTCGTGCCCCATATCTCCTGATCGCCCCGCTGCAGCAGGAAATCTGCCAGATGGCTTCCGGCAAATCCGCTTGCCCCCGTAATCAGCGCGCGCACAGGCACACTCCGTTTGCTCCAAAAATCACAACGGCATTATAGGGGGAAGTGTCATAGACGCAATCACAGGAGGGGAGTAGCCCTGCGCGCCCTGCCCTTGTCCCCTTCTCCTACCCCATGCTACAATTTTTCCCATGAGCGCCCCCTCCACCCTTCCCCTCATCGTTCGTCACGCGCGCCTGGACGACTCGATTGCGCTCCATGCTGTCTGCTTTCCGGAGCAGCCGCTCGAATGGGTGACAGATTATCTGGCCTGGTGCCTAGCCGCGCCCGAGCGCCCCACGCGCCTCGTTGCACTGCTCGATGAGGTGATTGTGGCACACGCCGAGCTGATGCCGCGCCAAAATGGGGCATGGGCGGAGCTCAGCGCCTTGACGGTGGCTGGCACCAGGCGTGGGGAGGGCATCGGCCCGCGCCTCGTGCGCGCGGTGGTGCGCGTGGCCCAGCGCTGGGGGTGCGGCGAGGTGCGCCTGCAGGTCGAAGCGGATGCTGCCGTGTGGCTCGAAGTCTACCAACGCTGGGGTCTGGCGCCCCGTGGCGCGCCCCTCGCGGGGCGGCGTTGGTTGGCCATCGCCCGTGCCCGCTCCCCTCCCCCTGCGCGACATGCCCCCGCCCGCCGTGTCCCGTCAAAGCGCGGACGGTGCCGCGTCCGCATCCTGGTAAGCCTTATCGGATGGCAAGCGCTCGACCTGCGCGAGCGCTCTATTTCGACAGCCTCACCGCCCTTTATTCAGGAGCCCCATCCATGCGAAGCCTATTCAAAAACGTAGCCAACGAACTGATCCAGCAACTCACGCCGGAAGACCTGAAAGAAATTATGAACAGCACCATCGTGAGTGTGCTGGGCCAGATGACCCCGGAGCAGCGGCTCGCGTTCTCGAAGGACATTGTCAACAACGCCTTTGTGCAGATGCTTTCTGGCTTTTCCGACGAACAGCGCCTGGATTTGCTGCGCACCCTGCTCCCCACCATCCTGAGCGAGATGCGGATTAGCCAGATGGACAGTGCAGACCTGCTCGCCATCCTCCAGAATGCTGCTCCGCAAGAGCTACCGTGACCTTGTCACGCGGCGCGTACGCTCCGCGCTGACGCTGATCGGCGTCGTCGTGGGGGTGGCGGGGCTGGTCGCCATCGTAACGACGACGCAGGGCTTCGCGCGCGCGCAGCAGGCCACCTTCGCCAGCGGCGAGCGTGCCGACCTGACCCTCTTTGTTTACAACGCGCCTGACTCCCTGATACGCGTGCTAGAGCGCGTACCGGGCGTGCTGGCCGCCGACCTGCGCACCAACCTGTACGCCCGTGGCCAGGTAGGTGACGTATGGGCCGACCTCCACTTTCTCGGCCTGCGCGATTTTGAGCGGCAGGTGGCCGACCGCCTGGTGCTCATGGAAGGGCAGTGGCCCGGCGCGGGCGAGGCATTGATAGAGCCCGCCGCCGCCGAGCGCTACAACCTCCAACTCGGCGACACCCTCCACTATCGTACAGTCGCCAACCGGCTGCGGCCCCTGCGCGTGAGCGGCATCGCCCGCCTGCCCAGTGCCCTTTCCGCGGACCTGACCAACCTGCCCCTCGTCTTCGTTCCGGCTGCCGTCACGCGCGAGATGGAAACCGTCCCCGGCTACAACGAGCTTGTGTTCCGCCTCGCCCCCGACGCCCCGCGCGAGGAGGTGGGCGCGGCCATCGTCGCGGAGCTTGAGCGGCGGCAGATTCCAAAGGGGGAGCCGCGCTTCAGCGACCCGACGCGCTTTGCGGGCAAGCGCGAGCTGGACGCCCTCTTTCTCGCCCTTTACCTGTTCAGCGGGCTGGGCATCCTTTTGACGGGATTCGTTGTGGCCAACACCCTCGCGGCACTGGTCAGCGAGGCCACGCGCGAGATCGGCATCCTCAAGACGCTGGGCGCCACGCGCGTCCAGGTGCTCGGAACCTTCCTCCTGACAGCGTCCCTGTACGGGGTAGCAGGCACCAGCATCGGGCTGGGGGCGGGGAGCGCGCTAGGCTTCGTGCTGCTGCGCGTGCTGGGCCGCGTTGCCTCGCTGGAGCCGCGCTTCCAGCTAGAGCCGCTCGCCCTGGCGCTGGGAAGCGTGGTGGGGCTTGGGGTCACGCTGCTCGGCGGCGCCATCCCGGCCTGGCATGCGGCCACCATCACCCCCAAGCAGGCCCTCGAGTCGCTCGGCGTCTCGCGCAACTTTGGGCGGAGCCGCGCGGATCGCCTGCTGCAACGGTTGACGGGCGTGCTCGCGCTGCCTCTCCCGCGATGGGGGTACGCAACCTGGCGCGGCGCAAGGGGCGGAGCGCCCTGACGATGCTGGTCGTGGCCCTCGCCGTGGCAGCCCTGCTGGCTGCCCAGGCCACCGACCGGAGCGTGGCGGGCGCCCTGGAGGAGGTAGCGACCACCTACCGCGCAGACGCCTATCTCCAGTTTGCCGCCGCCACCCGTGCGAGCGACGCCGCCACCCTGCGCCGCGTGCCGGGGGTGGGGCAGGCCGAAGCGTGGCTGCTTCGCCCCTGCACAGCCGCCTACGAGCGCACCCGCTGCTGGGCCATGCCCGCCGACACCCTGTTTTATCGCCCCGTGATGGTCGCCGGGCAGTGGCTGGACCCGCGCGACCCGATGGGGGTGGTCCTCTCCGATGACCTGGCCGCCAGCCAGAAGCTGTCGGTAGGCGACCGCTTCCCCCTGCGCTATCGGTCGGAAGAGCGGGCCATGACCGTGCGCGGCATCGTGCGGGACAACGTGATCTTTTTAGGCAGCGACATCCAGTCCAAGGTGTTCGTCGCGCGCAGCAGTTTTGCCCCGATGACGGGCAACGATGCGGCGGCGGACATCTTCACCTTCGCGCTCGACCCACGCACCGAGCCGGAGCAGCAGGCCATCCTGGCGGAGGTGGAGCGCAAACTGGCGAGCCCTTCGCCCCAGCAGCACCCTGGCCCTCACCGAGCTTGAAACCTCGCAGGAGCAGACCCGCATCCTCACCGCCGCCCTCCGTGCGATGGTGCTGCTCGTCGCCCTGGTGGGGGCTGCTGGCCTGCTCAACACGCTAGCCCTGAACGTGTTGGAGCGACGCCGCGAGATTGGCGTGCTGCGCGCGCTCGGCACGGACAATGCCCAACTGACCCTGCTCTTTGTGGCGGAGGGCGCGGGGCTGGGCGCCCTGGGGTGGGCCTTGGGGCTGGCTGTGGGCTGGGGGGTGGGCTACCTCTTCGTTCGTGCCCTTTCCACAGCTCTCTTCGAGATCGGCTATCGCTTCCCCCCCTCGTTCGCGCTGTCGAGCCTGCTTTTTGCGCTGTGCCTCTCGCTCGTGGCCAGCGTCGCGCCCGCGCTGGCCGCCGCCCATCTGTCAACGACCGAGGCGATTCGCTATGAGTAGCCGCCTCGTCGCCCTGGCCCTCCTTCTTTGATGCTAGCGCTCGCCCCCCCCCGCCGCGCACGGCGACCCCCTCACGCTCACGCGCCGCGATGGCCTCCCCTCGGATGCCATCACGGCCCTGGCTGTGGAAGGGAGCACCTTGTGGGTCGGTACGATCGCGGGGCTGGGCCGATGGGAAGGGGGGCGCGCCCGCACGGTGGAGCTACCGCTGGCGGAGCGCTCCATCCTGGCCCTCCATGCGGACGGCGCCGCCCTCTGGGTCGGCACCGCCGACGGCATCGCGCGCCTTGATGGGGCAGGCTGGCAAACGTGGAAGCGCGGCGAGGCCGGCCTGCGCTCCGCCTGGGCTACCAGCTTTGCCACGCATGCGGGTGCCCTCCATGTGGGCAGCTATGGCGGGGGCGTGCAGCGTTGGGACGGGACGCAGTGGCAGGGGGTAGGGGAAAACGGGCCGGCCCAGGTGACGGCCCTGGCAAGCGAGGGGGAAACCCTGTGGGCAGGCAGCCCGCGTGGTTTGTGGGGATGGGAGGGGACACGCTGGCAAGCCGCCCCTCTGCCCAGCGGGCGCATGCGGGTCACGGCGCTCCTGGCGGCGCGGGGGGCACTCTGGGTAGGCGGCGAGGCGGGGCTGGTGCGCGGCGCCGCCGGGCAATGGGAGCCGCGCCCCGCGGATGACGCCGTGGGCGCTCTGGCCGACACAGAGCAGGGGATCCTGGTTGCCACCCCGGGCGCCCTGCGCCTGGCCGAAACTGGCGAGCTTTGGGAAAGGTCAGAGCGCCCGCTTTCCGCCCTTGTCACGCAGGGCGACACGCTCTGGGTGGGCACGATGGGCGGCGGGGTCCGCGCCCTGGGGCAACAGCCCGTCGCCCCCGCGCAACCGCCCCCCCTCCCTGTGGTGCTGCTGCACGGGCTGGGGGACAGCAACCGCCTCGCCGACTCCAACCTGCGCTTTCTGGGGCAGTGGCTCCGCAACAACGGGCACGCCGTCTGGCTCTCGCCCACCCAGGACACGGCGCCGCTGCTCGACAACGTGGCAGCCCTGCGCCGCACCATCGCGCGGGCGCGCCAGGCGACGGGCGCCGAGCAAGTGTACGTGATCGCGCACTCGTTCGGCGGGGTGGTCGGGCGCGCCTACCTGAGCAGCGGAGCCTCGGATGTGCAGGGGCTGATGACGCTCGGCACGCCCCACGCCGGGGTACGCCTCGCCTATGATGCACTGGTCAGCGAAGAGGAGGGCGCCACCCCCAGCGAGGTGGCCCTGCTACCCGAGCACGCCGCCCTGCTCGCCCCGTTTATGGAAACCGGGGACACGCCCCAACTCCACATCGGCGGCACGCTCCTACCAGAAGACAACCTGTTTGCAGGCTTTCCCCCGCATGATGGCATTGTGACCGCAGCGAGCGCGCTTGCCGCGCCAGGGGCCACGCGCAGCCGCGCCCTGCTGCACGGATGGACCCTCCAAACGCTGGAATGGGGGATCCCCTCGCTGCTCTGGCCCGATGACCTTTATGTCAACACGCTTCGCCCCTGGATGCAGAGCGTGACAGCCGGAGAGCCGGATCGAACACGCGCCGCTGAGTTCCCCTCCCAGCCCCTGGCTTCACCGCCCGGCTGCTGCTCGATCAGCGGCTGGAGGCGGGGCAACGGCTTGCCCTCTCGGTGCAATCGGATCGGCCAGCCTGCCACATGGTTTCTGAATGGCGCTGGCGTGACGATGGAGTTGATTGCCCCCGATGGGACGCGCCATCGGAGCGACCGCTTCGGCCTGGGCTCCCCTGTCGCACACCTTCCTTACCGCGAGAACCCCCTGAGCCCCCTCGACCTGTGGAGCACGAGCGGGCAAGCCGGCCTCTGGCAGGTGGAGGTGCGCAACGAGAGCCCGCGCCCCCTCTCGGCGCGTCTTACGCTGGTGGAGCCCCTGGCACCGGCCTGGGCGCTCACCATCGCTGACCCCTGGGTGAGCGCAGAAGAGCCGGTGCGCGTCCGCGTCCAGGCAGAGCCCAGCCAGGCGCTGAGCGTCACCCTGGGCAGCAGCCGCCTGCCGATGGTGGAGGTGGCGCCGGGCGACTACCGCAGCGTGCTCATCGCCCCTCCTACTGCGGGGTATCACGCCCTGCGCGTCTCCGACGGAAAACGGGAGCGATGGGGAATCGTCGGGGTACGCAGCGACCGCTGGATCGTGGAAGAAGCGGTGCTGGATGGCTCCAACCCGAGGCGCCTGCGCCTCACGCTGCGGGGCGCGGGGCAGGTAGCCCTGGGCTGGCGGCTGATGCAGGGGGAGCAGCGGCTGGCGGCACAGATCGTGGGCCCCTTCCGATTCTTGTCACCCGGCACCCACACCCTCACGCAGCCCCTTCCCCTGCCAGACGAGGCGGCGGGGGCTACGCGTCGAGTGGCAGCTATTCGACAGTACGGGGGCGCTACTCCCCGTCACGCCGCTTCTCACCCTCCCATAAGCTGGACTTTATGATCCTATCTCGCCTCACGCGTTTCCGCTGGTTGCCTGTTCTGCTTGCCGTAGGGGTGGCCCTGCTCTGCTGGGGCGGGCTGCGCGGTCGGGGCAGCCCGCCCTCCCCCCCAACCAGTGCCGACACGGTGCAGGTCACGCGCGGCGATCTGGCAGCGGTGGTCGAAGCAACGGGGCGGGTGGAGGCGGAGCGGCGCGCCGATTTGTCGCTGCCCCTCGGCGGCACGCTCCAGGCGCTCTTCGTGGAGGTAGGCGACGAGGTGGCGGCGGGCGCCCCCCTGCTGGCCCTTGACCCCCAGGAAATCGAACTACGCCTCCGCGAGGCCGCCGCCGGGCTGGCGGTTGTTCAGGCGCAGCGGGCCGAGGCCGAGGCGGGCGGCTCGACCGCAACCATCGAGGCGGCCCAGGCACGCGTTCAGGCGGCGCGGCTGGCGCTGAGCGTGGCCGAGGTGGAACTGGATGGGCTGGCAGCGGAGGCGCAAGGCGACAGCGAGGAGGCGGTCCGGGTGGAGCAGGCACGGGCGGCCCTGCAAGAGGCCAATGCCACCCTTCGGCGCCTGGTGGACGGCCCCTCCGCCGAAGAACGCGCCGTCCTGGACGCCCAGGTAGGGCAGGCCCAGGCGCGTCTGGCCCAGGCGGAGGCGGCGCTGGCACAGAGCACCCTGCGCGCTCCCTTCGCGGGCACCATCGTGGCGCGGAGCGTAAACGTAGGGGAACGGGCGGGCCCGGGCCAGACCCTCCTCGCGCTCGCCGACCTTCACACGCTGGTCGCCGTGGCGGACGTGGACGAGGTGGATGTTGGGCGCATCCGAGCAGGCCAACCTGTCACGGTGACGCTCGATGCCTTTCCCGCCCGCCCGCTGGTGGGGGAGGTCACGCGCGTCGCGCCGGCAGCGGACCCGGCGCGGGGGGCGACCACCTACCGCACGATGATTCGCTTCGAGCCAGCCGACCTGCCCGTGCGCCTCGACATGGCGGTTGACGCGCGAATCGCCACGGGGGCGGCGCTCGATGCCCTACTGCTCCCGCTCGTGGCGATTCGGTACGCGGAGCAGCAGCCTTACGTGGTCGTCCAGCGCCAGGGGCAAAGCGTGCCGCTGGAGGTGACGCTCGGCGCGCAGGATGAGCGGATGGTGGAAATCGTGGCAGGGTTGGAAGAGGGGGAAAGCGTACTGCTTCCGTAGGGGGCAAGCCCCGCTAGCTGGCCTGGCGCCCCCACGGTAGCGGCTCCTCGTCCATGCCGCCATCGTCGCGGTCGCGAAGCTGGCTGACGCGCAACTCAGCCTGGTCCAGCAGGGCCGCGCAGCGCTGGGAGAGTGCAGCGCCGCGCTCGTACAGTTCTAACATCTCATCCAGCGAGGAGCCGCCCGCCTCCAACTGGCTCACCACCCCTTCCAGCTCATTGTACGCCTCTTCAAACGATAAGTCGTTCATATTCCTCTTTCATCCGCGAATCCACTCGGTTCCATTCTCGCCTCTAGCAATAACGTCAAAGTCCCCCTCTTCCACCGTCACCCGCAGCGGTTGGCCCGGCTGCACGGCGGCAGCGCGCCGCACGATGCGCCCCTGCTCGGTCGCTACCACGGCGTACCCCCGTGCCAGCGTGGCGCGCGGGTCGAGGGCCACCAGGCGGCCTTGCACCCCTGTCAGGTAGCTTTGCTGGAGGCGCACGCGGTGCGTCACCGCACGCTCCATGCGGGCCACGAGCCGATCAATCCCCTGGCGCTGCTCTAGCAGGCGGCGCTCCGGAGCGGCCCGCTCCAGCGCGCGCTGCTCCCCCTGCAAGCGCTGCTTCCGGCCCCAGATGGCCTCATCCATCGCCGAGTCCAGCGCGTCGGTCAGCTCGCCCAGCCGCGCGGCAAGCTCGCGACGGTCGGGGACGGCCAGTTCGGCGGCGGCGCTAGGGGTGGGGGCGCGCCGGTCTGCCACAAAATCGGCAATGGTGTAATCCACCTCGTGCCCCACGCCAGAAATAATCGGGATGGCACTGGCATGGATCGCCCGTGCCACGACCTCCTCGTTAAAGGCCCACAGGTCCTCAATCGAGCCCCCGCCGCGCGCGACAATGATAAGATCAACCGCCACCTGCTCGAAGCGGCGCAGGGCCCGCACGATGCCGGCCGGCGCCTCGCTGCCCTGCACCAGGGTCGGGCTGAGGAAGACCTGCACCAGGGGAAGGCGGCGGCGCAGCACATGGAGCATGTCCTGCAGGGCGGCGGCAGTGGGCGAGGTGACGATGCCGATGCGGCGGGGAAAGTCTGGCAGCGGACGCTTGCGCGCCTCATCGAACAGCCCCTCGGCGGCCAGGGCTGCTTTGAGGGCCTCGAAGCGGCGATAAAGGGCGCCCAGCCCCAGCGGCTGCATTTCTGCAACATAGAACTGGTAGCTACCCCGCTCCGCATAGACGGACACATAGCCCGCCGCGACCACCTCATCCCCATCACGCGGAAGAATCGGCAGCAGGTCGGCGGCACTGCGCCACATGACGCAGCGAATCTCTGCCCCCAAATCTTTCAGGGTAAAGTAGCAGTGCCCGGAGCGGGCGCGTGTCCAGTTGGAAATCTCGCCGCGAATCCATAGGTCGGAGAGCAGGGGATCGCTCTCGAACAGGGAACGGACATAATTGGTGATGTAGGAGACTGAAAACACATCGCTCATTGTGGCGCGATTATACGTGACAACGCGCCCGCCTGACAAGGGCACCGGTCGCGGGCAAACAAAAAAGCGCCCCCGATGAGGATCGGGGGCGCTTCTTCAGGGTTACGTCAGGGCAGGTAGTTCCAGGGATTTACCCGATACCCATTCTTGATGACCTCGAAGTGCAGATGGGGGCCCGTGGAATTGCCCGTGGACCCCACCTTGCCGATTACGACTCCCTGGTTCACGTAGTTCCCATAGCTCACATAGATGTAAGAGAAGTGAGCATAGCGGGTTCGGTAACCGTTCCCGTGATCAATGACCACGGCGTAGCCGTAGCCTGTGTTGTCCCACCCGGAGAACACCACCTTGCCACCATCCGATGCAATCACCGGCGTACCCGTTCGATTGGCGATGTCGAGCGCCATGTGCCAGTTGCTGGGGTTGGTGGTGATGCGACCGCTGACCGGCCACTTGAAGTACCCATTGGCGCCCTGGTATCGGGACGTGCTCGTGGTGGAGGCACTGCTCGCGGAGGTGCTGGTCGAGGAAGATGAACTGGACGCTGCGGCGGGCCGCGCTGTCGCAACGGGCGCGGGCGCAGGTGCCGGTGCAGCCACCACGGGCGCAGGTGCCGGTGCAGCCACTACGGGCGCAGGGGGGGGCGGCGGCGGGGGCGGCGGCACATACGGCACACGGCCGCCCGGTACCATCACCGTCTGGCCCACCACCAGTGGGCTGCCCTCACCGGTAAGGTGGTTGCCCGGATAGGCCACGACCGTAGCCAGATCCGCCTCATACATCCCCGCAATGGTGGCGAGTGAGTCGCCCTCCTTGACGGTATGGATCACGCCATCCACCGGCGGCACCACAAGCGTCTCGCCGATGTTCAGAAAGTAGACATCGCTGGCCTGATCCGCATGGGGGTTGGACCAGATGATAGAGCCAGGTTGAAGGCCAAACCGTGCGGCGATGATGGACGGGTTGTCCCCCTCCTGCACCGTGTAGAAGATCGGATCCACGCGAGCCGCGGCAGGAAGTTCCGCGACGAAGGTTTGCGGCATCGGCCCCCAACTCAGGTAAACGCCTGTTTCTTCCACAGAAACTTGCCGAGCCAGGGGGGTCGCTTCGGCAGCAGGGCTGTAGGTTGGAGCGGCAACAGGCTGAACGTAAGTCGTGATATCCATCGCATAGAGGCGACCGACTGAGAAGGTCAGAACCAGTACGACGATATGGGCGGCATAGCGAGCCAGAAAGGTGACATCGCGAAGTTTAATAGCAGAAAGGCGCATCAAGGCGCGCAAGCGGCGCGGGGCGAAGGGTTTCGCCAGGCGGCGCTCGGTACGGGCAGGTTGTCCAGCAGTCTCAGGCGTGCCCGGCCTATTCCAGCGACGAGGGCGGGGTTGCCGTAGGGAAGGACCAACCCAGTACTCGGCCATAGACTCTCCAATGGGTAGCAATTCAGCCGGGAATCCTGACCTTTAAGGGGGAAGGTCAGGCCCTAGATGCACAGGCTCATCGGGCAGCACTGAAATGCGGCGTTACGCTCACTGTTTGATTACGACATAGTTTGCACAGAGCAAAGCTGCCTGATTATATAGGATCAACCATAAAAATCAAGTGTCCAGAAGAAATGCCCCTTATCCGATGCTCATGTGTAGGCCAATCGTAGGGTAGAAGCCAGCAAAACGCCGCTTTGGGTGCATCCAAAGCGGCGTTTTGAACGTTTATAGGGGGTTGCAGTACGATCAGATAGCGTCCACGTTCAGCGTGGCGAGAAACTCCTCGTTGGTGCGCGTGCGCTGCAGCCGCGTCAGCATCGCCTCGTACCCGTCCATGTTGCCTAAGGTGGCGACCATGCGACGAAGGGTCCACGACTTTTGCAGGGTGTCTGGGTCCAGCAGAAGCTCATCGCGCCGCGTGCTCGATCGCTCGAGATCGAAGGCGGGATAGATGCGCCGCTCGGCCAGTCGGCGGTTCAGGTGCAACTCCATGTTGCCTGTACCCTTGAATTCTTCGTACACCACATCGTCCATCCGGCTACCGGTGTCCACCAGCGCCGTAGCCATGATGGTGAGGCTGCCGCCATCCTCCACGTTGCGTGCCGCGCCAAAGAAGCGCTTGGGCGGGTAGAGCGCGGCAGGGTCCATACCACCCGTCAGCGTGCGGCCGCTCTGCGGCACGGTCAGGTTGTACGCACGTGCGAGGCGCGTGATCGAGTCAAGAAGAATCACCACGTCCTTGCCCGACTCCACGAGCCGCTTTGCACGCTCCAGGGCCATCTCGGCCACCTGCACGTGGTTCTGCATCGGATCATCGAAGGTGCTTGCCACCACCTCGGCTTCCACCGAGCGATCCATGTCTGTCACTTCCTCAGGGCGCTCGCCGATGAGCACGATCATCATGTGGAGATCGTTGTAGTTGGCGGTCATCCCGTTGGCAATCTGCTTCAGGATGCTGGTCTTGCCCGCCTTCGGGGGCGAAACGATCATGCCACGCTGACCGCGCCCGATGGGGGAGACAAGGTCAATCAGGCGGGTGGCCAGAACATTGGGCGAGCTCTCCAGATGGATCTGCTGATCGGGGAAGATCGGGGTCAGATGCTCAAAGTGGGGGCGGCGCTTGGCAATCTCGGGGTCCTGCCCATTCACCGCTTCTACCCGGATCAACCCAAAATACTTTTCGTTTTCCTTGGGCTGGCGCACCTGGCCGATAACCTGGTCCCCCGTTCGCAGCCCAAAGCGGCGAATCTGCGACTGCGAGACATACACATCGTCCGGGCTGGGGAGAAGGTGATCGGCGCGCAAAAAACCAATTCCATCTTGTACGATTTCAAGTACGCCCCCGCCAAAGATATTCCCCTGCTTCTCCGCCTTGTTTTGCAACAGGCGAAACATCAGATCATTCTTTTTAAGTCGGCTAAACCCTGTTAGCTCGGCGGTTCTGGCGACATCTTGTAGTTCGGTTAACGTCATGCGTTCTAGTTGTGAGATATCCATGGGAGGTGCTCTGGAAAGGAGGCGAGATGCGGGGAACCTACTGTCCTTGCGGGGCGGGGTAGTTTCCGAATCAAAAGTAATGGTAGGGACGCGCCAGGATAGGCGCGCCGCGCGAGGCAGGCACGGTTGTCTGGTAGGTTGAACGACCACAAGGGATACAACACGGACAATGGTGAAAGCCGTACGCGCGAGGGAACGAAAGAAGGGAACTTTGTAATCCTGGCAAAATTATAGAGAAACTTCAAAAGAAGTCAATACCACGTTATCAGATTTCTCCATTTGCCCCTACAATCCCGCAAAAGCAACTGCATTTAAACAGAACCTGGAGCGAAACAATGGTGTCCGCCCAAGTACTACGTCCCCTTACACGCCCCACCCATGCTGAGGATTGACCCCATGCGTCGTTACGCTTTTATGCTGCTGGCTGCGCTGCTAGCCAGTGCACTGGCCCTGGTTGGCTGCGGGCGTGGTACCCCACAGCCTGTCAGCACCAGCCACCCTCGCGCCCCCCAACGAATCCGCCCACCCCACAGTGGCCGTGCCTGCCACTGCCAGCCCGCCACGTGCCACCGCCACGCTCGGCGCTACCTACACCCCGCCCGCTACGGCCACGCCGCGCGCCACCGCCACGCCTACCACCGTTCCCACGTTGGAGGTGCGCCGCGATCCCGAGGGTGAATCGGTGTTCGGCACAGAAATCAACTTCAAGCGCGCCGTGCGCGTAGCCGATCTGGCAGCCGAGGCCCAACTGGACTGGGTCCGTTATAACGGAATCCTATGGTCCCAGGTTGAAAGCGTCCGGGGCACGCGCGACTGGTCTGTTCTCGCCGACGTGGAGGCAGACCTGCAGGCGATGGCGGCGCAAGGGTTGACCCCCATGGTGATCGTTCGTGGCGCGCCAGGGTGGGCACAGAAGGTGCCCGGCGCGCCCTGCAGTGCCGTAAGCGAGGAAGCCCTGGATGACTTTGCAGCCTTCATGGCGGAGCTTGCCAGCCGCTACAGCGCCCCCCCTTACAACGTGCGCCACTGGGAATTGGGCAACGAGCCCGACGTGGACCCCGCCTTGATTGACCCCACCCTGCCCTTTGGCTGCTGGGGCGATGCCAGCGATCCATTTTACGGGGGCGGCCACTATGCCGAGATGCTCAAGCGGGTCTACCCGGCGATCAAAGCGGCCAACCCGCAGGCCCAGGTGGTCCTCGGTGGGCTGCTCCTCGATTGTGACCCCACCTCCCCGCCGGAGGGCAACGCCTGCCAGCCCGCCAACTTTCTTGAAGGGATCCTGGCCAATGGGGGCGGCGCGTTTCTCGACATCATCACCTACCATGCTTACCCCCTATGGTATCCGGGGGTGCCCGACTCGGACCTGATGGATGGGCGATGGGGGCAACGAGGCGGCTTGCTGGTGGGCAAGCTCGATTTTATCCGCGAGGTGATGGCGCGCTACGACGTGACCAAGCCTGTGATGATGAATGAGGGGGGGTTGATCTGCCACGAGAACAACCCTGCCTGCCCCAGCGACACCTTCTTCGAGGCGCAGGCAGGATACGCGGTGCGCCTCTTCACCCGCAGCTGGGCAAGCGGGCTGCTGGGGTCCATCTGGTTCACCCTGAACGGTCCGGGGTGGCGTCAGGGCGGCCTGCTCACTGAGGAGCAAGCCCCCCGCCCTGCCTACACCGCTATCCGCTTTATGACATCCTTACTCGAGGATGCAACGATTGTCAGGGCGATCTGGGCACCGCCGCTCGAGGGGTACGAGTTCCTCACCGACGCGGCGCGATACCAGGTGCTGTGGAGCAACGAGAACGAGCCTGCCACCCCTGCCCTTCCGGCGGGCGCCGTGGCGCTTTATAACATGCTGGGCCAGCCGCTGGAACTGGCCGACCCCCTTCTGGTGGGGGTGATGCCCATCTGGATAGAAATGGAGCTTGAAGCAACCCCATGAGCATCCAACAGTACTATCTCGGGTGTCCCATCTGGGGAAACAAAAGCTGGGTGGGAGAATTGTTTGCCGACGATGCCAAACCCCCCGACTTTTTGCGCCAGTATGCGGCGGTGTTCAACACGGTCGAGGGCAACACCACCTTTTACGGACTGCCCACGGCGACCACCGTCGCCCGTTGGCGGGACGACACCCCGCCCGACTTTCGCTTTTGCTTCAAGTTCCCCAGGAGCATCAGCCATGACAAGCGGCTGGGGGATGTGCAGGCTGAAACAGAGCACTTTTTGAACACCCTGGCCCCGCTGGGCGAGCGCCTGGGTCCGCTCTTCCTGCAGCTTCCCCCCACCTTCGGGGCAAGCGAGTTGCCCCGCCTGGATCAATTCTTGAGCCGCCTGTCCGACCAGTTCAGCTATGCGGTCGAGGTGCGCCATCCCGATTTTTTCGCGGGCGGCGCGATGGAGGAAGATCTCGATGGATTGCTCGCCTCGCTCGGCATAGACCGAGTGATCTTCGATGCGCGCGGCCTGCATGCCGCCGACCCGCGCGACCCGGCCACCCGAGAGGCACAGCGCAAGAAGCCGAACTTACCGGTTCGAGCGGTCACGACGGGCCAACGACCGTTTGTCCGCTTTGTGGCCCACCCGGATGTGCCAAGCAACGACGCCCTGCTGGAAGCGTGGGCCACCGTCGTGGCAGAATGGCTGGCCGAGGGGCGGACGCCCTTTGTCTTCCTGCACGCGCCCGATGATTTTTTCGCGCCCCGCCTCGCCCGCCGCTTTCACCAGTTGTTAGCCGACCGGGTGCCCGTCGGCACGATGCCCCCCTGGCCTGCCGACGCTGACGCGCAGGGACCTCCTCCCGCTCAACTGTCCCTGTTTTGAGGTTCTGACACGCACACACCCTGTCAATTCGCCGAGCGTGTGCTCTCCTTTAGCCGCTGCCAGCGCTACCCGAAACGTGAATGCTGCACTATACTGCTTCCGTCGTCGTGTCGTCCCGCCTACCCTTCACGCGCCAGGCTCCTGGCCGTAGCTTCCACCCTTGCTCATGATCCAGTCAGGCTTTTCTCGTGCCATGCCTTTCAAGGAATGATCCTACCACCCCATGACCGCCTTTCTTGACGACATTGCCCAACAGCCAGAGGCACTGCGCGACCTCGCCCATTTCTACGCCGACGGCGATGGCCTCGCCTCCCTCCGGGCAATTCCGGTGGGTAGGCCGCTCCTTCTCACGGGGATGGGTGCCTCCTTCCACGCCGCCGCCATATGCGCGCTCCACCTTCACAGCCTCGGCATCCCCGCGCAGTTTCTGGAGGCCACCGACCTGCTCCATTTCAGCCGTACGATCACCGATGGCGCGGTCATCCTCTACATCTCCCAATCAGGAGCCAGCGCCGAGGTCCACCCCATCATCCAGGCCGCCGGGCGGCAAAGCTCGATCGTCGCCGTGACAAACGACCACGACAGCCCCCTCGCGCGGCACGCAAGCCTCGTCTTACCGCTGCGCGCCGGCCCGGAAGCCCTCGTCGCCACCAAAACCTACGTGAACTCGCTGGCCCTCCTGTGGCTCCTTGCCCGCCAGCACGCGGGCGCGCTCGAGCGCCGTAACCCGGCCGACCTTTTGGCCGTGGCCGAGCGATGCCAGGCGCTCATTGCCGAACGGGACGCCATCGTCCCCCTCTGGCTCGACACGCTTCGCCCGGCCACCTCGATCGTCTTCCTTGGCCACGGCCCCCACGCGCTCACCGCCCGGCAGGCAGCGATGATGATGAGCGAATGGGCCAGGATACCGGCGCTTCATTCCAGCATCGGCGCCTTTCGGCACGGGTTGATCGAGAGTGCGGATCCCTCGATGGCCGTGGTCCTCTTCGCCTCCCCCGGGCCAACCCACCGATCGGCCCTTGCCCTCGCGGACGAGCTTGCGGGCTATGGCGTGCGCCTCCTCCTGGTCGAACAAGGTGTCTCCCGGCTGCCAGGCGAGGCGGCCCGGGCCCCCGCGCCCCTGGACGAGTTCCTCTCGCCCATCCTGGACGTGATTCCGGCCCAACTCTTCGTGGACGCGCTCGCGCGCGAGCGCGGCGGCCCGACTGGCTTTCGGTACATCTCGAAAGTGGTCAGTCAGCTTTAAAATCAGCCCGGCGCATTTCCGGGGAGGACCCCATCGTGGCACCCATCAAAATCGTCTACATCGGCGGCGGCGCGACCCGTGCGCCCGGCACCGTCGCCTCGTTCGTGCGTCACGCGGCAAACTTTGCGGGCAGCGAGATCGTGCTGGTGGACGTGGACGAGCGCGCGCTCGATCTGGCCCGCCGCGTGGGGGAACGCATCATCGCCGCTGAAGGCGCTGCGATTCGCCTGAGCGCCACCCTGGACCGCCAGGCAGCCCTCACGGATGCCGATGCCGTCCTGACCTCCTTCCGTCCGGGCGGCTTCGAGGCCCGGCGCCTGGACGAGCGCATCCCGCTCCTGCACGGCGTGATCGGCCAGGAGACCCAGGGGCCGGGCGGGTTCTTCATGGCGCTGCGCGCCATCGCTGTCTTTCGTGAGATCGTCGCGGAGATGGAGCGCCTGTGCCCGGACGCCTGGCTCATCAATTACACCAATCCTATCAACATCGTCAGCGAGGCTATCACCCGGCACAGCGCCATTCGCACGATCAGCCTCTGCGAGGGGCCCATCTTCTTTCCCCATGGGGTCGTGCGTGCCAGCGGCCTTGATCCCGCTCGCCTCGATGCCGTGATGATCGGTCTGAACCACGCCTGCTGGAGCGTCCGCCATCTTTACGACGGGAAGAGCGTCATCCCCCTCGTGCAGGCAGCCCACGACCGCATCATGGCCGACCCGGCCGTTTCCGCCGATACCAAACGCATGGTCGCGCTCACCTGTCTCTTCGAGCACCTCCCGGCGCACTATTTTCAGTACTACTACTACCATGACGAGCTTCTGGCGGAGATGCGGGCGGCGGCGAAGACTCGCTCCGAGACGATCATGGACGAGATTCCATCCTACCTGGCTCACTATGAGGAGCAGGCGGTTGCGGAGCAGCCGGTGCTCGACCCCGCCCGCTCGCGCGGCGGCATCAACGAGCTCGAGTTGGCCGTGGAAGTGCTCAGCGCGATCGTCAACGACCGGAACCAAATCTTCCCCTGCAACGTGCCCAACCGCGGCGCTATCCCCAACTTTCCCGACGAGCGCGTGGTCGAGGTGCCCTGCCTCGTCAACCGGCATGGGGCAACCCCGCTGGTCCAGGCGCGTCTGCCAGAAGCTGTTGCCGGCCTGGTGGAGATGCTGGGGGAGTACCAGAGCGCCGCCGCTCTCGCGGCATGGAGTGGCTCGCGCGCCGACGCAATCCGCGCCCTAGTCAGCAACCCGCTCGTGATGGAGCTGAACAGGGGCACCGCCCTCTACGATGAGATGGCCGCCGCGCACCGGGCCCACCTGCCGGATCGCTTGCTTCGATGAGCTACTTCCTCGGTGTGGATGGTGGCAACACCAAGACGATCGCCCTCGTCGCGAGCGCCGACGGCACCGTGCTCGGCGCGGGACGTGCCGGCTGCGGCGACATTTACACCCCCGACGGCCCGGAAGCCGCCTTTCGCGAGGTCGAGCGCGCGGTTGGCACCGCCCTGCGCCACGCCGGGCTCCAGGCCGCCGATCTGCTCGCCGGCGGCTTCAGCATGGCCGGCGCCGACTGGCCCGAAGACTACGCCTTCCTCATGGAAGGCTTCCAGCAGCGCCGTTTCGGACGGACCATCACCGTGGTAAACGACGCCATCGGGGCGGTGCGTGCCGGCTCGTTAGAGGGGATCGGCGTTGCCGTCGTCGCTGGCACAGGCACTGCCATCGGGGCCCGCGCGCCTGGCGGCCGCTGGTGGTCCACCAGCTTCTGGCAGGAAGAAGCTGGCAGCCGCGAGCTGAGCCAGCGCGCCCTCCGTGCCGTTTATCGGGCGGAGCTCGGCATAGACCCGCCGACCGCGCTCACCGCGCCCGTACTCGCCTTCTTTGGCGTCGCCACCGTGGAACAGCTGCTCCATCTTTTGACGGCGCGCGACCATCCTCGGCCATCGAACCTCCTCCATCTTACCCGCATCCTGCTCGACCAGGCACACGAAGGGGACCCTGCCGCGCGGCGCATCGTGGTGGAGCGCGGTCAGCTTCTCGGTGACTACGCGCTCGCCGCCGCGCGGCAAGTCGGCATCGTGGAATCGTCCTTTCCCCTTGTCCTTGCCGGGGGCGTGCTCCGCCATCCCATCCCCCTGCTGACCGAAACCATCGTGGCACGTGTGCACGCGAGCGCACCAGGGGCCCGGCCGCTCCGCAGCCCCTTCGAGCCAGTCGGCGGCGCCCTCCTGCTCGCCATCGAGGCGGCCCATCTTCCCGTTGATTCCCCCCTCGTGGCACGCCTCGCGGCAACACTTCCCCCGCCCACTCTCTTCGCCACCTGAGCCAGGGAGAGATAGGGGTGGGGTCCCAGGACTAATGAGCTAACGGGCGTGCCAACCTTTAGCGGCGACGGGTGCGCAGCAGGCGTAGCCCATTCGCCACCACCACCAGGGTGGAGCCCTCGTGCCCCACGACGCCGAGCGGCAAGGGCAGATCAACGAAAAAGACGCCGAGGATGAGCACGCCGATCACCCCCAGGCTAAAGGCAATGTTTTGCCAGACAATCTGGCGCGCGCGGCGGCTCAACTCGATGGCGTAGGGGAGCTTGCTTAAATCATCTGCCATCAACACCATGTCCGCTGTTTCCAGCGCCACATCGGTGCCTGCCCCGCCCATCGCGATGCCTACGTTCGACGCCGCCAGCGCCGGCGCATCGTTGACGCCGTCCCCGACCATCGCCACCCGGGCCTGACGGGTCAGTTTGCGCAGCATCTCCACTTTCTGATCAGGGAGCAGGTCGCCGTAATACTCATCTATATCCAGCGCCTCCGCCACCGCTGCGGCCACGCGGCGCGTGTCGCCGGTCAGCATGACGATGCGCCGGATGCCAAGCTCGCGCAGGGCGTCCAGCGCCGCCTCAGCGCTCGGCCTCACCGTATCAGCAAGCGCTATGTAGCCGAGGGGCGCGTTGCCGCGGCTCACCCCTACCACAGTCTTGCCCTGTGCTTCGAGCTCGCGGGCCTGGGCGCGTAGCGGCTCCGGCCACAGCTGACCGATGGAATCGAACAGGCGGCGGTTGCCCACCCGCACCTCCTCCCCCCCCACAAAGGCGACGATTCCCTGCCCCGCAAGGGCCTGCAGGTTGTCCGCCTCCAGCGGCGGCAGCCCCCGCGCCTGCGCGGCTCGCACAATCGCCTCCCCCAGCGGATGCTCGGACAGACGCTCCACACTAGCGGTCAGCTGCAGCAACTCGTCGGGGGCACAGCGCCCGGGCGTACAGGGCCCGGCAGGGTCGAGCCGCGTGAAGAACTGCGAGTCAAACCACGCCTCGCCCAACACCTCCTGCGCGGCGATCACATCCGTCACGCTGGGCCTGCCCACGGTCAGCGTGCCTGTCTTGTCAAACGCAATCACCTCCACGGAGGCCAACTCCTCCAGATAGGCACCCCCCTTGACCAGGATGCCCTGGCGCGCCGCGTTGGCAATCGCGCTCAAGATGGAAGCGGGCGTGGAGATGACGAGCGCGCACGGGCTGGCCACCACCAGCAGGGTCATCGCTCGATAAAATGTCTCATCGAAGGGCTGGCGCAGCAGCACGTAGGGGACGACGATAGCCAGAATCGTAGCGCCCACCACGCCCGCCGCGTACTTCGGCTCGAATTCGTCCAGAAAGCGCTGAGTGGGCGCCTTGCTGGCCTGCGCCTGCTCGACCAACAGGATGATCTTGGCAAGCGTGGTGTCCTCCACCGCCTTGGTCATGCGCACTTCCAGCGCCCCGCGCCCATTGACGGTCCCCGCGAAGACCTCGTCATCCGCCCGCTTGAGCACGGGCATGGATTCGCCAGTGATGGCCGCCTGATCAATGCTGGAGGAGCCGGACAGCACGCGCCCATCCACCGGCAAGCGCTCGCCCGGTCGGACCAGGACGATATCGCCCACGCGTAGGGCTTCCAGCGGCACTATCTCATCGCGGCCATCCGGGCGGCGCACGGTTGCCTCGGGCGGGCGCAGGTCCATCAGGGCGCGGATGGCGTTGCGGCTGCGATCGAGCGCGTAGGTCTGAAGCGTGTTAGACAGGGAGAACAGAAAGAGCAGGGTTGCGCCCTCGGCCCACTCGCCGATGCTGGCGGCGCCCACCGCTGCCAGCACCATCAAAAAGTCAACGTTCAACTCGCGCCGCCGCAGGGCGGCCAGCCCTTCCAGCGCCCCGTAATAGCCCCCACTGAGATAAGCGATCCCGTACAGGGCGATCTGCACCCCCTCCGGCAACCCCAACGCCCCGCCAACCACCCCCGCCGCCAACGCGAGCGTGCAGATGAGGGTCAGTAACACCTCCCCGCGCGAAAGTCCGCCCGCCGGACCTGTGGTCGGTGGCGCGGCAGGACGGTTTCTTTCTTCTACCAGCGCTGTCATAGGGTGGAACTCTCCGTTCGATGGCTCAAGGCGATGCGGGAATGTGGCTCTGACAAAGCGGGCAGAGCCCATACCAATCCAGGCGAGGATGGGACAACCGATAGCCCGATTCCATCCGCACCCACTCGCGCATGGCCGGCGGGATGGCGAGCGACACGTCCGCTACCGCCCCGCACCCCGTACAAATCACATTGACATGGTCGTCGGTATCCGCATCGTAGTGCACAGCGCCTGCCAGTGCGAGCGAGCGCACCAGCCCTAGCTCGGTGAACAGCTCTAGGGTGTTGTACAGGGTGGCAAGGGGTAGCTCCGGGCAACGCCTGTGCAGCTCTGCGGCAGTGGGATGGTCCTGACCCGAATGCAGCGCTTCCCACACGCGCAACCGCTGCGGCGTGAGAGGCCGCCCGGCATCGCGCAGGGTGCCTCGCAATCGCTCTGTATCCCACTTCATCCTTCCCCCTTGCTTTGGAATCATTCTAAACTAAAGTGTAGTCCTGTGGCCCAATCAGGCAAGCCGATAGCTTGATCTTGACAAGGACTCCCCCAGGGGGTCAGTAAGACGGGGCATGGGCGAAGGCCGCTGCGGGCGGGTGCTCACGCTGGGGCGTGTCCGACCCTGGATAGCCGGATGACATTCCAGGACAGGCGGGGCAACGTGGCCGAAAGCCGCCCCGCGTCGAGCCGGGCGTCGCCCCGAGCGTGGGGTGTCACCTGCTCGGGCTGCTCGCTCGTATTGCGGGCAAGCGGGATCGGCGTGCTCGAGGACGAGGTGCTCGACCACCTGATAGCCCTGGACCCCTCGCATATCTCCTTCAAGGGCCAGAGCATCCTCCTGATCACGATTGACGGCGAAAAGGACCATCTCCTCGCGCGCCTCGTTCAGGACAGCCACTGCGTCAAGCAGCGGAACGGCGTCGAACACCGGGTCGTGGTAAAGAGGAGAATCAATCTGGAGGTCGAGCACCTCGCCATGGCCGTAGTGGGCGGCGTGGAGGAAGGGATAGTAGATCGTCTGTCGCCACGCCGCCCCGCCCGTGACCGTACTGATGGGCGCTATCGTGTTGACCAACTGTGCCATGCAGGCAATCTTCACGCGGTCCGCGTGCCGGAGCAATGTGATGAGCATCAACCCCACCACGAGCGCGTCCTCATGCGTGTATGGGGCCTCGAACAGCGGCGGGGCCACCTGCCAGGGGTGCTCCTCCATGTACGACCTATCAATTGGGTTCTGATACCATACATTCCACTCGTCGAAGGAGAGGTCTATCCGTTTTTTGAAGCCTTTCTTGGCGCGCACAAAATCGCAGGTCGCGACGACCGAGCGAATAAAATCATCCATCTGGATCGTCTGCGCCAGAAAGGTGCCCAGCGACTGACCCTCCTCGTGGCGGTAGTACTGATGGAGCGAGATGTAATCCACGTGCTCGTAGACGTGGTCGAGGACGGTGGCCTCCCACGTTCCAAAGGTAGGCATCGCACGGTGCGAGCTACCGCAGGCCACGAGCTCAATGGTGGGGTCTACCCACTTCATCGCCACCGCTGTCTCCGCCGCGAGCCGCCCGTACTCGTCCGCCGTCTTGTGACCCATCTGCCACGGCCCGTCCATCTCGTTGCCGAGGCACCAGGTTCTGATTCGGTGCGGCTCGGGAAAGCCATTGGCCACCCGCATGTCGCTGTAAAGGCTACCGCCAGGGTGGTTGCAGTACTCGACCAGGCTGCGCGCCGCATCAATGCCAGCCGTGCCGAGGTTGACCGCCAGGTTGACCTCTACCCCCGCGCGGCGTGCCCACTCGCAGAACTCGTCAGTGCCCACCTCGTTCGTCTCCAGGCTCCGCCAGGCCAGGTCGAGCCGCCGCGGGCGCTTCGGCTTTCGGCCCCACCCCATCCAGCCAGTCATAGCCCGAAACGAAGTTACCGCCAGGATAGCGGACGATGGTGGGGCGCAACGCGCGCACCAGGTCGAGCACGTCGCCCCGGAAGCCCCTATCGTCCGCCGTGGGATGGCCCGGCTCGTAGATGCCCCCATAGACCGCGCGGCCAAGATGCTCGATGAACGAGCCAAACAAGCGGGGGTCCACCGTCCCAACCCTGAATTCAGGATCTGCCACGATTCTTGCTTTTTGCATCCCTTTGCTGCCTTTCTGTGAATGCCTCAGCCTGTGGGGGGTATCATGAGCGCCCCTGGCCTATCGAGCGTACGGGTGGTTCCCCTGCAATAGGCTGTGCCCGCTCCTGTCCGTCCAACAAAAAACGGGCCGAGCATCACGCGCTCAGCCCGTCGTTTGGAAAGCAATAGCTTCCTACTCTGCGTTGTCTGGCTCGATGACCACCGCCGCTGTCATGTTCCAGAGCAGTCGCTCGTCATGCTCTTCGGGCTCGATGATAACAGTGTAGGTGATGTCGCCCTGCTTGTTCTCGCCGATGCTCTTGATCCGCCCCACCGTGCCGGGCAGTTCGACCCCTGGCAGGGCATCAAAGCGGATCATCACCGAGTCACCCTCTTGCAGGTACACCACGCTCAGCTCGGTCAGGTCATCGGTCTCGATCTGCCAACGGGACAAATCCGCCAGTTGGACGATGGCGCGCGCGCGGGGCGACCTGCTCCCCCAGGCGGGCATCGAGCGAGGCAACCGTGCCGCTAAAGGGGGCCCGCAACTCGGTTTCTGCCAGAGCCACCTCCGCCTGGGTCAGGGCGGCCTGCACCACATCCAGGCTTGCCTCGGACGCATCCAGGCTCGCCTGCGCGGCTGCCAACGCGGCTTCCGCAGCGTCTACCGAAGCGGTGGCCGCATCCACCGAGGCCCGCGCGGTTTCAACATTGACCTGCACCGCATCACGGCTGGCCGCCGCCGCCTGGACACTGGCCTGCGTGGCGGCCACGTCCGCCTGCGCCGCAGAGATGGTCTGCGGGCGGGCCCCCGCGCGAACCAGATCAAGTTGGGCCAGGGCGCGGTTGATATCTGCCTGGACCGCGTCATACTGGGCCTCGGTGGCGCCGGTGCTTGCCAGCGACAGCTGTGCCTCCGCTTGCCGCACCTGCGCCTGCGCGCTCGCGAGCGTGGCCTCGCTCGGCCCTGCCGTTAGCTCGTTGAAGCGCGCCTGCGCCGCATTGTAATTGTTGGTTGCCTGCTGCAATTGCAGGGACTGAGGGAGCGAACCGATGTCCTCGCGGTAGGCTACCTTGTCATAGGCCCCCTGCGCCTGCTGGACAGCAGCCCGCGCGTTTTCCAGGTCCGCGCGCGCCGCGATCAGCGTTTCCTCGCTCGGCCCCTCCTGCACCTCCCCAAGGGCCGCCTGCGCCGACTCCACCGAGGCCTGAGCGGCGGCAATTTCTGCGTCAAGCGGGCCCTCCTCCAGAAGGGAATACTGGGCATTGGCAGCCGCCACCGAGGCCTGAGCCGTGGTCACTTCCTGCGGGCGCGGGCCCGCGCTCAAGTCCGCCACATAGGCCTGGGCGCGGCGCACGGCTGCTTCCGCCTGGGTCACCGAGGCAGCGGCCTGCAGCAGGGTGGCCTCGGTCTGCGTGACCCCTAGCTCCGCCTGGATTACGCCGACCTGTGCCTGCAAAACACCCGCCTCGGCCTGCGCTACCCCAGCCTCCGCCTGCGCTACGCCTGCCTCCGCCTGGGCCACGCTTGCTTCCGCCTGGGCCACCGCTGCCAATAGCTGGCCCGCATCCAGGCGCAGGATAAGGTCCCCCTCCTCGACGACCTCTCCCTCTTCAACAAACAGTTCGGCAACGATGCCGCCTGTTGGCAGGCTCAACGAAGCACTTTCCACAGGTACCACCCTGGCCTCGGCCACAATCTCCTCGGCTGCTTGCACGGCAGGCAGGGGGGTCATGGTGGCATCTGCCGCAGAGGGCGCTGTAACGGGCCCCGCTTCCTGGCGGCAGCCCACGGCTGCCAACGCAATCGCGACTAGCAGGCTCGCTATCGCGACGCGAACAATAGCCTTCTTCATGTAAAGACCCTTTCCTTCGTCCCTTCAATGCCCACTGGTCAGGCACAGCTACATAGTTTATTCAAAAGGGGCGGAATGGTGAAACACCGGGGGGCAAAATGGCTGTTTTGCAAGGGACGGGGCGCGCCAACCCCCTGTAAAGAGAGCAGAAGCTCTTCCGTTCCCTGCTCGTTGCGCGTCGGCAGGGCAGCCCGCGGTTGGCCCTGGCGGGGCAACTTCGCAGCAGGGGAAGGCGAGGCTATACTCACCGCAGGGCAAGCGGCCCATTTTTTGCTATCCGAGGCAGTGAGGGGGAACAATATCCTGATGACAGGCGGGGGTATCGAGGGGCGCAAGGCCGATCACATTGACATCGTGCTGAAGCAGGATGTGGCTGCCAAAGGGGTGACCACCGGATTCGAGCGCTTCTTCTTCGACCATGAGGCGCTGCCCGAGTTGAACCTGTCAACGATTGATCTGGGCGTGACCCTGTTTGGCAAGACGCTTGCGGCCCCGCTCCTGATTTCGAGCATGACGGGGGGCGCGGAAGCGGCGCGTGCGATCAATTTGAATCTGGCAGAGGCTGCCGAGGCGCTGGGCATCGCCATGGGCGTGGGCTCGCAACGTGCGGCCATCGAGGCCGGTACGCTCGCTGACACCTACCAGGTGCGGCGACACGCCCCGCGCCTGCTTTTGTTCGCCAATATTGGCGCTGTGCAGCTGAACTACGGCTTTGGCGTAGACGAGGCGCGCCGCGCTGTCGAGATGATCGAGGCCGATGCGCTCTTCCTGCACTTGAACCCCCTGCAAGAGGCGGTGCAGGCGGGGGGCGACGGCAACTGGACGGGGCTGCTGGCCAAGATTGAGAAGGTGGCGGCTGCTCTGCCGGTGCCCGTGGTGGCCAAGGAGGTTGGCAATGGCATAGGCCCTGCCACCGCACGACGGCTCGTCGCGGCGGGCGTGCAGGCAATTGATGTGGCGGGCGCGGGCGGAACCAGTTGGAGCGAGGTCGAGGCGCATCGGCAGCCAGACCCCTTCCGCCAGCGGATCGCCCATACCTTTGCTGGCTGGGGCACCCCCACCGCGCTGGCGCTCCAGCAGGTGCGCGCCGCGTTGCCAGACAGCGTTCCCCTTTTTGCAAGCGGTGGCATCCGCGACGGCATCGAGGTGGCCAAGGCCATCGCCATGGGGGCGACGTTGGTGGGCAGTGCGGCCCCCCTGCTTGGCCCCGCGGCTCAGGATGCCGAGGCGGTGATCAGCAAGTTCAGCGCTTTCATCGAGGCCCTGCGCATCGCTATGTTTTGCGCGGGGGCGGGCTCGCTGGCGCAACTGCGACAGACCCCGCTGCGTAGAAGGGATACGTGGGAGTTGGTACGACCTGGAGGGTAGACCCTGGATGGGTTTCCCGCATTGAGAGAGGGCGTGCCCACCAGATCAAGGAGGGGGTCAAGATGAGTGAGAGTGACCACGAGGCGTGGCTTAGCGAAGAATTGACGGAGGAACTGGCTGAAACCGCTGCGACACTCACCCGGCTCGGGGTGACGCTGGCCGGCCTGCCTGCGGTGCTGCTGCCGCGCGACCAGCGCGAGCGGGCGCGCCAACTCACCGAGGAGGCGCTGCGCTACAGCGCCGTGGTGCCCCGCACCCTCGCGGCCCTGCTGCGCGAGGCCAGCGAGGAGCCAAGCGTCGAAACCCGTGAGGATCTGGGCGCCCGCCTGCGCCGCGCCCGCCGCGAGCAGCTGCGCGCCGAGCGGCGCCAGGCCCGCGCCTCCGAGGTGCCCGCCGACGAAGACGACGCGCCCCCCGCCGATGAGGCAGCCGGTGACGAGGCGGAAGAGGCGGTGCAGGAGGCGTGGAACGAGCCCCCTGTACCCGAGCAAGGGTAGCCATGCACATCCTTGTTCTGGGGGCAGGCTACGCCGGGCTCCGTACGGCGCTAGACCTGGCAGAGGCGCATCGCAGGGGCGAGCTGGATGGCGCGCGGGTGACGCTGGTGGATCGCAACGACTACCATCAAGTCATCACCTGGCTGCACAAGGTGGCGGCCGCCTCGGTAGAGCCAAGCGAGGCACGCATCCCGCTCGACACGCTGCTGGGCGAGCGGGGCGTCACCTTCCTCCAGGCGGAGGTGCGCGGCGTGGCCCCGCGGGAAAAGCGGGTGCTGCTGGCGGATGGGAGCAGCCTGGAATACGACAGGTTGGTCGTGGCGCTGGGCAGCGTCACCGTGTGGCCGCCTATCCCAGGGCTGCGCGATCATGCCCTGCCCATGCGATGGTGGGACGAGGCGCTACACATCCGCGAGGCGGTGCTCGCCTCCTTTGTTCGAGCGGCGGACGCGACCGACGAGGCAGAGCGGCGCCGCCTGCTCACCATAGTCGTGGTGGGGGGGGGCTATACGGGCTGCCAACTGGCGGGCGAGTTGGCCCACTGGTTGCCGGCGCTCGCCGACCAGCACGCTCTCTCCCTGTTCGATCTGACCCTGCGCCAGATCGAGGCGCGGGATCGGCTGATGCCCGGCTGGGATAAGCCCCTGGCCGACAAGGCCGAGCGCACGCTGCGGCGCAAGGGGGTTCAAATCCTTTTGGACAGCCCACTGGAGCGTGTGGAAGCGAGCACCCTCACCTTACAGGGCAAGCAGCCGATGCCCTACGGCGTGCTGGTGTGGGCAGGCGGCGTGGCAGCCCCGCCCCTGCTACGGGACAGCGGCTTTAGGGTAGGCGAGCAGGGACGGGCGGAGACTGACGAGTTTTTGCGAGCGCAAACCTTTCCCGACGTCTTCCTGGCGGGCGACTGCGCGCTGTGGCGGGACGGCGAGGCACCATTGCCCGCCACGGCCAGTTATGCCCTGCGCCAGGGGGAATACCTCGCGCGGATGCTTCGCCGCGAGATCCAGGGCAAACCCCTGGTCGCCTATGAACCAGCGCGCCTCGGCCTCGTCGTGTCGCTGGGGGGCAACGATGGGGTCGGCACGGCGCTCGGTGTCTCCCTGTCCGGTGCCGCTGCGGGCATCCTGAAGGAGGGGATCGAATCCTGGTACCTGAGCACCGTGCGCCCCTGAGCTCCTGACAGGTGGCTCGCGAAGCGCCGCGCTGCCTCTCCCACGCCTCGCTTCAACGATAAAAAAAGCTGCCCCCGAAGGGACAGCTTTTTTGTTTGCCAATGGACTCCCCTCCCCCACAGTGGGGGAAGGGGGTCGGAACGACGGTTAGCGACGGCGGCGCCAGATGGCGATGCCTGCCATCGCCGCGAGCGTCAGGCCCAAGCCCACCAGCGGCAACGTGCTCGTGCTGCGGGTGGCGTCCAGGGTGCTTGTCTGGACGGCGGTCGCGTCACCGATGAGGGTGGTCGCCTCCGCGGTAGCAACCTCGGCGCCCGGGTTGTCGGTGATGTGATCCACCGTGTTGACTACCGTGCCAGGCGCGTTCTCATCCACCATCACCTGGAAGGTAATCGTCACCGGCTCGAACGACGCGCCGGTATAGTCGAAGCAGATCGCCATCCCGTCCTCGAGCATGACGTTGGGATCATTGTACGTGTACTCCACGCCCGACGTGCCCGTGAAGTTCTCGAGACCGATCGTCAGCGGGTCGAACGGACCGTTCAGGTTGTCGTACGCATAGATGATCTCGTACTCGCCTGCTGCGTCCACCACCTCGCGGTACACGATGACCTCAAAGTCGTAGGTCTGCGCACCGCCGCTGTCGAAGACTTCGACATCATCGTACTCGACGATGTGAGCCACGGGGATGCCGCCACTCGTCAGGTTGACGAGCGTCACGCCGCGGTTCGTCGCGCCATCATAGACGATCTCCAGGTCGGTCCAGAAGACTGCCAGGGTGGCGTTCGGATCGCTCGGATCGGGGAGCGGCGTGTTAACCCACGGGGTATCGCCCGCCTCGGCGGGGTCGAAGAAGAGGAACCCATCGTCCGTGAAGTTGATGTTGTTGCCCACATCCTGACCGTAATAGGTGAGCGACGGCGGGTTGCCAGACGTGTCGAAGGTGTAGGTCACCGTGTCACCCTCGACATCGGGATCCGCAAGCAGACCGTACTGCTCAAGGTCCACGTAGGCCCCGTCCGTGGCGAGCGGCATGGTGCACGCCGGATCGTCCATGCTGGTCGTCATCAGGTAGGTACCCTCGGACGACGACGGGGACGGTAGGTTACCCTCCCAGGTCAGGACGCCATCCTGCACGACCACGGTGCCAGCGGTTGCGCTGGCCGACCCATCAACGTAGGTGGTGCCTGCGGGGATCGTGTCCGTGATGTAGTAGGTCAGGTCTTCCGGCGTCACGTTTGGCTGCACGGTGATGGTGTAATCAATCACCTCACCATAGCTGGCAGTCTCGGGTCCGACCTTCGAGACATCGTCCGGGTGGCGAATCAGGTTTACGTTGATGTCGCCCAGGGTACCCGGCGAGCCAGCACTGGGGCCGATATCGAATGCACCGTACCAGCGCTCGTTCGCCGCCAGTTCCGGCTCGTCCCAGAAGACGCGCAGGTCGAAGGGCTCGCCACCGGGGACACTGGCCGGGCCTTCCACCGTCATGTTGCCAGCGCCAGCGCCCGGCACCACTGCCGACCACAGTTCAACGTAGTCGGTCGCCGCCCCCGAACCTTGCCAGTTCTGAACCAGGACCCAGTATGTACCAGGCTCTGGATCGTCCAGGTTGCAGTACTCGATGAAGGAAGCGGTGGTGCTGGAGCAAAGCTCCTCGTTCGCGTCAGGCGCGTTGTCACCGTCCATGTCCATACCCACGAACATGTCAACGTCCGGCGCGTCGGAGGCGGTGACCTCGGCGACGAGGCGAATGGCCCCCTCGGACACCTCATGTGTGACGAAGGTCACGCCATCGGTCAGGTCGTCGTAGGCACTGCTGTTGTCGCTGTCCTCAGCCAGGAACGACTGGGTGAGCAAGCCTTCCACCAGTCCATACTCTCGGACGGTGAGATCCGTAATCTCGCTGGCGGTAATGTCCTCCACCACCTGCGAGCCCGCATCGCGACGGGTGTGGATTTCTACCAGTGCCGGCAGCTCTGCACTGACGGGGATGGCTGCCACGGTGAAGTGCTGCTCGGCGATGACGTCACCGCCACGACCGGGCGTGACGGGCGTGAAACGCACCTCGCCAAAGGACCACACGGCGGGTTCCGCCCCACCGGGATCAACCGTGACAGTAACTTCCTGCGTGCCACCGGCGGGCAGTGTGAAGTCTGCCGGCTCCACCGTGATGTCCAGCCCGAAGTCGCTGGAGGTAGAGGTGGTGTACTCCACATCGTCCGCGGCGACGCTGGTCAGCGTGCGTGTCCAGCTA
This sequence comes from uncultured Chloroflexia bacterium, assembly GCA_963721895.1. GTDB lineage: Bacteria > Chloroflexota > Anaerolineae > Ardenticatenales > Ardenticatenaceae > CAVRLZ01. The sequence continues at coordinate 143,788 of CAVRLZ010000031.1, read as the reverse complement.
CAAACGACCACGCAGTTGTTCTCGGCCAGGGTTGACAGGTTGAGCGACCCAGGCGCGCCACCCTCAGCCGGGTTCGCCGCCAGGTACTCGGCCTCGCTGATGTCCAGCACGAAGCCCACTTCCGCCGCCACCGTCAGGTCCACGCGACCGGCGCCCATGTCGAACGGATCGGCAGGCGTGAACTCGTCCTCCTTGACAACCTGGGTCACCCCAGTGGACATGAGGGCCGATTGAATCTCAGCAGGCGTCCAATCCGGATGCACCGCCGTCAGCAGTGCCGCCGCGCCCGCCGCGTGGGGGCTGGCCATGGAGGTGCCGCTGATCATGTTGAACTCAGGCGGCGGCGGGTCGCCAAAGGTGGCATAGGCCGCCATGACGTTGAGGCCAGGGGCCGCCACGTCCGGCTTGATGACATCCGGCACGACAGTGTTGGGACCGCGCGAGCTGAAGGCAGCCATCGCATCGCCCCAGATGTCATTGTAGGCAGGCCCATCGTTGCCCGTGATGGTCCCTGTATGATCGGTGCCGGTGGACAACCAGAACTTCAGGGCCACCCCGTCGTCATAGCTGATGTGCGTGGCGGGCAGTACGTGCGTGTCCGCATTCAGGGTGGCTGCATTCGGCGCATCGTTGATCAGGATCATACCGCCCGCGCCGCCGGCCAACACGTTGGACCCCTTGGCGACACGACCGATCACACCGCGGTCACAGACCACGATTTCGCCGTTAAAGGTACCCGGATCGAACGGTCCCTCGACAAAGGGGGTCGTTGTACGGGGCCGCGCCCGCATAAACGATTGGCGCTGGGCCATACCCCTCGGTCACACCCTCGCCAACGATGTCGGCTGGAGGAGGCGTGTTGCCGCCAGACAGATCAACTACCGAGTTGAACATCTTGCGGTTGTGCGTGCTGGCGCCGACGGCCAGCATCCAGGGCGACACGTTGGGGCTACCGACCGTGCCAGGGCCAGGGCCGCTGTTGCCCGCCGAAGTGGCAACGAAGACGCCGGCCGCACGCGCGTCCAGGAAGGCCAGTGCGCCTGCGTCCCCCCACGGGTTCTGTGCGCCACCACCGATGGAGTAGTTGATGACATCCACACCATCCATAACCGCTTGGTTGGTGCCAGCGATGGTCTGCGCGTTGGCACAGCCCCCATCGCAGACTCGATAGGTAATGAGGTTGGCGTGCGGCGCAACGCCCGAAATCTCGTCAAAGGTGATTTCGATGGTCGGCGCAACCAGAAGCGCGTTGAAGAGGACGTTACCCGCCGCCGTGCTGGCGGTGTGGCTGCCGTGGCCGTTATCATCTTCCGGGCTGCTTCCGATAGAGCCGTTGGGTTCAATGTCCCAGGCACCAATCAGTTTGTCATTGCAGTAGGTCGGGTTGGCCTCGCAGTAACCCACATAGGTGCCGCTGCCGAACGGATTGGTGTGGTCGTAGCCGTCCCCGCCGATATCGGCGAACGAGGGATGGTCGTGGTTGATACCGGTGTCCAGCACACCGACGATGACCCCTTCCCCTCGGGTGCCCGGCACGCCGCCGGTGGCGGTGCCCTCCCAGATGGCCGGGGCGCCAATCCACTCGGGGCCGGCGTCGGTCTGGGGGTATTCAACGCCGTTGCGCTGGATGAAGACTACTTCAGGAAGCTTGGCAACTTCCTCGACTTCAGCGCCTGTCAGCTCTACAGCGATGCCGTTCAGCACTGCATCGTAGCGAGCCGACACGTTGACCGAGCGGCCCACCTGGCTCTCCACCTTGCTGACAAATGCAGCGTGCTGGTCGGCTAGGTAGTTGAGATAGGCCACGCTGGCGGCGCTCTTGACATCAAGCTTTGCCGCGCCGGTGGAGCGCGGAGAGGTGGCGGGCAGTCCTGCGACACCCCCCTCATAGCTCGCCAGGGATTCCCCCTTCAGCTTGACGATGTAAAGCGCCAGTTCGTCGGGCGCGCTCTTCTCGCCAACGATTTTTACGGGTGTCGTGGTCGCGGGCTCAAGCTCCAGCGGAGCAGGAGGGGCCGCGAGGGTGGGGTTCAACGAGGCAAGAAGCATGCTGAGGCAGACGACGAACGCGAGGAGCGCCGGGCCTCTTTTAGATGTAGACTTACTGTTCATCTGGTTTCCTTTGTGGCGATGACCTCGGATAGCGTACAAACGACGGGCTGACCGGGGTAAACGAGGATGCAACGAGGTACAGCGACAGGGATGGATCGGAGGAATGAGGCGGGCGCATGGGCGAGGGCCGCCAGGCTTCCTTGTCAGGCATAGGCTACTCGATAGGACCTCCGTTTCTATAATCTAGGGATGGATGGCTGAGGAGGTAAGAGGATAGAAATCCACCTTGGACGACTGAAGGTAACCGACACCCGGCCAGGCAGGAGAAATTGAAGTGTTTTGTCCCATCATGGAAGAGGGAGGTTGGAAGGGCGAACAGCCCGCCGGGCAAACTCTGGTCAACTTGGCTTCCGAGTATATCGGTGATTCTTAGCCTTGCCAAATCGAACACTTCCCACTTGCAAGTGCCTTGCGCACCGGAGTCCCCAAAGGAGGGTCACGCTTGGAGCAACGGGAGCGACACGGTGAATCGGCTCCCCTCGCCGAGGCGACTTTCCACGGAGACGGTGCCCTGATGGTGCGCGACCACCTCTTTGACCACATACAGCCCCAGGCCCGCCCCGCTGATGTAACGCTCTTTGCTCTGCTCTACCCGATAAAAGCGCTCGAACAGGCGAGCGAGGGCATGCTCGGGTATACCGATTCCCTGGTCCGCCACGGAAAGCTGTGCAAATTCATCCACCTGCGTGAGGCGAACCACAATCTCCCCCCGCCTGGGCTGTACTTCATAGCGTTTTGCAGCAAGTTGTGGAGCACCTGCTCCAATCGCAACTCGTCCCCCAAAATCAAGAGTGGCTCATCAGAGCCTTCAAAACGGATGGGATGCGAGCGCCGTGTTTCCTGCGTCTGCTCGACCAGCCTCACGGCCAGGGCACGCAGATCGAGCCGCTGCCGAACAATCTCAAATTGCCCATGCTCGATGTTCGACATGTCCAGCATTCGGTCAATCATCCGGCTCATGCGCTGCGCCTGATCGGCTATCACATTCACAGCACGCTCCTCCTGGGGGGAGGCGTTGCCCTGCTGGAGGGCGCGCCGCTGCAGCAGGGTGGCATAGCCATATAGGGCAGTCAAGGGAGTTTTGAGCTCATGGGAGGCCAGGGACAGGAAGGCATCGCGCATGCGAACTGCATCTCGCGCTTCTTCGTAGAGATATGCATTATCCAGGGCAATGGCGGCGCGACGTGCGAGTTCCTGGGCAAAGGCAACATCCTGCTGGGTGTAGGTGCGGCGGGATGTGGTGGAAACAAGAGTAATGGCGCCCAGCATTCGGCCGCGCGCGCTCAGCGGGACGATCATCGAGGCGTGAAGCTCTGCCCTTTGAAGGAGCGCAAGGTGCTCGGCATCCTGGACGGCAAGGGCCAGCACCTCCGGTGTAATCGAAGCAATCAACTCCGCCTCCCCCGTCCGCAGGACGTGGGGCAACCCCACCGGCGCGTCCGCAGCGAGGGGGTACTGGCTGAGCAGCAACTGCGCTAGAGACAACTGGTCAGCATCTACCGCTTCTAAGGCCAGCGTCTGGGTGGCGTGCGCCTCGTCCAGGCTCTGCACGATGCACCAGTCCGCCAGCGTAGGCACGGCGAGCCGCGCCAGGTTGGTGAGCGTGAGTTGGTAGTCCAGCGAGGAAGCAAGCACTTTGCTTGCCTCGGTCATGAAGCTAGTAGCTTCCTCCGCTCGCTTGCGCTCGGTGATGTCCATCGCCACGCCGCGCATGCCCACGGGCACCCCCGCCTCGTCAAAGATAATGGTGGAGCGCACATCCGCCCAAACCACCCGCCCATCCTTTGCGATCCAGCGAAATTGGTTTGCGCCGCCCTGCCCATTGGCAAAATGCTCCGCTGCCCGCTGCGCGGCCTGCTCCTGATCGTCCGGATGCACGATGCGAAGCCAAAAGTTCGGGCTGGACAGCCACTCCTCGATAGAGTAGCCGAGCATCGTTTCTGTGTACTCGCTGATAAAGCGAATCTGCTGCTCGCTCTGATCGGGCGATCCCCACGCCTCCCACACCATGCCTGGCACGTTGGCGACAATATTGTCTAGCCGAAGCCGCTGCGCTTCAACCTCCTGAAACAGGTGGGCGCGCTCCTGCTCTGCGGCTTTGCGGCGGGTAATGTCACGCACGAACCCGGTAAAGGAGGGCGGCCCTTCGCCAGGGATGCGCGAGATGGTTAACTCTATAGGAAACTCGCTGCCGTCCGCCCGAAGCGCGCTCAGCTCTACCCGCCTGCCCAGAAGGGTAGAATTGCCCGTATCAAGATAGCGAGCCATGCCCTGTCGGTGCGCGTCGCGTAGCGCGGGGGGCACGATTACCTCGCCCATAAGGGAGCCCATGACCTGACTACGGGGGATGTGGAACATCTGCTCTGCGGCCAGATTCCAATCGGTAATACGCCCTTCGTGGTCAATCGTGATGATGGCGTCGAGCGAGGCCTCCAATATTGCGCTCTTGCGCGCCTCGCTGGCCCGCAGGCTGTCCTGGGTTTGTTGGCGCTTTGTGATGTCTACGAAGGAGGCGACGACCAGCACAATCGCGCCCGTTGCCTCATTCAGGATCGGACGCGCATTGACAAGGATCCAGCGACTCGAGGAAGAATCGGGGCCAAAGAGCCCCATCACCACATCGGAAACGTTTCTTGCCCGTGCGTAGCACCACCGAGACGGGATGCGCCTCGCTCGGAAAGGGGGTGCCATCCTCATGGACAGCCATCCAGTACGGGTCGGCGGGGGTGCGCCCCTGAAGTTGCTCGATCGAGAGGCCCAAGATGGCGCAGGCCTCGGCGTTGGCGTGCAGCACCTGGCCCGTCGAATCATGAACCACTACGCCAAAGGACATCGCTTCAAGAAGCGATGTGATCAGCGGATCGGCTGCCTCATCCAGGGCCGCAATAGCCGCCATGTGAGACGATGGAAGCGATGGATCGAGCGGGTCAGAGTGTGGGTCATTCATAAGGAGTGGCCTGAAGTCGCAGGGTCATCCGATACATGGATTCCTGAAATGGTGGCGGCGGATTGGGTACCATGTGATTCCGTGGCCAGGGGGGTTGGCGGGAATCCGCATGCAAGGGTTGTTGACACGCCAGCAGATTCCAAGGAATCCATTGACGAGAGTTTGCGCGACTGGCCACCACGTCCCTCATTGTGGATGTTTTTCAAGAGGAAGGCAAGCCAGAAACAAACTACCCCTCCCTAAAGCAGGGTGGGTAGGAGCCATCGTGTGGGGAGTGCCCTGATGCCGAGCGCGAACAGGGCCATCAGCCCCAGCACGCTCGCGCTCTTGCCCGCCGCGCTCAGGCCGGCCAGCGCGACTGCTTCCTCGCCTCTCCGCCCTGCGCCGCCCACCCCGCCGACCGCTCGATCATCCCACTCTACTCTTTCCCACACCCCCTGCCAAAGATGCCAGTTGCCCTTTGCCCCCTTTCCGCTAAGATACCCGCGCAATCGTGAACAAGACAAACAACAACAGGAGGCAACGATGGCTACCACTTCTCCCCTGCGCGTCGCCGTGACGGGCGCGGCGGGCAACATCGGCTACGCGCTGCTTTTTCGGCTTGCCTCGGGCGATGCCTTCGGCAAAGAGCAGCCCATCATCCTGCACCTGCTGGAGGTTACCCCCGCGCTCCCGGCGCTGGAGGGGGTAGCGATGGAGCTACGCGACTCTGCTTTCCCGCTCCTGGAAGATGTGGTGCTGACCGACAGCGCACGCACGGCCTTCGATGGGGTGAATTATGCGCTGCTGGTGGGCTCCAAGCCGCGAGGCAAGGGGATGGAGCGGAGCGATCTGATCCGCGACAATGGCCCGATCTTTGTGGGGCAGGGGCAGGCGCTGAACGAGCGTGCGGCCAGCGATATACGGGTGCTGGTGGTGGGCAACCCGGCCAACACCAATGCCCTCATCGCCATGAACAATGCCCCCGATATCCCGCGCGAGCGCTTTACAGCGATGACGCGGCTGGACCACAATCGCGCCCTCTCCCAACTGGCCGAAAAGAGTGGTGCATCGGTGCGCGACATTGATCGGCTGACGATCTGGGGCAACCACTCCAACACCATGTACCCCGACCTTTCCCAGACGACGGTGCGCGGCGAAGCGGCGCTGGATCAGGTGAGCCAGGATTGGGTTCGCGACACCTTCATCCCGACGGTTGCCAAGCGCGGCGCCGCCATCATCGCCGCGCGCGGCCAGTCCAGCGCGGCCTCCGCCGCCGCCGCTGCGATTGACCATGTGCGGGATTGGCACAAGGGCACCGAGGGGGACAGTTGGGTGTCCATGGCGGTGCCCAGCGAGTTGGGCAGCTACGGGATCGCGGACAACCTGATCTTTTCCTATCCGGTCCGCGTCCGCGATGGCAGCTACGAGGTGGTCAACGGGCTGGAGTGGAGCGACTTTGCAGCCGAGCAGATCCGCGCCTCCGAGGCTGAACTGCTGGAGGAGCGCGAGGTGGTGGCCGAGCTGTTGGCGGGGTGAGCCCTGAGACGATGATTCAGGGCTCATGGGGTGGGAAAACGGTTGAACAGCGGAGCGGATAAAAAGTCATGCGCATTGCACTTGATGGCAACGTGGTCCAAGAGCAACTGGAGGGCGTGAGCCGCTACACCTTTCATCTTGCCAACGCGCTGGCGAGCACCGTGCTGGCGCAGGATGAACTGTTCGTCTTTTACGAGCCGGGCGAGGCACGCGGCCACTTCCGCATCGAGGATTTGGCGGCCAACCCGCGCGTGATGCTTCGCCCGGCCATGGGGCTGTCCAAGGCAACGGGGCACGTGGCGCTTGCCACGGCCCTGCGCGCGATCAACGCCGATGTCTACCACAGCCCCTATCGCCTCTTCAGCGTTCTGACCAATGTTCCGACTGTGATCACCATCCACGACCTTTCCATGCTTCACGCGGAGGGCAAGCGGGGGCGATGGCTGGGTCGGCTGACGCAGTTCACGCAGCAGGCACAGCTTGCGCTCACGCGGCGCGTGGATGCCGTCATCTGCGTGAGCGAGGCGGTGCGCGAGGACTTTTTGCGGGCGGGGGAGCTTCCGGCGGACAAGGTGCACGTGGTGTACAACGGGGTGGACCACAGCCGCTTTCATCCTCGCTATCGGCCAGAGGCGCGCCAGCGTGCGGCGCGCCTGCTCGGCATCGAGCCGCCCTACGTGCTCGCACTGGCCTCCGACGAACCGCGCAAGAATTTGCGCACGCTCCTGCAGGCCTATGCCCGCCTGCCCGAGGAGATGCCGCGCCTGGTGCTTGCAGGCGCGGGCAATTGGGGGCAGGGGCCAATCTACGAGATGGTCAAGGAGGCGGGCATCCCCCACCGCGTGCGCTTCACGGGCTACGTGCCGGAAGCGGTGCTGCCCGACCTGTACGCGGGCGCACGCTGCTTCGTCTTCCCAAGCGTCTATGAGGGCTTCGGCCTGCCGGTGCTGGAGGCGATGGCCTGCGGGGCACCAGTGGTGGCCGGGGACCGCTCCGCCATCCCCGAGGTGGCGGGCGAGGCCGCGCTTCTGGTGGACCCAACCAACGTAGCCGCGCTGGCAGAGGCGCTCCACCGCGTGCTGGACAGCAAGGAAACCCGCGACGGCCTGCGCAGCCGTGGCGCTGGGCAAGCTGCCCAGTTTTCCTGGGAGCGCACCGCGCGCGAGACGCGACGGGTCTACGAAACCGTGGCGGGCAGGCAATAGCCGGGCGGCGCGCACGACTCTGGCTTTTGCCGTCACCCCCGAATGGAACGCGGCCGCCCCATGCATCTGCTGTTCGACGCGCGCGTGCTCCAGCCGCATTTTCCTGGCATCGGCCGCTATGCCCGCGCGCTGCTGGGGGCACTGGTCGAGGTGGCACCCGACCTTCGACTGACACTCCTGACTGAGCCGCGCGCGGAGCGACCAGAGTGGCCGGGCGCACGATGGATCGAGGCACCGCCGATTTTTAGCCTGGCGGCGCAACTTCGGGTTCCCTGGCTGGCGCGGCACAGCGGCGCCGATCTGTTCCACGCGCCCTACTACCTTTACCCCTATGCCGTGCCCCTGCCGACCCTCGTAACCATCCACGATCTGATTCCGCTGGACTTTCCCTATACGATTCCGGCGGGAAAGGGGCGCTACCTGTATCGCCCCCTTCATCTGATAGCGGCACGGCGTGCCACGCACGTGATCACGGACAGCGAGGGGGCGCGCGAGGCCATCCTGCGCCACCTGCGCCTGGGGGCCGATCGCGTAACCACCATTCACGCCGCGCCCGACCCCTTCTTCACGCCCAACCCTGCCGTGCAGCGCGAGCCATTCCTCTTCGCGCTCCTTTCCAACAAGCCCCACAAGAATGCTGGCCGCCTGCTCCGCGCCTTCGCCGCCACCGATCCAGCGTCGCACGGGGTCCCCCTGCATATTGCTGGGCCGCATGACCCCGACTGGCCCTCCATCGAGGCACTTGCGACAGAGGCGGGTGTCAGACAGTGGGTATCGCTGCTGGGGCGCATCCCTGAAACGGCGCTGCGCGATGCCTACCGTCGCTGCCTGGCCTTCGTCTTTCCCTCCTATGCCGAAGGCTTTGGCCTGCCCCTGCTGGAGGCTATGGCTTGCGCCGCCCCTACCGCCGCTGCCGATCTTTCCCCCATGCGCGACCTTGCTGGTGCCGCCGCCCTGCGCTTCGATCCTTTCAGCGAGCAGAGCATCGCCCAGGCCCTGCACATCCTCCTCCACGATCCAGCCCGTCGCGCCGACCTCGCACAGGCTGGCTGGCGGCGCGCCGCTGCCTTCACGTGGCAACGCGCCGCCCATGAGACGCTGGCTCTCTACGACAAGGTAGTCGGCTGAGCCACTCTCTTCCTTTTTCCTCCAACAGGATGGATAGGCACGGCAGGCACCCGACGCGAGCCTACTATCGCCGCGCCATGTCTACTCCTCCCCTCCCAGCCGCCTTGTTGCTCCGCGCAGGCATGTTATACTTGCCCCATGCATCCGCTCCTTCCCCCTACCGACCCGAGCCACCCCACCCGCCCGCTTGCTGCGTGGCTGGCGGCTCGCGGCCTGGCCCTGCCCGCCTGGGCCCTGCTGGAATGCGTGCGCCCCTTCCGGTGGACCCTGTATCAGCTTTGCTTGGTGGCGCAGCCCCTGGGTCGGGCGCTCGGATGGGAAAGCGCCATCGAGCAGGCAGGCCACTGGCTCGCCGCGCCGGAGCCGCTCGACGCGCTGAGCGAGGCACTGGAAGGGTGGCAGGCGCCACCGTGAGCCATCCCACCGTCCGGCCCCCGCACTCGCGGGCCGACTGAGAGCACCCCTTTGCCGCCCGCCCTGCTGCTCCCGTTGCTGCCCCTTGCCCTGCTCGGGGCAATGGCCATCGTGCTAGCCATAGCGTATGCTCGGCTGGCGCGAGGCGCTCGCCCACCCACGCTGCGTCCGCTGCTGGGCGGTCTGACGCTGCAAGAGCTGAGGGAGCGGGCCGTCGAGGAGGGGCGGCCCCTGCATTTGACGCTGGGTAGCGGGCGCCTCGATGATACCACCGCCGCCGAAAGCCTGGTTGGTCTGGCTCTGGTGGATGCGCTGGCAGAGCAGATGCTCCGCTTCGATCATAGCCCGGTCGTGACCACCGCTGACCCGACGAGCGCGCTTGTCGCGGAAGGCATGCTCCGGCGCGGGGGGTCACGTCGCAGCGGGCGGCCATGCGGCCGCGCTCGCTTTGTCGCCCCGCAGCCCATTGCCTATGGCGCCGCCACGCGGGGCATGATTCAACAGGAGCCGCGAGCCATCACGATGGTGGTGGGCCATGTCGGGGAGGAATTTTTGCTGCTCGCCACCAGTCCGCCGGACGGCGGCCAGCCTTTTGCCCCCCCGTCGGTAGCGGCCACCGCGCGGCTGGAAACGTTGCCCCTGCTCCATCTGGCTGCCCCGCACCCTGCGATAGGCGAGGAGATTTTTGCACTGGGGGCCATCCTGGGCCGCTGGCCGGCCCACCTGGCAGGCGTGCTCTTGCAGGATGCGGCGCGGATCGTGCTCCTGCTTGCTATCGTAGTGGGGGTCGTTCTGCGGAGTGCAGGAGCCTTCTGATGGGGCCTCGATTCGCCAACCGCCCCGCAGGAAGTCCGCAAGCAGAACAGGGAGGTGCCCCGCTCCTGTCCACCGTGATGGCGCTCGTCGTCGCGCTCGTGGTGCTGCTCGACCTGCTCACCCCCTTCCCCCTTGCTGAACACTCTCGGCGCGCGCCTGATGGAATATGGGCTCATCGTAGCCGTGTTCGCGCTCCTGATGGGCGTGCTGAATGTGCTGGGCGCCCACAGCCGCACGGTGGTGCGGCGGGAGGGCGGGTGGCCCTACAGCCTCATCCTGCTCGGAAGCGCCATTTTTCTGGGCGCGGCGGGCGTCCTCACTGGCCCGGATGGGGCGACCATGCGCTGGGCGCTGGAGGTGCTGCTCTTTCCGCTCCAGGCAGCCTTTTTTTCGCTGCTCGCTTTTTTTCTGGTGCCGCTGGCCTGGCGGGCGGCCCGCATTGATTCGCTCGAAAGCTTGCTCTTTGTCGGTAGCGCCTTTCGTAGTGCTTCTGGGCACCACCCCGCTTGGCGCGAGCCTGACCCCTGTCCTGGCTGACATTGCCGCGTGGCTGCTGGCCGTGCCTGCGGCAGCCGGGATGCGCGGCATCCTGCTTGGGATTGCCCTGGGCACCATCGTGACGGGCCTGCGCCTCTTCTTCGACGGCTCTCGCTACTTCAAGTGACGGCATGACCAAGTGTCCCCAGTGCGGCATCCCCAATCCGTCAGGTCGCCTTGTCTGTCGGCTTTGTTCGCGGCCCTTGCCGCCCCGCGAGCCCCCTGCTGCGCCCCTGCCGCCAGCAACGGTGGATCAAGCGGGGGACAAGCAGGTCGGGACAACACTCTTGACCGGGGTGCCGGAGCCCATCGCGGCGGAACCACGAGTGCGCGCGCCCCATGAGGGGCCATCCCTCGCCGATGGCCAGGAACTGTTTGAGCCAAGTGTCGAGGCGGCGCTCTTTGCACAAATTGCAGAGGGTGAGCCATCCCCTTCCCCGGCTGCGCCCCCCCGGAGCGTGCGGGGCCGCGGGCCCCTGTCGCTGCGCTTGCTGCTCGCCATGCTGGTGCCGCTGCTTTTCCCGAACCTTGCCTTTTTCAGCCCCCCGCCCGCGCTGGCCTCGGTTCGCGCTTTCGCCACCACGCTGGACACCCTACCGGCAGAGGGGGCAGTGCTGCTCGCCTTCGAGTACGAGGCGGGGATGCTCGATGAGGTGGAACGGGGAGCGATTGCCACCTTGACCAGGCTACGCACGGGAACGGGTGGGCCCGCTCGGACCCTGCTTGTGGCGAGCACGACCCCGCAAGGCCCCCCCCTGGCGGAGCGGGCGTGGGCACGTAGCCAGGGCGAGGCGGCCGTGTGGCAGCAGATCGGCTACCTGCCGGGGGAAACAGTGGGGGTGCGCTATCTGCTCGCCGACCCAACGCTGCCCGACCTGGCGCTCCTGATCGTATTGGCCGACGAAAGCCGCGACGTACAGCGATGGCTCGAACAGGCAAGCGCCCAGTTGCCTGGAACCCCCGTCGTCGCCGTGGCCCCCTCCTTTGCAGAGGCTGCGCTGGCCCCCTATCTGGCCTCCGGGCAGCTAGCCGGCTTGTTGGCGGGGCTGCCTGGCGCAGCAAGTTATCACAGGCATTTCCTGCAAGGGAGAGCGTTCGCCTGGCATCGCCTGGACGCTCTCTCGTTCGGTGCCCTGTGGTTGATGGTCGTCATGGCCACCGCCACCGTTGATGGATGGATCAAGCGCACCCGTCCTGGCAAGTCGTCCCCACTGTAGGCCCATGCAAATCGCTGACTGGATTCCTATCACCCTTTCTGCCCTCCTCACGCTGATGGTGTACAGCTACCTGCTGCGGGACAACCCGCTCTACCGACTTGCTGAGCATCTGCTGGTCGCGGCGGGGGTGGCCTACGCGCTGACGGTAGCCGTGCACGCGGTGCTGCTGCCGCGCCTGCTGCTGCCCCTCCTGCGCGAGGGCACCGGGCGCGCCGACCTGCTGATCCCGCTGGCGCTGGGGCTATTGCTGCTGGCCAGGGCGCTGCCCCGCGGCTCGCGCCTGGGGAACCCAGGGCTGGCCTACCTCATCGGGGTGGGCGTGGCCCTGGCGGTGGGGGGCGCCCTGGTGGGCACCCTGCTGCCACAGGCGATGGCGACCATGCTGCCTGTGCTCCCCTCCCCCACCCTTTCGCCCCAGGATGCGCTCAACAATGGCCTTGTGGTGGCGGGGACGGTGCTCGTGCTGCTGTCGTTCCTGTACGTGCGCCGCTCGGAGCCCTCGCCGTCAGAGCGCCCCGCCCTCTGGCGTCAGCCGGGGCGATGGTTCCTGATGATCGCCCTGGGTTCCCTGTTTGGCGGTACGAGCCTCACCCTACTTTCCCTGCTGGCGGGGCGACTCGATTTTCTGCTCAACGGGTGGCTTCGGCCCCTCCTGGGCTTCTGAGCTTCCATGTCCCCCTCGGCACGCGCCTTCCCCCATTCTATCCTCGCTGCGGACATCGGCAGCGTGTGGACGCGCGTGCTGCTCGTTGAGCGGGTAGAGGGCCGCCATCGCTTTGTCACCCAGGCGGAGGCGCCGACCTCGGGCCGCCCCCCGCACGGAGGATGGGGCGAGGGGCTGCGTGCAGCGATCCGCCATCTGGAGGCGCGCACCGAGCGACCCCTGCTGGACCCCGAGGGCAACCTGATTACGCCGGAAGATGAGGCGGGGCGGGGGGTGGATCAATGGGTGGCGACGTGCAGCGCCGCCGAGCCACTGCGGGTGGCGGTGATCGGCCTGACCGAGCGTCTGAGCACAGCGAGCGCGCGGCGGGCGGCGCTGAGCACCTATAGCCAGATCACTGACAGCTTCTCGTTGGATGCTGCCCCATCGGGCGTGCGCGCCTGGACAACCCATATCGTGGAACGCCTGCTGGCCAGGTGGCCGGATGTTGTTCTCTTGGCGGGCGGCACCGAGGACGCGGCACCGCCCATCTTGCTGGAACTGGCTGCGGCGCTCCGGCTCGCGATGGCCGCGCCGCCCCATCCCACCGCGCCGACCGTGATCTTCGCGGGAAACAGGGAGATGGGCGCGGCCATCCAGGCGCGCCTGGGGCCAGGCGCGCTCCACCTCGTCCCGCCCCTGCGCCCGACCCTCGCCACGGAGCGGCTTGCGCCCACAAGCCGCCTGCTAGAAGAGCAGTTCCGACAGCGCCTCCAGCCGATCAGCGGTGCCGAGCCGCTCATCTCTCGGGGCCATCATGGCCCCCTCCCTGCTTCCGAGGCAATAGGCCGCGTGGCACGATTTCTGGCGCTGCGTGACGGAAAACGAGTGCTGATAGCCGATGTGGGAGGGGGCAGCACTGTTCTTGCCCTGGCGACCCCGGACGGGGAGTATCAGACCTTTGTACGCGCGGGGTTGGGCCTCTCTCACGGCGCAGAGGCCCTGCTGGCCGAGGTAGGGGCCGAGCGCATCGTGGGCTGGGTGCCCGGCGATGCGGCACCCCAACCATTGATTGAGAGCTGGCTCACGCAATCCCTGTTTCCCACCCAGCCGCCTGTCTCCCCGGAGTCGTTGTACCTGCTCCAGGGCGCGACGCGGGCCGCGCTCCACCATGCCGCGCGGGACCTGTGGGGGGATGAGGCAGGATGGCCTGCGGTGGACCTGATCGTGGTCGGGGGCGGGGCACTCCGCGCGGCGCCCCGCCCCGCGCAGGCCCTCGCCATGGTGCTAGAGGCCCTGCAGCCCAGCGGCATCGTCCACCTGCTACGGGATCGCGCGGGGCTGATCGGGGCAGCAGGGGCCCTGGCGGATGTCGCCCCGCAGGCGGCTGCGGACCTGCTTGCCACACAGGGCTTCGAGAGCCTGGGCATTGCCATCGTGCCCATCGGCCAGGCGCGGCCCGGCGAGACAGTGCTGCGCTTTCGTCTTCAGCAGGGTGAGGGGACGCAAGATGGCATTGTTGCATGTGGCCAGATTTACCGCCTGCCGACCCCCGACCCCGCCGAGATTGAGCTATTCCCGCTGCGCGGCTTTGACGTGGGGGGCGGGCCCAACGGGCGCGTGACGCTTCGAACCGAGGGAGACCCGGTGGGCTTCGTGATTGACGCCCGCGGGCGCCCGCTCGTGGTGCCGGAGGCACTGGCGGAGCAGCGTGCGCTGGTGGCCGATTGGATGCGCTATGTGGGTGCCTGAAGCGTTGCAACCCCACGAGCGGATCGTCTCGCCACGCACGGTTGTCCGTCGCGAGATCGTTTTGGGCGCACCGGGTACCCTCCTCGTATCGCCTGACATGATGGTCGAGCCTGAGACCATCGTGGCAGAGATCGAACGTCGCTCGGTTCATGTTCTAGACGTGGCAGCCGAACTGGGTGTAGACCCGACGCGCGCGCGCGCCTCGTTGCGGGTGGACGTGGGCGCGCGGGTCGAGGCGGGCCAACTTGTTGCCCGACGCGGGTTCCCCTATCGGCGGGCGTTGCTCGCCCCGGTCAGCGGCACCCTCCTCGCATCGGACGAACAGGGCCGCCTGCTGCTGCAAGGCGACCCGCTCCAACAGGGCGTGGCTGCGGAAATGCGCGCCCGGGTCGTCCGTGTGACCCCCGAGCGCGCCATTCTGCTGGAGGGATACGGCGCACTGATCCAGGGGGTGTGGGGAAGCGGCCCCACTCGCGCGGGCGTGCTACACATGATGGTCAGTCAGCCTGATGAAGCGCTACCCCTGTTGCCAGAGGGCACCGACTTCCAGGACGCCATCCTGATAGCGGGGCATCTGGCGAGCACCGCCGCGCTGCGCCGCTTGATAGAGGGGGGGGCGGGCGGCTTGATCCTAGGCGGGATGGCGAGCCATCTGCTGCCCCTCGCCCGACAAGCGCCCTTTCCCATCTTTTTGAGTGAGGGGTTCGGGCAACTTCCCCTCTGCACACCCGTCTTCGACCTGTTGGCCCAGCTAGCGGGGCGCCCGGCCACGTTGAGCGGCGCGGCCGCGCTTCACGCCGAGTCTGGGCGCCCCGAGTTGTTCGTGCCGCTGCCTGGCCGCGCCATGCCCTCGGTGTCCCCGGGCCCGCTCGCGACGGGCGATCGCGTCCGAGCGCTAGGTGGCCCACGGCTGGGGCAGGTGGGCACGGTGCAGGAGGCAGGCGGCCAGCGTGTTCGCTTTTCGAACGAGGTGGAGGCGGTAGCCTGCGTGGTGCACTGGGAAAACGGCGAATTGGCCATGGTGCCCTTCCCTATGCTGGAAAGGCTGCTGCGATGACCCCCGCGCGCTTCCGCCTTGTGGCCCGGCTCCTCCTTGTCGTGCTCCTGCTCACCCTCGCCGTGGCAGCGTTTTACCTGCTGGCGCTTCGCCCGCGCACGCTGCCCTTTCCGTGGGAAGTAGGGTTTTCTTTTGTCCCGCTCTGGCTATAATCGCCCCATGAATGAGACCCTGGCTTTTACAATCGAAACCGCCCGCGCAGCCGGCGCGGTCTTACTGGAATGGTACGAGCGCGAGTTGACGCTCAGCACCAAGTCAAGCGAGTTTGATCTAGTCACCGAGGCCGATCGCGCGTCGGAGGCGCTCATCCTCCAGCGAATCCGCGAGCGCTTTCCGGAGCACGCCGTCCTGGCCGAGGAGTCGGGCGATGCGCCGACCGAGAGCGGCTTCCGCTGGATCGTGGACCCCCTCGATGGCACCACCAATTTTGCCAATGCGTTCCCGCACTTTTGCGTCTCAATCGCCCTGCAGGAGGGGGGGGAGTCGGTGGTAGGGGTGCTCTATGATCCGCTGCGCGACGAGCTATTCTGGGCACAGCGTGGCGAGGGGGCGTGGCTCCAGTCGTCGCGCAGCCCGCTACGCCGCCTCCAGGTCAACCGCACCGAGCGGCTGGGCGCCGCCCTGCTGGCAACTGGCTTCGCCTACAGCCGCTCTACGACAGACACGAACAACGTGGCTGAGTTTTCGCGGCTCATCCGGCGCATTCGCGGCATACGCCGCGCAGGGAGCGCGGCGCTCGATCTGGCCTATGTGGCGGCGGGGCGGCTGGATGGCTACTGGGAATATCACATGCAAGCGTGGGACACCGCAGCGGCCTCCCTGATGGTGACGGAGGCGGGCGGAGAGCTTCTTCAGATCACGGGCCAGCCCTGGACCCCCTGGACCCTCAGCACGGTCGCCACCAATCCGGCACTCATGCCTGTGCTGCTCGCCGCCCTGCAGGGCGCGGACGAGTAGCGAGCGGGTCGTTGAAATGGTGAGCCACCCAACCACAGAGGCGCGGGCCGTACAGCCTTGAAGGGGGCGAACCCCTTACGGCATTTATAACAGACATCGCATGGGAGACAGAGGTATGGATTGCGGAAGCCCCCTCGCACATGATCCACTTCAACGGCGAGCACCTGTTGCAACCCCACGAGGGATCAACTGATGGCTAGCCCAACACTCATCGAGCTGGCCCCCCATGCCTATTACCTGCGTGGGGCTGTCAATGTGGGGGTGGTGACGAACGCTGCGGGGGAGGCCCTGCTGCTGGACACGGGCGGGGACAAGGAGTATGGGCGCGCGATTCGCAAGGCGCTGGACGGGGCAGGGCTGCGGCCCATCGCCATCGTCAACACGCACTCGCACGCCGACCATTACGGGGGCAACGACTTTCTGACGCGCAACCTGGCCATCCCGGTGTGGGCGCCCGTGTTCGAGGAGGCAGTGCTGCGCTACCCCTACCTGGAACCCATGTATCTGTTTGGCGGCGCGGCACCGCTGGCCGGGCTACGCAACAAGTGGCTGGAGGCGAAGGCTTCGCCGGTAGACAGGGTATATGAGGTCGAAGAGGGGCCGATGGAGGTGGGCGGCATCGAGGTGATGCGCCACGTGACGAGCGGCCACGCCGTGCGGCAGGTGGCGCTAGGCGTTGGCGAGGTCTGCTACGCCGCCGATGCCTTTTTCGGCGCGGACGTGCTGGCCAAGTACGAGATCCCTTTTGTGCACGATGTGGCGGGGCAACTCGCAACGCTGGAGCGGCTGCCCGATTTGCCCTACCGGCTATTTTTGCCCGGTCACGGCGAGCCGACGGAGGACATCAGGGGGGCGGTCGCCTCCAATCAGGCAGCCATCCACCGCGCCGCCGAGTGGGTGCGGGCCGCTGTCGGGGAGGGCGCAACGATCAGCGAGGTGGTGCACCGCGTCACGGCGCGGCTGGAATCGCCGCCGAGCAACGTGTCCACCTACTTTCTGATGCACGCCTGCATCCTCGCCTACCTCTCGTTTCTGAGCAACACCGACGAGGTGGAGGCAGTGGTCGAGCGGGGCGCTCTGACATGGCAACGCCGCTAGGCTCGCTGTCTGTCCTCGGATGACAGGGATGACAGGTTGGAAAGCAGCGCAGCAGTCGGTATGTCAAAGAGGGGTCAGGGAGGGGGAGGAGCACACAAGGATGACGCCCTCCCCTAGCTGTTCAGTTCAACAAGGTCCCACAAGTTTCCGTACAAATCTTCCCATACGGCAACGGTTCCGTACGATGCAGCGAGCGGCTCTCTGACAAAGCGGATGCCTGCGGCGCGCATGGCCTCGTAATCGCGCCAGAAATCATCCGTTCGAAGGAAGAGGAAGACGCGCCCCCCGCTCTGGTTGCCGATTGCGCGGGCCTGCTCGGCGGTTGAGGCGCGTGCCAGGAGAAGATGGGTGCCCTGTTGCGCCCCTGGGGGCGCTACGAGCACCCACCGCTTGTCCTGCTCCGGCTGGTAGCTGTCCTCGACTAGGGTGAAGTGAAGCTTGCCACAAAAAAAGTCCAGTGCCTCGTCATAGTCACGGACAACCAGGGCGATGTGGAGGATAGACTGTTGCATGGGTCCTTCGCTCTGATGGTGCTACTCGTCAGCACCGCGCTCATAGGCAGCATCCACGTCCTTGACAAGCCGATCGGCCTGCTCCCACGTGAGGCTGACGGGGACGCGGCACCCGTCGCTGGCCGGGCTGGGCATGGTGGCGCTCCAGCGAGAGCTCGTCCGGCTTGACCCACATCTCGTAATAGTCGCGCCCCTCCTCCTCGACAGGCGGGTCCTGGCTGCGCAGCAGGGCCTGGCCCGCCTCGCTTTCCACCACCTTCAGCGGCTCCAGCAGGTAGCGGGCGCGCCCCGCTATGTCGTGACCGAGCGAGGCGGCGTCCCGCTCGGCGGGGGCGTCACGGCGGAGGCGGAGCGCCCTGGCCCGAACCCCCACACTGCCGACCTCGGCTTCCTCTGCCTCCAGCGTCCAGCCGCCGTGCTGCGCCGGGCGCGTCGGTGCCTGCTCCAACGATTTGAGTAGCGGGTGCCTCGCCATAGCTCTCTCCCTGATGGTCCTCGATGGGTGTGATCGCTTCGACCCTGCCTTTTCCCTCGCCTGCGTCGTCGCTAGCGGATGCGCCGCGTTCCATGCTCCTTGCCATCGAATGAGAGGAGACGAGGCGCGTCGTCAATCACGGTAGCCAGATAGATGGGGCGCTTCCACAGTACAAACAAGTTTTTGAGCGTGTCGCGCGCCTCGTCTAGTTTGAGCGGGATGCCCTCGAATTGGTGGCGCAGGAGCAGTGCCCCACGGTTCTCATAGTTGGCGTCTTCCACAGCGATCACCGGCTGGCCAAAGTTGGTGAGCGAGAAGAGAAGCTTCTGCTTGATTGCCTGAAACTCTCGGCTCTCGACCTCGTAGCGGCCCGTGCGCTCGTTGAAATGATAGGTGAAGAGTTGGTGGTGGTTGCAAAAATCTTCGGTGAAGAAGGTGTCAATGAAGCCCACGTCGTTGTAGACCTTCCGCACCTCGAAGATCTTTTCGCGCCCCAGGCCCAACTTCAGATCCCACTCGCGCCGCGCGCGGGCGTCGTCGCACTCCTCCCACTCCTTGCCAAATTGTCCCTTGTTCCAGCGCAATTCGATGTACCGCAGCAGTTCCAACCCTATCTTGTAGGGGTTGATCTGCTGCGGACTCATGGCGACGGTGCCCGAATGGTGGTCCGCATAGTCCACCACCTCCGCATCCGTCATGACGCCAGACTGCGTCATGATCGTCGTGTGCCACAAACTGGCCCACCCTTCATTCATCACCTTCGTCATGCCCTGGGGCGCAAAGTAGTAGGCTTCTTCGCGGATGATGCTGAGGATGTCCTGCTGCCAGCGCTCGAGCGGCGCATTTTCCAGGAGGAAGCGCAGCACGTCCCGCTGGGGGATGGAGGGATGACGTTGGGTGCGGGCGCGCAGTTGGGCCTGGTGCTGCTCCGTCTCGGCGCGGAGCACCTCCGGCGGGTTGATGAAGGAGTCCATGTAGGAGCGCTCGACCCGTAACTTGGCGGCGGTGGGACGGCGCAGGTCCACCTCCAGGTCATCGCTTTCCTGCCCGCGCGCGGCTGTCTCGTCGGTGTAGGGCGCGTGGCGGTCAATCAGATTTTCCAGGGAGAGGCACACATCAATGAACTCCTCCACCTCTTCCATGCCGATGCGCTCGATGATGCGCCACACGCGCGCCGCGTGATTGGCCATCTCGTCCATCATCTTGCGGTTGGTGCGCCCGTACCACAGGTTGTTCTTGAAAAAGTCGCTGTGCCCGGCCACATGCGCCATCACAAGCTTCTGGTCCAGCAGTTCATTGGATTCGAGCAGGTAGGCGTAGCAGGGGTCGTTGTTGACCACCATCTCGTAGATCTTGTGGAGCCCATACGCGTAGCTTTTGCGCATCCGCTCGTACTCCATCCCCCACCGCCAGTGGGGGTAGCGGACCGGGAAGCCCAGGTAGGAGGCGATCTCGTTCATCTGCTGGAAGTCCACCACCTCGAAGATGACCTCGAAGAAGTCGAGGCCATATCCCAGCGCAACCTGGCGAATCGCTTCCCACTCACGGGCGAGGGGGGCAGGCAGCGTGGTAGCGATGCGGGGCATGCTACTTCCCCTTCCCTAGAAACGTCTTGATGGATTCCAAGATGCCATCGCGCCCCGTGATCTGGCTGAGGATGACGCTCTCGTGCTCCGGGCCGTAGCGCTTTCGTAATTCATGCAGAAACTCGCCGGATCCGTAGTAGCTTTCAACCTGACCGTAGCAGAAGATGTTGGACTTGGGGAGAAGGTGCTCGTTCAGCAGCTTGAGACAGCGATCGGTATCCCCGCCACCCCAATTGTCGCCATCTGAGAAGTGGAAAGGGTAGATGTTCCACTCGTCCGGCGGGTACTGCTCGTCAATCAGGCGATTGCAAAGGGTGTAGGCGGAGGAGATCATCGTGCCGCCGCTTTCCCGCGTGTGGAAGAAGGTGTGGCGGTCCACCTCGCGCGCCTGGGCATCGTGGATGATGTAGCGCGTTTCCAGGTTCTGGTACTGCGAGCGCAGCCAGGTGTCAATCCAGAAGGTCTCGATGCGCACGATCTCCTTCTGCTCGTCCCCCATCGAGCCGCTCACATCCATCATGAGGATGATGACTGCGTTCGATTCCGGCTTTCGCACCTCCTTCCAGGAGCGGTAGCGGCGGTCATCCCGGATGGGGACGATCTTGGGCTGAACGGGATTGTATTCGCCCGTGGAAAGCTGGCGCTTGAGCGCCTCGCGGTAGGTGCGCTTGAAGTGGCGCAGGCTTTCCGGCCCCACGCGGCGGATGCCAGAATACTTATCCTTTTCCGCCACGATGGTTTGCTTGCCCTTGGGCTGGATGCGCGGCAGTTCCAGCTCCTCGGCCATGATCTTTGCCAGCTCCTCGAAGGTGACTTCCACCTCCAGGATGTGCTGGCCAGGGGTGCTGCCCGCGCCGCCCGACCCGTCCTGCGGGTCGCCGGAGAGGGGTTGGCCGGGGCGGCCCGAGCCCTGGCCCACGCCGCCGGTCTGCCGCGAGCCATAGCGGAAATGGGGGATGTTCACCTGCGGCACGGGGATGCTCACCAGGTTCTTGCCCTGGCGACCAATCATTTCCCCCTTGGAGATGTACTGCTTCAAGTTCTTGCGAATTTGTCCGCGCGCAATCTGCTTGAAGCGCTGGCTGTCACGCTCGATTCGGGTCGCCATCCGCGCATCCTCTACTTGAAGCTGTTAACGATGCTGGCATGCTGGCGTACAACGGTTGGGGCAGGGTAGAGCTCAGGCGGGGGCCATGGCGCCGCCCGCCTCCCTACCCACTGCGCGTATCGCCGCGGGCGAAGATGGAGGCTACGTAATTCAGCACGTCGGTCGCGCAGACCTCGCAGTAGCCATAGTTGTTGATCAGCCGCCCCTTGACCACGTCAATCTTTTCCTGCGTCTCGCGGTCCACGATGCTGGTGACGAGGCTGGTCAGCTTGATGGAATCCTTTTGATCCTCGAACAACTTCAGCTCGAGCGCCTTTTGGAGGCGCGGGTTCGAGGTGTAGTTGAAGGGCTTGCCGTCGAGCGCCAGGGCCGCTATGTAATTCATCACCTCGCGGCGGAAATCATCCTTGCGGCTTTCCGGGATGTCAATCTTTTCCTCAATCGAGCGCATGAGCCGCTCGTCCGGCTCTTCCTCCCGACCGGTGAAGCGGTTGCGGACCCGCTCGCGCTGGGTATAGGCCTTCACGTTGTCAATGTAGTTGGCCGACAGGCGCTGGATGGCTGCCTCATCCGCCGTGATGGCGCGCTGCACCTCGTTCTTCACGATGTCGTCGTACTCTTCCTTGACCACCGCCAGCAACTCGCGGTATCGCTGCCGCTGATCGTCCTGGGTGATGAGCGAGTGGTGGCGCAGGCCATTTTCCAACTCGTGGAGCACCATGAAGGGGTTGACACAGCCGTCCGGATAGCGGACATCCACCTCATCGGGATGACGCTGGCCCGGCGCGTTGACCAGGGCATTGGAAATCTTGTCCTGGATATAGCGCGGGCTGATGCCCTCCAGCCCCTCGCGGGTCGCGGCGTCACGGAGCTCGCGCACGTTGTCCTCGGTGAAGCCGCGCAGCGTCTTGCCGTCGTACAGGCGCAGCTTCTGCATCAGCGTCAGCCCTGCATGCTTTGGCTCTTCCAGGCGCGTCAGCACCGCCCACATCGCCGCCACCTCGATGACATGCGGGGCGATGTGCTTGCCGCGAATGCGCTCCTGCGCAAAGTCTTTCTGATAGATGCGAATCTCGTCGCCCAGGCGCGTGATGTAGGGCACGTCAATCTTGACAGTGCGGTCGCGGAGTGCCTCCATGTACTCGTTTGCCTGGAGCTTGCGATATTCCGGCTCGTTGGAGTGGCCGAGCAGCACCTCATCAATATCTGTCTGGGCAAACTTCTTAGGCTTGATCTTATGTTCCTGCGAGGCGCCTAGCAGGTCGTACAGGAATGCCACGTCCAGTTTCAACACCTCGACAAATTCCACCATCCCGCGGTTGGCAATGTTGAACTCGCCATCAAAGTTGAAGGCACGTGGGTCACTGTCCGAGCCATACTCCGCGATCTTGCGATAGTTGATATCGCCCGTCAGCTCAGTCGAGTCCTGGTTCTTCTCGTCCTTGGGCTGGAAGGTGCCGATGCCGACGCGATCTTTCTCGCTCAGGATCAGCCGCTTCACGCGCACATGGTCCAGGACCTTGGAAATGTCGCCCTGGTAACGCGACATCAGATGCTGGAAGATGAAGCGGCAGGCGGGGCACAGATCGCCCTCGACCACGATGCGATGACCCTCCTCGCGCCGCGAGTTGATCATGGCAAGAAAATCCTGGCGGGAGGCCTCCGGCAGCAGGTGGAGCGGCTCCTCGTGCATGGGGCACTGAAAATCTTCGCCTACCTCCAGGTTGACCCAGCGGAAGGTATACAGGGCCCCCTCCGGTACGTGCGAGTAGGCCTCCAGCCCTTTTTTGAGCAGGCGGGCAATGGTGGACTTGGAGGAGCCGACGGGGCCATGCAGCAGCAGCACGCGGCGTTCGGTGCCGTAGCGACGCGCGGCCGAGTGAAAAAAGTCTACCAGTTCCGTCAAGTGGGCGTCGAGGCCGAAGACGGCATCGCGCCCCTGGTCAATGGGGTCATCAAAGAAGCGGTAGTGCGTGAGGGGCTGGCGATACAGCTCACGCTGCTCGCTTCCATACGAGAGGATCATGTCATAGACGCGCTGGAAAGCGCTGCGCGCCACATCGGGGCTCTTGCGCACGATATCGAGATAATCGGCGAAGGAACCTTCCCAGTGCCGCTCGCGAAACTGCTCCGCGCTCTGTTGTTCGGCCAGAAATTGAATGAAGTCGGCGCCGCTTTGCCAGCGGCTGTCGGTGGGGGTAACGTCCATCTCCATCCTCCTCATGCCTGGCGGGGTCATCCTACATGCTCCGCGTGCACCCGTCTGTGGTACGGGGCGAAGCCAGCCCTGGGGTATAGGAAAGCAACGATGCTACAGCTTTCCCGGCTGCGGGGGTCACTCTTCCATACGAGTGATGAGGATAAAAGGTAGCACAAGGCGCAAGAAACCGTCAAACAGATGTTCAACTTTTGGGGAGTCCTGCTCCTCCACAGGTATCCCTTCCCTTGCTCCATGCGGCCCGCGCCCTATCGCGCCCGTTGCGCTCTGCACGTCTATTTGACAACTTCTTTACTCTAGCCATATGATGGGGTAAGACATGGGGGTCTATTGTACCCCGTTTCTTGTTGTTCCTCTACATTAACGATGGTTCTACTGCTTCAAAGGAGGAGAGATGCAACGAAAGTTGCCCGTATTTGGGCTCCTTGCCCTGCTGCTGCTGCTCGTGGCCTGTGGGGGTGGTGCGTCCACCCCGGAAACAGCCGCCCCCACTGAAAGCGCCGGTGCAGGCGCAACCGACACAGAAGCCACCTCTGCCGCCGTTCCCGCTGCGACCGACGCACCCACCAGTGCGCCGGAGCCCGCCCCAGCCCAACAGGGCGACGGGATGGTAGGCACGATCACCTCGCGCGGCAACCTGATCTGTGGCGTCCATGGCACGTTGGCCGGTTTCGGCAACGTGAATTCGTCAGGCGAGTACAGCGGCTTTGACGTGGACTTTTGCAAGGCGATTGCCGCCGCGCTGTTCGGTGACGCCGAGGCTGTGGAATATCGGCCACTCACGGCCCAGGAGCGCTTCACCGCCGTTCAGACGGGCGAGGTGGATATCCTGATCCGCAACACCACGCACACGCTCAGCCGCGACGCCTCGGTTGGGTTGGACTTCGGCCCGACCACCTTCTACGATGGTCAGGGTATGATGGTAGGCGCGGACAGCGGCATCGAGAGCCTGGAAGACATGGATGGTGCGACCATCTGTGTGCAGACTGGCACCACCACGGAGCTAAATCTGGAAAGTCAGTTCCGCGCGCGCGGCTTGTCTTACACACCTCTGGTCTTCCAGGAAGCTGACCAGACGGTGGCCGCCTACAACGAGGGGCAGTGCGACGGTTTTACCACGGACAAGTCTGGCCTGGTGGCGGAAAGCACCAAGCTGACCGACCCGGCAGCGCACGTCATCCTCGATGTTACCCTGTCCAAGGAGCCGCTCGGCCCCTCGGTGGTGCAGGGCGACCCGCAGTGGACGGACGTCATGAAGTGGGTAACCTGGGGCCTGTTCCAGGCGGAGGAGTTTGACATCACTTCCGAGAACGTAGAAGAGATGCTGGAAAGCGAGGATCCCGAAATCCGCCGCTTCCTCGGCGTTGAAGGGGACCTGGGCGAGCAGCTTGGTCTGAGCGCCGACTTCATGGTGAATGTTATCAGTGCCGTGGGCAACTACGAGGAGATTTACAACCGGAACCTCGGCCCCGACACGCCGTTCAACCTTCCGCGTGGCTTGAACCAGCTGTACACCGAAGGCGGCCTCCTTTACTCGCCGCCGTTCCGCTAGAGGTATAGTGGGCTGAGGGGCGGTGGCGCACCACCACTGCCCCTCAGTGGTCGGCTGCGCCCCCAGGCGGATTGGCGTGTGCAACGCCGCTTGTCCTTTATCCCACCCGAAGGAGAGGACCGTATGACCGAAGTCCCCCTTACCCGCGTGCCGCAGCGCATTCCCTTCTGGCGAGACGTTCAAAAGATAGCGATCCTGCTCCAAGTGTTGTTCGTGATCGCCGTCGTGGCGGTTATTGCCTTCTTGTTCAACAACATGGCTGAAGGATTGGAGCGGAGCAACCTGCGGATAAGCTCCTCGTTCCTCCGCCAATCGGCAGGCATCGCCATCGGCGAGGGACCACGCTACGCCTCGACCGACCCATGGACCCGCGCGCTGTTTGTGGGCATAGCCAACACCCTGCGCATCTCGGTGACGGGCGTGATCCTGGCAACCTTTCTGGGATTGATCATCGGGATAAGCCGCCTGTCCAACAACTGGCTGCTGTGCAATGTGGCAACCAGCTATGTCGAGATCGTTCGGAACATCCCACTCCTTCTCCAACTCTTCTTCTGGTTCGCCCTGACGCAAAGCTTCCCCCGCCCGCAAGAAGCGATTAACCTGGGCGGCGTCATGATTCTGAGCAATCGTGGCGTCTTTATGCCCTGGCCGCGTGCCACGGAAAGCTATGCCGCCTGGCTACCCTGGTTCGGCGGCGCCCTGCTGGCTGCGGGGCTTGTCTATGTGGTGCGGCGTCGCCAACTGGCGCGGGCGGACCGTCCCGGCGTGGTGCTACCCTGGGCGCTTCTGGTAGCCCTGCTGGTTGCGGGGGCAGGGGCCCTGATCACAACAGTCGCTGCGGGGCAAGCGCCTTTCCGCCTGGACCATCCGGTGCAGGATCGCTTCAACTATAGCGGCGGCACCAACCTCACCTCTCCCTTCTTCGCCCTCCTGACAGGGCTGGTCATCTACACGGGTGCCTTCATCAGCGAGATTGTGCGCGCGGGCATCCAGGCCGTGAGCAAGGGGCAACGGGAGGCAGCGAAGGCGCTCGGCCTCACGGACCCCCAGGCCCTGCGGCTGGTGATTCTGCCCCAGGCGCTGCGAATCATCATCCCCCCTCTGACCAACCAATACCTCAACCTCACCAAAAACAGCAGCCTGGCCGTTGCCATCGCCTACCCTGATCTGTTCTTTATCGGTACAACGATCATCAACCAGACGGGGCAGACCGTGCTCGTCTTCGGGATGATCATGGGAATCTATCTCACCTTGAGCCTGTTGACCTCGCTGCTGATGAACTGGTACAACCGGAGGATTCAGTTGGTCGAGCGGTAGAAAAGGAGCAGTTGATGGCCTCAGAAGCGATTCGCGCCACGCGTCCCCCCCAGCAGGCACCGGGGGCTGTGCAGTGGGCACGAGAGAACCTGTTCAACAGTTGGCTTAACACGCTGATCACGATCGTTCTGGCTGTGGTGATCGCGCGGGCCCTGGGCGGTTTCCTGGCGTGGGCTGCCACGACAACCGGCTGGGCTGCGGTCGCCGCCAACCAGAAGCTATTTTTTGTGGGCACCTACCCGCCGGAACACCTGTGGCGCATTCAGGTGTCCGTCTGGTTCGTTGGGCTGCTGCTGGGGGTGAGTGCGGGCCTCTGGCGGGGCACAGCCCTGCTGCTGGCTTTGGCCTTCGAGGCGCTCATGGGGGTCCTGCTGCTGATCGCGCCTTTTACGCCCACCTCCGGCTTGAGCTATCGCCTCCCTACCCTGCTCTTCCTGGTTGGGTCGCTCTTGATTCCCCTGATTGGCTATGGAATAGGTCAACGCGCCTCGGAGCGCCTTCGCTGGCCGATTGCGCTGCTGTGGCTACTCTCCTTTCCCCTACTCATGCGCCTGCTCTTCTATGGAATCAGCCCATCCGGCCCCCTTGAGGTGGTAAACACCAACTTGTGGGGAGGGTTCATGGTGACGCTCGCCCTGACTGTGACGGGCATCGTGGCCTCGTTCCCAATCGGCGTGCTCCTGGCACTGGGGCGACGCAGCACCCTGCCGGTGGTCAAATTGTTCTGCACGCTTTACATCGAGGTGGTGCGTGGCGTGCCGCTGGTCACGTTCTTCTTCATGGGCCAACTGCTCCTGCCGCTCTTTCTACCGAGCGGGGTTCGAGTGGACAATCTGGTCCGCGCTATGGTGGCTGTCACGATGTTCAGCGCGGCCTATCTGGCAGAAAATGTGCGTGGGGGCCTTCAATCTATTCCAAAGGGGCAGGTGGAGGCAGCGCATGCGCTGGGGCTGAACTACGCGCAAACGACGCTCTTTATCACGCTTCCGCAGGCGCTGCGCGCCGTCATCCCCGCCCTGGTGGGGCAGTTCATCAGCCTGTTCAAGGACACCTCGCTCGTCTCGATCGTGGGTATCCTGGACCTGCTGGGCATCGCGGAGGTGGTCACGGCCCAGCCGGATTGGCTGGGCACGCCCGGCGGCGTGTGGCGCGAGGTGTTCTTCTTCGTGGCGCTGGTTTATTTTGTCTTCAGCTTCACCATGTCGCGCGTCAGCCTGCGAATCGAGCGCAATCTGGGGGTGGGGCAGCGGTAAGCCAGGGGGCGTGCGCCAACAAAGGGGGCTGAGCAGTCACGCTCTGCGCTTCCATCCTTTTTAGGCATGCGCTCCCCCTGCTTTCCACGCTTAGCCTGACCAGCCCACCACTGAAAAGGAGCCAACCATGGCGGCACAAGTACCGAGTAGCGAGCCCATCATCATCTGCGATAAGGTGAACAAGTGGTATGGTGAGTACCACGCGCTCAGCGATGTCAGCCTGCGCGTGAGGAAGGGGGAGGTGATCGTCATCTTTGGCCCTTCCGGCAGTGGCAAGAGCACCTTCATCCGTACCATCAATCGCCTGGAAGAGCATCAAAGTGGAACCATCATCGTAGATGGGATCGAGATGACCAACGACATCCGCAACATTGACGCTATCCGCCGCGAAACGGGGATGGTGTTCCAGCAATTCAACCTTTTTCCCCATTTGAAAGTGATTGACAACATTACGCTGTCCCCCATCTGGGTGAAGAAGATGAAGAAGCGGGCGGCGGAAGAGATTGCGCTGGGCCTGCTGGAGCGCGTGGGCATCCAGGAGCAAGCGTACAAGTATCCCGGCCAACTTTCCGGCGGGCAGCAGCAGCGAGTGGCCATCGCCAGGGCCCTGGCGATGGAGCCGCGCATCATGCTCTTTGACGAGCCGACCTCCGCGCTCGATCCGGAGATGATTGCCGAGGTGCTGGACGTGATGCGCGAATTGGCGCACGAGGGGATGACCATGCTGTGTGTCACCCACGAGATGGCGTTTGCGCGTGAGGTAGCGGATCGGATGATGTTTATGGATCGCGGTCAGGTCGTGGAGATTGGCACCCCGCAACAAATCTTCACCAACCCGCAACAGGAGCGCACCAAAGGCTTCCTCAGCCAGATCTTGTCCCACTAAAGCACGCCGCCGACAGGGGTCCGTGTAACACGGACCCCTGTTTCTTTCGTACAGGGGGTCCGTGTTACACGGACCCCTGTTCATTCCAACTTGTGCCCGCCCTATGCTCACGAACGTCCCGTGCTATGCTATACTGCAATTGACAATCGGCCCGATTCCCGGTACCGTAGCACTTATTTTCGCTTCAAGATAGACCCTACTCCCCCATGAACAATGACAAAATTCGGCGGCTCCTTCAGCGGGGGGAGCACGAGCGCGTGGCCTTTCACTCTGGCACCAGCGAGGCTGACATCCGTGCGGTGATCGCGTCCGTGGCAGCGATGGCTAATGGCACGGGTGGCACCATCTTCTTTGGGGTGGACCACCACGGTAACCCCACCGGGTTGTTCGAGGGCAACGGGCGCGAGACGCTTGCCGAACAGGTGATGGGCCAAATTAGCACCCTCACGACCCCCCCCCTCTCCCCCACCGCCGATTTTTTGAACTCGCCAGAAGGGCTGATTCTGGCAATCCATGTGCTCCCCGCTGCCAATCCGCCCGTGATGACGAGCGGGGTGGCTTATCGGCGCAACGGGCACGCCAACGTGGAGATGACGCGCAGCGATCTGGACCGGACCATCCGGACGATTCCTAAAACATTTGACAGGCTGCCCATGCCGGGCGCCACGCTAGGGGATCTGGACGAGGGCCGCTTGCGGCGGTATATCCGCCTGCGGCAGGAGGCTTACCCTCAAAGCTCGCCTCTCATCGGTACCACCGAGGAACTGTGGGAAGAGGTCAAAGCGGTGACGATGACGGAGGAGGGGCTGGTGCCCAATATCACGGGCGTCCTCTTCTTTGCGAGGGATCCCAGCCGCTGGATACCCTATGCCGGGCTGAAACTGGCGCGCTTCCAGGGGGCGTCACGCATCTCCTTCCTGGATCGCAATGAATCCACTGGCACGCTGCCAGAACTGGTAGAGTTGGCCGAGCAGTTCATCCGGCGTCACACCCGCATGGCGTCCAAGGTTGTCGGGTTCGAGTCGGTCAACGTGTCAGAATACCCCTACCCTGCCCTGCGCGAGGCCCTGGTCAATGCCTTTGCCCACCGCGACTGGGAAACCCAGCGGGAGGCGGTGCAGGTAAACATCTTCGATGATCGCATCGAAGTCCACTCGCCGGGCGAGCCCCTGCTCCCTCTGGACCAGTTGGAAGGGGCCCATGCCTCCCGTAACGACAACCTGTGTTATCTGTTCAAGGATATCGGAGCCATGGAGCAGTATGGCACAGGGGTAGCCAAGATGCGGCTGCTGATGGAGGATCACGGCCTCGCGCCGCCTCGCTTCGAGAAGCAGGGACCCATCTTCAAGGTTACCTTCTTTGGCCCTGGCGATCACATCCTGGACCTGGTTGCCGATCCCATGGAGCGGATTGACCTGCGGACGCTCGGCCTGAACGACCGACAGATCGAAGCCATGCGTGCGCTCCGCAATGAGGGAAAGACCCTCAGCAACGCCGATTATCGGCGCATCTTTGGGGTGAGCGACCGCACCGCCCTGCGCGACCTGAGCACGATGGTAGACCTTGGTCTGGTACGGCGCGTCGGCAGTGGACCGCAATCCTTTTACGTAGCAAACGAGGGGGATCAGGGCGGGTAACCGTCCCGCCGCTCCCCGCTCGTCCGTTGCTGGCTGGCCCGTCCCTCTGCCCCTCTCTCCGTCACCTCAGCAAACCAATCTGCTTTATTTGCCTTGCTCCGCGTCAGGCTTCCCTCGACTCATCACGCCACACCCCTCACAGCGGATGGCGGGAAATGTGGATAAGTGGCGGGTTGTTGGCGGGTTAGCCGCCATCACCGTCCTGTTTTGAGATGTTTTGCCGACGCCGCAGGATGGCAGGGCAACAGGAGCACGGCGCACGAGCAACGAAGATGATCCGATACCCCAGGAAAAGCGTGGCGGCTTTGGCGTCGTCCTGGCGGGAAGATGGCGGGATGAACCTGTGCGTGTCGGGAACCTGTGGATAACTCAGGATGTTTGTCCTGCTGCCCTTGGAAGCGCGAAGGTGCCCCACGCCGCCCCAAAATTCAGCAGGGTGGCGGGAAGCCAATGCCCCTGTCGGTCTCTTGGCGGGATAGAAGAGGGGGTTAGTGCCGTCCACTTATGTCAACCTCCATCTGCGCTCCACTTCCTCTTCCCGCCATTACCCGACCTGGAATAGCGGCGGGATGGCGGAATCATGGATCGGACGGCGGGATCATGTCGGGATGAATCTGGACATGGCGGAGAGGTGTGGATAACCTCCATTATTTGTCGGACTTCCCGCCATGAGGTGGGTTCGATGGCCGAATCGTGGCGCAAAGACCCGACAGGATGGCGGTTGAGGAGGGGGGAAGGTGCCCATGATGGCGCACTAGGCCACCAAAAGCCATTGCGACTGCCTTCGCGAAGCCATGCTACACAAGATGTAGTGTCGGAAAGCGAAGATTCATGGCCGCGAATTGGCGGGAGCCCCCCCTTGCATGTGGCGTGAGGGAACCC
This sequence comes from uncultured Chloroflexia bacterium, assembly GCA_963721895.1. Lineage (GTDB taxonomy): Bacteria > Chloroflexota > Anaerolineae > Ardenticatenales > Ardenticatenaceae > CAVRLZ01. The sequence goes on along the minus strand of CAVRLZ010000031.1, from coordinate 112,961 downwards.
CTAAGATAGTGGAATAAAGAAAAACGGAGTCCTATGAGGGACCCCGTTCTTCGAAGAACGCTTGTTTCGGCGATCGGCTGCCACCGATCTTGCCCGCCGAAACCCTTTGACAGAGAGCGCTCGAGCTGCCACTCTTGGCAATCTGCCACAAGCATAAACAGTGTAGCAGAATTTGGCGTGTTCCGTCAAGGGGAACTCGGACATTCTTGAGGATTGCCCATGAGTCTCCCTTTTTTTTCCGTCTTGCCCGGACATGATTTAGCCTATAACGAGATCGTAAAACCCTCGCGCCGTTGGGCTTTCTCCTACTACTTCCTGTACCGATGGCTTCCTGCTCTCCATCCCCAGCAGGCGATGCTCGTGCAGGTCCTCCGCCAATGCACCTGGCAAAACGGCAAGCCTACGGGCCGTTGCCAGCTTGCCAACGCTACCCTGTGCCGATTGATGGGCTGGTCCGAGAGCAGCCACAAGACGCTGCTTGTCGAACTGGAGCGGCCCTTGTCGGAATGGTTCGTGCGGCGGGATCGCACCCGCAAGCGCCACGTGACGCAGGGGCACGCCGTCGAAGGCGCCCCCACCTATCGCATCACGATGGACGACCCCTTGACCCCCCGTGATCAGGCGGCGTTGACTGCTTACTTGGCTACCCTGCACCCTACCTCGGTCTACGCAGCCGCGGAACTGCTAGCGGATCTGTCCCAGCGTCGCACCCGCGATCTGTGGGCGCTGCTGGACGAGCAACCGATCCCCGACTCGCTTCCCGCCCAACCCGCCACTGTCCTGCAGTTGGCGCGCGTTGCCTGGCCCCATCTGTCCGCCACGGAAGTGCAAGCCTCACGTGTGTTGGCAGAAACTGCCGAGCAATGCCACCTTCGCCTGACCGGCGCAGGCTATGCACACATGGAACTGGATTACCTTCTGCGCGGCTGGCTACCAGAGCTAGGGGTCAACAACACCTGGCTGACAATCGTCCTCCGTGCCCGCTGCTTCCACGACCCCCAAAGCGGCGAAACGCGCGACACGGTCACGCTGAGCCGCCAGGCGTTGGAAACACAGCTTGGTATCCCGGAGCGCACCTTTCGTCGGCTGCTACGCGACGAGGCAACCCATCCCCTGTTTCACATTGCCCCCCCTGGCGAGTCCCCCGACCCCGCTATGCCCCGCAACCTGCCCCAACGTGGCCTGCTCTACTTCAAGGTAGCCTTCCCACTCTTGCCGGTATGCCCACAGGATCAGGAACGGTATACCATCCTGCTTTTGGGGAAAGCAGCTACCGATGAAGCGCCCCACCTATCCACAGTCGGCCAACCCACCCAGCTGAAAGCGGCCAACGCACCCAGCCGCTCGCCGAGAGTCATCCACAGGGCGGCATCGAACCCGGCTGAAAGCGGCCAGCCGACCCTGCTGGTGCATCAGCAAGCGGCCAACGCGCCCCTCTCTGGATGGCCAAACAACCCGTCTGAAATCGAATGGCGCGGCCAGCCGACCCATCTGGAAGCGGCCAATCAACCCAACATTCCAGAAGCCGTTACAACCAACAAGCTTTTACTCGATTATCCAGAACAACCCAACCAGCCTTTTGGAAGGGGGGGGCAGGCGGAACGGAGCACGATTGCTGCTCTGCTAGAGCCTTTCAGGCTAAAAGGTCTCTCGCACATCCTTGAGAACCCGACGCTTACAGCGGCGGAAGTGCGAGGATGGATTTATCGAGGGCAAGAAGAGGTAGCGCCGGAACAGATGGGGGGATTTCTCTTTCGACGCCTGAGCGCGAACTCCGAGGCGGCCCGGCAAGACCCCCTGCCCCCCGCCTATCTTCTGGCAGGGGCTGTAACGGATGAGGAGTCCACGCAGTTCGAGGAGTGGTGGCTCTCGGAATCCAGCCAGTTGTCTTTTTCAGACAGCGCACAGCGAGCGCGTTACGGCGCCTGGCTGAAGGTGATCAAGCAGGAGGCAGGCGATCCAGATCGGCCAGATTTTTCGCCTCATGCCTGCTGGCGCCGGGAAATGGCGCGGGGGCGGCTCGGCTAATCCCTGGAGACAGTGATCACTATCTTGCCAATGTTCTGGGTTGCTTCCATGGCTCGATGGGCATCGGCGATCTGCTCTAGTTGGAATCGCTGGGGGTCCAGCACGGGGTGCAAGGAGCCGTCATCAAAGGCAGGTAACACTCGTTCCGTAAAGGCGGATACCAGGTTCCCCTTTTGGGTGAGGGTACGATCGCGAAGCGTCGAGCCATGAACAGAGAGCTTTTTCGACAGGAAGAGGGACAGGTCCACCTCGCTCCGAGTGCCACCCATGAGCCCGACCAGCACCAGCCGCCCCCACCGTGCGAGCGAGTGCAAATTGTCATGCCAGTAGGGGGCACCTATAAAATCCACGATCACGTCTACCCCGCGCCCCTCAGTCTCCTCTGCAATGCGGTCAGCGAATGCCATCTCCTCATAGTTGATCACCACATCCGCCCCAAACTGGCGCACTGCGTCTACCTTTCCCCCGCTGACCGTAGTAAACACGCGCGCGCCAAGCCATCGGGCGAGTTGGATCGCAGCGGAGCCTACCCCGCTCGCTCCTGCATGGATCAGCACGCTTTCCCCCGACTGCAAGCGGCCAATCTCGACCATGTTGCTGTAGGCCGTTAGCCATGCTTCCGGAATGGCAGCAGCCTCCTCCCAACCCAATGCTGGCGGAATCGGCATGAGCGTTTCCTGCGGTACCGCGACCCGCTCTGCGTAGCCACCCCCCGCCAGCAGGGCCATCACGCGGTCGCCAACCTGCCAGCGTGTCACCTGGTCGCCGACCGCTATGATACGCCCAGCGCATTCCAGGCCGGGAAAAGGGGGCGCTCCGGCGGGCGGGGGATATTTGCCCTGCCGCTGAAGCAGGTCGGCTCGATTGAGGGCAGTGGCCCTCACCTCTATCAGCACCTCGCCTGACCCGACGGCTGGCTCGAACACCTCTTGAACTTCGAGTACCTCCGGGCCGCCTGGGCGCGTCACCACCACTGCTTTCATAGCATCCTCGTTATGTAAAGTTCTTGTCGAGGGACAACACGGGCCGTTGCTGGCTGTAGGTCGGGAGGCGTCGGGAAGGATGACGGGGTTTCAATCACCCACTATCTATTTATGTCAAGTTAATCCCGCCAACAGTTCCGCCAAAACAACCGCCATGCCGCCAAAACCGACATACCTGCCTCTTGAAGCAATACCCTACTCCAACCTTTCTAGAAAGCTTTGTAGTCGCTGCACGCGCCGCCTGGGGGTACGCTGCCGCTGTGCGCCTCGCGCCGTGGCATCGTAGGAGCGCAGTTCAGCCTCCAGAAGCTCCACAAGTTGCTCGTCGCTCAAACGGGCGCGAAGGGCCTCATAGCGGCCGGCGGCGCTGGTCAAGCTGCGCAACAGGCGCGTCACCTCCTCCATCAGCGTCAGGGTGGGTCGTTCCGTCTTCATCGGCTGCTCGTCCCCCGAGGACAGCGTTGCTGACAGGATATCCTCGCCTTCCCGATCCTCCCCCTCCTCCAGCAACGCCGCTGCCTGTCGGCTGGATAACCCTTCTTCTATGATGACGCGCACCCTCTCGCGCTGCTCATCCATAGGCTTGCCGATCAACGAGCGAAGCTGGGCCTCGCTCAGGCCGTTCTGCTTGGCGTGGGCCAGTACAACGGGGTCCAGGGCAGTCAGAAGCTTCAAGTGCCGTTGGATCTGGCGCTCGCCCGCAGGCACCTGCTGCAAGACAGCTTTGCGGCCCCGCAGCCCGCGCTTGGCCGCTCGCCAGTAGGCATCAGGCAGCTGCAGGGCACCGTTGCGAATGCCGGGGGGCGGACCCACGATCTCATAGCGCGCCTCCTCAGCAAGCATGCTCGCATAGGCAACCGCGCGGTCCACAGCAGAGGCATAGGATTGGCGCTGCTCGTTCTCAGCCACCTGTCGCAGGCGCGAGCTGTCGGCCACCGCAACGGCGCGCACAAAGGCGGGATCCTCGCGCCACTCCTCGGTCGGCACGTCCAGTTCCTCGGGCATGTGCGTCAAGAGCCAACGCATCATGTGGTAGGCCCAGTACCGTCCCTCGCCTGTCTCGATTACGAAGCGATAGCCGACGGGCAGCGCCTGGCCCCTAGCGGGCACCACCGTGATCGGTACTACCTGCCCTTCGGAAAGAATAGAGCGAGCCAATTCCACTGTTGCGTGCCACGCTTCATCCAGCGCCGGGTTGGACCCTGCGGCGCGTTGGCCGGCGATATAGTCAAGCAGATCCTGGGCGTCCCACTCCCCGGCATACAGGCGCTCGATGGCCGAAAGGTCTACCGGCCAGCGGAGCCGCCCCTGATAGCGGTCCGGCAAGATCTCATCGGTGGGGATCGAGAGGATCATCTCCTCGGCCTTCTTGCCAGGCCCCCCCGTTGTCTCCCGCTCGGCAGTCGGCTCAGGCATCGTGCGGCGGGCGGGCCGCCCGCCACCACGAGCCAGATTTTCGCGGATGCGCTCTGAATACTTGGATGTCATTGTCCTACCCCCAGGTTGCCGCCTACCATATGATCCAACTCTCGCAGCAGCGCCATGACAACTTTTGTCGCCCGTGCAAAGTCAGCACCTTTGACGAACGCAACGGGCAATCCCTCCTCCGCCGCCTTGGGGAAGGCAAGCCATGAAGGGACAATCGTTTGACACGTCATCTCGCCAAACGCATCCTGGGCAGCCTCAGCAGCCTGAAGATCGTAGCTGCCCGTCTGCATCTTGATACGGTTGAGCACCAGCGCCAACTGCATGGGGTGGGCCGAGAAGGGGCGCAGCTCATTGGTGAGCGTCATAATATCCATAGCTGCCCCGCGCGCGCCAGCATGGGGGTCAATGGGGACGACTATCAGGTCTGCCACGACCAGTGCTGTAGAAGTGACCTCGCCACGCGTGTCCGGCGGGGTGTCCGCCACCAGAAAATCGTACTGTGAGACCGTCTCGTCCGAGCGCGCCAGCAGGTCGGCCAGCAGGCGCTCCCTGCCACGGATGGTGCGCCGCGTCACGGGGTCCATGCCACGGTTCACATCGCTCAGTTCCTCGTCGGCGGGCACAAAATCCACACCGGACATCGCTGTACTGGCAAGTGAATCTTCCAGTTGTCCCGCCACTAGCGAGTGGGACAAAGGCTGGCGTACATCGTCGGGGTAGCGATGGAGAATCTCGCTCAGGGAGGCCTGAGGGTCCAGATCAAGCAGCAGCACCCGTTTCCCGCGCGATGCCAGCGCCCCGGCAAGATTGAGGCTGAGCATCGTTTTACCACAACCGCCCTTACGATTTGCTACCACGATTCGAAACATGCGACGCTCGCTATCCGGTGGGCCAATCAATGAGAAGCATCGTACCTACAATCGTGTGCCCGTGCAAGTGTGACGGGGGAAGGATAGGACACAGCAGCATTTTCGGTCGCATCAGCGCTTCTCGTCCGCGCGGACGAATGTTATGTCAACGGACACGCGACTATGCTACTGCGTTCGAATAGAGGTAGACTCATTCGTTCGCTTGCTCTATAGTAACCGCACGTCTCTACCTATCCCTCATTTGTAGCTTGTCATAAAGTGCGTCCGCGCGGACGTGTTTCACGTGACACCGAGCGTACGCACTGGCCACTACCACTACTTGGCATAGCCAGCCGGATCAATACACTTTCCACATCTCAAAGGGGGACCATCCATGACAGAGCTACTTCCAAGACGGCAGAAGCAGGTTGTATTCTATGGAGACTCAATTGTGGCAGTGCAGTTGGACGATGGGCAAGTTTATGTGCCCATCCGCCAGATGTGCGACCTGCTCGGCATCAGCTATCAGGGACAAATTGACCGTATCCGACGGGATCCCGTCCTGAAGAAATATGAGCAGCCGTTACCCCTGGAGCGTGCTGAAGAGCAGGGAGGGAGCGGGGGCGAGCAAATAACCAATTGTCTGGCCTTGAAGTACGTTCCAGGATGGTTGTTCGGTATCAGCTCGAGCCGCGTGCGGGCCGATGTGCGCGACAAACTGATTGTCTACCAGGAGCAGGTCCACGATGTGATCTGGCAGGCATTCCGCGACGAGATCGAAGCCTCGGCGCCTGCTCAGGGCACTGCGGTAGGGCGAAAGGATGAGTTTGAAGCAATCGAGCAGATGGGACTGGCTATCTATCGGCTGGCCCGCCAGCAACGCGCCCTGGATGCCCGGCTGGACAATGTTGAGGATGCGATCTGGGAAGTAGATGAGCGCGTGCGTGGCGAGATGGAAAGCCTTCGTGGCCAACTGCACGCGCTCGAGTTGCGCCTTGTCTCTCCACCGCGCCAGGCCAAAATATCGGACCAACAGGCAGCCGATCTGTCTCAGGCGGTGAAGGTAGTGGCTACGGCACTGGGGAAAAAAAGCGGGCGCAACGAGTTTGGGGCGATCTACGGAGAGCTTTATCGTCGTTTTGGCATTACAACCTATCGCAACCTTCCCGTGCACGCGTTTCGCGATGCGATGGACTGGCTCGAAGAGTGGTTTCGCTCCCTGCAGAGCAGCGAGGAAGAGAGTACAAGCTAGCTTTCCCACGGCCCGTTCTTTTTGCTCCTATCCAGTTCAGTGAGGCTCCACCTGGTTGGGGTGGCACGCGCTAGCTGCTCTCTTCTGCCTGGCACACTGGTTTACCGTGCCAGACGAACCTTGCAGGTACTTTGATGGCTCGGTCTGGGGGGCGGGCGCAAGACGTGACGAGTTGTTGCATTACGACCCAAGAGGAGAGGGTAGAGGTGTGTGATCTTTGTTGATCTTACGTCATGGTGTGAACTTGTCATAAAGTTTGTGCGGCGCTTGGGCCCAACACCTTCAGACATCCTTGTCTCTTTCTATGGCGGGGTAGCTCTTTCTATGGCGGGAATGTGGCGGGTTCGGGGCGTTGTAAAGAGAGGAGCAGGGGCGTCGTGCTACTCGACGCATGCTTATCTTCGCAGATTGAATAGGGGTAACCAATGATCGGACGCAGAGCGCAGCGTGGCTTGCTGTTGTCCCTCATGGGGGCGATGGCGATGATGAGTGGCTGTACGAGGAGCGGGGCCGTCGTTACCCCCACGCTTCCTTCCTCACCCGCTACAGTAGTCATACCAGACATCGTGCTGGAATATGGGCGCGAGGGAGGCATTGCCGGTTTCTGCGATACATTGACGGTGCGTGTGGCCGAAGCGTACTGGGAAAGTTGTACGGGTCTCAGCGCCGTTGTCCCTGTTGATGAGGCAACAGGTGCGGTGCTGATAGACTATCTGCAAGGCTATGAAAGCTTTGTGGAGGAGGGCACGGAGCCCGCGGTCGGGGCCGATCGCATGACTGAAACGATCCGGTTTCATGGGGTAGGGAAGGGGGAGGCGAGCGCGGAGGTGAGGGCTGAGCTGAAGCTTATTGCCACGGAGCTCATGGCCGAAGCCATGCAGGCGCCGCCTGGGGAGTAACCGCCAAGCCCTGGGGGCCAAAGACAAAGAGCCGGAGCACCATCCCAAACAGGGAATGCTCCGGCTCTCTCGTTTGCTCTTTCGCTGGCTCAACCTTGATCGTTACAACCAGCAGCGCTCAGCAGCTAGCGAACCACGCGGGGGTGATGGAGGCGTTGCTCTGGCTTCATCTTGACCAACTCGCTGTCGCTCAGCGGGGTAGTGCCCCGGAAATGGACCACATCGCCCACCAGGTCGTAGGTGTAGCGGCGACGTGCCCACCCCCCCGGCTTCCAGCGATGGACTATGGTATAGTAGGCCACCTCCTGTTCCGGGTGAACCTCCTCCTCCACCAACCAGGCGGGTTCATCGGGGTCCAGCATCTTGAACAGTTTGTGGTCGCGCCGCTGTCGCCATAACGCTTCTTCTACTAGCTGCATCCTGTTGATCTCCTGCTAGCTCCCGAACGTAACGGGGCTGATCATGCCGCCGCTCCCTAGCGAAGGTCGGCTGTAGGGCTTACTCAAGCTCGTCCTGCGGCGGCAGCGTGTGGAAAATTTGCTCCTGCACCGGGCACCCAAGCCGCAGATGCTCCTCAACGATGCGCTCGAGCAGCGGGGGTGTTACGCCATGATACCATATTCCTTCCGGATAGACTACGACAATCGGGCCGTGGCTGCACACCCCTAAACAGGGGGTCTCGCCGCGCTTCACCCTATCGGTGCCGAACAGCAGGTCCGCCTGCGATAAAAGGCTGGGCAAGAGCGCATAGAGGTATCGGCCCTCGCGGCTGGGCGAGCAGAACTGACCGGTGCAGATCAGGATATGCTTGCAATAGGGCAGCATTTGCGGGGCGCTCATGGGGCGCCCCCGTCTTCTTGTGCGGCACCCAGCGATAGGGGAGGGGAGCGCTATCCGCTTTTGCTTGCTCCCCTCCCACTCCCTACACGTTGGGCTTGCCATCAGCTGTGTAGCAGCCCTGCATGGTTTCTAACACAAGATGATCCACGATAGCTTCGAGGCTGTTCGTTTCCTTCCAGACGCGCAACTGACGATCTGCGCTGGTCCCCATATCCAAAATCTTGTAGACGTACTCCACCTCGCTCCGGCTGCCCAGTTCATCCAGCACATCATCTACAAACTCTACCAGTTCATGGAGCAACTGGCGCGCCGGTAGCTCTTGCTGCCGTCCGAAATCAATCAGCTTGCCGTCAATCCCGTAGCGCACCGCCCGCCACTTGTTATCGTCAATCAGGGCACGGGGATAGACGCGGAAGGTCGTGTTATTCACGCGCATCTTCCACAGTTTGAGCACCAGGGCCTGGAAAAGCGCCGCGATGCAGAGCGCCTCGTCCACGGTCGTGCACAGGTCGGCCACGCGGAATTCCAGGGTGGGGTATTTATGATGGGGGCGCGCGTCCCACCAAATCTTGGAAGCGTCAGGGATCGAGCCCGTGTTTACCAGAATCTGGACATATCGCTCGTACTCGGTGTGCGAGGAGAACGTGCTGGGGATGCCCGTGCGCGGGAAGCGGCGAAAGATGACGCTGCGGTAGCTCTTCAGCCCCGTGTTGCGCCCCTCCCAGAAGGGAGACGAGGTGGTGAGCGCCAGAATGTGCGGCAGCATGTAGCGTGACACATTCATCACGTCTATCTGAAACTCCGGATCTTCGATGCCGATGTGGACATGCATCCCAAAGATCAGCAGTTGGCGCGCAAGCTCCTGCATATCCTCCAACACGCCCAGGTAGCGGTCAAAGGGAGTGATCTGCTGCTCCTGCCAGTGGGAAAGCGGATGGGTGCCGCTCGCCACGATGACGAGCCCCTTGCTGCGCGCCAGATCGTTGATCATGCAGCGCATCTTGATCACCTCTGCGCGCGCCTCCTGAATGGACTGGCACACGTTCGACCCCATCTCCACCATGCTCTGGTGAAGCTCAGGCTTGATCTCGCGCTCTCGGAGGATGGTCTGCCCCCCCTCCAAAAACTGCGTGATGTAGCTTTTCAGCTGGCGGGTCTGCGGGTCAACGATCTGATACTCTTCTTCGATCCCGATGGTAAGCGAGGGCGCCTTCAGCATACTTACCTCTTTTCCAGGATAAAGGATGGGGTGACGGAACCGCCGCCCGCCGTGACATTGAGCAAGGTGGTGGCGGCCAGCCGTGTGAGCAGGCCGTGCATGCTCGTCCCTTCAAACAGGTAGGGGTCCAGGTCCACCAGCCGCTCGGAGATAACCAGTTTCCCATCCACCAGGGTGGGGAAGTCTTCACGCGCAATCTTGACCTTGCGCTGAACGATCATCGGCTCGCGCAGCCCCTCGGCCACCGACGCCTGCCATGCCTCGGCGTCGGTTTCCCACCCGATGACCACGCCCTTGCCCCCGTACTCGTCGTTCGGCTTCAAGACGAACTGATCGCGATGCGCCACGATGAAGGGGAGCAGGTCTATCCGCTCGCCATCGAGGAGCGTGTGGCGCTCTTCCACGCGGCGCGTCCAGGGGATGTGGCGTTCGATAGCCGCCTGCTGCTCGGCGGTGTACAGGTCGGCGTGGCGCTCGTCGCTCAACAGGGCGAAGCTCATCTTCTTGTGAAGGGGCTTGCAACGAAACGGGTTCACCATCGTCACGTTGCCATCGCGAAGCGCGTACAGGATAGGGTGCTCCATCCCGTAGCGCTGCAGGAGCTCGCTGCCTAGCACCCGCTTGTAGATGATGTGGATGGCCTTTCCATCGGCACGCAGGGTAGTCCCATCGTATTCCATGCGCTCCGGCGCGGTGATGAGTGAGGAGATCCCCTGCTCCTGGAAGAACTCGTGGAAGATGTCGAACTCGTTGGTGGTCGGCACATCTTCCCAATCCACGATGGCGATGGTGGGGGGCTCGTGGCCCCTGGCCTCCCGATGCATCGCCAGCAGCGTGTCCAGCACGCGCTGCCGCAGGGGCAACATGGTCACGCTATACTGCTTCTGGAACTGCTGCATCACCGGCAGTTCAAAGAAGGAGAGCCCTAGCATATCTTCATAGCCCGCGCCCGCCGGCGTTTCCGCGTTGTACTCCACAAAGTGGATGGTGGGGTCCCCCTCCGGCTCGTGTGACAAAAACGAGTCAAGCCGTCCGGTGGGGGTAGGGGTGCGGTATCCCGGATCAATGGCGAACGCTTCTTCTTCCAGCGCGGTCAGCCCCGCCTCGGCGCGAAGGGCGGGCTCCTCCAGCATCGCATCGAACAGTCGCCCGAAGGCCCCGAGCAGGGTCTCGCAGGCGACGCGCATGCATTGGTATTCGTCGGGCGTCAAAAAGTGGGGCCGCAGGACCGAACACAGCAGCCGCTCGCCAAAGGTCAGGTGGCGCTGCTCCATCTTTTCCTTCAGCAGGCCGAAGTTTTCCGCCGCGAACTCGTCGTCCAGCAGATCATGATAGGCGTGGATGGCCTCTTCGATCATGGAGCCTCCTCACAGGGGCTAGGCACCTTCCAGAAAGCGCGCCCAGCGGAAATCTTCAAGCTGCGTGCGACCCTCTAGCGCCATCTGGATGCACATGTCTGCCATCTTGTTCACCGCCCAATCGAAGTAAAAGGGAGTGAGCGAGTAGATATCCATGTCCGGGGCAGGGTTCATAAAGTCAATGGCATAGGGCACCCCATCCCGCACGGCAAACTCGACGGTGTTCATGTCATAGCCAAACGCTCGCACGATCTTCAGCGAATCCTCGACGACGCGCGCCCCCAACTCCGGCGACATGTGCGCGTGCTCCACATGGTAGCGCCGCTCGCGCGGGTCATACTTCATGGGGAGAACCTCGGTCTGGTTGATGCACAGGCAGCGGACGTAGTGATCCCACTCGATAAACTCTTGCAGGATCATCTGCAGGCGCCCCGAGTCGTTGTAGCGGAAGATCAACTCGTCAATGTTGTCTACCTTGTACACCTCTTTCCAGCCGCCGCCGTGGGCATCCTTCAGGATGGCCGGCAGCCCCACATACTCCACCACTGCCTGCCAATCCAATGGGTACTCCAGGTTGCGCAGCGAGTCCGCCACCACGCCCGGCACGTAATCCTTGTTGGGCAGCAGGAGGGTCTTGGGGCTGGCCACGCCCAGTTTGGTAATCAGGCTCGCCCCGAAGAACTTGTCGTCGGCGGTCCACATGAACGGGTTGTTGACCACGTAGCTGCCCTGCAGGACAGCGTTCTTCAAATAGGAACGGTAGTAGGGAATCTCGTGCGAGATGCGGTCCACAATCACCGCGTAGGGGCACGGCTCGTCCATCCGAGTGCCACCCAGCTTTGCAAATTCCGCCACCACCCCCTGATTACGGCGGTTCACCTCCTCGATGAAGGCCGGGGGCCATGACCACTCGCGCCCGACGAACAACCCGATTTTTTTGACGCCATCGTCTGCCATAGCTCATCCTTTCGCTGCTATCACCGACTAAGAATTGCAGAGCGGCTCGACCTCCCTTGCGAGTCGTGCGTGATACTGCTCCGCGAGGCGCAGGGTAACAGAACCAGGGGATCCGCCTCCGATTGCCTGACCATCAATCTCGACGACGGGCAACACGGCGCGGCTCGTACTCGATACGAATGCTTCATCCAATGTCGGAACGTCTTCAAGCAATATCGCTTCCAAGCACAGAGGGATGCCCGCCCGGTCCGCCTCCTCCAGCACCAGTGAGCGGGTGAGCCCGGGCAGCACCCCCTCCTCGGCGGTAAAAACAGTCCCCCGCCGAACGCCGAAAAAGTTGCTACTCAGCCCTTCCAGGATGTGCCCGCCCGGATCCACCATCAACACCTCGTTGATGCGCCCGCCCAGCAGCGTGCGGGCCTCGCGGGAGCTTTCCAGAAAGGCGTTGTCCTTGGCGCGGGGGTTGTGGCGCTGCATCGAGCGTGTGAGCACCGCTACGCCCGACGCCATCTCCCCCGCGGAAGGAACGGTTAGCGGCTCCAGCGATATCCACAGATCGCCAACCGCCACCGAACAATCCAGCGTGAGGCGAACCCGGCTTTCCTCCGCTTCCTCCCACTGCTGCGCCTGCAATAGCTCGCACAGGGCGTGGCGAATGGCGGCGCGCGGAAGGTGGAGGGAATGGCCTAGCAAGCGTGAACTTTCTTCCAGGCGATCCACGTGTTTATCAAAGAGGAGGGCCCCCGTGCGGCCATAGCTGCGGAGGGTCGTATACGCGCCCTGCGGCAAAAAAGCCGCAGTAGCCAGGCTGGCTGCCTGCTGCGGCTGCGCCTCGCGCGCGAGGCCCTGCGGGGTGGGTCGGAATCGCCAGGAGATAGTGGGCATGGTAGGGAGAGTGTCGGGTGGTGGGGTGAACCCTACCTAATCTGCGCCACCAAGATACCGCTGCACCATCTGGCGCCACCAGGGCCAATCGTGCGACCAGCCGTCCCATACGCGGAAGGCGTGCCAGACGTTCTTTTGCCAGAGAAGCTCCGAAAAATAGCGGTTGTGCCCGAAGTTCGGGTCCTGCTCGCCAACGGCCAGGATCAACTCCACCTGCCGTAGCCGATGAAGGTGATGCGGGTCGTTGGCGTTCTTTACATAATCAATTGGATTGTTGTAATAGATGTTTTCATCGCTGTAGCCGTGTACCCAACTACGAATATCGTAGATGCCACTCATCCCCAACGCGCGCTGAAAGGTTTCCGGGTAGCGCAGAGCGATATTGATGGCATGGTAGGCGCCGAAGCTCGCGCCTGCTGCGATCAGGTAGGGGTGGGGGTTCAACTGCCAGGAAAGCGGCACCACCTCATCCAGAACATAGCGCTCGTACTGGGTGTGACGGTAGGCACGGTAACCGGGATGCTGGCCGTAGTTGTACCAGCTTTCCGCATCCACGCTATCCACGCAGTAGAACTGGAACCACCCCTGTTCGACGGCCCATTCCATCGCCTCTATCATGCCCCGATCTTCCCACTCATAAAACTTGCCCTTTGAGGTGGGAAAAACGATGACTCGCGCCCCGCTGTGGCCGAAAACGAGTAGCTCCATGTTCCGCTGCAGGGCGGGGCTCCACCACTGGTGATAGTCTCGTTTCATCGTCTCTCCTTGATGGTCCAGCAATGGTTCCGCCCCAGGCGGAAGCGGGATAAAAGGGCAGGACAGCGCTCTGTCACTCCAGGAACAGCACGTCTTTCCCTTGCAGCCGATCTAGGAGCCGGTTGGCGATGCGGACGAGGTGCTCCTCGTTGTCCACAAAATCAATGTTGTCGGCGGGGATCGTCAGCACGGGGCACAGGTTGAATCCCATCACCCACTTGTCGTACAACGTATTCAACTGATGGAGATAGTCGGGCGTAATGGCGCGCTCGTACTCGCGGCCCCGCTGCGCGATGCGCTGGGTCAGGGTGTCCACCGTCGCCCGCAGGTAGACAATCAGGTCGGGCGGGGGCATGAAGGCCGTCACAGCGCCGTACAACTCGCAGTAGGCTGCATAGTCGCGCTCGTTCATCATCCCTTGCAGGTGCAGGTTGCGCGCGAACACCTCGGCATCCTCGTATACCGAGCGGTCCTGGATGGCCGAGGCGGGATGGTCCAGGATGCGTCGGTGGTGCTGCAGGCGGCGGCTCAAGAAAAAGATCTGGCTGTGGAAGGCCCATCGCTCCATGTCGCCATAAAAATCCGCCAGATACGGGTTGTCGTTGACCGCCTCGTAGAAGGGTTCCCAGCCGAGCCGCTGCTCCAGCAGCCTCGTGAGCGTGGACTTGCCCACGCCGATATTTCCCGCCACCGCCACGAAGCGCTTCACTGCCACCTCGCCCGATCGAGCCCGCTCGCCCCGCGCAGCAGGACGGGGGCCACCGCCGCCGCCACCCGCTCGAGCGCCAGCGAGACATCCTCCGCCTGGCCAGGGAAGTTCAAGCGCTCCGTGTCCAGCACGAGCAGGGGCGTAGCCTCGTAGGCGGCAAAGAACTCTTCATAGCACTCGGAGAGACGGGCGATATAGGACTCCGTCATCGCGCGCTCGTAGGGACGGTCCCGATGGCGGATGCGCGCCATCAGGGTCGGGACGCTGGCGCGCAGGTAGATCACCAGATCCGGCTCCACGATGCGCTCGGCCAGCACCGCATGCAACTGCTTGTAGGTCTCCCATTCATCGCCATGCAGATTCAGGCGGGCGAACAGCTGATCCTTGGCGAACAGGTAATCGCTGACCAGCGGCACGCGCCCCGCCATCGCCTGGACGGCGCGCTGCTGTCGAAAGCGACTGAGCAAAAAGACAACCTGGGCCTGGAACGCATAGCGCTCCGGGTCTTGGTAAAAGGAAGCGAGGAACGGGTTGTCTTCAAAGGTCTCCAGGACAAGCGTCGCTGCATGTGCGGGCTGCAACAACTGTGCCAGGGTAGTCTTCCCACCCCGATGACCCCCTCAACCGCTATATAGATGGGATGCGTCATGCAGGCGAATGCTCCAAAAAGCTGTCGCCCGAAGGCGAAGCAGGGGTTTAACAGCACAACACGCGGGGCCCGATGGGGCAGCCCCCTCCGCCCGCCTCGTGTGCCGCGCCAAGCATACCGAGGGAGGAGCCATTGGGCAAATTTTCGCACCGTCAACCCGCACCCCAACCTCCCTATGGCGGGCCTTCCCCAATGCCCCAACGCAACCTCCATAGCAGGTAGCAAAAAGCCGAAAAATATGCTATGGTGTACCCGTCCGCCCTGAACGGGTGCGGGGGCGCCCCTCTCTTGCTCAGCGGGTGAAACCCGTAGCAACCTTGTGCGTACAGTACAATGCTGCCTGAGCGGGCAGGCGGACGAAAGGGCAATAGCACGAAACATGACCCAAGAAGACCAGGAAAGAGCATGGGTGACGGCCGCGCTTGCAGGCGACCGTGCGGCCTTTGCGTCCCTGGTCGAAGCGTTCAAAAATCCTGTGTACAATTTGTGCTACCGTATGCTGGGCACCCCCACCGAGGCGGAGGACGCCGCGCAGGAAGTGTTCGTGAAATTGTACCGCCGCCTGAACACCTACGACCCGCAGCGCAAGCTTTCCTCGTGGGTGCTTTCCATAGCCTCCCACCACTGCATTGACCGGCTGAGGCGGCGGCGGCTGAAGACCGTGGACATCGAGGAGATGCCAGCCTGGCAGCCCCTCGTGAGCGACCGTCCCCAGCCCGAGCGCAAAGTGCTGGAAGCGGAGCGCGAGGAGCGCGTGCAGCAGTTGCTCAATCGGCTCGAACCCGGCTATCGGCTGCCGCTGATCATGCACTACTGGAATGACTACTCCTATCAGGAGATATGTGAGGCCACGGGCCTCAGCTTGAGTGCTGTCAAGAGCCGCCTGCATCGCGCGCGGCTGAAATTGGCCGAATTGATGCGTACGGAAGCGCCGGACTTGATCCCGATCATAGCCGCATCGCTGGAAAAAGAAGCGTCAGGAGTGTGAAGGTGCCATGCAACAGTGTGATGAGATTCTAGAATTGACCTCCCTCTTCCTCGATGAAGAGTTGGATGACGGGGCGCGCCAGCGGATGGAGCATCATCTGGCCCACTGCCCGGACTGCACGCGCGTCTTTGCCGAGATGCGTGCGCTCGATCACCTATTCCACCAGGCCCCCATGCGCTATGCGCCGCCTCGGTTCACTGTCCGGGCGGTGGATGCTGCCTTTGAAGACAACCTGCGGCGCAACCTGCGCTTCGGCGGGATGGTGCTGCTGCTGGGCACGCTGGTCATCAGCAGCCTGGTGCTGATGGGTCATCTGGACCTGCTCTGGAATCTGACCACCTTCCTCCTCACGCCCGCCCACATCACGAACGGCGATCTGTGGATCGTGCAGCTATTTGAAGGGTTGAGCGTGGCGGGGCGCGTCCTGATTGCCGTGCTGGACCTGCTGCGCGGCCTACTGCTGGGCCCCCTACTGCTGCCCATGCTGCTCTCACTGCTTTCTACAGTCCTGCTAGGGCTAGTCCTGCGCCAGGTCAGTCGCACCTCCCTGCGCCCCGTCTAGCCCAACCCCCGCTTGCGCCCGGCGCCATTCGCGCCGGGCAGGCGCGCCACCTGTTCGGCGCGCCTGCCCGGCGGCTTTGGCCAGGGACCACCCCCATGTTACAATCGCCGACTGTGATCCATTCCCTTCGACGCGCCCTTGCACGCGGGCTGCGTGCCTGCCTCGCCGTCGTGCGCCTCCTACTGGCCGGCTGGCGGCTGTGGCTGTGGCTGGCCTGCCTGGGTGCCATCCTGGGGGCTGGCCTGGCCCTGGCCCAGCCCCCTCGCTGGATCAGCGAGGGGGATATTGCCCTGCGTCCGTTGATCCTGCGCGAGGGCCATCTGCTCACCACAGACGAATTGGGCGCCAACTACGCGCTTCGCCTGGTGGCCCCCGCGCGGCTCAGCCGCGTGCTGGATCGGCTCGGCAGGGGGGAGCAGGCATCTCCGGCAGGCCTGAGCCTTGCCAGTCGGGCGGCGTCGGGCGGCTTCCTTTCGCTCCAGGTGACTGCATCGGACCCTGCGCTGGCGGAGGCGGTGAGCCGCGGGCTGATCCAGGACTTTCAGCGCGAGGTGGAGGCCGAAAACCGCACCCGCGAGGCAGCGGATCGCCTCATCGTTTCCCCTTCCAGGCAGAGCTTTGCGCGGCGCGCGACGGTGGCGTGGCCCCTGGCGCTGTTGGGGGGCGCGGCAGGCGGGGCGCTTCTTGGGGCAGCATCCTTGCTGTGGGGCGGCTGGCATCAGCGGGGCCGCATCGCCCTCCCGCTCGATGCCGAGCAGGCCACGGGCGTCCCCACCTTGGGCGCCATCCCCGCCCCGCGCGGGCTGCGCCTGCCTTTACCTTCCACCTTCCTGAGCATCAATTTTCTATGCAGACTCACATCATCACCGATCCCGCTCGATGGGATGACGCGGTTCAAGCCCTTCCGCACACGCACATCTTGCAGTCGTGGGCCTGGGGGGCCTTCAAGGCGCGCTGGGGGTGGGCCCGACCCGCCTGCTGTGGGGGGCGGGGGAGCCCCTGGCCGCCGCGCAGTTCCTCCGACGGGCCATCCCGCGCACGCCATTCGGCATCGGCTACCTTCCAAAAGGACCGCTGCTCGACCCGACCAACCTGGCACTGGCGGCGGAGGTGCTGGCGGGCATCGAGAAGGAGGCGCGGCGGCAGCGTTGCCTCTTCGTGAAGCTTGATCCGGACATTCTCGCCAGCGAGTCGGCCTTCGTGCGGCTGCTGGAGGCGCGTGGTTGGCAGCGGGGCGAGCCGATTCAGTTCCCGAACAGCGCGGCGCTCGACCTGCGCCCGGACGAAGCAACGCTGCTTGCCGAGATGAAATCCAAGACGCGCTACAACATCCGCCTGGCAGAGCGACGGGGCGTCTCGGTGCAGGCGGGGGGGCCGGAGCACTTTGATAGCTTTTACCGCATGTATGCCGAGACCAGCCAGCGTGACGGCTTTTTAATCCGGCCAGCCGACTACTATCTTGACCTGTGGCGCGATTTCCATGCACGCGGGCTGGCGCACCTGCTCCTCGCCTGGGTAGAGGGACAAGCTGTCGCCGGGATGCTCCTCTTCCATTTTGGCCCGCGCGTCTGGTACTTTTATGGGGCGAGCACCGACCAGCATCGCAGCGCCATGCCCAACTACGCCCTGCAATGGGCAGCCATCCAATGGGCCAAAGCGCAGGGAGCAACCGAGTACGATCTGTGGGGCGCGCCGACCGACCTGAGCGACCCCGACGATTCGATGGCGGGCGTGTGGCGCTTCAAAGAGGGCTTCAACCCCACCTTTCGCGAGCAGATTGGCGCGTGGGACTTTCCAGCCTTTGGGCTTGGCTACCGGCTGTACAGCCAGGTGCTCCCACGCCTGCGCGCCCGGCTGCGCGGCCAGGAAGCCGCCGCCACCTCCCCCAGCCCGTAGCCTCATCCCCAGCCGTGCGGGAAAACAAAAAGCTGCCGCCCACGTGGGCGGCAGCTTTTTTCTGATACACAAGCAACGGGCTGGGGGCTTATTCGAGGAAACCCAACTCCTCGATCTCAAGCTCCTCCAACTCCAGTTCCGGCGCGCTGTCCGCTTCTATCGAGAGCGCCGTCTGCTTGCCG
Source organism: uncultured Chloroflexia bacterium (assembly GCA_963721895.1). Lineage (GTDB taxonomy): Bacteria > Chloroflexota > Anaerolineae > Ardenticatenales > Ardenticatenaceae > CAVRLZ01. The sequence continues at coordinate 94,522 of CAVRLZ010000031.1, read as the reverse complement.
GGCTTGCCCGCCTTCTTGTTGGCGCGCGCGGAGGCAGCGGGAGCAGCAGGCGCAGCGGCGGCGGAGCCCATGCTGAGCGCTGCCTCCTTGCGCGGCAGCCCTGCCTGCTCGCGCACGCGGTTTTCGATTTCCAGCATCAGGCTCGGGTTGTCCTGAAGGAACTGCTTGGCGTTCTCGCGGCCCTGGCCCAGGCGGGTGTCGCCGTAGGAAAAGTACGCGCCGCGCTTCTCGATCAGCTCCATCTCGGTAGCTACGTCCAGCACGTCCCCCACCACGGAGATACCTTCGTTGAACATGATGTCGAACTCGACAGCCTTGAAGGGCGGCGCCACCTTGTTCTTCTTGACCTTGACCTTGGTGCGCTTGCCCAGATCGTCGCCGCCGGTGCGGATGGGCTGGCCCGAGCGGATTTCCAGGCGCACCGACGAGTAGAACTTGAGAGCCTGACCGCCGGTGGTGGTTTCCGGGTTGCCGAACAGGACGCCGATCTTCATGCGAATCTGGTTGGTGAAGATGAGGCAGGTGTTAGACTTTTTCACGGCGCCCGCCAGCTTGCGCAGCGCCTGGCTCATCAGGCGCGCCTGAAGGCCCACGTGCGAGTCGCCCATCTCCCCCTCGATCTCGGCGCGGGGCACAAGGGCGGCCACCGAGTCAATCACTACCACATCAATCGCGCCGGAGCGGATGAGCGCCTCCGCGATTTCCAGCGCCTGCTCCCCCGTGTCCGGCTGGGAGATGTACAAGTCGTCCACATTCACGCCGATCTTGCGGGCATACACGGGATCCAGCGCGTGCTCCACGTCCACAAAGGCGCAGGTGCCGCCCATCTTCTGGGCCTCGGCAATGATGTGCTGGCAAAGCGTGGTCTTGCCCGACGATTCAGGCCCGTAAATCTCGACGATGCGCCCGCGCGGCACCCCACCGATGCCCAACGCCAGGTCCAACGCGATGGAGCCGGTCGGAATCGCTTCGATGGTGAGCTCCACCGCCTCACCCATCTTCATGATGGCCCCGTCGCCAAATCGCTTCCTCAACTGCGACATCGTCGCGTCCAACGCCTTTTCTCGTCCGGAATCTTTGGCCACAGCGTGCTCCTTGAAAGGGGGAATCGCTCTTGGTGAGCGACACTTTACAATTGTAAGAGAAGGATGAGATGGCTAAGTATACCCGTATCTCATCGTTGCGTCAACCTCTCCTCACAAATGTGAGACTGCTTGTACTATAGCAACCCCCCGCGACAGAAATTGCAAACGCCCGTAGCAAATTGCCCCATATTTGGGGCAATTTTCAAATCCCGTCCTATCTTCCGCGCCCTGCGGCCCCTTTGCAGGCCACCATGCCGAACGCCTGCCTTACTCGTACGCCAGCACATCCCGAACCGTCAGGCGCGAGGCGCGCCAGGCGGGCCAGAACGAGGAAAACGCAGCCAGGGCCAGCATCACCCCCAGCCAGAGGAGCGCCCCATTGAAGGAGAACTGGTAGCTCAGCGGGGCATCCATGAAGGAGACCCCTACCACGTTGCTGAGCAGCCTGCCGATGGGCACCGATAGCACCCCCCCCATCATCCAACTCAGCATCCCGATCAGGAGCCCCTCCACCATGAAGATGCGCAGCACCGCCCCATCCGATGCGCCAATGGCGCGCATCACCCCGATTTCCCGCGAGCGCTCCAGCACGTTGATGCTCATCGTTCCCATCAGCCCCAGCGCGCCCACGACCGCGATCAGCATCGCCATGATGGCCAGGAAGACCACCAGGATGTTGAACTGGTTGATCACCGTTTCCCGTAGCTGGCTCGTCGTCTCCGACGAGGCTACCCGTAACCCCAGCCTATCAAAGTGATCGCTGGCTGCCGCGGCCACCTGAAGCTGATAAGCCGGCTCGTGCTCGTCCGTCAGCAGCACCACGCGGCTCGCTCGCCCCACGAAGCGTATCTCGCGGGCAAAGTACGGGTAATTGGCATAGGCAATCGGGCCGGTCAGCATCCCCTGGGCGATTCCGACCACCATCCAGGTCGAGTCCCGCCCCTCCAGCTTTAAAGTGATCTCGTCCCCTACCTGAATATCAGGGTCCTCGTCCAGCACTATCGAGTTGATGACTATGGCGTTCTCGTCTTCCGGAAGCAGCCATCGCCCCGACAGCAGGGTGGGCTGGATCATCGTCGAGTCGGCGGGGGGGGCCAGCAGCAGCAGGTTGTCGCTTTCTGTGCCATCCGGGCGCAGGCGGCGCACGCTGGTGCCGCTCCAGCTTTCCGCTTCCACCACGCCTGGCACGCGCATCGCCTCTTCCACCAGTTGCGTCACGCGGTGGGGGCGCGCAAAGCGAATGTCCACGTCATAGCTCCAGTAGCGCAGCGACTGATCCAGGGTGTTGATCAGCGACGAGTGCACGCTCAGCACCGCTATAAAGATTGCCCCCCCCAGCACCAGGGTCGAAAGCGTGAGGAGCAGCCGCCCCTTGCGGCGAAAGGTGTTGCGCAGGGAAAGCAGCAGGGGGCGGGAAAGAAAGGTAACCTTTTCCAGCAGCCGATCCAGCGGGTTGTGGCCGAACTGCCCCTTGCCCAGGCCGTAGCTGCTGATGGCCTCCCGCACCGTGACCCGCACGCCGGAAAGCACCGGCCAGACGGCCGCCACCACCGGCACCATCAGCCCGACAGCGACTTCCAGCGCCAGCGCGGCGGGCGGGATGCGGAAGGGGATGTCGTAGAAGTTCAGCAGCCCCGCCGCGAAGTTGACAAAGGCATGCGCGGCCCACGCGCCCAGAGGCACGGCGATGAGGAGCGAGAGCAGCCCAAAGATGAGGACCGAGGCGAGGTACATGCGAATCAGCTGCCCCATCTGCGCGCCGATGGCCTTCATCATCCCGATCTGCCGGATCTGCTGGCTCAGCAGCGCAGAGATCGTGTTGACCACCAGGAAGCCGCTCAAAATCAGCGAGAGAAAGCCGAGCGCGCCCAGGATCAGCATCATGGAGCCCACCACATCGTCCGCCCAATGCTTGCCCGGCTCTGGGATGTTGGTCCAGCCGACGCGCAGCCCCGCCTTCTCCACCTTGTCCTTGACGCGATCAGCCACCTCGCTGATATGCTCTTTGTTTGTCGTGTCGCCGACGACTAGCAGGTTGAGCTCGCTGAAGTCGCGCCCGCTCCCCCAACCACTCCTGCGTGTCGCGCGTGATGTAGCCGCGCAGTGTCGGATCAAAGAGGGCCGACGGTTGGCCCAGATCGTGGATGACCCCCGCCAGCCGCAGCGTGCGCTGCTTGCCATCGGCGGTTTCCACGGTGACCATCTCGCCCACCTCTGCATCGAGCATCGCCAGGGAGGCGCGCTCGATCAGCAACTCGCGCTCGTCGGGCGGCCAGGCCCCGCTTTCCGGCGACAGCATGGCGACCCGCATATCGTCATAATCAAGGATCGTCGTCAGCCACAGGTCGCGCCAGTCGTCTTCCCCCACCTGCACCTGGCCGGACATCCCGCCGCGTGCCTCGACCTCCTCCACCCCCTCCATGCGCCGCACCGTCTGCACGATATCTTCCGTGAAGGTCCCATACAGGGTGGCGTGGGCCGGGCGCGTCTGGAGGTAGCTGGCGCTCAAATCGCGCTCGAGGATCAACCGCGAGCTAGCGATCATCCCCACCGCAAAGACCCCCACCGCGATGGACAGCACCACCAGGGCGGTGCGCGTCTTGTTGCTCCACAGGTCACGCAGCACCTTGCGCCAGCGGGGGCTAAGCATGGGTGGCCTCGGCAGCCTGCGGCTCTGCACTCTCTGTCCAGCTGGCATGGCGACTGTCCTGCTCCTGCATGGTTTGAAGGCGCTCCTCTACAATCTCGCCGTCCTGCATGAGGATGGAGCGCGGCACCCGCTCGACCAGATCGGTGTCGTGCGTCACCATCAGGATCGTCTTGTTTTCCTGCTCCACCAGGTTGCGGAAAAGCTGGAAGATCGCATCCGCCGTGCGCGAGTCCAGGTTGCCCGTTGGCTCGTCCGCCACCAGGATGGGCGGATCATTGGCCAGGGCGCGCGCGATGGCCACGCGTTGCTGCTGCCCGCCCGAGGTGGAGGCGGGTAGCTTGTAGGCCTGCTCGCTCATTCCCACCTGATCGAGCAGGTGTAGCGCCCGCGCCTTGCGCTCGCGGGACGGGTACATGTTGCAAAAGTCCATAGGCAGCATCACATTCTCGATCACCGTGAGCGTGGGCAACAACTGGAAGAACTGGAAGATCACCCCCAGGTTCCGCCCGCGCCACTCGGCCATCTTGCCTTCTTTCAGGGTATGGACAGCGGTGTCCCCCACCAGCACCTCGCCGGACGTGGGCCGATCAATGCCCGTTATCATGTTGATCAGCGTGGATTTGCCGCTGCCGGACTTGCCGATCACCGCGACGAACTCCCCTGAATCAATCTGAACGTCCACGCTCCGCAGGGCCAAAAAGCGCCCCGCCGCCGATTCGTACTCCTTGACGACGTGGCGCAGGTCAATCAGGTGATCATTTCCGTGGCGGTAACGCCCGTTGGCCTCAGCGCCCTTGTTTCGGTCACCAAACCATCGCTTGAACATACCCTACCTCAGTGCACGGAACGGCTGGGAAGAAACGGGAAACAAAAAGGGAAGGAAGAGGAAAACGGCGAGGGGAAAAAGACGACGCGGCATGCCATGCTCCGCCCCCTACTCCTTTTGAGAGGGGCGGAGACGGTCCGCGCCGCGCGGCACCTGGTAGTCGCGCCAGTCCCGCTTGGCGGGGCCGGCATTGCTCCACTCCGGGCGGAAGGCGGGCACGCACAGCGCCCACATCTCCAAATCCTCCCCCTCCTCCACATCAATCGCATAGCTCGTGCCGGCGGGCAGCAGCAGCACGTCGTTCGGCCCCAACTCGTCGGTCGCGTAGTCGCGACGCGCTACCCCCCGCCCGCGGCTCACTATCAAAATCTCATCAAACTGGTTCTGGCGGGTGATCCCGCGCGAGCCAGCCGGCGCCACCACCTGCGCCACGCTGTACTTCGACACATTCAGGGATTCCAGCCCCACCACCTCGCTGATGCGGTGGCCGTCGGGGGTGGTCATCGGTTGGCGGTCGGCGGGGTTACTTTTCATGATCCAAGTCCTTGTATGGGGGAGGGGGGAGCGCTACGTCAAAAGCGGAACCCAACTGGCCTTTACTCTGTCTCGTCAAAATCGTCGTCGTCAAACGCTTCCACTTCCTCTTCCCACGCCTCCACCTGCTCCAGAAGCTTGTCAATGGCCTCCATCGCAGCGTGGGCGCCCCACCAGGTGCCCTCGCGATCGGTCCAGCCGTCGCGCTCCGGGTACTTGTCAATGAACCCCTGCGTCCGCTCCCGCCACGCCAGCAAAAGCTCCACCGGGTCGCCCCGCTCGCTCAGCACGCGACGCAAAATGTTGCGCTCCATCTCCCACTGCCCGCGCAGCGACGATTGAAGCTCGTCCTCCCCCTCCTCGCGGCTCCCCATCCCGCGATGGAGGCCCCCGCGCATCAGGGCGTTCAATGTTTGGATGTGCTGCTCCAGCAGCTTTCGGGAATCCATGAAGGGTCCTCGCTCGCCAGGGTGGGGTCCGCGCAAGGGCAGACGGTTGACTATATGATAGGGAAAAAGCTGCATGGCGCGAAACGGCCATGAGCGGGCGGCGGGGCGCGGCGCGGGGTGCGGGCAGGGGCGCACCCCGGACGGCAGGGGAAATTGGCGCGGCGGCAACGCTTTTGGGGCGCGCTACCGCCGCTTGCGCGAGCGCTCCTCGTCCTGCTCGCCCTCGCGGAAGCGCATGCGCAGCGGGGTGCCCACAAAGCCGTAGCGCTCGCGGAAAACATTCTCGATGTAGCGCCCGTACGAGAAGTGGACCATCTCCTCGTGATTCACGAAGAAGATGAAGGTCGGCGGGGCGATCTGCGCCTGGGTCACGAAGCGGAAGCGCAGCTTGCGATTGCCCTGCGTGGGGGGCGCGTGGTGCGCCGTAATCTCGCTCATCAGGCGGTTCAATTCCGCAGTGGGGATGCGCTTGTGTCGCTCCGCGTAGACCAACTTCACCGTCTCCAGCACCTTGTTCACCCGCTGCCCCGTCAGCGCAGAGATGAAGAGCACCGGCACATAGGGCATGAAGTTGAGCGCCTGGCGCACGTTCGCCTCATACTCCGCCATGGTATGGGTGTCTTTTTCGATGGCGTCCCACTTGTTCACCACCACGATCACGCTCTTGAAATTTTCCAGGATGTAGCCCGCCACGTGCGTGTCCTGCGCGGTAATCCCCGTCGTCGCGTCAACCAGCAGCAGCGCCACGTCGGCGCGCTCCAGCGCCCGCATCGCCGCCAGCACCGATACATATTCCACGCCCTGCTCCACCTTGCCGCGCCGCCGGATGCCCGCCGTGTCGATCAGCGTGAAGTGCTGATCTTCCCAGACAAGCTCGGTGTCAATCGTGTCGCGCGTGGTCCCCGCGAGCGGGCTGACCATGACGCGCTCCTCGCGCAGCAGCTTGTTCAGCAGGCTGGACTTGCCCACGTTGGGCCGCCCCACGATGGCAACCTTGATGCTGCTGTCCTCGTCCTCTTCCCCCTGCAGCGGCGGGAGCACCGCCACCACCTCGTCCAGCAGGTCCCCCACGCCGGTGCCATGCTGCGCCGTGATCGGGATGGGATCCCCCAGCCCTAGCTCATAAAACTCCACAGCGTTCAAGCGGCGCTCCTGGTTCTCGGCCTTGTTGGCCGCCAGCAGCACCGGCTTCTCGGTGCGGCGCAGAAGCTCGGCCACGTCGCGGTCCGCGTTGGTGATCCCCTCGCGCGTGTCCACCACCATCACGATGGCGTCCGCCTCCTCCATCGCCGCCTGCGCCTGCTGGCGAATGCGCGGCGCGAAATGATCCTCGTCGCGCATCAGCAGCCCGCCCGTGTCCACCACCAGGAACTCGCGCCCCTGCCACTCGCCATCGCCAAAGTTGCGATCGCGCGTGGTGCCCGGCTCGTCCTGGATGATAGCCCGCCGCTCCCCGATGATGCGGTTGAACAGCGTTGATTTTCCTACATTGGGGCGGCCCACCAGGGCCACCATTGGTTTACGATCCATGCTTCACTCCTGCCCTTCGGCTCCGTCTTTATTCCCTACTAATTGTCTACGGGGCTCTGCCGACCCTCACTTGAAAGTGATTCGGAAGGGCCCCCGCGTCTCGCGCCCGTCGCGCACCTCGATCTCCTCCTCGCCCCAGCGCAGCGGCCCCCGCTCGTCGCCCGTCACCCAGCGGCGGCGGATCAGCAGGCTGTCCGGGGCCTGCGCGGCGGGCTGCGGGCAGCGTCCCCTTCCTCGCGCGTGGCTGCATGACGGAGCAGGGCCGCCCCCACCCGCAGCGCCACCGCCGCGAGCCCGACCGCCACGCTGCCCACCGCTGCCAGGTCGCGCTGGCTCAGCGCCAGCGGCGCCCCCTTGCGGCGGGTGGGCACCAGGGCCGTGCTCGTCGAGACCATCTGCGTGGCGCAGGCCCCGCAAAAGGTAGCCTGGTTGTGGTTGGCTGTGCCACAATGTGGACAAATGCGCGGCATGGGGGCTCCTTTCTGGTGAGGACGGAGAACGGAATGGAGGGAGTCACCCCCTGCCCAAAAATGCCTTGTGACCCCCGCACCCGTATGCTACAATGGCGCATGAAGCGCGAAAAAAGAGCTGTCTGGACGCTGCTGTGCCTGCTGGTGTGGGCCTGGCCCTCGCTCGCTGCCGCCCACCCGCCCGTGCCGCCCGAGGCAGCCGCCCTGCCGGAAGACGAGCAGTGGCTGCTGTGGCGCAGCCAATTGTACCACCCGCCGGCCCCATCTCGCAATGAGTGGGTCCAGGCGAGCACGGCCCACCTTCGCTTTCATGCACTGCCCGGCACCGCCGCCGCGCGGGACCTGCCCCTCATCATCGAGGAGGGGGAGCGCAGCCTGGCGCGCGTCGTCGAGCGTTTGCAGATGCCCTTCTCCGGGCAGTTGGATCTGTTCCTGGTCGAGCGCGTCTTTTGGCAGGGGGGCGCGGCCTGGGGCAGCCGCGAGGTGCTGATTAGCTATGCGGATCGAAACTATGTGGGCGTGCCGCTTGCCTACTACCTGGACCACGAGCTTACCCACGCTGTCGCCAACCGGCTGATCCCGAGGGGGGGCAGCAGCAGCGCGCTGCTGGCGGAGGGGCTCGCCACCTGGGCGACCGGCGGGCACTATGGGCCGGAGCCGATCCACGCCATGGCGGCTGCCCTGCCGGGCATGGGGCGCTACATCCCCCTCCAGCGGCTGCGGGACGATTTTCACGCCGAGCAGCACGAGATCGCCTATATCGAGGCAGCCTCCTTTGTTGGCTGGCTCATCGAGCGCTACGGGCTGGCAAGCGTGAAGGAATTTTACGGCGCGCCCGCCTCGGCGGAGCGCTTCTTTGGTGCCCCCTACGACGAGTTGGAGGCAGCCTGGCTGCGCTGGTTACAGCAAGAGCAAGGCCGCGATAGCGTGGCGGCGGGGGAGGCGTGGTGGCGCGCGCAGATTCGCTTCTTCGACCTCATGCGGGCCTACCAGACGGAGTGGGACCCCTTTGCTCGCGAGCTACCGGCCGCGCCCAGTGGGTGGGACGCGGCGGCGCGGGGGGCCTATGCGGACAACCGCGATGCTGCTGCCAACATCGCCCTGGAAACCCATCTGCTCGCCAGCAACGAGGCCCTGCTTTGCGCCGCCAACCCTGCCCAAAGCCAGGCCCTGCTGGATGAGATAGCGGTGGCAGCCGAGCAGGGTGGCATTCCGCCAGCGGGCGCGCTCGGCCAGCGCCTGCAGGTGGCCACGCTGCTCGCCGCCCAGGATGCTGCCCTGCGCACCTCCCGCAGCGCCCCGCTCCTCCAAATGGCGGCACCCGACGTGCAGGAGGGATTGGCCGCGCATGTTCGCCAGCTGTTCCGGCACGGTACCGCGCGGCAGGAGACGGTCCGCCTGCACGTGCTGGGCGATCAGGCCCTGGCCCTGGTGGCGTGGCACCCGCTGCGCGGCGGCCAGCCGCGGGCCTTCCGCTACCGCTTCGATCAGACCCCGGCGGGCTGGCGCTTGACCCATGTCCGCGCCCTTTCAACCGACGAGCTAGTTCCCAGGAGTCAGCCGCTATGCATGATCTCGGCAACAACCTTTTTTATCAACCCTCCTTTCGGGGCGTCAACCTTGGCCTGGTGGTGACCGATGCAGGCGTGGTGCTCGTGGACACCCCCATGCTCCCCTCCGCCGCCCGTGCCTGGGCGGAGCAGGTGGCGCCCCTCGGCCCGATCTGCTACATCGTCAACACCGACCACCTGCAGGAGCACGTCATGGGCAACTTTTACCTGCCCGGCGACGTGATAGCCCATGACGAGACGCGCGGGCGCATGCGGATGACCGACAAAGCGAAGGAGCAGTATCGCAAGTTTGTGCTGGATCATGACCCGGTCAGCGCGGAGCTTATCGAGAGCTACGAGTTGCGCTACCCCAACATCTCGCTCTTCGACCGCCTCACCATCTACCTGGGGGGCCGCGAGCTAGAGTTTCACTTTCTCCCCGGCCACACCCCGAACAGTATCGGCGTCTACCTGCCCGACGCCCGCGTGCTCTTTACCGGGGACGTGGTGGTGAACAACTATCGGCCCTACCTCGGGCTTTCCAACATCGCCGAGTGGCTCGTGACGCTGAAGCGCATCGAGGACATGGACGTGAGCATGATCGTCCCCGGCCACGGGGAGCCGACCAGCCCTGACGAGTTGGGGCCGCTGGCGCGCCACCTGGAAGCCATGCGCGAGCGCGTGCATGAGCTGATTGACAGTGGCCGCGCGCGCGACGAGGTGGTGTCCAAGATGATGCCCTACTTCGAGGAGTGGCCCATTGACAACAGCCGCCGCGACGAGGAGCGCAACTTTTTCCGCCAGGGCATTCGCCAACTGTACGATCAGGCCTCGCGCCGACGCTGAGCCGCTTCCCAAACCCCCATCCCACCCAGACCAGAGAGCCAGCCCATGTACGACGAGGCACACGCCTGGAAGCTTGTGACGGAGCACACGCAGAGCGAGTCGCTGCGCAACCACATGCGCGCGGTCAGCATCGCCATGCGCGCCTACGCGCGCCACTTTGGCGAGGACGAGGGCCCCTGGGCCACCGTCGGCCTGCTGCACGATTTTGATTATGAGGAAAACCCCGACGTGGGCGTGAACGGGCATCCGCTCGTCGGCACCCAATTGCTGCGCGAGCAGGGCTGGCCCGAGCCGATCATCCGCGCCATCCTCTCCCACGCGGAGACGATCACCGGCATCGTGCCGGAAAGCCCCCTGGAGCGCACCCTCGTCGCCGTGGACGAGCTCACCGGCCTCATCACCGCCGTCGCCCTGGTGCGCCCGAGCCGCGCCATCGCCGATGTCACGCTCAAGAGCATCAAGGGCAAGTGGAAGGACCGACGCTTTGCGGCGGGCGTCAACCGCGAGGAGATCGCCCACGCGGCGGAGCGGCTCGGCGTTTCGCTGGACGAGCACATAGGCATCGTGCTGGCCGCCATGCAGGCGGAGGCCGCTGCGCTTGGCCTGGCCGGCTAGCGCGCCTGCCTCCTTTCCCTTTATTCCTCTTTCCATCCGAGGTATAGCCATGACCAACCGCCTCTCCCACCTTCAATCCCACCTGGCCGACAGCGACCTGGACCTGCTGGTGCTGGTGCCGGGCTCCAACTTTTATTATGCGACGGGCGCGCCGCTCCATGCCTCGGAGCGGCTGAACTTTCTGATCCTGCCGCGACAGGGGGAGCCGGTGGCGCTCGCCCCCGCGTTGGAGGCACCGTACCTGCGCCCCCTCGACATCCAGATATACGAGTGGCGAGACGGCGAGGGCCCCGCAGATGCCCTGTCCCGGCTCGTCAGCGACCTGGCCCTGGACGAGGCCCGCGTTGGCGTGGAATACGGCGTTCTGCGCTATGGCGAGGCGGAGGCCCTGCGCCGCGCCGCCCCCGGCTGGCAGTTGGCCCGCGGCGATGATTTCCTCGCCGCCCAACGCATGCGCAAGGACGAGGCGGAACTGGCGGCCATCCGCCACGCCATCGCCGTGACGGAGCGCGGCCTCCAGCAGGCGCTGGACGAGGTGCGCGTGGGGCAAACCGAGCGCGAGTGGGCAGCCACCCTCCAGATGGCCCTGCTGCGCGCGGGCGCCGACACCATGGCCTTTGGCCCGCTCGTCGTTTCCGGCCCGCGCAGCGCCGAGCCCCACGGCGGCGCCAGCGACCGCACCATCCAGCCGGGCGACGTGATCATCATAGATTGCGGCGCCACCGTCAACCACTACTCGGGCGACATCACCCGCGTCGTCGCCATCGAGCCCGTCCCGGAGCAGATCGTCCGCATCCACGCCCTGTGCGTCCGCGCCAACGAGGCGGGCCGCGCCGCCGTCCGCCCCGGCGCCACCGGCCACGAGGTGGACGCCGCCACCCGCGCCGTCATAGACGAGGGCGACTTTGGCGACTTCTTCATCCACCGCACCGGCCACGGCCTCGGCCTCGACATCCACGAGCCCCCCGACATGGTAATGGGCAACCACGAGCCCCTCCAGGTCGGCAACGTCTTCACCATCGAGCCAGGCATCTACCTGCCCGGCCTCGGCGGCGTCCGCGTCGAGGACAACCTCGTCGTCACCGAGACCGGCGGCGAAAGCCTCACCACCTTCCCCCGCACCCTGATCCGCCTCCCCTCGTAGGGCAAATTTGTAATTTGCCCGCCGTGCCCGCCGTAGGACCCGCGCCGCACACGACGCGGCGCGGACAATTTTGAAAATTGTCCTACGAGGGGCGTAGGGCGAACTTTCGCAATACGGACACCATTGGTCGCTCACCAGCCGGAATGGCATCGTAGGGCAAATTTGTAATTTGCCCCGCCGTGCCCGCCGCAGGACATGCGCCGCACACGACGCGGCGCGGACAATTTTCAAAATTGTCCTACGAGGGGCTGTAGGGCGAACTTTCGCATTACGGACACCATTGGTCGCTCACCAACCGGAATGGCATCGTAGGGCAAATTTGTAATTTGCCCGCCGTGCCTGCCCCGCAGGACATGCGCCGCACACGACGCGGCGCGGACAATTTTGAAAATTGTCCTACGAGGGGCGTAGGGCAGAATTGCCAATATAGACACCATTGGCCGCTCACCAGCCGGAATGGCATCGTAGGGCAAATTTGCAAATTTGCCCTGCCGTGCCCGCCGCAAGGCTACGCGGGGACGTCTCCTTGTCCCTACGGGATGCTGCGCAATCTCCTTCTTGACCTCTTCCAGCCGTCGCTCCCTTCCAGCTACAGCTGTGCACGCACTTGATGTTCAATAGCTTCCCACAGCCCCAGAACAGCCGAGTCCGCCAGAGCCTCAATCTCCGTCACAAGATACGCCTCGCCATACAGCATCTCTTCCCCTCCTTAGAGTCTCCATGATCCAATTCCTCTAGCAGCTTCAAATTTAACGCCTGCAAGGAGAGATGGGGGAACTGCCGACGGAGGCGCCCTCGCCTCATCCCAGCCAGCACTAGGCGAGCATCAAGCATGCGCTGGATTCGTTGGCCGGCTGAGAGGCTCTCTACCAGTTGCAATTGAATGGGGTCAATGGGGTCAAACTGATAGGCGGAGCGGCGGGTAGTGCGCCAGTCAACGTCAAGCTCATCAGAACGAAGAGATAGGGAACGAGACATTCTGAGCCCCCTCAATCAGTTATGCTTGTATGGAGAGGAAATTGTATGGGAAGAGACCTGTAATAGAAAAGGCTAGCAACCTGTTCCCCATGCGACGGCTACCACAGGTTACCAGTTCAAGTTCCGCAGTGGGCGTCTCCTAGGGGATGCTGCGCAATCTCCTTCGTCCTACGGGATGCTGCGCAATCTCCTTGCCTGCCGTTGCTCCTTGTCTGCCCTCTGCGGGTGTGTCACATCTTCCGCGCGGGCGGTGTTTTAATGGATAGAGGGCCGATAGGGAAGCAAGGCATGGGAGGCGCGGGTGGCGGTGACATCCGATAATTTACCGCAGGGCTGGCTGGGGAGTGAGGCGCCCGCCTCGGTCGAGTTCGAGGAACTCTTTCAGGCACACTGGGAGCGGGTGTATGGCATGCTCTTTCGCCTCCTGGGCGACCAGGGGGAGGCGGAGGCCCTGGCGTTGGAGGTGTTCTGGCGCCTCTACCGACAGCCACCGCCGGAACAGGCGCGCAACCTGGCAGGCTGGCTTTACCGTGTCGCCACCAACCTCGGCTTCAATACGCTTCGTGCGCACAAGCGACGCAGCCACTACGAGGAGCGGGCAGGCTACCTGAGCGTGGAGCACGAAAGTTTGCCAGACCCCGTCGCCTCCCTCGAGCGGGCCGACGAGCAGGAGCAGGTGCGGGCCGTGCTGCGGCAAATGAAGCCCCGTTCCGCCCAGATGCTGCTGCTACGTTATTCCGGGCTGAGCTACGGGGAGGTGGCGACCGCGCTCGATCTCTCGCCTGCTTCCATCGGTACCTTACTGGCCCGCGCCGAGCGGGAATTCGAGCAGCGTTACCGCGCCACCTACGGAGAGGGAGAGACTCATGCATCCCACTGAAGGCGACCTGCGCGCCTATGCCGACCGCGAGCTAAGTGAGGCCGACCTGGACTGGATTACAGGCCATCTCGCCACCTGCGCGGGGTGCCAGCAGCAGGCCGACGAGCTCCGCCAGCGTGCGCTGTGGGTGCAAAACCGCCTCGCTCGGGTGGACCCGGCGGGGCCAGTGCTATCGGCGCGGGCGGCGCGTGCCCGCCTCGCATCTTACCCTATACAAGCCAAGGAGAGACGATTGATGAGGACCCTACCATTTGTTCGGTCGTACCGACCCCCGTGGAGCGGGCTGGCCGTCGCCGCCATGCTCCTGATCGTCCTGCTGTTCCCGCCGGTGCGGGCGCTCGCCACTGACTTCCTGGGGCTCTTTCGCATCCAGCGCATCGAGGTGGTGGAGGTGGATACCGACGACCTGGGCCTGCCGGAAAACATGGCGTCCGTCGCTCGCTTCGAGCGGATGCTCAGCGACAATATTCAGATCGAAACGCAGGGCGAGGCTGCGAACGCGCCCGGCGCGGCGGCCGCCAGCGACCTGGCCGGCTTCGCGGTGCGGCTCCCCACGGCGGGGGTGGGCGAGCAGCGGATCCGCGTCGAGCCGGGGGCGCAGGTAACGCTGACCATTGACCTGCCCCAGGCACGCGCCCTGCTGCGCCAGCTTGGGCAGGAAGAGGCGGCACTGCCGGACAGCCTGGATGGCCAGCAGGTGATCGTGGACATCCCCCAGGCCGTGACCGCCAGCTATGGCAGCTGCCGGGGGAGTGAGGATCAGCCGCTTCCCTCCGATCCGTGCGTGCGATTGATCCAACTGCCCAGCCCGACCGTTGCCGCCCCCACTGGGCTCGACATGACGCAGATGGGCGCGCTGCTCCTGCAAATCCTGGGGATGAGCGAGGAGGAGGCCACGCGCTTCAGCCAGCGAGTGGACTGGTCCACCACCCTGGTCGTGCCGCTGCCCAGCATGCACGCGGACTACCGCGAGGTGGAGGTGGATGGCGTCCCCGGCACGCTGATCGAGCAGCAGGTGGAGGTGGACGCACCGCGCTACGTGCTGCTGTGGGTGCGTGACGGCATCGTCTACGGCCTCACCGGGACGCAGAGCGCCGACGAGGCGTTTGCCCTGGCGAATTCTCTGGAGTGAGGGTACATGACTGACTTTTCCTCCCTCCCGCCCGCCATCGAGACGCAGCACCTGCGCAAGCGCTTTGGTGACAAGCTAGCCGTGGCCGACCTTTCCCTCGCTGTCCAGCGGGGGGAGGTCTTTGGCTTTTTGGGGCCGAACGGCGCGGGCAAGACCACCTCGATCAAGATGCTGCTCGGCCTCGTCGCGCCCACTGAGGGGGAGGGCCGCCTGCTGGGGAAGCCGCTGGGCGACATCCAGGCCCGCGCGCGCGTCGGCTTTCTGCCGGAGCATTTCCGCTTTCACGAGTGGCTGACCGCAACCGAGTTTCTGGCCCTGCACGCCGACCTGTACGCGCTCCCGCGCCGCGTGGCCCGCCAGCGCATCCCCGCCCTGCTGGAGCGCGTGGGGCTTGCCGCGCACCATGACAAGCGGCTCGCCCATTTTTCCAAGGGAATGCTTCAGCGTGTTGGCCTGGCGCAGGCGCTGCTCAACGACCCGGAACTCGTCATCCTCGACGAGCCGACCTCAGGACTGGACGTTGTGGGACGGCGGCTTGTCCGCGACGTCATCCACACCCTGCGCGAGCAGGGGACGTGCGTCTTTCTGAACTCCCACCTGCTCAGCGAGATCGAGATTACCTGTGACCGCGTGGCCTTCATCAAGCAGGGGCGCGTGCTCCAGATCAGCACGCTCCACGCCCTGAACGAGGCGGCGCATGCCGTCCAGATTCGGGCGCGGGGGCTGACGGCGGAGGTGCTGGTAGGGCTGGAGCGCTGGGCGCAGGAAATCCACGCGGAGGGGGAGGCGCTCTCGCTGACGGTAGCGAGCGAGGCGCAGCTTCCCTGCATCAACCGCTACCTGGTGGAGCAGGGGGTCGAGGTGTATAGCCTCCAACCCCGTCGCACCTCGCTGGAAGAGCTGTTCATCGAACTGGTTGGCACGGAGGGAAGCTTATGAGGGCCACTCTGGTCATCGCGCGGCTCAGCTTTCAGGAGGCCGCGCGGCGCAAGGTGCTGCTGGCGGCGGTGCTGCTGGGGCTGCTCTTTTTGGGCGTCTATTCCCTGGGCTTCTACTTTATTCGCACGGAAGTCGAGCGGGAGGGCAACTCCCTGGTAGCGATTAGCGAGTTTTACGCCTTCCTTCTGATGGCGGGCCTGTACGTCGTCAACTTCCTCATGGTGATGATGACCGTGCTCACCTCGGTGGACACGCTCTCCGGGGAGATTGCCTCTGGCACCATTCACACGCTGGCGGCCAAGCCCGTCCGCCGCTGGGAAATCGTGCTGGGGAAGTGGCTGGGCTTCGTGGGGATGCTCACGCTCTACTTCGGCATGATGGCGGGCGGGGTGATGATGATCGTCTACGCCCAGTCGGGCTACGTGCCGCCCGGCCCGGCGCAGGGGCTGGGGCTGATGTGGCTCAACGTCATGCTGCTGCTAAGCCTCTCGCTCTTCGGCGGGGCGACGCTTTCCACGCTGGCGAATGGGGTGATGGTCTTCGGGCTGTACAGCATCGCCTTTGTGGGCGGCTGGATCGAGCAGGTGGGCGCGGCCCTCGGCAACCAGACCGCCATCCTGCTGGGCACGGCCTCCAGCCTCCTCCTCCCGAGCGAGGCGCTGTGGAAGCGTGCGGCCTACGAGATGCGCTCGCTGATCATCGGGGAAATCGCCTTCGGCTCGCCCTTCCTCTGGCCCCTCCATCCCCAGCACGCTGATGATCGTGTATGCGGGGGGCTACGTTCTCGTGATGCTGGCACTGGCGATCCGACAGTTCTACCGGCGGGATTTGTAAGGGTAGACGTTGCGCGGTTGACCGAAGGGCGGGGGGCGGTGATTGCCTGATGAGGGTTCTCTCCTCGCTCCTCGCTCCTCGGTCTGGCCTGGCCAATCTTGACGGCTACCCCTGCGCTCGCTACCCTTCCCGCATGAAACTTCAGCCAGCCTTCCTCCTACTGGTCATGCTCCTGGCCGGGTGCAGCGTCCCACAGAGATCGGGCGACGACGCGCCCCCGCTTGCCGTCGCCGCCACGCCGCCCCACGTGACCGCGACGCTGGCGCCCACCTTCACGCCGCCCGCTACCGCGACGCTGGCGCCCACCCAGACGCCCATCCCCACAGCGACCGCCATCCCCAGCGCCACGCCCCTCCCCAGCGCCACGCTCGTGCCCAGCGTGACCCCGACGGTGGAGCCCCTGCCTACGGCGGAGCCATCGGTGACCGTAGCGCCCTCCCCCGCCGTGGCGATAGCCAGTGCGCGGCAGGTGCTGCTGTCCAGCATCTCCCACGATTACCAGCGGCTGAACAACTGCGGGCCGACGACGGCGGCGATGGCGCTTTCCCACTACGGGCTGGCCTTCACCCAGTACGACATCGCGCCGCTCCTGAAGGGGGCGGACACCGACAAGAATGTGGCGCCGGAAGAGCTCAGCGCCTACCTTCAGGCGCAGGGCTTCCAGGCACCCATCCGCGTGAATGGCGATCTGGACACCCTGCGCACGCTCCTTGCCAACAACATCCCGGTCATCATCGAGCAGTGGCTGGAGCGCTCCGGCGACCCGCTGACCGGCCACTACCGCCTGGCGCGTGGCTACGACCAGGACGCCGGGACGATCATCGTCAATGACTCGTACCTCGGCCCGAACCTGAGCTATCCCGAGGCCACCTTTGACCGCTGGTGGCGCGCCTTCAACCGCTTGTATATTCCCGTCTATCGCCCCGATCAGGAGCCGCTGGTGCGCGCCATCGTGGGCGAAGCGGTGTGGGAGCCCGCGGCGATGTGGCAGGCGGCGGGCGCGCGCGCGGGCGCGGAGGTGGCGAGCAGCCCCGATTTGTACGGCTGGTTCAACCTGGGTACCGCGCGGCTGCGCCAGGGCGACGCGGCGGGCGCTGTGCAGGCCTTCGATCAGGCCATCGTGGCTGGCTTGCCGGAGCGGATGCTCTGGTACCAGTTCGGCCCCTTCGAGGCGTTCAACGTTACCGGGCAGTGGGAGCGCACGCTCCAGTTGAGCCAGCCCCTGGTGGGGTTAAAAATCGAAGAGGTTCACTTCCACCGCGGCGTGGCACTGGAGGGGCTGGGCCGCGCGCAGGAGGCGCTGGCCGAGTATCAGAGCGCCGTGACCTTCAATGCCCGCTACGCGCCTGCGGCGACGGCGGCGCAGCGGCTCGGCGGGGGCTAGCGGCGCTCCCGCGTGCCCTTGACCAGCCACTGCGCCAGGGGGGGCAGAGCGCCCGCCACGCGCAGCCCCGCCGCCAGGCCGAGCGGGTGGAGAAAGAGCGGCTGGAGGAGGCGCCCCAGCAGCAGCCGCTCGCGAAAGCGCCCCCGCCACGACGCGGGCGTAGCGCTCGCGCAGGGCAGGGGCCGTGATGGTCCCCGCCAAAAAGGCGCTGACGAGCGGCGCCGCCAGGGCCGCCGCGTGGAGGGCCATCGCCTGCCCGTTGCCTGCCAGCGGCGAGATGAGCTCCGCGCTGTCGCCCATCATCAAGATGTTCTGCTCGACCACCGACTTGCTGGCGAAAGAGATGTTGGAAATCGCAATCGTCTCCGTGAGCCGCTCCGCGCCCCGCAGTCGCTCCCCCAGTTCCCCATTTTCGCGCTGGATCATCGCCCAGAACGCCTCTGTTTCCTTGCCACTCCGCGCCCACGCCTCATCCGTCGCCAGCAGGCAGACATTCACCGCCTCCCCCTCGATTCGGTTGATCCCGCAGTAGCCGCCCGGAAAGGCGTGTAGCTCCGTCCTGTCCTCCGGTTCCGGACCGCGCATGTGCACCTTGAGCGCCAGAAAGCCCGCCCGACGTGCAAAAAAGGGACGTTTCAGCGTCCGGTCCATCGTCGAACGCTTGCCCCACGCCCCCAACACCACCCGCGCCCGCAGGAGCCCCTGCGGGTAGAGATCCGCCCCGCCACCATCCGCCCCCCGCGTCTCGGACCTCGAACCCCTCCGCCAACGAGCCGCGCACCTCCCGCACGGCGCACCCCTCGCGCACCGTTACCCCCACCGCCCGCGCCCGCTCCGCCAGCAGCGCATCCAGCCGAAAGCGGGAAAAGCCCAGCGCGGGCGCCGGCAGGGCCACATCCAACCGCTCGCCCCGGCTCCCCGTGATGCGCGCCGCCCGAATCGTGGCGGGCCCCGCATCCAGAATCGTTTCCCGCACCCCCAGCCGCTCGAACAGGGGGAGGGTTTCCGGGGAAAGAAACTCCCCGCACATCTTGTGGCGCGGAAAGTGGCCCTGCTCCAGCAGCAGCACGCGATGCCCCGCCTCCGCCAGCAGGATGGCCGCCGCACTGCCCGCCAGCCCCGCGCCGACGATCGCCACCTCCCAGGCGGGCTCGCTCATGGCTGCTCCCACCGACTGGACAGCACCCAGCGCATGCTCAGGGGGTGGAGCACGACCCGCACGCCAGGAAGCGCCTGCCCCGCGATGGCGGCGATCTCGTCGGGGCGATAGGCACGTTGGAAGGAAATCGTGCTGTCCGTCCGCGTGACGGGGGAGCGCACCAGCAGCGGCTCCGCCACCCCCTTATACAGATAGAAGGGGAGGGCATGGCGCCACAGATCGCTCATCACCAGGCCGCGCCGCGCCACGCGGCGACATTCAGCGAACAGGCGCAGCAGGGCCGCGTCGTCAAAGTGGTGGAGAAAGAGGGAGGAGGTGACATAATCCACGCTCTGATCGGCGAGGGGCAGCGCCAGCGCATCGCCCCCCAGCAGGTGCACGGCTGGCGTTCCCAGCCGTTCGTTCCAGCGCCGTGCGTGGGCGAGGTGGCGTTGCGTAAAGTCGAGCGCGATGACCCGCACCGTGCGACGCTCCCGCGCGGCCCACTGCGCCAGGGCCTGCGCCATCTGCCCGCTGCCCGTGCCTAGCTCCAGCACCGTGGCGGGCGCCGTGGCGTCTCGCAGCCAGCCGTGCAGCACCCCGAGCGTCGCCGGAATACCGAAAATCAAACGATTCAGCCAGCGCAAATCATCCAGCGAGCGCACGGCCTCCTCGTCGCTGCACGCCATCTCATCCAAAAGCTCGGGCTGGTCCACGCGCTCGGTGAGCCAGCGATTGGGCTGGGTCATAGACGGCTCCTTGTGAACCCTCGACCAGGGACGAGCCCAAAACAATAGCCTGTTTCGCCCTGCCCGGGGAAAACGAAGCCTGTGGCAGCCTATAAGGTTGCCCAGGGTCGCGGCGGGAAACAGCGGACAGGATGGACTTCGATTGCCACACAGGCGAGTGGGGGAGGGGGCACCCAACCACGAGCTTGACGGAGGTGACATAATAAACAGGGCGCCCGCGCGCCTCACGCATTGCCTTTATAGCACGCTTGGTGCCGGGCTCCCACCCCGCTCGCGCCTCACCTGCGTTCCTATGTAAGAGTACTTACATGACGAGGGCGGCTATGTAAATTTTGGCTCCAAAATTTACATAGGCCCACTCCCCGCTCCTTTACCTGAGCGTATACTTTGAGAAACATCGGCAGCGCTATTACGATCTGACTCTTGGCGGTAAGCGAGCATGGCGCGTGGGAAGCGTGGTTCCTCTTCTTCTTGGAGGGCGTCGCGGAGCAGGCGCAGGATGCAGTGCAGCGCGCACAGGCGATTCAGGTGCTCCTGAGAAACAAGGTCCGTTTCCCTGCCTCTTCCCTGTCATGTTGAGAGTACCAAGCGGGACCGCCTTGGCGCGGGGTGAAACCGATCTGTATCTCACGAATCCAGGCGGCGGATCCGCCTTCCTGCAAGGAGAAATCCATGCCCCCTCCCTGTCATTCCGAATGGACGCGCCCCCGGGCACCTCTCGGAATGGGGCGAATGAGGAATCTGTGCAACGCCCCTTCGATGGCTGCTTCCAAGCGGGATGGCTCGTTCTCTCCATGCCGGGTGCTTCGGGTCCGGGTTATCCACTCCTGAGAAACAAGGTCCGTTTCCTTGCCCTTTCCCTGTCATGTTGAGCGGCTGCTCCGGGACAGGTGCATTGAAAATGGAGCCAGCGAAACATCTCTCAAGGCATAGCGCATTGACTCAGCCTTGCACAGATTCCTCCCTTCATGCCCTAACTCCTGCGGAGGTGCGCCCGGTCGGAATGACAGGGGAGGGGCGCGGGGTTTCTCGCTGCACGAAGGGCGAGCTCCGCCTGGGCCCTTCAGAATGAATGGCAAGTCACCATACAACAGGCCGGAACAACTGGGCTGATGGCGGGTGTGACGATTTACCTGTTCGAGCGCCCCATCCTCACAGCCAACGAGGTTCGTGAGCGCTTTGACGTGGTTCACCAGACAGCCATGAAAACGTTGCGCCGTCTGGAAGAGTTGGGTATTGTCAGCCGGATCGAGGGTGGGGGGCGTACCATCCAATTTGTGGCAGAGAGGGTTATGGCACTGATTGAGTAGCCAGGGATGCGCCATGTAAGTACTCTTACATGAGCAACAGGGCTATGTAAATTTTGGCTCTAAAATTTACATCGACTCGCCTCTCTCAGGCACCCTGGCTGCTATAGCCCTCCTCCAATAGAGGAAGAAGATAAAGTTGGAACAAGGAGGGCGGGCAGTGTCCAAGCTTGGAGGCTAAAGCCCGCCTGAAGGCGGAGCTACAAACCACGGCCCCGGTCCATCCGCCCATTTCTAGCTGCCCTCCATAAGGATAGGTAGCAGCAGTTTCCATGTGGGCCGAGGGAGACGCCCACGTCACGTCCCCTCACTGCCATACAATCCCCGCGCCCCAACCCCGCGCCTCCGCAGACGCAGAATAGTCCTTGCAACCCCTGCATGAATTTGGTACACTCCGCTTTACCATATGTTGTACGGAAATTAGCGCTACTATGACACCAAACAAGGTCCAAGAGCTCGAAGTTCTGATTCGTGCCAAATACCCCATCCTATATATCCGCTCGGCAGAAGAGCGCCGCGTGGAAGAGATGCTGCGGGAAGTGGCCGGTCGGCGGCGCAAGAAGCTGTTCGGTTGGACCGCCACCGAGGGCATCCAGGACTTGACCCTGCCGAAGCCCTCCGAGGTGGACAAAGAGGCGCGAGACCCGCTGCAGGCGCTGGACCACATAGCTGCCTCGAAAGAGGTAGGCATCTTTGTGCTGAAGGACTTCCATTCTTACATAGATGATTCGCGCCTGCCGTTGGACCCGGAGCGGGCCATCGTCATCCGCCGCCTGCGCGACGTGGCCAACGACTTGAAGGAGAGCCGCAAGACGCTGGTCCTGCTTTCCCCCGTCCACGTGGTCCCCGCCGACTTGGAAAAAGATGTGACGCTGCTAGACTACTCGCAGCCGACGACGCCGGAGCTTCATGCCGCGCTGGATCGCGTGCTGCGCTCGGCGCGACAGCGCAGCCGCGCCCTGGAAGGGCTGGAGCTAGACGAGGAGGCGCGCGCGCGGGTGGTGCGCGCCGCACAGGGCCTCACCTGCACCGAGGCGGAAAACGCCTTCGCCAAGTCCCTCGTCATGACGCACACGCTGGACCTGGACGTGATACTGGCGGAAAAACAGCACCTGCTCCGCAAATCGCGCGTGCTGGAATACTTCAGCGCGCCGGAAAACTTTGCCGAGGTCGGCGGCATGGGGGAGCTGAAGGAGTGGCTGCGCAAGCGCGGCAGTGCCTTTAGCGAGGCGGCACGGCGCTTCGGGCTGCCGGAGCCACGCGGGCTGCTCCTGCTGGGCGTGCAGGGGGGTGGCAAGAGCCTGATGGCCAAGGCGGTGGCCAGCCAATGGAAGCTTCCCCTGCTGCGCTTGGACATGGGCGCATCTTCGGCGAGATGGTGGGCGCCAGCGAGCAGAACATGCGCCACGCGCTCCAGGTGGCCGAAAGCATAGCCCCGGCAGTGCTCTGGCTGGACGAGCTGGAAAAGGGCCTAGCCGGCACCGCTTCCTCCGGGCGCAGCGATGCGGGCACCTCCGCGCGTGTCTTTGGCACCCTCCTCACCTGGATGCAGGAAAAGCAGGCCCCCGTCTTCGTGGTGGCCACCAGCAACGACGTGCGCCAGTTGCCGCCGGAGCTTTTGCGCAAGGGGCGCTTCGACGAGATATTCTTCGTGGACCTGCCGAGCAAGCCGGAGCGGGCGGAAATCTGGGAGATCCACCTGCGCAAGCGCCGCCGCGACCCGAAGCGCTTTGACCTGGCCCGCCTGGTGTCGGAGACAAAGGGCTTCACCGGTGCCGAGATCGAGCAGTTGCTCATCGCCGCGCTGTACGACGCCTTTGACGAGCGGCGCGATGTCGAGATGCACGACCTGCTGCGCGTCATCACGCAGACCGTTCCCCTTTCCGAGGTGATGAGCGAGGAGATCGGTGCCCTGCGCGCCTGGGCGCAGGAGCACGCGCGCGCGGCGGGCACCGGCGGCCCCGCCCCCTGGGAGCGGGTGGCGTGAGGAAAAATGAAAGGATCACACCCATGACAACACTATGGGATCTGGCTACCTACAGTCGGGATGGACAACTGATTTTAGCCGTGGAGGTGAAGAATAAGCTGGGCACTACCCCTGCGTGGGCGGCGCAGCTACGACGAAACATTCTTGCACATGGCGTGTTTCCCAACGCGCCATACTTCCTGCTGGCCCTGCCCGACCGTTTCTACCTCTGGAATAACTCTGACTCCACGCCTGATTTGATACCGCCTACCCATGTCGTAGATGCGCGATCCACCCTTGAACCCTATTTTGAGCGAGCCGGGGTTTTCCCCAACCAAATTAGTGGGCAGAGCCTTGAATTGATTGTCGCCGCGTGGCTTACTGAGCTACTGCACAACGAGCATGTTGAGCTAGATTCGTCACAGCAATGGATAATAGAATCAGGGCTACGGGATGCCGTCTATGGAGGAAGCCTCGCTGAAGCGGTGTATGTGTGAACATCTACGTCGAAACGAACTTCATCCTTGAACTTGTTTTTGAACAGGAACAATACGCCAGCTGTGAACAAATATTGGCTATTGGAGAATCAGGGAAGGCGCGTCTTGTGGTGCCCGTCTACTGTATGGCTGAAATCCACGAAAAGTTGACGCGCCAAGCAAAGAAGCGACAAGAGCTCCAACGAGAGCTTGAACGGGAAGTACGCCAATTGTCTCGTACCACTTCATATCAGAGTAGACTTTCCAATTTTCAAGAGATAGCAACACTCTTTGTGCAAAGCAATGAGGACGAAAGGCGGCGAGTGGTACATTACCGGGATCGGCTGCTCGCCGCTGCGGAGATTGTTCCCCTGACGCGGGACGTTGTGCGCGAGGCCGCAGCATATGAGACCCGATATGGGCTGAGTCCCCAGGACGCATTCGTGTACGCGTCAGCCATCATGCATTTGCGCCAAAATCGTCCGACCCTTAGTTGCTTCATGAACAAGAACTCAAGAGACTTTGACGATCCAGATATAGTGAGCGAACTGAACACGTTCGACTGCAAGATGATTCCGCGATTTGACCATGGACTCGCGTTCATCGAGACAAAGCTATAAGTGGAAAGAAACAAGTAGTTCAATAGCTATACCCCGCTAAGGGGCGGAGAAAGATGACAGCGTTGGACCTTCGACCGAGCCTGCGCAACCCGTTGCTTGTTTATCAGCGCCACCGCGACCGCATCGAGGATGCAGCCGTGGCGGCGGTCTTGATGCTGCTGGTGGGGCTCTTTCTGGAGGGGATGGGCGTCTTCGAGGGTCAGTGGCGCACCGTCATCCTGGTGGCCATCTTTGGCCTCGGCGCCCAGCGACGCGCCTGGGGCTACTACGCCGCCATCGCCGCCCTGATCTGGCCGCTCTGGCTCCTGTCGCCCTACCTGATGACCCTCTTCCTCGTCGTCGCGCTGCTGCCACGCAACTGGATGATCGAGGTGCTGCCCTGGGCGCTGCTGGTGGCCAGCGCGCCGCTGCTGGCCGAGTGGCAGATCGTCGCGCTGGTACCGCTCCTGGCGGGCCTCGTGGCCGGGCCGACGACCGGCCTGTGGGCGGGCGCGGCAGCCGCGTTGTGGCTCAAGCTGGCTGGCGGGCTGGCGGGCTGGATGCCCCCGGAGATGGTCGCGCTGCACGGCGCCTCCTTCGCGCTGGAGCTGATTCGCCCGAACGTGGCCCAGGCCAACTCGCTGGAAACCCTGCTCCTGCTCGCGGCCCCCTTCGCCGAATCATCGTTGCTCTTTCTGCTGCACGCCCTTCAAATTGCCCTCTGGGGCATAGCGGGCTGGCTGGTGGGCAGGGTGCGCCGGCTGGAATGGCGCAGCGGCCAGCCACAGTTTCCGCTGGTCCTGGCCCTGGCCCCCGGCGCCCTGACGCTCTGGGCCGCGCTTTACCTGGTTCCCGCCTGGCTGGAGGTGGAATCGCTGGCCCGCTTCTTGTTCGCCCCCACCCCGACCGTGGGGCTGGCCGTGGCAGCGCTTGCCGCGGCCCTGCTGTCCAGTGCCTACGAGAGCGTCCAGCGGCCCGTGGCGCGCTACGTGCGCCGCAGCCACACCCCCACCGTGCGCATGAGCCGCGAGGGGCCAGTCCCGGTCGGCGGAATTTCCCGCCGCGGCGAGCACATTCGCCCGGAGCGTAGCCCGGGTGACGACGACGTCATCATGCTGGAGCTTGATTGAGCGTGGGACCTACGAAAGCCACTCATGCCTGAAACCCGCCACCGCACCGCCTATGCGCGCCCGCGCACGCAGCAGCGCCAGGGCGCGCGCAACGCCACAGCCGCAATCACGAGGCCCAACTTTGTCTCGCTCGTGATCGCGTTGGGCGTGATTGGCCTGGTAGTGGTCATGTTCCCCCTGGACTGGCTGCGGGCCCCTTCCGTCACGGTAGCGGCGGACCAGAGCGCCTTTTCCCCCAATGCCGATGGGACGCAGGAGGAGGTGGCAGCCTTTTACACGTTGAGCGAGCCTGCCACCGTCACCGCCCTCGTGCGCAACAGCGCCGGGCTGGTGGTGCGCACCCTCGTCCCCCAAAAGCCGGAAGCGGACGGCCAGCATGCCATCCTCTGGGACGGGCGCGATGACAGCGGGCAGGCCGTGCCGGACGGGCTGTATCAGGTGGTTGTCACCGCGGCGGCCACCGCGCGTACCAGCGAGCACTCCGTGCCGGTCGAGGTAGACACCACCCCGCCGCGCCTGCAACTCGCTAACTTTTCCGACAACACGACCACGCGGGAAAGCTCCCTCACCGTGGAAGGCACCACCGAGCCAAACGTCACAGTCTGGGTGAGCGGGGACCCGCGCTCCGTCCCGGTGGACGCGCGCGGCGTATTCCGCGTCAATCGCGTGCTGGACGAGGGGCTGAATTCGATGGACATCCGCGCGGTGGACGCGGCGGGCAACGAGACACTGCTGGCCCGCGCGGTCACGCTGCGCACCCGCCCGCCGGAGCTAACGCTGGACGAGCCCGCCGAGAACAACGCCTTTGTGAGCAACAACCTGGTCACGGTGCGCGGCAGCGTGCCGCCCGATGTCGAGGTGGCGGTCAACGGGCGCGCGGCCACGGTGGACCCGCAGGGCGCCTTTGCGCTGGACCTGGTGCTGGATGAGGGGGAGAATCTGCTGAAGGTGCTGGCGACTGACCCCGTCGGGAACGAGAGCCAGATCGAGCGGCGCATCACCCTCCGCTCGCAGGGGCCAACCATCACCATCGCCAGCGTGCCGGACGGGCTAGTCGTCCGCGACCCCTCGGTGCGCGTGAGCGGGCGCGTGGACCCCGGCTCTGACCTGCGCGTCAATGGCAACACGGTTCCCGTGGATGCCAACGGAAACTTTTCCAGCCTCGTGGCCCTGCAGGGGGGCAACAACCTGGTGACCGTCACGGCGACGGACCTGGCGGGCAATGCCAGCACCGTGCAGCGCACCGTCCACTACGCCACCGGCACCCGCGCCGTCGGCACGCTGCCGCGCGTCACCCTGCCCGACAGAGCTCAACAACCCCCTCCTCTGGCGCCTGCTGATTGGCGGCGGGCTGCTGGCTGGGGCCTTCCTGCTGTTTGGCGGCATCGCCTCCCCCGTCGTCTTCGAGGTGACGGTGGACTACCCCACCTTTTACCCGAACCGCTCCAACGACAAGCGGATGCTGATCGTGAGGATGCACCTGTCCCGTGGCGCGAAGGTAGACGTGGATGTATACGACGAGTTTAACCGCCCCGTCGTCACCCTCATGACGCATCGCTCGCTGGCATCGGGCGAGCACTTTCGCTTCTGGGATGGGCGCAACGCCGTGGGTCAACTGTTGCCGGGCGGCTCCTACCTGATTCAGGCCACCGCCCGCACCGCCACCAACACCGCCACCTCCGCCGTCTGGGTGCGCCTCGAACCCTCGCGGGGCAGGGGGGCCAGCCTGCGCGCGGGCCGCAGCGCCGAGCGCCGCACGGACGACGCGCAGCAACTCGACCTCCGTTGAGGCCATCGCGGGCAGGCGCACCCCGTGCTGCCCCCTTCGGTCGCCCGGCTGATCCTCTGCGGCTCCTGCCCGGGGTTGTCAGGCGTTGGCTTCCCCCAGTGTGCCATCCCCCTCTGGGCCATCCTCGGCGCGGGCGTTCGTTGACAAAAACGAACCATATCTTGACTGTAAAGCACTATAAAGTCGAGAGTGGCCCTTGCCAATCATTTTTGTACTATGTTACAATGGCCAGCATCCCGAAAGGATGACGCCGTGCCACGTCGGGCCAGTGTGGGCCTGGCACGGGCGGCTCTGGCAGAACAAGGTCATCGGACCACAAGGCGAAGCGGAGGGTATGTGACAACACAGCGACGAGTGGAACGGAAGCGGCGCGAGAACCGAGACAGTGGGGGAGGGCTGACGCGGTGGGCGCCTGCGGTTGCTGCCCTGATCGTGGGCCTCGTGATAGGCCTTGTCTATGGCTGGGTGATTGACCCCTCAGAGCCACCCTTTGCCAACCCCGATGAGTTGAGCCCGGGCGGCCAGCGTGCCTGGGTGGCGATGGTGGCCGATTCCTATGCCCAGACCGGCGATGCCGCCGTGGCGCGCCAGCGACTGCAGTTCTTCCCGCAGGCGGAGCTTTCCACCATGCTGGCCGATCAACTCAGCGAGGCGCAGCAGGCGGGCGATCTGGCCCGCGAGCAGCGCGTGCGCCAGTTGAGCGACGTGATTTCCAGCCAGCCGATTGACCCGCAGGCCGCTACCCCCTCCACCTCCGAGGGGGGCAGGAACCTGCTGGGCACCGTCCTCATGGTGGCGGGCGGCGTGCTGGGGGTCGTGGTGCTCTTTCTGGTGGTGGCCGTCGTCGCCACACGGATGCAGCAGAATCGCCAGCCCGCGCGCACCTCATCGGTTCGACAGCGCACCGCCGACGCGCGCGCCAGCGCTCGGGGGCGGGTGGACGAAGAAGAGGATGAGGAGGAAGCAGGCCCCCCGCTGCTGACGATGGAGCCGGACGAACCCCTCGACGATGCGTTCGCGGTAGCGGACGAGGAGGTAGAAGAAGAGGAGTTTGACGAGTTCGACCTGGATAGCTTGTTTGAAGAGACCTCCGACGTCGTGGATGAGGCGTCCGGCGGGTCGGTGCGACGGGTAGACTTTGCAGAGCCGGAGGCGGCCCCGGTGCAGTATGGCCCTGCCCTGGCCGAGTTTGTGACCCGTTACAACTATGGCGATGATGGCTACGACATGAGCTTCCCCATCGAGACCCAGCAGACGGAGTTCCTTGGCGAGTGCGGCGTGGGGGTCAGCGACATGGTCAACGAGGGCTCGCCCCAGCAGGTGACCGCCTTTGAGGTCTGGCTCTTTGACAAGGACGATATCCGCACCGTCACCCGCGTCCTGCTGAGCGATTACGCCTGGAACAACGAGGCGCTGCGCAATCGGCTCGCCACGAAGGGCGAGCTCGTTCACGTCAAGGAGGGGGACACGCTGGACCTGGAAACCAAGTCCTTGCGGGTGCGCGCTCGCGTGCGCGAGGCGGAATATGCCAAGGGCGGCACCGAGCCGCGCTCCTACTTTGAGCGCTTCGTGGTGGAGCTGACGGCGCAGCGCAAGCAGTAGCCGCGCGGCCCCGTCCGAGCAAGAGCCCTGGTCCCGACCAGGGCTTTTTTGTGCCGCGTGCTCACGGGCGCTCCCACGGGTTGAAGAGCCGGTCCCACTCCTGCAGCGCGTAGCGATCGGTCATCCCTGCCAGATAATCAGCGACCACGCGCTCTACCGGCAGCCTGCCGATGCGCGCCTGCGTGGAGGGCGGTAGCTGGCTGGGCCGCGTTACATACTCCTCCCACAGCTCGGCCATCACGCGCTGTGCCTTGGTGGACATGCGCACCACCCGATAATGCTGATACAGCTTTTGGTAAAGGAAGCGCTTGAGCTCGGCGTCCCAGGCGCGCATCGTGTCGGACAGGGTGATGAGCCGCTCGTTGCACTGGCGCACGTCGGCCAGGCAGCCCACCCCCGCCCGCAGGATGCGTGCGTCGGAGGTGTGGATCAAGTCCGATACCAGGAGGTTGATCAGCTTGCGGATCAGGCGATGGCGCATCATATCCCCCCACTCGCCCGCCTCCCCCACCAGGGCGAGCGCCTCGCCCACCAGGCGCCCCCCTCCTCCCGCACCTGATCGAGCGAAAGGATGCCGCTGCGCAGCCCATCGTCCAGGTCGTGCGTGGTATAGGCGATGGCGTCACAAAAGTTGACGACCAGCGCCTCCAGCGTTGGCCCCTCTTCCGGGCGATAGGCCGCGTTGTGCACGTCGGACAGGTCATACTCCGATTCGTGCTTGACGATCCCCTCCCGCACCTCGTAGGTCAGGTTCAGCCCCTCGAACTCGGGAAAGCGCTGCTCCAACTCCGTCACGAGGCGAAGCGTCTGTCGGTTGTGGTCGAAGCCGCCATGCTCGGCCATCAATCGGTGCAGGCTCTGCTCCCCCGCATGCCCGAAGGGGGTATGGCCCAGGTCGTGCGCCAGCGTGATGGCCTCAGTCAGATCCTCGTTCAGCCGCAGCGTCCGCGCGATGGTCCGCCCAATCTGCGCCGCCTCGATGGTGTGGGTCAGGCGCGTGCGGTAATAATCGCCCTCAAAGTTAACAAAGACCTGGGTCTTGTACTCCAGGCGACGAAACGCTGTGGTATGGATGATGCGGTCGCGATCCTTTTGAAAGGCGCTGCGGTAAGGATGCTCCGCCTCGTGCACGGCGCGCCCCTCGCTTTTCCCGCTGTGCGCCGCCCACGGCGCCAAAATCTGCGCTTCGATCTGTTCGTACTGCTCGCGGCTCAACAAGGCTGGCTCCTCTTGTGGGTGCCCTCAGGCACGGGCGGGCGGGCCGCCAGGGCGAGGGGGAGATAAAAACCGGCGTGCCAGGGGCACGCCGGAGCGCCATCTTTGTAGGGTCGGCAGCGCGGCTACGAGAGCAGGCCCGGTCGGTACAGGCTGACCGCCTGCTGCATGCGCGTCGCCTGGCCCGCCGTGAACTCGTACATGCAGGCATCGTCCGAGTAGTCCATAAAGTTGTGGATGGGGTCGGCCCCGCTCTGGCTGCAGGTATCGGCCCCCACCGGGCAACCGCTGCTCGGGACCCGCTGCGCTGGCGTATCGCCCACACTGTCCCCGTTGCCGTTACAGCCGCCCTGGAAGGTATGGTACAGCCCCAGGTAATGGCCCACCTCGTGCGTTGCGGTGTCCCCCTCGTTGTACGGGAAGGCGTTGCCGCCGGGCAGCGAGGAGTAGAGAACCACGGCGCCGTGCATGAAGCTGCTTTCAGCATAATACCAGGGGAACGTTGCATAGCCGAGCAGGCCCCCGCTGAGGTTGCAGCTGTAAAGATTCAGCGTGTTGGTGGGGTCTACCGCGAGGGCCCGCTTCATCGCGCGTTCGGCAGAACTGCCGGGGGAGTGGCGGCTCCAGGTCGAATTGTTGGTGCGGTCCACTGACAGCAGGGTGAAGGAGAAGCCGGTCCCGCTGTACGCGCCGTTGAGGACTGCCATCTGGTCATTAATCTGAGCGTCCGATACGTTGGCCGACCCGTTGTTCATGCGCACCACGTGGAATGCCACGGGGATCGAGGTGGGGCGGCTGAAGCGCTGGGCCAACTGTGCAGCCACGCGCTCGGTAGCCTCCGCGGACAACTCGGCGGGGTCGGGTCCCGTCACCACGGTCCCACAGCGAATCGCCGGGACCATCTGCCCGTTTTCCCCGCGTATGAAGGTGTTGGGCTCCAGCTTGGCGTAAGCGCTCTCGATGGAGGTGGCAAAGGGGTTGGCGAAGGGGTCCGCGCTGGCGGCACCCGCGGTCGGGCGGTACCAGCCGGGCAGCGGCGCCAGCAGGGGGGCGGCGGCGGCCACGCCGATAGCGGCTGTTAGCTGCTTCAAAAAGGTACGGCGGCTCACGGAACGAGGATCATCTGAGGACGCCATAAGAACTCCTTGCATAAGGATGGGGGAAGGGGGGCGTAGAGGTAACGACCTACCAATGGGTCAATGATAAACGGGACGGCGCGTCGCGTCAAGCATGGGCCGTGGGAGGGGGTAGACCTGTGGTTTTCCAAGGCCATCCCCGTCGCGCGGGGCGGCATCGAAGCCCCCTGCATGGCTCCCTCGTGCAGGCACCCATTCGGTGCTAAACGTTGCCCTTTGGCGCGCAACACCGTAAGATAGGGGGGCTACCCCGACCTGGGGACCCTGCAGAAGAATAGGTTTACGCGCCAGGATCCTTCCACCCCTAACAAGGAGAGTGCTTGATGCCGACCCAGACGAACGATGTGGCTGATCTGACAATCAACACCATTCGCTTTTTGGCAATTGATGCGGTCAACAAGGCGGACAGCGGCCACCCCGGCCTGCCGATGGGGGCCGCGCCCATGGCTTATGTGCTGTGGAACGATTTTCTGCGGCACAACCCAGCCAACCCCCACTGGTTCAATCGCGATCGCTTTATTCTCTCGGCAGGGCACGGCTCCATGCTGCTTTACGCCCTGCTGCACCTGACCGGCTACGACGACATGCCCCTGGAAGAGCTGAAGCAGTTCCGCCAGTGGAAATCGCGCACGCCCGGCCACCCGGAAAACTTTCTGGTGGATGGCATCGAGGTGTCCACGGGGCCTTTGGGCCAGGGCTTCGCCAATGGGGTGGGCATGGCCATTGCGGAGGCCTCGCTGGCGGCGCGCTTCAACCGCCCCGGCCACGAGATCATCAACCACTACGTCTACGCCATCGTCTCCGATGGCGACCTGATGGAGGGCATCAGCGCCGAGGCGGCCAGCCTCGCGGGGCACCTTCGCCTCGGCAAGCTGATCTATCTTTACGACGACAACGAGATTTCCATCGAGGGCTCGACCACCCTGGCCTTTAACGAGGAGGTGACGCAGCGCTTCCAGGGGCATGGCTGGCACGTGCAGCAGATCAACGGCATGGATCTGGAAGAAGTGCGCGCTGCGATCCAGCACGCCCAGCAGGACCCTCGCCCCTCGCTGATTGCCGCGCGCACCGTCATCGGCTACGGCTCGCCCAATCGGGCGGGCACCGCCAAGGCGCATGGGGAGCCGCTTGGCGAGAAGGAGGCCGGCCTCACGCGCGAGAAGTTGGGATGGCCGGAGGAAACCTTCTTCGTGCCGGGCGAGGTGCTGGAGCACATGCGCGGCTCGATGGCGCGGGGCGAGGGCTGGGAAAGCGAGTGGGAGGCACGCTGGGCTGCCTATCACGACGAGTTCCCGGAGTTGGCCGAGACCCTGCGCCGCATGATCGCCGAGGAGTTGCCGGATGGCTGGGAGGAGGCGCTCCCCGTCTACGAGGTTGGCTCCAAGGCGCAGGCCACGCGCGTCTATTCCGGTCAGGCCATCAACGCCATAGCCCCCCTGCTGCCCGAACTGCTGGGCGGCTCGGCAGACCTGGCCCCCTCGACCAAGACCCTGGTAGACGGTGGCGGTGATTTTCTGGCGGACTCGTACGAGGGGCGCAACCTTCACTTCGGCGTGCGCGAGCATGCGATGGGCGCAGCCCTGACGGGCATGTACCTGCATGGGGGCATCCTCCCCTACGGGGCCACCTTCCTCATCTTTTCCGACTACATGCGCCCTTCCATCCGCCTGGCGGCGCTGAGCCGCGTGCACGCCATCTACGTGATGACCCACGACTCGATTGGCCTCGGCGAGGATGGCCCCACCCACCAGAGCATCGAGCAGGTGCCCAGCCTGCGCGCCATCCCGAACCTCCTGGTGCTTCGCCCGGCGGACGGCAACGAGACGAGCGCCGCCTGGCGCACCGCGGTGATGCATCGCGGCGGCCCCGTGCTGCTGGCGCTTTCCCGCCAGAACCTGCCCGTTCTGGAAGGGTCGAAGGAAAAGGCGTGGGAGGGGGTGGAGCGCGGCGGCTACGTCCTCAGCGATTGCGAGGGGGAGCCGCAGATCATCCTGATTGGCAGCGGGTCGGAGGTGCAATGGTGCGTGGGCGCCCAGGCGCAGTTGGCGGGGGAAGGGGTCCGCGCGCGCGTGGTTTCCATGCCCAGCCTCGACGGCTTCTTGCTCCAGGAGGAGGCCTACCGGAACGAGGTGCTCCCCCCGACCGTGCGGGCGCGCCTGGCGGTGGAGGCCGCTGCGCCGCAAAGCTGGTATCAGGTGGTGGGGCTGGATGGCGAGGTGATCGGCATGACGCGCTTCGGCGCCTCGGCGCCCGCCGAGCTTTTGATGGAAAAGTTCGGCTTCAGCGCGGAAAACGTAGCGGCGCGCGCCCGCGCCCTCCTGTCGCAGGGGCAGCAGGGCGAGGTGGAGGGGGAGAGCGGCACGGTCGGCGGGGTATAAGGCAGGTGCTGAGCGACGAGACCGCGCGCACCCCCGCAGGGTGGCTCCCCGTGCTTCGGGACACCCTGGCGCGCGAGCGTCGCCTGCTCTGGCCGATGGCGGGGCGCAGCATGCTGCCTACCTTGCAGGAAGGGTGCGAGGTTGAAATCGTACCCCTTCCTGCGTCTGTGCCGCTCGGCTCGCTGCTGCTCTTTGTCCAGCACGATCGCTTCGTCGTGCATCGGCTGGTGCGTCGGGTCGGCGAGCGCTGGATCATGCAGGGCGATGCGATGCCCGTGCCCGACCGCGCGGTGGGCGAGGGGGCGCTCCTCGGCATGGTCGTGGCGGCGCATCGGGAAGGGCGTCGCTGCTGGCCGAAGCGGGGGGAGCGGGCCCGCGCCGCCGGATGGATTGTCCGCTACCACAGGCTGCGCGCGGGCCGCGCCCTCAAGCGGTGGTGGGCCCACCGCACACGACAGGGGGGCGGGTAGCCCCGCCCCCCTCTTCCTGAAAGGTCGAGCTACGCCCAGCGGATCTTGCCGACCTCGATGGGGGTCACCAGCAGCTCGTTGGCGGGCAGCACGCGAATGCCGTAGGCCTGCTGCCCGCTCCGGCTCGGCTTGAACTCGCCCGCGTAGCGGTAGGAGCGCTCGCCCACCTGCTCCTGCAGCGTCATCGGGTGGATGGCGATGTTTTGCAGCCCGTTGCCCGTCTCGTTGCCAACAACAATCTCCACGCGCACATCGTCCGGCGACAGCCCGTTCAGGTGAACCGTCGCCGTTAGCGGCAGCGGTTGCCCCACCATCGCCCTGGGCGAGCCATCGGACGCCGCCTCGATGCGCACGCCCTCCCACTCCGCGCGCACGTGCTTCTTCCACCCAGCGAGCGAGCGCGCCCCCTGGTACCCCTGCTCCCGCGTGCGCTGGCCGGATTCCTGCGCCGGCACGTACAGCTGATTGGTGTAATCTTTCAGCATGCGCCGCATGCTGAACTGCGGGGTGATCGTCGCTATGCTTTCCTTGACGATGTGCAGCCACTCGGCGCTATCGCCCGGTTCTGCCTTGCTGTTGTAATAGCGCGGGATGATATCGTTTTCCAGCGTGGCGTAGAGCGACAGGGCGTCGGCCTCATCCTGCGATTCGTGATCGGCGTATTGCCGCTCCTCGCCGATGGCCCAGCCGTTCTCGCCGTTCCACGCCTCGCGCCACCACCCGTCCAGCACCGAGAAGTTCGGCGCGCCGTTCATGGCTGCCTTCTCGCCGCTCGTGCCGGAGGCCTCAAGCGGGCGGCGCGGGTTGTTCAGCCAGATGTCCACCCCCCCGACCAGGTGGCGCGCCACGTGCATGTCATAGTCCTCCACGAAGACCACGCGCCCGCGTAGCTGCGGATCGTGCAGGCTCAGCTGGAAGATGTGCTGGATCAGCCCCTTGCCCGGCTCATCCGCCGGATGGGACTTCCCGGAAAACAGAAACTGCACGGGCCGCTCCGGATCGTTCAACAGCTTCTTCAGCCGATCCATGTGCCGGAAAATCAGGGTCGCCCGCTTGTAGGTGGCGAAGCGCCGCGCGAAGCCGATGGTCAGCGCCGTCGGGTCGAGCAGCGTTTCAGCCTGGCGCACCGCTGCTGGCCCCAGGCCAAGCCGATGGTAGTGCGAGGCCACCCGCCCCCGCACGAACTCCACCAGCCGCCGCTTCATGACGCGCCGCGCGACCCAGAGCTCTTGATCGGGGATGTCCCGCACCTTTGCCCACATGTCGGGGTCGTCCATCTGATCGCGCCAGTTCCCCGGCAGGTACCGATCAAAGAGCGCCTCCATCGCCGGGTCAATCCAGGTCTGCTGGTGAACCCCGTTGGTGATATGGGAGATGGGCACCTCCTCGACCGGAATGTCCGGCCAGAAGCTGTGCCACATCTCGCGGCTGACCTCGCCATGCAGCTCCGACACGCCGTTGGCGCGTCCGCTCATCCGAAGCGCGAGCACCGTCATGGAAAAGCGCGGGCCCCAGGCCATGTCGTGGCGGGCCAGCGACAGGAACTCGTCGCGCCCGATGCCCAGGTCGGGCCAGTAGTTGTAAAAGTAGCGCTCCACCAGTTGGAACTCGAAGGCATCATGCCCCGCCGCCACCGGCGTGTGCGTGGTGAAGATGCTGCTGCTGCGCACCGCCTCCACCGCCTCCGCAAAGGAGAGCCCCTCTTCCTTTACCAGTTGGCGTGCCCGTTCCAGCCCCAGAAAGGCGCTGTGCCCCTCGTTCATGTGCCACACCGTCGGCTTGTAGCCGAGCTGTCGCAGGGCGCGCACGCCGCCGATGCCCAGGATGATTTCCTGGGAGATGCGCATCTCCTGGTCGCCGCCGTACAGCCGCGCCGCCAACTCGCGATCTTCGGGTGCGTTCGGGTCCACGTCCGTGTCAAGCATCAGCAGGGTGACGCGCCCCACCAGGATCGTCCACACCTGCGCGGAAACCGTGCGGCCCGGCAGTTCCACCTGCACCAGCACCTGCTTGCCGTCACGGTCCAGGGCGGGCCGCGCGGGCACCTCGTTCAAATCTAGCTTGTTGTACGCCGCTTCCTGCACGCCCTGCGCGGTCAGGCGCTGTTGAAAATACCCCTGCGGGTAAAGAAACCCGACCCCCACAAAGGGAAGATTCAGGTCGCTCGCCGCCTTGCAATGGTCGCCGGACAGCACGCCCAGGCCACCGGAATAGATGGGCAGCGATTCGTGCAGGCCGAACTCCGCCGAAAAATAGGCGATGCTCATCCCGTCGCGCTCGTGCCCGGCATGGGCCTGCCCGAACCAGCTGTTTTCCCCGCTCATGTACTGATCGAATTCGGCCAGCACGCTGTCATACTGATGCAGGTACCGAGTATCCTCGGCGGCCTGGTTCAGCTTCTCCTGCGAGACGAGGCGCAGAAACTTGACGGGATTGTGGTACACCTCGTTCCACAGGAACGGGTCCATCTGATCCCACAGGGCCTGAGCCTCAGGGGTCCAGGACCACCACAGATTATACGCCAGCTCCTCCAGTCGCCCGATACGCTCCGGCAGGGAGGGATAAACGGACACACGTCCGAGAATATTCAATGCGCTGACTCCTTTGCTCCTTGTCATGGCCCTCCACCAGGGAGGGCTCCCGCCATTCTAGGTCGAGAGTGCCACTTTGTCCAACGCGTTGGAAGAAGGGGCGAGCCCGTGGGGCCTGGAGTTGTGAGTTCGCCAGGGATTCAATACAATTTGGAGCTATGAACGAAGAAAGGAAAACCCAGCTTTTCGAGGCACTCGACCACCTATTGCCGGTGTTGATCTCCGAGTACCAGCCAGACAAGATTGTTCTGTTTGGGTCGCTGGCGCGCGGAGAGGTGAAGCGCTGGAGCGACCTGGATTTGCTGATCATCAAAGACACAACGCGCCCCTTTGTTCAGCGCCTCAAGGAAGTAGCGCTTCTCTGTCGTGCCTCCGTCGGGATTGACTTTCTCGTCTATACCCCTGAAGAAGTGGCACAGATGCGTGCCGTCCGGCATCCCTTTCTAGAAGAAATTCTCCACACAGGTCAGACCCTTTATGAACGCAAGCCTGTCAGCACAATGGCTTAGCAAAGCAGGAGAGGATCTGATCGTTGCACGCCTGGTGCTGACCGAGCAGCACTACGATCACACCTGTTTTTTGGCGCAACAATGTATTGAAAAAGCCCTCAAAGGGTATCTGATTGAGAAGACAGGCACTTACCCACGCACTCACAAACTGGTTGACTTGCTAGGTGAATGTCAGAATTTCGATGTGGACTTCGGACTGTTCCTGCTCTCCTGCATTACGGTAGATCAGTACTATATTCCGACGCGCTATCCGGATAGCATCATAGACGCCACCCAAGTAGTTTCGCCAGTGCAAACGAGGCAGAGGAAGCTGTACAGTTTGCAGAGGTGATCCTCCAGTTTGTGATAACCCGTCTCCTCTAACCCGGAAGTTTCAACTGTTGTGCATCTACCCCAATTGCGCCCACCCGGAATCGTGGTAGTCTCCCAATCTTCAAATTACTCCGCTGTCCACCGTGTGAAGCGACCGTCCACGGTCCGCCGTCAACCTTCAATTTTCACCCTTCACCCCGGACACGGTAGCTGGCAGCCCGCCCTCTCGGACGCCCCGCCGACGCCGCGCCTGCCAGGAGGTCTATCATGGGTCGTACATCGCTTGGACACGGCTTGTTTTACGTCGCTGTCATTCTAGGTTTGCTGCTTTCGCCGCTAACCCCCCTCTTCCCCGTCGCCGCCTTCCAACCCCCTGCCCCAACGGTCCCGCCCGCAGGCGACGACCTGCTCATCCGCACGCGCCTCACCCTCCAGCGCCCCACCGACCGCCAGCGCCTGGACGAGCTAGGGGTGCTGGTGCTGGAAGCCACCGACGACAGCGCGCTCGTCCTGGTGGACACCGAGCAACTCGCCACCCTCGCCCGCCTGCGCTTCGAGCCGCGCGGCTCGCAAGGCCTGACGCAGCTCGTCGCCGCCCATGCCCCCGCCAAACCCTGGCTCGCCGCCAGCCTCCGTTCTTTGCTAGCCCGTGCCGAGGCCATCGGCAAGCAGCTGAAGGAGCCCGAGACCGACCCCGCCACCGCCCTCGCCCCCCTGCGCCTCCGCCTCCGCGCCCTCACCCCGGAGCAGCAAAGCGCCCTCGTCACCCTCACCGAGCTCGACAGCGACGGCGATGGGCTGACCGATACCGAGGAGGGGTGGTGGTGTACCAACCCGAACCAAGCCGATTCGGACGGCGATGGCGCGAACGATGGTGCCGAAGTGACAGCCGCCAAGGATTGGCTAGCCAATCGTCGCTCGGGACCTCCCACGACTGGCAAAGCTTTCCTGGGATGGCCTCCTCAAATCGCGAACTGCTTTGACGATGACCAAGATTCCATCCCTGATCTCGCCGAGGGGGAGTTGGGTCTGGACCGTAACCGGGAGTCTACGGATCGCGACAAGTTTGATGATGGGCAGGAGCTGTTCGGCAACACCTACTGCACCGGGCAGGGAGGCTTCTGCTGGCTTACGGTGCGCTCCCTCGCGATGATGATTGGGGGTCATCTTCGCCGAGATGCCGTCCTGGGTAAAAGCCCCGGGGGACCACCCCCTGGTAGCAGCTTTCCGGTGCCGGAGATCGATGTCGTGGAATCATCGCTCCATGTCGAGACGGTGACTGTAGTGACAACGGATCACACTATTGCACAGGGAACAGAGCGCTCGTACAGCACGGCAAAAACAGAGGGCACGAGTACAAGTATTGCGAACACCGAAAGTTGGAACGACTGGCAAGAGGTTTCAGAGGGATTACAAGAGCGTGTGGAGGAGCGAAGGGCTGAGCCAAGCCAGGGATTGGGTGCGACAATGGTTTTCATTCCACCGGGGACACCATTTACCACAGAAGAGCATCGGCGGACAACAGGCTTCCAAGACTGTGAGCTCTGCCTGTGACATACGAAGCTCTAATACCGAACTGGGACTAAACACTGTTGTAGGAGTTTCTAGAAGTGGTGGTTCAAGTGAAAACCCAACGATAGTGGATCATCGTTGCAAGAGGGCACTAGAGGATGTCATTGCTCGTTATCCCGACCTTAGGGATGAATATGTGGAATTGCTTGCTGAATTCTCAAATCAGCATTCTTCTCAGGATGAGAGAGTAGAACCGATCACAGTCACTCTACCAAATGAGATTCGCATTACCAATAGCTTTGATACAGAAAATATCGTGGCTGGACTGGAGGGCATCCAATACTCGCTCGACCAAAGTGGTCAACTTATAGGGAGAAGGTTATATGAGCTGTCGTATATCCTTGCCTCACCTGTAAAAATAACGACATCTACTTCGGGAAGCTCTCATGGAACTTCCCAGACAATTGAACATACCGATTACGAAGAACATACAGTTACTAATGGTGAAGCTTTCTCAAGTGAAGAATCATGGAGCATAGCCACTGCGATAGACTCATCACACGTTGCTGATCTATGGTTTACCTACCAAATAAGAAATGCTGGTACGGAGTATGCCCGGAAGATATGCGATCTGGCGTTCAACGTGTACATCGGGGATGACCCTAACCCGGCTTACACCTATTTCGTTGCGGCTGACGTAGGAGGCGACGGGTGCTTCAATAATTTCATGCCTGACGAAGGCCATGAGTATACAGCTCGTACACAAACTCATGCGATACCACTTTCGTTAGAACAGATGCGAATGATTGATCTAGGTGAAAAATTGCGGGTACGTAGTTGAAGGACTTCGCCTATGAAATCGATGAGGTGTCTACGAAGACGCTCGCGCTCTGCAGGGATGCAGATCGCCCTTGACGATGGTCCAGCTGATGGTGATGAGTTAATTGATAGTTACCTTATACCGATCTTAGGAGAGGTGAGGAAGTACTCACCGACATTTTGGCCCGCTACTTCCCCTACGAGACTGATGAGGAGGGCGATCTAACCGCCATCTGGACACCCGAGTATCGCTCGGACACCCCCGCATGGTGCGTGGAGCCGCGCGTGGTGGGCATCGGTGGGGCGCGCACGGTATGGTGCAAGCATGCACTTTCGACGGCCGACTGGTGGAATGTGTACCTCAACGGTCTCGGGGATGGGACTGAGGCATTTCAAGACACCCTTGCTGCACCCGGCTCGGTGGCGCTCTTCCGCTTCAACCAGGACTCGGACCTGGATGGCTACAGCGACCGCTCCGAAGAGGCCCTGAGCACCGACCCGGAGGACGCCGCCTCGCATCCGGCACCCGAACTCATTGCAGGGGTGCATAGCATCCGCACGGGCGACCAGGTTGCAGCAACCCTTTCGCTACTGAATACCGGCCTGTACGATGCCTATGGCGTTGAGGCTGTTATGATCGCGCCAGATGACTCGGTGACGATTACCAACAACACGGTGGGCGGCTCCGGGCGCGTGCGCGCCCTCAAGCAGGTCGTAGTAGGCAGCCGTGTTTTGCAGCCTGTGTATGATGTGAGCAGCTGGGCGGGTACGGCGGTGCCCACCAGTGGGGGCTATTACACGGGCACCCCCGATCGTACCTACACCTTTACCGTGCAATGTGCCAATCCAGGCGGATGCACCGTAGGCGCGAATAGCTGGTCCCTGGCGTGGAACGATGGCGCAGGGGCTACAGGCACTCTCCCCTTTGGAGCGGGCTATGGGTCGCCGACCCTGCAAGCGGCGGGAGGGCTGGGCCTAAAGCTCTCCCTGCTTAGCGGTACCGTCTTCAATGGCAACACCTTCACCGTTGCCGCGCAGACGCCGCGCGACACCTTCGGTTATACCATTAATCGTGAGGACTATACCGAGCCGATCGTCATCGTCTCCTACAACGATCCTCAGGGCAACCATCGCTTCGTCACGCCGATTGACCTTGATACACCATCCGACGACCTGGCTCCCTTCGCGGGGCAGATGCTGGTGGATCCGGGGGTCGAGATTGTGACAACCGCTCCCTTTGCTCCAGGGGCGAACACGACCAACCTGGTTGTTAACAATCCTACCGAGAGCACCCTGACAGATGCGCATCTGTTCCTGGAGTTCGTCACCATCTCCGGTACCGGCGAGCGCCGAGCTCCCCATCACGCTGACGCTCCCTGCTGGGCCAACGGTGGTTCCCGTTTCGTGGGACACGAGTGTCTTCGACCCGGCTCCCAACCGGACGAGGAATACCTCGTGATGGCCTTTTGGACCGATTACCAGGGGAATATCCTCGACACCGCCGCGCGCCCCCTTTCCAGCTTCCAGGACGATCCGCGTGCGGTGCTGGCAATGGACAGTGCCGACACCCTGTGGGACTTCGGCACCGCCACGCAGGCCGAATGATTTCTCGGACCTTCACTGTCGCCAATACAGGGTTCCTTGATCTTACAAGCTATCTAACCAATGCTCCGGGCCTGAGTGTGAGCGGCCCCACCTCCCCCCGCTTGGCCGCAGCAGACGTAGCGACTTACGTTGCTACTTTGGACACGCGTGCCCTGCCTGCTGGCCCCTACAATCATACCCTCACCCTCCGCACCAGCGACCCCGCTAGACCCGTGTCCGAAATTCAAATCGTTGGCACTGTTGAAGCACTTGCGGAACCAGTACTTGCCAAAAATACCGACCCCTATAGGCCTTTGGAGCGAACTCTATTTTTTCCGGCAAGCTACGCGATGAAGCCGGGAACTGGATTTCGCGCACCACATCGCTGGAGATGCGGAGCAGATCACTCCTCTCTATTACCTGGACCAGAGCGGGCAGGTATTGGGATATGGACGCGACATTACTGAGTGGTCCGGAACAAGTTGGAGTGAACATGTCCATAATGGCGGTATCGAGTTAGGGAATACAAGCAGTTGGAGCACAGCCTCGGGTACCTGGAGTGCTAGCGCAGCCGTTGCACATTCGGGCACCTACTCGGTTCAGCCCACTCAGATAGGCAACCAAAATTCTGTAATGTATCAGGAGATTTCGCTTTCGGCGTGGCGTGATTGGATAGCCCAGGGTTTTGGTGCGGCTGCGGTTAAGGCATGGCTTAAGCCAGGATCAGCGTGGACGTGTTCAGGTCCTATATTTACGAGCGGACGGGAGTGTGATAGACCAGCGCGGTTCGGACTGGATGACCTCGAATAGCTCCTGGCAACCGTATGAGGCGATCCATTCAATTCCGACCGATACGATCGAGTACGGGTTCAGTTTGAGGCAGAACCTGGGCTTGGAGATACGGGCTGGATTGAACTTCTGGGCGCTTTTACCAATAATGGTGGGTTCGAGTCCGGTAATATGAGTGGCTGGACCCCAAGTGCGACTTTTGATGTGCGACATATCAACAATGGCGGCTATGTCAGGTCCGGGGTCTATGCGATTAAAGGGACCAGCGCGACATCAGCTTGGTTTTATCGCAATATTTCTCTGGGCAATGCATATCGCTCATGGATAGATTCGGGCTATGGAACAGCCGAGTTTGGAGCGTATCTTGAGTCCCGGCG
This sequence comes from uncultured Chloroflexia bacterium, assembly GCA_963721895.1. GTDB lineage: Bacteria > Chloroflexota > Anaerolineae > Ardenticatenales > Ardenticatenaceae > CAVRLZ01. Next base: position 52,228 of record CAVRLZ010000031.1, on the reverse strand, counting down.
ATAGTGAAGATTGGCGTGTTGTTGTGCAGTTCTTTCAGGGAGATACCCTCCGATGGCAATACGATACAAATTGGTCAGGGGCGGGGCAGGCCGGAGGCTACTTCTATAACGGAAGTACTGCTGCAATACCGACCGGGACGGATCGAATCCAATTTCAGATTCATGGACGACGCGATGATGGCTCCTACACGGATTTTGATGTTGACGATGTGACCCTGAAAGTTCGGTTCACAGGTTTTCCCGCTTCCTCTGACGCCTACTTCGACGATGCGTCTTTTGTTCTATATCCTCACTTCAATGTTGAGAGTCTGGTAGGTAACAATGCGCTTACTCATCTCATTTTGCCCTACCCCGTCACTTCTCAAACGCAGAATCAAATCCAGTTTGGTTTGCGACAGAGCTATAGTGGTCCAGGAAGTTCTACTTATGAGATTCGCCTCCCTTATTCCTCTTACACGACAGCTACTCTTCAGGCTCTGCTGCGCGATCCTGGTTCCGATAGGAGTAGCACTCAGATTGCAGTGGATGTGGGTGCAGATGGCAGTACCAGTGGCAAACTCGGGCTTTCCCTTATTTCCGAACGGATTGACTAGTAACAACCTGGCGTCCGCGATCTCTACCTATGTGCGTGCTAGGTCTCCCGATGCAGATGGTATGATTACTGTGCCTTTTGCAGTGAGTTTAAGTACAGGGGGTACCCTTTTTCTTACAAACTTTATAGCGATTCCTGATACGAGTCTGGATGCCGCTCTCGCTCCCACCGACCTTTCCCTGCCTGCTACCCCGCCCACCGAGGGCGCAGCGGTGCCCCTGGCGGCGACGCTGCACAACGGGTCGCACTCGGCCAGTGGCCCGCTCACCGCTGCCTTCTACGCGACGGTGCCGGAGTGGGGGGACTGGTACATCGGATCGGCGTTCGTCCCCTCGATCCCAGCCAATGGCACCGCCCAGGCGAGCATCGCGTGGAACACGGAGGGCTTCTCCGGGGCAGTGCCCATCCGCGTGGTGCTGGACCCGTACAATCGGTTGGCGGAGACGAACGAGGCGAACAACGAGGCGACGGCTACGGTGACGGTTCTGACCAAGCCAGAGCTACGCGTGGCGAGCATCGCGCCGCAGGGGGCGGCGCGGCAGGGCATGGCAGTGAATGTGGACGTTGCCATAGCGAACGAGGGCGGGACGAGCACGGGGGCGCAGCAGGTGAGCCTCTACGATGGCGACCCGACGAGCGGGGGCACGCTATCGGCCAGGCATCGGTAAGCGTGGCTGCCGGGCAGAGCGCGACGGTGACGATTCCCTGGACGCCCACGGTACTCGGTGCGCGCCCGCTGTATGCCGTAGCGGACAGCGCGGGGGTGGTTGCCGAGTCGGACGAGAGCAATAACACCACCTCACAGTCACTGTACGTGGGCTCGGGGGCGCCGGTGTACATAGATGCTGGCGCGACACCGGGGTAGGCGTAGCTAAGGGTATGGCTGGCTCACTGCGGGTACCGCCGTCACCTCCTGCGGCAGCCAGCCGCACCAGACGTACCGCCAGCGCAACAGCGGCCGAGCAGCTTCAGTACCAGTTCGACCACCTGCTGCCGGGCCGCTTCTACAAGCTGGATTTGAGTTTCCTGCTGTGTGGAAGCGGGAGCATCAGTCGAGTGCAGCGCGTCCTGGTGGACGGGATGGAGATCGCCAGGGATCTAACCGTCAGCAAAACCACAACCAGCTACCACTCCTTCCTGCTCGACCCCAGTTTCTAGCAGATGGGGAATGGGATCGTCGTGACCATCGAGAAGATCGGGTGGCACCCCGGGTGGCCCGGTGGTCAGCGAGCTGAAGCTGACCGACGCCTACCGCTGCTATCGCGACAGTGGGGCGGTCGGGGAGGTTCCCTACGCCGATGCCACCGACGGTTGCGGCGCGCTGGATGGCCTTACAGACCAAGTTGCGGGCACGCTTCCCTGGCAGTCGGTGCGCTACGATGAGGATGGCAACGTCCAGTACCGCTTCGATGGGCTGGCGGCAACCAGGCATACGACCTGAAGCTAACTCTGTTTGAGGGGGATGGCACGGGCCGCGTGGAATTGGTGTGGGTGGACGGTATCCGTGTGCTTGACCCTGAGTCCTCGATGACACGCCGCGCTACGAGGAGGTCAGTTGCCGCTGAGCACTATAGCGACGGGACGGTCATCGTCGAGATAGCGGGTCACGTCCAGCCGATGGTCAGCGAGATCGCCGTCGAGCAGGTGACGCGGCTGCAACCGCCTGCCACGCCGACCCCTACGCCAACTGCTACCCGCACTGCCACCGCAACCGCTACACGGACCGCCACGGCGACAGCGACACACACCGCTACCGCAACCGCTACCCGCACTTCTACCGCTACCGTCACTGGACTGCTACGGCAACAGCCACTCCCAGCCCAACCGCCACCGCCACGGCGGTACCTGCTGCAACGCCCTCGTTGCTCTATGTGAGTTCCAACAGCGGCGGCAACGTGGGCGGGGTGGGCTTCGCGGACGAGGACATTGTGGCTTATGACATGGGTGCCAAGCTTTGGTATCTCTTCTTCGACGGCTCGGACCTGGGGCTGTCGGGCGCGGATGTGGATCCGCCTTCGCCGAGCAGACGGATGGCAGCCTGCTGCTGAGCCTGGATGCGCCCTTCCGATGTGCCAGGGCTGGGGCTGGTGGACGATTCGGACGTCCTGCGCTTTGCTCCCACCACCCTCGGCGCGGCGACGGCGGGCAGTTGGACGCTCTGGCTGGCGGGACACGGCCGGGCTGGAAACAGACGGGGAAGATCGTGGACGCGCTGGACTTTGCCCCCGACGGGCGCCTGCTGGTGAGTGTCATCGGCACCTTCCAGGCGGGCAGCGCCTCGGGCACCGACGAAGACCTCTTCGCCTGGGACGCGAGCGTCAACACATGGTCCATCTCACTGACGCCGGATGTGGGGCTCAACACCTCGACCACCGAAGATGTGAGCGCTACCTGGCTGGACCCGATGCCGGGGGAGATTTACCTCTCCACCCTGGGCGCCTTCGCGGTGAGCGGGGCCAGCGGCGTCGGGAGCGACATCTTCCGTTGCGCGCCGGGCAGCACAGGGAGCAACACCGAGTTGCACCTTTAGCGCCTTCTGGCAGGGGGCCAGCCACGGCTTCGCCGGTGAAGTTATAGATGCCCTGGCGCTGGCTGCACCTGTCAACCGCGACCTGCTGACCCTGAGTTCAAGCAGCAGCGGCAACGTGGGCGGGGTGGCCTTTGCGGACGAAGACCTGCTGAGCTACGACGCCCTGACCGATCTATGGTACCAGTTCTTCGACGGCTCGGACCTGGGGCTGGTCGGGCACGGACGTGGATGCCTTCGCCGAGCGGGCGGATGGCAGCCTGCTGCTGAGCCTGGATGCGCCCTTCGACGTGCCAGGGCTGGGGCTGGTGGACGATTCGGACATCCTGCGCTTTGCTCCTCACCACCCTCGGCGCGGCGACGGCGGGCAGTTGGACGCTCTGGCTGGCGGGGGCAGCGGTCGGGCTGGAAACAGACGGGGAAGATGTGGACGCGCTGGACTTTGCCCCCGACGGGCGCCTGCTGGTGAGTGTCATCGGCACCTTCCAGGCGGGCGGCGCCTCCGGCACCGACGAGGACCTCTTCGCCTGGGACGAGAGCAGCGACACGTGGTCTATCTACTTTGACGGCTCGGATGTGGGGCTCAACACCGCGGCCACCGAAGATGTGGACGGGCTGTGGGTGGATCCCAGCAGCGGGGCACTGTACCTCTCCACCCTCGGCGCCTTTAGCGTGAGCGGGGCCAGTGGCATCGGCAACGACCTCTTCCGCTGGCACACCCCTCCGCACTGGGTGCCACCACCGCCTGCACCTTTGCGCCGTACTGGGCGGGTGATAGCCATGGGCTGGTGGGCGTGGGCGTGGATGCAATCGGGCGCTGACAGGTTGGGACGTAGCAGGGAGACTTCATAGGCAGTTCTCAAGGGCAACCTCTTTTCCAGGGGTTGCCCTTTTCTGTCGCAGGGCAGGTGTATCTTTACTTTTGCTAGGGCAAGCTATTGACGTATTAGAACGCCTGTGCTAGACTGTTGCCATTCAGCTGCGACACCCCGCCGACCCGAGGCGGGGGGCCACGCCACCGAGAGGATACCGCTATGAAGAAAATCAATCCTTTGAGCCGACGCCCCCGCCACCAGCGGCTGGTTGTCGCTGTGCGTGGCGCAGCGGGGACGGGGAAGAGTGTCTTTGCCAGCACGCTGGCCGATGCAGGGCTGGGCCGTCTCTGCTTCTTCGATGTGGAGCGCAAGGGGCGCTTGCTGGCCGGCAGTGACGGCAGCAAATTCGACGCAATCGAGGTGGAGGAGCCGGACGAACTGCCGGAGTTTATTGATTGGGCGCTGGATGGGGAAGGGCGCGAGCAGGGCTATGGCTGCTACGCGCTCGATTCGTGGGCCATGTATTTTGGCCGCAAGCATCGCGATACGATCCAGGCGGTGCGGGACCGAACGGGCAACCCCACAGCGATCCCCTCGGCGGACGAACTCTCCAATGACCAGATGCTTTTCCAGGAAGTGCTGCGCCGCCTGTGCATTGACAGCGGGGCCTGCGTGGTCATCACGGATCAGATCAGCGGCCAAGGGGCGCGACGATCGCGAGGAAAACGAGATGGGCCGCGTCCTCCCCATGACGAGCGGGGGCCTGGAATACTTTGTGGACGTGATGGTCGAGTTGAGCATGCGCATTGATGGCTTCCGCCAGGTGCGCGTGGCACGGGTCATCAAGTCGAACAGCTCTGCCTTCCCCATCGGGATGGAACTCGTCAACCCGACCTTCAAAGACTTTCTGACGCAACTGGGCGAGGGCCCTCAGCCCGCGCCGATGGAAGAGGTGCCCGAAGAGATAGAGATGCCGGAGGAGGTAGTGCCCGACCTGCCCACCCTGCCGGAATTGCTGGCGCGGGCCGCCACCTTTGGCCTTTCTCGGGCCGACGTGTCCACCGCCGCCCGCTACCACTGCGGCAGCGGCGACCTGGAGCACCTCACGCCGCAGCAGATTGATACGCTTTACGAGCGGCTGATGACGCGCTACAGCGAGCCGAGAAGAGGTACTTGAGCTGGAAATGCCCTCAGTCAACGGGAACGGCAACGGTGCCGCCGCCCGCCGCCGCAAGCGCAGCGACTGAGCGCGCCCCTAGCCGATTAACAGCAGAGCGGCCCCCTCCATAAGAAGGGGGCCGCTCTGTTGGTGTTGTGTTCGCCCTTTTCTATCGCGCGAACGTTATCCAGCATCCCCGAAACTTCCATCCCGTTCAGCGTCACCCTCTCTCCACGCGGGCGCCGCGCGCGCCCTGCACAAAGATCGTGTGGCGCGAGAATCCCTCGATCGCCAGCCCGCTCAGCACCACATCGTTGTGGCGAATCACGATGCCGACGGGGGTGAAGGGGCGACCCTACGAGCGTCGCGCCCTCGCCGCGAATCGTCACCCCTTCCACGTCTATATCCAGCGCCTCTCGAGTAGCGGCCCGGCGCGATCAGCACGGTGTCCCCAGGCTGGGCCACGGTCAATCGCATCCTGGATCGAATCGCCCGCTGCCACGCGATGCGTCCGGGGTGCGCCCGGCGGCAGGGCATTGGTCGCCTCGATGCGCTCGCGTGCCGGGTTGTCGCGGGGGCGGGGGCGGGGCAGGCCGCTGGGCAACTGCGCCGGGATAGGTGGGCCGCCCGCTCTCATCCGTCAGGGCCAGCAGAAAGGCCTCCAGATCTTCCAGGGCACGCGTCGGGATGTCAAAGGGGCGCAGGTCGGGGTCCAGCCGCGAGCGCGGGACATTCACGTTGTCGCCCCCGCCGTTCAGATAAAACGAGATGGCCCCGTTCAAATCCGGCTCGATGCCGTTGTGCATGTAGGGGGCGCTCAGCGCCACATTGCGCAGCGTCGGTACGGCAAAGGCGCCCACCTCCGCCTCCCGCCCGGTGATGCCGCCGCGTCCGGGATCAAAGGTGCCGGTATCGTCGCGCACGCCGATCACCTTGAACGCTTCCGTGCGGAAGGTGGGCAACTCGTGGCACTGGATGCAGTTCGTCTCGGCGCTGCGGAATACCTCGAAGCCGCGCCGCTGTGCCCCCGTCAGTGCGTAAAAGTCGCCTTCTGCATAGCGGTCGAAGGGCGCATCGCGGCTCCTAAGCGTCTGCTGAAAGGCAGCTATAGCAAGCGCCAGGTTGTCCAGCGTCACCTCGCCGTACGCCTCCTCGAAGAGTCGGCTGTACTCCGCGTTTCCCTTCAACTCGGCCAGCAGCAGTTCCGGGCTCTCGGCCATCTCGTCCGGATGGAAGAAGGGCCCCTGCAACATCTGAGAGGCCAGCGTCGTGGCGCGGCCATCCCAGGTGAAATGCTCGCGCAGGGCCACGTTCCACAGCGAGGGGGCACTGCGTTGGAGCGCCACGCCGGAAACGCCCACCGAGTGGGCCAGCGAATCGCTGAAGCCCAGGTCGGGGTGGTGGCAACTCGCGCAGCTAATCTGGTTGTTGCCGCTCAGGATGGGGTCAAAAAAGAGCAGCCGCCCCAACGCCACCTCTGCCTCCGACGGGGGCGGGGGGGCCTCCGGCCACTGCTGCATCAGGGCCTCCAACTCCGGCGGGACGCGCGCCCCATCGCCGCGCTCCACGCGCACGCCCAGCGCCCCGACATCCACGTCGGCTCCGGTGCCATCCGGGCACGGGCGGCGAAGAGCACCACGGCCAGCAGGGCCACCAGCGGGATCGCAACTTTCCAGGACATCGCGTTTAGCCTGCTTCAGCTTCAACCGCACGCTGCGCGGCAACCAGGCGACCGGTGGCGCGCCGCAGGCTCTCCTCGGCGTCAAGCTTGTGCGCCGCCGCCTGAGCACTCACGGCCAGCAGCAGCGTGCCCAGAGCCGCCTCGTCCTCTGGGGCGTTCTGCCAGGCAGCGACCGCTGTGGCCACCTCCGGCGCCGCCCAGCCCTGCTTCATGGCGCGGCGGCTAATCTTTTGCGCGCGGCTCAGCGCCGGCAGGGCGCGCGCCACCTCGTCGAACGGGTCAGGCGCGGCTGTTTTGCCAACGCGCTCCTCCGCCTTGATGGCCTCCCAGTTGCGCAGCACCTCTGCCGAGCCAGCCACGGCGACGCTGCCGAAGACGTGCGGGTGGCGCCGGATCATCTTTTCCGAGACGGCGGCGATCACGTCACTCATGGAAAAGTCCCCCGCCTCGCTGGCAATCTGGGCATTCATCACGATCATCAGCAGCAGATCGCCCAATTCATCGCATAGCTGCGGCGGGTCGTCCGTGTCTATGGCTTCGGCCACCTCGTAGGCCTCCTCCAGAACAAAGGGACGGAGCGAGGCGTGATCCTGCTCTTGATCCCACGGGCACCCCTCGGGCGAGCGCAGGTGGGCTACAATGTTCTGGAAATGGGGCAGCGAGGCGGGCCACGCCAACGGGGGTACCCAGAGCGTGGTCAAAAAGGCAAAATCGCTCCCCTGATCCAGCTGGTAAAGCGGCATCGTCACGGCGCGGGCCTGCGCCGTGCCTGCGCCGTGCAGGAGCGTCACGGGGTGCTCGGCGGGGTATAGCTCCATGAGGACAAGCTTCACATCCGAGGCGACCATGCGGCTGTACAGTTGCGCCACCAGCACGGGCCGGTCCCCGTCGAAGGGCGGCGCGTAGCGTCCGGCTATCTCGGTGGCATCCGCGATTTGAAGGCCATCCAGCGCGTCCGCCTCCACCATCGCCAGCACAGGCTCGATAAAGCTCAGCCCGCCGATAAGGCGAACGGCGATCCCCTCTTGTCTGGCCAGTGCCACGATTTGCCGCACCGTGCTTTCCCCCACCCAGGGGTGGCCCGGCACCCCATACAGCACCCCATCGGCGCGCCGCCCCAGCCGCACCACCTCTTCCGCGATGCGCGTGTACAGCCCCTCGAACTCGTCGGCCTCGTCATACCAGGCGTCAAACGAGTGGATGTCAAGGTGGCCCGGCATCTGGGCCACAAGGGGGTGGTGGCGTGTGCGCAGCCAGAGCGCATCGTGGCTGTTCAGGGCAGCCACCGCTTCCAGCGTTAGCTGCTCCCACTCGCCAGGGCCGAGGCCGAGGATGGTAATCTGGGACATGGGCATTCCTTCAATTGGATCGCACTGCGGGGCCAAACCGTCGCCTACCCTTATTTTACTACATCTGCCCTGATTTCCAGGAGTGCCTGCGCCTGCGGGAACCTCGGCTGTCCTGTGAGGGCGGTCATTGGCGGCGCGGCGGCGGGGGGCGATAATCGTGATTGGCAATTGAGGATGATGGGGGCGAGTGCGGATGGGCGAGGCGGGAACCGTAGTGATTGGCGCGGGGGTGGCGGGGCTGACGGTGGCGGCGCTGCTGGCGAAAGCGGGGCAGCGCGTCACGGTGCTGGAAGCGCACGTGGACCCCGGTGGCTGCGCGGCCACCTTCTTTTACAAGAATTACCACTTTGATGCGGGCGCGACGCTGGTGGGGGGCTTCCAGCCGGGCGGGCCGCACGACCTGGTCGCGCAGCGCCTCGGCATCCGAGTGGCCCGTGCGCCGTGCCGAGCCAGCCATGGTGTTCCACTCGCCGCTGGGCACCGTGACGCGCTGGGGCGAGGCAGAGCGGCTGGGAAGCTGAGCGGCTTCGCGCCTTTGGCCCCCAGGCCGAGCGCTTTTGGCGCTCGCAGGCGTGGGTGGCGGATCAGGTGTGGCGCTTCGCAGCCTCCCTTCCCCCCTGGCCGGTGGAGCACCCGCGCGACCTTCTGGCGCTGGGCCGGCGGGCCCTGCGGCAGCCAGCCCTCGCCGCGCTCGCGCCCCTGCTGGTGGCGGACGTGCAGGGGTGGATGACGGCGACCGGCGCGCGCGGGCCACTCTTGCAAAGCTTTCTGGATGCCCAACTGCTGATCTCCGCCCAGAGCCCGCGCGCGGCGCGGCGGCGCTGTTCGGCGCGGTGGCGCTCGATCTGGCGCGGGCGGGGGTCTTCCACGTCTGCGGCGGCGTGGGGGGCATCGCCGAGACGCTGGCCGAGGCAGTGCGGGCGCACGGGGGGGAGATCGTTTACCGAGCCGACGTCACGCGCATCGAGGCGCCGGGCGGGCGCGTGCGGCGCGTCCACACCCGAAAAAAGGGAAGCTGGGAGGCAGATCGAGTCATCGCCAACCTGACGCCGTGGAACATCGGGGCCTTGCTGGGCGACGACGCCCCCCCGGCCCTGCTCCGCCGCATCCGCCGCCTGCCTCCCCAGTGGGGGGCCTTCACCCTCTACCTCGGCGTGGACGACGAGGCGATTCCCGATGGCTTCCCCGCGCACCACCAGATCGTCCAGCATCCTGAGCAGCCGCTCGGCGAGGGGAACAGCGTCTTTCTGAGCATCAGCCCCGCCTGGGACACGCGCCGCGCCCCGCCGGGCCAGCGTGCCCTCACCCTGAGCACCCACACGCGCGCCCGCCCCCTGGTGGGCGCTGCGCGATGCGCCGGGCGGCCAGGAAGCCTACGAGGCGCGCGTCGCGGGCTATCGGGATCGCCTGCTGCGGGCGGCGGAAACGGTTTTGCCGGGGCTGCACGGCCGTATTCGGCTGGAACTGCCCGGCACCCCCGTCACCTTCGAGCGCTACACCCAGCGGCACCAGGGCTTCGTCGGGGGCTTCCCGCAAACCTCTATCCTGCGCGCCAACAGCCCGCGCCTGCCCCTTGACAACCTCTGGATGGTCGGCGACTCGATCTTTCCCGGACAGAGCACGGCGGGCGTGACCCTGGGGGCCCTGCGCGTCGCCGAGGCGATTCTGGGGGAATAAGGGGGCGCTTGTCCCTACGCTACGCGGGGCGTGGCCAGGGCCATCAGCCGCTCTGCCACCACCAGGGCCGCGCGGGGGCGGGCCAACTGCTGCGCCGCCTGCTGTGCGTCGTCATAGAGCGCGGTGGGGCCCTTGGCATCGAACAGGCCGTGCAGGACGATCGCCACCTCGTCGGGGGTGGGGGTCAGGCGGCCCGCGCCGCTCTCGGTAATCCAGCGCACGTTGCCCTCTTCCTGGCCAGGGATAAACCCCGTGATCAAGATAGGCAGCCCCGCCGCCAGCCCCTCGCACAGCGTGCCCGGCCCCGCCTTGGTGATAAGCAGGTCGGCGGCAGCCATGCGGCGCGGCATGTCCCGCACGAAGCCGGTGACCTGGACCGGAATCTCCCACGCCTGCGCGGTCAGGCGGCGGCGTAGCTTCTCGTTGCGCCCGGCCACCACCATCAGCGACAGCGGCAGGCCGCTCCCCGCGATGGCCCGCGTCAACCCTTCCAGGTTGCCCATCCCCTCCCCCCCGCCGATCAGCAGCAGCATGGCGCGGTCGGTGGGCATCCCATACTCACGCTTCATCGAGGGCTTCTGGTCGGGCAACTCAGCGAAGCGCAGGTCAATCGGTAGCCCCGTCATCTCGATGGTGTGGGCCGGAACCCCCATTCGGATGGCCCGGTGCCGCGCCTCCTCGCTTGCGACAAAGGTGGCATCGGCCCCCTTCCAATACCAGAAGGGGTGGGCGGTTGCCAGGTCGGTCACGACCGTCACGAAGGGGACCTGGGGGTGCAGGCGGCGCAGCAGGAGCCCCGGCACGCTCGTTGCCAGCGGGTGTACGGAAACTACCATGTCTGCCTTGTGCTTCCGGAGCAGCAGCAGCATCTTGGGGGCCGCGATGGAGGCGTTGATGGCATTCAGCCCCTTGCGGATGGCCCAGGAAGAGCGATTTTGAAGCCCGCGCCCCAGAACCACGGGGCACGGTTCACCGTCGGGCCGTACAGCCGCCCGATACGGTCCCACGGCGGGATGGCCGTCTCTTCGATAAAGTCGAGCAGCTCGGTGGTGAAGCGCTTCTCGGGGTCCAGCCGCTCGATAGCATGCTGGATGGCCTCGGCGGCGGCACGGTGGCCACCGCCGGTGTCGCTCATCAGGATCAAGATATGGGGCACAATGGTAGCTCTGGCAGGGGTAGGGCGCGCGGCGTCGAAGCCGTGCCGTTACGAGGCATCGTCGGGGTCATCCGGGGTGAGCAGGGCACCAGGGTGGCGCGCCGCCCAAAAGATGGAGCAGCCGGCCAGCAGCAGCAGGCCGAGCGCGGTAATCATCATGACGGGCGGGATGCCGACTCGGTCGGCCAGGGTCCCCGCGAAGAGCATAGGTGGGATGGAAAGCGCGTTCGCCAGCAGGAACTGCGCGCTGAAAACGCGCCCCCGGATGTCGTGCGGCGTCCGCTCCTGCAGCATCGTCTGCGACGGAATCCCGATCAGCGCAAAGGCGATGCCCAGCCCTAGCGCCATGATCATGGTGGCGGCCGTCATCCCGGTGGAGCCTTCCCAGAAACGGGCGACCAGCGCCAGCAGCAGCAGGGCGGCCCCCTGCAGGCAGCAGCCCTGTGTTGGACACCTGCTCCCGCCGCATGCCCGCCGCCACCCGTGGGATCAGGAAGGTGCCCAGCAGCATGCCGAAGCCCGCTGGCGCAAAGATGTAAATCGCATCTTCCTGGCTCACCCGCAAAATGTCCGTGGCAAACTTGGGGGCCACCATCGCCAGGATCATGGCAACGGTGGCGGTCAGCGACAGATTCAGCATGGGCACCCACAGCGTAGGCGTGTCCCGCACGAAGTGCAAGCCTGCCTTCAACTCGTTCCACGAGCGGCGCAGCCCTCGCTCCGTCGAGTCTGGCGCGGGCGCGGCAAAGCGAGAAAGCACCGGGTCCGGCGGCAGCCGATTGAGCAGCCAGGCGGCCACTCCATAAATCACTGCCACGAGCGCGAAGGAGAACTCGATCCCTTGCCCCGCCCCCAACCAGGCATTTCCCACCTTGATTATAAAAGGAAAGATGACCAGCAACCCTAGCACCTGCGTGCCGGTGATCGTCAGGTTAAACAGCGAGTTGGCCGTGATCAGCCGCCGCCGCCCCACCAGCAGCGGAATCGTCGCCCCCTCTGCCGGCGCGAAGAACTGGGCGATGGCACTGGCCAGGAAGGTGACGCTGTAGACCCAGATGAGCAAGAAGCGGCCGCTGAAAAATTGCAGGGCCACGATATAGCTCAGTGCCGTCACGATGCGCAGCACGTTCGAGCCCACCAAGATGCGCCGCTTCGGGAAGCGGTCCACCACCACCCCGGCGATAGCACTGAACAGCACGGCGGGCAGCGTGAAGGCCAGAATCATCAGCCCCACGTGCCCTGTTGAGCTAGTGAGACGGTCTATCATCAATAGCTCCACGTAGTGGATGCCATTGTGGGCCGTCTGGGAAAGCAACTGTGCGATCCAGAGGTTGCGGAACGCTGGAATACGCAGCAGGGCGCCGAAGGAATGATCATCCCCACCTGCGCGGGCTTCCGGTTGGGTTCGTGGTAGTACAGTCATACGGTCCTATAGTTTCCGCGCTAACCGCTCCCTGGACGGGGCGGGGTGCAATGCCCGCTGTCTCATCCTGTAACGGTGTTGCCGTCCGGCGGCAACACGCGCTTGACGCGCTTGCGAAGCACGTGTCGTTCCAAAAGCACCTTGCGCCCGCATGTGTTGCAGAGCAAGCCGATGTCCGCACCCGTGCGTACAACAGTCCATACGTCGCCGCCGCAGGGATGTTGCTTGCGAAGCTGTATCCGGTCGCCCAGGGACGGCTGATAGATCTCGTTTGGGGTCATGGGGTATCCCTCTTCCGCTACAGAGTATAACAACAGTGGGTCGCTATCAACAAGTTTGCGGCCCGCCTCGCGCGTCCTATTTTCCCCTCCCTGCTTGCTTGCGAAGCAGGGGGGCGCCTATACTCTGCCTCTACGGTCGGTACGCCCCCGGGCGTCCACGAAAAAAGGAGAGGGATGACCATGATCGCTATACAGGAACGTGAAGCCCTGATCCCCCCCACCGCCCCCCTCGAAGCGGCGGACCCGGCGGCGTGGCAGATCATCGAAGCCGAGCGGAAACGGCAACGGGACGGCATCGAACTGATTGCCAGCGAGAACTACGTCAGCGCCAACGTGCTGCGCGTGGTGGGGTCTGTGTTGACCAACAAATATGCCGAGGGCTACCCCGGTAAGCGCTACTACGGTGGCTGCGAGGTGGTGGACCAGGCAGAGCGGCTCGCGCAGGAGCGAGCCCGCCAACTGTTCGGCGCCGAGCATGTGAACGTGCAGCCCCACAGCGGCTCGCAGGCCAACGCCGCGGTGTACATGGCTGCCCTGCAGCCCGGGGACACCGTGCTGGGCATGCGGCTGGACCAGGGGGGCCACCTGACGCATGGCAGCCCTGTGAACTTCAGTGGCCACCTGTACAACTTTGTGGCATACGGGGTGGACCAGCAGACGGAGCGCATTGATTATGAGGGGATGGCGCAGTTGGCGCACGCGCACAAGCCCAAGATGATCGTCTGCGGGGCCTCGGCTTACCCGCGCGTGATTGACTTCGAGCGCATCCGCGCCATCGCCGATGAGGTGGGCGCCCTGGTGCTGGCCGACATCGCGCACATCGCAGGGTTGGTGGCAGCCGGGCTCCATCCCTCCCCCTTCCCGTCGGCGCACTTTGTTACCACGACGACGCACAAGACGCTGCGCGGCCCCCGCGGCGGCATGATCCTCTGCCACGAGGCGTATGCCAAGCAGGTAGACAAGGCCATCTTCCCCGGCAACCAGGGCGGCCCGCTCATGCACGTCATCCTGGGCAAAGCTGTGGCATTCGGCGAGGCGCTCCAGCCCGAGTTCCGCCTGTACCAGCAGCAGATCATCCGCAACGCGCATCGGCTGGCCGAGAGCCTCCAGGCGCGCGGGCTGCGCATCGTGAGCGGCGGCACGGACAACCACATGATGATGGTGGACGTGCGTAGCGCCGACATTACCGGCAAGCGGGCAGAGGCCGTGCTGGGGCAGGCGCACATTACCGCCAACAAGAACATGATCCCCTTCGATCCGCAGAGCCCCTTTGTGACCAGCGGCGTCCGCCTTGGCACCCCCGCCGTCACAAGCCGCGGCATGGCGGAGGAAGAGATGGAGCACATCGCGGCCTGGATTGCGGACGCGCTCTTCCACGCTGATGACGAGGCACGCCTGGCAGAGATACGCGAGCAGGTGATCGGGTTCTGCCAGCGCTTTCCGCTCCCTGGGGTGGATGCGTAGGGCCGGTGCAGTAGGGTCCACCCAGACCGTTAAAATCAAAACAGGGGCGGGGTGCGTTCCGAACGCGCCCCGCCCCTGCTGCGTTGTGTGATCCTAACGTCGCTTGTCCTCGGCGCTGGCGAGGGAGGGGGCAGGCGTCCAGAGCAGGTTGCCCAGGGTCGCTGTAGCGGCGGTGAGGGAGGCGCCGAGGCGCTGTGTCCCATCGGTCAGCCGCTCCTGCCATGTGGGGGGGCGCAGCCCCGCCAGCAGGGCCTCATTGGCCGCGCGGCGGCCTGCGGCAATCAGCGCATCCGTGTGGCCAAAATCCCACGGGTCCAGCACCCCGGGATAGGGCAGATCAATATGTCGTAGCCACACATTTTTGTGCTCCGCGCAATGCTGAAGGTCAAGGTCAATTTGTCGCTGCAGCAGGGCGCCGATGGCGTGCGAGGAAACGTCGAGCAGGTGCCGCGTCTGGCCCGTGACAAGGTCCGGATAAATGTTGAGCGCGTAAATCTGCGTGGCGCCCTTGTCCAGGGCAACCCGAACGGGAAGGTTCGCTGTCGCGCCGCCGTCAATATAGGCGCGCTCGCCGATTCGGTAGGGCGGGTGCAGCGGCGGAAGCGCGCAGGTTGCCATCAGCGAGTCAATGAGCAGGTCGTCCGGCTCTTCCCCAAACACATGGAGCTTCCCACTGTTTAGCTCCGTAGCCACGATATAGCATTCGGTGGGCAGCCCGGCGAAGGTCTTGCAGGGCAGGTGCTGGCTGAGAAATCGCTGCCAACGCTCGTTGCTGAACAGCCCTTCTTTGCCGCGCAGGAGGGACCAGACGGCCGTCAGGTGGTTCCCCGGGTACAGGTCGTCGCGGGTCACGCGGCGCCAGACGGTGGCGAGCGAGCGCGCCCCGTGCACCGTCGGCTCATGGGCAATCAGGGCACCATTGATGGCCCCCACCGATGCGCCCACGATCATGTCCGGCACCAACCCAGCCTCCAGGAGTACCTGAAGTGCCCCAACCTGCAACGCCCCTCGGTTGCCCCCGCCGCTCAGCACAAATGCTATCTTTTCTTTCTTTATCATCTCCAACTCCTTTTACGACAGACAACCACTCAGTACCCTCCAGTGGGAGGCGTCGGTGTGCTACAACAAGGAAGGCCGAAGAGGGGGAACGGGGTAGATCGTTCGCGGCAGGGGCTCCCCGTCGTCGGTTCCAACTCACTTGTATACCACCTCCCTCTATTAAAGCAAGGAATATGCCCCTTCCCCAAGCCTCCCCGTGCGCGGCATTCGTCGCCCAAAGCAAAAGGGCGCTCCTTTATAGGAGCGCCCTTTTGCTTGGCAAGCGCTATCGTGCGATCAGCGGCAGGAACAGGACAGTGTCCCTAATCGTAGGGTCAACCGTCGCTGTGGCCGTCGCTGTGGCCGTCGCTGTGGCCGTCGCCGTGGCAGGGGTTGCGGTCGCAGTGGTCGTGCGCGTCACGGTAGGGCTAGCCGTGCGCGAGGCGGTGGCGGTTGGCGTCGCCGAGGGGGTTGCGGTGGTCGTAGCAGTGGCCGTAACGGTACGTGTTAAAGTGGCGGTAGCGGTAGCCGTTGTTGTAACGGTAGCGGTGGCGGTGGCGGTGGCTGTAGGGGTTGCCGTCAGGGTAGCCGTAGCGCTCGGCGTTGGCGTGATAGCCCCCGTCTCGCAAGACTGGAGCGAGACATCATCAATGAACCAGCCGGGCTGCCCGAACGCGTTGTCGCTTCCGAGTCGGAATCGGAAGCGTACCGTTTCCCCCGCGTAATCGGTGACATCCACCACCGACTGGAGGTAGGGGTCCGGGTCGCCACACCAGGCGTTGCCACTGCCGAGCGGGTTGCCGACAGTGAGAGAGCCATCATACGGATCCGTCAGCAGGCGATCCTCGGCGATCCGCTCCCAACTGGCTCCATCATTTGTCGAAATTTCCAGGATCGCGCCGTCGTAGCACCCACCGCTTCCATCGCTCTCGATGCTTTGCGCGTTCCAAAACTGGAGGGTCAGCGGTTCCTGCTCCACGGGCAACGCAATCTCTGGGGAGACCAATCGCTGGTCACTCGTGGTTGCTGGGTCCGTCGCGTGCCACGACAGGCTGCCGCTGTGCGGATGGTTCGGGCGCAGCGCCCAGGTGTCCGCGCCAACCGCGCTGGAATGCGTCCATCCCGCCGCCCCTGACTCGAAATCATCCTCATAGAGGACGTTGGGGGTGCTGCCGATGCCGCAGGCCCCGGGTGCCCCCAGCGTGGAAAAGTTGAACACGGGCGACCAGGCCCCGTCACCGCAGGCGTTGGTAGCGCGCACGCGCCAGTAATAAATCGTGCTTGGCTCCAACGGGGTGTCAAGCGTGTGCAGGGTATCTGCGACGGTGGTGCTGTAGACAATGGATGCGAAGGCGGGGTCGGTCGCCACCTGTAGCTCGTACAAGCTCCCCTGGGCGGTGGCCTCCCATTCGAGGGTCGGGGCGGCGGGCTGATTTGGCGCGCCGTTTGCTGGCGCAACCAGGGTGACAGAGCCTGGGATAGCCGTGGCCAGGCTCAACTCTACAGTGGTCGTTTGGGTTCGCGTAGCGGCCACGCCGATCACGGCGATTGGGTAGGTGCCCGGCGCGGCACCGTTCGTGTTCCCGATCGTCAGGAGGCTGCTGCCCGGCGGCGTGACCACGGGCGGTGCAAAGGTGGCGGTGGCCCCCGCAGGCACCCCCTGGGCGTTGAGGGTCACCGGCTCGTCATAGCCCAGGATGCTCCCTATGGTAAGCTGGTACTCGGCTTCTTCCGGCGCGCAGACCGCCGCCGTCGCGGGCGTCGCATCCAGCGTAAAGGCTGGCTCTAGCGCGCAGTTGTAGCAGGCCAGCGCAAAATCCTGATCTGTGTCGTCCCCCTCATTCGGAAGCGCGTCCGAGTTGATGTCCGATGCCTGCACGCGCACCGTGACGCTGGACGGCGGGAGCGGCCCGAGGAAGATGCCCTCGGTGTTGTTCTTTGGGTCAGGTGCCCCGCCGGGCACCGACCAGCCATCCGTTCCAAACGCATTTCCGTAAAAGGTCTCCCCCCCTGCCTCAACCACCAGATCCAGGTTGTTGTTCCAGGCCGGGGTGGTGCCCCCTAGCCCATGGCCGGGGGCGTCCGTCCAGACAAGCATCAGGCGGATGGGTTGGGTGGGGTCGGCGGCGGATAGGGTCTGCACCCACTCCTCCCCCGTGTTGTCGAACACCGTCGGGCTGTCGAAGTAGCGCACGCTCCCCTGCGGGGCCACCACTGCCTCGGCATCCATGCGGCCCCAGCCCTGCTTGCTGTCGAAGGGATGACCCAGCGTGTTGCCGTCGGCGTCCTCGTGGCCTGCCAGGTCGTGCGCCACCGGCAGGAAGGCGGCCTTGATCAGAGCGGTGCTGGGATCGGCCGCGCCGCCGCGCACCGCGGGGGGCAGGTTGCGGAAGTACTCGATAAAAAGCGCGACGGCGCCGCTCACGTGGGGCGAGGCCATGCTGGTGCCGCACATCAACCCATAGCCGCCCGGCACGCTGGAATCCACGTTGCATCCGGGGGCTACCATGTGCGGAATCTTGCGCCCGTCCAGCGCCGGCCCGTGCGCCGAATTGGACGACAGATCATTGATGCTAAGTATCTGGCTCCCGTTGGTGTTCTGCATCTTCGTGGAGCCGATGGTAAAGATGTTCTTCGCCTCGTCTGGCGTCCCCTGGCTGCTGGTGCCGCCGCTGCCATTCATGAACGAGAGGACGAACGTCAGCGGTTGGTCGCCCGGCGTGGCCGGGTCCGTGTCGCGCGTGCCGATGTCCACCTGCAGGGTGTCGTCGTCATAGCCCCGCGGGCTGCCCGACGGCCCCCAACTGTTGCCGGAAAGCGACGCGCCGTTGTTGTGCGAGTCGCGCATCAGCAGCAGCATCCCGTCCGGCTGAGTGAAGAAGGGGGAATAAACCTGCTCGACCATGCTCGCGCCCGGGGCCATGCCGAGCCCGCGCAAAAATCCGCGCGCGTCCGTCACGCCGGACGCGCCATCGGCGGCCATGGTGCCTGCGGTGTGCGTGCCGTGATCGCTGCTGGCGTTGCCGCCGCAGGTCACCCCGGTGCAGGGGATGAAGCGATTGACTAGGTCGGGGTGGTTGGTTTGCACGCCGCCATCCACGTTGGCGATGATCACGCCGGCACCGCTCAGCCCCACGCTGGCCAGCCAGTCCAGGTAGCCCGGAAACGCGGCGTTCGTCTCGTCCACGTTGTTGACGTTGACCTGGTTGCTCATCTCGCCGCGCAGCCCCCCATCCGTATGGACGGGTTGGATGCTGTACACCCCCGGCACGCGCGCCGCCGCCTGAATCTGCCCCCCCGACAGCGTGAAGGAAGCGATCTCCCAGACACGGTTCAGGGGCGCACGCGCCCCCAGCACGCCCCCCAACCGTTCGATGGCTGCAACCGCCGCATCGGGGGTAGCCCCACGGTACAGCAGCACCCGCACCGAGTGCTGGCTCTCCGGCAGGCTGCGCCACGCGGGCAGCACCCGATAGGCCGGCGCGAAGGCACCCGTCCACCGCACGAACGGCTCCCCGGCGGCTCCCCGAAGGGCCTCCGCCTCCCCCCAGACGACATAGGTGTGGGGCGCGAGATATTGCACAATCTCTAGCCCCCGCGCGCGCAGGCGCGCCAGCCACTCGGCGCGGGTCGGGCCCACCATCTGCACCAGATGGAGCTCCGCCCCCTCGCCTGATGCAGCCCCCCACCCCCTGGGCGGCGCCGGGACGCCGCGCAACGGGTCAAAGCGTTGCTCGCCCAGGGTCAGGGTATAGGGCTCTGGCTGTACCTCGTGGGGAATGCCCGCCGCAGCGAGGCGGGCATACTCCGCCTCGCTCACCTGGAGCCATAGGAAGGTGCCATAATCGAGTGCGAGCGACGGGCGTAGCCCAAGTTTCTCCAAGGGGGCGGCGGCACTGGCTGGCACGCGGAGGACACGCTGCACCTCTGCCTCGTCGGGCAGGGAAGCGGCGGCGGACAAGGCAAAGGCCCCTGGCATTAACAGAAAGCCAAGGAGAGCCAACAGGGCAAGACGGTGCAGGGTCAAGGTTCCTCCAATTCGCGTCGCAAAGCAGAAACAGGTATTCCAATACGAGGGCAGGCTCAGGGCAAAAATACCCTGTCGGGCGTCTATCTCCCGGCCCCGTGCGGCGGGAGCCCCAAACACCTTATCCCTCTGGGGCTCCCACCATTACGGTCATCGTACGACAACGGGCAGGTACAACTCACTCGATACGGGCACAGGAAGTGGCCGTCGCGGTAGGCGTCCGCGTCGCGGTGGGGCTGGCCGTTGCTGTAACGCTCGCCGCAGGGGTCCTCGTCATCGTAGCGGTGGGCGTCCGCGTTGCAGTGGTCGTGGGCGTCCGCGTTGCGGTAGCAGTGGCCGTAGGTGTCCGCGTCGCGGTAGCAGTGGCTGTAGGCGTCCGCGTGGCGGTCATCGTGGGTGTCTGCGTGGCGCTCGCCGTGGGCGTCACGGTAGGTGCCTCGCAGACAATCGTGGTGAAAACGGGGATGAGCAGGGTAGCCACCTCGCCCTCCGCGCTGGACACCTCCGCCACGTTGGGCAGGACCGTGTTGCAGTCCTCCGGCTGAATCTCATACTCGAAGAAGTATTCCCCCACTTCATCCGGCCCCAATGTTTCCGGGCCGGGCACCACCGTGGAAACGCCGTCGAGCGTGTCCGTCACCACCAACCCTGTCGCCGCCACGCTGCCCGTATTCGTCACAGCGATGCGGTAGGTGATCGTTTCCCCGGGCGCGATGGTGCCCTCTGGCTGTCCCTTGCTGATTTCCAGATTAGGCTCCGGCTCGCTGCCAGCAAAGCAGAGCTCCAGACCCCACGCGACGAGTTGACCCCCATCCACGTTCGCACCATCCTCGATGCGAAGGGTCCAATCGCCCGTTATCGCCTCGCTGTCAAAGGTGGACAGCGGCTCCTGCGGCTGATAGGTGAGCCCCGTGGTGGGGGGGCAGGGAAGGGCGCCGGGCGTTGCCTCGTCGTCCAGGCTCAAGTTGAAGTGATTCTCGCTGCCGCAGATCCCACTGAACAGGGTCACCGAGGTGCCTGCAGGGCTCAACAACTCGAAGGAGAGATCAGCTATGTACGTATGGGTTCCCCGCAGCCCCTGGACATTCACATCATTCAGCGAGCCTGCACTGTCCACCTCGATCGTCGAGAGGGTGACCATCCCGGCGTTCGGGCCGATTGCCCTGGGCAGATCGCTCGCCGCGAAGACCTGGCAGGCAACGGCACCCGTGCGGAAGCTAAAGATCGCCGAATCGCTGCTCGGCCCGCAGACATTGTCGGCGCGCACGCGCCAGTAGTAGAGGGTGGTCGGCTCTAGCACAGTTTCGATGCGATAGCTCGTCTCGGTCAAGCCTGATGCGCTCTCGATGATGGTGTTGAAGGAAGGATCGGCTGCAAGCTCGAAGGTGTAACTGGTGGCACCCGCCGTGGCAAGCCACTCGAATGTCGGCTGGAGCGCTTGCCCCGTGGCCCCGTTGGCAGGCGAGAGCGGTTCCGGCACGTCCGGCGCGCCCTCGAACAAGCCCAGGCTGACGGTGGTCGTATGCGTGCTGGTCGCCGCGATGCCGATCACGTCAATCTCGTACTCCCCAGGGGCAGCGTTGGCTGTGTTGCTGATGGTCAGCGTGCTGCTGTCCGGTGGGGTTACAGGGTTAGGCGTGAAGGCAACTGTCGTCCCAGCCGGCGCCCCTTCAGCTTGCAGCGTCACCGGATCGTTGTAGCTCAGGATGGTGCCCACGAGCACATTGAACGTAGCAGACGCAGGCATACAAACATCCTGCGTGGCGTTTTCCACGGCTAGCGTGAAATCCGGGTACAGCGAGCAGTTGTAGCAGACCAGCGCAAAGGCCTGATCGGTGCTGTCGCCGTTGTAAAACAGACCATCACCGGGCAGGTTGAAGGCCTCTACCGTGATCGTCGCACTGCTGCCCGGCTCCTGGACAAAGACCTGTTCCAGGTTGTTCAGCGCGTCAGCGTCGCCCCCTGCGACGGAAGCGCCGTTTGCGAACTCGTTGCCCAGAAAACGATTGTCGCCGGTTTGAACGCTCAGGTTCAAATCGTTCACCAGTGCCGGGTTGGCCCCGACGGCGCCTGGGGCATCGCTCCACGCCACCGAGACTTTCAGCGGCTGCGTGGGGTCCATCACCCCAACGGTCAGGGTCCAACTATCGCCCGTCTCGTCCAGAATCGTTTCCTGGTCGTAATAGAGCATCTCCGCACCGCTAGCGATGACGTTGTCCAGCCGGATGCGCCCCCACCCCTCGTGGATGTTCGGGATATCCGCCGCGGCCATATCCTCCGCCCCGTTGGCCAGCAGTGCCTTCGCCATGGCCGGGCTCGGGTTGGCCCCCCCGTTAAAGCCGCGCCACCACTCCGTTATCACGGCGATGCTGCCCGACACATGAGGGGCGGCCATGCTCGTGCCCGAGCAGTAGGCATACAGCCCCCCCGTACCGGGAATGGTCGGCGATGCGCAAGAGCCGCCCGTATCGTTGGCGGCGGAGGCAATCTGATCCCCTGGCGCCGCGATCGTGGGGACCCAGCGCCCGTCTACGGCGGGGCCGCGGCTGCTGAAGCTGGAAATGTTGTCAATGTTGCCGATGCGGTAGTTCGCACTGCTGGCAACGATGGTCAAATTCTTGGCCTCTTTGGGCGAGGTCAACGTGAGCGGGCCTGGGCCGGAGTTGCCTGCGGAAAAGACCTCGATGAATGGCTCCGCCACATTGGTCGTGTCGAAGTTGCCATCGTGCACCATAAAGTCGTGGGTGCGCTCGGTGGCCTGATAGCCGTGCGCCTCGCCCTCGCCGCTGGTCCACGAATTGTTGCCGCCCACGGCCCCGCCCAGCACGGCACGCTTGCTGTGCTCCTGCCAGCCCCCCGCAGGGGGCCACGCGGGCGCCGACAGCGAGTTCATGGCGAAGATGCTGTAGCCCGGCGCAACGCCGAGACCGTACAGGAAGCCGTTCGCATCTATGATGCCTGTTGTCGCATCGCCGCCGATGATGCCCGTGACGTGCGTTCCGTGCCCCCCGTTGGGACAGTCGCTGCCAGGCTGGCCCGCCACGGCGCACGCCCCCGGAAAGTTGTAGCCGCCCACGATGCGCGATTCAAGGTCGGGGTGATCCCAGTCCACGCCCGTGTCAATGGTGGCCCAGGTCACGCCGCTGCCATCCACGCCCACCTCGGCCAGCCAGTCGTCGTAGCCGGGGAAGGGCACCCCCGCGTCGCTGTAATGGCCCGCGACAATCTGCGACGACATCTCGTCGTCAAGCACGGGCGCGTTGCCCTGATAGCTGAGGTAGAGGGTCTGGGGTAGCGCGGCCACGCTGGGCAGGGCCTCGACGGGAATCTCGACTATGGCGTTGAAGAGCGCTTTGTCCGGCTGGGAGGGGTAGTGCTGGACGATGCGTCCGCCCAGGGCGGCGATTTTGTCCAGCGTTTCCTGAAGGTTGCCATCGTTAAAGAAGGTCACATCCACATTTTGCAGCAGGCCGGTGCGCTTCGCCAGATCCGCCGATAGCTTGTAGGCGGGGTGCAGCGCACCCTGCCAGCGGACCGAGGAGAGCCTTCCCGCTGCTTCTGCCTGCTGCGCGTTCCCCCACACGAGGAAGCTGTTGTGGGGGTAGTATTGCAGCACCTGCAGCCCGGCGGCCTCCACCTGCGCCAGCCACTCCGCCTTCACCGGTCCGGCAAACTGAATCAGGCGAAAGCCAGCCGCACGGCTCGTGGCGCGAAGGCTGTCCGGCAGCGCAGGCTCCCCCTCTGCTAGGGGGTCGAAGCGGTAGCCTGGCACCCTCACCTGGCCCGCGTCGGGCTGCTCGACAAAGGCGAGATCGCCGGCAGCCAGTGCCTCGAAATCGGCGCTGTCGAGCTCCAACCAGCGAAAAGAGCCATAGTCAATCGAGCGGAGGGGCGACAGATTCAACGCCTGGAGCTGAGCCAGGGCGGCGGCAGGCACGCGCACAAAATGGCCTGGCGCGGGTTGCGCCGCCGGGTCGCGCCCCGCCGCCAGGCGGGGCAAAACCACTATCAGAAAAACGATCAGCATTCCAAGCGAGAGGGATCTGAGTCTCATAGGGGAGCTCCTGAATAGTAGGGGGAGGGATAGGGGGCGGCAGCACGCAAAGGCGCCCCCCACAAGGGGGGCAGCCCGGAACACAGAATGGCAGAGGTAGGGGCCCGAAGCGGTCAGGGCTCCGGTGCTACCGTCTGGGCGTAGTAGTCACAAATATCGGTCATCGGGCATTTGTGACAGCGCGGTGCCTTCCACACGCAGATCTGCTGGCCGTGGCGCAGGTTGGCGACGTGAAAATTGTACAGCACATGGTCGTCAGGGGGAAGCAGGGCCAGCAGCAGGGTGTGGGCCGCCTCCGCACTGGCCTTGGGCGGAATCAGCCCGATCCGGCCGCTGACGCGGTGGACGTGGGTATCCACCGGTAACACCGACTTGCCGAAGCAGAAGAGGAGAACCAGCGTCGCGGTCTTGATGCCCACCCCCGGCAGGGCGGTGAGCCATCGGATTCCCTCCTCAGCGGGTAGCTCAGCGAGAAAGTCAATGGCGGGCTCGCCGCGCTCCGCGATGATGCGCGCCAGCGTCTCCTGGATGCGGGGCGCCTTCGCCTCCGGAAAGTTTGAAGGCTCGATGGCCTCGGCCAACTCCGCCACCGGCGCGTCTCGAATCGCCTCCCACGAGCCGAATCGCTCCCACATGCGCCGGAACGCCTCGGCCTCGTTCTTCTGCGTCGTGCGGTGGGAGAGCATCGTCGAAATCAGCTCGTGCATCGGCTCACGACGCGCCACCCGTGGCCGCTCCCCATACTGCGCCAACAGTCGCTGGTACACCTCTTCCGTCTTGGCCTTTAGTGCCTCGGCCCCCTCGACCATCACGCACCCCTCCCTGTGCTATCCCTTGCGGCGCCAGCCGCCCTTAGCCAGAACGCTGCCACCAGCGAGCGGCGGCACGCCCTGGTCAAGGGACGGTCCAGTCCGAGCGCGAGGCCTCGAAGCGCTCGAAGGCAGCGGGCACGCTGCGCGCCAGGGCGTCGAAGGTGTCCGCATGGGTTCCCTCGTACGGGTTGCTCCCCGCGACGGCATAGGCGAAGATGACCCCGTCGAGCGAGTGGACCTGGGTGAGGGCGGGCCGCTCGGCCTGACGCTCCGCCCACGATGCCTCGGCGATGGCATGGAGCGTGAACAGCGGAACTTTGGCCGACGGGTCAGCAACGTACAGGAAAGCCACCTGGCTTTCCTCCGCCTGCTGGACCTCGTACTGCCCTGCCCAGGCAGGGGGCAGGAAAAGCTGGAAATCAAATGCCTTTGCCCCCGCCTGATAGGCCACCGTCAGCGTGCCGATTTCCCGCTGCGCGATGGCAGTGGGCGAGGGGCCACCGGCAACGGGCGGCTCTGACAGTGCAGGGGTGCCCTCCGTCGCAGGCGGGGCAGCGAGCGTCGCCTGCGGGGGCGAGACAGCTTGCCCGTTGCAGCTTGCGAGGAGGGGCAACGTCATGAGCAGCAGCAGGAGGCGGGCGGACCGGGCGAATTTCAAAGGTAGGAGCATCGGTTAAGGGTAGCGCTATCTGTGGGCAACGGGATGAGGGACGGGGTCGCGAGGGAGCGGGCGGATCATGGCCGGCCCTGGGTGGGCCAGCCAGGCACCGCCTAGGATGATAGCTTGCGATACACCTTCTGCTTGATCTCGCGGGTGGCGCGCCACTTTATGAACTCCTCCTCGTACTCGTCCCCATCCGATTGGAAGGTGCTCCAGGTGTGGAACGCCAGGCCGATCCCCCACCCTAGCAGGGGGTAGAAGAACCAGAATTCCCCCGGGCTGCTGATAAGATTGATGAAGAAAAGGAAGGTGTTGATGATCAGGTAGGTGGCAAGATGGCTGTAGTAGCCGCGCCGCCGCTCCCGCTCGAACGTTCGCCGCTCGGCTTCCTCCGCGCGGCGCTCCTCCAACGTGCCCTGCTCCGCCATCCAGCCCTGCTCTGCCTTCGCCAACGCATCGGGCGAGATACCCAACTCGTCCGCCATTTCCAGCAATTGCTGGCGGCTGAAATCCCGATCCAATCCCTGAAGGTCAACAGCCCGCTTGAGAATCTCGCGGGCTGCCTCCTCGCTGTATCGCTCTTCTGACATGAAGCTCCTTCCCTAAAAGTGAGGATGGGCGCCGGGCCCTGCGCCAGAAACTTATAGCTCTTCCGGCTCCGCTTTTTCTTCCGGCTTTACGAGCACCGCGCGGCTTCCGTTGCTCCCCTCTTCCGGCGGGCCGATGACCCCCTGCGCTTCCAGTGCATCAATCAGGCGGGCCGCACGGGTGTAGCCGATTCGCAGTTTGCGCTGCAGGAAGGAGGTCGAGGCCCACTGATGCTCGCGTACGATGGCGCTCGCCTGGGGGAGTAGCTCATCCGCCTGCTGGCTGCCCTCGGCAATCTCGTCAAGAATGTCTTCCCACGGGGTGTCGGGCGCAGGGCTCGGCTGCGCCCCGCCTACGGGCGGGCTTGCTTGCATGGCGGGAGTGAGGGACGGGGCGGACCCGTTGCTTAGCCAGTGCATCACTATCTTGCTCAGCTCCTGATCGCTCACGAAGCAGCCCTGCAGGCGGTGCAGCTTGCTGGTATCGGGCGCCTGGAAGAGCATGTCGCCGCGCCCCAGCAGCGCCTCCGCGCCGTTAGAATCCAGGATCACGCGGCTGTCAATCTGGCTGGCGACAGCGAAGGCGATGCGGGCTGGCACATTGGCCTTGATCAGCCCCGTCACCACGTCCACGCTGGGGCGCTGCGTGGCCAGGATCAGGTGCATGCCCGTGGCCCGCGCCATCTGGGCGATGCGGCAGATGATCCGCTCGATTTGATCGGCCGCCACCATCATCAGATCGGCCAACTCATCAATCACGATCACGATAAACGGGAGCGGCTCCTGCCCCTGGCTCACCAACCACGTGTTGTAGGCGTCAACGTTGCGCTTGCCCGCCTCGCTGAACAGCTTGTAGCGGCGATCCATCTCGCGCATCGCCCAGGTGAGCGCCCCGACCGCGCGCTCCATGTCGGTCACCACCGGCGCGATCAGGTGGGGGATGCCATTATACGGGATAAGCTCCACCATCTTTGGGTCAATCATCAGAAACTTCAGGCGGTCCGGCCCCAGGCGGAACAGCAGCGAGGCAATGATCGTGTTGACGCAGACGGACTTGCCCGATCCGGTGGCCCCCGCGATCAGCAGGTGCGGCATGCGCGCCAGATCCGCCGCCACGGGGTGCCCGCTCACATCGCGCCCCAGGGCGAAGGCCAACTCGCTGCGCAGCGCCTTGAACTCCTCGCTGACCAGCACGCTGTGCAGCGTCACCATCTCGGTGTCGCTGTTGGGCACCTCGATGCCGACATAGGGTGCGCCCTGGCACCGGCGCCTCCACCCGGATGCTCTTGGCCGCCAGGGCCAGCGCCAGATCATCGGCCAGCGAGGTGATCTTGCTGACCTTCACCTTGCGGCGCATCGTTGTCCCGTCGCTGCCATTCTTCTCGATAAACCCTGGCTGCACCCCGAACTGCGTCACCGCGGGGCCCTGGTTCACCTGGACCACCGTCGCCGGCACCCCAAACTGCGCCAGCGTTCGCTCGATGACCCGCGCCTTGTCCCGCGCGATGGTGGGGTCGAGCGTGTTGCCGCTGCTGCGGCTCAGCATATCGAGCGGGGGCAAGGTATAGCCGGAAGCAGCCTTGTGGTGCGCGGGCGCCGACCCTGCCGTGACGGTACTCGCCGCGCCGGTAGCCTTGCTCACCGCCTCCTTGACGCGCCCCAACACCCCCTCCTTTATCTTGGCTGGGGTGCTTGCCGCCGTGGGGGGCGGGGTGGCCTTCTTCTTGGGGGCAGCAGGCTTGGGCGCGGGAACATCGGGCGCAGCCGCAGAAGGCCTCACAGCGGAGGAGGCAGGGGGAGCAGGCGCGCCAGGGCCCGCGCCGTCGGGAGGGGGGCAGCGGGGGAGGGGTCCGGGGTGAGGAGACGGGCGCGCCTTTGTTGGAGCGCTTGCCGCTGCTGCTCCAGTGCCTCCTGGAGTTGACCCAGCGAGACGCGCAGCGCCAGGGGCATCAGCAGCAGGGCCAGCCCCAGCAGCAACAAAAAGCCGCCGGTCGTCCCGACGACCCCAGCCACGCTGGCGACCAGCCAGCCGAGCGCGCCGCCGCCCTGCCCTGCCGTGGCCGTCTGCCACGAAAGCGACGGGTTGACCGCGAGGGTCAGCAGCCCCAGCCCGCATAGTGCTAGCAATTCAAGCGCAAGCGCCCGCCCCCAGTTGACCGCGCGGTCACCCCAGAAGCGGAGCAGCACCAGCAGGCCGATGATCCCGACCAGGAGCGCCAGGGGGAAGGCCCCCCAGCCCACCAGCCAGCGGAGCGCGCGCGCCATCGGCGCGTTCAGCGCGCCCGGCCCTAGGTCAAGCAGTGCCATCAGCGTGATGATGCTGACCAGCAGGAGGACCAGCCCTTTGAGGTCCGGTCCAGCCACGCGGAACGGGGGGGGCGGCGGGTTAGTTGCGACTTTCGGGGCCATGCGAACGCATCGTTTCCGGGTTACTACATGAAATCAGGAGGGGTGGGGCAAGGGGAAAGGGGGCGCAGAGGGCAGGCTGCTCCCCCGGCATCAGACAGTCGGCCCAACGACGGGGCTTAGCCCCACGCTTCCTTGGCCGGCGTGGGGGGCCATGTTGCCGTGTCACTCACGCCGCGCAGGCTCAGCCCCATGCGCTGGTTGTCCGCGTCAACGGACAGGATGCGTACGTGAACGCGCTGCCCCTCCTGAACCGACAGGGCGGGCATCTCGCCGGAGCCGTCCCCCGACGCCGCAAGCTCCGAGATATGGATCAGCCCCTCGACCCCATCTTCCACGCGCGCGAACGCTCCAAACTCGACCACGTTGGTCACCACTCCCTGCACGATCATCCCAGGGTGGTAGCGCGCGGCGACGGTTGCCCACGGGTTCTGCTGGAGCCGCTTCAAACTAAGCGCGATGCGCCGCCGCTTGTGGTCCACGTCAATCACGTGCACCTTGATGCGCTGCCCCACCTGGAGCACATCGCGCGGGTGCGAGACGCGCCGCCACGATAGCTCAGACACGTGGATCAACCCATCAATGCCGCCCAGGTCCACAAAGACGCCAAAATCGCACAGGTTCGACACATCTCCCTCACAGAGGTCCCCTGGAACCAGGGTTGCCAGCAGCGAGTCCGGGCAGCACTCGCCCCACCGCGCCGCTCGCTGTGACAGGATGATCCGATTGTGCGCGCGCTCCAGTTCGATGATTTTGACCTTCAGCGGGTGCTCCACCAGTTGGGCAAGATAGTCCATCCGCGCGCAGTCGCCCGCCTGCACCGGCGCCTCCAATAGCTGCGAGATGGGAACGAAGCCCTGCATCCCTTCCCACTCGACCAGCAGCCCCCCCTTGTTGTACCCCGTCACGTTCAAACAAAGCACAGTTCCATCGGCGAAGAGGGCTTCCAGTTGATCCCATCGGTGGTCAAGCTCGTGCGGGGCGAAGCGAAGGTCGGCGGGCTGATGCGGACCCCATCGGCTGCTCTGTAGCCATAGGGGGGGGCGCTACCCATTGTCCCTGCTCTACAAGCGCACACCAATAGCCCTCATCCAGGTCAGTATTCCAAGGCGGTACGAGGGACATGATAAACTCTCCTGCTTTGGCTCTCAGCGTCAAACGTCCGGCACTAGGCTGGGAAGTGGGGTGTGGTCTGACATTATTATATCTTTCTCAGAGAAGGCATGTCAAGGAGAGGCCCACCTGTCCAGTTCTCTAGTAGGCTAGGAAGAGCCTAAATACTTTCGTTGGTAACGCCGTGCTCTCCAACCCCACGAACGTTCCATCGAGTATAGATCAGTTTCAGCTAGTCAGATACCGTGAGGGGAGATGCTACAGGTGGCCTCGCGATACAAGTGGATTTCGGACTGGACGGGCGCACGGACTACGATGGCGATGTTGCGATTTGTATAGCACTGCCGGGGAGCAGACGTTCGGTTTCGCGTACTGGGCGCGCCCGGCGTTTCCACCCAAGTGCTGGTCCGGAAAGGGTGCCGTGCGCCAATACCTCCCCTACTACTGTGAAGGTGTCCGTAGTGGAGATCAATTCGCTCTACCGCCTGTTTTCGGGACGCTGGCGGGACCGTCTCGGTTATCAGCCGGGTGCACGATTGTTCTTGACGGTTAACCTATGCAGGCAGCTCATCGGAGGTCAGCGCCAAGCGACGCGCATGAGGTCGGCTTGTGATGTCGAACGCGTGGTGCGCCAGCGAGGTGCGGGCAAAGGGCACGACTAGCGCGCGTAGAGGTACCGGCTTCTTCGGGCGCAGCACGGTCATACGCAAACGGGTGTGTCCATCTCTAGCTGCCGATTACTGTCATCGCCCAACGCACCGCAATTTGCCGCGATCCCGCTTTTAGAAGCGCCCCCCCGGTCAACGCCGCCACCACCAGGCCTGGCCGCAAGCGCATATCCGCGTAGTCAGGAACTCCTAGCTATCTGCGCCAACTCCCGGTAGCCAAGTTTCCTCGGCGTCCGATCACGCGCCATCGTAGACCAGCACCGCCGCGGTCGGCTTGACCAGTTTACCTGCCCGTGTGGCTGGGTCCGGCGCCCGCTTCAAGTACGCGCCCATTGCCATCTGCCGTCCTCGCGCCACTGGCGGCGGTAGTGTCACTTTGCGCGGGACTCCGCGGTCACGTCCCTCACGCCTCCCACCTTTAACAGCACCATTCAGGCTCTCATGGCGCCTCCGTCCCATGTCTGCCAACTGCTCCTTTCCGCTCTTCCTCTTCCCCCCTTCCCTTCTCCTTCACCCCTTAGACTTTTGACCCCGCCCTGTCACCCTGTTGCCCTCTCTCAGCTGTCGTTGCGATCCGCCGCAAAGAGCCGTTGCGCCCCCCCGAAGAGCAGCAGTGGCACAAGCGTGGCCATCAGCCCCGCGGCCATGAGCAGCCCCCAATCGGCGCGATTCAGCTGCTGCAACAGTTGCAGGGCAACCGGCAGCGTGTAGTAGCGTTCGGAGCGCAGATAAAGCAGGGGGCTGATAAAGTCGCCCCAATAAAAGAGAAAGGCGAGCAGGGCAACCCCGACCGTGGTGGGGCGGGCAAGGGGCATCGCCACCCGTAGCCACGCTTGCAGTACCCCCGCCCCGTCCAATCGCGCCGCGTCATACAGGGCGCTGGGAATCCGCCGAAAGGCGCGAAAGTACATCAGCACGAAGAAGGGGCTGGTGCCCATCCATGCCGGTGCGATCAGCGCGAGCGGGGAGTCGAGCCAGCCCAACTGCCTGTAGAGGAGAAAGCGGGGCATCCACAGCGCGATGCCGGGCACCATCAGCACCCCCAGCGACAGGAGCACCCAGCGCCGTTGGCTGGCGCGCGGCAGCTGCGCGATGGCCAGCCCGGCCCACGAACTCACCACGATCGTCAACGGGACGGCCAGCACGCCTACCAGCAGCGAGTTGAGCGTGAAGCGCGCCAGCGGCACCACCTGCCAGACCCGTCACTAGATTGCTCAGGGTGGGCGCGTCGGGCAGCAGGCGCATGCTTTGCGGCAGCGGGACGCCCGGCGGGTGGAGCGCCGCCAGCCCCATCCACAGCAGCGGGAGCATGAAGAGCCCTGCCGCGCCGGCGCGCAGCAGCCAGATCCAGGATGGTCGGGGCGTCACAGTACCAGGTGCTCCTCGGTGGTGCCCACCCCCCACTGCTGCGCCACCACGTACAGCCCCACCACTACCAGCCCGGTGAGCCCATACAGCACCCACAGGGCAGCGCTTGCCGTGCCGAAGGAGAGCAGATCGAAGCTTTGCTCGTAGATAAAGTAGGGGAGGGTGTAGGTGGCATAGTAGGGACCCCCGCCCGTCATCAGCAGCGTGCTGACGAACGATTCCTGAAAGGTCAAGATGGCGTCGCGTAGCCCAAGCAGCAGCAGGATGGGCGCGATGAGCGGCAGCGTGACATAAGAAAACAGTTGCACAGCGTTGGCTCCGATCCACCCGCGCGGCGTCCTCGATCTCCGTCGGGATGTCGTGCAGGGCGGCGAGGCTCACCAGGAAGCCCTCGCCCACCAGCCACAGCGAGGCGAGGATGAGCCCCGGCTTTGCCCAGAGGGGATCGGCCAGCCAACTGGGAGGATCAAAGCCGAGCGCCCGCAGCAGCAGATTCAGCGGCCCAAAGAGCGGGTTCAAAATCCAGAGCCATGCCAACGCATAGGCAGTGCTCGGCAGCACGTTGGGCACGAACACCATGGCCCGGAACGCGCCGAGCCAGCGCCCGCCCCGCCGCATCAGCAGCGCGAGCAGCAGGGCGCCAGCCACCCGCAGCGGCGTCGGCAGCAGGATCAGCGCCAGCGAGTTTTGCACGCTCAGCAGGAAGAGCTCGTCCGTGTACACCAGCAGAAAGTTTAAGGTGCCCACCCATCGGGGTGTTGAAAGTCCGTCGTATCGAAAAAACGCCATCACGAACGAGAGGAGGGAGGGCACGACGACCAGGCAAACGATGCCCAGCAGATAGGGCAGGAGGAGCAGCCGTAGCCGCGTGTTGTAGCTCATGGGGCGCAATCAGTTCAAGGTGTAAGCCAGCGCACGGCAGCCAGCACTCGCGGAGCGCGCGAGGGGGAAGATTTAAGGTGCGACGCTCCATTCTGTCAACTTCCATCCGCCCGCCCGGCCACAGCATTGGCTGTTTTTTGTGCGGGAAGGGTATAGCACAACTCTGCATGGGGGCGCGCGCGCGTTGCTTGACGGTGAACCAAAGCGGGGATATTCTTGTATTCACCCCTAGCCTACCATAGCCATACATGGCAGGCTCAAAATCAGCGCTTTGGCCGTTGGGTCGCGCCAACTGCCTTTTGGCTCATCCTTTCAATCACCCCATCTCTTCATCGGTGCACTGCCCAGCCAGGGCTGCCCCCACCCACCCGCGTAGATACCCCATCGCCCCTTATTATTTCTGAAAGGAGGAGCCACCCCCGACCCCATCCGTCCTGACCGGCCCTGCTCAGGGGCCCCGGCCTTCCCTTATACCGCATAGAAAGAAAGCCATGATGCAACGCAAGCAACTCCTGAGAATTGTACTCGTCATCGCCTTGCTGGGCGCTGGCAGTTGGCTGCTTGGGCGGCCCGTGCTCCGCAGCCAGGAAAGTGCCTTGACCCGCGAGGCCCGCGCTCAGAGCGAGGCCCTTGCCCCCAGCGCGCGCGAGCGCTACATGCCAGAGGTGGGGGAAGACCCCGCCAACGAGAGCGAGGATCTCCTGCGCATCGGAGATTACTGGGCCTCCCGCGTGACCTACCCCACCGGCCAATTCAACCAGCGCTGGCTTCTGGAGGCCCGCGAGCAGGATCGCCTCGTGGCGAGTGCGGTGCCCGCCGGCCGTGTCACCTACAGCCGCGAGCGCAGTGCCTCGCCCATGGATCTGGACCCCAACGCCTTTACCTCGCTTGGCCCCGAGCCATTGCAGAGCGATGGCTGTCTTAGCTGCTTCAACTACGGGTTGGTAGCAGGCCGCACCAACGACATCGTGATTGACCCGGTCGAGACGAACGTGGCGTACTTTGGCTCGGATGGGGGCGGCGTGTGGAAGACCGACAACTGCTGCACCCCCGAGACCACCTGGCGCCCGGTGACGGACGATCCGCTCATTGCCAACATTGCCATCGGCGACCTGTGGATTGACCCGACCGACAACAATGTGGTCTACGCCGGCACCGGGGACCTGCGCTTCGGCTCCTTCTCGTTCGGGGCGGCGGGCCTGCTGAAGAGCACCGACCAGGGCGAGACCTGGGAAATCAAGGGCATGGATGTGTTTGCGCCGCCCTACCCCTCGCCGCCGGGCGATTACCCGCAGTATCAGGCCATCGGGAAGGTAGTCACCGACCCGCGCAATGGCGACACCGTCATCGTCGGCACCAAAACCGGGGTTAACTTCTCCTATGATGGGGGCGATACCTGGACCGAGGATTGCCGCGTTCATCCCTACGACACGCAGCGCCACGACGTGACAGGGATGGTGATCAGGGACAACGGCAGCAGCACGGACGTGTACGTTGCCATCGGCACGCGCGGCACCGAGACCGCGGTGCAGCCGGACCTGAACCAGAACGGTGCGAATGGGGTCTACCGCACCACGGTTCCCGCGTCGGGCTGTCCGGCGTCGTGGCTGCTGACGAGCCGCCCGGACAATGGGTGGCCAATCGGCACCGGCAGTGGCATCCCCAACGAGGAGCCGGGTGGAAACATCCTGGGTCGCGTGGACATTGCCATGGCCCCCAGCAATCCGGACGTGATCTATGCAGTGGTGCAGGGCGTCACGGTTAACACGCACGGCGTGCTGGGCGTGTGGCGCACGATCAATGGGGGGAACACCTGGGAGCAACGCGCAGACCAGAATGACTGGTCGGGCTGTGACGGGTTCGGCGCCCAAAGCTGGTACAACCAGAACCTTGAGGTGGACCCGAACAACCCGAACGTCGTCTGGCTGGATGCGATTGACATCTTCAAGTCCACCAACGGCGGCTCCACCTTCGGCAACAAGACCTGTGGCTATACCGGTGGGGAAAGCGTCCACGTGGACCAGCACGTGCTGACCTACGTGCCCGGCTCCTCGGAGGTGCTGCTTGCGGGTAACGATGGTGGCGTCTACTTGACGCTCAATGCCAACGACTTTACCCCCACCTTCTTCCAGCTGAACGACACCATCAGCACGATCGAGTGGTATTCCGGCGACATCACTGCCAACTTCGCCTATGATGATACGCCCGGCATCAACGCAGGGGCGCAGGACAACGGCTCCTCGGTCTGCGCCATTGACAACGATGGCATCCCGCCGCAATTCCCCGATTGTGTCCCCGGCCCCAATGCCATCTGGCAGCTGCGCAAGGGCGGCGATGGCATGTACGCCAAGATCGAGCCGGTCAATGAATTGCGCTGGTATCAGGAAAGCCAGAACGGCAACCTGGCAGTGACGACGAATGGCCCGTACAGCTCGCAGATCAACGCCACTGGTGGCTGGACGGGCGACACGAAGAGCTTCGTCTTCCCGTACGATATGTTCAAGTACGATTGCCCTGCCACGGGCTGTCAAAACCTGATTGCGGGAAGCTTCCGTGTGTGGGAAACGGTCTTTGGTGGGGTGCCGTCCAACACCTGGTACCCCAACAGCCCGGACCTGACAAAGGGCACGCTGGGCGACCGCTCGTTCATCAACCAGCTTGCCTATTCCTTCACCGACCAGAGCATCGCGATCGTGGGCACGAACGATGGTAACGTGGCCTACGGCTTTGGGCTGGGCCAGGGCACGGCCAACACGGCGACCTGGGTGGACGTGACGGGCGACAACGCTATCCTGCCCAACCGCCCCATCCTGGATGTCATCACCCACGGCACGACCCCGACGATTGGCTATGCTGCGGTTGGCGGCTTCGACCAGAATACGCCCACCACGCCGGGCCACGTCTTCGAGGTTACCTGCAACGCCGACTGCAGCAGTTTCACGTGGGCCAACAAGTCGGGCAACCTGCCCAACATTCCGGCCGACTCGATCATGGTGAACCCGCGCTTCCCGCAGCAGGTCTTCGCCGGCACGGACTGGGGCCTGTACTTCACGGACGATATCACTGCGGCAGAGCCGGTCTGGTATCGCTTCGAGGAGGGGTTGCCGCATGCGATGATCTGGGACATGGCGGTGGACGCTGATTTCACCACGCTGGCCCTCTTCACGCGCTCGCGCGGTGCCTATGCATGGCCGCTGCCGGAAAGCGAGATCATCCCGCCCACCGCGGTGGAGGTCTCGAATGTAAGCGCCACCTCCCCCTTCAACCCGCTGGTTGCTGTGGGTCTTACGGCTGGGCTAGCCGCCCTGCTGGCCTTCGGATGGGCCGCGCGGCGTCGCCGCATGGCCTAGACCGCTGGTCGCTTGCTATGGAGGCGCCAGGCTCACAGCCTGGCGCCTTTTTTAGTGGCACAGCCAATGCTCCGCAGCTTGCATCAGGGCGGGACAGGGGCACAAGCGAGGGTAGCATGGCCGGGCAACCAGCAGAAAATCGTTTCGAGGGGGGTCGTGGGGCGTGGTGGTATGCCCTCTTTCTTTGCCTGCTGGTTGGATGCGGCGCCGGGCAGGAGGGGGCACCCGGCCCGGCCAGCGAGCCCACCTTGCCGCCCCCGGCTGTCACCCAGGCGCTCCCGACTCTCTCCCCGACTGTGCAGGCTCCCTCAGCGACGCCTGCCCTGCCCACGCCCGTAGGGGAGGAAGCGCCCGCCCAGGGGGCCGTCGTGATCACCCTTGACCCGAACAGCAGCCAGAAAGGGGAGTTGACGATCCTGGACGCGGCCAGCCTCACAGTCTTTTATGGCACCATCGAGCCGGGGCAGTCGCAGACGCTTCCTTTGCCGCCCGGCACCTACAGCTACAGGATCCACGAAATCTTCGAGCCGCTCGACCCGACGGCCTGCTGGGTTTCGGTGGACGAAGGGGGGTTTGTGATGGGGGAGGGGGGCGAGCAGGCCATCACGCTCTTTTTGGGCCGCGACCTGGCGTGCACGCCGACGCCGTAGGCGCCCCTACCCCTCCGCGCCGATCCATCGAAGCAGGGCCGCGCTGACCTGTGCCGGCTGCTCCACCATGACCATGTGCCCTGCCCCCTCCACCAGCATCAGCCGTGCGCCCGGAATCGTTTCTGCCAGAAACTCTGCATTGGCGGGCGGCGTCAGCCGGTCGTCCTGTCCGGTGATCACCAACGTGGGCAGGGCGATCCGGTGCACCTCGTCGCGAACGTCAAACATATTCAGCGCGAGGTAGTCATTCAGGAAGGTGCGCGATGAGGTTTCGGCCAACTGCTGCGCTGCCTGCGCGAGTTGCTCCTCGGACGTGCCCTCGTGGTAGCTTTCCTGCGCCAGCAGGGTATAAAACCCGTCAGGCAGCGTGCTGTGCGCCAACTCGCGCAGCACGCTGGCGCGCACCCGCAGGCGGGCCCCCGTGCTCGTCAGGACTAGCCGCGCCAGCCGCTCCGCATCGTGCAGCGCCAGCCATTGCGCGATGGTTCCCCCCATCGAGTGACCGACCAGCGTGACCCCTTCCAGCTGGAGCCGCTCCATCAGGGCGCTGACGGTGGCCGCGTACGCGGCGATGCTCATGCGCGGCTCGCCGCCGCTGCGGCCATGCCCCGGCAAATCCAGGGCAATCGCGCGCCGCCCCTGCGCCGCCACGTCCCGCACCTGCAAGCCCCAATGGTGCCAGGTGCCGCCCGCGCCATGCACGAAAAGGACCGGGGCGCCATGGCCTCGGTCCAGGTAAAAGAGGGTCTCACCGTCCAGCGAAAGGGTTGGCATCCGCTTCAATCGTTGCCTGGCACGCCTGCCCTACCAGCTTGCCAGCGAGGGGCCAGGGCCGCCCGGCTCCGGCCTTCCCTCCAGCTCAGCCAGATATTTCTCGCACTGCATGGCAGCCTTGCACCCCTCGCCTGCGCTCGTGATCGCCTGCCGGAAGATGGGGTCGGCGATCTCGCCCGCCGCAAAGATGCCCGGAATGGTCGTGCGCTTGCGCTCGTCCACCAGCACGTAGCCGTGCTCGTCCATCGGCAGCACGCCCTGGAACAGGTTGCTGTTGGGATAGTGGCCTACATAGATGAAGACCCCCTCCGCCTCCAACTCGCCCTTTTCCCCCGTCACCGTGTTTTCCGTGTGGACACGCTGCACCGCGCCGTTGCCGACGATCTCTGACACAGCCGTATTCCACACAAACTCCATCTTGCCGTTCTGCAGCGCACGCTGCTGGAGCAGGGGCCCCGCGCGCAGTTCGTCGCGTCGGTGCAGCACGCGCACGCGGCTCGCGAACTTGGTCAGGAAGAGCCCTTCCTCGATGGCCGAGTCTCCGCCGCCGACCACCACCACCTCTTTACCCTTGAAGAAGAAGCCGTCACAGGTGGCGCAGTAGGAGACGCCGCGCCCCGTATACGCCTTCTCGCCCGGCACATTCAGCTTGCGCGGGCTGGCCCCGGTTGTCACGATGACCGCCTTCGCTTCAAACGACTCGCCGTGCGTCTCGACACGGTGGGGCGGGCCGCTGAAATCAATTGCCGTCACTTCGTCCCACACGAACCGCGTCCCGAAGCGCTCGGCCTGCTCGCGCATCGCCTCGACCAGCTCCGGCCCGGTCAGCCCCTCTTTGTTGGCCCCCGGATAATTTTCCACCTCCGACGTTGTGGCCAGCTGGCCGCCAAACTCGTTGCCCGTGATCAACACCGGCCGCAGGTTGGCCCGCGCCGCGTACAGCGCCGCCGTCAGGCCGGACGGGCCTGACCCAATAATGACTACCTCTTCCATTTATTCCTCTTTCGCCCTATCGCTATGGATTCAAACGTGTCTGCTGCGCATGGCGCTCCAGCCACCAACGCGGTGCGTGGGTGAGCAGCCGCCCCTCCGCATCGTAGAGCGGGCGGGAGCGCTCGCTGCCCGGCTCGCCCGCATCGCAGCGCACCATCGCGTGCCCGCAGCCCGCGCAGTCGCCCGCCGCCTCCGAGGCGGCAAAACAATGCCGACACAGATACACGATTCGTGCGGTTGCCATGCTGCCCTCCGATGCTTCTTTGTATCAGGGTCCTTGCTCCTTGATTTTAGCGCTCCCCTGCCTCTGCCGCAAGCGCGTCGTTGCGGGACCGGGGAGACTTACCGCCGCCCACCCTGCCGAACCCCGACTCGCCAGCTTTCCCACCCGCTGTTACAATCCGCCCCTATCTACCACCTCGCCCCGGACCGCCCAACGCGTTAACCCTTCATGACCGAACCAAGCAAAGATGCAGCCCGTTTGGGCGAACCAAGCTACGTGTGGCGCGCCGGACAGGACCGGCGGCTCGATATGATCCGCGAGTGGGGGCGCCTCCACCTGGCGCGGCGCATCCTCGACGTGGGCACCGGCCTCGGCCTCTACCTGGATCGCATGCGGGCGGCTGGCCCCCACGTGTCGCTCGCCGTCGGCACCGAGTATGAGTGGGAGCGGGCGCGGGAGGCCGCGGCACGCAACCTCGCGCTCGTTGCCGCCGAGCCCCTGCCCTTCCCCGACAACTTCTTCGATCTCGCCCTCTCGCACGAGGTGCTGGAGCACGTGGGCGACGATGCCCACGCCGCGCGCGAGATCGTGCGCGTGCTGCGCCCTGGCGGTCGGGCCATCATCTTCGTCCCCAATCGCCTCTGGCTCTTCGAGACCCACGGCATCTACTGGCAGGGCGAGTACCACTTTGGCAACAAGTTTGGCGTCAACTACCTCCCGGATGTGCTGCGCGACCGCCTGGCGCCCCACGTCCGCGCCTACACCGCATCCGGGCTTCGCTCCCTATTCGACGGCCAGCCTGCGCGCCTCCTCCACCATGCCCAGGTGTTCCCCGGCTACGACAACGTGGTTCGCCGTCGCCCGCGGCTGGGCCGCCTGCTCCGCGCCACCACCTATGCCCTGGAGGCCACCCCCCTGCGCGCCATAGGCCTTTCTCACCTGCTGGTTGTGGAAAAGGAAGGGCGCGTGTAACCCGCCCCGCCTCACTCCCTGATCGTCTTGAATGCCGCCGCCGCCGCCGCAAGGGCAAGCTCTATCTCGGCATCGCCGTGGGCGGCGGAGACAAAGGCAGACTCAAACTGGGAGGGCGGCAGGTACACGCCGCGCGCCAGCATCGCCTGGAAGAAGCGGGCGAAGCGCGCGGTATCGGCAAGGCGCGCCGTGGCCCAGTTGTGGACTGGCTGCTCAGCGAAGAAGGGCGTGAGCATCGTCCCGACCTGCTGGACGACCAGGGGCACCCCCGCCGCCCGCGCCCCCTCGCGTAGCCCCTCCGCCAACCGCGTGGCCTGTGCGTGAATGTTTTCCCACACCCCTGGCACCTGGAGGGCCCGCAGGGTGGCGAGTCCGGCTGCCATGGCAAGCGGGTTGCCCGACAGCGTGCCCGCCTGATACATCGGCCCGGCCGGCGCCACCAGTTGCATGATGTCTCGCCGCCCCCCATAGGCGCCGACGGGCACCCCCCCGCCTATAACCTTTCCCAGCGCAGTCAAATCCGGCTGGAGCTGGTACAGCGCCTGCGCCCCCCCCGGATGCACGCGGAAGCCCGTCATCACCTCGTCAAAGATTAACAGCGCCCCGTGCGCCTCCGTGAGCGCCCGCAGCGTCGGCAGAAACTCGGGGAAGGGGGGCACAAGGCCCATGTTGCCCACCACCGGCTCCACGATCA
The DNA here is from genome assembly GCA_963721895.1 of uncultured Chloroflexia bacterium. Classification (GTDB taxonomy): domain Bacteria; phylum Chloroflexota; class Anaerolineae; order Ardenticatenales; family Ardenticatenaceae; genus CAVRLZ01. The sequence goes on along the minus strand of CAVRLZ010000031.1, from coordinate 12,832 downwards.
CCGCCGCGATGCTGTCCGGGAAGCGCTCGAACAGCGCGCGCACCGCCGCCCCATCGTTGAACGGTGCCACCAGGGTGTCGCTCACCGTGGCAGCAGGCACGCCCGGCGAATCGGGCAGCCCCAGCGTGGCGACCCCCGACCCTGCCTGGACGAGCAGCAGGTCTGCGTGGCCGTGGTAGCACCCTTCAAACTTGATGATGCGGTTGCGCCCCGTGAAAGCGCGGGCCAGGCGCAGGGCGCTCATCGTCGCCTCCGTGCCGGAATTGACGAAGCGCACCATTTCCAGCCCTGGCATGAAGCCCTGAAGCAGTTGGACTAGCTCCACCTCTAGCGGGCTCGGCGCACCGTAACTGCTGCCCCGCGCCGCCGCCGCCGCGATGGCCTGGACCACGGCAGCCGGCGCGTGCCCCAAAATCAGTGGCCCCCAGGAAAGCACAAAATCTATGAAGCGGTTGCCATCCACATCCGTCAGATAGGCGCCCTCCCCGCGCTCGATGAAGAGCGGCTGCCCGCCCACGGCGCGGAACGCCCGCACCGGGGAGCTGACGCCGCCCGGCATCAGCGTCTGCGCCTGGGCAAAGAGCGCCTCGGAACGGGTAGTGGTCAGCGCCATAAGAAAGCCTCCGTCAGGGTCATGGAACAGGCAAAAGATGCCAGCAAGAGGCAGGGATGGTAGGACAGGGGCAAAAATCCACCAAAATTTTCTTGACGCCCTGCCCCCCACACCTATAATTCCCCTGCATTGCTCCGTTTTGTCCCGCGACGGCGCGTGGGGGCAGGGATGGACCAGGAACCGCGTTCCCCTCCCGTCGCTATCCGCGTAGCATTTTCACAAACCAGGCGATGATCCCCCAACCCGATGCCCCTTCACCTTTTTAGCCTTGATTTCCGCCACGCGCCCCTCGCCCTGCGCGAGCAGGCAGCCTTTCCCGTCGCAAGCGTGCCCGCGGCCCTGGCCGCGCTCCGCAGCGCAGGCGCGACCGAGGCTGCCATTTCAAATTCGAAAGATTTTTACAACACTGTGTTGTTTTTACAACAAGTGGTGGAAAACGCGACACCAAATACCTTGGGTTTCAAGGTATTCGATGGTTTTCTTCATCTGGGTTCTAGGGGACTTTCCGCACCTCGACCGGGGGCAAAGTGCCTTCCGGCAGCGGCCTGGGCGGCAGCTTGGGCATGAAGGCTTCCAGCGCCGGAAGCTTCTTGCGGAGCTCCTCGGTAGCCTGGCGCGCCTGGGTGGTGTCGCTGATAATTTTCGGAGTGATCACTAACACCAGTTCTGTGCGGCTGCGGCGGAACGACTGGGTCCCGAATGCCGCGCCGAGAATCGGGATCTTGGACAGCAGCGGGATGCCGCGCGTCGAGCGACCGTTGTCCTCGCTGATGAGGCCGCCGAGCACCACCGTTTCCCCGGACCCCACCACCACCGTGGTCTGGGCCGACCGGGAGTTCACGTTCGGGTTCGGGTTGCCCGGGGGCGTGTCGCCGGGAACGCTCACTTCCTGGTTGACCTCGAGCGTGACCAGCCCGCCGGAATTGATGCGCGGCGTGACCGCCAGCAGGATGCCGGTCTCGAGGTACGAGTAGCTGTTGACGGTGCCGGTCGAGGTGGTGATCCCGGTCTGCGACTGGGTCTGCACCGAGATGCGGTTGCCCACCTTGATCTGCGCCTTCTGGTTGTCGAGCACCATGATCTGCGGCGTCGCCAGGACCTGCGCCTTGCCGTCACGGCCGAGCGCATTGATGACCGCGCGGATGTTGCCGGAGCCGGTCAGCTGCACCAGGTTCAGCCCGCCCAGGGTCGGCGAGACCGTCCCCGTGGGCGTCGACGGAAGCCCGCCCCCGGCATTCAGCACCCCGGAGGTGTTGTTGTGCAGCGAGATGAACCAGTCGATGCCGAAGTCGTTGTTGTCGGTGAGCAGGACCTCGGCCAGCATCACCTCCACCAGCACCTGGCGCGGGATCACGTCGAGCTTGCGCAGCGCGCTCTCGATCACCTCGTAGTCGGAAGGCGTAGCGAGAATGAGGAGCGAGTTGGTGTCCTTGTCCGCGATGACCCTCACCTCGTTCGCGGCCTGGCCCGGCAGCCCCGTCCCCGGAAGCTGGAAGGCCGCCGCATTGGGAGCGGGCGTGACGGTGGTGGTGGTGGTCGAGGGCGTCGTGCCGAGCTGGCCGAAGGGTGCGCTGCGCAACTCCGTCGGGCGCGAGCCGGGTGCCAGGGTGGGCGCAGTGCTGGTGGTGCGGCGCGAGGAAAAGAGGTCGCCCACGAGCTGCGCCAGGTTCTCGGCCTTGCCATTGCGCACCTGGTAGACGAAGAAGCGCGAGCCACCCGAGGTGCTGCCGACCTGGTCGAACTTCTCCATCCACTCCTGGGCCATCTTCAGGTAGCGCGGCTGGGTGGTCACGACGAAGAGCGCATTGAGGCGCTCGATCGGGATCACGCGCACGATGCCCGCAAGCGGGCTCTCGCCGCCGGCGCCGAAGATCTTGTCGATGTCCGCCATCAGCGTCTTCACTTCGGCGCTCTTGATCGGAAACAGGCCCACCGAGTAACCCGCCAGCCAATCCACGTCGAAGAGTTCGATGGTGTCGATCAGGTGGCGCATCTCGCGCTGGTTGCCGGCGATGATGACGAGGTTGCGCGTCTCGTCGACGCGGATGGTGTTGTCGGCGGAGAACGGCTCGAGCAGCTTGGCCATCGCGCGCGCGCCCACGAACTTGATCGGGATCACCATCACCGAGAATCCCTGCGGGATGGGCGAGGCGATGCCGCCCAGCTGCGGCGAAACCGAGCCGCGCACGGCGTTGATCGGCAGGATCTTGTAGACGCCCTCCTCGACCACGACCGCGGCGTTGTTCTGGCGCAGCAGCATCTCGAGGGTCGGCAGGAGGTCCTTGCGCGAGATCGGCTTCACGGTGCGGAAGGTGACGGTTCCGGCCACCTGGGGATGGACCGTGTACGACTGGCGCAGGTAGTCGCCGAGGATGACCTTGGCCACCTCGCGCACGTCGAGCCCCTCGAAGTTGAGGCTGGCTTCCTCGGGCCCCGGCGCGCCCGGCGGCTTGGGCTTGACCGGATTCACGAAGATGTTGGTGCCCTGGATGATGGTCGGCTCGACCGACGGCTTTTCGTCGGCTTCCGCCTTCGCCGGCGCGTTGACAGCCGCCACGGGAACGGGGGCCACGACCGCGGGCTCCGGGCTGCGCAGCGACGGCGGAAGCATCGCGCACGACGAGAGCACGAGGGCGGAGGCGATCGCTACCGCAAGGGTCTTCTGGGGGAATCGAACGGCCATGGGGCGACTCACTGGGTAGGTTGGTTGCGACGCGCACGGCGCCGTGCGAGGAGCTCTTCGGGCGTCATGGGCTGGGTGCTGGGCTGGGCGCCGACGCTGCCCGCAGCACCGCGGGCGACAGGGTTACCCGGGACCGGGACTGCGCGGGCGCCAGGAACCGCCGGAACACCCGCCGGATCGACCGGCGCCCCGGGCGGAGGTGGCGCCGCCGTAACGGCGCCAAAGGGGCCCTGCTGCGCCTCCGCGGGCGTCGCACCGCGCGCGGCACCCGCACCTTCGGGGCGCTGCACCACGAGCGCGACCTTTTCGCGCTGGTCTCCCATCGCCAGCGTGACCTCGGTGGGTTCGATGCGCTCCACGGTGATTCCGTTCAACTCCTTGCCGCTTTCGACGCGGTGGATCTTGCCGCTGGTCTTTTCCTTCAACAGCGCGGTGCGCGCCTCGCCCACCACGATCACGCCCTGGAGCACGAACTGGCCGGGATTGAATGCCGGCCGGGATGGCGAATTGTCGGGCGGTGCCGGGCGGCGGGTCGGGGTGAAGAGTGGCCGGGCGGTCGTTTCGGGATAGGCCTGCTCGGGCACCATCGCGACCATGGGGGGCAAGAGCTTCGCCTCGGGTGCGGGCGCCTTCTTCGAGGCTTCCTGCGGGATCGCCGGACGCAAGCGGCTGCCGAACCCGGTTTCGACCCCGATCACCACCAGCAGCAACACCGCTGCGGCGGCGAGCGCGGCCACCAGTGGGCGGCGCTGGATCGAGGCGATCATGTCGGCCCCGTGAGCGAATAGCCCGACACGTCGAGCTGCACGAACATTTCCGGCTCGGCGCCCGGGCCGGGCTTGAAATTGGACGGCACCTGCGAGCGCACCATGAGGTTATCGACGAAGAGGAGCGGCGTGCGCGACTCGATCGCCGAGAGGATGCGGCGCAGCGCGACCACGTTGGCCGTGAGCTGCACGTTCACCGTGACCTGGCGGTAGCGGCCATCCTCGCGCGACGTGGGCGCCTGCATGGTGATCAGGCGGCCGCCGCCCGCCTCGATGATGGTGCGCAGGGCTTCCTGGGCCTCCGCCGCGGACAGCGCAGCGGCGCCGCTGCGCAGGAACAACCGGCGCGGGTCGTGCACGCGCATCGACTCGAGGTCACGCACGACTGCGGGACGCGACGCCGCGATGCGCCGATAGCGGTCGAGCTTGTCGAGCGACTCGGTCATCGCGCGGTCGTAGTGGCGGTTGAGCAGCCACACCGGCACGGCAATCGCGCCGATGCCGAGCGCGAGCGCGACCAGGAGCAGGATCAGCGCGAGCCGGCGGCTCTGGTCGGGATTCATCGGGGTCATGGGCATCACATCACCGGGGCGGGGGCGCGAATCCCCGGATTGCCTCGCGCTGGCGGCGGACCTCTTCCATGCGCGCGCGCCGGCGCGATTCCTGTTCGGGAGTGAGACGCCGGGCGGAGGGATTCGCATACGGGTCGGGCTGATCGGCGCCCGGCGGCAACGGCGCCGCGGGTGCAGGTGCGCGCCTGGGCGCCGGTGCTGCCGCGCTCGCGGGCGACTGCACCTCGAGCTTGCCGACGCCGGGCGGCGTGCCGGGCGCACCTTCATCAGCTTCAGGCGGAGGCGGCGCGGGCTGCGCCACCTGAATCGGCGGCGGCGGCGGGATCACGGCGACTTCGCGCGCGGGAAGCATCGCGGGCAAGTTGGGCGGGCGCGTTTCGGCGGCGATCATGAAGCGCTCGGTGCCGGGCTGCGAGCCGCGCGTGACGGTGCCACGCGGCGCGGCGTTCTTGAGCAAGGTGGACTGCTCGAGCACCTCGATCAACTTCGATGCCGACGAGGTCTCGCCGGTGATCTGCACCTCGCGCGCCTTGCCGGTCGTCTTGAGGTCGAATTGCTGCAGCCAGGTGTTGTCGGGCAGCAGTCGCGAGACGTCCTCGACGTAGGCGAGCGCGGCCGGCGCGTGTTTCTTCGCCAGCACGAAGTTGTAATCGTTGACCTGGCGCTCGAGCGTGCGGGCGAGCGCATCGGTGGCTTCGGCATCCTGGCGCGCGCGATCGACCAGCGGCAGCGCGGCGATCACCGTCTCGCGCCGTTGCCAGGCGGGCAGCAGCATTGCACCGAGCAGCAGCAGCAAAACTGCGGCGATGAGGCCGTTGCGCAGCATGCGGTCGTTGGGTGACTCGCGCTCGCCGCGCTGCGCGCTGGGCAGCAGGTCGAAGCTCGCGAACTGCCCGGGAGAATCCTCGCGCACCGTGACACCCTGCACGCTGACCCCGAGGTCACGCAGCCGGGCGACGCGGGCATCGACCAGTTCGCGCCGCGCCACCGCGACCTGCACCACGATCTGCGCCGCGGCCGAATCGCGCGCCACGACGCGCTGGTCGAAATAGACCTCGTCGGCGCGAAACGGGGTAAGGCGGTCCATCTCGAAGCCCACCACCTGCGCCAGGTTCTCCTCGGTTGCCGCGGGCATCGAGACGCGGCGCAGCAGCGCCTCGTCGCGCTCCAGGCAAAGACGGGCACGCGCACGCGTTTCTCCGGCGCGCTCGAGCAGTGCGGCAAGCGCGGTGCGCGCCTGGCCGGCATCCAGCGCGCCGGCTGCCACGCGGGCATCGGGGCCGGCGGCGCTACGCGGCTCGACCAGCACGATCTCGCCGCCCGCTTCCAGCGCGAGGGTGGGCACGCGCGTGCCGCGGGTGAAACGCTCGGGCACGAGGCGCGCGAGCTCCTCGCTCCACCAGCGCCAGAAGACGCCGAGCTTCTGCCGCCACGGCGGCACCGGATTGGACGATGCGGAGAACTCGGGAGTGGTCGCCATCATGGGATGGCCGCGGCCGGTGCCGGCGCGGCGGATTCACGCCAGGACACGTAGGTCACCGGCTTGCCTGGAATGGGGCGCAGCAACGCCACGGCCTCGCGAACGAAGAGGGTGCCGTCGTCGACCTGCGCCATGGAGCGGATGTTGAGCACCGGCGAATTGCCGGAAGCGTAGGCACCGGCCTGCGGGAGCGTCGGCAGCGGCTCCCCGGCAGCCATCGCGGCCTCGCGCCGGGCGATGAAATCGTCGACCACCTCGGTGGTAAGGCCCGGAATCGCCCGCAGCACGTCACGGCTCGCCACCTGCGGGTTGACGCCCGGCTGGCGCGAGTACACCGTCAGCAGGGGAGCCAGCCGACGATAAAATTCGGGACGCATGCCGAGCACGAGCTGCAATTCCTCCAGGGCTTGAAAGGGAGCGTTGCCGGGGCGGTAAGAAAGTCCGGCGGCGCGGTAATCGGCCTCTTCCGCTCCGTTGGGACGCTTGTAGGGATCCGGATCCCGCCAGTCGAGGAGGGCGTCGAGGAGGTGGTTCGCCTGGTCGTCGTCGAGACCGACCGATATCAGCAGCCCACGCAGCAGCGCTTCCGAAGCGGTATTGAGGTCAATCTTAGCAGACTCGTCGCGCATCTCGACCCTCACGGCGATGCCGTCGAAGCTCCAGTCGTGGGGTGCGCCATCGCGCTTCCACACGTCGGTGGCGGTGGGGTCGTTGCGGTACGCTTCCGCGACCGCACGGGTGACGCCGGCGGCCGCCGCCGCCTCGGCCTGCGCCATCGAGACCGAGTTCGCGACGACGAGCGTTTCGGTGCGCCGCTCGAGGATGAAGCTGCCGGCGACGACCGTGAGGATGACCGCGACCCACATCACGAGGACCAGCGCCACGCCGCGTTGCCGCGCAAGGCCGCGCATCACAGGTTCTCCCGGCGCGGACGGCAGACGCGCTGGAACGCGCTCTCGAGGCAACCGGCTTCCTCGCCCAACACGATGCGCACCACCATCTCGGGCAGCATCGTGCCGTCGGCGCCGCGGATGCGCACGCGGACGAGCCGCGGGATGCGCGCCGGAAACTGCCAGGCATCGACCCACGCGGGCTCGCTGAAGTCGTTCTCCGCGCCGTAATAGTCGAACGTCACGGCATCCACGTTCTCGAAGAGGACCGTGCGCTCGGCCTTTTCCAGCGGGGCGAAGGTCTTGGCCTCGTCGTCGGGCATCGCACGGCGCATCACCAGGTTGCGCCTGCGGCCTTCGCCGGCCTCGATCGCCACACCCACCAGCGAGAGCCCGCCGGCGGAGATGCCCGCCGGCCGCGACGAAACGAAGCGCAGGTGATCGTGCCCGCCTTCGAAGGCGAACTTGAGCGCCATGCTGTCCTTGAAGCGCATCGGGAAGGTCTCGCCGATCTCGCGCCGCAGGAAGTTGTAGGCGATGCGGTGGTCCGCCGTGCGCCGGCCATTGGAGTCGGCCGCATCCCAGCTGCGCAGCCCGAAGTTGAGCCCGCCGAAAAGCAGCAGCAACATGGCGCCCAGCAGCGCCATCGCCACCACCAGCTCGATCAGGGTGAAGCCGCGCTCGCGCCTCACGTGCCGGCCTTTCCGAGCACCAGGGTGGAGAGGTCGAGCGAGCGCTCGCGCGAGGCGGCCGAAACCCATGCCACACGCACCGCGATGCGCACCGGGAAATACGCCTGCAGCGCGCGCTTGGAAGGATCGGTGCCGGAGTCGAATTCCGCGATGGTGACGTTCCAGCGGAAGCGCCGATCCTCGCTCTCGCCCGCGCTCGTACCGGGCGGGAAGGTTTCGCCGATGCTCGCCAGCGCAAGCTGCGTCTGCGCGATCACCAGCGCCCGCGAGCGGTCCTCTAGGTCGCCCGCGCGCTCCATGCCGGTCGCGAAGATCTGGAACGACGAGGCGAGCACGAGCGAGAGCAGCACGAAGGCGACCACGATCTCGACCAGCGTGAAACCGGATTGCGCGCGCGCCCGCATGCTAGTCATTGATGCTCACGCGGCCGGTGAGCCAGTCGACGTCGACCAGGAACCTGCGCTCGCCGGAGGCCACCGTGATGCGCCCGCCGGTGGAGCTGCCGTCGGGATAGAAGCGGATGGCGCCGCGGTTCGGGCTCGAAACCTCCGACTGCGCGGTAAAGAGCTTGAGGTCGAGGCCTTCGGGGAGCTTGCGCGGCTCCTTGTCCCCCGGCATCAGGAATTCGCGCGCATCAAGGTCCACCGTGAGCACCTGGTCGCGCCGGGTGACCATCGCCGTGGTCTGCGCCTGGCGCAGGCCCGAGGCCAGCGTGCGCGCCGCGGCCTTGAGGTCGCCCACCGACGTGCCGCGCATCGCCACGCCGAGCATCACCGCGTAGATGACGGCGGCGAGCACCAGCACCAGCATGATCTCGAGGATGGTGAAGCCGCGTTGTCTCACAGGCTTTCGCCCGATCGCGCGCAAGCGCGATCAGTTGGCGATGTCCTTGTTCTCGCCCTCGCCGCCTTCCTTGCCGTCGGCGCCAAGCGATACCAGGTCATAGCCCTTGGACTGCCCGGGCGTGGTGTAGCGATAGTCGTTGCCCCACGCGTCCTTCAACTCCGCGGGATCCTTCACGTACGGGCCGTTCCATTTGGTCTCGGTACCCGCGGGGGCCTTCATCAGGTCCTGCAGCGTGCCCGGGTACCGGCCGACCTCGAGCTTGTACATCTCGACCTGCCCGCCGAGGCTCTGCATCTTGATCTTCGCCTGCGCGGCTTCGGCGCGCTGGCTGCTGGAAGATCTTCGGGATGACGTAGGCCATGATCCCGGCGAGCAGGATGAATACGATCACGATTTCGAGGATGGTGAAGCCGCGTTGCAGCGCGCGCGCTGGGGCGGAACGGGAGCGAATTCTCATGAATGTCCTTCTGATCAGGCAGGAATGTCGAATACCGAGAGCATGGCCGAGAGGATGGCGATGATGATGAAGCCGATGACGCCCGCCATGATCACGATCATGACCGGCTGGATGAGGGCGAGCACCTTGCGGATGGTGATCTCGACCTCGCTGTCGTAGGTTTCCGCGACCTGCATCAGCATGTTGTCGAGCTGGCCGGTTTCTTCCCCGACCATGATCATGTGGACCGCGAGCATGGGAAATCGTCCCGTCTCCATCATCGGGCGGCCCAGGCCGCGGCCTTCCTTGAGTTCCCGGGCCACGTTGCCCACGGCCTCCGCCGAGCCAGGCGTTGGTCATGGTTTCGCGCACGATGGTCAGCGCGCTCACCAACGTGACCCCGTTGGAAAGCAGCGTTCCCAGCGTCCGCGAGAACCGCGCCATCTCAACGCGCGAGAAAAGGTTTCCGATGACAGGGGCGGTCACGAGCCAGCGATCGAAGCGGAAACGCACCTCCGGGTCGCGCAGCCGCCGCTGGGCGACAAAGGCGATGACCGCGGCGCCCGCCAGCATCGCCCAGCCGTAGTCGCGCACCGCGTCGCCCATGAAAAGCACCACCTGGGTGACAAGGGGGATTGCCTTGCCGGCGCCGGCGCTGGCGAAGATCGGCTTGAAGCGCGGCACCACCACCCCGAGCAGGATGCCCACCGCCAGCACCGTGATCACCGCGAGGAAGGCCGGGTAGGTCATCGAGGCGGTGATGTTGTCGCGCAGCGCCTTGGCGCGCTCCATGTATTCGGCCAGCCGCAGCATTACCGTGGGCAGGCTGCCGCCGGCTTCGCCCGCGCGAATCATGTTGATGTAGAAGCGGCTGAAGGTGCCGCGCTGCGATTCCAGTGCCTTCGACAGCGCCGCGCCACCGCGCACCTCGTTGCGCAATGTCGCCAGCAACTCCGCCACGCGCGGGTTCGCCGCGAGGTTGATCAGGATCTCGAAGCTGCGGTCGAGCGGCAGCCCCGCACGCAGCAACGTGGCGAGCTCGCGCGTGACCACGCCGATGTCCTGCTGGCTCACGCCGCGCCGGCTGAAGAAAGAGGTTGACGGCGCCTGGACCGAAGCGGCCTGGGCATTGCCCGCCTCCTCGGCGCGGATCGGGATGAAGCCCATCTCCTGCAGGCGCGCGACCGCGGCCTGGTTGCTCGAGGCCTCCAACACGCCCTTCCTGGGACCTCTCCCGCGGGAGTGACCGCCTTGTATTGGAAGAACGGCACCGGGCTACTCCTCTGCGCGGGTGACGCGCAGCACTTCCTCGATCGTGGTCACGCCGGCGAGCGCCTTGCGAGGCCGTCCTCGTACATGGTGCGCATGCCGGCGATCGCGCGCCGAGCGCCAGGTCGCCCATGCCGGCGTGGCGCATGACCGCGCGGCGCAGGTCGTCGTTCATCACCAGGATCTCCATGATCGTGGTGCGGCCCAGGTAGCCGGTCGGCGCAATCCGCTACGCCGACCGCGCGGCAGAGAAGTATCTCGCCCTCGGGCTGGTAGCGGCGCAGGTCCGATCTTCTCGATCTCCTCCGGCGAGGCCGGGTACGGCTCGCGTGCAGTGCGGGCACAAGCGTGCGCACCAGGCGCTGCGCCAGCATGCCGTTGACGGTGGACGTCAGCAGGTAGTCCTCCACGCCCATGTCCAGCATGCGGGTGATGGCGCCGGCGGCGTTGTTGGTGTGCAGCGTGGACAGCACCAGGTGGCCGGTGAGCGCCGACTGGATCGCGATGCTGCGCGGTTTCCACGTCGCGCATCTCGCCGATCATGATGATGTCCGGGTCCTGGCGCACGATCGAGCGCAGCGCGTTGCGCGAAGATCGAGGCCGATCTGCGGCTTGACCTGGATCTGGTTGATGCCTCGATCTGGTACTCGACCGGGTCCTCGACCGTGATGATCTTCACGTCGGGCGTGTTGAGCTTGCTCGAGCGCGGTGTACAGCGTGGTGGTCTTGCCCGAGCCGGTGGGGCCGGTGACCAGCAGGATGCCGTGCGGCTGTTCGAGCACGTTCGTGGAACTGCGGCAGGAAGTCGTCGGTGAAGCCGAGCTTCTGGAAGTCGAACACGCACGCTCTCGCGATCGAGCAGGCGCATCACCACGCTCTCGCCGTGCGCGGTGGGCACGGTGCGAGACGCGCAGGTCGAGCTCCTTGCCCTGCACGCGCAGCATGATGCGGCCGTCCTGCGGCAGGCGGCGCTCGGCGATGTTGAGCTTGGCCATGATCTTGACGCGGCTGATCACCGCGGCGGTCAGGCTGGCGCGGCGGCGCATTCGCCTTCCTCCAGCACGCCGTCGACGCGGTAGCGCACCTTCAAGCCGGTTCTCGAACGGCTCGATGTGGATGTCGGAGGCGCGCAGTTCGACCGCGCGCTGGATCAGCGTTGACCAGCCGGATCACCGGCGCTTCGGAGGCGAGGTCGCGCAGGTGCTCGACGAAATCGCCGGCATCTCCTGGTCGTCGTCGGTGCGCGTGGAGATGTTGTCGACGATCTGGCCCATCGACGACTTGCCGCCGCCATAGAACCGCTCGAGCGCGGCATCGATCTCGTTGGGTGCCGCGATGTACGCGCGCACGCGCTTGCCCGAGGCCATCTGGATGGCCGAGAGGACGTATGAATCCGTGGGATCCGCGATCGCCAGGGCCACTTCCTCGTCGTCTTCGCGCAGCGGCACTGCCTGGCGTCACGCAGGAATTTCGCCGAAAGCCGCTCTTCCATCAGCGGAAGCTCGGGATAGTCGGTGAGCTGGGCGAGCGGGAGGTCGAGCTGGTCGGCGAGGGCATCGGCCAGGTCGCGGCCCGAGACCATGCCCAGGCGCAGCAGGATGACCCCGATCTTCTCGCGCGAGTCGCCCACCTGCAGCTTGAGGGCACGCTCCAGGTTGGTGGGATCGAGCTTGCCGCGCTCGACCAGGATCTCGCCGAGACGCTTAGGGGCCAATGGGGGGGTTTCCGGACGTAAGCATTTGAAAATTATACAGCTTGGACGGTAGGTTACGGCGCGCGCCAAATCGGCACGCCACTCCTAACGCGCGAGCCCGGAGATCCGTGCACCCAGTCCTATCGGCCTATGCACTCCACGATGAAGGCGCTTTGCGAGCGGTCCCCGTTGGGAAAGAACACGCCATCCGGCCCGCGAAACCCGTTCGGGCAGTAGCCAGCGACCGCCAGCTCCCGCGCAGCGATCTCGCGCGTGCCGATGCGTGCCTCGAGGGTGACGGGGATGCGGCCACCCGGCAAACCCATGATTGCGGCAGTCGGCACGTCGAAACGCACCTCGCGCGGGTTGTCGGGATCGTCGGGGGTGAGGGTCACCTCGGCGGCGCGCTGCGCCACGCGCGGTTGCGGCGCGGACGCGCAGGCCGCGACCAGAACTGCGAGCGCGGCAAGGGCAACGATGCGGTGGCTTCTCATGCAGCTTCGGCAGTCCCACGCCGCCGAGGTTCCAAAAAGAAAAGCGGGCAGTTGCCTGCCCGCTTTTCCCGCTACCGAACGACGTGCAATCAGTTGTACGCGGTCTCCCCGTGCGCCGTGATGTCGAGGCCCTCGCGTTCTTCCTCTTCCGGCACCCGCAGCCCGACGAGGATGTCGGCGATCTTGTAGGCGGCGAATGCCACCAGGGCCGACCAGACAACGGTGATGCCAACCGCCTTCGCCTGGACGAACACCTGCGACAGGATCGAATAATCCTCCGGCTTGACCATCGCACCGGTGACCCAGTCTGCGACGAAGCCGGGGCCACCCAAGGCGGGCGAGCAGAACACGCCCGTCAGCAGCGCACCGGCGATGCCGCCGACCGCGTGCACGCCGA